>CAZUCE010000029.1:0-53034 GCA_964619265.1 uncultured Planctomycetaceae bacterium
CCCCGATTGCGGCCCGCCCCCGCTCGCCCGGCGCTTGGTCCAGACCAAAATCGCGCCGCCGACCGCATCGCTGCCGTACAGCACCGACACCGGCCCGCGCACCACCTCAATCCGCTCGATGATGTCCGGGTCGATTCCGTTCAAGGACTGATTCGGCCCGAAGCGCGTCGTGGAATCGTTCAGGCGCACGCCGTCGATCAGGATCAAGATCTGGTTGCCGGTCACGCCCCGCAGAAACGCCGACCCGCCGCCCAGGGCCGTTTCCTGAATCCACACGCCGGCGGCTTCACCGAGCTGGCGCGGCAGGGATCGCGCGCCGGTCGCGCGCAACTGTTCGCCGGTGACCACGGTGACCGCGATATCCGACTGGGTCACCGCGCGCTCCGAACGTGCAGCGCTGACAACCACTTCGGTCATCATCTCGGGAGCAGCTCCGGAGTCAGGTTCTGATTCTTGGGGCAGCGCCTGCGCCAACGCCGGAGTGCAGACCGAGGCCAGGGGCAGCCAGAACCGTGCACGTGAGGAGGAAAAGAACCAGGGCAATCTCATGCTCGCCACAAACGGAAGAAACGGTCCGCGGTTCGCGAAACCAGGCACAAAAAAAGCGCCTCGCTTGAGGCGCTCGGGCGCTCTGCTGGAAGGCAGAAATGGAGCGGCTGAAGGGACTTGAACCCTCGACCCCAACCTTGGCAAGGTTGTGCTCTACCACTGAGCTACAGCCGCTCGGAACCTCGGGAGTCGTGCGACGGAGTGGCAACCCGCCGCTTCCCGAGGGGCGGAGAAGATAACAATCCGAGAGCCGAGAGCAAGGGGCTCTTGGAGACCTCTTGGCGCGTCGGCTCAGGAACCCGCCTCGATCCGGCTAGCCACCCACTTTCCGGCCCGGGCGGATGCCTCCTCGAGCGAATCTCCGGCCGCTCCGCGGGCCGCCAGAAACGAGGCGAAGCGGCAACCCGAACCCCGAATCCCCGGTCCCGCGAGCCGCGGCCGTGCGGCCGAGTGGACGGCTCCCGGCCGAACGACCAGATCCACGAGCGGATCTTCGCCGCCGTGACCACCCTTGACGCAGACCGCCCGGGCCCCGAGTTCGAGCAAGCGACCCGCGGCCGCGATCCGGGCCTCCTCGTCGGTCGCGAGCCCCGAGAGCCGAACGCCCGCCAGCTCGGCCAGCTCGGGGAGGTTTGGCGTCAGAACCACCCCGGCCGGGATCAACTCGCCTCGCAAGACCTCCACCCCAGCCTCGTCCAAAAATCGCTCACCCCCGGTCGCCACCAGCACCGGGTCCACCACGACCCAGCTCGAGGGGTCCCCGCTTCCAGCAGACCCGGCACCCGCCGGGCTCGTCCCAAAGGCTCGCGCGATCCGGCTGGCGGCCCACACAGCTTCCGCCCGGGCGAGCAGCCCGAACTTCACCGCCCGAACACCCCGGCGAAGCGCTTCGCTCGCCAGCGCCTCCCATTCAGGCTCAGCCCGCGGCGAAATTTCTAACACCCGGGTTCCCTCCTGTTGCGTGTCGGTGGTCACCACCGTCTCAGCTTGCGCCCCAGCCGCTTGAACCGCTTCGGCGTCGGCATCGACTCCAGCCCGCCCGGTCGGGTCGTGGCCGGCGCACACCAGAACCGCCCGCGGCACCGATCCAAACGTTGCACGCTCAGGCGAATTCAAAGGTCGACACCCAACACGCGCATTCGGCGGATCCAAGTTTGGGCGCGCGAGGCCATGGAACGGAGTGGGGACTCAGCAGCGCAGCCGGCAGCGCAGCTTGTGCCACGGGCTGCTAGGTCAGCGTCTTGCCCTGGCGCGACTCTTCGTCGAGGGTTCCGTTCGGGTCGAGGGTTTTGAGAACGCGCGCGCGCAGGCGACGCTCCAAGCGGCGGACCGCGAGCTTCTCGCCTTGCTCAAGCGCGACCCGTCCGCCCGAAACCGATCCGTGCCCGCCGAACGATCCTTCGCCGGCCAGCAGTTGTTCGAGCAGCCCGTAGGCATCGGTGGTGCCAAAGCGCGTTCGCAGGCTCACGTAATACTGGTCTTCGAAGGCGCCGCCGACGAACGACCACAGCGAACCCTCCATGCGCAGGAAGAAGTCCGCCATCTCGGCAACCGACTCGGGATTCTTCACGTGGCCGAGCATCGCCACCACCGCCGGGCCGTAGCGACGCGCCATGCGCAGCGAACGGTGCAGCTCCTTGAAATAGTCCTGGGGCAAACGCGGCCGCTGAATGCGCGCGACCTTCTGGCGATCGGCGCGGCGCAGGGTCTCGAAGTAGGCCTCTTCGTCCAGGTCGGTGACGTTGTGCGAAAGGTCGCCGGTGTCGTAGCGCACGCCGCAGAACAGCGAGGTCGCGGTTTGGGTATCGAGCTCGACGCCAGCGTCGCGCAGGTATTCGTACACCAGGCTCGACGTGGCACCCAACTTGGTGCGAATGTCGCTGTGCGGGATCGCTTCGGTCGCCGCCTCGTCGGGCGACACGTGGTGGTCGAAGACGCCGAGGATCTCCAGCCCGCTGGGAATCTCGGTGTGGCCAAAACCGGGCTGGCTGTCGACCAACACGCCGCCGGCGTACTGATCGAGATCCAGGTCGCCTTGGTCTGTGTGGTACAGCGACAGCTCGCGGACCATGGCCAGGTTCTCGGCGCGGAAGATCCGGCCGGTGGTCGAGACTTCGGCTTCGAGCCCGAAGCCACCCGAGATCAGCCGCTGAACGCCGGCAGCGGCTCCGAGCGCGTCGGGGTCCGGCGTCTTGTGGGTCAGCACCACGATGCGCTTGCGACCGCTACGACGGACCGCGGTCTCGAGGACCTCGCGGAACTCGCGGACAAGCGGCGACTCGGTCTGATCGAGGGATCGCAGGGTGGCTGTGCCGTCCTTGCGCAACGGTTGATTCATGGCTAGGTCGAGCCGCCTCAAGGGGGGCGTCTTCCGGAAGGGCTCCGGGAGACTTCGTAGGGCTCGGGAAGACCGCAAAGCGTAGCTCGCAATCGATCCGAACCCCAATCGGGCATGTCTCGGACGGGGAGCTAGTCGGCCCACTGGCCTTCGTCCACCGCCTGCTTGCCAAATTTCGAGCCCAGCCCCGGGAACGGGCTACAAGGGTTTACCCTTGACCCACAGAATCCTCCGCCCCCCGAAACCTCGCCGGGCAGCGGCCCCTACACCTGAGGTGCGCCCCCTAGAAGCGCCGCTCGAGAAGCATCCGAATCGACGCCAGAATCTCGGCTCGACCGTGGCGCGGATGGAGCTCGAGAACCCGCTCCGCGTTGGCCGGTACGTATTCGCGCAGCAGCCCGAAGTCGACCTCGCCTACGCCGAGGGGCATGGCGGTTTCGGTCTCGGCGGCGTCCTGGAGATGGATGCCCACCATCTGAGAGGCGTAGCGATCGAGCCAGGCCGCCTGGGGCGGCAGGCCCTGCTTTTCGCGTAGGTGAATGCGACCGACATCGTGCCAGTAGCCAAGACCCTTGGAGCGCAAATCGTCGAGCACCCAACCCACGGCATCAAAGCCGAGCAGGTCGTCGATGTACAGACCGGGTTCGAGGGCGAACTCCAGCAACGGGTGCTCGGTCATGACCTCGTGGAGCGATCGGCACAGCACCTGGAGCTGGGGCTGGCCCGCTTCCTGGACGCGCTGGACGTAGCGGCCCACCTCTTCGCGCAATTCGGGGCTGACTCCGTCTTGCAGGGCGCGCGCTTCGAGCATCCGAGCTTCGGCGCGAAGGCCAGGATCCTCGACGGAGCTGCCGCGAATGATCAGGCGTCTGCAGCCCCAGCTGGTCGCGAGACGCGCGTGGCGGCGCAGGGAGCTGAGCGCCCGATGGCGCTCGCCGTCGTCCAGGCTAGCCAACTTCGCGGCCGGTAAATCCCGGCCGAGCGTGTCCCGGCAGCCGACGACCATGGAAACCACCGTGACCCCGGTCTCGCGGCGGGCCTCTTCGAGCCCGTCCATGCTGGGCGGGGCATCCGTCAGGCCCAGTTCCAGCCGGCGAAATCCCATGCCGACAGCCGCGAACACCTGGTCTTGGATGCTCGCGAGGCGAGCACCAAAGCCGCTCGTGGAGAACGCGTATTCGTTGGGGATACCGGGTGTGGTCAAGGCGCGGTTCGTGAGCGAGGGGAAGACCGACCGGGGGGGACGAGGATTGTGCGGAACCCGGCAGTTGCGTCCAGGGGAAAGCTATCCCGCTCAGCCGCTCCGGGCGGCAAGACCCTTGGGCCAGCCCCTGGGCCTTCCCAGGACGGGCAGCCAAGGCTCATCCCAGAAGCAAGAGACCGGATTTCAGACCCGCAGCTCCCCCACCGCTCCTTGCAGATCGGCCAGCCTCGAAAGGGCCGGATCGACTTCTTCCCGAAGGAATCGATCGACCTGCTCGGGGGCCCGCCCCACGAATCGGGCGGGATTCAGCAGCTCATCCAACCGCCCGGCGACCGCCGCGAAGGCCGGATCGGCCCGCAGCCGGTCGACCAGCGGATTGGGCTCGCCCCGGTGAATCGCCTCCGAAGCCGCCCGCGCGTGCAGCCGCAGGGACTCGTGCACATCCTGGCGATCGGCGCCGGCCGAGACGGCTTCCATCATCAGGTGCTCCGAAGCGAGGAACGGCAGCTCCTCGCCCAGCACCCGCGCCACCACCGGCTCGTGCACCACCAAGCCCGAAGCAACGTTGTGGAGCAGCGCCAAAATCGCGTCGGTGGCCAGAAACATCTCGGCCAGCACAATCCGCCGGTTCGCCGAGTCGTCCAGGGTCCGCTCGAACCACTGTTGGGCCGCGGTCTGCGCCAGATTGTCCAGATTGGCCATCACAAAACGAGCGAGCGAACAGATCCGTTCCGAGCGCATCGGGTTGCGCTTCCAGGGCATCGCGGACGAACCGATTTGCTTCGACTCGAACGGTTCTTCCATCTCGCGCCGGGAAGCCGCGATTCGCAGATCCACCGCGAACTTGTGCGCCGACTGCGCGATCGACGACAGGGCTTGGCAGACCCGAAAGTCGAGCTGCCGCGGATAGGTTTGGCCGGTCACCCCAAACGTGCGGTCGAAGCCCATCTTCTCGGTAACCAACCGGTCGAGCTCCTCGACCTTTCCGTGATCCCCGCCGAACAGCTCCAAAAAACTGGCCTGGGTGCCGGTCGTGCCCTTCACCCCGCGAAAACGAATCCGGGTCCGCGCGTATTCCAAATCCTCCAGATCGCCCAACAGGTCCTGCAGCCACAAGCACGCCCGCTTGCCCACCGTCGTCGCCTGCGCCGGCTGCAAGTGCGTAAGCCCCAGCGCCGGCACGGCCCGGTGCTTCTCAGCGAACTCGCGCAGCGCTCGGATTGTTTGCACAAGCTGCGCCGTCACCAAGTCGAGCGCCTCCCGCAGCACCAGCAAATCTCCGTTGTCCGTCACGTAGCACGAGGTTGCCCCCAGGTGCAAAATCCCCCGCGCCCCCGGAGCCTGCTCGCCCCAGGCGTGCACGTGCGCCATCACGTCGTGCCGCAGCTCGCGCTCGATGGCGTGCACCCGATCCAAATCGATCGAATCCCGCGTAGCCCGCAACTCGGCCAGCTGCGCCTCGGTGATCTCAAGTCCCAGCTCCCGCTCGCTCTCCGCGAGCGCAATCCAAAGATCCCTCCACAGCCCCGAGCGATGCTGCTCCCCGAACAACCGGCGCATGGCGGCGCTGGCGTAGCGACTGGACAGCGGAGAAACGTACGAATCGGCAGCGTCTTCGGAGGGGCTCATGGGGCGAAGAGCTTAGCCCTCTCTCCCGTGCCAAAGGCGGCGAATTGAGCGCAATCCCATTCGCTCGGCGACCTGTTCGTGGCCAAGGCCGACCACCCGGGCAGCTCTGGCAGCCCAGCGCTGAGCCGCCCTGGTTCGGGCACTGGTATCTCCGTGCAAGTCGAGCGCTGGGTTCCCTCGCGATTCCGTGTACGGGCGCGATTCCGTGTACGGGCGCGCCCCCGTTCACGCCGCGCGATGGGGAATCAAGCGCAAAACGCAGTTGCGGCCGCTGCCGCCAAGCAGCACGCCAGCACGCAGGCGACCAGGATCAGCCGCGTGCGACGCTCCGAACGGTTCGCAGCTCCGACCGCGTGAACCGTCCAGACCACGCAGGCCGCGGCGGTCGTGTCGGTCACCGCGTCGAGCCAGCAAGCCGAACGCTCGGGCACCGTGGATTGGTGCCATTCGTCAAGGGCTCCATAGAACGCCACGATTCCGATCACGAACAGCGCCGAGCCCACCTGGATCCGGGGCCACGGAAAGGGCTCCTCGCGCCTGGCCAGCGCCCAGCAAACCCAAAGCGCGGCTAGGCCGAATAGCGGTGCGTGGGCCAGGTTGGTGAGAAACGAACCGAACGGCAGCGGGGTGTCGAGCTCGATCGGTCCCGAGCTCAAGTGCCCGATCCAAGCGAACCATGCGAGCGTGAGCAACACGAAAGCCGGTCGCGGGAGGGTTTGCAGACCTCGCCCTAGACCGCGCAGGCTCCCCAGGAAGAAGCCCTCGGTCCGACCCGGCTCAGTTGTCACCGCCGGCGGCCGCGATCGCCCGCCGCACGCGAATCCCAAGGCCCAAGCCGTCTTTCGAAGCCTCGACCCCCAGGGTGTCGACCAATTCGCGCAGCAACAGGAAGCCCCGGCCGCGCTCATCGAGCAGCGCCACCTCGGGCTCGGCGTCCACGAACCGCAGAACCTCTTCGACCGCTCCGCCACCTTGGTCGGAGACCAGCAGCTCCCAGGACCCGGCTCCGATTTCGAGCTCTAGCCGCATGCGCACATCCCCGTCGCGGTCGGCCGCTTCCATCGCGCCGCCTCCCCCGCCGTGGTCGACGCAATTCGAGAGCAACTCAGAAACGACCAGCGACAGCTCGTCCAAGCCCGAGCCGATGACGCCCTCCAGCCGCGCGAACGACCTGACCACGCGGCGACCCACCCGTGCGTAGCGATGGGCGGCGGGCAGGTCCAAATCGAGCCGGGCCGAATCGACTGGGGCCGGGTCGGCGGGGGCCGAGTCAAGTCGCGGAGGTTCGCTCATCAGGGCTCCTCCGTCAGCGGCCGCATCTCCAAGCTGAGGTCGAGCGCTAGCGCC
The DNA here is from genome assembly GCA_964619265.1 of uncultured Planctomycetaceae bacterium. GTDB lineage: Bacteria > Planctomycetota > UBA1135 > UBA1135 > CAZUCE01. The sequence goes on from CAZUCE010000029.1 coordinate 7,068, forward strand.
GAATGGGTCAAGGCTCCCACCGAAACCCGGTCCACGCCGGTCGCGGCGAAGGCCGCAATGGTCCCAAGCGCGATTCCGCCGGAGGCTTCGAGCTGAACGTCCCTGTCCAGTTCGGCAGCGCGCCCGCGCAGAGCGGCGCACGCCGCCTCAAGACGCGGCGGTTCAAAGTTGTCGAGCAGCAGCACATGCGCGCCGGCTTCCAGCGCGGCGGTCGCGCATTCAAGGTCGCGCGCTTCGGCGGTGATCCGCACGCGGCCGCCGGTGTGCTCGAGACAACGCGTGACCAGTTCGGAAAGGCGCGCCGCCGGTTCAGCGGCTGCACCCGGAACGAAGTCCGCGTGGTTGTCCTTGATCATGATTTCGTCGTCGAGGCTGTAGCGATGATTCTCGCCGCCGCCGCACCGGACCGCATGCCGCTCGAGCGCCCGCCAGCCGGGTGTCGTTTTGCGCGTGTCGAGCACCCGCAGCGTCCCGCCCCGTGAACCGGCAGCCTCCACCATCTGGGCGGTCAGGGTCGCCACGCCGCTCGTGCGCTGGACGAAATTCAGCGCCGTGCGCTCGCCAACAAGCAGCGCGCGCGTGTTGCCGCGCAGGCGAGCCAGCACGTCCCGCGGACCAAAGGAAACGCCGTCTCCGCGCAAAACCTCAAACTCAAGGCTCGGATCCAACCGTTCAAAGACCGCTCGAAACAGCTCGAGCCCGGCGACGACGCCGGTGCACTTGGCGACCAGGTCCGCCTCGGCCATGGCTCGCTCCGGAACCACCGCGGTCACCGTCAGGTCGCGGGCGCACAACTGGGCACCGGTCCCCTCCGAGCGGCCCAGGTCCTCCTCGAAGGCCGCGTCGACGAGCGCCCGGGCGTCGCCGGGATCAAATTCCACGCCGGAGCCGCTGCGCGGCGGAGTTTCCGGGGAGCTGGGAACGATCGGGCGGGGCATCCAAGACATGGCGGTTCCGAGCTTACGGGCTCGCCCGCGCCGAGCCGATCGCTGGGATTTGAATCGCGGCGGACCCCCATCGGCGGCGTGCCGCAGAAGACAGGGCGCGAGGCGACCCGTCCGTGGCCGGGCAAGCTGCTCCGACCGGCGACCGCGGGTTCATTCGAGGCCCAAGACAGACCGGCAGCGATCGACCGTCACAGCGCCGATTCCGCGGATCGAGGTCCAGTCCTCGAGGGGAAAGCGCCCGCCCCGCGCCCACCGGGCCCGGGCAATGGCCAGCGCCCGGGTGCGGCCGATCCCCGGCAGGCACCGGAGGTCCCGGGGACCACAGGCGCGGCCGGCGACGCCGCCGAGGCTCAGGTCGCCCGGAAGACCCTCCGCAAAGTGGGCCGCCGCGAAGGCCCGCTCGGGGGGAGGGCCCAGGGTCGATGCGAACCCTGCCGCCAGACTCGGTCCAAGGGCCGCCAGAAGGGCCGCCACGACCGCTGGGCTGGATCGCCTCTCACGCTGAGGGATCCTCCGAGGGGGCCGAGAGCCGGAGTCTGTCTCGAGATTCATCACCTTGTTGGACGTTCCGGAAGGCTCGAGGTGACCGCCCCGGTGAATTCCTCAGGCCCGCTCCGCGCCAAGAGGTTCAGGCAGCGGACTTCAGGCTCCCATCCGGGGCGGCGTTTCGCGAAGATGGGCCACGACCGAGCAGCCGATGGAACCCAATCTCGCAGCCCCCCGAAACGCGAACGTCCTCCCCCCGTCCGGACCGGGAGCGCTCAGCTCTCCCTATCCCCTCGCCCCGCCCGAGCTGCGCGAGGCCGCAGCCCGAATCGAAGGCCGACGCGTGGGCCTGAGCCTCATCGCTCCGGTGAAGGACGAGGTCGATAACTTGACCAACCTGGTCAACCGTGTGCTCGAGGTCTTTGCGGATCGCGAGGACATCGAGTTGATCCTGGTCGACGACGGATCCACCGATGGTTCGACCCAACTGGCCCGGGATCTGGTTCTCGAGCACACGAACGTGCGAGCCGTGATCTTCGAGAACAATCGGGGCCAGTCGGCCGCGATCACCGCCGGGTGTCGCGTCGCCCGTGGTCCCTTCGTCGCCACGCTCGACGCCGACCTCCAAAACGACCCCGGCGACTTGCCGAACATGCTCGAGCGCCTCGAGCGCGAACAAGTCGATGCGATCGTCGGCTTCCGGGTCAAGCGCAACGACAACTGGATCCGTCGCGTTTCTTCGAAACTCGCCAACCGAATTCGCAATTCGATCAGCGGCGACTCGATCCGCGACACGGGCTGCTCGCTCAAAGTCTTCCGCAACGAAGCCATCTCGGCCATTCCAATGTTTGATGGGATGCACCGCTTCCTTCCGACGTTGCTGCGCTACCACGGCTTCACCGTCCTCGAGCAAGCGGTCAGTCATCACCCGCGCGTCGCGGGGACCTCGAAGTACGGGGTGCGCAACCGCGCCCTGCGCGCGTTCCTCGATTTGCTCGCCGTGCGCTGGATGCGCTCGCGACGCATCGAGCTGCCGATCGCTGAGGTGATCGAGCCCGCGGAGGGCCAAGGCGTGATCCAGCCCGCGAGCTTCCCGCGAACCGCAAACGCCCACCCGGCCAGCGATCTCGCAACGACAGAGGCCGCAGAACCACGCGTCCATCGGCTTTGATTGGAGCCCTCGTCGTCGCGACTGGCTGGGTTGGCCAGGGGCTGTTCTTCTCCCGCGCGCTCGTGCAGTGGTTGCACTCCGAACGGGCCGGCCGGAGCGTGGCGCCCGCCTCTTACTGGTGGATGTCCCTGGTCGGAACCCTGTTGGTCGGCCTGTATGCCGTCTGGCGCGGCGAGTCGATTCTGCTGAGTGTCTTCGCGATCAACTCAGGGATTTACCTGCGCAACTTGCTGCTCAGCTATCCGAGCATGCAGCGGCTGCGCCTCCCGCTGCCGCTAGCCGCCGCCATCTCCTTCGGCGCAGGACTCGCGCTCATGGGGTCCGGAGCCTTCGAGCCTCGCCCGATCCCCGGCGCGGCGAAGGTTTGGTACACCGTCGGGGCCCTTGGCACGGCCTTTTGGGGTTCGCGCTTCCTGCTGCAATGGTGGCTGTCCGAACGCGCTGGGCGCAGCCAATTCCCGCGCTCTTTTTGGTGGACCAGCCTGATCGGCAACGGGCTGCTCCTGGCGTACGCGCTGCGCGTGGGCGACCCGCTGTTCATCGCCGGTTTCCTGATCGGACCGTTCGCGCAGATCCGCAACTTGATGCTGCACGCCCGCCGCCCGGACGCCGAAGGAGCGACCGCGGCCTGAGCGCCGGATCGCGTGGCGCCCTACCAGCCGTTCGGGCCGGCGCCGGACTGGAATCCGCCCTTTGCGAATTCAGCACCCGGATCTTCGGGGGTGTTGCGTCGCAGGTAACTGTCCACGATCTCCGCGACGAAGTCGTCCACGGCTGAGGCGCTGTCGAGCAAGCGCGACGGACCGCCGGGGACGCGGCCGCTTCCGGGCGAACCTGCGGGGAGGTCGACTTCGGCAACCGGTTCGTTCTCGATGCGGTAGGCGATGCCGCGGTGCGTGCGTTGACCTTCCACCCGCTCATCGAGCCCCGAAAGGCGGCGGCGCAGCAACTCGGCCAAGCGCGTGTGTTCGGGCCCGATCTCGACCGGGGACATCGAGGATGTTGTAGATTCGCGAACGGGGCCGACAACCCGGTCCAAGAAGGTGGTTTGACGCCCCTGGCTGCGCAGGCTCTTCAGCTCGTAAGCCTCGACTCCCAGGGAAACCAGCGGGCTCAGCCGGCGACGAGTGCGTTCGCTGAACAGGTCGGCGACGACCAGGTAGCGCGTGGCGAGCGCTCCGTCGAGCCGGGCAGCTTGGGACGAGCAGGCGCGCAGGTGACGCAGCAGCGGCTCGCGATTGCGTTCGACGAATTCCATGGACTCGAGCGCCCGCACCGGAGCGGTTTCGCCGTCCCCCGGCGCCAGCGCCACAAGAACCAGAGCGCCCGCGCGGTCGACGCCGACCAAGTGCACGTGGGTGCGATCCGCGATTTCGAGGGTGCGGTCCAGCAGCTCAAAGCCTGGGACGACCTGGGCTAACCCAAACTCGAGCACCGCTTCGATCGACTCGCCAGGCGATCCGGAAGTGGCTCGGGGTCCTCCGGAGAAGCCCGAACGAATCTGAGGAGAACCGGACCCCGTTGGGAGTTCGTGCGCGAGGTCGGGGTCAAGAGAAGCGGCAGACGACATGGATCGAACCTAGCGAGGCAGGGCTGAAATCGGAAGTCCTAGCGGGCTGCGGGACCGCAGCCAGGCCAGCGCAAGGGCTAGAGCGTCGGTTGCATCGTGCGGGCTGCCCGACAGGTCGAGCCCGAGCTCGAGTCCGACCATGTGGGCCACCTGGCTCTTTTCGGCTCCGCCGTTGCCCACCACGATGCGCTTCATCGAGGCCGGTGTGATCTCGGCCACCTGAAGGCCGCGGCGAGCTGCGCTGGCGAGGACCAGGCCCCGTCCTTCGCCCAGACGCAAGGCGCTGTGGACGTTTCGGCCGATGAAGGCTCGCTCGACGACCACCACGGCTGGCTGAATCGCATCGAGCACTTCTTCGATGCCGCATAGAAGGTCCCCAAGGCGTTCAGGCGCCGGGCGCGAGGCCTTGGAGCGCACCCTGCCGGCCTCGACCATACGGAACTGACGGCCGTCGAGGCGGATCGCGCCGTAGCCAATCACCTGGGTGCCCGGGTCGACCCCGAGCACGACGCCAGGCCCGAGGTCTTCGGTAGCCGGTCCCGCCGAAGCCGTGCGAGGCGCAGCGCGAGGTGCCCCCGGCGCGGCGCTCGGTGGACTTCCGGAGCGATCGGGAGCAGCGGCCATGGAGCGCAGCGTACGCTGGTGCGATCGGCGCTCTCAAGCGCGAACCAGCTCCCCCTGCCCCCGATCCCTTCCGTGGTCCAACGCCGCGAGTCCTCGCCCCCCCCGAGCGACCTGAGACCGAAAACGAGCGCCTCGATGGTCGTTGTGGCCGCCGGTTCCGCGACTCGTATGGGGCCCCAGACCGAGCGCAAGCCACTGCTCGAGCTAGGCGGTCGCCCGCTGTTGATCGCAACCCTCGAGCGCCTGTCGCGCGCCGAGTCGATCGCTGAACTGGTCGTCGTCGCCCACGCAGACGACACGCAGCGCATCGCCGGGGTGATCGAATCGGCTGGGCTCGGCCCTCCGGTATGCGTCGTCGCCGGTGGCGCGACCCGCACGGCCTCGGTGCGCTGCGGGGTTGCGGCCTGCCATCCAAGCTCGCGCGTCATCGGCGTTCACGACGGTGCGCGGCCCTTCGCGGATCCGAAGCTCGTCGAACGCTGCTTGCGCGAAGCTGCCGAACACGGCGCCGCCCTGCTGGCGACCCCGGTGACCGACACGTTGCACCGCTCGCACGCAGACGATCCCGAGCTCGCGGCAAGCACGGTCGATCGCGAAGACCTGTGGGCTGCGCAAACCCCCCAGTGCTTTCGAGCCACCGAATTTCGCGAGCTGCTCGGCACGCTGAAGGGCGCTGCGCAGGCCACCGATGACGTCGGGCTCTGGCAAGCCGCTGGCCGCAGCGCACGCCTCGTACCTTCGACGCCGGACAACTTCAAGATTACGCGTCCCGACGATCTCCTTCGAGCTCGCGCCCTGCTTGCGAACCTCGATTCACCGACCGCTTCCTAGCGGCTCTCCCCTCCCGAGTCTTCTTATGTCGAGCGACCTGCGCGTCGGAACCGGCTTCGACGTCCACCGTTTGGTGCCCGGACGGCCGTGCATTCTGGGCGGTATCGAACTCCCCCACGAAACCGGACCGTCCGGCCACAGCGACGGCGATGCCGTGCTGCACGCGCTGGCCGACGCCTTGCTCGGCGCGGCGGGACTGGATGACCTGGGGACCTTGTTTCCTGACACCGATCCGCGCTTCCAAAACGCCGACTCGGCCGAACTCCTGCGGGAGAGCCTCGAGCGCGTTCGCGAGCGGGGCTTCGCGCCGGTGAACGTCGATCTGGTCATCGCGACCGAGGGTCCGCGCATCGCGCCGCACCGCGCCCGCATGCGGGCGCGACTAGCCGAACTGCTGGGCCTCGAGCCAGAATGCGTCAACGTGAAGGGCAAGACCTTCGAAGGCCTCGGCGCGCTAGCCGGCGGCGCGGGCGTCGCCGTGCAGGCCGTATGCCTCCTCTCCCGCTAGGCCAGTGAGTCCGCACCCCGACCCGCGGACGGCTAGACCGGTGATACGGTGCCAGAGCAAAATGCACCGCTGAGGCACCGGCAGCGAAGCTGCCGGGCCGCGGCTTTGCCGCGGCTGCCTCAGCGGTGCATTTTGCTCTGGCACCGTATCACCGGTCTAGCCGTCCGCGGGTCGGCGGCCAAATCACCGGTCTAGCTGCAGACCGTGTAAGCGTGCGTAGGTCCCGCCGCGTTCGAGCAGCTCGGCGTGGGTGCCGATCTCGACCAACCGGCCACCTTCCAACACCGCGATCCGGTCCGCGCCTCGGATCGTCGACAACCGATGCGCAATGACCAGCACGGTCCGGTCCGCCATCAACTCGTCGAGGGCGCGCTGCACGTCCTTTTCAGACTCGCTATCCAAGGCCGAGGTAGCCTCGTCCAAAAGCAAAAGCGGCGCCTGCTTCAAGACCGCTCGCGCGATCGCGATTCGTTGCCGTTGACCACCGGACAAGCGCGAGCCAGCATCGGCCACGTCGGTGTCGTAACCGGACGGCAGCGAAACAATGAAGTCATGGATTTGCGCGGCCTGTGCGGCTGCCTCGACTTCGCTTTGGCTAGCGTCCGGCTTGCCGTACCGGATGTTCTCTCCAATCGTCGTGTGGAACAGGAACGGGACCTGCCCGACCATCCCAATCTGTGCGATCCAGTCGTCGGTCGAGTATTCGCGCAGGTCGTGCCCGCCCACAAAGACCTGACCCTCGGTTGGGTCGAGAAAGCGCGCCACCAGATCCATGGAGGTGCTCTTGCCGCTGCCGGAGGGTCCTACCAACGCCAGCGTTTCCCCAGGCCGCACGTGGAGATCCAGATTTTGGAGCGCGTATCCGCCCTGCTCGCCGGTCGGGTCCTCGTAGCGGTAGCTGACACCGCGGAACTCGATCCCTGCGCCGACACCGGAGAACGGTACGGGAACGTCGGGCTCGAGCAGGTCGACCTCTTCGTCCAGCAATTCCTGGAGACGCTCCGCGGCGCCCATCGACTCCTGGAGTTTGGTCACCCCTTGAGTCGCGCGCCGCAGGTGGTTGTAGGCCTGGGCTACGGAGAGGAAGAACATCGACATCTCCGCGGCGCCAAGCTCCTGGTCCTCGCGATTGATCACGAACCAACCGATCACAACCAATAGCGCGCCGAGCCCCAGGTTCGAGGTCAAGGTTGAGGTCGCGCGCGTCAAGGCGATCGACCGCACCATTTTCATCGACTGGCGCAGGAATTCCTGATTGAGCGCCCCATAGCGCGCCAGCTCTCGCTCCTCGGCCCGGAACGCCTTCACGGTCCGCACGCCCTGGAACATCTGAGTCATGGCCTGGACCGACACGCCGAGCGAGTTCAGCGAGCGGCGCGATCCCTTTCGCACCTTGCGCGAAAGCACAGCGATCGGGAACGCCAGCGCCACCAGCGCAATCAGCAGAACGATCAACAGGTCGGGCGCGACCCAAACCGCGATCCCAAGGTAGGTCAGCGCGAGGGCTGGCTCCTGGATCAACTCGCGTAGCAAGACGTCCATGGACTGGAGCGTCAGCTGCACGTCGGCCGAGATGCGACTGAGGAGGTCTCCAAATTCGCGCTTGCCGTGATAGCGCATCGAGAGCGACATCAGGTGCTTCGCAATTCGCTGCCGGAGCTCGACGACCAGCGTGTAGGCCACCCACCGCGAGACCAGGAGGAAGGCGTATTGCGCGAGAGCGGAAAGAACTCCGAGCGCGACCAGGGCCGTAGCCACGGCGATTAGCAGCCGGTTCTGTTCGTCCTCAATCCCTGTAAAGAGCTGAACGAATCGGTCGAACAGCTCGCGAAGCGTCTCGCCCGCGGCTTCAGGCCCGATCCCCTCGACCTCTTCACCTGGAAACAGCACCTCGAACAGCGGCCCGAGAAGTAGGACCGGCGCGGCTTGCCCGAAGGAGGTTAGGGAACCCAGCAGAACAGCCAGCGCGATCGCCCCCAGCTTGGGGGTCAAGTGCGGGCGAACCAGCCGAACGAACTGCCCGACACCCTTCGGGCGGAGCTTGGCTTTCGAGGCTGTCATGGGCGGAGGATACGGGGCCGCTACCCGAGAAAGAAAGCGGGCCGGCCTTCGCGCGTCGCAAAGGCCGGCCCGGCGCTCTCGAGTCCCGGAGGCTCGTCAGCTGGAGGTTGCCGCCTGATAGAGGTCGTCGGCGAACTGGTTGAGGCGGTCCGCCACGAAGTCCTGGCGCACCATGCTCTTGAAGTTCTCGTCCTCGAGCCCGCGACGAGTACTCGGCGGCACGCGGCGTACGACGCGCACGATGTAGTAGCCGTGCTTGCCCAGGAAGGGGCCGTCCACTTCTCCTTGCTCCATATGGAAGAAGATCTCGTCGACAATCGAGCTGCCGCGCAGGTAGGTCGAGAAGTCGCTCTCGCCCATCATCTGCAGCATCTCATTGCGGTTGCGCTGGCCGAAGCGACCCTTGTTCTTGAGCTTCTGCGGCTGCTGCTGGGCAGACGGGTTGGTCGGAGCCGGCGGGTCCCAGAAGTCCGAGTGCTCCTCAAGCAGCTCGTCCCAGTTTTCACCACCAGCGGCCACCAGCTCGTCGACTACCGCCAAGGCTTCCTCGGCGGCGGCTTCCCAGCCGCCTTCGATCCAGCGGTTCTTCGGGAAGTCAAAAGCACTGATCAGAATGATCTCGGGCTCGACCTGGGTCAGGTTGATGATGTGGCCGGCGCGCTGCTCTACGTGGGCGGTCAGGGTTTCGTCGTTGATCTCGTCCGCGAGCATGTTCTCGAAGCTCGCCGTCAGCCGGTAGTGCTGGGTGTAGCTCTCCATGGAGGGGAAGCCACGGAAGGTCATCGCAACCGCCTCGAGCGGGAAAAGGCTCCCGGTGTTCTCTTCGACATGCGCCCCCCAGACGTCGTCCCAGCTTTCGCCTTCGAGCCAAGCGCCCTTCGAGCGCAGAGTCTGCTCGACCAGCGCGTTCTTGATCAGCCACATCTCCGCGTCGGCGATGTCAGAATCGGTGAGCCTCGGAGCGATCCTCTCAAACACGTCCTCGGTGAGGATGTCGGTGCCGTTGATACGCATAGCGATCTCGGCCGGCAGACCGTCGGAGGCCGTTTCGATCGAAGCGGCTCCGTTGAGGGCTCCGCGGACTTGCTGGCGCATCAGCATGTCGAACATGCCGCGGCTAGCCTTCGCTTGGGCGCGCTCCTCTTCGGTCTGTTCGGCCTCAAGCGCCTTGCGCTCCTCATAGCCTGCTTGCAGATCGGTTACGAACGACTCGGTGAGGCTCGCCTTCAAGGCCTCCGTCGTCAGCGCCGGCCACTCGTTCGGATTGTCCGGAAGGAACACGAGGTCAAACAGCTTGCTCTGCCGCGTCAAGGACGGAAGGTTCGCTACATCAATCCCGTTGCTGGTGAGGACGTCCTCCTCGGACAAGGTGGGGTATTGCTCCTTGACTTGTCTGAAGGTGTCGGCAATCGCCTGGTCAATCTCGGCCTGTGTAACCCCGAAGCGCTCCGGGGGAATCCCGGCGGCGAGCTGAGCGTTCATCTCGGCGCTGATAAACACGTCGAGCTTCTTGGACTCAAGTTCGGCGCGGCCGAATTGATAGACAAGCTGACGGCGAACGCTAGCGGCCGGAATTGAAATCGGCGCGGCGGGCACCGCGTCCGCGGGGAGCGCGCGCGCTAGGGTCTCGAGGTCGATCTCCACCGCGCTGATCTCGGGCAGCTCGACCTTGGCAGCGGACGCCGCCCTCGGAGCCACGGGAGAAGCAGAGTTCGAAGCCGAGGGCACCATGGCCTTAGGGGCTTCCTGAGCCGGAGTAGCTACGGGCTCCTGGAGCGGAGTGAGAGGAAGGAGCGCCGCGAACAGCGCGGTGGTGCCGAAGATCATGGCGATTGGGTGGGTGCGAGGCAGACGAGAGGAGGAAATGGCCCTGCTCGAGGGCGAGCGGAGGCCGGAGGCTGACCCTGAGCGAGCAAGCTCTGGTCCTACGCCCGCTGGAGGCGGAGAGTTGGAATGAATAGAGCCTAAACCGGGTCCGCGGAAGCTCGCCCGAGCCGGAATTCGAGGGCGAGGAGTCTAACGACCCTCGGGCCCAGGCAGGCCTCCCCCGTTAGGATCCGGCCCGCGGTCTCTCGAACCCGGCCGCGCCCCCCCATGCACTACACCCCCCGCACGATCGCCTTCCACACCGATCTGGTGCACCCGCCGGCCGCGGTCGACGCGAGCCCTATCCAGCGCGTCCACAACCGGCTTTTTGCCAGTTCGGAGCCGGTTTATCACAACTTCCATGTGACTCCCCAAGGGGCCGTCCTGGCCAACCAGGCCGCCGGTCCGGGTCGTTCCTCCCAGGTGGCGTTCCTCAACGACCGGGTCCGCTTCGTGGAGGAAGGCACCGGCCTCACGATCGAGGAATTTGCCGCACGGGTGACCCGAATCATCGGGCTGGTAGGAGAAGAGCGTCCCTACCCCCTGTTTGCAGCGCAGCAGGTCACGATCCGGACCCTGGTCAATCCTCGCCAGTACCCCGGGGGCCTCGAGTTTCTCAAAGACGGGCTCCTGGGCCTCGGGGGCCCGACCGAGGAATTCGGCCGCGAGCCCGGCGCTTTGGGCCTGCGACTGGCCTTTGGGATGCAACCGGACCGTCCCCAGGCCTTCCAGGTCCGGATCGAATCGCTGCCTGCCGACCCTCGTTCGCTGCTGCTCGAAAACCAGGGCACCTTCGGGCCCATCGCGCCCCCCAATCAAGGGCTTGAACCCCTCGAACAGAACATCCTCGCGACCTACGCATTCACCACGAACGAGCTGCTTCGCTTCCTAGCTCGCTTCGAGACCCCCGCCGACGACCCGTCCGCATGACCGCACTCCACCAGCTCGCTTCCACCGGCTTGGCTTTGCTCCTAGCCGCCCCGCTTGCCTTCGCCGCCCCCCAACGCGGCAAGCAAGACGTTCCCCCGAATCACCCGTCCACCTGCGAGGTGTTCCCGGATCGAGAAACCCTAGCGAACTCCCTGTTCCATTCCCTGGGCGGATTCGCGTTCGGCCGCACTTCGACAGGGGAGGTCGACGAGCAGCTTCCCGAGTCCACGATCTACTGGGTCGAGACCGATCACTTCGAGATCGGCTACGCGCTCGGCTCCTACAAGATTCCCTCCCGCGAGGCGAAGACCTTCACGCGCGAGTGGACGATGTTCCGCGAAGAACTAGGCGAGCCCGAGACGCTGCCGGTCAAACCCAAGAAGCTCGATCCATGGGAGCGCGCCCTGCTGTTCGGCTGGCGTTTTGAGCGTGTCTACGACAAGCTTCAAGGCTACCTCGGCGTGGAAGATGCTGATTTCCCCGAGGTTCTCGATCGCTACCTGCTCGGCACGAAGTTCATGGGACTGGGCCCGCACCTCGGGCAGCGCGGCAAGTACGAGATCATCATGTTGCCCAGTACGGATCTCAGCAAGCGCTACTTGAGCGAGACGTTTGGGCTGCTGGTCGAACACACGCAGCGCTGGAACGTCCTCGAAACCGACAGTCTGATGATCGTGATGAACGACACCGACTCGCAGCTGCGCTACGACGCGTCGATCTATGGACACATCGCCTACAACCTCACGATCCAACTGCTTGACGGGTACAAGCACTACAACTACGAAATCCCGTGCTACATGCGATCGGGGCTCGCGCACGTCATCGAGCGAGAAATCACCCTGGATCATTCGACCTTCGACCTTTCCGAAGGCGGCGACCAGATTGAATTCTCCAAGTCCGATTGGCTCACGCCGCTTCAAAAGATCGTCCGGTCGGGGGACGTTCCGCGCCTGGCTGAACTGGTCAACATCGCCGCCTACTCGGACATGGACCTGGACGATCACCTGGCGTGCTTCGGACTGACCCAATTCCTGTTGGACACGAATCCGGACGGCTACGCGGCGGTTTTGGACCACCTGACCGGGCTGCTGAACGAGAAGGGCGAAACCGACGGCAGCGACATGAATCGCCACCACCGGGAAGCCTTTTCCCAGTTCCTTGGGATGAGTTACCTACAGGTCGACGCCAGCTTTGCGGAATGGGTCTCAGGCGAACGGGCGGACGACTTGAACAACCCCAAGGCGCCGCGCTGGCGCTGACCGCACCCGGGAGGCCGAGACAAGGCCTGTCCGGGGCCTGCGGAGCCCGCTCGGGAGCCTCCCGGGCTACCTGGCGAGCTCGGCTCGCCTGCTGGGAGCCCGCCAACCCGGCTTCCCGCTCCAGCCGATCGGGGTCGCCGCGGAGCCGCTCCGCCGGGCGCCCCGAAACTCCCTCGGCTCCGCCCACGGGGCCTTCCAATGGCGTAACCTTACCTACACGGAAGGCTTCGGCCGCCGGAGAGCGGTTCCCCCTTGGGACTTCAGCTCCGGAGGCCCGGTCTCCACCCCCCCTGCCCACGCCGGGCTGCCTGGGTCCGAACGCGACGGATCGAGGCCTGGCGCGCGGTTCCCGAAGCCAGAGCTCCTGACACGACCGAGACCATGATCCAACAGCGCAAACGGATCGTCCTCTTTCTGCCCCACCGCGCGGACCCGAACCGCGGCGAGACCTTCTCGGCGGACCTGCTCCCGCTGGAGCTCCTCCAGATCGCCTCCGGGCCCGTGGCCGATGGCTACGAGGTGGTCATGGTCGACGCCATGATCGACGAGGACTACATCGCCAAAGTCCTCGAAGCCTGCGACGGAGCTCTGTGCTTCGCCAGCTCGTGCATCCTCGGGTATCAGGTTTACGACGGATACGTGGTTTCGAAGGCGGTGCGCGAGAAGTACCCGAATCTCCCGATTCTGCAGGGCGGCTGGTTCCCGTCTGTGACACCGGAGATGTACCTGCGAGAGGGCATCGCCGACGCCGTCGGAATCGGGCAGGGCGAACTCACCTTCCGCGAAGTCGTTCAAGCCCTCGACGCAGGCGAGCCGCTCGACTCCGTTGCGGGTTTGGCGCTGCTTCGGGACAACAAGATCGTCTACACAGACCACCGTGCAGTGGTCGGCTACGACCAGTTCGAGCCGGTGCCCTGGGACCTGCTCGACTTCGAGCGCTACGCAGAGAAGCAGGTCCAGCCGAACAACATGAAGATCCGGCACCGGTTCCCCCTACCGGGCGACTGGACTCCCGAGAATCCGCCCCGCGGATTCAGCTTCTTCTCCAGCTTCGGCTGCCCCGAGCCCTGCACCTTCTGCTGCTCCCCGCGCCTGACCGGCCGTCGCTGGAAGGCGATTCCCGGCAAGCAGCTCGCGGAAGAAATCGCCGAGCTCCAACAGCGCTTCAAGTTCGACGTGCTGCGCTTCCAAGACGCCAACTTCGGCGTTGCCGAAAAGCGCACCAAGGAGTTCTGCCAGCACCTGGTCGACCTCAAGGTTCCGATCCACTGGAACGGCACGATCGAGATTGAGACGATCATGCGCTACAAGGAGGAGACCCTCGATCTCCTCGAAGAGTCCAAGTGTCACCTGCTGTGGCTGGGCGCTGAAACCGGCGACCAGGAGATGCAGGAGAAGATCGGCAAGAAGATCAAGCTCGACAACATCCCGATCGCGATCGGCGAGTTGGCCAAGCGCAACATCATTCCTGGCACGTTCTGGATCATCGGTTTCCCCGGCGAAACCGAGGCCGAAATGGCCGAAACGCTGCGCCAGGCTGCGATGATCAAGCACATGTACCCGATCGCCGGATCGGAGGTGTATCCGTTCCGTCCGATCCCGGGCACGAACGACTTTGACGCGGCCGTCAAGTTGGGCTACGAGCCGCCGACGAACTTCCACGACTGGGGAATGTGCTTCGAATACAAGTACAACGCCCAGAACACGCCGCTTCCGGAAAACATCCGTGAGACGTGGCGCCGCTACAACAACACGGCGGCGATCTACGACATGCACGTGCAAGAAGGATGGCAGTGGGTGCGAAAAGCCATGTCGCGCGTCGCCGGTTGGCGCCTGCGCAAGGGCCAATACAAGTTCCCTCTCGAACAAAAACTGTACGACGTCTACGTCCGCCTTTCGGGCCAGCGCCAGGCCGCTGCCGAGGACGTGTCCGAGGACTACCAGCAGCTCCAGCCTGAGACGCACCAGGCCAAAATGGCGAGCGTTTCGGCCGAATAGGCTTCCACCAGGAATCGACCATGACGGCCAAGTCCAGCAAACGCATCGTTCTCTTCCTGCCCCACCGCGCCAACCCCGCGGAGGGAGTGCGGGTTAGTGCTGATCTGCTGCCGCTTGAGCTTTTGCAGATTGCCACCTACCCCGAAGCCGAGGGCTACGAGGTGCACTTGGTCGACGCCATGGTCCACGAGGACTACATGGCTAAGCTCGATGAGTTGTGCGACGGCGCATTGATGTTCGCCAGCTCCTGCATCCTCGGCTACCAGGTCAGCCACGGCGCCGAAGTCGCCACCCGGCTGCGCCAGAAATACCCGAACCTCCCCATGGTTTGGGGCGGCTGGTTCCCGAGCGTCGCGCCCGAGCTATACCTGCGCGAAGGCATCGCAGATGCCGTCGGACTCGGCCAAGGTGAGGAGACGTTCCGCGACGTCGTCCGCGCCCTGGACGCCGGTGAGCCCCTCGACTCGGTCCCCGGGCTCGCGTTGCTGCGCGATGACAAGGTCGTCTACACCGAACACCGCGCGGTGGTTGGATTCGACGACTTTCCGGCCGTGCCCTGGCACCTGCTGGACTACGAGGCCTACGTCGAGCTCCAAAACCGCAGGGACCGAGCCAAGATTCGCCACAAGCTGCCCGACCCGCGGGACATGCCGGCCGGCACCCCGCTGCGTGGGTTCAGTTTCTTCTCGAGCTTCGGCTGCCCCGAGCCGTGCACGTTCTGCTGCTCGCCGATCGTCACCGGACGCCGCTGGAAGGCGATCCCCGGCCGCGCGTTGGCGGACGAGATGTTCGCGCTGCACGATCGATTCAACTTCAACGTGCTGCGATTCCAGGACGCCAATTTCGGTGTCGCCGAGAAACGCTCCAACGAATGGTGCGAATCGCTGCTCGAGGCCGGCAATCCTTTCTGGTGGAACGCCACCTACGAGATCGAGACGATCGCTCGCTACAAGGAGCCCTCCGTGGACTTGCTCAAAGAGAGCCTGTGTCACTTGATCGTTCTAGGGGCCGAAGCCGGCTCGAAAGAACAGCAGGAGAAGATCAAGAAGAAGATCGACCTCGACAAGAACCTCGAGTTCGCCCTGGGCCGCATCTACGACCGTCGTATGCAAACCGGCACCACCTGGATCATCGGCTATCCCGGCGAAACTCGCGAGTCGATGCTGGCGACCATTCGCATGGCCGCGATGATGAAAGAGAAGTTCCCGGGCTCGGCTTCGGACATCTTCCCCTTCCGCGCGATCCCCGGCTCTGAGGAGTACGACCGCGCGGTCGGCCTTGGCTACAAACCGCCGACCACCCTCGAAGAGTGGGGCTCTTGCCTCGAGTACAAGTACGAGATCGACGACGTCGGACTGCCCTACGACGTGCTCGAAGCGTGGAAGCGCTACGGAGCGACCGCCTCGTTTTACGACGGCAACGTCCGCGAGGGCTCTGGCATGGTTCGCAAGGCCATGCGAGGTATCAGTGGATGGCGCCTACGCAAAAGCGAGTACCGCCTGCCTGTCGAGCAGAAGCTGTTCGACCTCTACGTGCGCATGACCGGACAAACCCAAAAGGACCAGGTCGAGCTCGACCGCACCAGCGGCGTGACCCCCAACCCCGTCCAGTAACTCCCTCCAAAGGACTGGGGCAAGACCTCGGCAATTTCAGCGGGCCCGCACTTGTTCCCTCCAGTGCGGGCCCGCTGAAATTGCTCCGGCGCCGAACTCTGGGCCCGCTCCCGGGGATAGACTTCTCCGGAGGGACGGAAGACCGATGGGAAGACAAGGAAAGAAATTCGCAGCAGCAGCCGCCACAGCGCTCCTCGCGCTCACAGGCTGCGTTACGCCGCCGCCCGCGGTCTCGCACCAACACCCGCTGGGAGTCGTGCGCGCCGACGACGCCGCAACCGCTGCACGATTCGGCGACCTGGTCGGCGACATCCAGCCGCGCGTCGCCCACCTGGTTCCGGACACGCCCGAACGCGAAACCGAGGTCTGGGTCCAGGAGAAACTCCAACACCGCTTCGGCCGCGTCGCGCCGCCGAACGTGAAGGGCTTCACGCTGATCAACTCCGAAGACCAGCGTGGCCGCATTCACATGCGCGCCAGCACCGATCACCCCGAGTGGTTCCTCGCCCATGAGCTGGTCCACGCCTTGCTCGGCCGCACCTGGTCCACGCTCCCCGGCGTTCTCGAAGAAGGCCTGTGCGACGTGGTCGCCGCCCGCCTCCATCCCGAGCTTGGTCCGCGCATTCGCGCTCTGCGAGCCATCGAAGCCAGCATGTGGTTCGGTGAAATGCAACTGCGCATCTCCCACGAGGGTCACCTCGAATCGGGTCGCGAGGACGAACTAGAAATCAACTTCGAGTACGACCGCGGATCCGCTGGACAGGATTTGGCTCAAGTGCTCGAGCCGAGCACCCTGGAATTCAAGCGCCGCTTCGAAGAGATGTCGGACTCGCTCTATGGACTTGGGTTCCTGATCGCCGATCGCATCGTGCGCGACCAAGACTTCGCCGGACTGCACACCCTTTGCCTCGAAGCCAAGCAACAGGGCCTCTCCACCATCCCAACCGAACGCCTCTTGGCCGAAGCTAGGCTGGAAGACGCAGACGCCAGAATCACGGCTCCCTGGGAGCTCCTGGGCGAAGCCGAATTCGGCCCCTGGGTCGAGCTGCTGCCCACCTTCCATGCCGACCTGATCGTGCAACTGTTCTCCGCCGAGTACGGGCAGCTCGACCTCGATGATTTCCTCAAGGTGGTCGACCCGAAGCTCATCGTGGCCGGTGGCGCCGAGGTCCGTATGGCCGACCACCCGCGCGTCTACGAGGAACTCAAGCAGCTGTGGCCCCACGGCCGCTGAGACGCGGGATTGGCCTCGCCAGCTGACCGGCAAAAACGAGAGGGGTTTGGAAGAACAAATTTCACGAGCCGTCCAAGGGCCCTGGTGTGGGGACCTTGGACGGCTCGCTGAATAGACCGGCCGAGGGCTCTACTCGGAGAACAGGAACGAGCTTTCCTCGGACCAAGCCAGGAACCGATAGAACGGAAACAGTCTCTCCGCCTCCCCCAGCATCTCCGCCACGGCCTCGGGTCCGCAGGCTGGTTGCCGCCCTCCCGCGGGCGCCGGCCAGCGCCGTTCGACGACCAGCCGGTGGGTGCCAGCCTCGTAGTAGCCGAGGAATTCTTCCAGGCGGTCGTCCCCGAGGTCCCCGAGCTCCCAGGTCCCCTTCCAGTCGTGCATTCTCAAGGTGAAACCTCGCAGCGCGTTGAGCTGCTCGAGAAGCGGTCCACGGCCCTCGGCGGCGATGCGTTTCGTCAGGTTCTGCCCGTCGAACCAAGCGTCGGAGTGGATTCGAAGGGAAACCTCGAGGACGTCGTGCTCGATCGCGAGGCACAGGTAGGCGTTGCGATAGGCAGCGTCCAGGTCTTTCGCAAGATCGCGACCGAGGACCTTGCGCAGTTGGGTCTTTTCGGACTTGGCGCGCATCACGTAGGTCCACAGACGCCGCACCACCATGCCGTTGAACGGCCGCGGATGGTGAATCGACGTGCGGCTGTCGAGCGCCAGGCCGTCCGTCTTCGCCCGAGCCACGAGCTGCTTGCCGAGAGCCCCGAGCTTGCGCCGGGTGGCGAGCCGAGCGTCGTCGAACTGAGTGTCCCGGGAGAGGGGGTCGGACAGGGCGTGGAAGTCGCTTTCGGCGAACAGGACCTCTCCGGTCTGGGGGCGCGGTTCGGGTTCCGGCTTGCCGGAGTCCGCGGGGCGGGAAGCAGTCATAGGGATCAGGACGAGAACGCGTCGGTTGGGCTGCGTAAGATACGACCCCAGACACCATGAAGTTCGCTCACTTCGAGTTCGACCCCGAGCAAGACCGGCTCGGCGAAGGCCCCCAGGCCGAGGTCTTCCGCGCCGTGGATACGCGGCTGGGCCGGACCGTGGCGCTGAAGATCCTGCGACCCCACGTGGACTTCGACCCCGAGGCCACCATGCGCTTTGAGCGCGAAGCCAAGCACACCTCGAGCCTCGAGCACTCGAACATCGCGACGATCTACGAGTACGGCAAGGACCGCACCACCTCGTACATCGCCATGGAGTTCCTCGAGGGTCAGACCCTGGAGGCCTTGCTCAAAGACCGCACGCTGTCGTTCGACGAGGGTCTGCGTATCGCGGTCCAGGTCGCCGCCGCGCTTGAGCTGGTTCACAATGCCGAGCTGATCCACCGCGACCTCAAGCCGGCCAACATCATGGTCCAGCGCGACGGGACCGTGAAGCTACTGGACTTCGGCATTTGCCGCTCGGGCGGCGAGACGAATATCACCCAAGACGGGATGCTGGTCGGGACCGTCCTCTACATGTCCCCGGAACAGGTTCGCGGCAAGGATCTCGACGTTCGCTCCGATGTGTTCGCTTTCGGCTCGGTCTTCTACCATGCCTTCACCGGCCAGCTGGCGTTCCCGGGCAACTCGTTCCCCGAGGTCTGCATGGCGATTCTCGACGGCAAGCCCAAGCTACCGTCGGAACAGCGCTCTGGCTTTCCGCCGGCGCTCGAAGAATTCCTGCGCACCTGCCTCGACCCCGAACCCACCAAGCGCTTCGCCAGCGGAGCCGCCCTCCACGCCGCGTTGCTCAACACGGTCGAAGCCGTTCGCGATCGCCGCAGAACCTCTGGCGGGCGGCTCGCGACACGCTTGCCGCTCAAGGGTCGGTTGTTCGTCTCTCCGATCCGCGCTGACGAAGACTCCATCGCGTTCGCTGCCGGCCTGCGTCAGGACCTACGCTCCGAGCTCGAGCGATCGACCGGACTCGAGGTCAAATTGCTCGACACCGAAGACCAACCCGCCGAACTGGGCCACTGGCTAACCGGCAAACTCGAGCTCGCCGGAGACGCAGGCCGAGCGCAGCTGTCCCTAAGAACCCTCAGGCCCTCCGGCCAGTCGGCGAAAACAGCCTCCTCGAAGACGATCTCCGCGGACCACACCGACCAAGACGAATGGGGCCTGCAGGGCAAGTTGGTCCGCACCCTAGCTCGCTCGATCCGCAAGCAACTCAGCGAGTCTCCCGTTCCCGCCGCGCCCAAGACCGTTCGCGACCCGGCGGCCGCCGACCGTTTTGCGCGCCGCGCCCACGGGCTGCTCCACCGCGGCACCGCTCGGCACCTGGTCGCATCGATCTCCGGATTCCGCCGCGCGATCGAATCCGACCCGACCTACGCCCTAGCCCACGCCGGCATGAGCGAGGCCCTGGTGCGCAAGTTCATGTACTGGGACGGGGACCGCAGCTTCCTCGATGAGGCCTTCGAGTACGGACGCCGTGCGCTCGAGCTCGAATCCAACTGCGCCGAGGCCCACAGCGCGCTCGGTTTCGCATTCGCGATGACCGGCAGCCCCGAGGATGCGCTGCGCGAGTACCGCATGGCGATCCAACTCGACAAGGACGAGTGGCTCGCCCACCGCCTGATGGGCGCACTGCTCGCTCGCCAGGGCAACTTCAAGGGGTCCGCCAGCCTACTGCGCCGGTCGACCGCACTCGCTCCGCACCAAATCGGAGCCTACGACCACCTGTACCACGTGCTCCTGCGTCTGGATCGCTACGAGGAAGGCCTCGAAGTCGCCGACGTTGGGATCTCCCAGGCCCGGAAGTACCTCAAGCAGGTTTCCGATTGCCAAGAAGCGCGCCTGCACATGGCCCTGCTGCTCGCTCGAATGGGAGCTCGCGACGAAGCGCGCAGCGAGTGCAACGCGGCGCTCGAACTGGCTCCACGCGACGGGTACACCCTGTTCCACGTCGCCTGCGTCTTGTCGCTGCTCGATGAGATCGAACCGGCGCTCGAGGCGCTCGTCGAATCCCAGCACCGCGGCTACTACGTGCACTCCGAGCTGTTCAGCAACTCGGACCTGGACCCGCTACGCGACCAGCCGCGGTTCCGCGAGCTCGCTGGCTAACGACAGCCCGAGGCACCCCCCGCCGAGATCGGTAATACGGTGCCAGAGCAAAATGCACCGCTGAGGCTGCCGCGGCAAAGCCGCGGCCCGGCAGCGAAGCTGCCGGAGCCTCAGCGGTGCATTTTGCTCTGGCACCGTATTACCGATCTCGGCGGGGCCTCAGGACCGGTTCGCAGGCGGAAGGCCCCCCTGGAGCTCTCGTGGAGGTGCTCGCCAGCTGGCCTGGCTGCGGCCCACTCTCCAGAGCCCCCCCGCAGCCCCAGAACTCGCACCAGCGAAGTGCCTGGGCCGTAGCCCTGGGCCCGGGCCCCTCGTAGACTCGCTCGCCCGTTTCTCCGAGATTCCTCCATGAAATCCCCTGTCGCCACTGCGGAAGAGATCCGCAACCTCGCGATCGTCGCGCACGTCGACCACGGCAAAACCACCCTGGTCGATTCCATGTTCCGGTACGCCGGCACCTTCCGGCAGAACCAGGAAGTGCCCGACCGGGTCATGGACTCGGATGCCCAGGAGCGGGAGCGCGGAATCACGATCCTCGCCAAGAACACATCGGTGCAGTTCCGCGGTACGCGGATCAACATCATCGACACTCCCGGGCACGCCGATTTCGGCGGCCAGGTCGAGCGCACCTTGGGCATGGCCGACGCCGTCTTGCTTTTGGTCGACGCCTACGAGGGCCCGATGCCGCAAACGCGATTCGTGCTGCGGAAAGCGTTCGAGCACGGCCTGCGCGCCTTGGTCATGGTCAACAAAATCGACCGACCCGATGCGCGCCCGGACGAGGTACTCAACGAGGTCTTCGACCTGTTCGTTGAGCTCGGAGCCACCGACGATCAATTGGACTTCCCGGTCTGTTACGGCTCCGGCCGCGACGGTTGGGCCGTGCGCGAATTGGGGCGCCACTACGAGGACCTCGGCCCGCTGCTCGAGCTGATCCTCGAATTCGTCGTGCCCCCGATGCCCGACCCCAACGGTCCCCTGCAGTTCCAGGCCTGCACACTCGACCACGACGGCTTCGTCGGACGAATCGGGGTCGGTCGCGTCCAGCGCGGCACACTCCAACTCGGCGCGCGCCTCTCCCTGTGCCACCCCGACCGCCCCAAGGCGCTTGGGGTCAACGTCAAGAACCTCTATCGCTACGAAGGCCTGGAGAAGGTCTCGGTGACCAAGGTCACCGCCGGCGACATCGCCATCGTGGCCGGCATCGAGGAGCTCTCGATCGGCGACACGCTGTGCCCGCTCGACGAGCCGGATCCGCTGCCCGCTATCCAGCTCGACGAACCGACGCTTTCGATGCTGTTCCAGGTCAACGACTCGCCGTTCGCTGGCCGCGAAGGCAAGTTCGTGACCAGCCGCCAGGTTCAAGAGCGCCTCGAGCGCGCAGCCCTTCGAGACGTGGCCCTCGATCTCGTTCGCCAGGGCGAGGCCTATTTGGTTCGCGGCCGAGGCGTCATGCACCTCGGCGTGCTGATTGAGAACATGCGCCGCGAGGGCTACGAGTTTGCCGTCGGCAAGCCGCGCGTGATCCTGCGCGACGTGGACGGCCAGGAGTGCGAGCCCATCGAGCGCGCCACCGTCGAGGCTCCCAACGAATCAGCTGGCAAGGTCATCGAGTTCCTCGGCCGGCGCCGGGGCGAGATGGTCCACATGGAAGCCGGCGATTCGACCACGCGCCTTGAGTTTTTGATCCCAGCCCGCGGCCTGATCGGTGCGCGAACTACCCTGTTGACCCTGACCCAGGGCGAGGCAATCCTCGCGCACATCCTCGACTCCTGGGCTCCAGACGGCGGCGGGATCCCTCGCCGCTCGGGTGCCGTGCTGATCGCCGACCGCGCCGGCCCTGCTATGGGCTACGCACTCGACTCCTTGGCCGACCGCGGCACCTGGTTCGTTGCCCCCGGCGACGAGGTCTACGAAGGCATGATCGTCGGCGAGAGCGCCAAGCCCGGCGACTTGGCCCTGAACGTATGCCGCGCCAAGAAGCTCACCAACATGCGAGCCTCCGGCAAAGACGACAACGTCAACCTGCCGCCGCCGAAGAAGATGTCCCTCGAAGAAGTCCTCGAGTACATCGAGGACGACGAGCTGCTTGAGGTCACCCCCGACACCCTGCGCCTGCGCAAGCGCGAGCGGAACGACGACCGCCGCAAGAAGGCTTCCAAAAAGTAGTCAGCGTCAGCGCAAACTGCCCCGGCGAGATCGGTAATACGGTGCCAGAGCAAAATGCACCGCTGAGGCACCGGCAGCTTCGCTGCCGGACCGCGGCTTTGCCGCGGGTGCCTCAGCGGTGCATTTTGCTCTGGCACCGTATTACCGATCTCGCCGGGGCAGTTTGCGCTGACGCTGGATTACCGAGCTCAGCTGGAGAGCCAGAGAATGGCTCCCAGCATTAGGAGCCACACGATGTCCAGGTAGTGCCAGTACATCGCTGCGTTGAGTACCGACTCGCAGGACGCCTTGGAGTACTCCCCGCGCTTGGCCCTGGCGGTGACCTGGTGCAGACGTACGATCCCTCCGGCTACGTGGAGCGCGTGCAGCACGGTCAGGACGACAAAGAACGCAGCGTGCCGGTTGGTGGCGTCGAGCTTGAGTCCCGAGTTCAAAACCGTGAACCACACCCAGGTCTGGCTGGCGACGAACAGATAGCCCAGCCCAAGGGTCACGCGCAGCCACTTTGCCAAGCCCGCGCGGTCGTCGTGCTTGGCGATCGCCTGGGTTGATTTGCGCAGGGTCCAGGAGGACACCAACAGGATTGCGGTCGAGGCGATCAGGCCCGCCTGGACAAATTCAATCACCCCCACCGCAGGCGCCTTCTGCGACTTCATCAAAATGACGTAGAGCAGAATCGAGGCGCCGAACACGAAGGTCAGCGAACCAAGGAAGATCTGCATCCCAAGCCGCCCGACGCCCTCTGGCTCGGCACCGCTCATCCGCGCGACGACCGAGCGATCGTCATCGTCTTCGAGGCTGGCGATTTGGCGGAATCCGAACAGCATTTCGGTCCCTTAGGACCCTGGATCCTTGCGATCCAGGGCCGATCCATCCAGATCAGTGGTCTTCGCCGCCGTGGTCTTCGGCAGCGTGTTCTCCCTCGCCGTGCTCGGAGCCCCCCGAGTGGTCGCCTTCGCTGTGTTCTTCTCCGTGACCGCCTTCACCGTGATCTTCACTGTGATCTTCGGCGTGATCACCACTGTGTTCGGCCGCGTGAGCGGCGTGCTCGGCGGCGTAGTCCGGGCGGGTGCCCAGGGGCTGGTCGTAGCGACGAGTCTCGATCTCGGGCTGGTTGGCGCCGGTATCGAGCATCGAAATCGCCACGAAGAGGCCCGCGAACACCAGCGACGAGACGAAGACCAGCCCGTTGAACGGCCGATCCCAGCGCAGGTGCATGAAAATCAAAGCCACCAGCAGAGCCTTCGTCGTCGCGATCATCATCGCGATCTGAAGGTCCCATCCGCCCAGGTCCAGGGTCGCCTGGTACACGGTCAAGGCCGTGAAGCCCATCAGGGCCAGCCAAACCATGACCAGTAGCTGCCAGGACAGCACATGGGGATGGTGGTGCTCTTCGAGAACGGTTCCGACGTCGGCCGCCGGGTCTTCCTGTGAAGTAGACATCAGTTGATCAGGTAGAGCAGCGGGAACAGGTAGATCCAGATCAGGTCGACCAGGTGCCAGTACAGGGCCGTGAAGTCCACGGGCCCGTAGAACTTCGGCCCGAAGTCACCGCGGATGGCGCGCTTCAGGATCCAGAAGTAGATGAAGATGCCCGCCATGACGTGGATACCGTGCAGGCCCGTCATGCAGAAGTAGATCGAGAAGAACGTCCGAACCGACTCGGGCTCGGGCTCGTGCTCAGCGATGATTTCTAGCGAAACCTCATCAAGCAGGCCGTGATCGATCTCAACGTCGGCAGCCAGATTGTCGCGCTCGCGGATGCGATCCGCGGCCAGATCACCAGCCAGGCCGATGAAGTCGCGGTGATCGTTCTCCGTGATGACCACGTGCGAGGGGTGCGGGTTGTAGTACTTGCCGGGTCCCGTGCCGTGGGCGAACTTACCGCCGTACTCGATTGTCTTGATCCCCATGAACCCGAAGGCGCACAGGATCGTGATCACGAGCATCAGGATCATCCCGCCCTTCTTGCCCAGCTGAGCACAGCGCACCGACCAAGCTGCCGTCAGCGAGGACAGCAGCAGGACACCGGTGTTGATCGCGCCCCACTTGGTGTCCAAGTAGAAGTGAGCGTAGTGGTAGATCTCGGGGTGGTTCTTCCGCCACAGGGCGTAGAAGCAGAAGAGCCCGGAGAAGAACAGGACTTCCGTAACGAGGAAGACCCAGATCCCGAGCTTTCCAGAATCGAACTGCTGGCCCGCCGTGTCGAAGTGGTGGGCCAGATGCTCCTCCGGATCGCCATGAGCATGGTCATGGTCGTCCGTCGTAGGCTGCTGGGGGGGCGCGGTCGTGGACATCGGGGTACTTCCGATTCGCGGAGGGCTCGGGAGAGGAAACCGGCGCAAGCCGGATGGAGAGGGAGGCTGGCCGCGCGAGGGGTGCGCGGCCGGCGCTGGTTTGGAGTGATTCCTGATCAAACGCGACGCGCGCGGACCATCAGGAACCGAGTTCCGTCAGTGGATCGAGGGGCGCGGCGCGGCGACCAATTCGGGGTCCCGAACGTATCCGCTGGTGGCTTCGTCGAAGCGCAGGCCGTGGTGATCGTAGGGGTCTCCCACGCTCGGCTGGTGCTCGAAGTTCGCGTGCGGCGGAGGCGACGAGCACTCCCATTCGAGCGTCGTACCGCCCCAGGGGTTGTCCGGTGCCTTCGGCCCCTTACGCATCGACTGCACCAGGTTCCAAGCCACCATCAAGAGCCCGACCAACAGCACGTAGGCGCCGAGCGTCGAGAGCTGGTGATAGATCGCCCACTCCGGCTGGTAGTCGAAGTAGCGGCGTGGCATGCCCTGACTCCCCATGAAGAACTGGGGGAAGAACGTCAAGTTGAAGCCGAACAGCGCAACGAGGCTCGCCACGACGCCCATCTTCTCGTCGTACATCTTGCCCGAGATCTTCGGCCACCAGTAATAGAGGCCGCCGAGGAACGCCCAGAGGGTTCCGCCGACCATCACGTAGTGGAAGTGTGCGACGACAAAGTAGGTGTCGTGCAGGTGGATGTCAGTCGAGAGCGTTCCGAGGAACAGCCCGGTCAGGCCGCCGATCAGGAACAAGAACATGAAGCCCTGGGCGTAGACCATGGGCGTCTTCATGGATATCTCGCCCTTGTACATCGTTGTCAGCCAGTTGAAGACCTTGATCGCCGAGGGGATAGCAATCGAGAAGGTCAGCGCACTGAAGATCGTCGACGTAATCGGGTCCTGACCCGACGTAAACATGTGGTGGCCCCACACGAAGAAACCGAAGATCGCGATCGAGAGCGACGACATCGCGATGAAGCGGTAGCCGAAGATGTGCTTGTGGCTGAAGGTG
This sequence comes from uncultured Planctomycetaceae bacterium, assembly GCA_964619265.1. Lineage (GTDB taxonomy): Bacteria > Planctomycetota > UBA1135 > UBA1135 > CAZUCE01. Next base: position 32,724 of record CAZUCE010000029.1, read on the forward strand.
CTGATTAGCTCGGAGATGATCGCCATCCCCGGGAGCACCATGATGTAGACCGCCGGGTGGCTGTAGAACCAGAAGAAGTGCTGGTACAGCACCGGGTCGCCACCGATCGCCGGATCGAAGATCCCGACGTTCAGGGCCCGCTCCACGATCAGCAGCAGCAGCGTAATTCCGAGCACCGGAGTCGCCAGGACCTGGATCACGGCGGTGGCGTACAGGCCCCACAGGAACAGCGGCATGCGGAACCAGGTCATGCCCGGCGGCCGCATCTTGTGCAGGGTGACGATGAAGTTCAGGCCCGTGAAGATCGAGCTGAAGCCCAGGACAAAGGCCCCCATCGTCGCGGCGATCACAGCCGTGTTAGTAGTCGTCGAGTAGGGCGTATAGAACGTCCAGCCGGTGTCGAGGCCACTGGTCGAGAGCGCGATCACGAAGAACACCGCCCCCAGAATCCACAGGTGGAAACTGAACAGGTTCAGCCTGGGGAATGCCACGTCTTTCACCCCCAGCATGATCGGCAGCACGAAGTTCCCCAGCGCCGCCGGAATCGACGGGATGATGAACAGGAACACCATGATGGCGCCGTGCAAGCTGAACATCTGGTTGTACATCGCGCCGTCGGCGAACAACTGGCCCGGCTTGGGCGTACCGTCGTCCAAGAAACCGTTTGGCATCGCCAGCTCAGTCCGCAACAGCACTGCGAACAGGCCGCCGAGCGTGAACGCCGACAGCACCCCGATCAGGTACATCACGCCGATCCGCTTGTGATCGAGCGTGAACAGCCAGGATTTGAGCCCGCTGCTCGCGGTCAGGTAGTTGTCGCCGTGGGCGGCGCCGTGGCCGTCCGAGGCAAGCTCGGGTGTCGCGGTTCCGGTGGTGGACATGGAATTCAGGTGGGTTGGCCGTTCGGGAAGAACTCGGAGAATCGGGGTCGGGCTACTCGCCAGCGGGAGCTGCGCCTAAGTCTTCCGCGGTCTCCATCTCGGCTCCGATCGTGGGATCGGCTAGCGACTTGATGTACGTGAGGATGTAGTTGATCCGAAGATCGTTGAGCTGGCCTTGGAACGAGTTCATCTGGTTTGGATAGCCCTTCCGGACCTTCGCGCCCGGAACCAGGATCGACTCACGCAGGTAGTTCTCGTCAGGCACCAGGGGCGGTGCGCCATCGAACTCAATCTCGGTTCCGTCTGCGATCGCCTGGGAGACAAGCAAGAAGCCCGGCCCGATCTTGGTTTCTTCGCTCGGCAGGTGACAGGAAGAGCAAGCCTGCTTGTAGAGGCGCTCACCCTTTTGAGCGGGAGTGAGCTCCCCAATCTTGCCCAACCAGTTGGCCCGTTCGGCCATGGCGCCGGCGTACGTGTCTTCGGAGTACACGTAGACCTTGCGATTCATGTTCCAGTGGTCCTGCCCGCAGTACTCGGTGCAGAACAAGTCGTAGGCCTCGCCTGGGTTGTCGCCAGCTTCCGTGTTGGATTCGAGTGCCTCGAACCACAGGGTCGTGTAGCGACCGGGCACGATGTCTTGCTTCACCCGGAAGGCCGGAACGAACAGGCTGTGCAGCACGTCGGTCGAGGTCATGATCAGCTTGACCGGTCGGCCCACCGGAACGTGCAGATCGGAGTCGATCGCGCCGTTGGGATAATGGAATTCCCAGGCCCACTGGCGAGCGATGACTTGGACCTCGTAGGAGTCCGCAGGCGCCTCGCGCATGTCCAGGTAGCTGTCGAAGCCTACCCAGAACATGATGGCCACAAGAATGGTCGGAATGACCGTCCAGGTGATCTCGAGTCGGGTGCTGTGCGAGGCGGTCGGGATCATCTGGTGACCCTCACGCTCGCGGTACTTCCACATGAACCACACACCCGCGCCGATGCACAGCACGAACGAGATGATCGACACCCAAAGGATGAAGTAGAAGACGTCGTCGATTTGACGGGCGATCGTCGAACCTTCTTCGGGGAAGAACAGGTTCGCGGCGCGCGGCGTGGATTGCGCCGCCAAGCTAGCCAAGAGCGGGAGAGGAGTCATCGGGACGTTTCCGCGGAGTCGCCTTTCAGTTGCGCCAGGAGATCCTGACGCCAGAACAGGAAGAGAAAGCCGCCGAGCACCAACATGGTGACGAGGCCTCCGAGTTTCATCACGTTCACGGCCACCATGGAGTACGAACCAGAATCTGGGTCGTAGCGGTAGCAGAACATGCGGATGCGGTCGGTGAGCGTGCCCAGGCCTCCTTCGGAAGCGCTGACCAGCGACATGCGCAGGCTGGTCGGGTCGGGCTCAATGCCGAACAAGTAGCGGCTCACCTTGCCCTCGGGCGTCATGAGCATGAAGGCCGCTTCGTGGGAGTACTCGCCCGTGCGGGGGTCGAGGTCGTAGCCATAGCCGACGGCATCGGACACACGACGGATGTCGGCTTCGTTGTCCGCCACCAGCCAGGTCCAACCCTCGGGGCCGCCTTCGCCGGTGTAACGACCCATGTACAACTCTTGGGTCAGCTTGGCACGCTCGGCCGGCTCGGTCGGGTCCAGGCTGACCGTTACGACCTGCACCTCGCTGCCGAGCTCGAAACCCACCTCATTGAGGCTGTTCACCAGGCCGTCCAGTTGCAGGATGCAGAGCTGGGGACAGTTGGAGTAGTTGAGCGTCAGCAGAACCGGGCGTCCCTCTTGGAAGCTGTCCCCCAGCGTGACGATCCGTCCGTCCTGGTCGGTGAAGACTTGCTCGAGCGGAGCCTGGGCGCCGAGTTTTTGGGTCACCCCGGTGTTCTCGGTGCCGAGCGGCACGCGGTTGTTCAGCTGGGCCGACGCCGGCCCGGAGAGCAAGGACAAGAGCCCTACAAAACCTGTGGCCGCGAAAGTCCGGCGCGCGAGGTGAAGCGCGCGGCCGGTGTGGGTCCTTCGGATCGGGTCTTGCATGGTTCTGTGGGAGAGGTCGAGCGGCTCGAACTAGCGCAGTCCCTCGAGGTACAGGGACTTGGCGTCTTCAATCGGAATGTGAACCGTGCCGGCTTCTTCGTCGATCCAGCCGTACTCGGAGAGGTACTCCTTGCCGGCCGCCTTGGCCTCGAGGGCCTCGGTGTACGGAACTGCAAGGATCTTCTTTTCTTGTTCGACCCCCACGCGGGCGTAGTAAAGGCCCTCGAGAGCGAGGACCACCGCGTAGGTGAAGATGATTCCGCCGAGGCCGATCACGAACATGCGTCCGACGTCCAGCTTGTCCTGGGAGGCTGCCATGGTTTTGTTGGGTCCAGGTGAGGGTCAGACGTTTTCGAAGTGAAGCGATTCAGACAAGCGGGGGTCGCGCAGGGGCACGATCGAACCCTGTCCGGACTTGGCCAGGACGCGCCAGAGGAACAGTCCTCCAAGGCCCAGCCAAATCGCCACATTCGCGGCGCCGAAGTAAATGCGGCCCGGGTCGCCGGTGTGCTCGGCGTAGGTGGGCATGACGATCCAGTACATGTCGACGAAGTGCATCACCAGCAGCCACACAGCCCAAAAGGCGAGGGACGGCGTATGGCGCTTGACGTGCCGCGACAGAAGCCCGAGGAACGGGATCAGGAAGTGGCCAAACAACAGCAGCAGCGTGAAAGCGGTCCAGTCCCCCTCCTGACGATGCTTGTAGAAGATCGTCTCTTCGGGAATGTTCGCGTACCAGATCAGCAGGTACTGGCTGAAGCCGATGTACCCGAAGAAGAACACGAATCCGAACATGAACTTGCCGATGTCGTGGAAGTGCTCGGCCGTCACGTTGGAAAGCCCGCCCTGCCGCTGGACCCACATGATCATCAGCGCGAGGAACGACAAGAACGAGGTCATCGAGCCTGCGAACAGGTAGACACCCCAGATCGTTGAGAACCAGTGCGGGTCGAGTGACATCAAGAAGTCAATGCCCGCAAACGTCAGAGTCAGCGCGAACAGGAGGATCGCTGGCGCGGCGAGGATCTCCATCTTGCGCGTACGGTTGTGGTCGCCGTCTTCATCCTGGCGACGGCTATGACCGACAAAGAAGCGCGCAAGCAGGATCCAAACCGCGAAGTAGAAGGCGATTCGCGCGGTCCAGAACTCGTTGTTCAGGAAATTGTCGTAGACCGGAACCTTAGCCGGCATGTGCTGCCGGTCGAATTCGATCGCCGATTCGGCGTTCCAGTGATAGAAGAACTCCGAGCCCATCGCCGTGGGGACAACGATCGGCAGCGAAGCCAAAGCCATCCACGGAAGCGTCGAGACGACGTTCTCGATCATCCGGCGAACACCGACACTCCAGCCGGCGCGACTGACGTGCTGGAGACACAGGAAAACCAGGCCCCCTAGCGCCACGGTCAGCCAAAAGGCGAAAGCTGTCAGGTAGGCGAAGCCCAGGACGTGTAAGTCCAAGCCGGACGCCAGGACTCCGATGCCGAGCAGCAGGGCGCCGGCGATCAGAGCCTTCGGACCAGCCGCAGCCATGCCAGCCGGCAACTTGGTGTCGGCTTCGGTCAGAGTGATTTCGGAGGCGTGTGCCATCGCGTGTACAGGTCGGGGGGGCCTTCTAGTTGGACGGCGTTAGTCGTCGAGCTGCTGGCGCTGCTCGTCGGTAAGGGAGTTGACGCTGGCGGTCTGACTGATCTGCAGGGCCTTCACGTAGGAAGCAATCGCCCAGCGGTCGGACGCCGCGTGAATCTGGCCCTTGTAGGGCTTCATGTTGTTCAAGCCGTTGGTGATCGTGTTGTAGATCTGCCCAACAGGCTGAGCGACGATCCGCGGATCGGCCAGGTTGGCCGGAGCGACCCAGGCCATTCCCGTCGAGAAGCCCGATGCGGCTTGGGCTTCAGCCAACGAAGCGGCGCGCTGGGAAACAAGCCCATCGCCAACCCCCGCGGCCCCGTGACAGGGCGTGCAGTAGACGGCAAATCGCTCTTCACCACGCGCAAGGAAGGCCGCGTCGACCTCGTACTCCTCGGGCACGGCGCTGACCCATGCTTCGGGGGCCGTGGCGCCGGTTTCGTGAACCGGGTCCGCGAATTTTTGACCGCGGGCGACCGTGCCTTCGGGCCACAAGACGGAGGCTCGATCGTCGCCGCGCAGGCGGCCCAGCAGCGGGCTCGGTGCCTGGGCCTTGTACTTCGCCTGCATATCCATGTCTTGGATGATGTGGAATCGCGGCTTGTCCGACTTGGCGAAGCGGCCCTTCAGAGCCAGCGCCGGCGGAACCAACGCAACCATCGTGGCGATCACCGCGACGCCCACGAAAATGCTCGGCAAAGGCGCCGTCCGCTTCGGGGCGTGAAGGGTCTCGAGTTCGGTGCCTCCGGTGTCAGCCAGGAGCGCGCGGGCGCGCTCGGCGTCGAACATCGGATCTTTGGCCTCGATCAGAATCGCGAAGCGGTCATCCGTGTAGCGCTTCATGCGCGGCAGGCGGAAGACCGGGTGAAACCACTGGGGCAGCACGTTCAGGCCAACCATGGCAAAGAACGTCGTCCACGCACCGAACAGGATCGTCAGCTCGTAGGCCACCGGGATGTTCGCCGGCAGCGACCACTGGGGCTTGCCAGAGATCATGAACGGGTAGTCGTGCGCGTTCGTATACCACTGCAACAGCACGCCGGTCAGGGTCCCGGTCAGGCCCAGCGCCAGGGTGAACCAGGGCAGGATCGTGGGCTTGATTCCCATGTCGTCGTCGATGCCGTGAACGGCGAACGGCGTCAGGGTGTCCCACTTGGTGTAGCCGGAGTCGCGTACGCGACGGGAGGCCGCCATCAGCTCGGCGGGCGTGCCGTACTCGGCGATCACACCGTAGACCTCCTGGGGAGAGTCGTCGTCGTGCGCTTTGAGCGTGCGCACCCATTGCGGCTCGGGAACCGAGTCGAGGAAGCGGGGAGTGTTGACCATGGGTGGGAGTCCTCTTATTGGAGCGATGCGCTCAGTTGGCCGACGGCTGGGGGGCCGTTTCGAGGTTCCGCTTTGCGGCCTTGTCCGGGCCGGTTTCGGGGAACGGCATCGACCACTTGGCTTCCGCCATAGCGATCATCGGACCGAAGCGCAGGAACAAGAGGAAGAGGGTGAAGAACAGTCCAAAGCTGCCGATGAGCATGCCGATGTCGACAATCGTCGGACGGAAATAGGCCCAACTGGACGGCAGGAAATCGCGGGACAGCGAAGTGACCGTGATCACGAAGCGCTCGAACCACATCCCGATGTTCACGAAGATCGCGACCGTCATCATGATCGGGATCGAGGTGCGGGCCTTCTTGAACCAGAAGATCTGGGGCGAGATGACGTTGCAGCTGACCATCGTCCAGTAGGCCCAGGCGTAGGGCCCAAAGGCGCGGTTCACAAAGGCGAACTGCTCGTAGCGGTTGCCCCCGTACCAGGCGATGAAGAACTCCATCGAGTACGCGTAGCCGACCATCATTCCCGTGGCGAGGATGATGCGGTTCATGTTCTCGAGGTGGCGGATCGTAATGATCCCCTTGAGCCCGTAGAAGTGGCGCGCCGGCACGGCCAGCGTGACCACCATCGCGAACCCTGAGAAGATCGCGCCCGCCACGAAGTACGGCGGGAAGATCGTCGTGTGCCAACCGGGCACCTGACTGACCGCGAAGTCGAAGGAAACGATCGTGTGCACCGAAAGCACCAGCGGCGCGGCCAAGCCGGCCAGCAGCAGGTAGGCGCGCTCGTAGCGGTGCCAGTGCCGGCTCGATCCGCGCCATCCGAGGGCCAAAAGACCGTAGGCGGCCCGGCGAACGGGGTGGATCGCCCGGTCGCGAATCGTCGCGAGGTCCGGGATCATGCCCATGTACCAAAAGACCAGGGACACCGAGCCGTAGGTCGAAACCGCGAACACGTCCCATAGCAGCGGCGACCGGAAGTTCGGCCACATGCTCATCTGGTTCGGAATCGGCAGCAGCCAGTAGGCCACCCAGATACGACCGACGTGGATCCCGGGGAAGACGCCGGCACAGACCACCGCGAAGATGGTCATCGCCTCGGCGAAGCGGTTGATCGACGTTCGCCAGTCCTGCCTAAACAGGAACAGGATCGCGGAGATCAGGGTTCCGGCGTGGCCGATACCAATCCAGAACACGAAGTTCACGATCGGCCAGCCCCAGGCGACAGGGATGTTGTTGCCCCAGACGCCGACACCGGTGGTGATCAGATAGGCCACCAAGGAGAACAGCATCCCGGCCAGCCCAACGGCCACCAGAAAGCCCATCAACCAAAACGGGTTGATCTTGGGGTTCTCCACGACGCCACAAACCTTTTCGGTGACGTCCTGGTAGCTCTTCTCCAGGATCAGGGGGTTGCGACCGCGCGGGTCGTCCCCTGAGTTGTAGAGGCCCTCGATGGGGAGATAGGTCTTGCCTGACATGACTAGATCCTGAGGACTAGGCGAGAGCCGGGTTGGGGTTCGTGATGCGTGCCAGGTAGCTGGTGCGCGGCTTGATGTTCAAGAATCCGAGCAAGTCGTAGGACCGCTCGAGTCCTGCGCTTGCCGAAACCGCGCTGTGCGAATCAGCCAAATCGCCGAAGACGATCGCGTCGGCCGGGCAGGTCTGCTGACAAGCCGTTTGAATTTCGCCATCGCGTAGTTCGCGCTTCTGGGCGGTCGCTTGAATCTTCGTGTTCTGAATCCGCTGGACGCAGTAGGTGCACTTCTCCATGACGCCTCGGTGACGCACGGTGACTTCGGGGTTGAAGCCCATCTTCTTGACGGCGTTCTCTTCCCGCTTCAGATCCTTGTGGTAGTTGAAGAAGTTGAAGCGTCGCACCTTGGTCGGGCAGTTGTTCGAGCAGTAGCGCGTGCCGATGCAGCGGTTGTAGACCATGTCGTTGAGGCCTTCGTCCGAGTGGACGGTGGCCGCGACCGGGCAAACCTGTTCGCAGGGAGCCAACTCGCACTGGATGCACGCCATCGGCTGATGCCGCACTTCGGGCGAGTCCTCCTCGCCGGAGAAGTAAGTGTCGATGCGGATCCACTGCATCTCGCGGCCCTTCGAGACTTGCTCTTTGCCGACCACCGGGATGTTGTTTTCCGATTGGCAGGCGACCACGCAGGCGTTGCAGCCCGTGCAGGCGGACAAGTCGATCGTCATCCCCCACTTGCGGCCTTCGTAGGAGTGCTCGGTCCAAAGGGACTCGAGCGCCGGCCCGGCCTCGCGCTTGTAGGGGTTCGGCTCGAGGAAGTGCCCCTCGCCATGGTCCTCGTCGCCGTGTCCGGCCTCAGCGTGGCCTTCGTCTGAATGGCCGTCACCGGAGTGACCTTCCCCATCGTGGCCGTGGCTGTCCTCGGCGTGACCGGTGTCCGCGTGGCCGGTTGCGGCCCCGGCGCCCAAGGCGGCGAGTCCAGCGGTGATCTCCTTGTGCTGATCGATCGTCGCCTCACGGATCAGCTCTTGGATCCGGCCCGGCTTGCCAGACTCGAAGTACGGGTCCTCGTGGCTGGAATCGTCTGAGTGGTCGTGTTCCTTGTGGCTGTTGCCGTGACCCGCGGTGGCCACCACGCGTTCGACCTTGCCGTCGCGCTGCCCGCCGTCGCGCTCGACGCGTCCTTTGGCGTCGATCTGGTTGTGCTCTTGGGTGCTGGCAAAGTCGTAGCTGCCGCTGAGCGCCTTGACGTTCAAGCCGCCGAAGAAGCCCTCCACCGACCGATCGGTCAGTTGGTAAGCGTCGAAGCCGACCGTCGGAACGGCCTCTAGAGTGAGCCCCCCAACGTGACCTGCGCGGGTGCGGCCGTAGCCCAGCGCCAATGCGACGGTATCGGGCGCGAGCCCAGGGTGGACGTAGACGCCACACTTCTCCAGCTTGCGGCCATTGAGCTCCAGCTCGACCAGGCTGCCGGTCGTGACTTTCATCGCCGCCGCGGTGGCCGGCGAAATCATGGCCGCGTTGTCCCAGGTCAACTTGGTCAGGAAGTCGGGCAGCTCTTGCAGCCAGCCCGAGTTCGCGAAGCGTCCGTCGCGCACGGCGCTGGAGGCATGCAGCACCAGCTCCATGCCTTCCGGCGCGGGCGCTGGCGACACGGACAGGTTCCCCACCGTCAGGCCGGTAACCGGCGCGCCGGCAGAGCCCGCCAGGAAGCCGTCGTGCAAGGCCTGTCCGAAGACGGCCTCGTCGGTGGTACCGGCGCCGCGCTCGAAACTGTTGCGGGCGAGCTGTTGCGCCGTGGCCGGCGAACCGGTGCGCACCAGGTGCAGGACCTCCAGCGCGGTGTGGCTCGGGTACAGCGGCACGATCAGCGGCTGCACCAGGCAGTGCGATCCGTCCCAGCCAAGGGCATCGCCCCAGCTTTCGAGGAAGTGCGACTTGGGCAGGTGCCAGTTGCAGAGTTCGCCGGTTTCGTCCAGGTAGAGGCCGAGGTGTAGGCGAGTCGGAACCTTGGCAAGCGCTTCTCCGAAGCCGAGGCCGCGCGGAGCGTCGTAAACCGGGTTGCCGCCGAGAATCAGGATGCTCTCGACTTCCCCACCGTTCATGGCCGCGACCAAGTCGCCGAACGCCGCCAGATCGGGAGCCGCGGCGCGCGCGGGCTCTGCGGTGTAGTCGAGCGTGGAGCCCGGAGCGCCGAGGCGTTCGTTGACGCGAGCCGCAAGCGCGTGCACATCGGCCGGCTGATTCTCGCCGACCAGGATCAAACTGCGTCCGCTGTGGGCGTTCAGGTCCTCAGCCAAGGCGGTCAAGAACGCGGTGGCCGCTTCGTCGAAGCCCTCGGGGAGCGCACCACCGCCGAGGAGCGACTCCAGCGCCAGCAGGGTGTTTCCGATCTGCGAAGCGCGCACCGGCAGACGGTGATCCGATTGGGCACCGGTCGCGGTGTAGCGCGATTCGATCGCGTACAGCCGGTTCATTTCGAGATCGCTCTCGGGCTTGCGCCGGACAGCGAAGCCCTTCGAGTTGGCGATGGCGCCGGGGTGATCGACGAGGAAGTCGCAGTCGAGCGCAACAACGCGGTCGGCGGCCTCAAAGTTCGGGTGCACGCGAAGCTCGCGACCGAACGCTTGCTCGGTGCCAGCCAGCGAGTTGGAACGCGTCGTCGGCTCGTAGGCGACGACCCGCGCCTCCGGCATGGTCTCCTGAAGGCGCGCGAGCTCCTCTTGAACGGCCGGCGAGGAGGTGTCCTCCACCAAGATGGCGAGGCCCGCTCCAGCGGCGCTTCGCGCGCGGCCATGAAGATCGATCATCGCGGCCTGGGCGGCGCTCGCACTGATCTCTTCGCCGTCGCGCTGGGCGACTTGACTGCGATCCGGGTCGTACAGCTCGAGAATCGTGGCCTGGGCGTGGATCGTCGAAGCACCCTGCGACTGCGGGTGCAGGGTGTTGCCCTCGACCTTGATCGGACGGCCGTCGTAGGACGTCACCACCAGGGGCTGCGCGATGCCGTGCATCTCGAACGCGGTCGAGAAGTAGCTCGGGACACCCGGGATACGGCCTTCCGGACGTTCGGCCAGGGGCAGGATGTGGGTCTTTTCCCAGCGGCAGCTCTGCGCGCCGGCGAGGGCTACCGAAGCGCCCATCAGCTGCAGGAAACGGCGCCGGTCGACACCGTCGATCGTGTCCGCGCCATCGGGGAATTCGCGCGCCAGGCTCGCCTGGAACTCGGGGCTACCCTCAAGCTCAGCCAGGCTGGACCAGTAACGCTTGCCGGTTTGCTTCTCTTCTTGAGTCTTCATCAGGGGGGATCGGCGCGCGGTTAGCGGTGGCAGGTCGAGCAGGACTCACGAGGAGCTACGCCGAGCTCCTCCTTCACCGCGAGGCCGACTTCCAGTTGGTTCTCGGGAGCCCAGGCCATGTTCGTGATCTGGTCCAGGGGACGCAGGTGCTTCTCCGGCTCGCGATGGCATTCGATGCACCAGCCCATGGACAGCGGCTCGTGCTGGAACACGACTTCCATTTTGTCGATGCGCCCGTGGCAGCTCGCGCAGCCCACGCCCTTGTTCACATGGGCGGCGTGATTGAAGTAGGAGTAATCCGGCAGGTCGTGCACGCGCACCCACTCGACCGGATGGCCCGTCTCGGCGCTCTCACGCAGCGGTGCGAGCTTGGTCGACTCGGTGTGAACCATCGAGTGACAGTTGAGGCAGGTCGCCGTCGGCGGAACCGCGGCATGCCCGGCCTGCTCGACCGTGTTGTGACAGTAGCGGCAGTCCAGGCCTAGCTCGCCAGCGTGCAGCGCATGGCTGAACGGGATCGGCTGCGCAGGCTGGTAGCCGACATCGGTCGTCTTCGGCGAGGCACCGAACGCCACAACAGCGATCAGGTACACGGGCAAAGTCAAAACCACGACGCCCGACAGGTTGCGGAGGGTCGTAGTCCAGCTCGGGAATTGGAACATGCCTTCGGTGGGCCTACAGATGGCCAGAGCGGCTGGGGAACAGCGCGCGTTGGTGAAGCTCGCGGCAGGAGCTTGCCTGGGGGGAGGGTTCCTCCGAGGAGGAGAACGTCGATCGGCAACCCGCGGTGGCAGCGGCCGGGCGGGTGAACCCGGCCGAGCGGAACGGCCTTCTCGACGGCGCTACTTTAGGGAGCGAGGGCCTCCGGGAGAATGCGGCAGATTGTCGCGCAGGACTTCCCTTGGGCGGGACGGCTCGATTCACCGGCTCAGCTGCAAAATTATCTAGACGCTCGGAGCCTCCGAACCCCGCCGCGGGACGGGGCCATGGGAAGGGGCCGCGGGGCGGCTAGGAGGTCGCTATTCGGGGGCGAACTTCTGCAGCTTGCGCTGGAGGGAACGGCGGTGGATTCCCAGCCGGCGAGCCGCTTCTGAAATGTTGCCTCCAGCGTCCGAGAGCACGCGGTTGATGTGCTCCCATTCCGCGCGTGCCAGGGTCGGGGCTCGCAGGTCCTTGCCCGCTCCTGGCCCAGTCCCACCGGACCCACTCCCACCGGACCCAGCCCCACCAGAACCCGCCGCTCCAGAACCCGCCGCTCCGGCGCTCTCCCCCGAAGAGCCGCGCCGCCCGCGAACGAAGGCCTGGAGAATGTCGTCGGCATCGGCCGGCTTGGGCAGGTAGTTGGTCGCCCCCCCCTTGGTCGCCTCCACGGCGGTCGAGATGCTCCCGTAGCCGGTCAAAACCACGACTTCCGTGCCCGGGTCGAGCTTCTTCAGCTCCCCCAGCAACTCCAAGCCCGTACCGCCGGGCATTTTGAGGTCGACCACGGCCATCTCCGGGGATTCCACGCGGGCCAACTCCAGAGCTTCCGCGCAGCTCCCCGCGGTCCGAACCTCGAACCCCCGGCCGCGAAATGCGCGGGCGAGGCGCTCCCGGAAGATTTGGTCGTCGTCGACCAGCAGCAGGCTCTGGGGGTGCTCTTCGCGCGGCTCCATGGTGCAGATATATAGCGTCCTAGGCGGCTGGCTCCGCGTCTTGGTCGCCGAAGCGGAGGGGATCTCGCCGGGCATGGCCCCGGCAGCCGGGGGGGGACGCCGAGGGCGTTCGGGGTCCCTGGCCTCAAGGATCTGGAGCGGGCTCAAGAACCGCCCGGAGGTATCTCGATGGGTCCGGTGGTTCCCCCTGTGCCGCCCCCTACGGCTCCTCCTCTATGACCGCTCCCGAAGACGAGATCCCCTCTCCCCCCGGCAGAATGTCTCTGGCCGCGGCAGGTTTAGGACTAGGGCTAACCCTAGGGCTCTGCCTTTGGGCCGTGGCCTATGTCGGCACGGTGGCCGAGCGACGCCTGGAGAAGGGCCTCGAACGGTCGGCTCGCTTGATCTCGGAGCGCTTTCGCTCGGTCGAAATGGTCGGCCAAGCCCTAGCTGACCCGCTGCGCCGGGACCCGAATCAGCTGGACTTCGCCGCGAGCCTGGCCTCCGGTCTGCTCGAGCAGCACTCCGACCTACTCGCCGCACGCCTGTACACCGGCGTCGACACCGGCAACCGCCCAGGGCATGCCGGCGGACCCGACCTCGAGCTCGAGCGCGAACTGCGCAGCGGCGATCCGTCGATCGAGCTCGAACCCCTCAGCTATCGAGCTCGACTGTGGGCTCGTCTGGGCGAAGCCCATTTTGATCTGCGCCGCCAGGGCGAACGAATCTTCGGCCAGCTCAGTCTCGGCACCGGCCTGCTCGGAAAGCCCGATGCAGAGTCTGAGCGTGCGCGCTACGGAGTGGTTGTCGTCGACTTCGAACTCGACCAGCAACTCCTCGCCGACTTAGCGGGCCTCGACCACGCGAGCCTGGTCGCCCTCAACGATTCCGAGAACCTCTCGATTCAATTGGTCGACAGGGACGAGTCGAGCCGGCGCTCGACCCAGTCGGTCGCCCAGTTCTCGAGCAACTCCACCGATTTCCAGCTGACCGGAACCCTCCCGATCCGTCTCGGGGAACTCAACTCGATCACCTGGTTCCTGGCTTTGGGTGGGGGCCTGCTGCTAACCGCGCTCGCCTTCTTTGCAACGCGCAGCCTGGAAACCCGGCACGCCGAAATCCACCGCGAGGTCAAGCGCCGCACACGTTTGCTGCGCCGCGAAGTGGCTGAACGCGAAGAAGCCGAGCAGCGCTTCGATGACATCACACGCGCAGTCGGTGAGTATGTGTTTGAAACCGACCAAGACGGCGCCTACACCTTCCTCACCGGGCCGATCGAGGATTTGTTCGGTGTGGGTGCCGCCGACGCGCTCGGGCGAACGCCCCTCGACTTCGTCGCCGACGAAGACGTCGAGTCCGCAGCGAACGAGTTGGATCGCGCCCGCAAGACCGCGACGCCCATCCTTGGACTCGAAATGCGCGTTCAACGCAGCGACGGCGAAATGCGCTGGATTCGGCAGAACGCATTCCCGATCTTTGACGATCGTGATCGATTGGCTGGATTCCGCGGCGCCGGCCTGGATGTGACCGAAACCAAACTGTCCACAGAGAAGCTCGAAGGCCACCGGCGCGAGCTGCAAGAGATCCTGGACGCCTTGCCCGCCTACGTCTTCTACAAAGACGATAAGAACAACATCCTGCGCCTGAATAGCACCGCCGCAGAGTCGCTCGGTGCAAGCGTGGAAGAGATCGAGGGTCGTTCAACTTCCGAGTTCTTCTCGGAAGAGATCTCCGAGAAGTACTTTGCTGACGACCTCGAAGTCATTCGATCCGGAACCCCGAAGCTAGGCATCCTCGAGCGATTCGAAATGCCCGGCGGCGAGCGACGCTTTATTCGAACGGACAAGATCCCGCTGACCGGCCTGAACGGTGACGGAACGCTCGTTGCGATCGTTGAGGACATCACCGAACTACGCGTCGCCGAGCAACGACTTTCGCTAGCCCTGCGGGCTTCGGGCCTCGGTCTGTGGACCTGGGATCTGCGCAGCGGCACGTTCGAACTCAGCGACGAGTGGTTCACTCTCCTCGGGCACGACCCCTACTCGTTCCCGCCCGTGTTCGAATCCTGGCAGGGCTTTGCCCACCCGGACGACCGCGATCGAATGCGCGAGCATTTTGATTCTCACCTGCGGCTGTTCGAGCCCACCGCTGGAGATCGCTTGCGCTTTGAAGTTCGCATGCGCGATGCCTCGGGGCAGTACCGCTGGATTCTCACGATCGGAGAGATCACCGACCGCGACGAAACCGGACATCCGCTCCATATCACCGGTGTCCAGATCGACATCGAAGACCTCAAGCAGGCCGAGGCGAGCCTCGAGCGCGCCCGCAGCCTGGCTGAGGCCGCGAACCGTGCGAAGAGCGAATTCCTGGCCAACATGAGCCACGAAATCCGCACACCGATGAGCGCGATTTTGGGCTTCGCTGAAATCCTGCGCACCGAACAAATCGACGAGCAGCAAACCGATGGCTACCTGGAGACCATCCAGCGCAACGGACAGCACCTGCTCAGCTTGATCAATGATATTCTCGACCTGTCGAAGATCGAATCGGGCCGTATGGAACTCGAGAGTATCTCCATCGATCCGCGTCAAGTCGTCGACGGCGTGCTTGAATTGATGCGTCCGCGTGCAGTGGAGAAGAACCTCGACCTGCGCATGGAAATTGCGCCCGACTTGTCACGCTCGCTTGTCACGGACCCCGTGCGCCTAAAGCAGATCCTGGTCAACCTCATGGGCAACGCAATCAAGTTCACCGAAAGTGGATCGGTGACCTTGCGTGTCCGCACCGAGGGAGAAAACGAAGACGTCCGCCTGCTGTGCGCCGTTCAGGACACGGGCATCGGAATGAACCAAACGCAGATGGAGCGGATCTTCCAACCGTTCAGTCAGGCGGACAACTCCACCACAAGACGTTTCGGGGGCACCGGCCTCGGCCTCACGATCTCGCGCCGACTCGCGCGCATGCTAGGTGGCGAGCTGTCGGTGACTTCGGAAATCGGAAGCGGCAGCACCTTCCGATTGGTGGTGGCCGGCACCGAGATCTCCCCCGATACCGTCCAAGCCGAGTTCGACGCTTGGCTGCACAGCGACTCGACCGCCCAACTGACCGAATCGGTGGATGCTCCGCTACCCACCGACAAGCCTTCGTGGCTTGAGAACGACATGGGCAGCTCGACGGCCTCCGAGGCTCCGCTCGCTGGAGCTCGTATCTTGCTGGCCGAAGACGGAGCCGACAACCAAGTCTTGCTCCGTCACGTGCTGACCCGCGCTGGAGCCACGCTCGAAATCGTGGGAGACGGGCAAGCGGCCGCCGATCGGCTGCTGTTCCCCAGGCCAGGGGACGAGCAGATCGAGCTGTTGCTGCTGGATATGCAGATGCCGCGACTCGATGGGTACCAGACCGCTGAACTGCTGCGTAAGGAAGGCCAACAGCTCCCGATCGTTGCGCTCACCGCGCACGCCATGCTCGGAGACCGCGAGCGTTGCACGGACGCCGGCTGCGACGACTATGCAACCAAGCCGGTCGACCGCGCCCAACTCATCGCAACGTGCGTCCGCTGGCTCGGCCGCGGGTCAATTCCGTCCCGCGACATCGACGCCGCCTAAGAGTCCCCGTTCGCGAGGGGGCACAGCTCCTGGCTTGGCGCTGGCGGATTCTCAGATTCTCAGAGTCTCAGAGTCCGGGACCGCCCGAAACACCTTGCCGAACGGCGCAGATCAGGAGGGCGAGTCGCCTGGCGCCGGAAGCACGAAGGTAGCTTGGGTTCCAGCGCCTTCGGTCGACTGCAGCTCGAGCCGGCCCCCCAATCGCTCGGCGAGCGTCCGGACAACGAACAGCCCCAGCCCCATCCCGCGCCCAGGATCCTTGGTCGTAAAGAACGGATCGCTGGCGCGTTCGAGGGTCTCGGCGTCCATGCCACTCCCGGAGTCTTGCACGCGTATCGCGATTTCGCCGTCGAGCTCTTCGCCACGCACTTCAACCAAAGTCCCGGCTCGCGAAGCGTCGAGGCCGTTGCGCACCAAGGCGCGCAAGGCGCGGGTCACTGCGACGCGCGGAACGCGCAGCCGCGCTTCGGCCAACGGACCCAGGTCGACTCGCACGCGACCGGGTTCACCGACCTGATCCAGGGCGCGAGCCACCAGCTCGCCAATCGGCGAATCCGCCATTTCCTCGCCAACCGTTTCGCCCGCGTCCAAGCTCATTTGATCCAGGATCTTCCGGCACCGAGCCACCTCGCGCCGAATCAACTGGGCATCTTCGGTTTGAGCGTCTGGCGCATGGGCTTGCTCCAATTCGCGACCTAGCTCTTTGGCTACCACCGCGATCGTCGACAGCGGAGAAGAGAGTTCGTGGGCCGCGCCCGCCGCGAGGTTTGCCAGCGCCTCAAGCCGCAGGGCATCGGCTCGCCGCTGGCGAACGCCCTCCAGCTCGCGTTCCCGTTCCAGTAGCTCGGCCAGCAGCGTCCGCACGAAATAGGCGGTAAACGTCGCGACCGCGACGAACGCCGCCAGGGAGCCCCAGGCCCACAGACTGAGATCCTGAAGCGATCGCGATCGCCCGGGGACCTCGTAGACCAAGGTCGGCGCGCCGATCCCCGGCAGCGCCACATGGCGCCACAGAACCAGCGCGAACCCCGCCACGGCCGCGCCGACCACCGACAAGAGCCAGCGCCCATCCAGAATGACCGTGGACAGCACCAGGTTGACAAAGAAGAACGCAACGAAAGGATTTCCGGCTCCGCCCGTGAAGTACAGCAGCGCTGCGAGCAGCAACACGTCGAACACCAACACCACCCCGAGCACGTGCCGGCCGACACGCACCCAAGACTCGGGTTGGCCCGAGCGCGACTGCCACGCGAACCAACCCTGCAAGGCCAGGTTCGCCATCATTCCGAGCATGATGACCGCCACCAGCGGCAGCAGCGGGAGCTCGACTCCCACCCCGAAGTGCACCGCGGCAATCGTGGCCAACTGCCCCAAAACTGCGGCGCTGCGCAACTTGAGCAACCACGAGAGGTTGATCCGCACGCGTTCGGGCGTGGCGGCGTGGGCTGGGTCTCGACGAAGGGCCATGCGTTGAGCGCGAGCCTAGCAACCGGGCACGGAAGCACCACATCGGGTGTTCGCCATCGGCTGTTTTCACGCTCTCGGACTCCATCTGGCCTCTTCTCTGTGCCGATGAATCTGGTCTACCCCCGCGTCGGAACTTCCCAAAGTTCCCGCCCTGCCAGGCGACCGGTCCGAACGAGCCGATTTTTGGTTAGGGACGCTGCGTGCACAAATTTCAAGCCACTGCGAAACGCAGCCTGAGGCCACCCGGGGTTTGGCTCTCGAAGGCCTGGTCTATCAGGCTCGGCGAAAGCCAGCGGGAGCGGTTCGAATGAACCGTCGCCTGGAAGAACAGCTGCGTCAGCTCGGCCTCGACAGCTCGCAGCCCCCGGCTAGCCCGGAAGCTTGGCAGGCCCTGCTCGATTCTGTCGACCAGACCTACGATCAGGCCGATCGGGAACGCGACCTGGCCAGAGAGTCCAGCGACCTTTCCGCCGGCGAGCTCCAGCACGTCAGTGCCGACCTCAGGCGCTCGCGCGCCAAACTGTCCGTCGAGCGCGAGCGCCTGCTCTCGATGGTCGAGCACCTCGGCGAAGCCCTGTGCCTCACGGATGAATCCGGCTTGATCGTACTCGTCAACCCCGAGGCAACTCGGCTCCTCCGCGGCACGCCCGAAGAACTTCTGGGCCGCCCGCTGGCCGAGCTCTTCCCCTCCGAAGAGCGCCTCCACCTCACGCAAGCGCGTCGCGAAGAACAGCAGTTCCTGCTCGCGGCCGACGGCTCTCCCATCGAGGTGGCCTACAACCTGCGCCCCATCCAAGCGACCCAGTCTCGCACGGACGCGGCGGAAGTCTCGAACGCCTACGTCCTCGTCTTTCGCGACGTTTCCGAACTCCAGCTAGCACGCCGGTCGGCCCTCGAAGCCGCCCGCCTCAAAGATCAGTTCCTGGCCAACGTCAGCCACGAGATCCGCACGCCGATGAACTCCATCCTCGGCTTCAGCGAAATGCTCCGCGGTGAAGAGCACCTCACCGAGCGCGCCAAGACCCATCTCGATTCCATCCAGGACAGTGGTGAGCAACTCCTAGCTCTGCTCAACAACATCCTCGACCTCTCCAAACTCCAAAGCGACACCCTCCCTACCGATCCCGCCTCGGTCGATCTCGAATCGCTCCTGCATTCCACCGTCGCTTCCGTTCAGCCCGCTGTCAGCGCCAAGGGCCTCCGGCTCAACACCGCGTTCCCCGAAGACCTGCCGCGCACCCTGCGCACCGATCCCCAGCGGCTTCGTCAGATCTGCAGTCACCTGCTCGACAACGCGATCAAATTCACCCCGCGCGGCAGGATCGACCTGTGCATCTCGCTCGATCCCAGCACCCGCTCGCACCTGCTGCTTCACGTCACCGACACCGGCATCGGCATCGACCCCGACCACCACGAGTGGATCTTCGAACCCTTCCGCCAAAGCGACGCCTCCCTCACACGCTCCTACGGCGGCGCCGGTCTCGGGCTCACCCTGGCTCGCGAACTCGCCCGCAAACTTGGAGGCGACCTGTTCATCGACTCGGCCCTCGGCCACGGCTCGACTTTCACCCTCAGATTGCCGCTTGGCTTCGCCCTCCCCGAGCCCAAATCGCTCCCCCAACATCCCGCACCAACCGCTCAAACCAGCTGTTCCCTCCATCGCCCGCTCGAAGGCAATCGCATCCTCCTCGCAAGCCGTCACCCCCAAGCCACCATTTGGGCCGATCACCTCCGCGATGCCGGCGCCGAACTCGAACTCACCACCACCGCGGCCTCCATCCGCACGCGGCTCGAATCCACCCCCCCCATCGACGTGGCCCTGTTCGACGCCGTCCTCGAAGACGAAGCAGCTCCTTCCCTCGTCCAATCCCTGCGCAGCTCCGGCCACGCAGCCCCCCTCGTCGTGCTCGACTCGGGCGCCCTCTTCGCCGCCGGTCGCCGTTGCCTAGAAGCCGGTTGCGATGAGCACCTCGAAACCCCCATCGCCCCCGCCAGCCTGGTCGCCACCTGTGCGCGATTCCTGGGGCTAGGCGGCAGCCCCCAACGACTCGCAGGCTGATTCCCCAAGGCGCTAACCTCGTGCATGGACACGAGCCAACGATTCGCCGACACCTACGCGGCCCTCCGCCCAAGCGCCTCTTTCTTCGAGAGCAAGTCCCCGCTCTTCCTAGCAGCCAGCCTGCTCGCCCTCGACCCGGGCCCCGCCACCCAGCCCGGCCGCTCCGGCGCCCCACTGGTCGACGGCTCCGCCTACTCAAGCGCGGTCCAAGCCCTGCGCAAGTCTCCCGGCTGGTCCCACCCCGCCCGCGGATTCCTCCGCTATCCCCTAGCAGCGCTCTGCCTCCGCAAACAGATCGCCCCCACCGATCTCCACTCCGCCTACCTCAACTTCGGCACCCTCGCGCGCAAACACAAGCTCCCCCGCGCCAACACCACCTGGCTCCTGCTCGCCGCCACCCTCCACTTCACCGAGCACCGCCAACTCATCGAAGACCACCAGGCCGCCCACCTCAAGCGGGTCTACAAATCCTGGCGCCGCCAACACTTCTTCCTCACCAACGCCGCCTACCTACCCCTAGCCCTCCTCCATTCCCTTCACCACGACGCACGCACCTCCACCCAGCGCCTCGAACTCGCCTACCTCACTCTCAAAAGCCTCAAATCCAGCCACCAGTCCGACCGCTACGGCGCCGCCCAAATCCTCTCACTCCTCCCCCAAACCGATCCCGCCGAACTCGCCACCCGCCTCGACCGACTCCACACTGCCGCCCGAGCCAACAAACTCCGCTCGCGCACCCTCCTCACCCACCTAGCCGTCCCAGCCTGCCTGCCCCTGCCCTCCCAGGCCATCGCCGACCGCATCGCCCATCTCCGCGACGAACTCCGCTCCCACACCAAAGGCCTACCCAAAGCCACCGCCACATCCGTCGCCATCTCCCTCACCTCCGAAGAAGCCGTCCTTGCCC
>CAZUCE010000030.1:0-50371 GCA_964619265.1 uncultured Planctomycetaceae bacterium
CAACCTTCCTAAAACTCAGACAACCGAGACATCCGCCTCCCGGCGGACGTCGAGGCCTTGACATCTAGAGCCTTTTCACAGATGGCTCGGTACTCGGTACTCCGATCCGGAATCATGGAATCAACAACACTTCTTCCGCATTCGTCGAATAGACAACGGCGCCCGCATTTTCAAGCATCACCCCGACCGAAGTCAATGAGATGCCGATGAGAGCTGAATTGTCTAGCGGAGACAAGTTCAACCTTGGCTCGGCCATTCCCTCAGAGTCCGTCACTCCAATAAACCGTTCGAATACAAGCTGGTTGGCTTGCGAAATCGAGGCTATCGTCAGTGCATCCGGATTGAGGGGGAGATGAATCGGCCCAACAGGTGAAGTCAGCGTTACACCGGGAATCGCGCCAGACGCTGAGAGAGCGAGAACGTAGATCTGGTCTGCTCCGAGCTCTCCTACCTCGATCGAGTATTGAATCGACCCTCCGTCGAAGACGGAAATCTGGTTAGATCCCACGATTCGATGAGTCAAGTGTTGAAACAGGTGCACACGACCGCCTTGCTCTGCACCCGCCCCTACAAGAACCTCATCGAACCCGTCTCCGTTAAGGTCTGCAGTCCTTACGGATATCCCAAACTGCGCGAAGGGATGCTCACCGACAAGGTCTTGGACAGCCTGGAAGTTCGGCCCGAAGAAAACTCGAACGTTCCCTACAGCCGTACCTCCTTGGGCATCGTCCAATTCAGGAGACCCGACCAAGAGATCCTGATGACCATCGCGGTTTATATCGCCAACGGCGAGGCCGTCTCCCCACTGCGTGTTGGAGTCCGAACTGGGCTCAGGGAAGAAAAGCTGCTCTGCGAAGTCGGGCCCAAACGCCAGCCCAACGAGGTCGTCGCCATTGGACGCCAAGAAGTCAACGAACCCATCTCCATCCACGTCTTCTACTAGGTCGTTCCACCAAAACAAATCGATCGAGTTGAATTGCCAGGACAACTGAGCGTCGATGGACTCCAGATCCACCCAGGTTTGCCCAGGCCCCAAGAACTCGCCATCCGGCCGATCGTTGATCATGAGCTCGCTAGCTCCATCCTGATCCCAATCTGCGGCATGGAGAATCCAGCCCCAACTGTCAAGAAATTGCTCACCAGGGCTGGGCTGAATCGTCAACACGGAAGGATGGTCTAGGAGCGTCCCATCGAAGACGTCAATCCGACCAACACTTGGAGCTCCCCCATCCCCCGGCGCCCTCGGAGATCCGACTGCGATGTCCTTGATGCCATCCCCGGTCAAGTCGTGGACGATCGCCGAAGCCCCAAACTCGATCGCCTGCCCGGGCAAGGGATGCTGCAGCTCGACCCAGCCATCAAAATTCGGAGCGAACGCAATCAGAACTCGCCCGACCCCTGTGATTTCTCCACCGGCCCTTGAGAACCGAGAGGCCATGAGCAGGTCATCTAGCGAGTCCCCATTGAGGTCCTCCAAGAAGAATGGATCGCCGATTCCCGGGAAGAGGTCCCACGGAGCAAGTCCAGGAATCTGGAGCTCTAAGTTCATTGCGAAATCCGGACCGAGCAGGATCCACGCTCGTGTCATCAAGTTGAATTGAGGATCGGATACGGCAACGTCAAGGTGACCGTCGCCATTCACGTCCCCCAAAGCAAGACCTCTTGCATGATCATCGCCTCCAACGACCTGGTGAATGACCTGGTTGCTCAAACTGACCTGTGCCGCGGCGCGCTCAATAAGAAAGAGGAATGCGGCCACTGAGGCTGTTATGGACAGAGCCTTCTGTGAAATCTCCCTCATGGCGATCAAGGATTCGTTAGGCGGATTGCAGGAGGTATGGCCAGAAGTTGTGGATCGTGAGCTGAAGTAGGGCGCGGCGTCCCCTGGGTGCTGGAAACCAAACCGACACCCAAGCCTCCAACGCAGGGGGAGGATACGCCACATTGAAAAGCCTACGCTCTTGTGGGTACGGTGCCAGAGCAATTCTTCCACGCTTAAGCCCGCTACACCGCCATAGGATCCAGCGCCCCACGCCGGGTGCAGAAGACCTGCTCTGGCACCGTACTCCAGAATCAGCGGCGCAAAACTCCGAAAGGCAGTAGACTATCAAGATACACCTGGCGTACTATTAAAGGGGCATGGAGAATAAAGACGTTGAGCGTGAGCTCCTACGGCGCCTGATAAATTGTAGTGACGTGCAAGGAGCCCTGAAGGTGCTTCGAGACAGCGGCTATAGCAAGGCGGGCTCCATCAGATCGCTTTTCCACACAGAACAATATAGCCGCACCGAGGCGAAAATATTGGTCCATGAAAGCCCCATATGGGGTGACGTGAGGCAACGGGACTCAGACTTCCACGACCGGCTCGAGGAAGCAGTGGAGAGCGATCCGACCGAGCGCTGAAAGCGTGACCTGCACCAGATTTCTCGAACCATGTAGAGTGAGAATTCTCTCACAATCCACGAAGGGGTAGCCCATGAGCTGAAAGTCGAAGTTCAGCTCAGAGCTGATCGCGTACGCACTCAAGCAGGTCTAGGCGGGCGTGTCGATCGCGGGCGTTTGTCGCAAGCACGGAATGAGCCAGCAGACGTTCTACCGTTGGCGGTCGAATACGAGTACGGAGCCGAGCACAAGTTCGCCGACAACCGGTAAATCTGCGCCAGGCATTCTGCGTGGGCGCTCCAACCTGTCGCCAGATCGTCCGGTAGACGGCAAGCCTCTGCCGGAGCCGTTACTCAGCCGGCTCACGTCCACCCCGGGATCTGAATAGCTGGCACCACTCCTCCGGGTACCAGGGAACTTGTGCCTGACTCGGTACTGCACCGCCATAGGAACCAGCGGCCCACTCTGGGTGCGGAGGACTTGCTCTGGCACCGCACTCCCCATGGCGTCTGCCTAGGCGTGGAAGAATTGCTCTGGCACCGTACTTCTACTCTGGTTCAGCGCTCGATCTCGGGCTCAAGCTCCGCCCCGTCAGCGCGTTGCTGTTCGCTGTGAGCCTCTTCCGTGTAGCCCAACAGGTCGAGAATGTCCCGTTGATCCGGTGCGAACGGAACATCGGCTCCTTCCGCCGTGTGTCGTTCTTCCAACTCGCTGTAAAACGCGATCAGGCGTTGTTCGAGGTCGATTCGCCGCGCGGAATCTTCCAGCGCATTCACCTCACGGGGATCTACCTGGAGGTCGAACAATTCGGGTTTGACGCCGTAACGTTTCGCTCGTTCCTCGGTCGGTCGGTGCAACCGAAAATGGCCATCGCTCAGCAACGATGTTCCGCGCGAGCAATGGGAATAGAGCACGTCGCGTCCGGCGAGTGCGTCGCTTGCTCCAAACAGGTCCAAGCCGTCGAACTCTGGATCAAAGCCCGGGTCCAAATCGCACAGGGCGCTGAGCGTTGGCATCAAATCCACCAGGCTGACCGGCTCCGAACGGCGCTGGCCGGGTTCGACCCCCGGGCCGCGCCAGACCATGGGGACATGGATTTGGTCGTCGGTCAGCATGGCCCCATGCAGTTGATAGAGCTCGGGAAGAAAGAGGCGCCCAGGTCCAAAGCCCTCGCCCTCCGGGCGTGCCCGCTGCCAAAGCCCTTCCCCGTGGTCGGAGGTCACCGCAATCAGGGTGTTGTCCCAGATGCCCTGGGCGATCAGTTCGGCTTCGAGGAGCGCCAAGGATTCGTCAGCGATTTGGATCTCGCTGTCGTAACGCGCGATCTCGGCCTGGATCCGGCCCTCCACCTTGGGGGTCAGAAGGTCCGCCCGCTCGGGGCCGAGGGCCGCTAGGCGTTCCGCATGCAGGGCCGGGTCGGCCTCTGGCTTGAACCTCGAACCGCCCTTCGGGGCATAGGGGTGGTGGGGATCATAGAGGTGCAGGTAGAGGAGAAATGGGCGACGCTTGTCCCGGCGGGTGCGGAGGAACCTCAAGGCGCGATCCATCACTTCGGGCCCGGTCCAGCTTTGGGGCGGCCCGACTTCCTCCTTTGACACGCGATAGACCGTGGCTAGCTCGAAGCCGTGCCGGAAGTCGCTGCGGGGGGGTTGGACCAACAACGGATTGGCCAAGACCGCCGCGGTTTGGAAGCCTTCGTCCGCGAAGGCCAACCCCATCTGATAGTCGTCCTCCCGGATGGAAGAGTTCTTGACCGCTCGATAGCGGCCCGTGAACATCATTCCGACCGAAGGCAGAGTCCAAGAGGAGGGCGCGTAGCAGTGCTCGAACATCGCGCCCTGGCGGGCCCAGCGCTCCAGGGTGGGCGTCGTCTCCAGCGGGTAGCCGTGCAAGCTGGTGTGGTCCGCGCGCAGCGTATCGATCACGATCACGATCGCGCCTTTCAGCCTCGCCTGCTCGGCGTCGGAGGCAACGCCTTGCTTGCCACACCCCGCCAGCGCCATGGCCAGGATTGCCAGGAGCGCAACAGCCCCGCTCCGCGGGACCTCGCGAGGGATCGGAAGAATCGTCATGGAATTCAGCGGCAGGGCTCAGCAAGCCACTCTGCCCAGGTCTGGAAGATACCCTATCCATCGGGCCTCGAGTGAAGAGCTGGCTTGCCCGGATCCGCTGTGGTCGGTTGTGTTTCCAGATCCCGGAGAGGCCGAAGGAGGCTCTCCGAAAGGGGGGGCGGAAGGTCCGGCGGCTAGATCGCTCGCATGAGATAGTCTGAGATGGACTCTGGGCAGCCGATTCAGGCTGTGGAGGGCGTTGTTGCACAACTCGCACCGCGGTTGGGATTCCCCCCTACCCCGGGCGCCCACCTGGGAATCGCCACCGATCGCGGCCTGCCTAGCTTGAACATCCGATTCAAGACATTGCACGCGAGCAACGCCTCCGTCGCCTGCGCGTCCGCATGACGGGCACGAAGCCGCCTGCCAACGATCGACTTCAAACGAAAGAACGTGTTCTCAACGTGCCCCTGGCGGTGATAGCCAGACTCCTTCTTCCACCTTCGCCTTCCGACCTTGCGGACCCTTCTGATCGCCCGATCACGTTCAGGCAACGGTGATTTCCGCCTGGTCGGTGCAGTGGCCTTTCTCGAAGGCGGCACGACAACCTTGGCTCCCCTCGCCTTGGCCGCCTTGTAGATCGCGGATGAATCGTAGGCTCCGTCTGCTGTGAAGATACGGACCTTGCGACCGACGGACTGGAGGAGTTGGATTCCCTCACCAGCGTCGTCCGCACTACCGTCGGTCAGTGACTGGGCAACGATCACGCCCGCACCATCATCGCCCAGGTGGAGCTTCCTCCAGCCACGCCGGGTACGGTGCCAGGGGTACGGTGCCAGAGCATTTCTTCCACGCCTAAGCCCGCTACACCGCCAAGGGACCCGGTGGCCCCCTCCGGGTGCGCAATACTTGCTCTGGCACCGCACTCCCAATGACGTCTGCCTAGGCGTGGAATAATTGCTCTGGCACCGTACTTCACCAGCTCACGCCGGATCCATGCGCCGGCGCAGAGCGTCAATCGAGGTACAGAGACCCATCGGACAATCCGTACGCCTCCCAGTCCTGTGAATTCATGATCAGCGACTGCTCGAAGAAGCCGTCTTCATCTTGATCGAAGAAGACTCCTGCCTGGGAAAGCCCCGCTGAAGGCATGAGGCCGCACGTGGCAACGACCCCGTAGGTCGAGTGCTTTCTCACAGTCAAGTCGCGGACCGGCCCGGACAAAGACGGAGCCTGCAAGACTGGCGGTGAAGCCGGTCCCGAAGTGGCCAACGTAATGGGCTGTGCGACCGGAGTGTCGAGCGGTATCCGACTGAGGGACCTCCCCCCGTCGAACACAACCGCCAGGGAGTCTCCGCCCCACCCCAGACTCATCGCCACGACATGTCGTTTCGCGGGATTGTTGTCCAAAAACACCACCTCTTTCGCGGTCACGGTCGGAGCGTCGATCGAGAGAAACAGGGACTGACCGGTTGCAGGGTCGACCCCTAGCTGAACGAGAGGAGGACCTGACAGGGTCCACTTCTCGATAATAGTGAAGTATCGTTGATTGTAGCCCGCTACATAGAGCTCGGTCTCAGAGGCCATCGCCATAGCCGTGGGCCAGTATGAGACCGAAATCTTCCGCGTACTCGTTCCTTGTTGCTCCAGCGTGTCGAAGAACGTGGCTTCGAGCGAGACACGTTTGGCATACATAGTGCGACTGACTTGAAGCGTGATCTTGTTGGGCATTCCGTTGAAGATCCTCGCTTCAATGGCTTCCAAGCCTTGGATTGCCGGCGGATCTGCGGGCGGCGGAGACTGGCCGGTCGGGAAAGCAATGCTGACCCCGAGCGGGGCGAGCGCGATGAAAGCCGAACAGAGCAAAATTGTAGGATAGATCTGCATTTTATTGTGTATGGATCTGTTGATCTGCATTTGTGAATTGAACTCTCGAAAAGCGACTCGCCTTAGTAGCTGAAGCACGGACAATCGGCAGGATCGCAAGCGCCGCAGGGGGTAGAGCTGCCTGCGCCAGCCTTTGCATCACAAGCGGCGTTGTAGTCGCCGATCCTGTCGCACCACTGATCCCTCTTCTCACAAGGGAGGAATGACTCAAAGGTGGGGTGGACCTCCGCCATCGTTTGGCCGCGAGCACACATTTCTGCAACGGCATCGCAATGGACTTCGGAATGAGCGCAGTCCCCCGTGACGGAATCTTCCGTGGACTCGTCCGTTTCAGTTCCCGCGGCCTGCGCCCGCGCGCTGTGGCTCTTCTCGTGCTCGAGGACCAAACCCAGCTGCCAGGGGTCCTTCGCCAGCTCCTCGTCGATCATGATGGTGTCATGGTCGGCCAAGCCCTGGAACCCGATCCCCTTCAAGGTGGAATTCATTCCCTTCAAGCAGACGCCGGGAGGAACGCCTCCAGCATTGGCCACGGCGTTCTGCAGTGCTTGCGAGGGCGGCAACCCTGGCTGGCCGAGGATGGTGTTGGGTGTAGCAGGAGCCCCCCCCTGCGGTGTGCCATTAACCATGACGGGTTGAGCCACGGACTGCAGGCCGAGGCAGAACGCGATAGCAAGACAGAGTTGTCGAACGATCAATCCGCGAAGAGGGTTCACGGTGTTGACAGGCGAGGCATCAGGTTTCATGGCGTGTTCATCCAGATGGGGTTAGTTAAAAGATACCAGGGTACGGTGCCAGAGCATTTCTTCCACGCCTAAGCCCGCTACACCGCTAAGGGACCCGGCGGCCCCCTCCCGGTGCGCAATACCTGCTCTGGCACCGCACTCCCAACGACGTCTACCTAGGCGTGGAATAATTGCTCTGGCACTGTACTTTGGCCCCGGCCGCCTTGTAGATCGCGGATGAATCGTAGGCTCCATCGGCTATGAAGCTACGGACCTTGCGACCAATGGACCGGATGAGCTTGATTCCCTCACCAGCGTCGTCCGCACTACCGTCGGTCAGTGACTGGGCAACGATCACGCCCGCACCATCAACGCCCAGGTGGAGCTTCCTCCAGCCACGCCTGCCTTTCCCGCCGTGCTTAGCGGGTACGGGGTACGGTGCCAGAGCATTTCTTCCACGCCTAAGCCCGCTACACCGCTAAGGGACCCGGTGGCCCCCTCCGGGTGCGCAATACTTGCTCTGGCACCGCACTCCCAATGACGTCTGCCTAGGCGTGGAATAATTGCTCTGGCACCGTACTCCAAGCTGCTTCTGTGGGATGGCAACGGCTTCTGGCTCTTGTACAAGCGGCTGGAGAGCGGAACCTACGAGCGGTTGCGTGCGAGCGATTCGAAACGGCTTGCGCTGTCGCGGGCAGAGCTGTCGATGCTGCTCGACGGAATCGAGCTAGGAAAGAGCAAGAAACGTCGACA
Organism: uncultured Planctomycetaceae bacterium; assembly: GCA_964619265.1. GTDB lineage: Bacteria > Planctomycetota > UBA1135 > UBA1135 > CAZUCE01. The sequence continues at coordinate 7,796 of CAZUCE010000030.1, forward strand.
CTTTCTCGATGTCTTTCGTATCGATGGTCGTGCAAGTGGACGCCAAGAACCGACAGATCGACGAGCTGCCCAATGACATCGACGCGCTGAAAGCGCTCGTCGCGCAACATGTGGACCTGCTTGCTGAGCGCGACGCGAAAATTACTTCGCAACGCCTCGTGATCGAGCACCTGCGGCAGGTCGCTTTCGGCAAGAAGAGCGAGAAGCGCCTGCGGACCGATGTCTCGATCGAGGCTAACGGCCAAGGGCACCTCTTCCACGCGGAGCTGCTCATCGAAGCCGAGCGCACCGCAAAGGCGAAACAAGTCCAGGGCGACATCACGCTCGATCCGCCGAAGCGCCCGGCTGCCCGCAAGGGTCGTCGTGCGAAGTTTCCCGACCACCTCCCGCGCATCAAGACGCGCTACGAACTCGAGGACGATACTTGCACCTGCACGCACTGCGGCGGTGCTCTCCACGAGATCGGAGAGGAGGCAACACGCGAGCTGGAGCGGCTCGAGGTGGCCGTGGTCCACGAGATCCGGCGAGTGAAGTACGCCTGCCGTCAGTGTGAGGACGGTTTCACGACCGCGCCGGGCCCCGACCGGGTGATTGAGAAGGGGCTTCTCGGTCCCGGATTCTTGGCCCATGTCGCGGTCGAGCGATTCGGCCAGCACTTGCCATACAACCGGCTCGAGAAGAAGTACGCCTCCGAGGGGCTCTCGCTCTCGCGCAGTGTCTTGGAGCGGTCGATGCGGACCCTGGCCGACCTGCTGAGGCCGATCCGTGAGCGGATGCTGGCCGAAATCGTAGCGGCGCCCGAGCTCTTCACCGACGACACGCCGGTGACGATCGCGCGACCACGCTCGGGAGCCGGGTCAAAGCAAGGTCGGGTGTGGATCTACCTCGATCGAGACGGACGCCATGCCTACGACTTCACGGATTCGCGCAAGCGCGAGGGGCCGTCCGCGGTCTTGAGCGGCTATACGGGGGCAATCCACGCCGACGCCTACCCAGGCTATGACCACCTCTTTCTGCCCGATGGCGCGACCGAGGTCGCGTGCTGGGCGCATGCACGGCGCAAATTCATCGACGCCGAGAGGAGCGAGTCCAAGCTGGCTGCCGATGCGGTCGCGAGGATCGGCGAGCTGTACGCGATCGAGCGCACGGCGAACGATCGGGAGCTTGACGACAACGCACGACGAGAGCTGCGTCAGGAGTACTCGGTCCCAATTGCGGACGAGCTATTCGCGTGGATGGCCGCAACGCAACCGACGGTTTTGCCGAAGAGCCCGATGGGCGAAGCTCTGGCGTACACCCTGAAGCTCGAGCTCGCGCTACGTCGCTTCCTAGAGAACGGGCGGCTGTCGATCGACAACAACGCCGCGGAGCGAGCCTTGCGAGCGGTCGCCGTCGGGCGCAAGAACTGGCTCTTTTTCCAGAACGAGGGCGGTGGCGAGACGGCCGTGGTGCTCCTTAGTTTGGTGATGACCGCGAAAGCTATCGGACTCGATCCGCGCGTCTACCTGCGCGACGTCATGCTTCGCATTGCGCGCGAGGCTGACGTCGCAAAGCTCACGCCCCATGGCTGGCGAGAGCACTTCCAGGCCGAGGTCGAGGCCGAACGCGACGCCGCTCTGGCGCAATTCGCCGTGGTGTAACCGTGCTCAGGCGCACGGCGCCTGCCCAGGCCCGGGCCGCGTGGGTTTCACGCGACAGTTACGTACGCCCAATTCCGTCCTTGCCTGGATGCAAAGTAAGGCGATCCTCGCAGACGGAACCCAACCCGGTCTCGCCGCAGCCTCCCGAACAGCTGTAGAAGCGCTCCTCGAAAGAGAACACAACCGAGCCCCATCCTGGGCGATCCCAGAACTCCCCGGCGACCGCCTGTGGCTGGCGGCGCGCGCGGCCCTGCACCGCGAGATCTCTGGCCTCGCCTGGTCCGAGATGAGCCAGCGACTGAACATCAGTCGCGCCGCACTAATCCGTGCCTACGAGAACCACAAGCGGCTCGTCCTAAGCGCCCCTTTCTACGCCAAACGAATCAGCGCGTTCGCCTCCGAACTGCTCAACGCCTAGCTCACTCATATACCTGGCACCGTTTGTACGAGTACCGGCGAACTTGTGCCTGGCTCGGTACTGGTACTCTCATCAACTCCGAACAAGAGTGTACCGGCACCTTTCTGCTCGCAGGCAGTGCGGCAGGCACCTGACTCGGCACTCAAAATAGATTGACAATCAAACAACAATTGCGCGGTGAAGCTCTCGCCCTCCACCGAACCGCTGAACAAGCTCGAAAACAATTTTGGTAAATTCCCTTCCATCCCCTTTAACAGACTTAACTTCACCTTCATCCCTCTCCATCTGGTCGGTCAAAGCTGTTTTCCCCCTACCAGATCGCTCCAAAAAACCCATATACAGCGAGCCCAGGCGATCCACCTGTCCCGACACCCCTGGATCGAATCTCTTCAGCTCCTCAAGTCGCCCCAGGGGCTGAAGTCGCACAAAGGCAACCACATCCTCACGAGACACATGCGCAGGCTCGTCAGCGGTAAGCGCAAGGAGATACAGGAGAGCCGAAAAGCAACTCATACACCTCGGAATTCTCAATTTATAACTGCTATAGTGCCTCAATGCTAGCCCTCGCGCATCGCTCACATCCTGCTCGCGTAATTTCTTCCTCAGCCTCGACTCATGATTCAAGAGCAAAGTCCTCCAGTAACGAACGATGTCATTCAACAAGACGACTGGGAGATAGTCGTCGGGATGCCGACCTTCGTTTAACCAGTAGGCGTCAATCACCCTGCCTAGCAGCTCCTCATAGGCCTCAGGGTTGATCAAGGGCTGACTCTCGAGCAGCAACAGCATCCGCTTGGTCAGCGCACCTTTCTCGTCGTCTAGCGGCTCACCCAAATGGCTCAAGAGGCTGGCAGCCCCCACAAGCCTCGCATACTCTCCGTCAGCATCCAATTCAGGAAGGCCAAGCTTGAGCAGCGTCGCCTTTAGGGCTCCCTCGATTGCCTCCGACTGATCGGCTGTCGCACGACCATCAATATCAATAACATAGGGGTCAAGGTCGCTAGCTGGCCCCATGTCTCCTCGCCCAGCCGAGCCGGTTACATAGATGGTCGTGCCCCCGCATAGGACCTCGGACCCAACAGCTTTAAGCTCTATGCGGAGAACATCACTTACTTCCCTCAGGACCGACTCCGTAAACGCTCGGCGTTGAGCTACAATATCCTCAGTCATTTCTATCCCGAATTTGGCTCATTAGCTTCGCAAATATCTGTGCCTGAGAAATGGCGTCGTCAGCGGCATTATGGGTATGGGCCTGCTCAGGCATCAACTCCTTAGGCAAACGCAACCGCCCTGCATTGGTCACTGGTATACCCTTCGAAAGAGCCACTGCTGTCTTCAAGTCAAACGCACGGGAGTGCTTAAACGGACAAGATCCGAGGTATTTCATGAAATACCAGTAGAGCCAAAGCCAGTCAAACCCAAGCGGGTAGGCGACCAAGACAGGCTCACCGCCTGCGCATTTAGACCGGACCCAATCCGCCGCTTTGCGCATAACACCTGAGGGACAGGGACCTGACTTCACAAGTGCATCTCGATCAAGGCCATTCACCGCTATTGCAGCTGGCTCAAAATCGTCCGAAATGGGCCTTATCTCCGAGTAAAAGTGCTCAGAGTATCCATCGGGCTCAATGTACCCCTTCGCGCCAAACCGTCCGGCTGGGACCAATGCGAAGCTAAGCATCGAGAACGGTCCAGGGATTGGGCCGTCAGTCTCTACGTCAGCCGAAAAATACACATCGTTTCCAAAAGGGAAGACATCTTGTCCCCATCGAGCTCGTCCGGTCGATTTCGACATTTCGGCTTTACTACTCACTTACCCGTTCTGTGATCTTGATCTAAGTCCACTTACTTTAGAAAACCGCTTCCTTGGGGCTGAACGCCCTTGCGTGGCAACAATCAGTGCAACGGCTACTCTTTGTTTTCCATTATCGCTTCAGAACGCCTCATCAAACGCCACCTCCCCACTCACTGCCACCTGGTAGGCGCTGACGCGGCGCTCGAAGAAGTTGCTGAGTTCCTGGACATCTTGGAGGTCCATAAACGCGAACGGGTTCTTGGAACCGAAGCGCGGCTCGAAGCCCAGGTTCCGTAGGCGCTGGTCGGCGACGAACTCTAGGTATTGGCGCATGTCGCGCTGCGAAAGCCCGGAGATTCCGCCGGAGAGGATGTCCTCGGCGAATTGCATCTCGCAGTCGACGGCTTCTTCGAGCATCTCGTGGACCTGGGCCTTGAAGGCATCGTTGACAAGGTCCGGCTCTTCGCGGCGGACGGTGTCGACGACCTGGAAGGCGAAGGCCATGTGGGCGGATTCGTCGCGGAAGACCCAGTTGGTGCCGGCGGCTAGGCCGTTGAGGAGGCCCTTGCTGCGCATGAAGTAGACGTAGGCGAAGGCCGCGAAGAAGAAGAGGCCTTCGATGCAGGCGGCGAAGCAGACCAGGTTGAGGAGGAAGCGGCGGCGGTCCTCTTTGGTTTGGCAGGACTCGAGGTCTTGGATCGAGTCGATCCACTTGAAGCAGAAGTCGCCCTTGGCCTGGATCGAGGGGATGTTGTGGATCGCTTGGAAGGCCTGTTCGCGCTCTTCGAGGTCGGGGATGTAGGTGTCCAGGAGGGTTAGGTAGAACTGGACGTGTAGGGCCTCCTCGTAGAGCTGGCGGCTGAGGTACATCCGCGCTTCGGGGGCGTTGATGTGCTTGTAGAGATTGAGGACCAGGTTGTTGGAGACGATCGAGTCGCCGGTGGCGAAGAAGGCTACGAGGCGGGCGACCAGGTGCTTTTCGGCGGGCGTGATGCGGTGCTCGAGGTCGACCAGGTCGGTGGAGAAGTCCACCTCTTCCACCGTCCAGGTGTTTTTGATCGCGTTGCGGTACATCTCGTAGAAGACCGGGTAGCGCATCGGCCGGAGCGTGAGGTCCATGCCGGGGTCGAGGAGGAGGGTGTTGCGCTCAGGGGTCATCTCGAAGGGTTGGGTCGGTGGTGGCTTCGTCGTCTGGTCAAGGGGCGAAGCTCGGGTCTAGGGCGACGGGGAGCTCGCGATGGAGGTTTGCGCTTTTAAGGAGCTTGGCTGGGTCGGAGCCCTTTGGGTTTCGGGGGGCTCTCTGGGAGGGTTCCATGGGCCGCGGGGTCCGGCGCCTGGCTATTCGCTCCAGAAGCCAGGGCTTTCCAAGGAAGCCTGGCAGAGGTCTAGAGCACCTCGAGGCGTGGAGACGCCGGCAACCTCCGGGGGGATCAGGGAAGGTTGCGGGGCCCCGGTATCCGTCTTGCGAGTCACTGGCAGGCTTCGCAGGACTCGGGGTTTTCGAGGCTGCAGGCGACGGCTTCGTCGTCGGTGACCTGCTCGGCCTGGGAAGCTCCGTCGGTTTGACGGATGCGGGTCGCGGGGCGCGAGCGCAGGTAGTAGGTCGTCTTGAGGCCCTTCTTCCACGCGTAGAGGTACATGGAGGAGAGCTTGCCGATGGTGGGCGTTTCCATGAACAGGTTCACCGACTGGCTCTGGTCGATGTAGGCGCCGCGGTCGGCGGCCATGTCGATCAGCGAGCGCATCGGGACTTCCCAGGCGGTGCGGTAGACGTCGCGGAAAGCCTGGGGCAGTTCTTCGATGTCTTGGACCGAGCCTTCGGCGCGCTTGATCTTGGTGCGGATGTCCTCGGTCCACAGGCCCTTCTGCTTCAGATCGCGAACGAGGTAGTTGTTGATCTGGAGGAAGTCGCCCGAGAGCGTTTCGCGCTTGAACAGGTTCGAGACCTGGGGCTCGATGCACTCGTAGCAGCCGGCGATCGAGGCGATGGTCGCCGTCGGGGCGATGGCGATCATCAAGGAGTTGCGCAGGCCGTGCTTCTTCATCCGCTCGCGCAGAGCGTTCCAGCGATCCATGTCGGCCGGCTGGACGCCCTCCCACAGCTCGAATTGGAAGTGCCCTTGAGCGGCGCGGGTTTGGTCAAAGGACGGGTGGGCGCCCGCCTTTTCAGCCAGGTCGACCGAGGTGGAGAGGGCGTTGTAGTAGATCTCCTCCTGACAGCGGCGGGAGATCTCGCGGGCTTCGGGGGAGTCGAAGGGCAGGTGCATCTGGAAGAAGATGTCCTGCAGCCCCATCAGGCCGAGGCCGACCGGCCGCCAGCGGCGGTTCGAGGACTGGGCCTCGGGGGTCGGGTAGTAGTTGATGTCGATGACGCGATCCAGGTACTTGATCGCGGTGCGAGCCACGGCGCCGATGGCGTCGTAGTCCACGAAGAACTCGCCGGTGTCGTCGTTTTGGCGGACGAATTTGCCGACGTTGATCGAGCCCAGATTGCAGACCGCGGTCTCGCCCTGACTGGTGACCTCGATGATCTCCGTGCACAGGTTGGACAGGTGCACCGTGTTGCCGGGCGCGCCGGTTTGGTTGCACTTGTTGTTCGAGTGGTCCTTGAAGGTCATCCACCCGTTGCCCGTCTGCGCGAGGGTGCGCATCATGCGGCTGTAGAGCTCGCGGGCCGGGTACTGCTTCATGCCGAGGCCCTCGGCTTCGGCCTTTTCGTAGGCGGCTTCGAACTCGGCGCCGAACAGGTCGGTCAGGTGCGGGACGACCTTCGGGTCGAACAGCGTCCAGTCCTGGCCCGCTTCGACGCGCTTCATGAACAGGTCGGGGACCCAGTTGGCGAGATTCAGGTTGTGGGCGCGGCGCGCTTCGTCGCCGGTGTTCTCGCGCAACTCGAGGAACTCCTCGACGTCCCCGTGCCATGGCTCGAGGTAGACGCACGCGGCGCCCTTGCGGCGGCCGCCTTGGTTGACGGCGGCGACCGAGGAATCGAGGGTTTTGAGCCACGGCACGATGCCGTTGGAGTGGCCGTTGGTGCCGCGGATCAGCGAGCCCTTGGAGCGCACCCGGGTGTAGGCCACACCGATGCCTCCGGCAAACTTGGAGAGCTGCGCAATGTCGTTGTAGCGCTTGTAGATGCCCTCGAGATCATCCTCGGGTGAATCCAGCAGGTAGCAGGAGCTGAGCTGGGTGCGATCGCTCCCTGAGTTGAACAGGGTCGGCGAGCTGGGCAGGTAGCACAGCGAGCTGACCAGGTTGTAGAACTCGATCGCCTCGGTCGGATCTTCGGAGAGGCCGCAGGCCACGCGCATGAAGAAGTACTGGGGCGTCTCGATGACCAGGCGGGTCGTCGGATCCTTGAGCAGGTAACGGTCGTAGACCGTGCGCAGGCCGAAGTAGCCGAACAGGTTGATGCGCTGGGGCCGGATGGCGTCGTCCAGCTTGCGACGGTTGGCCTTGACGAACTCGAGCACCGACTTGCTGATCAGACCGGCCCGTTCGCCGTGCTTGATCGACTGGGAGAACGACTGAATGTCCTGCCCGCCCACCTCTTTGTCGATGTAGGTGCCGAGCAGGCGGGCTGCAAGCTGGCTGTACTGGGGCTCTTCGGCGATCAGCGACGCCGCGGTCTGGGTCGAGAGCCGGTCGAGCTCGGCCGTGGTGGCGCCGTCGTACAGACCCGAGATGGTGCGCGTCGCAACGCGCAGGGGATCGATCGCCTCAATGCCCTGGCCGCAGCGCTGGATGGCGCGGACGATCTTGTTCAGATCGACCGGTTCGAAGCTCCCGTTGCGTTTGACGACCCGCATCCCCACCGAAGGATCGGAGTCCAAGGGCGCCTGGCTCGACGAGCCCGACCCACTAGAGGTCTCGGGGGCCACGCGATCAGCGGCAGGCAATTCGTAGGCGAGGTCGGGACTCGAGTCGGAGGCGCTTTCCATGGGTCGGTGCAAATCGATGACAAAGCCAAAGGGCCGGCAGATGGCCCAGGCGTCAGCTGGTGGAGGGTCGGCTGAGGAGCGAAGAAAGGAGAGCGGCGGGCTTCCTCGCAGATCGACGGAGCGAAGGGCGAAGCGCCGGCGGAGCAGAGCGGTCGGCTCTTTGGAAAAAGCCGCCCCGCACGACCAGAGCGGCCGGCGAGGCGGGGTCCGGAGGGTGTGATTCCGGACGGTGTGAATCCGGAGCGTGGGTCAGGCCCGAAAGGGTGGGAACCGGGAGCTGGAACGAGCCTGAAAGCAAGGCGTCATGGAAGCGGGAAAGGCCGGGGCCGGGGTGCGTCGCTGGCGAGCCGAAACCACCGGGGTTCCAGGCTCTTCGGGCGAGAGCACCTGGGCGTCACCCGCGGGGTTCGAGACCGGAGGACGGACTCGGTCGAAGGCGGCGATAAGGGAGGTCGATCCTTTCCCTGGGGATCGCCCTGGGCTCTCGGTGAAGGGCCAGGGGGCGATCCTTGGGTCCGGCTGGCCCAGGCGGAGTCCAGATGAGGATTCCTGGGAAGGCCTTGGGGTGGGATCGGCTCGACACCCACAACGTATGGGGGTCGCGGAGCGAGTGCACGCAAAATACAGGGGGTCTTGCCGAGGCTCCGAAGCTTGGGAAGGCGAACCGCGCGCAGGTCAAAGTTAGGGCGTCAGCGCGTTTCAGGCGTTCCGAAGTTGGCTCAGTTTGGGGCCGGGGAGGGCCCGACCAAAGAGCCTTGGCGGATTCTCGATGGAGGGCCGGCTCTCGGCCCATGGGGGGCGATTCAGGCTGGCCCGAACGCGCTCCGCCGATCGATCGAGGGAGCCACGACTCCCCCACCCCTCGCCCGTCTCCAACGCGCGGACCAGTCGGATCTACACCAGGCGGTTCCATTCACGCGCAAGTGGCTGCCTCCGGTCCGCAGCGTCCGCCGCCATCCAAGCCTGCCAACCAACTGGCCACGGCTCCTGTTGCCGCTAGCTTCGCTCCAAGCGGGTGGTTCCCCCTCGGGGGCGCGCCGCTTCCTGCTGGTGCCGGCGCGCTTCCTGATGGTGCCGGCGCGATTCCTGATGGTGCCGGCGCGATTCCTGATGGTGCCGGCGCGCTTCCTGATGGTGCCGACCCCGTCCCGTGCCGGCGCCGTCCCGCGCCAGCCCCGCCCGCGCCGATCAGGCGTTGTGGATCCAGGTACGGCAGCCGAAATCACTGACCACCGACATCGGCTGGTCCGAGGCGGCCTGGAAGTAGTCGGAAATCCTGCCGCCGGCATCCAAGTCGATCTCGAGCCCGGCCTCGCGGGCCTGCTCGCACAGCTCGGCACGCCGCGGATCGCTCCAATCCACGCTCGCGCGGGTCACTCCCCACTCCACGAGCCGGCGGAACTGCTCGGCCGCCAGGTCGGGCGACAGGGCGCACAGCTCGGACATCCACGAGACCTGGGCGATGCGCGTGGCGGTCGGAATGCCCTCGCGCAGCTTGGCAAATCCGGCCTCTTGCACCGCCTCGGGGGAGGCCAAGAACGAAACCAGACGATCGGGGAAACTGCTCTGCCGAAGGGTGTGCAACACGCGCGAGACCAGGCCTCCCGAGCCCGACCGGAACACGAGGCGCAGACCCTTGTCGCACTGGGCGAAGGCACCGAGCAGTTCTTCCAGAGCCAGGGCAGCGGGGTGACCGGGACGCAACCCGGCCCGGCGCTCGCGGGGAGCAACCATCAACATGCCGCTCGCGGACTTTTCGAGCACGATCTCCGCCCAGCCGATGCTGGAGCCGAGGAAGTGGCCGAGGTCCTCGACGGACTCGAGGCCCCGCCAGACGACGCGCGCCGGCTGGGCCGAGCCCCCTCCAGGCGCGGGGCTGGACGGCAGCGACCGCACCAGGCCGGCGGCGTGAACCAGCTTGAGGCCCGGATCGGCGAGCGCCTCGCCGATGGCCTGGAGTTGGTGGACGTTGTCATCCACAACGGCGACGACGCGGAACCCCTGGCGGCGGAAGTGCTCGACGCCGCGCACCTTGGCTGCGGCGGTCGCTTCCCCGGGCTCGGGCGAGGCCAGGTGCAGGAAATCGGCCGACAGGCGCACGCCGTAATGGGCACCGAGGGTCGCGAGGGCCTGCTCGGTCTCCTCGCGGCGATCCTCGCCCCGGGAGGTGTTGGCCGCGACATGAACGTGGGGCTGGTGCTTGAACCAGCGCAGCACCTCGAGCATCCCAGCAAACGGTTGGTGGGCGCCCAAGACCGCGCGCGGCGACCAGGACAAGCGCTCGAAGCGCATCAGCAGCTCGTCTCGGTCGGCGTGCGGGATGTCGAGCCGATCGAACAGGCGGCGCAGGCCGGCCTCATCGGGCTCGAGATCGCTCAATTCCAGGCCCTGGAAGAGCTCGGTGCCGCGGGACCGGTCGTGGCCGGTCAAAAGATCGAGGAGGCCGATGCGTAGGTCCAGCAGGGTTCCGTCCACATCGAACAGAACCAGCAGTTCGTCCTCCGGATGATCGCGCCGCATCCGCTCGGTATGGGCGACCAGCTCGATCAACCCGTCCATCCCGGGCGAGGAAACCGGCGAACGGACCGGCTCGGCCAGGCCGATCGACCCGTCCGGAGGGCCGCCGTAGCCCTGCCCCCCCAGGTCGGGTCGAGGCGGTGCGCCCTGAAGGGCACCGGGAGGCGGAATGTCGAAACGTTCGGTCATCTGATTCTCGATCGAGCCGGGACGGATTCGCGGGAGATCATCGAACGTCTAGGCCGTGGAGTGAAGGATTGCATCGGAATCGGTCACCGGCGAGAACCGCCGTTGGGACACCGCTTGTCCCGAGGTACCCCGGCTCCGGTTGGTGGTTTACGTCCCAGCGACCCGAAACGTGTCCAGGAATTGCGGCGTGTTTCGAACGGACTTTCCCTGGAAATCGCGAACGAACCGGGCCGATTCGACGTCCCAAGCATTCGATTGCATCGGTTGGGCTACTGCGCGGCGGCGGCCTAGCTACTCGGCTGTTGCATACAGGTCCGCAGGGAACCGAGGGGATCTGTATGCAGCCCGGGGAATCCGTGCGCAAGCTGGGAACCCGCGCGCAAGCTGGGGATCCGTGCGCAAGGCTTGGCGCCCGACCCTCTGCGAACCACAATCGCAGCACAGGTCCGGTTGCTTCGGGCTCTCCCCCCCCTCCGCGAGGTCAGCCCCTTGACGTCCGACAGCTCCCAGCCCGCCTCTCCCGCCGAACTGATGGCGAGCACCCTGTCCGAGGCGGACCTCGATCCGAATCCCCATCGCCAGCTCGAGTGCTGGTTGCGCGAGGCCCGCGCAGCCGAAGTCGACGATTGGAATGCGATGACCTTGGCCACGATCGACTCCGAAGGCGGTCCGGCAGCTCGGATCGTCCTGCTGAAAGGGCTCGACGAACGGGGGATCCGGTTTTTTACGAACTACGAGAGCGACAAAGGACGCCAACTGACAGCGGAGCCGCGCACCGCGGCCGTCCTGTTCTGGCCGACACTAGGCCGTCAGATTCGTGTCACAGGTTGTGCGACTCCGCTTTCTTCCAACGAGTCGGACGAGTACTACGCCAGCCGTCCACTCGAAAGTCGCCTGGGAGCCTGGGCTTCCCCCCAAAGCCGCCCGCTCGCCTCGCGCGAGGAATTGGAATCCACGCTTGAGGCCACTCGCGAACGATTCCGCAACGGAGCCCCCGATCGGCCGCCCCACTGGGGCGGCTTCCTGCTGGAACCGACCAGCTTCGAGTTTTGGAAGAGCCGCCCGTTTCGGCTGCACGACCGCTTCCGCTTCACACGCAGCGGCGACGCCTGGGTCAACCAGAGGCTCGCCCCGTGAGCGCGGGGACCTCTTTTAGGCGCGGGCTCTCCGGGCTCGTCGGCTGGGCGATGGACCGCAAGGTCCCGCGCTTTGCCCGGCCGCTGGTCTACGGCGTGTTCTCGCGCATCACCGGCGCGGACCTCACCGAGGGTGAATTGCCGCCGGTCGGTTATCCGAGCCTGGGCCAGGTTTTTGTGCGGCGCCTGAAAAACGGCTCACGCCCGCTCGATCCGAATCCAGGGGTCTTTGCGAGTCCCTGCGACGGCGTGCTCTCGGAAGTTCGCGAGGTCCACGGCGGCGAGCTCTTGCAGGTGAAAGGCCAGCCCTACTCAGCCGCCGAGCTGGTCGGCGCAACCGCCGCGGACTTGGACCTCGAGGGCGCCACCGCCTTCACGATCTACCTCTCCCCGCGCGACTACCACCGGGTCCACGGTCCCCTGGAAGCCGAATTGACCCGACTGGCCTGGCTCGGCACCGAGCGCTTCTCGGTTCGCGCATCCACCTTGCTCAAGGTGCCACGCGTCTTCGTTCGCAACGAACGCGTGGCCTTGCGCCTGGAGACCGAATACGGCCCGCTCCTGCTGGTCCTGGTCGGCGCCCTGAACGTCGGCCGACTGCGCGTCCTTGGCGTGCCTCGCGAAGCCACCGAACCGCCCTCGGGCGCCAGCCGGATCGAGCGCGGCGCGGAGCTCGGCCGCTTCGAGATGGGCTCGACGGTCGTCGGCCTTTGGCCCAGCGGCAACTCGCGCCGCCTGGAGTTTCGGCAACCGGCTGGAACTGCGGTGCGAACCGGCGAAGCCCTCGCCGATTTGCGGTCCTAGCAACCCGTGAAAGAAGCCCGCCGGCGGCGCGACCGACCCCGGTCTACGGCGCCACCTCTCTGCTGAAACTTGACGGTCGCGAGCTGCCCGGTCTGCCGCGGAGGGCCCGAGCGCCTGCGGAGGTCAGTTGGCAGCCACCTTCGAGCCGGTCAACACTTCGTTGACCCAGCTCTGATAGCGCGACTCGCGGTAGAAGTGCTCCGTCTCAAACTCGGAGTCCTCGAATTCGCGCTCGAGCTCGCCCAGACGCGCGCTGTCCACGCGGATGATCACGTAGCCCAGCGGCGTGCGCCAGGGCTCGGAAATTTCCCCCGGCTCCAAGTGCGCTGCGGCCGAGCGGGCCACGCTGGTTCCGATGAGCAATTGGTCGTAGTGCTTGAGGTTGAGCAGCTCGTCGATCTGGGTGATGCCGAGGAAGCCCGTGCCTCCCCCACCGATCTGGGACTCAAGGGTGCTGGCCGCTTCCTCGCCGGACCTCGACCGGAGACCGTCGATCAACGACCGGTTGTTCTCCTGGACGAGCGTCAAGAAATCCTCGCCGGCTTCCGCCCGATCGCGAAGCGCCTGCGCTCGTTCCAACGCGCCCTTCCAGTCGGGCGTACCGGTGGCATCCATCGGATCCACGGCCGGAAAAATGGTCATCGACAGGCTCGGCTGCCAGCGCTCGATGAAAAAGCGATTGCGGTCGAAGAACGCGGCGAGCTCGCGCTCACTGTTCCACCCGGCCGGGAGTCCGCGCTCGAATCCCGTCTGGAGCGCCGCTTGGGCGCGGTAGTGGTGTAGCGACGGATACCCCTCGAGCTGCAGGTAGAGGAACTCCATTCCGAATGCGGTACCGCGACTGGCCGAATACTCCTTCACGTAGTTGCTCCACGACTCCTGCGGAGAAAGCGCGAGGCTGCGCTGCTCGAGGTCGCCGTGCAATCCGCGGAAGTACAGGTAGTCCTGGGCCGAGCGCTCGAGCGTGTCGCGGGTCAGGCCGATCGAGAAGACCTCCCAAAAGTCGTCGACTCTGACTTGCGAAGACTCGGCAGCGACCTCCCAAGGCGGCCCGAGGACCTCCCAAAGAGGTCCCGCTCCTACCGAGCTCAGGTCCCGGAAACTGGCGCCAGCCACAAAGTCCATCGGCGCGTCGGACGTGTCGAGGAAAGTCCACAGGCGGTATGCCAGCTCGTCGCCGATCGCGTTCGAGCCGAACAACGAGAAGGCGTCGAGGCCACTGGCAATTTTGTGGAGGCTGCCGTCGCTCGGAAGTTCACCGCCGGAGCGCGAGGCGACGAATTCCTCCCAGCCTTCGTTGATCAGCGCGAGCGAGCTGTCGATCACTTGGCGGGACTGCCCGAGCGCCATCGAGGCCTTGAAGGCAGGAGGAAGATCGTTCGCGTCCACGGTTCCAATCACGGTGGCGAGAGTGCCCTCGAGAGCGTTCGAACGCAGCTCGGTCGCGACCGCCGGCGACAGGCCCGAAGACGACGCGAGCTGAGCGCGAAACTGATCGGGAGTCATGCCCTTCGAGGCCGCCGCGAGGTCGAAGAAGCGCTGCTTTTCGGAATTCGAGAGCTCGATGTCGAATCCGCGCTGGGTGGCGCGATGCACCGCTAGGTCGCGGAGCAGCTGGGATTCGACCAGCGGAGCGGCGCGGTCCAGCAAGGCGAAGGCCCGCAGACGATCGCGATGGATGTCCTGCCCGTCGATTTGGAAAGGGATCTCGGCGTCGAAATCAACGCCCGAGAGATCAAAGGTCCAAGCTCTGTCGAGGCTGACCACCGAGGAGGGGTCGGCGACCGCTTTCCAATCGAAGCTGTCGCGCTGGGCTTTCTCCGCCAGGAAGGTCTCGGGGAAGTTCAGCTCCTGATCGGGAGTCGCGCTGACCTCCGGGCGCCTGGAACCGGGGGCCTGGATCCCGCCGACCGGGCCCGCCACGCGGCCGCCGGGTCCCTGGGCCTGACGCTGTTCAGGGCGGGTCAGTTTTTGGGTGACCACATAGCCGACGGCGGCCATCGCGGTCAGAAAAAGCACCAGGGCGATCTGCTTCATGGGGAGTGGGCGTGCGACCTCGGAAGAAAAGGAGGCTCGAAGGAGGGGGGGGCGCCGGACTGGAATCCGTCGAATACGGGCCCCGGCAGGCGAATGCGAGAAGGGCGGCAGGCCTGAGGGAGAAAACCGGAGGACGCTGGACCGAAAGACTAACCCGGCGGAGCGGCAGATCCCGCCCGCTCCGGCCAGGCGCAGCGCCAAGTCCGGGGCTGGCGGAGGCTTGCGGCCGATCGCCGGACGGGGTTTGCTCTGGCATCCGCCTCCCGGTGAGCTCCACCGGTAGAGAACCTGTCTCCACCGGCACCCCCCACGCGAAGGATGTCCGCCACGAACCCCGACGAGCCCCGCCGGCCGGAAGTTCCGCGAAGCGATCCGCCCAAGGCCCGCTCCTCGCCGCGGGAAGCCGGGGCTAGCTCCCACCCCCCAACCGGCTGCGGGTTTGTGCAGCTGGTCGACTTGACTGTTCTCGCCGTCCAAGGCCGCTTCGACGACCTAGCCCAGCTGCGGACTCGGCACCCCGAACTGGCCGGTCCGGAAGGTCGCGAGGCGCTGCTCCAAGTCCACCTGTTCGCTGGCTTCCCGCGGGTCGTCGAGGCCTTCCAGGTCCTCGACCGGGTCGGCGGTATGGGGCGCGCCGAGCCCGCGGAAGTGCGCGCCGAGCCGCCCCTTCCCGAGCGCGGCCGCGGCCTGTTCCAGCGCATCTACGGCTCCGGTACGGAACGCGTGGAGGCGATCCTCCAAGACGCCCATCCGGACCTCGCGGACTGGGTCCTTGGGCACGCCTACGGCCGGGTGCTGACCCGCCCCGGGCTCGAACCCCGCGAGCGCGAACTGCTGGCGGTCGCCGCCCTCGCCGCCAGCCACCAGGATCGCCAGCTCGCGAGCCACGTGCGCGGGGCGGTCGCCTGCGGAGCCACACGGTCCGATCTAGAGGGAATCCTCGAGCGGCTCGTTCCCCACCTTGAAGCCGAAGCCCACGAACGGTCGGCGGCCGTCATCGCCCGCTTCGCTCTCCCGCCCGGTCGCTGATCGAACTCAGCGACTCTCTTCGAGGCGCGTCTTCAGTCCCGGAAGCACCACCATCACCGAAGGCTCGATGGTGAACCGTTCGCTGAGCAGCTCGAGAATGGCAACGGCACCGGTCCGGTCGGTGCGCTCCAGGGCGCTGTGATCTTCGCCGAGCAGCGCTAGCAACCGAGCTGCCAGCTCGGCATCGGTTGGGAGTTCGCGCACCGGCCGGCCGACGCGTTCTTTGAGATCCTTGACCAGCTTGCCATGCAGTTGGTCCTCGGTCGGCCATTTGTCGACGCCGAGCAGCTCGTACTTGGCGTTTTGAATGTCCTCTTCCCAGTAGTACAGCAGCGCGCGGTCCAGCCAAGCTTGGTCGGCCGATTCACGTTTCGATTCGATGCCGCGCTCAAAGAACTGTTGCAAGTCCCGAAGGTCCAAGTTTTCGAAGGAGACCAAAACGCTCTTGCGCGGACCATAGTCGGCTTCCAGCCGGAAGCCATCCTCCAAGGGGCTGGGTCCGCTCAGCAAAACCCCCGCCAACCGCACACCGCCCCGTCGATCGAGCGGATCGGAGCTGACCGGCACCTCGAGCAGAATCGACTCACCGTCCGTGGCACGAATCCCTACGCCGGCGGTGGCGCGCACAGCCGCGAGTCGCTCGACTTCTAATCGCATGAGCTGAACCTGCCCCAGGAGCTCATCGCCCTCGGGTACTTCCACGACCGAACTCGCGATCGACAAACGCATCTCCAACTCTTGCTCAAAGTTGCGCAACAGATCGACCGCCCGGTTGTACTGACGAGCCCGGATCCAGACCGGCGCAATTTGGTTCAAACGCAAGTCGAGCGCGGAACGCAGCCCGCCGGTGAACGCCTCGGCCCAGGCCTGATCCAATTCTCGAATTCCGCGCTCAAGCCGTGCCTCCAGCACTTCAAGCCCCTCGACAGGCAGTGCATCACGACTCGTCACGGAGCCGCCGATCAACTCTTCGAAGGCCTCGACCAGCGCGGCCCCGGCCTCGTCCAAATCCGATCCGAACCCGAGATTTGAGCGAAGGTCGCGCTGGATCCGATCAAGCTCTTGCATCCACTGCCGCTGCTCGCCGAGCCAAACATCGCGCAAACTCTGCTCGAGCCTTCGCGTCAACGAAAGCGCACGCGAAACCGCTGTTTCGATGCCGGCAACCGGAAGCGACAGAGGGTCGAAACCCGCTTCCTCGAACGCAGCCTGGGGATCGAACTCGAGCTGTCGCAGCGCGCTGCGCCACTCGCCGCTTTCAAATTCCGCGCGCACTCGCGGTTCGGTGACGCCCTCGAAGCGGGCCACCAGCGCTTCGCTGACCGCGTCAACGGTCGGCTCCATCGCCGTCTCCACCCGCTCGCTCAGGGCACTCGCGGACTGGATGAGTCGTTCCCGTGGCTCTTCGGGAAGTCGATCGTACGGGTAGCCGGTGGCGGCCATCAGATCGAGTTCCTGTCGATGGAGAATCGCAAGCGCCCCGCGGAAGTCGCTCCTTGAGAGCGCCTGCTCTACCTCGCGGGACCGTGTCCGCGTCAGGTCGTGGATGCCGGTGCGCAGCATGGAATCCAGCTCCTTGCGGGCGCCGTAGTAGCGCAGTCCCAGCTCGCTCGGCAAGTCGGCGCGCATGCGCTCCAGGTCGTCGGTGGCGCGCCACAAAAGCGAGCGATTGGCCCGCGCCGTTTTCATCAGGTCCTCGAGCGGCTCGAGCCGCGCCAGGGGCTGCACATCCTCAATCGTCGGCTCCTCGGGTTCGGCCCAGGGCTTCAACAGCCCGGCGGCGAGCAAGGCCGAGGCGGCCGCTCCGGTCAACAGTCCGCCGAGCCACGGGCGGCGCCCAAAGAAGCCGTGCCGCTCCAGCGGGTCGAGTTCAGCCTTGCGAACCAAAGGTGCCCGCCGTTCGCGTAGCAGCTCGAGGTCCTCGAGCAGCTCAAGGGGCGTCTGATAGCGAAGCTCGGGGTCGCGGACCAGGCACTTGCGCAAAACCAGCGCCAAACCGCTTGAGAGATCGGGCGCCAACTCCTTTGGGTCGGGCACGCGCGCGTGCAACACCGAGGAGAGCACCTCGGCCAGGCTCTCGCCGCGGAACGGCGGGCGGCCGCACAGGGTGTGAAACAACGTCGCGCCAAACGCCCAAAGGTCGGTGCGAACGTCGACCGCACCGGCGTCGCGAGCCTGCTCGGGACTGATGTAATGCGGCGTGCCAAGGACACCGCCCTGGCCGGTGAGTCCCGGATCGTCATCGGCAAACGCCAGCCCAAGGTCCGCCAGTCGCGCGCGAATGCCGCGGCCGCCCAGGGTGCCGTGCCCGGCGTCGAGCAAGATGTTTGCGGGCTTGATATCCCGATGCACGACGCCCTGCTCCCACAGATGACCCAAGGCGTCGGCTAAGGGCGTGAACAGGCGGAGGACTTCGCGCTCGGCCAAGCGCCCTTCCGCACGCAAGCGGTCCGCCAAACTCTCGCCCTCGACAAACTCCATCGCGAACCACCAGTTGTCCCCGGCCTGCCCCATGTCGATCGCGCCGACCACGTTGGGGTGCGCGAGCCGCGCCAGGGTCCGAGCCTCGCGCTGGAGCCGGCGGACCACGCGTGGCTTCGCGGACAACTCGGGGTGCAGCACCTTGACCGCGACCTCGCGGCTGACCGCCTGCTGAACCGCCCGGTAGACGGTTCCGGTGCTGCCGCGCCCGACCATCTCAAAGACCTCGTAACCGGGGATTTCCGGTGCCTCGGGCACGGGGGTCGGCTGGGGCTCTTGGGTCGGCTGGGGCTCTTGGGTCGCCCGGCGCTCGCCCGAAGCGGAACCCTCACGCGAATCCCGGCCTGATTCGCGGCTCGAATCGGCATCTCCGCGGCGTCCGCGGGACTCGTTGGGTTGGGGCTTCAGACTCAAGGGGGGAGGACTCGCGCGCTCGGGGGCCGTGGCTTCTCCAGACACTACCCACCTGCCGATCGACAGGGACGCCGGATCTCCTCCAGCTCGACCCCCCTAGCCGCCCCAAGACCAGAATCGGCCGCGAGCGGGCTTCGGGGGCCCTCGATCAGGCCTCGCCGGCTGGCTCGGCGCTGGGATCCCCCTCGGTTTCGGCGAATTTGTCCAGCTTGCGCTGCAGCGCGAAGCGCGAGAGGCCCAGCTCCTGGGCCGCACGACTCTTGTTCCCGTCGTGCTTTTCGAGCGCGGCCAAAATGGCCCGGCGCTCGAAGCCTGCGACAGCCGAGCGCAGGTCGCCATCGATGGCGCCAAACAAGTCCGCGGGCTCGCCTTCACCCCCCGGATCCGCTCCGATCGAATCGGACAACTGGTCCGGCAGCACGACCTCGGCGCCCAGGACGATCATCCGCCGCATCTCGTTCTCCAGCTCACGAACGTTGCCCGGCCAACGGTGGGCGACGAGTCGATCGAGCGCGGGCCCCGAAATCGCTGGCGCATCGCGACCGACCTCGGCCGCCGCGCGTTCGAGCAGGGCGCGGGCGAGCAACGGGATGTCGTCCTGGCGTTTGCGCAAAGGCGGCAGGTCAAGCTCCAGCACACAGACCCGGTAGTAAAGATCCTGCCGGAACTCCCCGCGCCGGACCATCTCGGACAAATCCCGGTGACTCGCCGCGACCAGCCGCACATCCACGCTGATGCGCTGATCGGAACCCAGCGGCCGAACCTCGTTCTCCTGCAGGACGCGCAGCAGCTTCTTCTGCATCTGCTCCGACATATCGCCGATTTCGTCGAGGAACAGCGTGCCACCACTGGCCTGTTCGATCAGTCCCTTCTTCGCCCGCTCCGCACCGGTGAACGCGCCGCGCGCGTGACCGAAGAGTTCGGACTCCAGCAACGAATCCGGCAGCGCCGCACAATTTTCCGAGATGAACGGGGCTTTCGAACGGGCGCCATTGGTGTGAATTGCGCGCGCGATCAACTCCTTGCCCGTACCGGATTCACCGCGAATCAAAACCGGCAGGTCGCATTCGACCATGCGATCGAGTGTTTCAAACACCCGCTGCATCGCCGGGCTCTTGCCCAAAATATGAGTGTAGGAGCCGCGCTGTTCGGGGATCCGAACCGGACTGGACGCCGGCATCGACTCGCCAGCCGCCGCCAAACGAGCGCGCAGCACTTCGATCTCGCGCTCAAGCTCCTGCTCGCGATCGGCGCGGGATGAGCCGCGCACGAGCACCGCCGCCAGCGAAGTGAAGGCGCGCACTCGGTCGGCATCGTCCTCGTCGAAAGCGTCCGCGGCCAGGCGGTTGTCGAGCACCAGCGCGCCGACCGGTCGCCCGTCCAGCAGGACCGGCGCGCACAGGATCGAACGCAAGTGGCCGTTCTCGATGCTCTCGCTCGCGGCCAATTCCGGATCCTCGCCGGCGTCGACGACGCGCTGGGACACGCGGCCGGTCAGCGCTCGACCCACGACGCTGGTCGAGAGCCGAACCTCCGGGCGCGGAACATCGGTGCGGTCGAAAGCGCGCGCGAGCACCAGGCCAAGCTCGCCGTGGCCGGGCACTTCGATGCGAGCCGCGGGGTCGTCGCCGGCATAGGGTTGAGTCAACAGCAAGAACCCGCGCTCGGCTTCGTATTCTTCGATGGCTTCGTCGACCAACCGGCGAGCGACGTCCCCAAAGCCCGCGCCGGACGCTAGCAAAGACAAGACGCGGAGCAAGGCGCCGCCGGTTCCGCTTCCGGTGCCGCGGGTTTCGAACAGCGTGCGCTGGGCCAGCTCGACCGAGTCCGAGAACTCCGGCTCCGGCTCGAGCACCAGCCGCGCCCCGCCGAGCTCAAGCTCCTCGCCGGCCCGCAGGAAGGCGCTGCGGGTGCGCTCGCCGTTGACCACCAGACCGTTGGCCGAGCCCAAATCGGTGACCCACCCCCCCTGTCCTTCGAATTCGATGCGGCAGTGGTGGCGCGAGACCCGCGAGCTGCGCAGGCAGACCCCGTTGTCAGGGGCGCGACCCACGGAAACGGTGGGCTCCGAGACCAGGAGCTCCGAGCGCTCCCCCTCTTCTTCGACGATGATTTTCATGGTGGCGAGCGGGGTTCCCCCCCGGTGGAGGGGTCTAGCCCCCCGCCGGGTGTGCGGTAACGCACTCTACCCCGCCAAATCGGTCTTCTGCGGAGCCCTACGGGCGCCGGGCTCCCAAAAGACGTCCTCTCGCCCTCCCAGCTTCGTTCCCCAAGGCTCCC
Source organism: uncultured Planctomycetaceae bacterium (assembly GCA_964619265.1). Taxonomy (GTDB): domain Bacteria; phylum Planctomycetota; class UBA1135; order UBA1135; genus CAZUCE01. The sequence goes on from CAZUCE010000030.1 coordinate 28,477, forward strand.
CCCTCCTGGGCTCAGGGGGCCACCGGCCGCGCCTGCGCCTAGAATCCTGCGCCTCTCGTCCCCAAACGACTCCCTTGCCGCCCTCTCCGCTCCCCCGCCTGCGCCCGCTGGTCAGCGTGCCCTTGACCGCCGACTCAGAATCCGATGTGGCCCTGTTCGACCCTCTTCGGCTCGACCCAGAAATCTCCGGGCCGATCGCCGTGCTCGGCCGTGAGGAATGGCGCATCGCGAGCGGTCTAGCCGACGCGGTGGAACCGGAAGGCGACCACGAGCTCCCCTTCGAGTTGATTCAGCGACTCGACGAGCTCGGGCTCCTCGACAACGACGCCTACCGGCTGCGGTTCGGCGCGGGCTTTGAGGAGTTCCGCCGGCAGTCCGACCGTCCCGCAACCGGCGCCGGCGTCGAGTACTCCCCCGACCGCTTTGACCTGCGCGTGACCATCGGCGGCATGGTGGCCGACGACTGGGATATGCCCCCCGTCTCGAGCGCGCGCGCCGTCCTCGCGCCGGGCTGCTCCCTGCGTGCTGGCGCGCCGCTTTACTCGCGCTCGTTCGCTTCGGTTCGTCACACCCGCGACCGGCTGAGGCGCGTGGTTTTGCTCGGCAATTTGGAAGCCGCCCTGGATCCGATTTTGATTCCGCTGGCCAAGCCCTTTGCCACACCACTCGGCTCCGTCCCGGTCGACGGAGAAGCGCTGGCCGCCATCGGTGCGCTGCCCGGGCCGAGTCAGCTCGCTCACCTGGGAACACGCGTCCTCGAACGCGCTGCCCTGTTCTGCCGCGTCCTGTTCCCCAACACGCCGATCGTACCGCTGCTGGTTTCGGCTCCGCGCCCGGGCGAGAACCTGCTCGCGCACTCAAGTCTCGAATCCGCAGCAGAGCAACTAACCCAACTCGAAGCGCTGGAGGGGCTCACGCTGTACGTGCTGTGCACCGACCTCTACCACGCTGGAGCTGGCGACCCGAATGCAAGTGCATCGCCCAAGCCAGGCATCGTGCTGGCCGGCGGATCGGGCCAAGCGATTCGCGAAGACGATCGCCGCTGCCTCGACGCTCTAACTCGCCTAGACGCCGAGGACTACGCACGAGCCGTTGACGAGGCCGAAGATCCGGTTCGAAGCGCGCTCGGCCGCGCGCCGTATCTCCTGATGCGAGCTCTGACCGCTGCCGGCGAATCCAAACTCGCGGGTTCGACCCTCGGGTATCTGCAAGTGCCCGTGCCCGGACGCCTTGCTACGGCCGCGTCGGTCGTGTGGCACTGATGGACCCCCGTTGTCCCATGCTGGTCGTGACCCTGCCGGCCGCCCGGGCCGGCGATCCCGCGGCGTTTGTTCGGGAAGCTCGCGATCGCGGAGCGCGCTTGATCGAGATCCGGTGCGACCTGACTCCCGGCGTGATGCCCTTCGACGCGGACCTGCCGCTGCTCTTCTCACCGCGCGGCGGTCCGCTCCAAAGCGGTCTGCGCGAAGGCGTCGACGCCCTGGATCTCGACCCGGCCCTCGACGGCGAGCACGCGCGAGAAACCGTGGACGCGAGTTTTTTGGTGCGCAGCTTTCACGATCACAAGGGGACCCCAGACGAGCAAGAGCTCCTCAGAACCGGGCGCGAACTGCGCCGCCGAGGCGCGGCCCTGGTCAAACTAGCGGTCACCCCGGGCTCCTACGAACAACTGGGAGTCCTCGACCGGGTTCGCGAGCAACTCGCAAAAGACGGGCCCGTCACGGTGCACGCCATGGGCCCCCTGGCCGAACTCGAGCGGGCTCGCTCGCCGTGGCGCAACGCGTGGACCTACGCACGCTTCGATGCAAGCGCCGAAAGCGCGCCGGGGCAATTGGATCTAGCCCACTACCAGGCGCTCACCGGTCCCGCGGAACCCGCCGTGTTCGGCGTCGCAGGCTCGACCGAAGCGGTTCAGCGCAGCGGTGGGCCGGCGCTTCACTCTCGGCTGCTCCGCGAGCAAGGCGTCTGCGCGACCTACCTGCGCTTTCCGGTCTGCGACCCCGAAGTGGACTTTCGCGCTCTCGCTGAGCTCGGCGTCAGGGGACTGTCGGTCACAACCCCAGCCAAACTCGCCGCCTACCGTTTCGCCGCCAGCCACGACGAAAACGCCAGGGCGGCCGAAAGCGCCAACACGCTCCTGTTTGGTGCGCCCTCCCGGGCGCTCCAACTCGACAGCCAAGGCCTGGTTCGCGGTTACCCACAACTGGCCGGCCTTGGGCCGGTGTCCGTCGTTGGAACCGGCGGCGTCGTGCCTTCGGTGCTCCTCGCGGGTCGCGAGCTCGGCTGGCGAGACATCACTTTGTTTGGACGCGACGCCGCCCGAGCCGAAGCTCTGACCCAACGTTTTGGCACCCCTTTCAAGCCGCTTGAGAAGCTAGGCGAGCACACCGCCCAGCTCATCGTGTGGTGTCTCCCCCTCGACCGACCGGACTTGGATCTGCCGGAGGGCAAAGGCTCGGCCCTCGACCTGCGCTACGGGGCCGCAACCGAATTCCTCGAGCGGGCCGCGGCCGCTGGCCGGATCCCCTACGACGGCCAGGCCATGTTCGAGGCCCAGGCACGGGCGCAATCCGCCGCGTTCCTGGCCGCGCTCGGCGCAAGCTGAGGACTTCGAGAACCGGTCGAGATCGAGCTCCAGATCTGTCTTGCCCCCAGCACCCGCTGAGATCAGGGCTCGATTCGCGGATCGGTGACGCAAGCCGCGCTGCCGGCTGCCTTCTAGACACTAGATTCTTGAAGCGCCCCCGGTCCCCGGTTCGGCGTTCCGCCGGCAGGTGTGGGCAAGCTCGCCTCCGCCTGCCCCATCGGCCCCCCCCGATTCTGAACTGAATTGATGAAGCTCTCCAACCGTCTCCTCCCGCTCGGCGTCCTGCTACTCGTCCCCGCCTTCAGCGCGTGTCGAACCGAACGCGCGAGCGCCGAGCTGCCAGTCGACAAGTTCGTGCCGGCCTCGATCGAGAATCGACCCGGCGAGCGAACCGTGCGCGTCGTCACCAGACCGATGGAAGGCCCCGCGGAAGGCCTGATGATGATGACCGTTCAACCGTTCGTGGACCGCAACGGCAACCTGGAACTCGATGAAGGCGAAGCGATCGGCCAGGCCCAGCGAGTGGGTAACGGCAAATCCGCTTCCCGGCAGCTCGAAACGATCGACTTTGCCGTCCCGCAGGTAGATGGTGACGACCTTGCGATGCTTTGGATCGAATTGTCCAGGGAAGCTTCGCGCATGACGATGACCGCCTGGCACGATTCGCAGACCGACATTTGGAAGCGAAGGATCGGCTCGTGGATGCAAATGGACACCACGCGCGGAACGCTGACGTCCCGTTAGCCGATCAACGGCCGCGGAACACCGGCTTGCGCTTTTCCGAGAACGCGGCGAGCGCTTCGAGCCGGTCCTCGGTCGGAAGGGTGCGCTCGTAGCAGCGCGCTTCGAGCTCGAGCCCCGCGGGCAAGTCTAGCTCGCAGCCCTGGTCGATCGCGGCCTTCGCGGCGCGTACCGCCACGGGGCCGTTGCCGGCAATTTGCTGGGCCAGCTCGGTCGCACAGGCTTCGAGCTGGCCGGGCTCTGCGATCCGGTTGACCAGGCCCATTCGCTCGGCTTCCTCCGCGCTGAGCCGCCGGCCGGTGAGGATCAGATCCTTGGCGCGCGACTTGCCCACCAGGCGCGGCAGACGCTGGGTGCCGCCCGCTCCGGGAATGATCGCAAGGGTCACCTCGGTCAAACCGAACTGAGCGTGGGGCGCGGCGACGCGCAGGTCGCAGGACAAAAGCAGCTCGCTGCCGCCGCCGAACGCGAAGCCGTTGACAACCCCGATGGTCGGCTGTGGCAAGGACTCGAAGTCGTCCATGGTGCGCCGGATGTTCTTTACGAACTCAGGAACGCGATCCTTGGGCATCGTCTTGCGCTCTTTCAGATCCGCCCCCGCACAGAAGGCCTTCTCGCCCGAACCGGTGATCAACACGCAGCGCACAGATTCGTCCTCGCGGAGTTCTTCACACAGGCTGCGCAGCCGCTTGAGGGTCGGAAAGGACAAGCAGTTCATCACCTCCGGCCGCTCGATCGTCAACCACACCAGGCCGTCCTCGCGGCGCACGGAAACCAGCTCGGGGAGGTCGGGGACGTCTGCGGGGAATTCGGAAGCAACTTTCGACATGCGGCGGAGGGTACCGGGCTCGCGCCGCCAGCGCACGGATCGGCCCGGGGGTCAGCCCGCGAGCTGCCGGAGGAGCCGGTTCTATAGAAGCTGAACGAGAGCCTCGAGGACTCGCTCGGGATCGATCGCTACCAGGCACTCGCGATCCACGCCGGAGGGCTCGGGGCCGGTGGGGCGAGGACAAATGGCCCGATGACAGGGCGCGCAGGGCAGCTCGCCCCTCAGCACCTGCTCCGCGCTCGGGCGAAGGGCCGTATGGCGTGGGTCGGTCGAACCCACCAACACGACAGCCGGGGTTCCAACCGCTCGCGCCAGGTGCCGAGGCCCGGTGTCGCCGGTCAACACCGCAGCCGACCGACCGAACAAGGCCGTGAGCTCCTCGAGGTCCGGGGCGCGCTCTGGGTCGAGCAACGTGGTAGCGCCCCGGGGCAGACCGTCGCGAACCTCCCGCGCAACCGATTCGTCCCCGAGCCCCGGGGCCAGCAGCAACGGCCAGCCCAGCTCCCGATGGAGCCGGCCGAGGAGCCTGACCCAAACGCTGGGCGGTGGCGACTTCGCGACGGCGCCCCCCGCCCCACCGATCGACGCGGTCAAAAACGGGCGACCCGGGTCGAGCCCGCATCCAGCCAGCTGCTCTCCCATCGTGCGCGCGACCTCGGGGCGCGCCGCCAGCCTCGGACGGGGATCGCGCACCGCAATGCCGAGGGCTCCAAGCAGCTCGGTGTAGGTCGCCGCTCCCGGACGCGGCAAGGTCCGCGGGGCACGTCCCCGCACCCCGCGATGCAGCGGCGTCGCCCCTCGCTCGAGCGCGGGGCGAATCGCATCGGTCAGCAACCAGCCCCGACCATCGCGGGCCAGGCCGACGCGAATCGGAATGCGCGCACGGGCCGCCGTCCAGGCTGAGCGAAAAGACCCGGCCAACAACAGCGCGGCGCCGTGACCCCGCACGCGAGCCACGAGCTCGGGCTCCGGAATCTCGCTGGGCAGGCTGCGGGCGCCGCGGAAGCGCGGGGCCACAAGCTCGGCCATCCGATTCGGCGCGGTGATCGTGAGCGCTTGCGCGTGTCCGCTTTCCGCAAACGCATCGGCGAGTGCGCGCAGGGCGGGCTCGGCCGCTAGAAAGTCGCCGAGCGGCGTAGGCGCTCGAACCCACAGGCCGCGGGCGGGGTCGATTCTCATGGGCGGCTGTCCCTCATCAACCGACTCTGGCCGGAGACAGGACCCGGCGGACCGCAGCGAGCACGGTCTCAACCGGCAGATCGTTCAAGCATCGGTGGTGACCGAGGGGGCAGCTGCGTTCAAGGCACGGCGCGCACTCCAGGTCGTCGCGCCGGACGATTTCACAGCGCTCTAGACTGGTCGCGGTCAGCTCGGGAAAGTTCGGCCCCATCACGCTCACGCACGGAATGTCGAAGGCGGCTGCGATCCAGCGCGGGCCAGAATCCCCGACCAGCACCAGTCGCGACTCGCGAACCAGCGCCTTGGAAATTGCAAGGGTTGCGGATCCGGCCGGAGGCAGATGAGCGATGTCTGGCAACAACTGCTCCAATCCCTCCAACAAGGGCCGCTCGCCGGGAGCTCCGAGCAGGAGCACGGGCCAGCCCCGCTCGCGGTGAATTTCGGTCAAGGCGGCCGCGAAGCGCTCGATGGGCCACAGCTTGGCTGCGCCAAAGGCAGCTCCGGGACAACACACGACGAACTCTTCGAGCCGCAGCTCGCGCAGGATCTCCCGCGCGCGTTCGGCCGAAGGTCGATCCACCTCGAGGACAGGGTGCAGCTCCGCGGGGGACAGGTCGACCAGCCCAGCGACGTCGGCCAGCAGATGCGCGGTTGGAATCGCCACCCGGCGCCCCCCCCGAGACGGCGGAACCACCCGGTGGGTCAACAGGGGTCCGCGGCCCGCCAGGGCTGCACCCGCCCGGACCGGAACTCGCGCGAGCCAGGCTCGCAGCGCCGAACCCGGAGAATTGGAGAGCAGCAGGACGGAATCGGGCTGCAGTTCGGCGTAGGCCTCTCGCTCGGTGAGCCCCCGACCGACCCGCACCAAATGCGGTTCGAGTTCGTCGCCCGACAGGATGTCCGCGAGGTGTTCCCGCACCAGAATCGAAACGCGGGCCGGCCGCGGATCGCTGGCCGCGGCTCGCAGGACCGGCGTGGCCATGACCAAGTCGCCGACCCAGTTGGGGGCGCGAATCGCGAGGTGGGTGCCCTCCAGCTCAGCTCGCGCGCTCATGCTCGATGCCCCCGGGGAAGGCCCCTGCTGCCTCCCCATGTCCGAAAGCAGGCAACGAACAGGCGCCCTCCGGGGATCTCACGGACGACGGGTCTTCGGGCATCGAGCTCCTCCACGGCGCGCATCGGACCGCACCACCCAGACCGGGTCAACCGCGCGCCCGGATCGTCCGCGCTCGGGAACCGAAAGAGAACTTCTCCAGGCGGAGTTCGGTGATGGCTCTCCGGGAGGCCTCGAACCGCCGCTGAGCCAGCTTCACTCTTCGGTGGACCCCACCGGGGCCTGCGCTGCCTCCGGCGCCTTCTCCCTGTTCCTCCTACCCCGCCTACTCCCGGCCTCCCGGGATCGACCGGGTTTCGAAGCGGCTGGCCGCCGCGTCCCGTCCCAGGGGTATCCTCCAAGGAGAGCTTGGGGGTTTCTTCCCCCCCCAGCCGATTCCTTTCCCGGGAGCTAGCTCCCTTCGCGAAGCCTCTCAACGGAGGTCCTCCCCCCCCGGAGGCCCAGCTCCCACGAGGTCGCCTCGCAGCGGACTCGGCTGCTGCCAGCTCGCTCAAGCCCCGCCTCTTCGGGCGGATCCACCCCCCACGATCTCGAACGGCTCTCCGCCGAGCCCTCAGCCGGCGAGCCCCCCCGCCATGTCGACCGGAACTGCTCTCGCTCAAGGATCTTCCCAGAGCGACGAATTCAACCCGTTCCTCGCGATGGCCGAGCGGTTTAACACCGCGGCCGATCTCCTAGGCCTCGAGTCTGGCGTTCGCGACGTGCTTCGTGAGCCCGACCGCGAGCTGACCGTCTCCATTCCGGTCGTCATGGACGACGGACAGATCCGGCTGTTCAAGGGGTATCGAGTTCAGCACAACTTCCTGCGTGGCCCCGCCAAGGGCGGCATCCGCTTCGCGCCGGACGTGCACCTCGATGAGGTCCGCGCTCTGGCTGCCTGGATGACCTGGAAGTGCTCGGTCGTCAACGTCCCGTTCGGCGGCGGCAAGGGCGGCGTGATCTGCGACCCGCGCAGCATGTCACGGGGCGAACTGGAGCGACTGACCCGGCGTTACACGACGGCGATCATGGACATTCTCGGTCCCGATCGCGACGTGCCCGCGCCGGACATGAACACGAATGAACAGACGATGGCGTGGATCATGGATACTTACTCCATGCACGTTCGTCGCTCGACGACCGCTATCGTGACCGGCAAGCCCCTGAGTCTGGGCGGTAGCCGGGGGCGCACCGAGGCCACTGGCCGCGGAGTCATGATTTCGTGCCGGGAGGCGCTGAAGACCCTCGGCATTCGCCCGGAGAGCGCGCGCGTCGTGGTGCAAGGCTCGGGCAACGTGGGAGGCATCGGCGCGACGCTGATGCACCGCGAGGGCTACAAAATCGTGTCGATCAGCGACATCTCGGGCGCGATTCACAACGACAAGGGACTCGACATGCCGGCCGTGCGAGCCTGGCTCATCGATCACCGCACCCTTGAGGGCTACGCCGAGGCCGACCACATCGGAGCCGCCGAGCAACTCGAGCTGGAGTGTGAAGTCCTCGCCCCCTGCGCGACGGAAAATCAGATCACCTCTCAGAACGTCGACCGGATCCAGGCGCGTCTGATCGTCGAGGGCGCCAATGGCCCGACCACCGCGGTCGCCGACAAGAAACTCGAAGAGCGCGGCATTTTGGTCGTCCCCGACATCCTGGCCAACGCCGGCGGCGTCACGGTGTCCTACTTCGAGTGGGTCCAAGACCGTATGGGCTACTTCTGGACCGAAGAAATCGTCAACTCCAGGCTCGAGCAATCGATGGTCGCCTCGTTCTACGACGTCGACCGTTACCGCCGGAAGTACGAGTGCTCGATGCGAATCGCTTCGTACCTACTCGCCGTGGAACGTGTCGCGAACGTCTACAAGATGCGCGGCATCCTCTCCTAGCTGGGGCCCCTGCCATGGTCAAGAACGCCACCCCGGCCGGAGTCGACGACACACAACTGCCGACCACGCCGCCGCTCGACGAAGAGACCCCCTTCGCGACGATGATGACCGCCTTCGACGAGGCGGCCGGCCAACTCGGTATCAACCCCGACAATTACGAGATCCTGCGGCGCCCCGACCGCGAGATCCGCTATTCGGTTCCTGTCCGGCTCGACTCGGGCCGTATGGCCGTGTTCGACGGCTATCGCGTTCAACACAACCAGGGACTGGGCCCGTTCTGTGGGCCGCTGACCCTTTCGGGTCAGGTCAACCTGGACACCTTGCGGGCGCTCGCCGCCTGGATGACCTGGAAGTGCGCGCTGATGGGGATTCCCTTCGGCGGTGCCGCCGGCGGTATCAACATCGACACGCAGGTGACTTCGCGCGCCGAGCTCGAGCGCGCCGTTCGCCGCTACACAGCCGGCCTGCTCGATTCGATCGGCCCGGAAATCGACGTTCTCACCCCTGACGCACAAACCTCCGAGGAGCACGTCATGGCCTGGGTGATGGACACCGTCTCCATCCACCAGCGACATACCGAGAATGCCGTCGTGACCGGCAAGCCTGCGCTGCTCTCGGGAACTCGGGGCTCGATCGACGCGGTGGCCCAGGGCCTGCGCAACGTGCTGCGCCTCGCGGTTGAATCCAATGACCTTGGGATCGAGCGCCCGCGTGTGATCGTCCAAGGCTCGGGCCGGGTAGGCGGCAACTTCGCGCGCCTCGCCCACGAATCGGGGTTCCACGTGGTCGGCATCTCCGACGTCCAGACCGCCCTGTACAACGAGAAGGGCCTCGCGATCCCCGACATCCTGGCCTGGCGTCAAGCCCAAGGCAGCCTGGCCAAGTGCCCGGCCAACGCCGAGAAGATCAGCAACGCCGAACTGCTCACCCGCGAGTGCGACGTCCTGGCCCCCTGCGCGATCGCCAACGCGGTCCATTCACGCAACGCAGCAGACGTCAGTGCCAAGCTCATCGTCGAGGGTGCCCACGGACCCGTTTCGGTCCGCGCCGATCGCATCCTGGGCCAGCGCGGAATCGTCGTGGTCCCCGACATCCTGGCCAACGCCGGCGGTGTCGTCTCGAACTACTTCGAGTGGGTCCAAAACCGCCAGGGCCTGACGTGGCTCGACGAATTGGTCTCCAGGCGCCGCAAGCGCTTCATGACCGAGGCCTGGTACGCCGTGAACGACCTCTCTAAAACGGAAGGCGTCCGGCTGCGTATGGCCGCTCACATGCTGGCCGTCAAGCGCGTCGCCGAAGCCGATTCGCTGCGCGGCATCTACGCCTGATCCAGCCCGTCTGCGGGGCTGGCTTCGTCTTTCGAATCCGCCTTGGACGCGGGCGTCTTCTCGAGGTCGCGCAGGAATCGCACGGCGGTGAACAGCAGCGTGGCGAGCAAGATGCCCTGGGCGTAGCGAGCGACGCCGTCTCCATGCACGAGCTGGGTGCCCAGAATCGCCCCCACGGCGGCGCCGGGAACCAGCCAAGCGAGTTCCCCCCACACCACGCGACCCGCGGTGTGGTGTAGGTACAGCGATCGAGATCCGGTGACCATCGCGTTGGCAAGAGCAATCGCTCGTGCCGTAACAAACCCGGCCGCCGGGAACACCACGAACAGCGCCGGCGTGACGATCAGTCCTCCGCCGATTCCAAAGAGCGGTGCAACGCCGCCCCCGAGGAGTCCGATCAGCGCGCACGAGATGCCCTGCCCAAGGGACAGGGCCGGAGGCTCGAGCCCTGGGCCAAGAACGCTGGAGCTCGGCCCCAACAAGGCGTAGGCCACGCGCGCTGCGGCGATCAGGAGCAGCGAGATGAACAGAATCCGCAGCGCGCGTCCGCCGATGCGCTCGGCGATTCGAAAGCCCACCTGAATCCCGACCAGCGCGCCGCCGACGACACACGCGAGCACCACCGGACGCAGGGAGTTCTGCGCATGGAAAGACTCGGTGATCGTCGAGAGGGTGGCTGTGGTCAGCACCAATCCAAGCGAGGTCGCCACAGCACGGCTGAGCGGGAGGCCTCGCAGAAAATGCAGCACCGGAACAGCGAACAACCCGCCACCGATACCCGCCATCGAGCCGAGAAACGAGATCAGCACGCCGGTCGGCAGCAAGGCACCGCGTGGAATCCGCGGCGGACGTTCGTAGGCGGGCTCGATGTTCTGCTTGTCCTCGGCCGAGTTCGCACTCATCGGACCACCTCGTTTCCCCGCAACCGAGCGGCGAGCTGCGTGGTGGCGTGGTTCTTCGAATCGCCGACAAAGGCCATTTCGACGCCCAACTCGCGATCGATCGCAGCTTCGGGCAACGTCGCTTCTGTGTAGTCGGTTCCCTTCGCGTGCACCTGCGGCTTGAGCAGGCGCAAGACGCGCTCGACCGTCGCCTCTTGGAAGGACGTCACCAGCGCTACCGGCCGGAGCCCCGCGACGAGCTCAGCGCGTTCAGCCAGCGAGACAAGCGGGCGATCCGGACCTTTTAGGCCGCGCAGAGAATCGTCGTCGTTGAGAGCCACAACCAAGAAGTCGCCCAACTCGGCGGCGGCTTCGAGCAATCGCAGGTGACCCACGTGCAGCAGATCAAATCCGCCATTGGTCAGGACCACGCGACGCGCCCCTCCGTTTTCTCGAGCTTGCGCAAGCGCGTTCGCCGCTGCGTCGAGATCAAGCCGCACACGCGGAGGAAGCTTGCCGAAGGCGGCGGTTTCCGAAGAGGCAGGAGTCATCGAGCCGGGTCTTGGTTCGCGGGGTGAAGCGGCGGCGGAGAAAAAGGAGAGTTTGTCTTGGCGCGTGGAACGCGCATCAGCAGCGCTTGAACTTCCGAACGATTCGGGGCAGCGGTTCCGAGTTTGAGGACCGAGCAGCCGGCGGCCGCGTTCGCAATCTCCATCGCGCGCACCGGATCGAAGCCACTGCCCAATGCGACGGCGAACCAAGCGGCCGCCGTGTCTCCGGCGCCGCTGACGTCGACGACGCGATCCCCTCCCGCACTGGGAACCCGAGCCAGCTCGCCGTCCGGCCCGAACAGCGCCATCCCAGCACGGCCGAGAGTCGCCAGCAGGTATCGCGCGGAAGTCTCGGCCAACCAGCCGAGGGCCGCGCGCTCGAGCTCGGCGGGATCCTCCAAAAGCGCAGGCTCCTGGCCGGCGCGCCGCGCCAGGTCCTCGAGGTTTGGAGTCAGGGCGGTCAGGCCGGCCGCCTGAAACTCGAGTCGGCGGGGATCGAGCACACAGCAGGTTCCGCGCTCAGCCAGGGACGTCATGGGGGCTTGCAACTCCTCGCCGAGGTGTCCATAGCCGTAGTCCGACAGAATCGCGAGGCCATATCTCTCGGAGCCAGCTTCCGCGGCGCGCATCATCCGACGCGCCAAACGAGCGCGCTGCTTCGCGCCCAGCGGGGCCTCCGGATCCCGATCCAGCCGAAGCACCTGGACCGGCTGGCGATGGGGTGCGCTCGCGAGCACCCGAGTCTTTCGGGGTGTTCGGTACTCGGCCAGCGCGAGCGCGTGCTCGACGCCGACCCCAGCGGCGCGCAACTGCTCCAAGACTTCGCGTCCCTCGGCATCGGCGCCCAGGGCTCCCACAAAATCCACCTGCGCGCCGAGCTGCGCCAGGTTCAGCGCGACGTTCGCGGCTCCCCCGGCGCGCAACTGCTCGCTGCGTTCGCGGTACACCGGGACAGGCGCTTCGCGGGAAAGGCGAGTCGGTTCAGCGCGCACCCACCGATCGAGGACGGCGTCTCCGATGACCAGGGCACGAAGACCGGGCAAGCCCGGGGCTTTGGACCAAAACTCGGGTTCGTTCACGAGATTTCGTTCGCCGCCGCGAGCAAGGCTAGCTCGGCCAATCGTTCGGGAACCGGCTTGGCCGCGGCGGTCAGCCATTCGATGCCCTGCTCTTCGCTCAGATAGAAATCCGAACGGACGCCCATGAAGTCGTTGAAGCGAATCGAATAGTGCAGCTCTCCGGCCCGAGCGGCCTGCGCCGCCAGCTGGGCGTCGAGTTCACGCAGACGCGGACGGAACGCAGCCCATTCCTCCGCGTCCATCGCCTCGACCTGCGCCACAAGCGGCCGATAGCGTTCGGCCGCCGGAGCCTCCCCGTGCCGATCCAGCGCCGCGTTCACATACCAGGGCATCGCTGCGGCCAGCTTGTCGATCGCAAGGTTCTGCTGCTCGCCGAAATCGAGGCAGCTCGAGCTGGTGAAATCGGTCAAGGTCGCCGCTCGCTCTGGGTCCAAGTACCCGCCGCGCAGGGAGAGCGCGTGGCTCTCGGTGCCGGGGAACGGGAAGAACAGGGAAGTGCGGAAGCGACCGATGCGACTCTTGGCGAGCAGATCCACGGTCTGCTCGCGCTCTTGCGGCGTTTCGCCAGGCAAGCCCACCATGACGAACCCGCTGGTGTGCAATCCGAAACGCTCCGCCGAACGAACCGTCTCGAGGATGTCCGCGTCGGACATGTTCCGCTTCAAAACCTCCTTGCGAACCCGCACCGAGCCCGACTCGATGCCGAGCTTCAGGATCCGGCAGCCGGCCCGCGCCAGCGCCTCGGCGACGCGCTCGTCGAGCTGTTTCACGTGGCTGTTGACGACAAAAGGTAGCCCGATGCCACTGTGTTCATAGGCCTCGCAGACCGCCAACGCGTGCTCCACGTTTTGGGTGAACAAGTCGTCGTCGAAAATGAACGTACCGACGTCCGGATAGGCCTTGACCACCTGGCGCAGTTCGTCGATGAACAGCTCCGGCGGCCGGAAGCGAAAGAAGTTGAGCTTGGGGACCGGGCGCTTGAGATCGGCCCGGTACCGATCGATCAGCTTGTGGTTCAGGCAGTAGGTGCAACGGTAAGGACAGCCGCGGCTCGACAGAACCCCAAACCAGCCGTGCTTGGCCGCGGTGATTCGGGCCGTATCAAACAGAGCGTAGTCCGGAACCGGAAGGCTCTCGAGATCGGGGAACTCACCAACTGGGTTCTCGGTGATCGAGTCCGCGAAGGCCGCGCCTGTGTCCGTGATCGCCGGGCGCTGCCCGCCGCGCCAGGTCACAAAGTTGGAGAGATCCTCCAGCGACTCGCCCGCTTCGAGCCGTCGCACCAGTTCGAGCAGCGCGTTCTCGCACTCCCCCACTCCGACCAAGTCCCAAACCCCGTCGCCCATCACCTCGCGGGGCACCATCGTCGGATGAATGCCGCCGACCACGAGGGCCGGCAGTTCGCGGCCCTCTTCAGCGGCGCGAGCCCGAAGGAAGCGCGCCAGCTCGAGGGCCGCGGGGTACTGCTGGGTCAGGCAAGAGAATCCCACCAGGCCCGGCTCCTCGCGCACGATCCGCTGGTAGACCTCTTCATCGGTCGGCACCGGCGGCAGATTCTCGTTCAAATTGCACAGGCTCGTCTCATGCCCTGCCTCGCGCAAAACCGCGGAGAGCGACGCGAGCCCGTGGTTGAACCCCATCTGCGTATAGAGGTTCGGATAGACAAAAAGCACCCGCACGGGTCGCACCATAACCAACCGACAGGCCGGCCCGATAGCGCTAGGACGTAGCAGATTCGCCCCACGTGGCTGAATCGGGGGCCCGCGAGGATCGCGAGTTCCAGAGGCCCGGATCCGAAGCCGCGAAATTCGAACGGTTCGGGGACACCGCGGACAAGTTTGCCGCCGGGACCCGGTCGGCTGGCTCCCCACCCGCGAGTTCGCCCGCCAGAAGGGAGGCTGGGCCCACAGCCCCCTCCATCCACGGACCCTGGAGGGCGGGCGGGCCCTACTCCCGGCCCGAGCGCCCCAGGATGGCCGTCGTCGAGCGCCCCTCGAGCATGGGAGCGAGGTGCACCTCGCCTCCGTTGGCCTCCACGTGTTCGCGACCGACCACGCCCTTCTCGGCCCAATCTTCACCCTTCACCAGCACGTCCGGCGTGATGAGCTCGATCAACTCGAGCGGTGTGTCGGCTCCGAAGGCGATCACGCCGTCGACCATTTCGAGGGCCTCAAGGACCGCCATGCGATCGCCCACCGGATTCACCGGACGGCTCGGCCCCTTGAGCCGCCGAACCGAGTCGTCGTCGTTGATCCCGATGATCAAGCGGTCGCCTTTGGAACGCGCGAAGCGCAGATACTGAACGTGCCCCGCATGGAGCACATCAAAGCACCCGTTGGTGAAAGCCACCCGCTCTCCGCGCTTGCGCCACGCGGCCACCCGAGCACCCAGCGTTTCGGCGTTCAGCAGCTTGCCGTCCTCGGGCGCAAGAGCGCCAAGCGCGCTGCGCAGCTCTGGGCGCGTCACCGAAGCTGCGCCGCGCCGCGCAACAACCAAACCGGCGGCGTGGTTCGCGAGCGAAACGCTGTCCGCCAGACTGCAGCCGGCGCTAAGCCCAAGTCCAAGCAAAGAAATCACCGTGTCGCCGGCTCCGGTGACGTCGAACACCGCGCGCGCCATCGTGGGAACGCGCGCCGCATGGCCAGCTGAATCCGAGAAGTAGATGCCATCGGCGCCCAGGGTGATGATCGAACACTCAAGGTCCGCAATGGCCTTCAGACGTTCCGCCGCGGCCGGTACCGAATCGAGCGTGGTGATCCGCTCCCCCAGCGCTTCCTCGGCCTCTTTGCGGTTCGGCGTCAGGAGGGTCGCACCACGGTATCGAGCGAAATCCGAACCCTTTGGGTCGACCAGGACAGGTTTCAAACGCGCACGCGCCCCGTCGATCGCGGCCCGCAACACCCGGTCGGTCAGAACCCCCTTGCCGTAGTCGGACAGAATCACGCCGTCGACCGCATCGAGTCGTGAATCCAAGACCTCCAATAGGCGATCCTCCAATTCGGATGGGATTGAGCTGGATTCCTCCCAGTCGATGCGAATCATCTGCTGAACGCCCGAGATCATCCGAGTCTTGACCGTGGTCGGCCGATCGGCGTCACGAATCAAACCGGTCACATCGCAACCGTGAGCTTCGAGCAATTCGGCGAGCTGGCGGCCGTGCGCGTCGTCACCGACAACGCCGAGACACTCGACCTCAGCTTCGAGCGAACGCAGGTTGGCCGCAACGTTCCCGGCTCCTCCGAGCCGCTCTTCGCGCCGGTCCGCGGCCAGCACCGGAATCGGTGCCTCGGGTGAAATCCGGCGAACGGAACCGCTGACGTAGCGATCGAGAATCAAGTCCCCGACGATCAAGATTCGCGGCTGCCCGATCGAAGCGAGCGCGGCGCGGGCATCCTGCGTGGGCGGGAGGTCGGAGTCAGCGGAGACGCTCATGCCGGGGGAAATTCGCGGTTCGGAACAGGGTCGGGGGCAGGATCTGAAGGGAGGCTCTGCTCAGCCCCAGCCGCCTGGGGCGGCGGCACCGGAGTCAGCTCGTCGAGCGGAGTGTCCTTGTAACGATCGTGCAGCCAGAAGTACTGCTCTGGCCGCTGCTCGATCATACGCTCGAAACTGGCGTTGAGCCGGGCGGCGATGCCCTCGGGCGAGAGCCCGGCGATCTCTTCAGGCTCGATCACCTCGGGAATACACAACTTGAAGTGTTGGGGCCGCTTGAGATCGCGATAGCAGGCCATCATCAACAGGGGAGCTTTCATTCGGCGCATCAACACCCCAGCCGATCGGTCGCAGCGCGCCGGGCGGTCGAAGAAGGGCGCGTAGACCGGACGCGAATTGGCGCGCTGGTCGAGCAACATTCCAAGGCCCGCGCCATGGGCGATGACCTTCGGTGCCGCCCCCATCGCCCCACGGCGCGGGAGGATGCGGATTCCGCGCTTTTCCCGAGCGGCAAACATGGCTTCGGAAAGGTAGCGGTTCTTGACCGGCTTCGCGACGGCGTACAGCGGCGAGAGCCCCATGCGAGCCAGGAACAGGCTCGAGACTTCCCAACTGCCCACGTGTGGTGAAACCGGTACTGCGCCCACGCCCGAGCGCAAGATCTCCTGGGCACGGGGGCACAGGTCGACCTCCACAAAATCGAAGGTCCGTTCGATCGGAACGCGCTGCAAGAACCGTTCGGTGTCGGAAGCGACGCGAAAGAAGTGACGGAACGCCTCGAGCAGTCGAACCTCGCGCTGATCCTCTGTGAGCCCGGTCGCGGACAGCCGCCCCGGTTTGTCTGGCGTGCCGAACGCTTGGGTCAAAAAGCGCCTGCCCGCATCCGCGTGGCGACGGTCGAAACGCCGCGCGAGACGTGCCAGTCCCTCGATCAGACCTTCGTACAGGCCGTTTGGCAATCGGATGACGACCGCGAAGAAGGCCCGTAGCGAGAGCGACTCAAGCCGCGCCCCCCATCCGGTTCGCTCACCAAACTGAAACTCAAGTTCCACCGGCCACTCGGCCGGTGGCCCGACCGGCGGAAGTTGCCAGCGCCCGTCGACGATGAGCGGTCCGGGAAAGTCCGCGTAGCGCGGGCTAGGTTGTGCTGATTCAGCCATGGAGTCCTTCATGCAGGCTCTGCCGCAGGCGCCGGGCTCGCCCGGGAGGCAGGCTCTCAAGCAAAGCTTCGAGAACCGGACCTCCCGAGGAGATCTCGAGTTCAACTTCGAAGATCAGGGCCGCGGGCAGAAGAGTGCCCAGTTTGACGGCGTCCTTGGCTGTCGTCACCACCGGAACTCCGTTCGCGCCCAGTCCACGGACATCTTCGCCCTGGAAGACGTAGTGATCGGGATATCGCCGGTGCTCACGAATCCGGGCCCCGGTGGACTCCACGCTGGCCTCGAAGGCCGCGGGGTGGCCGATTGCGCTGATCAGGTCGACCTCCCGCCCCTTGAGTTCACCGAGGTCGTGCCGTTCGCCGCCTCCGTCCCGCAGGGCCGCCGGCCGATGCCGACACTCGATCCGCGGGATCTGAGGAAACAGCTCTTGGAGCTCCGCGCGCAGCTCCTCGAGCGCCCGCGGCTCCGCTTGGTCGATTCGGGTGAGCACGATGGCCCCCGCCCGAGAAAGGGCGGCCGGCGCCTCGCGCAGCAGCCCGCGCGGCAAGGCTGCGCGCACCGCCCGGCCTGTGGCCGGATCCGCGGGCAGGCCGAACGGGCGAGTGGCATCCAGCAGCACCAGGTCCAGGTCGCGCGCCAGCCGGCGATGCTGGAATCCGTCGTCGAGGACGACCACGTCAACTCCGCGCTCGGCCAGAGCGCGCGCCCCCCGAAGCCGATTGGCGTCCTGCAGACATTCCGCGAACGGGACCGCCTCGGCATACAGCCGCGCCTCATCACCCGCGCGCCCCGCCAGAGCAGCGCCCGCTTGATCTGCTTCCAACTTCTCCGAGCGATAGCCCCGGGACAGGATGCCAACACGCTGGCCGCGCCGCTCGAACCAGTGCGCCAGATAGCACACCAAGGGCGTCTTGCCGGTTCCCCCGGTGGTCAGATTGCCCACACAGACAATCGGCACGTCGACGCGCCGGGCCGGCAACACCCCGCGGTCGTAGAGCGCGCCTCGCGCCCGGGCGAGGGCTCCAAACAGGGCAGCCGGAACTCGGAGAAGCTCGATGACTCCGCCCCGGCGAGCCAATTTGTCTTCGAGTCTCTCGGGAATCGTCATGGCTGCTCGGGCTCCAACCGTTCGGCTCCTCGGGCCTCGCCCAACGGCTCAGCCAGCAGGCCCCGCAGGCGCTCGAGGTCCGCGAATTCAAGCGGGAGCCGCTCGCCCACAAACTCCTGCTTCTCGCCTGATTCCATACGGGTCAGCTCCCCGCGCACAAGGGCCTCGCCCTCTGGGGTCGTCGCGAGGTGGTCGACGACCCATTTCAAGTCGCGCTCACGGTCGAACACCCCAAACTGCAGCGCCCGCTTCGAAGAGAATTCTTCGCCCTCGCGGATCGGAATGAAGTCCGTGTGCAAGTAAAGAAACCTGCGCGAGGGCTGTTCGCCCGCTTGCCAGGTCGGCAACAGACTGCGGCTGGTTGGAGCCGAGTACTCCGGCAACACGATGCCCGCCGCATCGAGCACGGTCGCAAACAGATCCACCTGACTAACGGCCTCTGGCACGCGGCGTGGGGCGAGGCCCCACGAGGCAGGCGGCTTGACCACCAAGGGAACGCGCACCAGCGTCTCGGATAGATCGACGGTGTGCCCGATCCAGTTGTTTTCTCCAATCAGCTCACCGTGATCGGAAGTCACGATCACCAGCGCTTCGTCCCAGCGGCCGCGGGCCTCGAGCCCTTCGCGCAGGCGAGCGATCGCCTCATCGACCAGCGCGACCTCGCTTTGATAGCAACCCCGCAAAAAGTCGAAGTCCGCCTGATTCAGGAGACCTTCGCGCAAACCGGTGCGCAGGGCGGCGAGTTCCTCCTCGCCGTTCAGGGAACCCGTGTAGCTCTCGCCCGAACGCGAACCGTAGCCCGGGCCAAATCCAAGCCCCGGATGCTGTTCGTAGTGATAATGCGGCTCGAACAAAAGTCCCCACAAAAACAAATCACCGCCCGGCTCCCCGGCTTGGCCGGATTCAGCGAGCAGATCGTCGCCTTGGGCCAGCAAGCGTTCGACGGCGAGCTTTCCGTAGGCGCCGAGATGCCCTTTCGCGAGCCCGTCATCGAATCTCTCGAATCCCCGATCGAAGCCGTAGCTAGCCCGCGCAATGAAATTGGTTGTCACCCCCGCCGTTCGCCAGCCGGATTCCCGCAGGACCTCCGGAAGGAGTAGCAAGCTCTCGTCCAGCGGCTCGAGCAGGCGCGACTGCCCGTGGTCAAACGGCCAGGTCCCACTGAGCTGGGTGACAAGGCTCGGGATCGTCCAGGGCGCCGCCGAATAGGCTCGGTCGAAAACCAGCCCCTCGCCCGCAAGGCGATCGATATGCGGGGAAGCTGGAATGCCGGCTTCACCCAATTCTTCAAAGCCGTAGGTCCCGAGCGCATCGGCGCGCAGCGTGTCGACCACAATCCATGCGACCGTCTTGAGCTCGGCCGAGTCCGCAGGGCCACAGCCCAAGATCGAGCCCAAGACAGATGCCGCAACGCCGAGCCTCGCCAATCGGCCCAGGGAGCGAAGAACTTCTGGCCCAAGCAAAAACATCGGGTGCACCGATCGCTCTTCGCCAGATCCCGACTTGAACAAATTGTCGGTCAGGACCGGCTGTGCGACCGGGCTACGCGCTCGCCAAGGCGCACCCGCGACTCGCAACTTGCAGGTCTCGGGGAGATGCAACGCAGTCCGGGGTGGCATTCCAACGTGCAGCCGGCGGCTGGCCAACTTGCACCCAGCGGCTGGGCCTTGGCCACTGGCGGCTAGATGAGCGGGCGCTCTTCTTCAGGGATCAGCTCGATCAGTCCGCGCTCCATCTCCAAGAACGCAACCTTGATCGGGTTGCGCTCACGGGTCTCGATGAGCGGGGCGGCGCCACGAATCAGCTCGCGGACGCGCTTTTGAAGCAGGGCGGTCTTGTGGAACGACCCCGAGACGGACTTTTGCAGGCGCTGGGGAAGGGTCGATTCGGTGGACATGGGTTCCGCTGGGCGGAAGGGGGCGCTGGGGTCTTCGCGGAAGAGCTTGGGCTCCGCAGACTTGATCTTTGGAGCTGCGCGGGAAGTTTGCGGCTGCGCTGGGAAACTCGAAGCTTCGCGGGGAAACTCAAAGCCTCGCGGGGGAAGTCCTGGCTTCACCCCGGGGTCCCTGGAGGGTTGGGAGCACCCGGGCGCAAACACCGATCGTACCCCCTCGGGTGCTGGACTCAAAGCCCCGGCGAGCCTCGGCCCGCCCCCGGCGATCCAAAGGCCGGCTTTTAGCCGGGCGGCCTCACCTGGGGCCGAGGGAGCCGAGCAGTCCCTCGAATTCGCTCCAGGCCCGCAGCGCCCCCTCCACAGGAACGCCCTCCGGCCGGCTCGTCCCGCTCCCGGCGAAATGCACGAAGGGCAACTTGGCCGCCTGGGCCGCGCGAGCGTCCCCGTGCGTGTCTCCCACCATGAGCCCGGATTGGGCTCCGAACAGGTCCATCAACTGCACCAGCATGTCCGACTTGTCCCTCACGCGAGGGGAGTCCAGGCAGCGGCCGGCTTCGATGAAGCGCCCCAGGCCGAGCCCCCCCTCGGCCGGCTCACCGAGCGTCAGGTCCAAGTAGCTCTGCCCCGCGTTCGTGGCGACACCGAGGCGCAGCCCCTTTGCATGCAAGCGTTTGAGCATGGAAAGAGCCCCGGGCATCACCCCCACGCCACGCACGACGGCGGTCGAGCCGAGCTCAGCCTCCAGCTCGCGCGAAAAAGCGAGATGTTGCTCAGCGGAGAGCTCAGGGAACAGCTCGCGGCCGAGTTGGATCGCGGGTACGCCAAGGCGTTGCCGCAGCTCGGAGGGATTTGGGTCGACCGCTCGCACGCTGTGCGTCCGGGCGAATCGGCTGGCTACTTCTCGCGCCACGCCCACCCAGACCGCTCCGCTGCCCACCAAGGTGCCGTCCAAATCGAACAGCACCGCGTCCGGAACGAAGCTCTCCTGCGGTCCAGGCTCGGCAGCTTCCGGTGGATCGGTGGACGTCACGGGCGAGGCGCAGAACAGGGGGCCAGTATCGCGAGGAACGGCGCCCCGGCGACAGGCTAGACGAGCGCGCCGCTCAGTTCCCGGCGCACTCCAGCGATGGTGCCGGCCCAGGTTAAGGCTCGATCGGCCCCAGCCTCTTCGAATTCCATGGCCTGTGCCGCCGACAAGTTTCGGCAGGTGACCAAGACGAAAGCCTCCGGGAAGCGCAGTCGCACGGAAGCGACCGAGCTAAAATCGCTGGCCGGACATCCCATGATCCACACCGCATCGGGATGAACTTCGCTTCCGAACTCAAAGTCACCTTCCGTAACGGCGTGAACCTCGGGCAGGCTGGCTTTTAAATTCGTGGCGAGCTCAGGCGGCAAACCGCGGGAAGCCTCAGCAGGCATCACCAGACAAACCGGACGTCCCGGTCGATCCGAAGGCGAGTTCAGCTGGGAATCAACCGAACCTTGAGGTTCGGCCGGGATGAGCTCAGCGCCGCCGGATTTCCCCGGGCGCGGCAAGTCGTAAGAGCTCTGGAGTTTTGTAGGTTCGCTCGCGGACATGGGCGAGGAGTGCAAGGGATGAAGGGGATGACCGGGCGAGCTGGTCCATCCATCAAACGGGCGGTAGCGAGCTTGAGTTCCGCGGTTACCTAACATTGTTCAAATTGGGAACCCCGGAAAGCACGGGCTTCTCGAACTACGAACGAATTCGGCCGCTATTTGGGACGACCTCCGGGAGATTTCGGGCGAGCCCCAGGGCAGCGGGGAAGAACGCCTGGGCGCCCGGGAAGGGCCCGGACGGATCTGTGGTCCTCCTCTGTCTGCCCGCAGAATCCGTGCCCGGAAGACCCGGTGCCGGAACTTCTGGGAGAGGGCTCCGCGGGAGGTTCCTTGGACGTATCCATGGCGGGCGTTGGACCCAAATTCGGCGCCGAATCCGCATTCCAGGGAACCCCGCAGGACCGGCCGGGCGCTGGCCGGTTGGCAAAAATCCCGGGCCCTTCGCTTCCTGGCTAGCTCCCGCGCCCGGGCCTAGGCCCGTAGCTGCCTTCCAAATCGCCCACTTCCCGTGGCCCAAGAATGGGGGAAATTTGGCGCGATCCGCTCGCGTCCCCCGGGCCCCTCCGTAGATT
>CAZUCE010000031.1:0-49808 GCA_964619265.1 uncultured Planctomycetaceae bacterium
GGGCGAGGGGGGTGCGGGGGCGGTGAAAAGGGGCCGGCCGGCTCCGCTGGGGAGCCGCCTGGAGGCCGCTTCGGTCGACGGCCGAGGAACGCCCCGTGGGGCGATTCCGCGAGGTGCTGGTGAGGTGCTCGATCGAGTGCTGGCCCGGCGCGCGGGTCAGAACTCGCCGGCCCGAAGAGCGCGGGGCTTTTCGGCCGAGTTGCGCAGTCTTGTGCCGTCCCAAGGGCGAGTCAAAGAAATCCCATTTGGGAACCGAGAAGGCAGAAGTCCACCGAGCTGTTGGGGTGAAGGGCGAGGTTCATACCAGATGTCGTTGTCAAGCTCGAGCCCGGCACCCTAGCCGGAGCCTTGCCTAGAGCCGGCTCCCAGGCGGTCTGGGACAGGCCCCAAGGAGGCGCCTCGAGCCGCCTTTGAGCTGGCATCGGGCCCCTCGAGGGCCGGCCGAAAACCGCCCGCCCGGGGAGCCGCACGGACTCCCGGGGCTCCCAGCTGGTGCCCCGAAGGCGGCCTTGGAGTGCCTTCCGCAGGCGATTCGTGGCGTAGCTTGGAAGGTAGAAGGGCCACCCGGCTCCTCGCCCATGGAAACCGCCCCCTCCGCTCCGCCTGCCCCGGCGTCGATTCCGATCGCCACCAAGCCCCTAGGGGCTCTGTTGATCGCGGTGGTCGCCGCTCAGCTGTTCGCTTGGTCCCGCCTGGAGGGCTATCAGCTCGCCGACTGTGTCGAATACCTCGACCGGGCCGAGGCCTTCTCCCGGGGCGAGCCCCTCGACCCTGGGACCGCGCGATCGTTCGCTTTCTCCGCCCTGCTGGTCCCCGTGTTTTGGCTCGAGCGGCTGATTCCCGGCGAGCAACCGAGCCTTCCGATGGTCCTCGCGCGCCTGCTGCAAATGCTGTTCGGTCTGGGCGCGGTCGCGTTTCTCGCCCGCTGGATCGGATCGCGCATCGGGCTCGGCTACGGACTGGCTGCCGGCGCGCTGCTCGGTTGCTCCCCGATTTTCCTGCGCTATTCGATCGCTCCCCTCTCGAGCGCAGCGGCGCTGTTTGCCATCACGCTTGGCGTGGTCCAGCTCGACCGAACGCTAGAGCGACGGCGCGGAACGCTGGCGGGCGGACTCGTCGTCGGAGCCTGGTTCGCGTTCGCGATTCTGATGGCCTACCAGAACGTGCTGTTGGTCGGTGCGATTGCGCCGTGCCTGCTGTTCACGCGTGCCTGGCGCCGGCCCGCGCACCTGCTTGGGATCGCGCTCGCGATGTTCGCCGGCTATCTGATCCAAGGGATGCTCGACGGAGCCGTGTACGGGACCTTCGGCTCCAGCTTGCATGGTTACCTACGCGCGAACCTCGGCAGTCAACTCGGCACGCTGCTCGCCAAGCTCGGCCTGGTCGACTTGGCTTTTTGGGTCTACGACAACCTCGGCGCGGCCAGCACAGGCTCAGGCGCCAAGGACGTCAGCGCGATTCGCATGCTGACGCCCCCCACCTGGTACTTCGACCAACTGGGCCGCCAATTCCTCGTTCCGGTCGGCTCCGCGCTGCTGGCCCTCGGCGCACTCGCCGGGCTCTTGCGCCGCCGCCCGATCGTTTTGCTGATGCTCTTCGCTCTGGTTGTGAATTTGGTGGTCATGAGCACCAAGGGCAGCAAGTCGTTCCGCCTATGGATGCCGTTCCTCGCGTTCTTCCCGGCGATCACGGCCTTTGGCTTGAAGGACTTGATTCGATGGGGCGTGCGGGAGTCCGTCGCGCCGCGCTGGCGCCAAGCGCTCGCGGCCCTGGCTGTGCTGGTCACCTGCGCCGGCGGATTGCGCCTTTTGAGCGCAGCGAACCTCTCCAAATTTGGCGCGTACTGGCGCGCGATCGAGCAGGTCAATCGCGAGTCCGGCGGCGAGCCTGTGGTCGCCACCAGCGCCTACGACTGGGCCGCGCGGTATCGCGAAGCCTCCAACGTGGAACTGACCAAGTTCCCCTACCACCTCGACCGCTGGCCGAGCCTGGAGGAAGACGAGCAAGAAGGCCTGCTCGCGGCGCTCGCCGAACGCGACTACCTGTTCGGGCACCTACAGCTGTTCACCCAGGACCCGCGCATCATCGCCGCGGTCAACCGCGAATTCGAGATCGCCCAGGTGTTCCACGACTACGACGCGGGCGAAGAACTCTGGCCGGTGTTCCTGCTGCGCCGAAGAACCGGCGATCCGGACGCCAAGACGTTCTTCGAAATCCGCACCGACACCGGACCCGGCGAGCCGAACGAACCTGGCCGATTCCAGGCTCAACTGGAACATCCAAGCAGCGTCGACTTCCGCCGGCGCGAAGGCGACGGCGTCTACCAAATGGTGTTCCTCGGCTTCGATGTGGACCCAGGCCTGATCGACGGCACCCAAGCTTGGATTACGTTTCATTGGTACGCCGGTCCGCTTGGCGACAAAAACTACCGAGTTGTCAGCCGGTTCACCGACGGCCGCGGCGGAGGCTTCGACGACAACCGGACACCGACCTACGGCGCCTATCCGACCAGCCGCTGGAACGAAGGCGAGATCATCTCGACCGGTTTTCTCTCGCGCGTCGATCCCGATCCGGTGCGCTTCGGCGGACCCTATCGCCGCGGGCAGAGCCTGCCGCTCGAGTTGTGGCTGGCCGTCGGCGAGTTCGACGAAGCTGGCACCTCGGTCAGCGGGCTCAACCCGTTTCGCCCCTCGGCGAAGGCCCCGGTTTCGAAACAGATGGTCGAAGGCGGCCGCATCTTCTCGGACGAAGGCCGGCGTTTCACGCGCGACGGTCTGATGCTGGTGGGCGGCTTCTTCTTCGAACTCAGCCGCGGCTGGCGCGTGCCGGACAACGGCAAGCCGCTGCCCGAGTTGCCGAACGCTTCGTCGCCCTAGCGAGGGACTTGCCCGAACGATCGACTTCGCTCGCTGGAGAGTCTGCGCAGCAGCGCGGGATAGGTCAGAAGCACCAAAGCGAAGGCGATCCAGCGGGACACCCCATGGAGATTCGCCGTGTACACAAAGGCGGCGAACACCAGCCCCTTGAGAATCAGCTCGAGGCCGAGCCCGAAGCTGATGGCCTTCGAAGCGCCCAGCCGGAGTTCGCGAGAAAAGGGCTGGGCCGCCGGAAGGCTGCCGCTGGCGTAGAGCAAGAAGGCTCCGCCGGCCGCCAACGACAGGGGGAGGTAGGAAATGAGGTCCGCCGGCCCGAACAGAACGGCGACGGCGACCACGATCCCGGAACACGCGATGGCGAGGCCGAACGGAAAGACCAGCAACGCTCCGTCCGACACAGCCTTGGGTTCCGCGGCCGGCGCCGCCTCAAAGATCCAGCGGGCCTGCGGATGGCTGCCGTAGCCGGTCATGGCCTGGGCGACCAAATAGGCCACCATCGGAAGCGCCGGGACGAGCGCGAAACCCGAGAGCTGCAACGACCGAAACAGCGAAACGACCTCGGTCGCGCTCTCCGTGGAACCCGCGAGAGCCTCGGACGCCCCCATCGTGACGGCAAGACATGCCAGGCCGACCTGGGTCACGACCAGATTGCCGACCCTCCCGAAAAACACGGGATCGCGAAACCCAAAACTCGCCGCCATGCCAGCTCCTGCGCGGCGCGGACCCTCGCTGATCCTCCCGAGCCACAGACCGGGGCGAAAGCGAAGGCTCTCGCGAGCTGCATGGGCCGGCGCGTTGAGCAAGTCGAGGTAGCCCCGCCGGGCCAGTCGAACCGCAAGGACTCCGGTGAGCAGGGGCGTCGCAAAGGCGAGCGCCCCAAGCAGAAGGAGCTGCGGCTCGAACGCTCCTTCGGCCAGTCGCGCCAGGCCGCCCCAATGCCGTGGCGGAAGCAACGCCGCCGCTAGGGGCGAATGGGCGAGCCACTCGCCGAGCCCTTGCCCAAATTTTGAATCCGCCGCCCGACTGGCAAGATCCACGAACCAACCGCTGTAGGAACCGATCAGGACGAGCCCTCCAAATACCTGGAACCAAGTCGCGAGGGAACGGAACCGCTTGGCACCGATTGCGCGCAGCATGGCAACGGTCCCGAGCGCAGAGAACGCGATGGCCGTCACGGGAACCAAGAACGTCAGCGCCGGCACAAACAGCAGTGGCGCGGCGCTCTTGCTCAGGATCGGAGCCAGCACCAAGGACGGCGCGAAATAGGCGACGCTCAGCACGAGCGACTGTTGCAGCACGTGAAAAAGGCGCGCCGCAAACAAGTCCGCCCCGGAGACCGGAAGCGGCAGCAAGACCTTCAAGTCCCCCGGATCCGAGAACATCTCCAAGAGGTGCCCCAAGGAAAAAAGACCGATCAGCACAGCCGCCAGCGTGCCAAGACCGGTCACCCAGAGGCTCGTCCCCAATCCCATGGCCGGCCCCAGGGCACCCAACAAGCCGGCGAGCGCGCAGGCCAGAGCCGAAAGCGCCAGGCTCAGCGAGAGACCCAAACTCGAACCGGAGCGAAGGTCGAGCACCAGCCGCAACTCGGCGACGTCCCGAGTCCGTTCCGGATCCGCACCGAGCACGCGCACCAAAGGAGCGCAGCGGCCCAAGACACGCAGGGAATACGGCATCCGACCGCTCGTTCGAGAGCCGCGGGACCACGGATTCCGCATGCGAGTGGAACGGCGTCCGCGGCCGCTCGACCCACGCCCAGCCCGGTTCGGATGGCGGGCGCGCAGGCGCGTCCGCCGCAGGCGCTGGCTTCGGCTTAGCAGCTCTTCTTCTTTGGTTCCGGTGGCATTCGAAACGGCACCTTTTCTGGCCTCGTCGCTCACAGGCGCTGCTCGCGGAAGGCGGCCACGTCGAGAATGCGCTCCGCCTGTTCGGCAACGTCCCGGCTACCGGTCAAGCTGCGAAAAACCTCCTCGAGCGTGGATTCTCCGGAGCGTTGTTCGAGCTCTTCGATCGTGCCCCGCGCGCACACAACGCCTTCGTGCAGAATCAGCACCTCGTCGCAAACGCGTTCCACCACGTCCAACACGTGCGAGCAGTAAAAAACCGAGAGGCCCCGGTCGGCTAAGCCGCGCAGAACCTCTTTGACGAGCACGGTTGCGTCCACGTCGAGACCTGACAACGGCTCGTCCACGAACAGGAGCTCGGGGCGATGCAGCAGCGCGGAGCAGAAGAGCAGCTTCTGCCGCATGCCCTTGGACAGGCTGCCGCATTTGCTCATCAATCGCTCCAGCAGACCGAAGCCGGCCAGCAGCGCCTCGCCGCGTTCGATGATCACTTCGTCTTCCAAGCCGTGCAGACGACCGGTCAGCAGCAGGTGCTCGGCAACCCTCAGGTGTTCGAACAGCACCGCGGACTCGGGCACATAGCCCATGCGGCGCTTGATCTCGATCGCCTGGGTGGCGGGGTCGAGCCCCAGGCTGCGGACCTCGCCTTCGTAGCCAGGCAGCATGCCGGACAGGATCTTCACCGTCGTGCTCTTGCCGGATCCATTCGGCCCGAGAAAGCCGACGATACGCCCCCGCGGCAAGTCGAAGTCGAGGCCGCGCAGGACCGGTTGCCCCGCGCGGTAGGCAAATCGAAGGTCGCGGACAGAAAGGGCCGGAGCGGCCGCGGCTGCCGGGCCCGTAGCAAGGTTGTTCATAGGGGGGGGCTGGCACCCGCGGCCAAAGGTCGAGAGCCCACCCCAGGCAGGAGGTCGGTCCGGGCGGGGACAAAAGGTTGCCCGGCACAGCTCTCGGGATAACGGGGCCTAGTTCCTACGCTACGCACCCCGGTCTCGGATCTTTCTATTTCCCCCCTTCCCCCCCACGCCCGCCCGAGGGGCTCTTCGATGACTGCCCGAACATGCCTCCTCGTTCTCGCCGCCCTGCTGGCGAGCTGCGCCTCTAGACCCTTCGCCGGTCGGGTCACGATCGTCGACTTCGCCGAGGGTCAGGCCACGCGCCTGTCCTTGGCCAGCCGTTCGCACATGACCGAGGTCATGGGCATCGAGGACCCCGTCGACTGGTTCAGCACCGAGCGCGACTCGGTCGAGCTGAAGATGGCGGACGACAAGGTCCTACGCGAGCTCACCAAGAAGCTCACCGGGCTCGGCTTCGAAAAACTCTCCCTGACCGGGCCCGGCCCCGAACGGTCCGCAGCCGGCATCACCAGCGTGGTCGAGCTCGAGTGGAAGGGCCAGACCCGACACCTGGCCACGTCCCCGCGCAGCGAGGCCGCGCGGCTCGAGGCCGCCACGAAAATGAAGTGGGCCTTCATCCAGCGCTACAACCAGACGATTTCGCTGCAGTCGGTGAGCCAGCAGTACGGCGAAGACCTGTTTGAGGAAACCAAAAAGAAGATCGGGTCGCGATGACCCCCTCCTCTGGAGCCGGGCCTCGCGTGCCGCGGGCCCTGTGCATCGTCCCGGCCCGGCTGGGCTCCACTCGCCTGCCGCGCAAGATGTTGCTGGATGAGACCGGCATGCCGCTGGTCGCCCACACGGCCCGCAACGCCTCCGCCAGCGGAGCCTTCGCCCGGGTCGTGGTGGCCTACGACGACCCGGCTATCGCGCAGGCTTTGGCTGGACTGGAGATCGAGACGGTGCGCACCCGCGCCGATCACCAAAGCGGCACCGATCGGGCCCTGGAGGCCTTCGAGCAGCTTGCCGCGGCCGGTGAGCCGCCCTTCGAAGTGGTGGTCAACGTCCAGGGCGACGAGCCCGAAATGGCAGGGGAGGACCTGCGGGCCCTGGTCGCCCGCCTGGCAGACCCGCAGGTCGAGTTCGCGACCCTGTGGGCCCCCCTCGAATCCGAAGCCGAGCTGACCGACCCCAGCGTGGTCAAAGTGGTGGCCGACCGCAGCGAGCGAGCGCTGTACTTCTCTCGCTCGCCCCTGCCCCACGCCCGCGACGGCTGGCCCGCGGGAGCCTTCCCGGAGGCCCCTCTCCCAGGGGAGGCGACGAGCGGTTCCGCAGAGAGGTCGGCCGCGATGCTTCCAAGGCGCCACATCGGGGTCTACGCTCTTCGTCCGGACGCACTGCTTCGCTTCTGCCGCTTGCGCCCGGGCCAATTGGAGGCCGTCGAGTCCCTTGAGCAGCTGCGCTGGCTCGAGGCGGGACTCCCCCTCCACCTGGTACGGGCGACGCGGCTGACCCAGGGCATCGACACCCGAACCGACTACGAGGCCTTCGTGGCTCGCGTCCGATCCGCCCCGCGAAACGAGTAGCCCCCCCGCCGACTCCCCCCCGATGACCAAACACATCTTCACCACCGGGGGCGTCGTCTCCAGTCTCGGAAAAGGCCTGACCTCGGCCGCGATCGGCATGCTCCTGGAGCGCCGCGGCTACAAGGTCTCGCTGCAGAAGCTCGATCCGTACATCAATGTGGACCCGGGCACCATGAGCCCCTTTCAGCACGGCGAGGTCTACGTCACCGACGACGGCGCCGAGACCGACTTGGACCTCGGGCACTACGAGCGCTTCACCCAAGCCAAGTTCACCAAGGACTCGAACTTCACCAGCGGCAAGATCTACCGCTCGGTCATCGAGAAAGAACGCCGCGGCGACTACTTGGGCCGGACGGTTCAGGTCATCCCGCACATCACCGACGCGATCCAAGAAGCGATTCACGCCGGCGTGACCGACCCCGAGGTCGACGTGGCGATCACTGAGATCGGGGGCACCGTGGGCGATATCGAGAGCCTGCCGTTCCTGGAGGCCATTCGGCAATTTGCGCTCGAGCGCCCCCGAGAAGACGTGATGTTCGTGCACGTCACGCTGCTGCCTTATCTGCGCGCCGCGAAAGAACTGAAGACCAAGCCCACCCAGCAGTCGGTCGGCAAGCTGCGGGAAATCGGCATTCAGCCCAATGTCCTGGTCTGCCGCACCGAGCAGCCCATGGAAGAGGACATGGCCCGCAAGATCAGTCTGTTCTGCAACGTGCGGCGCGAAGAGGTGATCGAAGAGCGCGACGTGCGGTTCTCGATCTACGAGGTGCCGCTCGACTTGTACCGGTCCAAGCTCGACCGCTTGATCGTCGATCACTTGCGCCTGGATGCCGCTCGCGAACCGGACTTGACCGACTGGTGCTCCATGCTCGACCAGATCGAGTCGACCACCGAGTCGGTCGAGATCGCCGTGGTCGGCAAGTACATCGAGCTAAACGACGCCTACAAGTCGATCTACGAATCCCTGGCCCACGCGGGCATCGCCAATCGCGTGCAGGTCAAGCTGCGCAAGATCAAAGCGGAAGAGCTGACCAGCGGCGATCCGGCCGAACTGTTGGCCGGCGTCTCCGGCCTGTTGGTCCCCGGCGGATTCGGCGAGCGTGGCCTGGAAGGCAAAATCGCGGGCATCCGGTGGGCCCGCGAGCAGGGCGTCCCGTTCTTTGGGATTTGTCTCGGCATGCAATGCGCTGTGATCGAGTTTGCGCGTCACGTCGCGGGCCTCGAAGGCGCTCACACGCTCGAGCACTCGCCCCATTCCCCCCATCCGGTCATCCACCTGATGGAAGAACAGAAGGACGTGGAAGACAAGGGCGGCACCATGCGCCTCGGTGCCTATGCCTGCGAGCTCAAAGCCGGTACCCAGACCCACCAGCTATACGGAGCCGATCGGATCACCGAGCGTCACCGCCACCGCTACGAATACAACAACGACTACCGGGAGGTGCTTGAGAACGCCGGTCTCGTCGTCGCTGGAACCCACCCCGAACTGGGGCTGGTCGAAGCCGTCGAGCTGCGCAATCACCCGTTCTTCATCGGCGTGCAATACCACCCGGAGTTCCGTTCGGCGCCGCTCACCGCCCATCCGCTGTTCCGCGGTTTCGTGGCGGCAGCCAAGAAGCGCGGCGGAGGAAGTCAGGGAGTCCTCGTTCCCCACGAGAGCCGAGCATGAGTGGCACCGAACTCCCGGACGATGTCCTGGGCGCCGAGGGCGCGAGCGACTTCGTCTATTTCGTCACCCGCATGGGCCTACAGGCTCTGATCGCGCTAGGCCTGGTCGAAAATCCGATCACCGGCGAACGCAGACAGGACACGGCCCAAGCGCGCTTGGTACACGCCGACCTCGTCATGCTGCGCGACCGAACCGCAGGCAACCTCTCGCCCGAGGAACAAGAAAAACTAGACGAAGTCGTGGCCACCCTGACAGCCCAAATCAACGCACTCTCCCCCTAACTCGCCTTGCCAGATCGGTAATACGGTGCCAGAGCAAAAAGCACCGGTGAGATCGGGAATACGGTGCCAGAGCAAAATGCACCGCTGAGGCAGCCGCGGCAAAGCCGCGGCCCGGCAGCGAAGCTGCCGGCGCTTCAGCGGTGCATTTTGCTCTGGCACCGTATTCCCGATCTCACCGGTGCTTTTTGCTCTGGCACCGTATTACCGATCTGGCGGGGCTTGCGTATCGGCGGTCAGTTCGAGTTCGAGCACCATCGGTAGGTGATCTCCGCCCGCATCGGGCCCCAACTGCGCCGAACGGGCCACCAGGCCTTCGGTCCGCCACGCGTGGTCGATCCGCACAATCGGTGGCACGAACGGCAGCGGCGGATAGCGTCCGGCGATTGGAAAACTCGGACGCGGCGCTCCGCCACCCTCCCGATAGGCGTCGACCAGCCCGAGCCTCCCGAGCCGGGAACACAGGCCCGATGTCACGTTTGAATTGAAGTCGCCGACGATCACGGTGGCTTGCTGGCCCTCAAGCGCTTCACGCGCCATACCGAGCACGTCCTGCACGCT
Source organism: uncultured Planctomycetaceae bacterium (assembly GCA_964619265.1). GTDB lineage: Bacteria > Planctomycetota > UBA1135 > UBA1135 > CAZUCE01. The sequence goes on from CAZUCE010000031.1 coordinate 9,651, forward strand.
GGATTGATCGAGACCACGAATGCCGGCCGAAAGGTCCAAATGACAAACCACGACTTTGAGGGGGGTGCCGTTCACATCGAGCTCGCAGATCAAGTGCCGGCGGCCGCCCGCCAGTTTTGCGAAGCGTCCGCTCACAATCGGATAGCGACTCCACAGCCCGCGCCCCAGGAACCCGGTCGCCACCGCGAGCCGATAGGGATATCGGTCCCCCAGCCGAGCCTCCATTTCGAGCGCATTGGCCTGACTCAGCTCCTGCAGCGCGACCACATCCGCATCGAGCTGTTCGACGAGGTCGACGACCTCTTTTGGATCCGCCACCGACTCGCCGGGGTTGAAGCTCAGCATCTTGAGCAGCTGCGATTCTGGACTTCCGCCCGGTGCTCTGGGTACAGGATTCGGCGCGACCGACAACCACCAGGCCGCGGTGGCCACCGCCGGAACCACCGACAGGAGGGCCAGCCCGCGGCTGCGCATCCACCACAGCACCGGAGCCGCCAGCAGGAGCAGCGCAGCGATCGGCGGCAGGAGGTTTGCGAACAGCGAGGCCGGCCATAGCCATCCAAGCGCCAGGGGCCCGGCGCCCAATCCGGCCAAGGCGCACAGAATCGAGAGCCCACACAGAGTCCGCAGCAGCCGAGCCGCCTTGGATCGATCGGGGAATCCGGAGGCCCCAAGGGGGGCCTCCTCGGGCTTTGGTTTCGTTCCGGCTTGGATCACGTGGGGGATCGGTTGGCCGGCATTTTGCCTGCCCGGCCGCCGTTTGAGGCCTTCCGGCCGATCTACCAGCCCGAACGACCCGATCTTGGGGGAAAATAGGCCAAGGCCCGTTCGCCTTTGGGGAGCACGGCACTCCTCGGCTGTGGGGTGCGTCTACCTCCAGGTGAGCCCCGGACTCCGCGTCCGAAGGGCCTGAACCGCTCGGCGTGCCTGCCTCCACGTTCTCCGCTGTGACTTTCGAACGACTCCCCATGCAACGGACCGCCCTCTCCAGAGGCTTCGCCGCCGGACTCCTCGCCCTCATCGTAGCTGGCCCGGTGAGCGCCCAGCTCGGCACCTCCGGCCCCGCTGTCTATCGCCGCGGCGTCCTTGGCGCAGACCTCGAAATCGAGTTCAACGGCCCGGCCCTCGGAACGGGCATCTGGCTGCTCGCTGCGAGTTCCGGCCCCACCCTGCTGCCCTGCGCGGCCGCCGGATTGCCCAACCAGCTGGAGCCGAACATCGGTACTTCGTTCGTGTTCTCCGGGATGGCGTTCGACGCCACAGGTCAGTTCCTTTGGAATTCCCCCCTGCCGGCCAGTCCCGCGCTGGCTGGGTTCGAGCTGTACGCCCAGTCCATCAGCCTGACCCCATTCGCCCCGTGCCCGGTCACCGGCATCTCGAACGCTCTGCGCTTCTCGCTGATTCCGCCTTCGAATTCAGTGCTCACGATCGGTTCGATGGTCGTCCCGCGCCGCAGCCACAGCTTCGACGAACTGCCCGATGGCACGGCGGTGCTCACCGGCGGCGAGAATCCGGACCCAGGCAACCCCTTCCCACTCAGCAGCATCGAGATCTACGACCCACTGCGCGAGCAGTTCGAGCTCATCGGACTGACGTTGCCTTCCGCCCGCACGCGACACACCACGGCGGTCCTCCCGAACGGGACCCTCTTGATCAGCGGAGGCGTCGGAGCTGGCGGGGAGGTCCTCGACACCGCGCTGTTGTTCGATCCCGTCGGCGGCGGCTTCCAACAAATTCCTCCCATGAACGCCGCGCGGGTTCACCACCGCGCCACCGTCCTGGAAGGTGGCCGCGTCTTGGTCACCGGCGGCGTGGCCGGCGGCGCGGGCAAGGCCTACAACTTGAGCTCCGAATTTGGCTTCCCCGACGCGTTCCCGACCTCAGCCCAAACCCCCGACACCCTCAGCCAGGTGGCCGCTGAGCTGTTCGACCCTCAGACCCAAACCTGGTCGACCGTCCAAGCGAACCTGCTGCCGCGCGTCGGGCACGCCGCCACCTTGCTCAACAACGGTACGGTCCTGATCACAGGTGGCCTGGTGTTCCAGGGACAGACCGGCCTGCTGGATGAGACACCCATCGTCACCGTCTGGGACCCGGCTACGAACGCGACCAGCTCGCTGATCGTTCCCGAGCTCGCCCGCTCCTTCCACGATCAGATCTCCACCGCCGCTGGTGGCGCGATCGTCACCGGCGGCGGCACGGTCAACTACACAGCCAACACCTTCGAGTTGAATTCAGGCGGCGGCCTGCCCACCGCGGTCTTCGATGCTCCCCTTGCCGGCACCCTCTCGGTCACCCAACCGGCCATCGGTGGCCCGCCCGATCCGGCGCCCTTGGTAAGCATCTTGTGTGTTCCGCCGGACAGTCCGAACCCGCGCTACTACGTGATCACCTGTCCGGAACCCCGAGATATTCCGCCACCGATCATGGGCGACCCCGCCGGCTCGCGCCAGGTGTACCTCTTCGACGCAGCCTCCCTCAGTTGGTCGCCGGTCGTCGAACTCGTCTTCGAGCGCCCCGGTCACACCGGGCTTTACTTCGACTCGATCGAACGTGCGGTGGTCACCGGCAGCGCCTGGCCGACCCCGATCGGATCCGTCGGATTCGACCGCACGGCCGAAGTGTTCTCGCTTCCCTAGGTCGTTAGTCGGCTGAAAATTTCGCAACGAATCGCACACCCGTTTGAGGGCGGCGATCGTCGAGCCCAAAATTGAACGGGCTAGCCCGGAATTGCCACAGCTGCGGCGCCTGCTCCAGCCCCCAGGTGGAATCGGGGCCGTGCGCCCGGCGCCGGTCGGGATCGAGTCCGCCATCGGGGACCATCGAGTTCTCGCCCCCCCATTCCTGCACGTTGCCGAGCAGGTCGTAGAGGCCGAACGGATTTGCCGCGGCCGACCCCACCTCCTTGGGACTCTGCTCGTCCAAGTTTTCGAATTCGGACCAACGGCTCTGATCGTCTTCACCGCCCCACCACACGACGCTGTCGACTCCTCCGGCCGCCGCGGTCAGCCACTGATCGGTTGTCGGTAAATCCAAACCCGCCGCCAGACCCAAGGCGTCCGCATCGTTGGCCGAAAGGCCTCGCTTCGGCCTGAGCGGCCGCTCACCGGGCCCTAGATCGAATCCCAATCGATCGGCTTGACCCTGGGTCAGTTCGTACTTCGCGATCAGGAACGGCTCGACCTCGCGATGGCCGAGGCCAGCCAGTTCGGGCGGCAAATTTAGCTCTACCTTCACACCGATCAGCGGATCAACTCGCGTCGCGGGAAGCGCCACGAGCAGCACGCCGCAGTGGGGATCCAAAGGATGAAGCGGGGTCGCGAGCAATTCGGAGAGCTCTCCACGCAAGCGCTCGATCGATGCGCTCGGCAGGTGCTCGAAGACTTCGAAGCCGCTTTGGGGATCCACGCCGCGGGGCAGCCAGCCGGATCGCTTGGCTGGAGCCCTCCCGCGATCCGCTACCGCGTCCCAAGCCCGTTCGAATTCCGGCTGCTGCTCCAGAGTTTCGATCGACCTCGCGGTGTCGATCCGCGCCTGAACACGGGCGATCTCTCCGGTATCGGGATCCGCTAGCTCGCGCACGGCCAAGAGCAACGTGCGTTGCTTGGCCTGCCTCCAGCGATCGACCTCGTCCGCGCCTGCTCCGACCTCAGGGATTTCGTGCGAGTCGTTGCGTTCCACCAGCCGCTCGGCGCGGGCTACAAAGTCGCGCAACCGCGGCAACTCGGACGGCAGGGCGGGCCACAGCCCGCGGAGCTCGGTCTCCCAGTCGTAAAGGCGCTCAAGATCCTGAAAACGCTCGGAAACCGAGCGCTCCACGTCGCGAACGAACAGGGTCGCAAACACACCGCCGACCGCCGCCAGGCTCGCCAGCACGGCTACCAGCGCCACGCCGGCGAAGCGCCGATTGCGACCCACCCACTTGCGAAACTCGGCCCATGGTCCGCTCTCGTAGGCAAGCACCACCCGGCCCTCGAGGAACGCCGAAAGATCGCGGCCAAGTTCGCCCACATCCGAGTAGCGTCGTTCGGGCTCACGCTGCATCGCACGCTCGCAAATCGCAACCAGCTCCGGCGACAGGTCGTCGGCGATCCGCTCGAGCTTGACGGGTGATCCGGCCCGTAAAGCGGACAGCTTCCCCTGCGCGCCTTCGACCTCCGCGAATGGCGCGCGACCCGCGCACACGTGATAGAGCATCGCGCCCAGCGCGTAGACGTCTGCCGTCGGATCCAGATCGGCCAGCTCTCCGCGCGCTTGCTCGGGCGGCATGTAGGCGGGCGTCCCCACCACGTCGCCATCCAAGGTCGCAAGCGGCTCATCCGGCGCCACGGTGGCGGGTGACTCGAACAGCATCTCGGCCAGCCTCTGCCCGCGCTCTGAGCGCCCCGATTCCTCCGACATGTCCCGCGCCAGTCCCCAGTCCATCACGTAGACCTCGCCGAAGCGCCCCACCATCACGTTGGCTGGCTTCAAATCCCGGTGGATCACACCGCGTGAGTGTGCGTAGGCCATCGTCTCGCAGGTCCGTCGCAAGACACCGAGCGCGTGGCCTCTCGCCCCCCCGCCACCTGAATCCGCGCCTTCTTCAGTTCGCCGCAGCAGCTCCACCAGGGTCTCCCCCTCCACGAGCCGCATGGTGAAGAACGCGCGCCCCCGTTCATCGCGCCCCAGCTCGTGGATCGGCACGACGCCGGGGTGATCCAATTTCGAAGTGATCCGCGCCTCGTCCAGGAAACGGGCCAACGATCGAGAAAGGGTCGTCCCTGCGCTGCCCATGCCGGCCCGGGTTCGAACGACCTTCATGGCCAGCGTTCGATCCAGCACCGCGTCGCGCACCTGGAACACAACGCCCATCCCTCCCGTACCGACCACACCCTCCACCCGGTAGCGATCGTGCCTAGGCGCCTCTTCGTGATCGGATGCCGCTCCGCCTCGCCCCAGTTCGCGGGCGGCCAGCTCGTGGCTCATGTCCTCGAATTGCAGCCACAGGGAATGCAATTCGCGAAGCTCGTCCTCGACCTCCGCGTGTTGATCCACGAACTCCTCAAAGTCCGAACTAGGATCCTGCTCCACGTTCGCCAAAAAGCGTGCGAACAGCTCGTCCGCGTCGGTCGGTTCGGGGGCTTCGGTCACTCGGATTTCAACGCCCGGAGCAACGCGACCTTGGCACGGGAATGCAGCATGCGGGCCGCGTCGGCACTGGCCAGTTGCAGCCGCTCGGCCACTTCGCTCCACTCGAGCCCCGCATTGCGCAGTTCAATCGCTTTGCGCTGCCCATCTGGCAACTTGTCCACCGCAGCCCGCAGCCGCTGCTGCTGTTCTTCCCCGGACACCACTTGGCTCGGGGAGTCGGCTGAATCCGCCGGGTCGACCCTGAGTCGATTCGAATCCCCGTCGGGAGCCTCCAACGAAACTCGCCGTGCCGACTCACGCTTGGTCGCTCGATGGAACCGAGCCTGCTCGCGCAGCTTGTTCTCGGCGACGGTCGCGAGCCAATTCACAAAGCCCGCCTCGGAACGCTGCTCGAACCGATCAAAACCCGCGCAAACGTCCACCATGGCTTCTTGCACCACGTCCAGCGACTCCGCGTCGCGCCGTAGCTCCCCGCCCATCCGCGCCCGGACGATCCGGTGTACCCGCGCGTGGTAGCGCTCGATCAACACCTCGAAGGCAGCCGAGTCGCCCCCTTGAGCTCGCGCGACCAGCTCGACGGTTTGGTCGAGCTCCTCCGGGCGCTCCGGGGGAGTCCCCTCACCCGGCGGGTTCGCCGAAGGTTCCTGGTCGTTCGCCGACATCTATTCAGCATACGCCGGGCCGCCCAGGAGCCTGCGGCAAGCCCAGCGGTGGAGTTCCTGGTGGCGCCCCACCGGGTCGATTCGTTTAGCGGAAAGCCTGGATACCAGTCAATTCAGCACCCAGGGCGAGGGTGTGCACGTCGTGGGTGCCCTCGTAGGTGTAGACCGACTCCAAATTGCACATGTGGCGGCCGGTTTGGTACTCGAGGCTGATGCCGTTCGCGCCAAGCATGTCACGGCCAACGCGGGCCTGGGTCAAGGCCATGTGAACGTTGTGTCGCTTGACCATGTTGACCATGGCCGGCGTCATTTTGCCTTCGTCCTTGAGACGGCCCAAGCGCAGGGCCTGGAGCTGGCCGTTGGTAATCTGAGTCGCCATCTCCGCCAGCTTCATCTGGGGGATTTGATAGGCAGCCAGAGGCTTCTCGAAGACGATGCGATCCGCGATGTAGTTCTTCACCTCGTCGAAAACACCGAGCGCAGCGCCCAGAGCTCCCCAAGTGATGCCGTAGCGGGCCTGGGTCAAGCACATCAGCGGATTGCGCAGGGACTTGGTCTCCGGCATGCGCATGGAATCGGGAACGCGCACGTCCTCAAGAACCAGCTCGGAAGTCACCGAAGCGCGCAAGGACCACTTGTGCTTTTGCTCGGGGGCCGAAAAGCCTTTGAGATTCGTTGGGATGCAGAACCCACGGATGCCGTCCTCGGTCTGGGCCCACACGATGGCCACGTCGGCAACGGTGCCGTTGGTAATCCACATCTTGCGACCGTTGAGGATCCAGTCGTCTCCGTCCCGCTTCGCGGTCGTGCGCATGGCGCCCGGGTCGGAACCGGCGTCCGGCTCGGTCAGGCCGAAGCAACCGATCGCCTCGCCCTTGGCGAGCTTGGGCAGCCACTCGCGCTTTTGCTCTTCCGATCCGAAGGCATGGATCGGATACATGACCAGCGAGCCTTGCACGGAGACGTAGGAGCGCAGGCCAGAGTCGCCGCGCTCGAGTTCCTGACAAATCAAACCGTAGTGGACACTGTTGAGCCCAGCCCCGCCGTATTCCTCAGGGATGGTCGGTCCGAACACGCCCAGCTCGGCGAGTTCCGGAGTCATCTCGTGGGGGAACGTCCCCGCCTCGAAGTGCTCCATGATGACCGGCAGGAACCGCTCGGATACCCAGCTCCGCACCGTGTCGCGCACCATGCGCTCGTCATCGGAAAACTCGGAGTCGAGCAGAAGGAAGTCGAGTTGGCGGAAGGGCTGCATGGGGGGTGCGACAAGAGTCTCTTCGGAGATCGGAAGTCCGGCATCCTAGCAGCCCGTGCCAAAAGAGCCGTCACCGGATGTGCGATCGACGGCTGTCTTGGCAAGGTTGTCCTGACAAGGCGCATGGACGACTCGAATCCGCAGCTTCCGGGGAGCTTCCATGCACCCAGGGCAGGATTTGGGCGGGCTACCGGCACAGGATCTGGACGCAGAGGCCCGCCCCGCTCGCACCTCGCCAGGACCACCGACCCGCGGCGCCGGGAGCCGGCCGGTCGGTTCCGCCAAGCGCAGGGCGCCGGCCTTGGGCCCGCGGGACGTAAGATCCGGCCTATGTCCCGCACGCTCGTCACCAGCGCCCTCCCGTACGCCAATGGTCCGCTTCACTTCGGACACATCATCGGCGCCTATCTCCCAGCCGACGTCTACGTTCGCGCTCTGCGCATGCAGGGTGAGGAGGTCCTATTTGTCTGCGGGGCCGACGAACACGGGGTCGCTATCACCATCGGAGCCGAGGCCGAGGGCATCCCGTTCGCGGACTACGCGACGAAGTGGCGGGATCACATCGGGGACACGTTTGAAAAACTCGACATTCGCTTCGACCAATGGTCGGGCACGAGCGTCTGCCCACCTCACCGGGAGATCACCCAAGAGTTCTTCCGGCAACTCGTCGCCGGCGGCTACTTCTTCGAGAAAGAATCCGAGCAGCTCTTCTCCGAGGTCCAGGGCCGGTTTCTTGCGGACCGCTACGTCGTCGGGACCTGCCCCAAGTGCGGGCACGATCCGGCGCGCGGCGACGAGTGCCCGAGTTGCGGCTCTTGGCTCGACGCGCTCGAGCTCGGCAACCCACGGGCCAAGTTGGATGAGTCTCCGCTCACCCGCCGTACCACCCGTCACTGGTTCTTGGACCTACCGAAGATCCGGGACGAATTCCTCGGCGAGTGGGTGCGCGAGCACGACTGGAAGCCGAACGTTCGTGGCTTCCTGGAGGGGCTGTTGGAGAAGCTGCCGGCCCGGGCCATGACCCGCGACCTCGACTGGGGAGTGCCCCTGCCGATCGACGTCGCTCCGAGCGGCGAAGGCAAGGTGCTCTACGTGTGGTTCGACGCCCCGATCGGCTACGTGTCGATGACCGCCGAATGGTGTGCCGCAAATGGCGACCCCGAGGGCTGGCGCAAATGGTGGCAGTCCCAAGACACCAACCTGATCCACTTCATCGGCAAGGACAATATTCCGTTCCACTGCCTGATCTTCCCGGCCATGCTGCACGGGCAAAAGCAGGGCTACGTGCTCCCCAAGGCGGTCCCCGCCATGGAGTTTTACAACCTCGAAGGACGTAAATTCAGCACCTCGGAGGGCTGGACGGTCGACATCCAGCGCCACCTCGAGACCTACGGCGCGGACGCCACCCGCTTCCATCTACTCTCTTCCGCGCCCGAGTCGGCCGACAGCGATTGGACCTTCGAGGGGTTCCAGACGACCGTCAATTCCTCGCTGGCGGACACGATCGGCAACCTGGTCACGCGGGTGCTTCGCTTTTGCGACAAGCACTTCGATGGCTGCATCCCCCCGTTCGATCCGCGGTTCGAAGCCGAGCTTGACCAGATCCTGCTCGGGGACTGCGGCCCCCTTGAGGATCCCGGCACACAGATCCGGGCGTTTCGCTTCCGCAAGGCCTGTGAGGCCCTGGTAGGAAACGCCACAGCGGGCAACGTGTTCGTCGACCGACTCGCCCCCTGGACGCTCCGCAAAACCGACCCCGAGCGTGCCGCCGCGGTCCTAGCCACCCTCGTCGAGTGGATCGGCTGCGTTGCCCGTTGGCTGGCGCCGTTCCAGCCAACGACCGCTCAGGCCATCTGGGCCATGATCGGAGGCCCCTCGAACGTAGAGGAAGCCGCATGGCCCGGTCTTCCGGTCGCTGGGTCCTGGAGAATCCTCCCGGCGCAGGCTGAGCTCGGCGAAATCGGCGCACCGTTCACCAAGATCGACGATGAGCAAGTCCAGGCCGAACGAGAAGCCCTGGAGCGCCGGCTGCGCTCGGGCCCGGCCTAGCGGGGGGCCCGCGAGGAAGGGGCCGCGCCGGATGCGCGGTCCAAAATTCGCCCTCGACGCAGGCCCCGCCCCGCCGGATGGAGCCGCCTGGAACAGCCGGCGCCGGGTCTTCCCATCCGCAAAAAGGGGCCCCTAGAGGGCCCTTGAGCCGCCTTTCGCCTACAAAAACGGGCCCGGCAAGCCGGGCCCGTGGACCGAACCGACCCTGAAGGATCGGCTCGGAAGACGCATCCGCGTCAGCGGGCGCGCATCTTGGTGCGACGCTTGGTGGAGCGCTTCTTCGTCGAGCGCTTCTTCGTGGCACGCTTCTTGGTCGAACGCTTCTTCGTAGCGCGCTTCTTCGTCGAACGCTTCTTGGTGGAGCGCCGCTTGGTCGAACGCTTCTTCGTTGCGCGCTTCTTGGTGGAGCGCTTCTTCGTCGAGCGCTTCTTGGTGGAACGCTTCTTCGTCGAGCGCTTCTTGGTGGAGCGCTTCTTCGTCGAGCGCCGCTTGGTCGAGCGCTTCTTCGTGGCGCGCTTCTTCGTCGAGCGCTTCTTAGTCGACCGCTTCTTGGTTGCACGCTTCTTCGTTGCGCGCTTCTTGGTGGAGCGCTTTTTCGTCGTGCGTTTTTTCGTGGCGCGCTTGGTAGCGCGCTTCTTGGTGCGTTTCTTGGCCATGATGGTGGTGAGTCTCCTAGGGACTCAAGGGTTGGTCGGGCGTCTTCGGGTACGCCTCGTACCGCGACATCACGGGGGACATCGGCGGGCCTTTCCCAAACCTTTCCCTACTTCCGCCGAACTTTTGACTTTCCGTCTCGAATTCGATGCTCGCGGCACAAACCGACGCGCTAGCCAACCGCAAAACCACCCCGTCCCACTCGGCGCGCAACAGGGAGTTACTCCCGGCCGCCCCTGTGGATAACCTCAGCCGTCCCAAGTCTCAGAGCAGGCAAGCGCAGTCACAGGAGGATTCGCAAGGGAATCCGCCCGCAACTGCGCTTCGAGAGCCGAACACCCCTCCCTTGGGCCCCAAACGGCCTGGAAGGGGGCATGGATCACCTAGAACAGCTGGTCGAGAACCGCAGAGCCCTGCTCGGAGAACCCGTCCTCCAGTTCGCTGGAGCGCTCTTCGGCCAAGATCTGGTCGAAGATGACCTGAAGGCGCGACGAGGTCTCCTGGGCGTAGAAGCGGACCAGACCCAGGTTCGTGCGGTCGTCGAACAGGACCGCCATCAGCGTCCTTCCGCCGACCAGCTGAAGCTGGATGGAGTCGCGCTGCCCCTGGTGGAACATGACCGAGAACTCGGTCTCCCCCAGTAGGTGCGCAATCTCACAGGTGGCCGCGAACGAGCCGGCGACAAGCGCCGAAACCGTGTCCTCGGAAGTGTTGAACGATTCCCCGCGGCGCGTGACCAGGTGGCCATCGCGGTCGATCAGGAGCACACACCGGGACTTGGACAGCTCAAGAAAGGCGTCGAGTTCGGTGTGAAGACGCTCAATGTCCTTCTCGTAGAAGACCAGTCGTTGCTGGCGCAGCTTGGAGTCATGCATGGCTGTGAGTCCTTGGGACGTATTGGTGTTCGGTGTCGGGTGTGGACGGTCGGTGATTGGAAGCGGAAGCTCCGTTACAGGAACTTGAGCAGGAAGAAGGCAGCGACGGCTCCGATGACAGCGGCTGCGCCGATCACCAGAATGGTCTTCGTTCCCCCACCGCCGGTCTCGGCGACCTCAGCAGGTGCGGATTGCGATCGGCGCGCGGCGCTTTGATTGCGCGAGGCTCCCCCACCGACTGCGGCTGAGCGACCAGCCCCCGCACCCGACCCATTCCCGAGCGCCTGCGAGCGACGCATGATTTGGGTCGACCCCATGCCGGGCTTGGCCGAGGTGCGTCCAGCGGGATTGACTCCGCCGCCCGAACGACCGGCCGGCGCGGCGGGTGCCTTTGGCGCGGGAGCCGGGACCGGTTGGGCCGGCGCCACAGCCCCTTGGGGCGCGATAGCTCCCTGGGGGGCGACCGGAATTTGTGCCGGTTGTGCCGGTTGTGCCGGTTGTGCCGGAGCAGCACTGATCGGCGCGGGAGCTCCCGCCGACCGAGCGGCCAGGTCGAGACTTCCACCTGCTGCAGCGCCAGCGGTAGCGGGCTCAGGCTCCTCCATCGAAAGCGGCGCACGCGGCGTAGCCGCCGCGGGCTGCGCAACGCCTGCGGGCTGCGCAACGCCTGCGGGCTGAGCCCCGGGCTGCGGAGCTCCGGGAGTCCCCGGTGCCCGGTGGAACCCGGTGCGAGCCAGGCTCGAACCGCCTGCACACTCAGCTTGGATGTTGCGCAGAACGAGCGCCGCAAGACCCTTCAGGGTCGGGAACACGCCTTGCCCGGTCGCGGCTACCGCCTCGAAGACCGGAGCGTCGTGCGGGTTGAGCGCCTTGCCCATCTCCTCCATGGAGACGGCCTCAGGCAGATCGCGCTTGTTGAACTGAATCACGTGCGGCAGCGTCGCGAGCGACTTGCCGTACTCATTCAGGTTCTCCTCGAGGTTGCGCAGAGCTTCGATGTTCGCTTCCATCGAGTCAGGGCTCGAATCGGCAATGAAGATCACGCCGTCCACTCCTTGCAACACGAGCTTCCGTGTCGAGTTGTAGTAGACCTGGCCGGGAACGGTATACATCTGGAAGCTGGTCTTCATACCGGCGATCGACCCGAGGTCGAGCGGCATGTAGTCGAAGAACAGCGTCCGATCGCCGTCGGTAGAGATGCTCGTCAGGTCGCCTCGGTTGTCCGAGGGCGCACGCTGGTGAACGATCTCCAAGTTGGTCGTCTTGCCCGACATTCCGGGGCCGTAGTAGACGACCTTCGCGTTGATCTGCTTGTGAGCGAAGTTGATCTGGACCATGTGTACGGTGGGGTTCGGCTCTTCTCGAGCCCTAGGGTTTTTGGGGCCAGTTGGCCTAGAGCTCGGGGTCTTCGGTGGCGGAATCTGTGTCGGAATCGGTGTCGGGCTCCGAGGAGCCGACGGGCTGGGCAACCGGAGCACTAGGCAACGGTCCCTCGATGTGACCGCCCATCGAGCGCAAGTTGCGGTCGATGCGGGCGGCAGCTCCTTCCATCGGCAGTCGAAGCGACTCAGCTCCAACTCCAGGGTCAATCAATGCGATCAACACGCCCCCAGACACCGTACGGGCGACCAAAGTCCCCCGGGCAGCCTTGAGAACGACCCGCGCCGGGCGATCCCAGGTGAGCTCTTCGGTCAGTTGACCGAGATCCTCATACCACTGGTAGGCCAGAGCGGCGAGCATGTTGACGTCCAAGGACAGGCCGAGTCGGCCGTCTTCTCCTCCGAGCGTGCCACCAGCTCCGGGGAGCAGAATCGGAACGCCGTCACTGGTGACGATGCCCGCGTAGCGAACGCCGGGGATGTCCGACAGGGGTTGAAGGATTTCAATCACGCTACGTCCTCAGAAAGGGTGTCGACATCGCTTCCAACGAGGTCCATGAGCATCGAAAGCCGCTTGGCTGCGATGGCCTGGTCTGTCCACAGCGCCGCGCCATCGCGTTCGCCGGCGACCAGCGCCAGGTGGCCGAAGGAGCCCTCGAGGCGCATCTCCTGGAGCTGACCGAGGCCGAGCTTGCGGGAGGAGGTACGACTGGTGTGAAGGGTTGACCGGACGACGCGCGCGGTGCGCTCGGCGGTAGCCCCCTTGGGGCCTTGAATCAGCGCCGTGGCGCCGCGCAGGTAGAAGGCGGCGCGAATGCCGTCGTCCTCGGAGATCTCGCGCAGAACGCGGCGGACATCAATTCCGCTAGCGCCGCGGCGTTCAACGGATTCCGACAGGTCCTCGTGGAGCTCGCCGGTCCGTTCGACCTGGCGAAGGGCCTCCTCAAGACCGGGCGCCTTCTCGACTTTCTCGGAGAGCTCGCGGAAGCGGGCCTCGAGCGCCGATTGCCCAGGGTATAGATCGAGCAGGCGCTGAACGGCCGAAAGCGCATCGCCCCAGGCTCCGATCAGACTGGCGATGCGCAGTCGAAGCTTGATGGGACGAGCGTCCCGCGGGAGGGTCTCCTCGATGGCGGCCAGCTCGTCGAACAACTTGAGTCCAACCTCACGGCCCCGGTCGGCGAGGAAGCGCTCGGCCAGCACGCGGCTTAGCATGAGACGCGCCTCGGCCGCGACTTGAGGCGGAGCTTGCTCAACACGCTCGAGCCAGCCGCGGACGGCTTCCTCGGCACGCGAGATCTGTCCGGACTGGAGCAGCAAACCGCAGTACTCGCTCCAAACGGCGGGACGCGGTGAGTCGGAAAGCTCCTCGCGAAGCTGAGCCAGGCGCGACTCGCGCAGCTGGCGACGAACGCGCGCGGAGTAACCGGCGAGATCTGCATTGCCCGGAAACGCCTCAAGGGCTTCGTTGCAAACGCGATCAGCGTCGTCCAAGCGGTCGAATTTTACGTACTGGCCTGCAAGCGCTAGGTAGTTGCTGGGAGAGGGCTCCCGAGCAATCAACTTGCGTGCTCCCCGAAGGCGGTACGCCGCGAACAGTCGGCGGATCATTTCGATTCCTCGGTGTTGGTAGTTTGGCGAATCGCCTCGAGGTCGCGTCGCACTCGATCGGCGCGGTCCCAACCATCCCCAGCCAGGTCGAGGGCGGCTTGAAATTTCTCAACGGCTCCGGCGGCATCACCGGCGTCGAACAAATGCTTGCCCTCGCGCCATGCAAAGTCCGCATCAGCCAGCCGCTGGGTCTCGTCGGCTTCGCGGACCTTCTGGGCCTCTTGCTCACGCCTATTCAGACCAAGCACCTGCACACGCAGTTCGCTGCGTTCTTCGAGAGCGCCCAGCGATCCGGTCCAAACGGGGTAGCGCGCGACAAAAGCCTCGAGGCCCTCAAGCCTCGCGGTTGATTCTTCGAAACTCTCCGTCGAAGCGACGGGCAAGGCCTTATAGGCTTTTCGCGCGCCTTTCTCGTAGTCAAAGCCCAGCCAGACGACGCCCGACAGAGCCGCCAGTCCGGCGACGACAGCCACGCGTTGGACCAGGGCTCGCTTGCCAACTTCGCGGTGCGAGTCGAGCCTGGACTCGAGTCGCCCGATCGTGGCGTGCTTGGGGTCGGCCGCGCGTAGCTGCTCGATCAATTCGCGAGCCAAGGATCGATCCCGGCCGTTGACGGCGGCTTCCGCCTGGGAGATCAGCTCGGCGACGTGACGCTGCTCGCGACGCTGCTGGAGACGCATCGTCTCGATCGCGCGCAGAAGAACCGGAGACTCTCCGGTCTCGGTGAAGGCCGTCTCGAGCAGCGCAACTGCCGCCTTGTTCTGGCCAGCTTCCTCCAGCGCGGTTCCGGTCTGAATCAGAGCTTCGACCGGCTGGATCCCCAGGGTTTGCGCAGCCTCAGGATGAGCCAGGAGGAGTATGGAAATAGCCTCAGCGCGCGGCAAGTCCGCGTCGGCGGGACCCGCTTTCATCAGCTGGCGCAGGTAGCCAAGGGCCGAATTCGCGTCAAGCTTGGCGGTCGTCTCGACCCGCTCGGAATAGTCGACGTGCTTGGCGCCGGCTTTCCGGTCGCCACGTACGGCGAAGACGATTTTCTGGAGGCTCACGGGGAGGTGCGGAAAGGAAAAATGGTCAGAACCAGGGGCCGAGTGAGAATCGACCTCGAAGCCCTTGTCGGCGGGCCCCCAGGCGGGGCTAAAGACCGAGCAGGATTCCCGGCCAAATCTGGGCCAGTCTGGAATCCGGACCCTCGCGAGGATCAGGGAGTGACCGGCCCGGCCACCGGACTCTGGGGCCTTCCCAAGCCCCAGAGCTGGATGGCAGAGCCCGCTAGTCGAGCGGGTCGATGGATGCGCCCAGCAGGCTGTTTCCGGCTGCATCGAGCACCTCGATGGCCGTCAGCGTGGTGGAAGCTCCAAGGTCCGAGTCGAATTCAAGGCGCACGGCGCGATTGCCGAGCCGCGTCGCCGAGAGCACGCCCTGACCGCCTGAGGCCGACCAGGCAAGAACCGTGGCGACGCTGCTGGCCTGAACGTCCTCGTTGAACGAAACGTCGACCGTCCGGCCGCTCGCATCCACCCGCCTGTTGACAAACGCGCTCTCGAGCGCGGGTGCGGTCGTGTCGCCGGTCGCAGGCACTTGAACCGTGGCTGCCGTCGCCTGCACATTGCCAGCGTGGTCGCGCAGTCCAGACACAGTCAGTCCAACGGTCGCACCAACCGGGATCTCGAGTCCGACCGGAAGGTCGATGCGGACCTGGTTGCCAACCGATGAGTAGCGCAAGGATCCGCCGGAGAGTGAAACCACCTCCCCATTGAACGTCAATTCGTAGGCCGAAGCGGTGATTGCGTCGCTGGCAACGATGGGCTCGTTGAATGAGACCAGCAGGTGGTCTCCACCAAATCCGGAAACCGAATTGGCCGAGAAGCCCCCCGCGAGGAGCGGGCCGGTCGCGTCAGCTGCTTGAACCAAACCTGAGGCAATGCTCAGATTACCGGCCAAGTCAAACATGAAGATATTGACATCGTCGGCCTCGCTTGGATCCGTCGAAAAGCGAGCGCGAACACTACGCGGACCGACTTGTTCAACTCCCACGGCCGGGCTTCCATTCAAGTTGCAGTTCCCGGGCATCAACTGATCAAAATCGATGGCCTCGGAGAGCTCGATGAGGACCGCGTCGACGTTCTGGGGGTCCAGACGCACACCACCACCCGAAATTTCCGGGATCAAGTTGTCGCCGGTCGCGGTAGCGATAAAGCTCTCGGTCATGGTCAACGGGATGCCTTGTACCGAGATCAGGCCGGCGACTTCGACGCGATATGCCTCGGTGTTTTGGAAGTTCGGATCCGTCGATCCATTCAGGTCGAAGGTGACCAAGCGGTCCCCGTCATAGGTGAGCATCACGCCGTTCATGGTGAGCTGCTCACCGGAGGTTTGGTTGAACAGCGACCAGTTGTCCAGATCGGTGACCTCGGCCACGGCTGGCCGGCGGTCGAACTCCACCGTGAAGCGGTCGTTGGACTCGCCCTCGATGGACTCAAAGCCCGTGAAGCTCGAGAGAATCGCGAGCGGAAGGCTGTCCTCGAATTCTAATTTGAAATCCCCTACCGGGAACATGCTGTTGCCGGCCAGATCGGTGACGCCCGCGACGTTCAGGCCATGAAGGCCTGGCGTGATCTCTTGACCGAAACGCAGGGTCACTCCGCGACCGTCGGCGGTGCGCGAGATCAAGGTCGGAGTACCGATCACCGTGCTGGTATCGTCGACTAGCTCGTAGCTGGTGAAGGAGTCGTCGAAATCCCCGATCGCCTCGCTCAAGCGCACAGTGATCTGATCGTTGTTCGGCGCGCTCGAGACGAAGGCCGTCTCGATCACGGGGAACTCGTTCTCGACGTCGGCCTCGAACTCAAACACGCCGGTGAGCGAGTTTCCGCCTAGATCGCGAACATCGGTGAACGTAATCCGCACGTCCTCTCCGGTCTGGAACTGGTCGGCCCCTTCCCCGGTTGCGAAAGTCGCGGTGCGAGTGGCATCGTCGTAGGTCGCTTCCGCAAATCCGGCCAACAAGGGCGTGCCGGGAGGCGACTCGATGGTCCACTTGAACTCGGCTTCGACGTCGTCCACGAACATGTTGTCGCTAAACGTCACGACCAACTCGTCGTTGTCTGGGCCCTGGACGCCGATAGCTTCGAAAGCCAGCAGCGTCGGAGCCGTCACGTCGGTCGAGATTGCCTGCAGATCATTGGCGAAGATCATCTCGTTGCCCGCCAGGTCTCTGAAACCCGAGACGTCGAAATTGACCGCACCTGGCAGTCCCGAACCATCCAGAATGACGCGCAGGAGGCTCTTGTCGGCCTGGAGGACGGTGGTGCTGACCAGCGGGCCGTTTCCGGAGACGACCGCACCGGTGGTTTCTGCGGTGACTGCGTCCAAGTCCTCGGAGAACCGGAAGTCGAAGGTGCTACCACTCGGGTCCAGGGTGCGATTTTGGAGCACGAGAACCACACCGGGCAACTGGGTCTCGCCGGCCACTGTGCCGGTGAATGAGCCGACGAATTCTTCGCCGTCCACGTCGTAGAGCTTGGGGGCGAGCAAGTCGGTGAGCGCGGCCGGTTCGACCGAGAACTCGAGGCCGTTTTGGAAGTCAGCCGGCAGCGTGGCCGTCAGGGTCCTCGCGGACAGGTCGTAGCTGAACGATTCGTCGGCCAGCACAACCGGCGAGCCTTCCACCGTCAGGTTCCACGCGGCTCCGACGTTCGCAAACTCAGGCGCCAGGGCTTGAACGGTGCGTACAACGAGTTCGTCGCCACCTTCGTTCTCGACGGTCCGGAGCTCGGGGTTCGAGCTGAAGGCGTTGGGCACGGTCGACCCCGCGGCCGGGTCGATGCCCGGGCTCGAGAATTCGTTGCCATGGGCGTCCCGCAGACCGAGCGGAAAGACTGTCGCGAAGCCCGGAACCACCGGATCTTCGAAGGTCACGCGCAAGGTGTCTTCCGAGGGCTGGCTCACCCCGGTGGCAAACACCGGGAACCCGAGCGAGAAGTTCTGCGGCGCGCCGGAGAAAGCCGGGTCCATCGCTTCGGAGAACTGGAAGTCGATCACGCGGCCAAATTCGTCCTCGGTGAGATTTTGGGTTGCGGACACCAGCGTCGGTGCAACATCGTCGCCGGTGGCTGTGCCTGCTTCCGGCGCCGAGGAAACCGCGACATCCGCGACGCTGGCCAGCCCGCTTGCCGCTAGCTCGAACTCCCCGTGGACATTTGCGGTCGCGTCGGTCGTGATGCGGAGCGTCTGAGCTGATTCGTCAAATTCGAACGCGGAGCCCTCAAGCGAGGAGGTGATTCCACTGGAGATCAGGTCCCAATTGGCGCCGTCTCCGACGGACTCCGGAGTCACGTTCGGGCCGCTGAACGCGATGTCGATCACGTCGTCGCCTAGCCCGACCCCTTGGGTCGCACCGGAAATTTCGAAGGTGGGCGCCGCGTTGTCCGAGGCCGTGACCGGTTGGAAAGTCTCAGGAATGCCCGATTGACCCACGATGCGGACCTGGTGCGAAGGCGTCACGCGTTCGTTCCAGGTCACCAGCAGACGCGTCGGATCCTCCGCATCCACGGCGGTCGACTGGGCCAACTGACCCGCGTCCGACTCGAACGAAGCCGGTCCGAGCACCAAACCTTCGCCCGTAAAGTCGACCGCGGTGGTGAAACCGGCCGGGTCTTCGCTCAAATCTTGAACGACTTGGAACGGGCTGGGAGCCGGGCCATCGCCTCCGCACGAAGCGAGCGGAAGAGAACAAGAGGCCAAGCTGACGAGGAGGATCTCCCTCGCTTTCATGGGGGCGTGTGGGCTTTGGTCCAGGGTCGAGCCGCGAACAGGGAGGTCCGCAGAAACGGCGCTATCGACAAGCCTCAGCCCAATCTCGAGCGCGCTCGTGTTCGCCAGTCCCACGCCTGGGCAGCCGCCCAGACCTTCACCTCGGCGGCGCTCTCACGAGCCCCCCCCCTAGACAAGGCACCGCTGCGAGCCCGGAAGCAGCCCTGGACGGCGTCTTCTCCTCCAGAGAACTAAAAGACAGGTGGCTCCAGTCGCGTGGATGCGAGACGCAGACCCACGGGACCGAGACCAACTCCCTGGAACGCTAGGTCGAGCCCGAGCCAGCCGACCTGGGGAGCCAGCTCCAAGCGGTACTCGCCTGGAGCACTCTGAATCATCGGGATGGCAAACCACGGCGCCGCGAGGTTCACGTTCAATGGGCCGGAGACGCCCGGAAGCGCGAGGCCCGGACCGGGCTCGCCAACCAGCAACACAGCCGCCGTGGAACCCGGAGCTGAGAATTGCACCGTTGAGTCGAGCCCTGGCTGCAGGGTTCGTCGCAGAACCTGATCGGCCGTCCCGGCGGAGTAGAGGTGAACCCGACCCGAGCTACCCGCTTGGTTGGAGTGGACGTCCTTCGCCCCGATGGCCAGCCGCTCCCCGTCCGCAGACAGGTCCAAGGACATCACCGATCCAGGAAGGTCGACCTCCAACAGAGTCGAGCGGCCAAGCGTGTCGAACAGCAGCACCTCGGGGGCGCTATCGCCCGTCCCCCACAATCCGAACGCCGCACGATCTCCGGTTGCGTCCAGCGCGCAGTCCGCGACCTGGTTCTGCAAGGACGCGCCGGGCGCGTCCTGCCCGGCTAACAGGGTTTCAACCGGCGGGTCTGCGTCGAGCTCATAGAAGGAAAGATCGACGGCCCGACCATCGGTGTAGCGCCACCAGCCGGCGGCGAGACGGGTGCCGTCCCTGGAAAGATCGAGGGCGGTTGGCGTGTAGCCGCTGCGACCTTGAAGGAGGGGCAGTGCGGCGTAGCCGGCTGAACCACCGGCCAGACGGCCGATCGCGCCGAACAGGCCGTAGGCCACGTGGGTACCATCGCCGGACAGCGCGACGGCAGTCGGCGCGAATCCAAGGGCTTCAGCATGCAGGAGCTGACCACTTCCATCGAAGATTCGAAGGTCCTGACCGCTTTGTAGCAGGAGCCGTTGGCCATCGTCCGAAAGGGCCAGCGCTCGCAGGCTCGTGCCGGGCAGGATCTGCTCGAAAACAAGCGCGCCGGTTTCGCGGAGCAGCACGCGCAGCCGAATCGACCCGCTGAGTCCGTCAAGCTCCGCGAGCGCCAGGCGGCTCCCAAGCGGAGCTGCGCTGAGCAAGGCGGGGCCGCCGCCGAAGGCGCTTGCGCTTGCCGGGCCGCTTGGGCTCACGCTGAGGTTTTGGGTCCAGGCGATGGCCGCTGGCTGGTGGGCCAAGCGCGCCGTCAGCACTCGCGGTCCCGTCACGGGCTGGGCCAGTTCGAAGAGCCAGCCACCGGTCGCCTCGACCGAAAGCGGGGCCGCTGAGCCGTGCACGGACGGAAAGTCCGCTAGCACCGGCTGGCTGGCGGAGCCGTCCCATTCGAGCTGGCCACCGAGAAGCAGGCTTCTGGAATGGGTCCCACTGGCTCCGACGATCAGCAAATCGCCGTCTAGGGCCAGGGCGAGGTCGCGCGGCAGCCAGCTCTGGCCCGCGGCGGGCCCTTGCTGCCAGCGCTCGCCGGGCGCGAACGGCTCGGGCGCCTGGGCGGTAGCCAGCGGGCCCAGCGCCAGCGCGAAAAAGGCTGCGCGGGAAAATTTGCCACGGCCGCGGTGCCCCAAAACTCCGGATCCCGATCCACCCCTTTCACCTTGATAGCCCATAGGCAAAGCTACCTCGCCCGAGGGGCGACGGCGGCTGGCCGGTTCGAAGCCCAGCCGAGCCCTACCGCACTCCCCCTCGGCCCGCGTAGGATCCCCCGCCCGTCCTCGTGTCCCCGCTGGGGTGCCCCGGCGCGGGCGCGAGCCTCCAGGCCCTCAATCCTCCCATGAAACCGACCCCCCTGACCGCCGTCCACGAGGCTCTTGGAGCCCGCATGGTCGACTTCGGCGGCTGGAATATGCCGCTCCAGTACGGTCCTATCCTCGACGAGGTCCGCTGTGTGCGCGAACGCGGAGGCCTGTTCGACCTCTCTCATATGGGGCGCTTCGAGCTGCGCGGCCAAGGTGCCGTCGAGCTGGCCGACCGCTTGTTCACGAATCGCGTGGCCAGCATGAAAGTCGGGCAGATTCGCTACGGACTCCTGTGTCGCGAATCCGGCATGCCCCTCGACGACGTGCTCGTTTACCGCGCTGCCGACGAGGTCTCGGTGGTCGTCAATGCCTCCAACGCGGATCGCGACGCGGAGTGGATTCGCAAGCATGCGGCTGGCTTCGACGCTGAATTGCACATCCACACCGACCAGATCGCGATGATCGCGCTGCAGGGCCCAATCAGCGTCGATGTTCTTTCGAGTTGCACCGACGGCTCTGCGGAGGGTGACTCGGCCCCCGGCGACATCGGCTACTACCGCTTTGGTACAGGCACCGTGTGCGGAATCCCCGGAGTCCGGATGAGCCGCACCGGCTACACCGGAGAGGACGGTTACGAGCTGTACGTCCCCGCAGATCAAGCAGCGCGGGTTTGGAGCGAGCTGCTCAGCGCTGGGAAGGACTTGGGGCTCGAGCCGATTGGCCTGGGCGCCCGCGACACCTTGCGACTTGAAGCCGCCATGCCGCTGTTCGGTCACGAGATCTCCGACGAGCTCGACCCGATTCAGGCCGGGCTCAAGTTCGGCATCTCCTTCCACAAAACGAAGGTCGGAACGCTCGGTTTCGAAGCCCTCAAGGCATTCCGCGATGCGCCCACCCGCCAGTTGGTCGGCCTGGTCACCGAAGGCCCGCGCGTTCCGCGCCAGGGTCACGAAGTCGTCCACGGCGACGAGCGGGTCGGATTCGTCTGCTCCGGCAGCGTTTCGCCGACTCTCGGAACGAACATTGCCACCGCCTACGTCCCACCGGCCCTCGCCGAACCGGGCACGCAGCTTGAAATCGAGCACCGCGGCAAGCGCCAAGCCGTCACGGTTCGCGAACTCCCCTTCTACTCGCGCTCGCGCGAGTAGCTCTTCTTCCTCCATCGGATTCTTCCGCAACGCATTCGAATCAGACCATGCGCCCCGACGATCGCAAGTACACGAAGACCCACGAGTGGGTAAAGCAGGACGGTGACACCGTTGTAGTCGGCATCACCGATCACGCCATCGAAGCCCTCTGCAGCGGCAACGTAGGCGACCTGGTCTACTGCGACCTGCCCGCAGCTGGACGTACGATTGCCGAGGGCGAGACCTTCGGCGAGATCGAGTCCGTCAAAGCCGTCTCGGATCTCAACGCTCCCGTCGGTGGCGAGATCATCGAGACCAACGCCGCAATCGAGGATCACCTTGAGATCCTCTCCGACGATCCCTGGAACAAGGGCTGGATGATTCGCATCAAGCCGACCGGCAAGGGGATCGACGAAGCCGACCTGATGGACGCCGAGGCTTACGAAGCCCATACGGCCAGCTGACCGATCCGGCCCATTCCCCCTGGCGCCTGATCCTCGACTGGGATCGCGCGCCCGCTGAGCAGATGGCCCTCGACGAGGCCCACCTGCTCGGCCTGGGTCCCCAAGGCCCTTTGGACCGCGTGTTGCGGTTCACCACCTGGAGTCCGGCTGGGACGAGCCTCGGTTACTTCCAAAGACTCGAGGAGTTTGCCGAGCTGCCGCCGGGCCCTGTCGTGCGAAGGCAAACCGGCGGGGGTGCGATTCACCACGCCGGTGAGTTGACGTTCACGTTGGCTGCACCGGATTCAGACCCGCTGTATCGCGGGCCGGTAGCGGAATCCTATGACCGCTTGCATGCCCTGCTGGCTGCAGCATTGGTGGATCTAGGCCTCCCCGCCGAACCGCGGGGGGAACGCGAACTGGCTTCCGAGCACGCGGGAACGGGAATGTGCTTTGCGAAATCGAGTCGCTTCGACCTGATCTGGCCCAACCCGTCCGGGCGGCTCGCGAAGGGCGTCGGCTCAGCCCAACGTCGCCGGGGCGGCCGCGTGTTGCACCACGGTTCGATCAAGCTTCTGGTCGACCCCTACGAGCCCGATGTAGCGCTGGTGCCGAGCGCCCCCCTGGCAGTGCTGGAGGCCTGGTTGCCCCACCTGGCACGAGCCGGGGTGACCTACGAACCAAGCCCGCTCTCCGGCACCGAGCTGAACCACGCAACAGAACGCGCCGAGCACTTCATCGAGCGCTGACTGACCCCATTCCAGCGGCAAGCGGTGATACGGTGCCAGAGCAAAACGCACCGGTGGGGATACGGTGCCAGAGCAAAATACACCGCTGAGGCATCGGCAGCTTCGCTGCCGGGCCGCGGCTTCGCCGCGGCTGCCTCAGCGGTGTATTTTGCTCTGGCACCGTATCCCCACCGGTGCGTTTTGCTCTGGCACCGTATCACCGCTTGCCTCCGAGACTGGGGTCAGTCGGTGTAGCCCAAGCGCCGCAGGATCGCCTGCTCGCCGGTGGTCAGGTCGCGACCGCGGCCGACTCGGTTGGCTGACTCGGTGCGGAACAGATCCTCGGCCTGCATCACCAACCGGGTCGCCGTATTCCGGTCCAGTCGCGATCCGACATCTTCGCGTTCTTCCGGGTCGGACGCGAGTCGATAGTGCTCCAGCCGATCCAGCGGGGTCCCGGTCGGCTTGACGTGCACGATCGTCTTCGACTCCGCATCCCGGAAGGACACCGAAGGATTGTAGTGGTTGGACCGCGCCACCAACGCGCGCTCGAGCCGTTCGGTGTGAACCAACTTGGCGAGCGAAATCCCGTCCAGATCGCGGTTCGGCGGATCGAGCCCCAGCCAATCGCACAGCCCCGGCAGTAGGTCCACCGACCCGACCGGGAGCGTCACGCGTGAACCCGGGTCCGGATACGGCCAACGAGCCACTTCAGCTAACGCCGCCGGCGGACGCACCACCATCGGAACACGCAGCATCTCGTCGTAGAGGGTCTCGTTGTGTCCCCACACGCCGTG
The DNA here is from genome assembly GCA_964619265.1 of uncultured Planctomycetaceae bacterium. GTDB lineage: Bacteria > Planctomycetota > UBA1135 > UBA1135 > CAZUCE01. The sequence goes on from CAZUCE010000031.1 coordinate 33,146, forward strand.
CTGCCAAAACGCCTCGCCGTGGTCCGACGTCACCACGACCAGGGTCGAATCGGTCACCGCATGTTTTTCAAGCAGGCCGAGCCAACCACCCAACTCGTGGTCCACGTACGCCAAGTTTGCGTCGTACAGATCGATCGCAGCTTGCACGTCCGCCTCGCTGACCGCCGGAGCCCCCTCCTCGAGCGTCGCAACCAGGGTCTCGGTATCGCCTTTCGCAAACGGTCCTCCATAGGACGGATCTCGATAGCGATCGAAGAACGGCGCAGGCGGCGTGTAGGGCGTGTGGGGCTCCAGGACGTGTAGATAAAACAGCGCAGGATCCAAGATCCCCGAGCCCTGCTCTAGCCAGCCCTCCAGGATCCCTGTGAACTCGTCCGCCTTGGCTTCGTGGAACGACTCGCCGGTGCGCTCGTTCTCGAAGGTGGCCGGGCGCTCCGCGGTTGGCAGGAGCAGGTTCTCGAAAGACTCGAAGCCCTGGTGCAGGTCGAAGACCTCGCTGCCGTTCAGGTTGGCGACCGCGCCCAGGGTCTCGTAGCCCGCCTCGCCCAGGTGCTCGGCGATCGTGACCTCCTCGGCCGGCAGCACGTAACCCTTGTCCACCAAGCCATGGTTCTGGGGCAGCCGCCCGACCAGGATCGAAGGAATGCTAGCCAAGGTGTAGGGAGCGTGAGAGAAGGCCTGCTCGCAGGTGAAGCCCTCGGCCGCCAGCCCGTCCAGATTCGGCGTCGTGTCGCGCTCGTAGCCCAGGTGCGAGACATGGCTGGCATGCAGGGCGTCGAGCACAACGAGCAGGACGTTTGGACGCGGGGGCTCAGCCCCGCACCCGACGAGGGTCGCCGCGGTGAGCGCCGGCCCGCCTGCGCGCCTCCACCAGCTCCCCGGGCTGTTGCCTTTGGGGAAGCCGCTATCCTCAGATGCCATGGGAGCTCTCCGCTGGTTGCTGTTCTTAGGTTTCGTCGCGGGCTGCGCCAAGCAGACCGATCCGCCGAACGTCTTGCTCGTCACCATAGACACCCTGCGGGCGGATCGGCTGTCGGGAGCCGGCTATGAGCGGGAAACGACGCCGAATCTGGACGCGCTCGGTCGCGAAGGCCTGGTCTTTACCCACGCTACCAGCCCTCGCGCCAAGACGACACCGGCGATCGCCTCGCTGCTGACCGGCCTGTACCCCCACGACCATGGGGTGCGCGACCTCTCCACGCCGATCTCCGAGGAGCCCGCCTTGGTCGGAGATGTCTTCCGCAGCCGGGGCTACTCGACCTTCGCAATCCTCGGCAACTGGGTCTTGATCGACCGCCGGTCGGGGCTCGCGCGCGGATTCCAGAGCTGGACCGAAGACCTGCCGGACCTGACCGGCGTTCCGCCCAACACCGTCCCCCAGCGAACCGCCCGCTCGTTGACCGACGGCGCGCTGCAGGCCGCCGGCCTGCGCGCCACCGACGGCGGAACCTTGGCCGGACCGTTTGAGGCAGCCTGCTCTGCGGACGCACCCTGGTTTGGCTGGCTGCACTACATGGACCCCCACGGACTGTACGACCCGCCGAGCGAGCACGATGTGTTCGGCCCAGGCGCGCTCGACCCGATCGGCCCGGTTGAAGCCATCCCCCCAAGCCAGCTGCATCGCCCGCGCATCGCCAATTACAACGTCCCGCCCGACGCCCGCCTAATGGACGGCCGCATCGACGCCGCGCGCGTGCGCGATCGCTACGACGGCGAAGTGCGTTACGTGGACGCCGAACTCGGCCGGCTCCTGGACGAGTTGGACTCCGCAGGCTCGCTCGCAAACACCATCGTTGCGGTCACCTCGGACCACGGGGAGAGCCTCGGCGAACATCTGTACTGGTTCGAGCACGGGCTCTATACCTACGAGGCAACCACCCGCGTGCCGCTGATCCTGCGCCTTCCCGGCGCTTTGCGCGACGACGTCGATTCCGACCTGCTCGAACGCGGTGTGTTCACCGGCGACGTGTCTTTGGTCGATCTCGCGCCGACCCTGCTCGACCTATGCGACTTGCCGCGCTTGGTCCACCGCCGGCTCGAACTTACCGACCCCACCCTGGCCGGGCGCAGCCTCGTCCCCGACTTGCGCTCCGGACGCGAGCGCAGGCGGCCGGTGTTTTCAGAACAAGTCGAACGCTCCGAGCTGGCTGGGCTCGTCCACAAAAAGAGCGTGCGCGTCGGCAACGCCAAGCTGATTCGGCGCTACACCTTTGCGCGACCGCTCGACCTGAACCGGCCGGGCGCCGAACGGGACCTCCAGGTTCTGCTCGAGGAGTTCTACGATCTCGAATCTGACCCCCACGAATCCCAACCGCTCGACCCGGACGATCTGGAAGCGGCAAGCGTCGCCCAGCTGCGCGATGCCCTGGACGGATTCTTCGCGGCCGATCGCAACCTGGACCGCGAGGCCGCACGCCTGCAGCGCAGGCGTGAGAGCCTCGAACGTGAAGAGCCTCGCGACCTGCGCTACCTGGACCTTTTGGGCTACGGCGGCGAGCACTAGCAGCCCAGCCGTGTGGCTCGGGGTCGATCTTGGCCGAGGCCTTCCCATGCACGGAGGCATGGCTATGACTTCGTCCGCGGCTGCCGGCCGCCACCCTAGGAGAAGTGTCTCAGGGAGGGAGGGTGCGGTTCGCCCTCGCCCGGCCAATTGCGTTCCGGCTAGCTGCTATCCCGCCCTACCGCTTCTCGCCCAGCTGGGCTTCCGCATGAGGGCCTCCGCATGGGGGCCTGTTCGTGCCCCCCAAAAGGGGTTACCCCGCCAGGACTCGAACCTGGAATGACTGGACCAAAACCAGTTGTGTTGCCAATTACACCACGGGGTAACAGGGGCGCGAGAATATACCGCCCGCCCCCCCCGGGCTCAACCGAGCAGGCCGCCCTGGTCGCCCAACTTTTCGTCCACGGCACGCAAAACCAGCTCCAGGGCCATCCGGGTGGCAAAGCTCTGGACGCGGTCGCGGTCCAATCCGGGGAAGCGCCGCTCGAAGGTCCAAACCTGCTCAGCGCCCCACCGGGTCCCCATCGCCAAGCCGAACCAGACCAGCCCCACCGGCTTCTCCGCCGATCCGCCCCCCGGTCCGGCGATCCCCGTCACCGAAACGGCGAGGTCTGCCCCCGAAGCCTGGGCCGCACCGCGGGCCATCGCGGCCGCTACCTGGGACGAGACGGCCCCATGGGTCTCCAGAAGCTCCCAAGCAACGTTGAGCTGACGGTGCTTGATCTCGTTGGCGTAGGTCACCCAGCCGGCTCCGAACACGCCGCTCGAGCCCGCCACGCCGGTCAGCCGCGACGCGATGCGTCCGCCGGTACAAGATTCCGCCACGGCGACCTTCAGGCCCTCCTCGGCGAGGCGCTCGACCACCCGGGCCTCCAGCGACCCGCGACCCTCGAACAGAATCCAGGGCTCAAATCGCTCGCGGAAAGCGAGCGCCCGAGCCTCAAGAGCCCCGCCCTCCCCGGGCTTCGAACCGGAGGAAACCAGATGCGCGGTCAAGATCCCCTCCTTCGCCGAGACGCCGATCAAAGGATCCGCCTCGCGGGACATCCAGTCGCCGCACTGCTCTGCGAAGATCGACTCGGACAAACCGGCCAGGTGGAAGGTCCGCTCGGATCGAATCGGCAACCGAGCATGTCGCTCACGCAGCAGGGGCTTGAGCACCTCGCCCCACATGGGCTGCAGTTCGCGCGGCGGACCCGGAAGGCAGACCAAAAGGCAGGTCCCGATCCGCACGGCGAAGCCCGGGGCCGTGCCGTGGTCGTTGGGCAGGAGCTTGGCGCCGGCGGGCAGCATCGCCTGGCGGCGATTGGATTCGGGAGCCACCCGCCCGCGCAGGGCGAAGCGCTCTTCGATCGCCTTGAACACTCCGGGGGCTTCGACCAATTCGACACCCGCAGCAGCTGCCGCAGCGTCGCGGGTCACATCGTCCAAAGTGGGCCCTAGTCCCCCGCTGGAGACGACGACGTCGGCGCCCGAGCACAGCTCGGTCATCGCTCGACGCAGGGGTTCTTCGTCATCGCTGACCAGTCGCGTAGAGCGCAGTTCAAAACCCATCGCGCCCAATTCCGACAGCAAAAACGGCGCATTGAGGTCCGCGTGGGCACCGCGCAAGAGCTCATCGCCAATCGACAACACGCAAGCGCGCGGGCGGTGTTCCGGGTCGTTCACGAAGTGGGCTCCGCTGCGGCAGTCGACTTCAGCGCCCGCTTGGCCGCTGCGCGCGAGGTCCAAATGCCGATTTCATAGAGCACGACCATCGGCCCCGCCATCATCAGCTGGGTGTAGGGATCCGGCGGCGTGAACAGCGCGGCCAGAACAAAAGAAGCCAGCACGAAATGTCCGCGTAGCTTGGCAAAGGTCGCCGGCTCCACCAGCCCCACACGCGCCACCGCCGTCATGACAATCGGCACCTGGAACACCAGGCCCAGCCCAAAGCACAGGATCGACAAAAAGGACAGGTACTCGCTGGCGCGAATATCCGGCCGGCCCGTCAGCAAGGCTTCGCCGCGATTCAGAAAGTAGATGCCGTAGGGCACCATCGTCAGAAAAGCGAACAGGATGCCGGTAAAGAACAGCAGCACCGAAGCTGGCAAATAGGACAGCACCACACGGCGCTCTGCCTTGTACAAGCCAGCGGCGATGAAGCCCCACAACTGCCACAAAAGGTACGGACCGCCCAGAAAGAGTGCTGCGTACAAGGCGACCTTGAGCGAGACGAGGAAATTCTCGAACGGCCCCGTGACCAGCAGCTTCGAGGGGATCGGCTCCCGCAACTGTTCGGTGCCGTCACTGAAGACCTCGAAGTAGTAATCGCGCGGTCTTCCCTCGGGGTTTTTCAGCAGCTCGGCTTCGTGCAGCTCGGCGAGGTCTTCATTGAGCCAGGCCACCGCGTCGTTCCATGGCCCGTCCATCACTGAACGCAACTCCACCCGGAACAGATACGCGACGATGAACGCCACCCCCACCGCCAGCACGCCATGGAACAGGCGCCTACGCAGCTCGTCCAAGTGATCGCCGAGGCTCATGGAGGTCGCCTCGATCGGATCGGGTTCAGAGGGTCCCGCCATCGCTGAAGAGTCTAGTGTGGCCCTCCACAGATTGTTCGTCGTTCGTGCTCAACGCAAAGCGGGCAGCAGCGCCGTTTGCGCTGCTGCCCGCTTGACTTGGCTAGCCTGAGCCCGGCTCAGAACTGGATGTACTTCCGAAGCGTGTTGAAAGAAATCACCGCGACGCCGCGGGCTTGAGCCTCGCCGTAGATCGGAAGCTCGGTCGGGGAGATCGGCTCCTCGAGCGGATCGCCGTACTCGTCGACCATGATGTCGCCGCCGAGGATCAGCATGTCGGTCGAAGCATCGACGCGCTCCTGAACGATCACCCCCATCTTGGCGAGGACGACACTCAGCTCGTCCCGGTCGAAGTTGCCCGCAAAACGTCCGGCCAGGGCCGCGCGACGCTCGCCGGTCGGGTCGAACAGCGGGTTGTAGACCTCATCTCCGCGAACCACCGCGTCGAAAGGATCGGCGAGCGTGCCGAGCTGCAACTTGGCCAGGCCCGATTGAACCTCCAAGACGACGCCTTCGGTCTTGATGCGGCGATCCGCGGTGTTGGCGCCGGCCGAACGAATCGTAAAGCTCATGCCAGGAACGACACGCTTCAGGGAACCGATGTCGATCCAAGCCAAACCGAGTTCCTTCGAGACCGAGGTGATGGTTCCGTCGGCCTCTTCGGCGCGGGTGCCTTCCGTAAACGCGAGCTGCACGCGAGCGGAGGCAAGGGCCGCGACCAACTCTTCTTCGGAGCGACCGGCGGCGCGCACGACATCGTCGAGTTCGCGTTCTAGCTCACGCTTGGATTGATCCAGCTCGTCGGCCTGGGCCTCGACGGTCGCTAGACGATCCTCGAGCTCGGTTTGACGCTCCTCGGCGTTGGCTTGCTCGTCGGAGAGGTTTCCGCGCAATTCAGCGATCGTCTCGTCTTTCGTGGACAAGTCGGTTTGACGCGCGTCCTTCTCGGTCTGAAGCTCGCTCTCGAGGCGCGCGACGTCGGACCGCAGACTGTCGATGCGCTCGGCGAGCTTGCGACGCTCCGCGCGGATCGCCGGGAGGATGTCCTGGAAGGTCGTGGCGTCGGCCGGGAGGTCCGGGAAGTCGGCGCTGAGATCCGCAATGGCGGAGGCGGCCAAGTCCGCGTTGATCTGCTTGGAGACGTCGTTCGCGTCGAAGAAACCGAGCAATTCCGAAGCTTGGCGCCGATCGGTGTCTGCGCTGGCGGCGAGCTGCTCGGCCTCCTCCTTGGCCTGCCTGGCTACGTCTAGACTGCCCTCGGCCTTCGAGCGATCGTCCTGGGAGATGTACGCAAAGAGCACCGCCACGAGGGCGATGACGGCTAGGAAGATCACCCAGGTCACGGAGACTTGGGCGGCTCCGCGGTTCGATCCATGCATGGGTCGGTGCCTCATCGAGGGGGGCCTCATCGGGGGGAAACGGTGAGTCTGTGGAGAGATTCGGGAGTCGAAGGACGGCCTTCGTCGCTGTGCTTGATACCCGAGCGGGGCGGCTCGGGCAAGCTTCCCGGCCAGTGAGGACCCTCTAGCCACGCGCGGCGCCCCGACCTACCGTTTGGGTTCGGCGGGATTTTAGGGGCGTCGATCGGGCCCCGGAAGGCAGCCTTTCGCGGGCGCAACGGGATTCGAGCCCGCTTTGATCCCACCCTGCCGCTCCAGTCCCCACCCTCAGCCCTCATCCTGGCCGTGCTGCCTCCCGACGCCGAATTTCGAGCCCAGGCCCCCAGCTCACGCGCCTTGCGAACCCTGGTGGTCGGAATTCTGGGCGGAATCGCCTCGGGCAAGTCCCTGGCCGCCGCCGAATTGGCCGGTGCGGAGGGCCTCCACCTGGATGCCGACCGGATCGCCCACCTGGCCCTGGCTTCGCCTGAGGTGACCGCCCGGGTCGCCGGAGCGTTTGGTCCCGGCGTCCTGGATGCAAGCGGCCAGCCCGACCGGGCCCTGCTCGCGCAGCAGATCTTCGCCGATCCGGAGAAGCGCCGCCAACTCGAGGGCTGGATCCACCCCGCCGTTCGTGCCACCATCGCGGACGAGCTGAAGGGCGCCCGGGACTCCCGGGTGCCGCTGGTGGTGCTCGACGTCCCGCTGCTCCTCGAGAACGAGGCGGAGCACGGCCTGGTCGCGGAATGCGACGCGCTGGTCTTCGTCGACACCCCCGCGGAAGACCGCGAATCCAGAGCGCGCCAAACGCGCGGCTGGGACGAGCGGGAGGTCGCGCGGCGCGAAGCAGCCCAGCTGCCCCTCGAACAGAAGCGCTCTCGCGCGACCCACGTTCTCGACAACTCGGGCTCCCGTCACGCGCTCGTTCATCGGGCGCGGCTCCTTCGCGGGAGCCTGCTCGCCGAGCCGCCCGCCTGACCGAGCTTCCGCTCGATCCCTACCTTCCGACTTTCCCGGGCAAGGCCCGGGCCCCCTCGACATGGTCCAGAAGAAGCGTCAACGATCCCACGGCGGCAAATCCTTCGGCGGCAAGAAGCCGTTGGTCGCCCAGGCCAAGCAGCTCGAACGTCAAACCGACATCTACATCGACGTCGACGCCCTGCCTAAGGACCTCGACGAAGAACAGCTGGAGGACCTCCTGGCAGAGCGCAAGAAGCCTAAGGGTCGCGCCAAGGTCCAAGAGATCGAATACGTCTCCTGGTGCGAGCTGAAGCTCGGTGAGCTCATCGAGCGCGCTGAGGACGAGAAGCTCGAAATCCCGGTCACCCGGCGCCGGCGGGACATCCTCTGGCGATTCGCCGAGAATCACTTCGACAAGGGCGGCCGCCTCCAATCCGAAGGTTGCCTGGAGGTCATCGGCGACGACATCGCGTTCCTGCGGATCCCCTCCGCGTCCTACCTGCCCACGGAAGAGGATGTGTTCGTACCGCGCTCCATGATCGAGCGCTTCGGCCTACGCACCGGCATGACTCTACGTGGCGAAGTCCGCCCGCCGCTGGAGGGCGAGCGGCATCTGTGTCTGTGCTCGTTGGAGTTGGTCGACCTCCACGATCCCGAAGAAGCCGCTAGCCGCACACCGTTCAAGGAGCTCACCCCGCTGTACCCCGAGGAACGCTTCCTGCTCGAAGGAACTTCGGCCAATCCGCTTGAAATGCGCATTGCCGATCTGGTGACGCCCATCGGGCGCGGCCAACGCGGCCTGATCGTCGCGCCGCCGCGAACGGGCAAGACGGTCTTGCTGCAGCAAATCGCCAACTCGATCGTCGAGAAAGCCCCGGATTGTCATCTGATCGTGCTGCTCATCGACGAACGTCCCGAGGAAGTCACCGACTTCGAGCGCAACCTCGCAGGCAACAAACGCGAGGTCATTTCCTCCACATTCGATGAATCCTCTGCCCGGCACCTAAAGGTCGCTCGGATGGTGATCGAGAAGGCACGCTCGCTGGTCGAGGCCGGCGAAGACGTCGTCATTCTGCTGGACTCGATCACGCGCCTGGCGCGCGCTTCCAACCAGGAAGCGCCCTCGGACGGCAAGTTGCTCTCCGGAGGCATCGAGGCGACGGCGCTGTCGATGCCCAAGCAGTTCTTCGGCTCAGCTCGCAACATCGAGGACGGCGGCTCGCTGACGATTCTCGGCACCGCGCTGATCGAAACCGGCTCGAAAATGGACGAGGTCATTTTCGAGGAGTTCAAGGGCACCGGCAACATGGAGCTGGTCCTCGAACGGCGTTTGGCGGACCGCCGGATCTTCCCCGCGATCGATATCAATCGGTCGGGAACGCGCAAGGAAGAGCTGCTCTTCACCCCTCAAGAAATTGAGCGCGTGTGGATGCTGCGCAAAGTCTTGAACGAGCTCGATCCCGTCGAGGCGATGGAAATGCTGGTCCAAAAGATGCGCCGAACGAAGGTCAACGCCGAGTTCCTGATGACCATCGGCTCCTAGCGATCCGGGCGCGCTTCGCGGAGGATCTCGCCGAACGTCTTCACCGGCGGCGCCAGCTTGGCCCGCGCATCCCGCACGGCATCCAACTGGTCCAGGGCCATCGCGAGCCAGGTCAGCTCGCGCCGGTCCTCGCCCAAGAAGGCATCCAAGGCCACGCGGAACAAAGCTGCGATCTGCCGCTCGATCCGCGCCGGATCCTCCAGGTACTTCCACTGCAGGAGATAGCGGTTGCGCTCGATGGTTGCGCGTACGAATTCCTTCGAGACTCGCCGGCGGATTGTCCCGCGATGGTGGTGTTCGACCACCGACTCGGCCACGTAGCGCACCTCGCGCCCGCCCCGCCAAGCGGCCACCCCGAGATCTGCGTCCTCTAGATAAAAGGGCTCGAACAACGGGTCGAATCCACCCCCTGCAACAAACTCATCCCGGCGCAGCAGCATCGCACCTCCAACCGCGAAGGCCACCGGATGCACGCCGCTCGCGAAGGAATCCGAGCGTCCCTTCAATCCGATTTGCTCGAGCAACGCGAGATCGTGCTCGAATCCGATCCCGGTCAGGGATTCGACTTGGTCTTCCTTTCCGAACAGCAGAATCCGCGGAACAACCGAGTGAACTTTCGGGTCTTCGAGCTGCTCTTGCAACGGCTCAAGAAATCCGGGGCGCACCAAAATGTCTGGGTTCAGGCAGAACGCCTGGGCGTGCTGGGCCGAGCGAATGCCCTCGAGTAGCGCCGTAGCGAAGCCACCATTGCGCTTCCTCGACAGACATTCCACCGCCGGGAAGGACTCGGCGAGAAACGGCTTGAGCACGTTCTCGCCCGTGTCGTCCACCACCAGAATCTGGTCGCCTACCGCGCGCCGTTCGACCTCGGCGACCAGGCGCGGCAGATGCGCTTCGAACAGGTCCCGGTCGTCGAGACTCGGGAGCACCATCGAAACCGGTTGCGGAGAGCGACTCATTGCGCGTCCTCGCTCAAGCCGGGCTGAGAATCCGTTCGCCAGGCCGCGATGCGCCGGCCTATGGCGGTGCGGCGCAGCAGCCAGACGCTCTTGGATTGGGTGAAGGACATCTGCAGAGCTTCCATTTCTTCGCGCCGCCACCGGGCTTCGGCCGCGACGGTCTCCGCTTCGTGCTCCAACTGCTCGAGGCGCTTCGCAAGCCGGCCGAGGCCAAGCTCCAACCCCTGCGCATCGACACCGTCCCCCGGCAAGTCCTTGGTGTTCGAGTCGTAGCTTGCGGTCAGCGGCTTGAGCCCGCGCTCCACAGCCACGTGCCATTCGCCGAGCGCCTCCTCAAGCCGCGCCCCGTGGGCACGAAGCTCCTCGGCTTCGAGGGCAATGCGCTCCATTTCACCGCGGCGCCAGACCAGCTCCTGGTCACGGTTGCCGACCTCTCCTTCGAGCCAGGTGGCCTTCTCCCCCAACGCATCGCGCTCACCTTCGAGCTGCTTCAGGTTGCCCTTCAGCCATTCGCGTTCGGCCTCCAGGCTTTCGGACTGTTCGCGCAACCAAGTTCGCTCGCGCTCGGCCTCCTCGGCGGATTGACGCAGCCAGCCAGCCTCTTCTTCGCGCTCGGCAAGCTCGCGCTCGCGCCAATCGACGCGCTCTTTCAGCCCCTCCACCGACTCCCGCTGACCGGTGACTTCACCCTGCAAGTAGTCGAGTTCCGCCTGACTCTCACGCGCGTTAGCTTGCACGCGAACGTGCGAACGCAGCGCGAGATGCATCCAGCGGCCGGCACCTTCGGCATCGGCGCCCAGGCCATCCGCCAGGCGCTCAATGCCCGCGAGCACCTGACCGAACAGATCTCGCATCGGTTTCTCACCCAGCTCGGCGTAACGCTCCGCGAGTGGCCTCAAATGCGGTAAGTCCTCAGCCCACTCGCAAGCCTCGGCCACGCGTGCTTCGCGTCGGCCTGCGATCAGCTCCTCATAGGCCGACTCGAGTTCAGCCGCCTGCTCTGCGGAACCCTTGATCTTCGGTACCCCCTTGCACAAGTTCGCGAACAAGTCTGGTTCCTGAAGGAGCCGCGCGAGCACGCTCGCAAGATCTCCCGCGTCGCCCGGTTCGAACAGCAAGCCATCGACGCCGTCCTCCACGCTCTCCGGCAGCGCTCCGAGCCTCGAGGTCACGACCGGCCGGCCCGCCGCGAACGCCTCTCGAATCGCGAGCGGTTGATTCTCCACCCACGTGGAGGGCACGACCATCAGATCCGCCGCCGCCAGGCGCCCGGGAAGTTCTTCGGGCTGAAATTTGCCGGCCATGGTGACGCCGAGCTCAGCTGCCCGCGCGCGCAGCCGCTCCACGTAGACGCGATCGCTCGAATCGCCGGAAATGGTGAGCTGCAAACGACCGTTCAGATTCGGATCGGCCTGCACGCGCGCGAAGGCTTCAAGCAGCACGTGCACACCCTTGTGCTTGGTCAAGCTCCCCACAAAGCCGAGCCGCAAGGGCCGCCCCGCTTTCAGATCTGCGGGATCCGGGCGCGGAAGATCGCCGAGCCCGCGAACTTCCACGCCGTAAGGCAGATGCTGGGTGCGCTCTCGATCGAGGCCCCCTTCAACCAACCGGTCGCGCAAAAAGTGGGTTGGGACGAACACGCGGTCGATTTGGGTCAAGACGTCGAGACGCCGCTCATCCAGGCGGGTGCGAAGTTCGACGGCAGAATCCACGGCTTCGGGCTCGAACCCCGAGTTCTCCGCATCCCCCGCGAGGGTGGCCTCCAACCGCGCGCGCCCCGGCCCGTCCAGTTGATCTTCCAGGACCCCCAGCTGGTAGTCGCCCAGGCCGGGCTGATCATTGAGAACCGCGGAAGCGAGGTCGCAGCGTGCACAAGCCGCGGGGTCACCGACCGTCTCGCAGCGCTGCAGGTTCGGGCGCAGCAGCGTGAATCGGTGGCAGACCCCGAAGTAATCGTGGGCTGTCCAGCAGGTCGGCAGGCCGCGCTCGCGGGCAACTTCCACCAGACCCAACCCAAGTTTCACCACGTGCTGAAAGTGAACGAGGTCGGGCTTCTCGGTGTCCAGAAACTTGCCAAACACCTCGGCGATTCCAGGTGGGTCCAGCGCCTCGGCCGGGTCCTTCGGACCTTGGGTCGAATTCAACCAGGAGAGCGCAAAGCCATCGCGCTCTTCACGCCGCACCGATAGATCCCCGAAGACCGGGTCCGATCGAAAGGCCAGGAGCTCAACCGTGTGGCCCCGCTGGCCCAACGCCCGGGCCAGGCCCGCTGTGTAGGTTTCCACGCCAGCGAGCTCATACGGGGGAAAACCGTGGACGACGAGGCAGATCCGCATGGCAGGGATCCCAGCCTAGCAGGCGTTCGCTGCCCAATCGGCTCGCGAACTCCCTGGTGAACCGCGATTCGGACCGGCCCGCTGGGGAAACCGCCCGGCTCCCTTTGGGATTCAGCTCATGAAAGCGCCGCCGTTCATGTCGAGCCCCTGCCCGGTCACACCGAAGGCATCCTCCGACAGCAGCCAGGCGATCATCCCAGCCACCTCGCACGGCTGCCCCATGCGGCCCAGCGGTACGTCCCGCATCGCGACCCGGTGGGCCTCGTCGGGCGTGATTCCCATGGCACCGGCCATGTCGGCCAGGCCGTCGCGGGCCATTTGCGTGTCGACCCAACCGGGGCAAACCGCGTTGACCTGGACCCGCTCGGAAGAAAACTCGGCGGCCATGGCCCGTGCCAGACCCAGCAGCGCCGTCTTGGAGGCGCAGTAGCCGGTGTAGCCCGGTACGCCGATCCGGCCCAGGATCGACGATAGGAAGAGGATGTGGCGCGGGTCGGGGCCGGCCGCAAGGTTTGCTTTCGCGGCCCGCGCGCAGAAGTAGCTGCCGGAGAGATTGGTCGCGACCAAATCCTCGAAGCGGTCCTGATCCCCGGCCTCGTTTGGGCCGCCAACGCCGGCGTTCGCGACCAGGCCGTAGATCCCCCCTAGGGAATCGGCCGCCTGCCCGAAGGCCAGGTTGACTTCGGTCTGATCGCGAATATCGAGCGGACGAAGGAAGGGCTCGTTGCCACCCGCCGCTGTGATCCGACCCGCGGTCTCCTCGAGCAGCTCAGCCCTCCGGCCGAACAACGAAAGCTTGGCGCCCTCAAGCGCCAAGCGCTCCGCGATTGCGCGCCCGATGCCGGTTCCCGCTCCGGTCACCGCGATGTGACAGTTTTCGAATCGCGTGGTGCGGGCGCGCGCAGATTCGCCTGAGCTGTTCGGACTCGCCGGATCGGACACTTTTCAGCTCCCCTTCGCTTCGAGCCAGCGCTCGCAGTCGATGGCCGCCTGGCAGCCCATACCCGCCGCGGTCACCGCTTGACGATAAACGTGGTCCGCGACATCGCCACAGGCGAACACGCCGTCCAGGTTGGTAAACGAGCCGCGACTGTTCAGCTTCACGTAGCCAAGCTCATCGGTATCGAGTTGGCCCTTCAAGAAATCGGTGTTGGGCTTGTGGCCGATCGCCAGGAACATCCCCTGGCACTCCAGATCGCGCTTGGCGCCCGTTTTGGTGTCCTCGAGGACCAGTCCCGTGACGCGGCCGGCTTCGACGTCCTTGACCTCATCGACCTGGGAATTCCAGACGAATTCGATCTTCGGGTTGTCGAAGCAGCGCTGCTGCATGATCTTCGACGCGCGCAGCTCATCGCGACGGTGGATCACCGATACCTTGGTGGCAAATCGCGTGAGGAACATCGCCTCTTCCATCGCCGTATCGCCGCCGCCGACGACCGCCACGTGCTTGTCGCGGAAGAAGGCGCCATCACAAGTCGCGCAGGCCGAGACGCCCTTGTTGCGCAGAGCCGTTTCGGACTCAAGGCCGAGCCACTTGGCGCTCGCACCGGTCGCCACGATCACCGACTTCGCTTCGTGCCACTTTCCGTCGGTGGTCTGGACGCGCTTCACCTCGCCGGCCAGCTCGGTTTCCTTCACATTGAGCATGTGCAGCTCGGTTCCGAACCGCTCGGCCTGCTTGCGGAAGTGGTCCATCAGATCCGGGCCGGTGACGCCGTCCGGGAAGCCCGGGTAGTTCTCGACCTCGGTGGTCAGCATCAGCTGACCACCCGGCAGAAGGTCGGGCGCCTCCGAGCTTGGCTCGCCCTCGAACATGAGCGGCTCGAGGTTGGCGCGGGAGGCGTAGACAGCGGCCGTGAAGCCGGCCGGGCCGGAGCCGATGATGATGACGTTGCGGAGACTGCTCATGGGGAGGCGGACAGCGGGTTCGAAGAAACGGGCCGGGGAGTTTAGGCCCTAAGCCCTCCTGCCGATCCGCGAACGCCTCGAGATCCTGGCCGAAGCCCGGATCTACGCGCCGAAGGTGACTTCGAGACCGCCCGAGACTCGGACCAGCCCCCCGATCGGTCCACGGGAAGGCTCCGGTCCTTCCACGCGAAGGGGCGCGGTGCCCTGCCAAGGCTCGCTGTACAACCCAGGCCTGCTCCGGCCTGCCGGCGCTGCGCCTCCTCGGGGTCCATGCGTACCTCGGGAACCGGTCCTTCCTGGACTCTCCCATCCTTGACTCCCGCGGGCTAGTCAGCCGGAGTCATGCCGGGGCTCCCGGCCCATCCCCATCCCGTCCAAAGCCACTCCCATCCAAAGCCAACCAGGCCACGCCACCCAGCCAACCAGAGCCGCCGCCGGAAGAGCGAGGAGTCCACCCCGCCCCTCCGGCTAGCTTCGCGCAAGGTCTAGAAAACGGCGAGTTCCGCCCGAATCGATCCGAGCGATTCGAAGCGGGCCTCGAGGCTTCCTGAGTCTGCCGTGTGGACTCGCAGAACCATCAGGTTCGAGCCGTCGGCTAACGGGACGAGGAGCTCGGCCGCAAGCCCTTCGAGGACCGGGGTGGCCTCACTCCACACAACCAACCAGGCCTGGGCATCGAGGGGCAGCCCGCCGAAGCGCAAGGTTCCCTCCGAGCTCAGCTCGGACCATGCACCGGCCAAGGCTTCGGTGGCGAACAGCGGAGCGACCGGGGCGACCGGCAGGTCGAAGCTCCAGCTGGCCAGCTCGCCCAGGGCGACCACATCGGCGGAGCCGATCGCGGTGAGCCCCAGGGTGCCTAGCGCGCCAGGCCCGAAAGCCCCGCCAAAGCGGCTCGCGCGACCTCTCACCTTGGCCGCGAGGCCCTCGGCGAATTCCGGAGTCGCCATGGCCTCGGCCGCAGCTAGCTTCAGACGCGCCACAAACTCCTGGACGTCCGCGGACGACTCGTCGCCGGACGAGACGGCGAGCAGCGTCGCCGGCTCTTCGGGAACATCGATCGTGGCGGGCACGATCAGGCCTTCGATCAGGTGAATGATGCCGTTGGTGGCAACCAAGTCCGTCGTCGAAAGAGCCAGGCCGCCAATTGCGGTGCCGGTCCCGTCGTTGGTGACGGCCACATCGTTGCCGTCGCCGGCGAGGCTCGCGAACGAAGCGGTCGCGAGCACGTCCTGGGAGGACTGCACGCCGCTCACAAAGTGGTTCAGGATGGTCGTTGTCAGATCGCCCAAGTTCTCCGGCGCGATCAGGAAGTTCGCAAGGTTCGGCTGGGTCTGAACCAACTGAACCAGCGAATCGTTCGTGGGCAGGAAGGCTGTGAAGTCCTCAGCCTCGTCCTCGATCGTGCCGAACACGCCTGTGATCTGCGTGCCGAGCCCGAACAGGGTTCCGTCGAGCGAGCTGCCGAGCGCGACCGGCTCAGCAAGCACCGCATCGACCCCGTGCAGGATGCCGTTGGTGGTCGGCACGTTGACGGTCGAAAGCCGTTGCTGGTTGACGCGCGGCGACTGGACCTCGTCCAGCCCGAAGTGAATCACGCGACCGTCGGCGGTCTGGGTGTCGCCGGCCACGAGCGCCGGACCGATGTTCGCTGAACCGTCCACAACGTGGTAGCGCAGCAAGCTCTCGAGCTCCGCTTGGTTGGCGGGCAGCAGGAGGTCGTCCAACAAGCCGTCCGGCAGAGCGGCGAAGGCTTCGTCGGTGGGAGCGAGAACGGTCACACCCGCGGACCCAGCCAACTCGCCGTCCAAGCCGGCGGCGGTGAGCGCGGCGGCCATGGTGTTGAATCCGCGCGACGCGAGCGTGTCGGAGAGCGACTGGGGCAGGGTCAGAACGCCGGGCAGCGGGAAGATCTGACCGTTCGGGCTCGCGAGCGAGCCGGAGGTGATCGGGACGTCGTTCAAGAACAGCGTGTCGCCGATCTGGCTGATCAAGATGTTCATGCCGCCCAGGGTCTCGATCTGGTCGAGCATGCTGAGGTCCTCGAGCGAGAAGTCCCCGAGTGCGACGTGGTAGGTCAGGAAGTCAGAAAGCTCCTGCTCCGAAAGACCTTCCAGGAAGCCAGCCGGCAGCGCGTCAAAAGCGGCGTCGGTCGGTCCGAAGACCGTGAAGGGTCCGCCCGAGTCGAGGCTAGAGGCTAGACCGCTCTGATCGAGCAGGTCAGCGAGGGTGGTCAGGCCGGCGGATTGAATCGCCGACCCGAAGGTGCCGGTGACGATCGTGCCTTCGTCATCGTCGTCGCAGCCGGCAAAGGCCAAGGTGGATAGGGCAAGTCCAAAGGCGCCGAGGCGCACCGAGAGTCGGTTTCGATCCATGGATCCGAGAGAGTGCAGAGAGGAGGAGCCCACTGCGGGGAACGAGATTCGCTAGCCGCCTGGACTCCCAGAGAGGGCGGCGCATCCTAAGGGTTCTCCTCCGAGAGTCTTCCAGTCCCCCGCCCTGAACCCGCCCCATGCC
>CAZUCE010000032.1:0-46489 GCA_964619265.1 uncultured Planctomycetaceae bacterium
ACCCAGGGGTAACCCCGCCCCCTTCAAAAGCGATCTCGTTCATGCCTGCGGGAGTTCGATCGTAAACTGAGGGGTCCAGGCCGCTAGGTGGAGACGGGCCAGCTTCCCCCTCCACCCCATGGTCGAGCACCCGGCGCACAGCGCTGGCGTCCTCGTACCCAAGACTTCACGGCCCTACCTCAAGAGGCTCCGAAGAGCCGAACTGCTATGAATCGTTCCTTCGTCCTCGGCGGCTTGGCCGCCTGCGCGCTGCTTTGCGGCACCTCCTTCGCGACGACCCAGGCCGGACGCCCGGCCGGATCCCAAGCCAGGCCTGCCCAGACCAGACCCATCACCCAAGAACGGGCCAAGCCGGCCACTCGCCCCGCAGCGAAGCCGATCCGGGGAAATCAAACCGGGCGCCCCGCACAGGGCAGCAGGCCCGCCCAGGGTAGCCGGCCCGCCCAGGGCTCTAGCGACCGCGTGCAGAACGCCCGCGAGTCCCAGCAACAGCAGCGCCAGCAAGCGGAGCGCGTCCAGAATGCTCGCGAGCAGGCAACCCAGCAGGCTCAGAAGGAACAACGGGTGCAGAACGCCCGCGAAAACCAAGCGGAACAGGCAGCCACCGACGCTGCCAATCGCTCCGAGCGGGTCCAGAACATCCGCGAGAACCAAGCCGAGCAGGCGGCCGCCGACGCAGCCAAGAAGTCCGAGCGAATTCAGAACATTCGCGAGAATGGCGCTGAAGCAGCCGCGGGCCAAACTGGGCGCATCCAGAACATTCGCGAGAATGGCGCCGAAGCAGCCGCAGGCCAAAACGAGCGTATTCAGAACATCCGCGAAAACGCGGCCGAGCAGGCCGCTCAAAAGACCGAGCGGATCCAAAACATCCGCGAGAACCAGGCCACCCAAAACGTGGGCAGCAGCACTCGCCCGGTGCGTGTGGCTCGCCCCGCGATCCGCGGTGAATGGAACGATGGCCAGGTCCTCGCGCGGATGGCGGAAGAAGAGCGCATCCACCGCGAGCGCATCGCCAAAATCGAAGCTCTGCGCGGCATTGCCCGCGGCGGTAGCAACAGCACACGCATCGAAGAGCTGAGCCGACTCCAGCAGCTGGAAGTTCAGCGCTACGAGGCACTGACGGCCAACGGTCGCCGTACCGTCGGCTCCGACCGGTTCGAACGCTTGCGTCGCAGCATGCTCGAGTCCGCCAAGACGGTCCGCCAGTCGACCAGCCGTTGACCCCATCCCCCTTCTGCGGAATCCCCCCCATGCATCGCCCTTTCCTTCTCGGACTTCTCGTCGCTCTCGCCTCGAGCTGCAGCTCGGACGGAACGAAGGAAGCTCCCTTACCTCTGTCCGATGTGAAGACGGTCACCAACGCCATCGAGGCCGCGGCCGTTCCTGAAGTGACCGAGATCCCCACCGAAGAATTTGCCCTGGAACAGGCCGAAGCCGAGGTCACCTCGGAGAACGCCGACGACATCTACCAGGACTTGCTTTCGGAGATTCAAGCCGAGCTGGGCGAGCAGCCTTAGGCTCCCCAGGCGCTCATTCGAGCGCAAGAATCCCGCCAGGCGCGCCCCCCCGAGCTTCGAGGGGGCGCGCCTGATTTTTTTACCGGGCCCTGCTCAATTCGAAACAGCAGCTACCCGAAGGGGAAGGGGTGGCCATTCACATCGATTACCTCGGCACGCTCGTGGCAGTCTTTGCGCTCGTCCTTTGGACAAGAGGTGCGCGTCTCGACGGGCGCCATGCCCTCGCTCACTACGCCGTCTTTTGGGGCGTGGGAGCCGCGGTCTGGACCGCGCACTGCCGGTGGACCCTCTACCACACACCGGTCCGCCTAATCTTCGATCAGTTGGCCGTCCTGATCGCCATGTTCCTGGTCACCGAGCTCCGCGAACGACGGCAGAATCAGGCCGGCAAGGCTTGAGGATTCCTCGCTAGGGCGCGAGCCGGCACTCGGTGCCGTCGTTGTCTATCGAGCGAGCCAGCGCTCGGTGCCCTCTATCGAGCGAGCCAGCGCTCGGCGCCTTCTATCGAGCGAGCCAGCGCTCGAAGGCCCCGCTGTTGGATTCTCGGCCGAGGAAGTCGGCGACCAGTTCGCGGGCGTCTTTGGAGCCGCCGGGGGCCAGGACTTTGTCGACGTAGCGAGCACCGAGATCTCGGTCGAGCAGGCGTCCGTCGAAGGCCTCGCGCAGGTCCTTGGCGATCGCTAAGGACCACAGGTAGGTGTAGTACATGGCGGAGTAGCCGTGCAGGTGACCAAAGCTCGCAACGAACGCGGTGCCTTCCACGTGCGGGAATGGGTAGGCCTCCCGCTTGCGTTGAAGCATGACCTCCATGGGATCAGCACCCGTGCCCCCAGGCTCGTAGAGCGAGAGCGAAATCAACGCGTAGGTGAGCTGAATCGAGACTTCGATCGCCTTGCCGTACTCGTCTGCCTTGCGCATCCGTTCGATCAGGTCGGTCGGAATCGGATCGCCGGTTTCGGGATGCTTGGCAAAACGCTGCAACACCTCCGGTTCCCAGGCCCACTCCTCGAACAGCTGGCTGGGGACCTCCACGAAGTCCCACTCCGTGGAGATTCCGCTGAAGGCCAAGAAACGATGATCGCCCGCGAGCAGGTGGTGCATCAGGTGCCCGAACTCGTGAAACAAGGTTGTGACCTGTTCGTGGGCCATGTAGCCCGGATCGGTATCGCTCGCCTCGTTGAAGTTGCAAAGCAGCGACGCTTCGGGGATTTGAATTCCGGTCAAGCCCTGGTGCTGGGAAGACATGCACGCGTGCTTGAACTTCCCGTCGCGCGGGTAAAGATCCAGATAGAAGCGCGCTATCGCTTGGCCGTCGCGAAGGATCGCGAAGGCCTGGACAGACTCGTGCCAAACGGGAGCGTCGGGCTCGGGCTGGATGTCGACGGCAAACACACGCTCAACCGTGTCGAGGCAGCCCTGCACCGTTTCGCGCACCGGAAAGTAACGACGAGCTTCGCGAGAGTCGGCTCCACAGCGCTCGCGACGGCCGCGTTCGAGCAAGAAGAAGCGGTCCCACTCGTAGACGCCATCCGCGTTCGCGTCCACTTCGCGCTTGAGCTCGAGATACACATCCAATTCCTGCCCGCGCCGCAGCTCCAGCCGGGAAACCAGGTCCTCAAGGAATGAGCGGACATTCGCACCGCTGC
Organism: uncultured Planctomycetaceae bacterium; assembly: GCA_964619265.1. Lineage (GTDB taxonomy): Bacteria > Planctomycetota > UBA1135 > UBA1135 > CAZUCE01. The sequence goes on from CAZUCE010000032.1 coordinate 3,164, forward strand.
GGCTCATGTTCTCTTCGGTGACGTAGTCCGCCCAACTCGGATAACCCAGCAAGTCGGCTAGCTCCGCCCGCCGTGCGATCAGCTTGGGCAGGACTTCCAGATTCTCCGGGGTCGCCCGCGACAGGGCCGCTTCGAGGTACTTGCGGCGAAGTCCTTCGTCCTGCTGATAGGTCAAAAACGGCGCGCGAACCGACGGATCGGTCGACAGGGTTACGGAGCCGTCTTCCGCCTGCGGGTGCGCCTTCAGAAAGTCCTCGGGCAACCCTTCCAGTTCGGCGTGGCCGCCCTCGAAGCGCACCTCGCGACCGCCTTCCACAATGTGTCGGTCAAAGGTCTGGCCCAATTCGACCAATTCTCCGCGCAGGGCGGTGATTCGCTTGCGCGTGGGTTCATCGCGGTCGACGCCGCTGCGACGAAAGTTGCGGAGCGCCTGGGTCACGAGCCTGCGCCCCTGCGCGTCCAGTCCCTGCGCACCTTCCAGGCGCTCGAGCCCCGCGAACAGCTCCGTATCGAGGCTGAGTTCCGTTCCGAAGGCAGCTAGGTCGCGCACGCAGGCTTCCCCCCGCTCGCGAATCGCCGGATCGGGATGGGACATCGCGTAGAGCGAACACCAGCCGCGTACGCCGTCGATGGGAAGTCCGATTCGATCGAACGCCCGCACGGCTTCCTCGGCAGGCGCCTTGGCGTCTAACTTGCAGAACGTGTCGCGCGCAGCGCGCGCCTCTGTCAAAGCGCCTTGAACAGCGGTCTCGAGGGTCTCGGGAGGAAGGATCGGCATGGAATCTGTGAGTGGTTCAGTTCTGACCGCCAGCGAGCTCCGAAGCACACCAGGCTTCGAGGTCTGCGAACTGTCGATGAAAGTCGTCGGTCTCGCCGCCCATGGGCGACTTAAAATAGGGAGCCAGGTGAGCCTGAACTCCTCCGCGTCCGAGGCGCAATTCGCGCTCGGTGAATCGAACCAGGTCAAGGACCAGCGGCGCCGCCAACGCCGAATCCGACCCGCTCCAGGTAAATTGCAGGCTCATGCGAGCGCCGAGAAAGCCCTGAAAATGAATGAAGTCAAAAGCCGTTTTCCAGTCGCCAAGCGAAGGCACGTAATCGATGCCGACGAAGCTATGGAGATCCTGGTTGGGTAGCAGCGACCGCAGGGCCTCATCCTTGCCGACGACCTTGGCACGTTTGTGCTCGGGGTTTTCGAGCACAGCCCCATCGCGGTTGCCGAGCATGTTGTAGCCCTGCCAGGAGAGCACACGCAGCGCGCGGTGCGCGAACATCGGCGCGAGTGTCGTTTTGACCAAAGTCTCGCCGGTCTTGCCATCGTTGCCGCAGTGCGGGAGCGACTTGCCATCGGCCAACTCGCGCAACGCCTCGATCGAAGCCCCCGCCGACGGCGTGAAGTTCACGAAGCCGGCGCCGGCTTCAAAAGCTGCTCGCGCGTACAAACAGGAGGCGGGCAGTGGTTCGCCCGCGTCCAACGCGGCCTCGAAGCCCCTGGCGCTACGCCAACGGTCGCCTTCGGGCGGAATCTCGGTGCTAGCTACGTTGACCACGATGACGCGCGCCAGGCCGTGCTCCTCGGCAAACTGGCTCAGGTCCCCGCACACCGCCGCGATTCGCTCGCGGGGGCTGAGCGCGGTGCGTTCGGCCACTCCCGCGTCTTCCGCAGCGCCGCTCAACGCGGCGAGCTCGCCGTCCCCCGCCCCCAAGAAGCCGGGACACAACCGATCGTCCAGCTCGACCAAGTCTTCGGCGCAGGCGGCTGCAACGTCGGCCGAGACAATTCCCTCCGAGACCAGCTCAGCTACGCCTTCGGCCGCCGGCGTCCGGCGCACGTCGCAGCCGCCCAACACGAAATTCTCGAAGCCCGCAAAACCCAGCCGGCGCAGGGGATCGAGCTCGGTGGCGAGACCGATCGGTGGGACCAGACCGCGTTTCAAAGCGAACAGTCCGACGGCCACCGTGCTTCCAATCGAGCCGCGAGCTCCCACCAACCAAACGCCGATGCGGTCGGCGGGATCGGGACGGGACTGTTCGTTCGAGGTCATGCGCTGGCCGTTGAGCGGAGAAGGGCGGGATCGATGGGCGACGAGCCTACCGGCTCAGGCTGGCTTCCTCGCGATCAGCGGCGCGAAGCAGCCCCTTGGCGGCTCGAGATCCAGGCTTCCACCAGCTCCCGTTGCGCCGCATCCAGCTCAAGCGGCAGGACCGCCGCGCCGCTCGAAGCCGAAGCCCGCCCGGCTCCCTGCTCCGCCGGACCCCCTAAAACTCCGGGCCTGTGGCCGGGATCCTGTGGAGCGCCCACGAACGGTGGTTCAGCTTCCGATCCCGGCTGGGCGCTCCGAACGACCTCCGAGCGGCCCGGGGAATCCGGCTCACCGGGCAAGTCCGGTGTGGGCAAGGCGCCTCCGCTCCCACCCGGTTTGGCGGCGATCGACTCCGTTGCCGCCGGGTCCGGCCGCTCGCCGAGAACCCGCTCCAGCTCTTCCACCGCGCCGCGCGCCCGGTCCAGTCGCAGAGCTGAACGCGGCGAGTCTTCGATTCGAGCCAATTCCTGAAGGCGTTGTTCGAGGCTGGCCAACCGCTCGGTCAACTCTTCGCCCCGGTCGCCCTCCGCCAGGCTGCGCTCGGCGCGCTCTAGATCGGCCACCGCGGCGGAGAGCTGCTCGCTCAGCTCGCGGCCTTCCGCATCCTGCATGTCACCGAACTCCCCGAGCGCGTGTTGCAGCTCGCGTGCGGCACTTCCCGCCAGACCCGCGAGCCGCGCCGAATCGACGCCGCCCGGCGAGCTGGAAAGAGCGACCAACACCGCCCCACCGAGCAGCGGCGCCAAGAGCGCGAGGCCCGAAGCGGGACAAGTCCCCGCCAACACCGGCCCAAAGCGCACGCCGCTCAACGCATCCTCGGCCAGCACACCGTCGAAGGGCCCCCGGCTCGATTCGGCCTCGCGCTCGAAAGCCGTCACCAGGGCGCGCTGTTTGTCCAGTTGCCCGTCGGCCCGGCCTACGAGCTGGGCCAGACTCCTGCGCTCTTCGCCCAGATACGCCAGGGCAAGCGCGAACCAAACTCCCCCGGCCAAGCCGAGTTCCTGAACGCCGAATGGCTCGCCGAGCTGGTCGCGGCAAGCCGCCAAAAGAAAAAGGGCTCCGCCCGCCCCCACCAGCAGCGCTTGCACCCAAACCACCTGCGAGCGCGCGCGGAAAAGGCCGCTCGCGAAAGCCGTCACCGGTCCGCTACGGAAATTCGCGGAGGTCAGCGGTCCGTCTCCCCAGCAACGCTCGGAAGCCCTCCAAAAATCGGATCCGGCGCGGCCACCGATTCCCCAAGCCCGGCGGGCAGCCCCGCGATTCGCGACCTTGAGAACACGAGCCGCACGGTCTTTCCCTCGCCGGGCACCAGCCAGTGATTGGCGAACCATGCGTCCTCCGAACTCGCCGCCGAGGTCGCCGTGGTTAGCAGTGTGTGACCCGCACGGAAGTAGGCGACGTTGATCAGGTTCTGCTCAAGATCGGCGGCAAAGACTTCCTCCGCGGAATCCTGCCGCGGCTGGATCATCTTCGAGCCCAGGAACACAAACCGGTGGCGACGCATGGAGCGCGCTTCCTCGACGTTCGCGATCAAGTCTTCCACCCGGTACAGGTAGGTCTCGTCGTCCTCCACCCAGGCTGCATACAGGTAGAAGCCATCGCCCTCGGGCGGCTCGATAGCAAACCGTTTGGGCGCGGGGCGTTCGTCCTCTGGCTCGGCGGGCGGGCCCCCGAGGCCGTCGTTCTCGACCGTTCCCTCGGCCTCATCGCTCTCGACCTCAACCCATCGCGCGTTCTGACCTGGCTCCGCGCCAAGCAACAGCAGCGCGGTGTTCAAAAGGCTGGCCTCGACCTCCGTGCCAAAGAGCGACTCGTGCGCCTGCCCCCGCTCACCAACCAGCAGATATTCAAGCGGCTGATAGCGCGCCAGGACGCGCGCATCGATCGCGCAGCGCCCCCGTTCCAGGTCGAGCCGGACCCCAGATTCGCTCAACTCGCTGACCACGGCGGCCAGCGGATCCACATCTTGGATCGGACCGCGGTCCACCCGGGGCTCCTTGGCCCAGGCAACCGCGATCGCCGAACCGAGCGCCAGACCGACGACCAGCCTCATGAGCCTTCCACCAGCTCCTCGCGCTGGATCCCAAGTCGGTCCAGGTCGGGGGCCAACAGGTCGTAGCAGGCCTCAGCGAATCGCCGAATTTCGTATTGCGCATCCTGGGCCAGTCGCTGGGACAGGAAGTGGATCACGCCCTGCAACGACACCGTCCAGTAGGCCTGGGTGTAGACATTTTGGGGCAGGCACATGCGCGCGATTTCCTTGGCGACACCGCGCTCCAAACGTGATCGATAAAGATCGAACGCTGCGCGGCATTCCCCGAGCATCCGCTCGCGCTCGGCCGCATGATCAAACGTGTCGCCGAGATCATCGGAGGCCTGCTTGTTGCCGTGCGGCGGGTTTCCACGCATGCGCGAAGGCACGTAGAACTCGGGATCCCATTCAACGTAGCGCCCGGAAATCTCATTCCACGAGCAGCCCTTGTCCGTATCAAATAGAACGTCGTAGGCATCGACCGAGACGGAGTGTCCTTCGACCTCGTACTCGCGCCAGGCGCTGCCGACTTGGTACTTGAACGCCTGGCGAAACACGAACAACGGTGCTTTCCAGTGGAACGTGTAGAACGAATGCCGATAGGGCGAAGTATGCCCGTGGTCCCACAGAAAGCGCGCGAGCTTGGTGTCAGAGGCCCCCAGCTTGGTCTTCTTCTTGGAGTAGCTGATGCGCGCGGCATTGACGACTTTGAGAGCCGGATCGGCGCGCATGCTGTCGACCAAGGCCAAAAAGCCGATGCCGTCGTCGAGGGTCTCGACAGCGCCTTCGGGCACGTCGATGGAGCGGGTTTTCGAAGCGGTCATCGGGGTGGAAAAGCGGGAGGCTCGGATCGGTTCGCGGAAGAGGGCCCGGAGTTTCGCACGGCCTGGCCGAGGGGTACCAGCTCCAGGGAGGGATCCAAGCCCGATCGCCCGAGCCGACCGCTGCGGGCGAGTCGAGCGCGCGCGGCGACCACAAAGGCGGCTTCCTCGGCCGAAGCGGCCCGCTGAAGGACGCGCAGGGCCTGATCCAGCTCGCGGGCCTCGCGGCCATCGAGACGTGCCAGTCCAAGGGCCGCCCAGCGCCCCAATTGGGTCAAGGTCCTCGGGTCCACGGATTCAGGGGACCGGCCGGCAGCCTCGATCTCCAGGCCGCGTGCCAACTCCAGCAGGTAGGCCGGATCCAATCGGGCGCCTAGGGCATCCAGGGAGCCAAGGCCCTCGGCGAGCCGCCCGGCCCGGGCCAAGGCCACCGCCAGGTTGCGCTCGCGCCGGTAGCGGAAAGCCGGATCTGAACCGGCCTGGTCCGCATGGCGCTGGACGAGGTCGGACTCCGCGAGCGCGAGAGGGCCAAACAGCAGGCCCCGGGTCAGCCGCCGATCCAACAAGCCCCGGCGGGCGCAGCCGAGCTCAAGCTCCTCCAGCAAGTGGTCCAACTCCTCAAGGGTGCCCGGGACGAGCAGATCGAGTCCTAACTCCTCGGCGAGCGCGGTGGCCGCGGCCGGTGCCGCACCGGAAAGTCCCGCGTCGTGTGCCCGTCGAATGTCGTCGGTCAAGGCCACGAGCGCGGCGCTGGCCTCGGGTGCCGCGCTGCTCGCAAGCGAACGCGCCGCGCCGACCCGCCGCTCGTGGAAGCCACTGCGGCGCGCCGCGCGTTCGAGGGCTTCGACCGAAGAAGGAAGTTGGCTCGACTGCAGTGCGGTCAAGGCCATTTGGGCGCGAATTTCAGTCTCCAAACTGTCGAGCGCCACCCGCTCCAGCAAACCGGCGCCACGCTCGTCGCCCGAACGCGCCAGCGCTTCAAACACGCGACCCAAAAGCCCCAGGTCGCCTCGCTCGGCGCCGCGCAGCAAGACGCCGAGCCACAGGTGGCGCCGCGCTTCGCGCTCCGGCTGCGGTACCTGCGGACCGGAAAGCTGTAGGGCGATCTCCAACTCGGTGCGTTTGATCAAGTCCACCCGCGCCAGCTGCGCCAGGCGCTCGCGGCCGGATTCGCTGGCACCGAGCCTCGACGCCGCCGCCAGCCCCACCGCCTCGTCCGTGGGCAGCAGGCGAACAGCCTGGACCAAGTCCCCTTGCGCACGCTCGCCGGCAAAGCGGTCCAGTTCAACCAACAGGGAAGCAGCGGTTCGTCCGGCGTCTTCGGAACGCCCTTCGGCCTTCGCCGCCAGCTCGGTCACCAGCCATCGAGCCAGCTCGATGTGAACGCGCTCGGTGTACGGACCACGGGACAGCAGCCTCGCCAGGCGCGTCCGCAGATCGTCGTGGTGCTCGCCGAGCTCCAGCAGGTCCTCCGTGAACGGCCCGGGCGAGAGTTCCGCGGTCAGCACACCGAGTCGATCGATGCGCTCATCCAAGGGCAGCTCGCGCCAGATCGAATGCAAGCGATCCAAAACCCGTTCGGCGCCCGGGGCGATGGCCACCGCGCGAAACGCAGCCCGGGAGAGCTCGGGATCTTCGTCTTCGGCCAGCAGCAACAAGGCGTCGGTGGCCACGGGGTCTCCGCGGAGCGCCGCGAACTCCAGCGCGCTGGCCAATTCGGAGCGTTCCCCCCCTGGCAGAGATAGACCCAGCAGACGCATGACCGCGCCGCGCGGCCAGGACGGTTCGCGCGACAAGGCCGCGAACAGGAGCTGGCGCGACTCGGGGCTGCGCAGGTAATCGGGCCCATCGAGCGCTACCCGGCGCTGGCCCAAAACAGCTGCGGCCGCCTCGACCCACTCAAGACCCAGACTCCCACTCCACCTTTCGCCACGCTGGCTCACGTAGGGCGTCAAGCCAGCGAACAGACGATCGGAAAAGTTCGCTGCGGAGTCCAAGCCGGCGGAGACGCCGGGCATGCCAGATTTCGCCGCCGCACGCGCCGCCGGTTCGAGCTCGGTCAACTCATGGGCGCCCGCGAGCAGGGCGGCGCCCAAATCTTCGTCGGAGCTGCGCTGGATGCGGGCGAGAAGTTCGTCGGCGCGCTCATCGAGCGAACGTGCAGGGAACCAACCCTCGAGCAGCACGCGAACATCGCCGCGCCCCCCAGCGGCAAAGCGACCCGCCTCCGCCACGGCCCGCACACCGCGCCAGGTCAACCACAGCGCCAGCGCTTCCTCCGAGTTTGGGGGAAGCACCGCTTGCCTGGATTCGGCTTCGGCAAGCCAGGTGGCCAGGTTTTCCCAAGTGGATGCCGGCGGGGACTGAAGCGCCAGGCTGAACAAACCGTCAAACAGAACGCGCACGGAACTCTCCTGCGCACGTCGAACCAACTCCGCGGCGACCATGTCGCTCGCCCGCGGCTCGCGAGCGGCTCGTGCCCCCAAGCTGGCGAAGGCCTGCTCTCGAACCAGGGGATCCTCGTCGATGAGCAGCTGACCCAGCGCTACCAGCTCGCGCGCAGAACCGGCCACCCCGGGGCCTGTCTCCGGACGGGCGCCGCTCCCTTCCCCTGGCAACGGCTCGCCAAGCACCTCCGCCAGCGCCCGGCGAGATTCGGGGGCGGGACTCCAAAGGGCTTCGCTGAGCATCCGAGGCGAAAGCTGCAAATCCAAAGGAGCGGAGGCAAAGCCCTCTCGAGCTCGCCAACGGAGCACGGCGAGAGCCTCCAGAGCGCGGGTGCGCACCACGGGATGTTCGTCCGCCCAGCCGAGACGAAGCGCTGTGAGCTGGGCAGGCTCAATCGGCGCAGCGTTCACGGCCCACCTTCGGCGAAGGGCCTCGAGGCGGTCGGCGCGCGAAGTCCAGGATTCGGGGCCGTCCCCGGCCGCGGGCCCTTCGCCCGCCGCGGCAGCTTCGCGAATCGCCCACTCGCGGGCCACGCTGTCCCGAACGGCCGGCCCGGTGAACGGCGCGTCCACGGCGCCCTGCCCAGCTTGCGGCCGTTCGGCCTGGGCTTGGACTTGGGCCTGGGCCTGGGCCTGGATCGCACTCGCGGGAAGGGCCGTGGCTGTGCCGAGTACCGGCGACAGGCCAAGTCCCAGCGAAAGCCACGCCGCCAAGCGGAGACGATCTCTCCGGCCGGGCGACCACCTCGAACCGAACTTTGGGTCCACCAGACGGTGTACGCGCGCGGAATCCATGCGGTTCACGGTTCGTCCCAAGTTCAAAAGGGCCTTCACGAGCGGTCCTCCAGCCCATGGACGGCGGCTGGCAGAGAATCGATCAAGTCCCGGGCGAGAACGCCGCGCGCGCCGCCGGCACCCCGGGCGAGCTCGCCGGCGCGAGCATGGGCCCAGACGCCAGCGCAGGCCGCTTCGAAAGCCCCGAAGCCAGGCGGCGCCAAGGACGTGACCCAGGTGGCGAAGGCGCCGATCACGCCGCACAAAACGTCGCCGCTCCCCGCACTGGAAAGCTCCGGGCCACCCGCTGGACACGTCCAGCTGCGCTCCCCCTGACGGACGATCGTGCCCGGGCCTTTGAGAACCACCACCGCACCGGAGCGATCGGCCAGCTCCGCCGCTGCCGCGGCCCGTTCTTCCGGGTCGCTCCCCAGTGAGCCGGTCGCCGGGCGGCCGAGCAGGCGCGCAGCCTCCCCCGGATGCGGAGTGAGAATCGCGCGGTCGCCCATGGTGTGCAGAGCCTCAGGCTCGCCAGCCAGGGCGTTCAGGGCTCCGGCGTCGAAAACCGCAAGGTGAGGCCAAAGCTCGATCACCTCCAGGGCCCAGCCGCGGGTGACCGGCTCTCGCGCGGGGTTCAACCCGGGACCGAGGACCACGGCGTGCTCGCTCCGCGAATCGAGTCGTTCGCACCAGGTGGCGTCGCCGTCCTCGCCGGCCGGCGTCAACACCGCTTCGGGGTGAACGATCGGCAGGACGCCGGCCAGCGCACCTTCGATGTCGAAGGCTCGAACCAGACCCGCGCCAGAGCGCAGAGCCGCCCCGACCACCAACAACGCAGCTCCGGGCATGTCGCGCGAACCAGCGGCGACCAGCAGCCGACCCGCGTCGCCCTTGTGTCCTCGCAGAGAACGAACCGGGAGCGGTCGAGGCAGGGTCTCGCTCAAGGCTGAGAGGAACTGGAAGAGGAACTCGAATCGGGCGCGACCAACTCCAACGCTCCAACCTCGCGCCCGGCCCAGTTCTTCATGGGGCCCGGCGCCCAAGCCGCCAGCTGCGCGCGCTCGTTCCCATCGATCAAGTCGAACCGCTCGAGCAGCCCGACCACCAGCGGCCCCAGTGCCCGCGCGCCTCCATCTTCGATCTTGAGCGCCAACCCGAGATCGCGTCCCCGCACGCCGATCACGTAAACGCTCTCCGCCCCCACCTTGGCGAACAATCGGCCGCCGCTGGCTGCGATCAAGTCGGTGCACAGCCGCTTCCAGTTGCCGGCCACGAGCGCGGGATGCGCGGCGACCGCTTCGCCGATGCGCTCGCAGGCCGCTCGCCGCCGGGACTCGAGGCGTTCCGGGTTCGCGAGTTTTGCGAAGGCGTGGGCGAGTTCCTGGAGGCCGAGGCTCAGGGTCGGCGCACTGCAGCCGTCGACGGCGTAGCGCAGGCCAACCGGATCGCGCTCGCACATTTCACCGACCGCCTCGAACACGGCGCGCTGCACAGGCGAATCGGGATCGAGATAGTCGTTTGGATCGGCATCGAGATGTCTGGCGAGGGTCAAGAACCCTGCGTGCTTGCCGGAGCAATTGTTGTGCAGCGGGCTTCCCGAGAGTCCGCGTTCTTTCAGCTCCGAACGCGCAGCCCGGTCGCGGGGCGGCTGGGGTCCGCAGCGCAGGCCGGCTTCCCCCAACCCGAGCCGATCGAGCCAAGCTTCGACCGGTCCCGTATGGCAGGCCTCGCCATCGTGGGAGGACACCGCCAGGGCGATTTCGTGGGAGGCCAGCTCGAATCTCTCCGCCGCCCCTGACTCGATCAGCGGCAGGGCTTGGAGACCTTTGATGGCGCTGCGAGCCAAAATTTCGGCTTGGGGGTCGCCGCCCGAAGCCTGCAAACGGCCCGAAGAATCGACCAGGGCGAACGACCCGCGATGACGCGACTCGACGAAATCCCCCCGCCGGACCTGGATCAGAACGGGCTCGGCGGTGGTTTTTCGTTCGATCATCGGAGGCGCAAGAAGGGGCGGAGCAGGCGGGTCTAGCTTCGGAATTCTACGAGCCGCCCTCCTCGGGAGCCCCTCTGGGTACACCTACCGCGCGGGAACACCCACCGCGCGGGAACTCCGGCGGAAGCTGCAACCCGCGCGGTAGACGCGTACCCGGCTTCGGTCCCACAATAGAAGCAGCCATGAGCGACGAGACAGAACCGAATAGCCCTCCCCCGGACCCGGGCGAGAGTCCGGGAGACGAACAGGGCGGCAGCTCTGGCTCCGGCTCGACGCTCCACGAGGTTCGGCTGGAGCGTGTCGTGCTCTATGACAGCGCCGATCGACAGCACCTGGTCCTTCGCGAGCGCGCGGGAGATCGCAGTTTCCCGATCGTCATCGGCAACTTCGAAGCCCACGAGATTCAGCGCGTGGTCAGCGGCGTCGAATCCGAACGGCCCCTGACCCACCGGCTCCTGGTCGACACCTTGCGGTCCCTGGGGGCCCAGCTGGTATCGGTCAATATCGTCGCCCTGGCCCGCGGGACGTTTTATGCGCGACTCGACCTGGAAGGCCCGGACGGGACCCTCCTCGAGGTCGATGCACGCCCCAGCGACGCGATCGCCCTCGCCATGCGCACGGCCTGCCCCATCCGGGTGGCCGAATCGGTCTTGCGCAACGCCGCCTCGCCAGCGGACGGCGAGGCCTGAGGCCCCTCAGAGCCCGAATCCGGCCCGCAACCGGCCGGCCTGTCCAGATTTCCTAGGATAGGCTTCGATTGGGGAGGGAATGCGCGCAACGAGGGGATCCTCCGGGCACGCGTATACGTCTAAATCGTGACGTCGAACCCTGGGCACGGCCGCACGGGCCCATGGTTTACCCTTGCATCGTCCCCCCCTACTTCTCGGTCCACGCACCAGACTTCATCCCGATGCATATCAACGCGACCAGCGCCTGCGCGCTCTTGGCCGGCCTGGCCATGGCTGCCCCCGCCGTAGCCCAACAGTCCTTCGGAGGCCTCCCGGCTAGCCGCTGGGCCGAACTGGCCACCCCCGCCGCCCTCGAGATGACCGGAGTCCCGGACGTCGCCGCCTACATGGCCGAGGACGAGGCCCGCGCTCACCGCCCGCTGCGCTACGGCGCGCTCCTTGATGTGGACTACAGCATCGAGAACGCCGGCATCTGGGAGACCACCGCGGATGGAACCGACGTTTGGCGCCTGCGCATCATCGCTCCCGGCTCCAAGTCCATCGCTCTCGAGTTCTCCCAGTTCAACCTCCCCGAAGGCGCCGAGATGTACGTCTGGGAAGACGGCGTCGAGACCGTTTTGGGTGCGTACACCAGCTTCAACAACCGCGAGGACAACGGCTTTGTGTTCGAACCGTTCCCCGGTGAGAGCCTCGTGCTCGAGGTCGTCCAGCCGAGCTTCGTCGAGTTCCCGGCCGAGGTGGCCGTCTCGACGGTGATCTACGACTACCGCGGCGTATTCGAGCTCGAAAAGGGCCTGAACCTCCAGGAGATCAGCGGCGGAGACGGATCGGAAGGCTCCTGCACGATCGATGTGAACTGCCCCCAAGGCGACGACTGGGAAGTCCAAAAGCGCTCGACGGTTCGGACGATTTCCGGTGGCTCGCTGTGCTCTGGCGCGCTGATCAACAACGGTTCAGGTGACCTGACCCAGTACGTGCTAACCGCGAACCACTGCGGACAAGGATCCAACACGATCTTCCGGTTCAACTACCAGTCGAGTTCCTGCGGAGGCGGTAGCGCACCCACGAACCAAAACGTGTCGGGCGCCACGCTGCTCACCACCAGCTCAGTGGTTGACAGTCGCTTCATGCGGATCAACAGCCCGATCCCGAGCTCCTACAACCCCTACTGGGCCGGCTGGAGCCGCTCGGGCAGCGGCGCAGACTTTACCTACGCATTCGCCCTGGGACACCCCGGCGGTGGTCCGAAGACCATCACCATCGACGGCAACGGTGCCTCGGCCGCCACTAGCTTCTGGAACCTCGTATGGAGCGAGGGAATGCTCCAGGGCGGCAACTCCGGCGGCCCGCTGTTTGACCAGAACGGACGGATCCGCGGAAACGCCTGCTGCGTAAACTCGTTGACCCAGTGCAACGGTCAGTCGGCCAGCTTCGGTCGATTCGACCGTTTCTGGCAGCAGAACGGCTTGGCCCAGTGGCTCGATCCGAACGGCATGAACCTCCAGTTCATGGACGGAACCGACGTCAACGGCGGCGGCGGCCCCTCGGCGCCGACGATCAGCTCGGCCTCCCCGGCCTCGCAACCGGTCGTCAACCCCGAAGGCCCGCTCGACGTGGTCATCACCGGCACCGGTTTCCTGGGCGCCATCGACCTTCGCGTCGACGGCGTGTCGCTGCCCAGCCTGCCCCCTTCGTGGTCGGTCAACTCGGACACCCAGATCACGATCTTTGATCTGCCCCAGCAAGACTCGCTGGGCCCGAAGACCATCGAACTCGTGACCCACGGCGGCACGGCCACCGTGTCCCACACGATCGTCGCGAACTTTGCGGAGCCGGTCCTCGACCTGCTGCTCTCCGATCCCGCGTTCCTCATCAGCGCCCTCGGCATCCAGGCTTACGTCGGATCGCTGCCGAACGACGTAGCGATCCTCGCGGTGTCGACTTCGAACCTGCCCTCGGTCCTCCCGGGCCTGGTGAGCCTCGACATCGGCAACAACTTCACCGAGGTCTTCAACTTCGGGACGCAGACCATCGATCCCACCTCGGGCTACGCCTTCTGGTCGGTCCCGCTCCAACCCGCACTGCCGATCGGGCTCAAGCTCTACGTGCAAGCGGTCGTCATCGACGGCGCGTTCCCGGTCCTGCCGGTAACGACCACGAACGTTCAGTCTGGAACCAAGCTGTTCTAAGACTGTTCCGCCCGGACTCTGAAGCCGAAGCAGCCTTCGGCTCCAAATTTCCGGTCCAGCGAGCCGCCCTCGACCCATGGCCATCGGCCTTGGATCGGGGGCGGCTCGCTGGGTGTCGGGGCCGCCGCTGGCCCAAACACCAAGGGAAACCGAGCGCCGAGCCGCCCTCGAAGCGACCCAAAAGCGCGTCCGTGCCCTCAAATTTCAGGAGCAAGCCGTGGAGGGGATCCCCAAAGGAGTCTGAAGGGTCTACCTTTGAGCGCCCTTCCTCGTTTCGGAAGCGCTGCAACGCAGTCCTGGGCAAGGATCGAGCGTGCAGCCGGCTGCGAGGTTTCTGCCACGGGCTGCCGGCTGTAGCCGTTCGTTTCGCTTCTCGGTTCAAGCACACCCAACTCGCCACGATGAATCTCCAGTCGTCCCCCGCCTTTGCGCTCCTAGCCACCCTGGCCCTCGGTGCCCCCGCGGTCGCCCAGCAGTCCTTCGGCGGCCAGCCGGCCAGCCAGTGGGCCCAGCTCGGATCCCCCGCCGCCCTTGAAATCACGGGGCGACCCGACGTGGCAGCCTATGTCGCCGAAGACGAAGCCCGGGGCCATCTCCCGCTACGCTACGGGGCCCTGCTGGACGTCGACTACAGCATCGAAGACTCCGGCATCTGGCAGACCACCGAAGACGGGACCAGCGTCTGGCGGCTGCGCATTGTCGCCCCCGGCTCCAAGTCGATCGGCCTAGAGTTCTCCCGATTCAAGCTCCCTGAAGGCGCCGAAATGTACGTCTGGGAAGAAGGCGTCGAAACCGTCTTGGGTGCCTACACCTCCCGGAACCACCAGGAAAATGGCGGCTTCGTATTCGAGCCGTTCCCCGGCGAGAGCGTGATCGTTGAGGTCGTTCAGCCGAGCTTTGTCGAATTCCCCGCTGAAGTCGACATCTCTACGGTGATCTACGACTACCGCGGCGTCTTCGAACTGGAAGAGGGCCTCAATCTGCTTGAGATCGATGGCACCGGAGGCGAAGAAGGTTCCTGCACGATCAACGTCAACTGCCCCCAGGGCGACGGATGGGAAGAGCAAAAGCGCGCAACGGTCCGCACCGTTTCCGGCGGAGCCCTGTGCTCGGGCGCTTTGATCAACAACACTTCCGGCGATCTCACCCAGTACGTCCTTACCGCGGACCACTGTGGCCAGGGCTCGAACACGATCTTCAGGTTCAACTACCAGTCGAACGGCTGCGCCGCGTCCGGCGGCCCGACCAACCAGAACGTCTCGGGTGCCACCCTGCTCACGACGAGCGGCACCACCGATAGCCGCTTCATGCGGATCAACGGGAACATCCCCGCCTCCTACAACCCCTACTGGGCTGGCTGGAGTCGCTCATCTAGCAGCGCGGGCTTCAGCTTTGCTTTCGCTATGGGTCACCCCGGCGGCGGCCCGAAGACGATCACCATCGACGGCAACGGCGCCACGGCCAGCACCAACTTCTGGAGTCTCCAGTGGAGTGAGGGAATGCTCCAGGGCGGAAACTCCGGCGGGCCGCTGTTCGACCAGAACGGGCGCATCCGCGGATCCGCTTGCTGCGTCAACTCGCTGACCCAGTGCAACAACCAATCGGCCAGCTTCGGCCGCTTCGACCGCTTCTGGGTTCAGAACAACATTGCCCAGTGGCTCGACCCGCTCGGGCTCAACTCGACGACCCTCGATGGCACGGACTTGAACGGCACCACCCCCCCGTCGGTGACCTCCATTTCCCCGGCCTCCCAACTGATCGTCAACCCCGACGGCCCTTCCGCGGTCACCCTGACCGGAACCAGCCTCGGCAATGTCAACCGGCTGTTGGTCAACGGCGTGGAAGCCGGCAACTGGTTTGTCGTCTCGCCCACCGAGATCCTGATCACCACGCTGGGCCAGCAGGACGCGCTCGGCGATTTGACGATCGAGGTCGAATCGCCCTCGGGCAGTGATTCCACGACGCTGACTGTCGCTCCCGTCCAAGGCGATCCGGTTCTCGACCTGCTGTCTTCGTCGCCCCAATTCCTGTTCAAGGCTACCGGCCTTCAGGCCTACGTGGGCTCCGAGCCCGGAACCGTGGTCCTGCTCGCCGTCTCGACCTCAAGCGTGCCCTCGATCCTTCCCGGGCTCGAGCTCGGCATTGGCAACAACTTCACCGATGTGATCAACCTGGGATCGCGGACCATCGATTCGGTGACCGGCTACGGCTTCTACACGGCCCCGCTGCCGGCTGCCCTGCCGATCGGCCTCAAGCTGTTCGCCCAGGCGATTTCGATCGATCCGCTCCAGCTGTTCCTCGCCGCCGAGACCAGCAACGTGCAAGAAGGAACGATCCTGTTCTAGGACCCGCGGAAGATCGCCCGGGCGGGCGGTTCTAGGACTCCTCGTGCGAAGGCCCGCACCTCCCGAATCGGAGGGAGCCGGTCGATTCGAAGGGTGCGAGCCTTGCTCGTTAGGCGTTAGGCTCTGCGGTGTCGGAGGCGTGGCAGAGCGGCCGAATGCACCGGTTTTGAAAACCGACGTGTCGCAAGGCACCGGGGGTTCGAATCCCTCCGCCTCCGCCCTTTTCGGTCGCAGGCTCGCGCAGCTGCTCGCCGCCAGTTGCTCGGCGAGGGCAACTCCAGCACGGCCGAATCGCGAGCTCGCTAGCCGCAAGCGGTCCCGCCGCCCGGCCACCAAGCGATGCCCGGCCCACCCCGGATCCTGGCTACTGGCCGTCCAGGTAGCCCAGCTTCTTCAGCATGTCCCGCGTCTCGCCGGAAAGCTCGACCTGCGGCGAACCGGTCGTCACGACCCCTAGCTTGGGATCGAATCCCGCAAGCTCGCGCACGCGCTGCTCCATCCAGCCGGTAAGCACCGGTAGCTTCGGTGCCAGATCGTTCTGCTCGAGCGGATCCTCGAAGATCTCATACACCGAGGTCCGGTCGCCAACCCGCACGATGGCCTTGTAGTCATCCCACCAGTGCGCCATGTCCGGCAGGTACCGCTTCGCGTGCCGCGAGTAACTAGCGGTCAGCGTGCCCGAACGCGCTAGGGCCGATTCGTCCACGCACAGGTTCGCAAAACTGGAAGCCGTCGGCGTTCCGATGCGTGCTTGGATCCCGACCAGATCGGCGAGGGTCGGCATCAAATCGATGCTGTTGACCGGTTCTTCGCGCCGAACGCCTTCGAGGCCCAGCCCCTTCGGCAACCTCACCGCGAGCGGAATCCGGGCCATGTCCTCATGGGCCGTAAAGCCATGCCCCATCCCGGCTATGGACTTGCCAGGGTGCCTCAAGAACGCTTCCCCGTGGTCGCTGACGAGCACAACGATGGCCTCTTCTGCGTGTGGAGAAGCTTCGATCACCTCCAAGAGTTGGGCCATGCCATGGTCCAGGTACGACCAGCCCTCCTCGTAGGCGCGACGGATGTGATCCAAGTCGCGCTCGGTTGGCAGAACGTCTCCCATCTGGATCTTGTTCAAGGTGGCGTGGCTCCCGTCTAGCTCGCCGTCGTAATCCGGATCCAGACTCCCTCTCCAGGGTGCAGGTGGGAAATAGGGTTCGTGGGGCTCGATGATGTGCACCCAAACGAACGGCGGACGCCCGTCGTCGTTCTCGAGCGCCGTTCGCAGCGGCTCGATCGCATCTTCGACTCGCGGCACCGGGAAGTCCGGGTCGGTCGGCCGAAATCCGTCGAACGACTCGAGGACTTCCTCAAAGCCGCCGAGGTATCCGAATCGATCGGACCCATTCGGGCTGTGGACGATGGCCGTCGTCCGGTACCCCGCTTCGGCAAATTCGCCGGCCCACGTTGGCCAGTCCGTACCAAGTGAAGTAGTCTCGGACCATGCTCCGTGTTCCCACGGATAGTGCGAGGTCATCAGCGAGGGAATCGCGGCGAGCGTGTAGGTCGCCGGCGAGTAGGCGCGCTGGAACGAGACTCCGGATTCGATCAGCTGGTCGATCGCGGGAGTCAGGTTTTCGCGCCCGCCGTAGGTCGAAATGAAGTCTGGATTCGCCGCATCCACCAACAACACGACAATCGGCGCATTCGCCAAGTTCTCGCGGACACGCTCCAGGTCCTCCCCAGCGGACTCCGTGCGCGGCGCTCTGGAGAGCTCCGCCTCGACTCGCACGTCGATCCAGGCCCCCGCCGGGACGGCCTTGTGGACGCCGGCGTGTTCCACTTCGAAGCTGAGCCCGTAGGGCTGACCGGCGGTCAGACCGAGCTCGATCTCAAACTCGATCGGATCCAGGGAGTTCGGCTCGCCTTCGAACAACACGCGCGGCGCCTCCTCGTCGGTTTCGAGGAGGGCGCGCATTCGAACCGAAGGGGCATCCTCAAGACCGCGGTCCACCGTCAGGCATTGACCCCGAACCACATCTCCGCCGCGTGCGGCGCGGTACACGGCCAGTTGACTGCCCGCAATCTGCTCGACGACGCCGGCCTCGGAAAGCGCCAAAGACCCGACCGGCAACAAACTCGCAGCTTCGATTCTCCGGGCCTCGACCTGTGCATCGACAGCGCTCACCCGGACATCGGACAAGAATCCGGAGAGCGTCCGAGCATCTTGGGAACCGGAATGCAGCCGCCGGGGCGCGATTGCGTAGGGAAGGTCGAAGGTGAGCACGTTGTCGCCCTGCACCTGAAATTCGGCGGGCAGCTCCAGGCGAACCCGGTTTCCGCCGGCCTTGTTCAAGTCCACCGCCTCAAGCTCGTGGCCGTTCAGCCGCGTCACGCTTTGGAACGGGCCCTCCAGCTTGTCGTTGCGGTGTAGCACGATGGTGCACTCGAGAACTCGGCCGGCCACTTCGCGGATCGGCAACAGCAGCTCGGGCCCCACATGGTCCGCCCAGCAACCCAACTCTCCCTCCGGTGCATCCGGCAAGTCCTCGGCTGCGTCCGGCACGGACCAACCGGAGAGCAGGTAGCCGCGGTCTCGGTAGGTTCCAGGCTGGATGACCAGGGGCTCGTTTCGGCGAACCGCGAACGGCCAGGCATCGACCAAGGAGTAGGCCGAGGCCGGCAACCTTCGCCGCCCGGGGATTTCCAGGTAGACCTCGGGGTCGGCCGCCAGGCTCTTCGGCTCCGCTTCTTCAATGCCAGTGGAGCTGCTCGGGCCCTGCTCAAGCGGTCCATCGGCCTCGCCGCAACCGAGAGCGAAAAACACCGTGCACAGGGCAACAACAGGAATCGGGCGGGAAAAGGGCACGGGAACCAATCTGTTCTCCAATAGACGTGAGCGGGAGTGGACCCCCCCACCTTAGCCAGGCAATCGATCGGAACCGGGATTCCCTTCCGCCCCCAGATGACGCTCGCTGGCACCCGAAGCAGACGAGACCCGAACGGAGCTTCCCGCGGGGGGCGGCCCGGGCTATCTTCTGCGGCCTTGGCACACGCCCGAGCCCACCGGCCCGGGACACCACGGAGAGGTGGCAGAGTGGCCGAATGCGCTAGATTGCTAATCTGGTGAGTCCCTACCGGGGCTCCGAGGGTTCGAATCCCTCCCTCTCCGCCCCTTTCACCCTGCGATTCTTGCGAACGAGCCTGACGACCTCGGCTCCCCGGCTCCCCCGGAGTCACCCCCACTCGGGCCGCGCTCGAGTGCGAGGGTTTGCGCTCGCGGGGGCGGCGCTGCTCGGCGCAGGTTGCGCGGCGGAACGGACGTTCACGATTACGTCAGAGCCCGAAGGAGCGCTGATCCGCCTCGACGACGACCTGGTTGGGGTCACGCCGGTCACCGTTCCTTTTCTGCACTACGGCACGCGTCGCCTGACCGCCTATCTGGAAGGGCACCAGACCCGGACGCTGATCTACAAGGCCAAGCCTCCGTGGTACGGACGATTCCCGATCGACATCGTTTCGGAAGTGCTGCTCCCTGTGGGCTGGAAGGACGACCACCCGATCCACTTCCCCCTCCAGGCCGGGATCGAGGCCGCCAAGCCGCCCTACCTGCGCTCGGTGCTCGACCGCGCCGAGCTTCTGCGTCGCACCGGTCCGACCGGGCCTCCGGTCCTTCCGCCCGGCCAGCTCCCCGAAGCAGGCAAGCGAGACGAATCGGCCCCGCCGCTCCACGAGCTGGAAGACTTGGCCGAGCCCGGCCCGCTCCCGTGAGCGACGCCGGGGGTCCGCTTGGGTCGCTGAAGGGGAAGCCGGTCGTCGTTTTCGGGCTGGGTCGATTCGGCGGCGGGGCGGGAGCCGCGCGGTTCTTGGCCGAGCGAGGTGCCCGCGTTTTGGTGACCGATTTGCGCGAAGCCGCGGAACTCCCCGAAGCCCGCAAAGAACTTGCCGGGCTCGATCTCCAATGGCGACTCGGCGAGCACCGGCACCAGGATTTGGAGGGAGCTGAACTCGTCGTGGCGAATCCGGCTGTCCCCGCGGGGTCCGAGTGGCTGCGGCATGCGCGAGCTGGCGGGGCTCGAATTACGACGGAGATCGAGTTGTTCCTGGCCTTCGCCGAGTGCCCGGCCATCGGCATCACCGGAACCCACGGCAAAACTTCGACCGCGACCTTTGCAGTGCAGTGGATCGAAGCGGCCGGGAGAACGGCCTTGCTCGGCGGCAACGCGGGCGGCTCTTTGCTCGGTCGCGTTGGGCGCTTCGAACAGGACGACATCGCCGTGCTGGAGTTGTCCTCGTATCAGCTGGAGCACCTGGGCGCACCGCCCCTGGCGGCACGCGGCCTGGAGGCCGCCGCGATCACCTGCCTTGGAAACGACCACCTGGATCGACACGGTGGCTCCGGGGGTTACGCCGCGGCCAAGCGCCGGATCGCGGAGCTCGTGCGACCCGGTGGCGACCTGTGGCTAGGCGGCGACCTCGAGCAGGATCCGGAGTTCTCAGGCCTCTCGGGCGCCCGGGCGGCAAGCTCCCTCGACAGCGCCGGAGAGCGGCTGCCGGGGGCCGAATCCCTGCTGGGGCAGCTCCCCGGGTTCCAGCGCCAAAATGCCGCTCTGGCCCTCGACCTGGTCGGATCCCTAGGAATCGAGATTCCGCGCCCTGGCGCACCGCTCCGGACGCCCCCCCACCGGCTCGAAGCTCTCCCGCCCTTGGCTGGTCTGCGCGTGCTCGACAACGCGGTTTCGACGACCCCAGAGTCCACCGCGACCGCCCTCCAATCGCTGGACGGCCCGGTCGTGCTGCTGCTCGGCGGCCGATCGAAGGGATTACCCCTAAATCCACTTCTCCAGGCCGCCCAAGGCAGGGTTCGGGCCGCCGTAGCCTTCGGGGAAGCCGCCTCGGAGTTCTCCTTGGCCCTGCGGGAAGCTCGAATCTCCGCCGTCCGAGCGGAGGACCTGGGGGCCGCTGTGGCCCTGTCGGTCGGCCTCGGCAGGCCCGGAGACACCCTGCTGTTTTCTCCCGCTGCCTCCAGTTTCGACGGCTACCCGAACTTCCGGGAGCGAGCGGCTGCCTTCCGAGCCTCCCTGGACGCTCTTCGAAAGCCAGCGCCGTTCCACCTTCGCTCGGGGGATTCGGGCCTATAGACTTCTACGACTGCCGATGCTCCCGTCATGAAGTGCCAAAACTGCCAAGCGGAACCCGCCCAGGTGCACGTCACCGAACTCGCGGACGAGCCTCCCCAGCCCATGGGCGAGGGGCAGCTTCCGGTTTGGGCGTTCGAAGAGCAGCACCTGTGCGAAGCCTGCGCCCAAAAGACCGGGGTCCCGTTTACCCAGATCAAGAAGACGCAACTGGAGATCTGGAAGCTGCTGCACGCCACGGCCCAGCGCCAGCGGCGCGAGTCTTCCCTGGCCTGCCCGGACTGCGGAATGACCCTCGCTGAGTTCCGCGAGAAAGGGCGCCTGGGGTGCCCGCGGGACTACGAGATCTTCCGGGACCACCTCGACCGGCTCCTTGAGCGCGTCCACAACAGCGACCGCCACACCGGGCGACTGCCCGGCGGCGAGCGGGTCGAGCCGCCCGCCTCCTCCTCCCAGGCGGCTTCCAACGTACCCAGCCTAGAAACCACGGATTCCGCCGATTTGCCCCGGGCGACCCAGGAATCCAATTCCGCCCCAGCTGAGCCCACCCCTGCGGACGATCGATCCCGGCTGTCTGCGGAACTCGAACAAGCGATTCAGGAGGAAGATTACGAGCGGGCGGCCGAGCTCCGCGACGCTCTGAAGGCCATGGAAAGCTGATTTGAGCCAGCCTAGGGGCCTCCCGAGGGCGTTCCCGCTGCTGGTCACCTTCTGGGGGCGGGAACCGAACCGTTCCGAAGCAGCTTCAACTCCACCTCCCCGTTTGGTCGACACAGGACCCGGAAGGGCTTGCTGCCCTCCTTCTTCGAAGCGTTTCCCCGCCTCTCCGCCTCAAACCTCCTCCACCGCCCCGCGCCCCGGAGCGAGCCAGCCTTCCATAGGCGCTCGCCAAGCCCTACAAGGAGCCCATGTTCGATCGCTTCACAGACCGTGCCAAGAAAGTGATGAACCTCGCGCGTCAAGAGGCGCAGCGGTTCAATCACGAGTACCTGGGCACCGAGCACATCCTGCTCGGCCTCGTTCAAGAAGGCAGTGGCGTTGCTGCCAACGTGCTCCGGCAGATGAGCATCGACCTCTCCAAGATCCGCTCGGAGGTCGAGAAGCTCGTCAAGACCGGTCCGTCCATGGTGACCATGGGCCAGCTGCCGTTCACTCCGCGCGCCAAGAAGGTGCTCGAGCTCTCCATGGAGGAGGCCTCGAACCTCGGCCACAACTACATCGGAACCGAGCACCTGCTGCTGGGCCTGATCAAGGAGAACGAGGGCATTGCCGCCAAGGTGCTGACGAACCTCAACGTGAAACTCGAGGAGGTCCGCGAAGAGGTCCTCGAGTTCCTCGGTGCCGAAGCCACCGACGAGGAAGAGGACGAAGCGACCGCGGAGAACCCGGTCGCCGGTTCCGGTTCGAAGAGCAAGACTCCGGCCCTCGACGCCTTCGGTCGCGACCTGACCGAGCTCGCCAAGGAAGGCAAGCTCGACTCGGTCATCGGACGCGCCCGGGAGATCGAGCGCGTGATTCAGATCCTCTCCCGGCGCACCAAGAACAATCCGGTGCTGCTCGGTGAGCCCGGCGTCGGAAAGACGGCGATCGTTGAAGGTTTGGCCCAACAGATCATCGCCAACGAAATCCCGGATCTGCTGCGCAACAAGCGCATCGTCGTCCTCGACCTGGCGCTGATGGTCGCCGGAACCAAGTACCGCGGTCAGTTCGAAGAGCGCATCAAGGCCGTGATGACCGAAGTTCGGCGCGTCAAAGACGTCGTCCTGTTCATCGACGAGCTTCACACGCTGGTCGGAGCCGGTGGCGCCGAGGGTGCGATCGACGCGTCCAACGTGCTCAAGCCCGCCCTTTCACGCGGCGAGATCCAGTGCATCGGTGCGACGACGCTCGACGAGTACCGCAAGCACATCGAGAAGGACGGCGCGCTTGAGCGTCGCTTCCAGTCGGTCAATGTCGAGCCGCCGAGCCCCGACGAAGCGTTCGAGATCCTGAAGGGACTGCGCGACCGCTATGAAGCCCACCACCGGGTGACCTACACCGATGAGGCCCTCAAGCAGGCCGTCGAGCTCTCGACCCGTTACATCAACAACCGCTTCCTTCCCGACAAGGCCATCGACGTGATGGACGAAGCCGGGGCCCGCGTGCGTCTCAAAAACACCGTTTCGCCGCCGAAGGTTCACGAGCTCACCTCGCAGATCGACGAGCTGGATCGCGCCAAGGAGCGCGCCGTTTCGGGCCAGGAGTTCGAAAAGGCCGCCAAACTGCGCGACGAGGCGTACCAGATGCGCAAGCAGCGCGAAGAGCTGCACAACGACTGGCGCGCCGAGCAAGCCGAGAAGGAGTCGATGGGCACCGTCGACGAGGAGATCATCGCGGAGACCGTCTCCAAGATGACCGGCATCCCGCTCACCCGGCTGGAGAAGGCCGAAGCCGAACGTTTGCTCCAAATGGAAGAGGAGCTCGGCCGCGCGGTCATCCACCAGGATCCCGCGATCAAGGCGATCGCTCGCTCCGTCCGCCGTTCGCGCTCCGGTCTCAAGGACCCCCGCCGCCCGATGGGTTCGTTCCTGTTCCTCGGCCCCTCGGGCGTGGGCAAGACCTACCTCTGCAAGCAGCTCGCCAAGTTCATGTTCGGTGACGAGGACGCCGTCATCACGATGGACATGAGCGAGTACATGGAGAAGCACAACGCCTCTCGCCTGGTCGGCGCGCCTCCGGGCTACGTCGGTTACGAAGAGGGTGGCCAATTGACGGAGAAAGTCCGCCGCCGGCCCTACTCGGTGGTGCTCCTCGACGAAATCGAGAAGGCTCACCCCGACGTCTTCAACATGCTGCTGCAGATCATGGAGGAAGGTCGCTTGACCGACTCCTTCGGGCGGCACATCGACTTCCGCAACGTCATTCTGATCCTGACTTCGAACCTCGGTTCGCACTTGATGAAGGCCGGCGCCACGCTGGGCTTCGCCACCGGTCAGCAAGAGCGCAGTGACGAAGAGCGCGGGAAGAAGCTCGAGTCGGACATCATGTTCGAGGTCGAGCGTCACTTCCGCCCGGAATTCCTGAACCGCCTCGACGAGGTCTTGATCTTCAACCCGCTCACGAAGGACGACATCAAGCGCATCGTCCACTTGCAGCTGAAGGAAGTCACCGATCGCGTCGAAGTCCAGGGTCTGAAGGTTGCCGTCGAGGACGGAGCCCTTGAGTTCTTGATGACGAAGGGCTTCCACGAGGACTACGGCGCCCGTCCGATGCGTCGAGCCATCGAGCGCTACATCGAAGATCCGATGGCCGAGAGCCTGCTCCGCGGCGAATTCGTGGAAGGTCTCTCGATCCGTGTCTTCCTGACCGGGCCCGTCGAGGAAGCCGAGGGCCTGTCGTTCGAGCAGGTCGAGGCTCCTGCCGAAGAACCCACTCCTGCGAGTGCGACGGCAACCGACGAAGCTTGACGGACAGGCCAGCCTGTAGGCTGGCCCCATGAACTTCTCCCTCCAAGAGGGTCGCGCGAGCCGGTTCTGCCGGCTCGCGCTCATTTCCGGCCTGTGCGCGTGCACTCCCGATGCCCCGGTTCCTTCCGGGCCGGTCTTGCTCCAGGAAGCCGAGTACGAATTCGATCGATCGACTCCAAAGGCGGAGGGCGTGCTGTTCGACGTGGACGCAGGTCTCGTCCTGATCGAACAGACCCTGAGCAAGGCGGATTGGAGACGAGCCAAGGACGGCGGCTTTGTTGCCGACTTGAAAAGCCCGCTAACCAAGCTGCCCAAAAAACGCAGCGACCTGGTGACGCTCGAACTGGGCGGGCGGAGTTTCGAGATGGTTCGCCTGATGCGGGATGCCGACCCTGCGCGATCCAACGAGCGCGACGTGGCCTTCACCCGGGGTGGTGTGCTGTGGACCTACCCTACGAATCGCTCGAGACCTGGGCCGGGTGTCTATCGGGAGGCGCGCGTTCTGCGCGACTCGCTCGGCCAGGTTGCGGCAGGCCCTCTCAGCGCGAGCGGATTCTTCTTGCCGCCGGGCGTTGCGTTGCTCCTCGAAGTCCCGAGCGGTGGCGCAGGCCACGTCCGACTCGACCTGGCCACTCCTGGTCCCCGTTCCGGCGAGGGTTGGGAACTCCCTGCGGGCGCGATCCCCTCCGGCACCGGTGAAGACTCACGCAGCGAATCACAAACTTGGTCGATCCCCTGCGCAGCTGGCACCGATTTCGTGCGCCTTCGCTACGACGGACCTGAGGCCTACGGGCTGGTGCTCGAGCCCCGCTGGATCCCCAAGAACGCACAGGCATCCGAGCAGCCCAGTGTGCTGCTGTTCTTGGCCGACACTTTCCGCGCCGACAATTTGTCCGCCTACCGAGGTCTACCCGGCGGCCCGGATCGTTCGCTGACACCGTTCCTCGACAAGTTGTTCGAAAGCGAAGCCGCCTGGTTCCAAAACGCGTGGTCGACGGCTTCGTGGACCTTGCCTGCCCACGGCTCCCTATTCACCGGACTGGCTCCCGAAGAGCACACGGCCACGGAACGAGCTTTCCGGCTCCCCGAGGGAATTCCAGTCTTGGCCGAACGCTTTGGCGAGCTAAACTATCGAACCGGCGCTATCACCGACGGAGCCTACGTCACCCCAAAATTCGGCATGGCGCGCGGTTTTGACCGCTTCGCGTTCGGCGAGGCGAATCTTGGGCGAACGACAACTGAGGTCTTAGCCTGGCTAGATGAACCCGACCCGCGCGCAAGGTTCCTTTTTGTCCAGACCTATCGGGTGCACTCCCCCTACTCGGCCCAGCTGCCCGCCTGGGAATTTGTCACGTCGCCCCCGCGCCCCGAGCTCGCTGAGTATTCCGAGATCCGCTCGCGGCTCACGCCGTCGGAGTCCAGACGCGATGCCGTGCTTGCCTCCCCGCCCGAAGTCGTGGCGCAACTCAACTCGTTGTACCTGGCCGGTGTCCACGAGTTCGACGATGAATTCCGGGAGCTGTGGACGAGACTAGCCGCACGAGGTTTCGGGAAAGAGCACCTGATTGCGTTCACCAGTGACCACGGCGAGTCGTTCGGCGAACGTGGGCGACTGGGTCACGGCCAGCATCTCGGAGAAAGCGAAACGCGCATCCCGCTGGCATTTTTCCAAGCTGGCCTGGAAAGAGGCCCTCGCGAATCGGCCGCCTCGCTGCTCGACGTGGGCACCACGCTGCTGGAGCAAATCTCCCCGGGAGCTGCCGCGCTCGGCCGCGGGCGAAACCTGCTCGCAACCCAGCTGGATGAAGTCCCGGTCGTCGCCCATCAGGTGGCCACCGCAGACTTCGGCTCGCACCGGGCCCTGTGGACCTCCCGCAAGAAGTGGCTGATCGAGGAAAACGAGCCCCTCCTCGAATTCGACCTTCCGATCGACCCGGCTCGCCATGCCGGCCGAGACGTTCCAATGACGCCGTTCACAGACTTTCTGGCGGAGATCTCCACCCCACGGATCTCGCCCGAGCCGATCGGAGCGCTCGACGTGGATGCGATCGAGCAACTCGAGGCCCTCGGCTACCTCGCCGACTGACCGCTCCGGAGTGACCGCTTTGCGCCATCGACTCGTCTCGGCAGTTTTGCAAGCAGCCCCTGACCCCGGGCTTGAATCTGCGGTGCGCCGCACGAGCCCACGATTCACGAACCTGCTGGCCGGCGCGGCGCTGATCTACGCCGGAAGTTGCGCGCCGGGCGCCCCGGCGCCCGGTGTGCTGATGGTGTCCTTGGACACCGTCCGGGCCGACGCGCTGTCCTGCTATGCCGATTCACAGGGGCAGGTCGCGCCGAGCACTCCCCAACTTGACGCGCTGGCAACAAGGGGGATTCGATTTGCCCATGTGTTCGCCAGCTCGCCGAACACGGCGCCTAGCCACGCGACCCTGTTCACCGGACTGCTGCCCATGGCACACCAGGTCGCCAACTTGGCCAGCCCCGACCGGGGGACCCCGGCCTTGGCCCCCGATCTTGTGACGCTTGCCGAGCGTTTTGCAGACGCGGGCTACGAAACTCTCGCGCTCACCGACGATGGTCCATTGGGGAACACGTGGCAGTTGTTGGCCGGATTCGAACGACGGCGTGCTCGCTATCAGGATGTTTCGCGAAAAGCCCGCAACGCTATCGAGTGGCTCCAAGATCGCGAGGACCCGCGCCCGCCCTTTGTGTTCTTCCACACCTACCAAGCGCACCAACCGTTTCTTCCGCCGGCTGAGTTTGAGCAGCGCTTCGCCGGAGACTATGCCGGTCCGCTGCGCGAGCGCGTCGCCGAACTGCGGAGCACCCATCGCACGGGCGAGCTCGACAACACTGGCCGCGATTTGATGCGCGGTCGCGAGAGCTTTGATTCGGCCGATATCGCCTACCTCCGAGCGTTGTACTTGGCCGAAGTCGCCTATACCGACCAGGAGCTCGGCGGCCTTCTAGATGCGCTGCCCACCCCGGCCGATCCAAAAGAGCGCAGGTGGATCGTCAACGTGACGGCGGACCACGGGGAGGAATTTGCCGAGCACGGCCACTTCGGCCACGCCCAGCTCTATCGAGAAACGCTCCACGTTCCGTGGATTCTATCCTTGGGGGATTCCCATCTTTCCGGGCTTGTTTTCGAACCGGAAGTGGGTCTGGTCGATGTGGCTTCGACGCTGCTGGACGCGGCTGGGCTCGCGCCGACCCCTTTGGTTCCGAACCGCAGCCTGCTGCCCTACCTGGAAGCGGACCTCTCGCCGGAGCGTCCGCTGTTTGCCAATACGAACGAGCACCTTTTGCTCCAGGATCAGGTTGCCTTCCGCAGCGGGGTGCGCCACGGCGGCCTCACCTTGCTCGAGACGAAACGTCCCGGGTCTTCCGAAACGGAGAGTCTGTTGTTCGACCGCGCGAACGACCCGCAAGAGCTCGGGGCGCTGGCCCCAGGAGACGCTTCACTCGAACTCAAGCGCAACGAGCTACGCGGCCGCCTCGCAGAACAACTCGCGCAATCCAAGCGACTCGGCCGGGAACTCCGCGGCTTCGAAGGTCCGTACATCGTGGTGACCGACGCGACGACCCTCGATCAAATGCGGGCCCTGGGCTACGTCGACGGATCCCAATAGCAAACCGAGCGTTCGCGCACGGGCTAAAAAACTCACTGCTAGCGGTTCCCTCCCCAAGCGACGTTCGTCCAAGCGAGCGTGGAAGAACCGGCTCGAAAACCGCTGAACCTGCGCCCCGGCTGGCCGGGCTGGCCAACCGAACTGACCGACATCGAGGCTCCGCCCGATCAGCTCTGGGTGCGCGGCAACTTGGCTGCCCTCGCGCACCAGCCGAGGATCGGCATTGTCGGCAGTCGCACGCCCACTCCCTACGGCGAGGCCCAGGCCGAGCGCTTCGCAGACGAGCTCGCTCGAGCCGGATTCACGGTCGTCTCGGGCCTTGCGCGGGGCGTCGACGCCCGAGCTCACCGGGCCGCGCTTGCCGCCGGCGGTGCCACGGTGGCGGTTCTGGGCTGCGGAGTCGATCGCCCGTGGCCGAACGATGAACTCACCGAGGATTTGGCCCAACACGGATGCCTGCTCTCTGAGTTTGCCCCCGGCACGGCGCCCAGACGCCACCACTTTCCGCTGCGCAACCGGTTGATTTCTGGTCTGTCTACGGCGGTGCTCGTCGTCGAAGCCGCTGAACGCTCCGGCTCGTTGATCACGGCGCGCTGGGCAAACGACCAGGGGCGTACGGTCTTCGCGATCCCCGGTCGGATCGATCACCCCATGTCCCGTGGGGCCCATTCGCTGCTCCGGGACGGCGCTACGCTCGCGCGGGATCCACTCGACGTCTTAAGAGACCTCGGCTTGGAAGGCGGAACCGCCGCGCCCGGTACGCCAGAACCGACCGACGACCTGTTGCGCGCGCTGCTTGGAGAAACCCGAACTGCACCCGAACTTGCCCGCGTCCTAGGTCGCAAGCTCGGTCCGGTGCTCGCGGAACTCGCCGAAGCGGAGGTCGCCGGTCGCGTTGTCCGAACTCCAGGCGGGCTCTACCGGCTGGCCTAGCCCTCCCGTTCGCGCTTAGGCCAACTTCACGACCGCGACCGTTGCAAGGATGAGCACGATCGCAACGAACCAAACCCATCCCCCATGCCGGTGGCCGGGACCTTCCCCAAACTCCGGAACATCGCCGATCACGATGTCCAAACTAGTTTCCGAGCCCTTTGGCTGGGATCCTGATTCGGGCGGTTGTTGGCCTGAATTCAAACCAGCACCTAGGGCAGAAAGAAGCGCTGGGCGAGCAACACGACTCCCACGACCGCCGAGCAGGCGAACACGAAGCTGAACAATCGACGGGGATACCGGCGGAACGCCATAGCGTCGTCCGCGTGGGCCAGAAACGTGGTGACCAGAACGATCGGGGCGGCACCCACCAGGTAGAAGAACAGGAGCTGGGGAAGGGTCACGGCTTCTCTCCTTCGGCGGTGGGAGCAACGCCGACGAGGCGCTTGTTGGTGCCTCCCTTGCGAGGTTGCGCAGGGGACGGTGGCTGTTCCGAGCGAAGTTCTCGCTCTGCGATCGGGTCTACACCGGCGAGCCGGGCGGCTTGGTAGCCGACCACGTCGACCAGCGCTAGCAAGTTGAGCAGGCCGGCGAGGGCCGCATAGAACAGCCCCACGTCTAAGCGGGCGATGTGAGCCGTCATTGCAGGCCGGCCGGAGAGCCACTCAGCTCCCACAGCGGGCAGCCCCAGAAAGGACTGGGCGCTCCAGTAGTAGAAGTGGCGTTCGCGCGAGAGGTTGGTGCCCTCGGCCAGCCAGGTGCCGAACGAGAAGAGCCCCACCAGAGTGACGAACAGAATCGCGCCGCGCAGGACTCGGCCTTGGAGCAGATGGCCGAGTCCCGGCACGGCCCAGCCGGCGACGGCGTGGACCGCCGGCGACGAGCCTGCGACCTTCTGGACTCCGCGCGCGTGGAAGTGCGCGTCGACGATCAGGCCAATGTTGGCCAGACCGGCCAGGGCGCTGAGCAAGCTCCCCAGATGGATCCAGGTCGGGAAGGCACCGGGGTGAAACGGAGCCTGGGTGATCGGGTGGTTCTGCAGCAACCACAGGAGTCCGCCAAGGTTGCCGACTTCGGGTGCCAAGATGATGGCGGTCGGCGAGCGCAGCTCGGCGTCGAGGAACTCGAAGGCTCGCCCCTCGGCGAGGTTCACTCCCAGGACGAACAGACCGGCCACCAGAACGAAGCCAGCCAACGCGGTTCGCACGCGGCCCAAGTACAGGTGGCCGGCTCCCGGCAGGAACCAGGTAAGAATCACCGCCACCAGAGGGAGCCGGTCGGTGATGATTTCACGCTGCGTCTGGGGTGCCATGAAAGGGGTTCTACCAGGGGAAGCCTCCAACGTCACCCATCGGCTTGGGAGGTCGAGCCTACGGCCGGCCGCCAGCCAGCGGAACCCGGCGCGGGCCACGGGCAGGCCCAGGGTCCATTCCGCCGACGGAAACCGGGTCAAGCGCCAGGCGGAGCTGCCCCAGGTGGCTCGTATCCTCTCTGCTATGAGCAGGACTAGGATTGCCGATTCCCCGCCCGACGCCCACGAGCACACTATGCGGGCGCGCTACGGCGAAACCGATCAGATGGGTCGAATCCACCACGCGGTCTACGTGCTCTGGATGGAAGAGGCCCGCACCCGAATGATGGAGGCCGCCGGCTGCTCTTATGTGGAGCTTGAGAAGCGCGGCTTCGGGCTCGTGGTGCGCGCCGTGGACTTGCGCTACCGGGCAGCCTGCTTCTTCGACGACCTGATCGCCGTGCGTTGCTGGGTGGCCGAACTGGGATCCGCCTCGGTCCGAATCGGCTACGCCATGTACCAGGGCGAAGTCTGCGTCTGCACCGGCTCCACGCAACTGGCCTGCGTCGACCTGCGCGCCGACCCGCCCGCGGTGCGGCCGCTTCCCGAGGATGTGGTCACGACGTTCGAACGCGCCCCGCAGGCACGTCCTTAGCTGTTCGGGGGTGGGGCCGCCGGCAACGGCGGGAGCAGCTCCTGATCGTGGCGCAAGCTGTGCCGCATCGAAGCTCCGCGAAGCACGAACCACGCTAGACCCGGTGAGCGTCCAAGCAGTTTGAAAAACAAGGCCAGCGTGTAGAGCCGCCGCCACAGGCGGCCGTGGTGCTTCTCGATGTAGTACAGCAGCGAAATGTGAAATTCGCGCAGGTAGGGAGCCTTCGAAGGCGTGCTCATGGAGCCGAGGTGCACGAACCCCGCGTTCGGCACAAGGTCAGCGGCCAAACCCCGGCCTGCAAACCGGCGAGCGAGATCCTCCTCTTCGCAGTAGAGGAAGTGATTCGTGTCGAATCCTCCGAGGCTCTCAAAAACGGGAGCTCGCACAAACATCGAGCAACCGGCGAGGACCGGAACGCGCAGGGGTTCGTCGATCGCACCGTGTTTGGGCGGGTGCAGGTTTGGGCGAAGCAGGCGCGCGGCGCCGGTGCCGAGCACGGTTCGCAACAAGGAAGGGAAGTACGAGAAATTCCTGCGTGGATTGCCGTCTTCGTGCCGCAGCAAGCCAGAGGCCAGCCCGACGTCCGAATGCTCATCCAGGTAGCGCGTCAGAACGCCCAGTGCGTCGGATTCGAGCAGGCAGTCGTTGTTCAAGAAGTAGTAGTAGTCGGCGTCCGCCTGCGCGACGCCGAGCATGTTTCCACCTGAGAAGCCGGTGTTCAGCCGGCTGAAGACCAGCGTCACTCCCGGCCGGGAACGAAGCGGCTCTAGGGCAGCCCGCTCTTGCTCCCGCGAGGCATTGTCCACGACGATGATTTGGTAGCTAGGGCCGCCGGTTGAGTGCTGCTGAATCGTCTCGATGCACTCGAGGGTGTGCCGAGTTGAGTTGTAATTCACCAGCACGACGGCCACCCGGTGGGCCCGGGGCGGGGCCGACCGTCCTTGCATCGCCTTGGGCTCGTTCGTAGCTTCGCGTTCCACCGGTAGCGGCAGGATCGCCACCCACTCGGCCTGGGACAAGCACGGCTTCGGAAAGGCGGCTCGCCGCAGACCCTCGGCCTTCCGCACTCCGGCCTTCCGCGCCAGCCGGCTTGGCTGCGCTCCTCCCCACCCGCTGTCCCCACCCGCCACTCCGCGAGCCCTCTCCATGGCCCCCCACGAGGAATCGCCCGCGCGCTCGCCCCTGACCGGCCGAACCGGCCAGTTGCTCCACCGCGGTGTGCGGGACGTTTGTTTCGGAATCGAGGGCCGCTGGGACTTGCTATGCGACCCCGTTGATGGAACCTGCTGGCTCGATCCCATGCCGCAGCCAGACGAGCTTCCCGGGTTGTATGCGAACTACGCGACCCACGAGCGCCGCCCCAAGAAACGCCGCTCGCTCTCCAAGCGCTTCAAGCTGTGGTGCCGAAACGTCGTCCTCGCCAGCGCCTTCCACTATCCGCTTCGCCCCAAAAGCCTCCTCGGCCGGCTCTTGGCCCTGGTCCCCGGCCAACGGACCTCGGCCCTGCGCAGCGTCCACTGGCTGCACGGCCCGCGCCGATCCGGGCGGCTCCTCGACAACGGCTGCGGAAACGGGCTGCTGCTCGACGATTTGGCCGCGGCAGGTTGGCAGGCCGCCGGGACCGAGTTTGATCCCGCGGCAGTTGCCGCCGCTCGCGAGGCCGGCCACGAAATCCACACGGGCAGTCTCGAGGACGCGAAGTTCCCGGTCGCTCACTTCGAAGCCGTCGTGATGAGCCACGTGATCGAGCACTTGCCCGATCCGCTCGCCACCCTGCGCGAATCCTGCCGCGTGCTCGAACCCGGCGGCCAACTCGTGCTCTCGACTCCCAATTTGCGCTCCTTAGGTCATCGACGCTTCGGCCCGTCCTGGCGTGGCCTCGAGGTTCCCAGGCACCTTGTGCTCTTCACACCGGAGTCGCTCGCCCACGTCGTGCTCGCCGCCGGATTTGAGCTCTGCGAAATTCGCACCCAGGCTCGCACCGCTCGTTGGATCTACTGCCTGGGGCGTCAAGTCGAAGACGGTGGCCATCCACTGTCCGAAGTCGGCGAGAACTTCAGCGGTCTCCGCAAACTCCAGGGCCGGCTATTCCAAATTCGCGAGAGTGTGCTCGCGCGCTTCCAACCGGTTGGCGAAGAGCTGATCCTCCGCGCGGTCAAACCGGAACCGGTCCAAATCGATCCCGTTTGATTCAGGCGTCGCTCGCACGATCGCCAGGGGGTTTGCGCCGAGCGTTTCTTTTCGAGCGATACGCCGGAAAAGCACCCGACAGCCAGAGTCTCGCGACCGGCTGGTTGCTCGAGCTCGAGGTAGATCGCGCGGAGACTCCCCAGCAATTTTGCAGCGGGGCTAGCAGCGAGCCTCCCGTGCGGGCGCGGCCCGTCGTTTGCGTGAAACGCAAGCTGCTCCGGAACGGCGCTGCATCACGCGTTCATCGAGCTCGGCCCATTCCTACAAGTCGCCTTCGCCAGCCAGGCCGTCATCCTGCGCCTTGAACCCAAGGCGCTATCGGTTCGCTGCGGGACCTAGGCGAACTTTCGCCGGCGTCTCGCGGTTTGGCCCGGCCTCCTCAGGCGGGCTCATCGGAGTCGTCTTCAAACTCGCTGGCGCGAACCTGGGAGAGCGCGGGGACGGTCCCGTGCTTCTCGACGTGGCGACCAAAGTCACCCCGGTAAATGGGTGCTTCGCGGGCGAACGGGGCCGGGACGTCGTCCATCCGGCGGGCTCGGCAGGCGGTGCAGTCCGGCCAGGCGCTTTCCGCGGAACTCTCCGGAAGGCCACAATGGAAGCAGATCACGGCATGGGCATCGATAGACATCAAAGAAGTCATCGACCCCGGGGCTAGGCGGTCTTGAGGACTTCCCGGAAGGCGCCTCTGGCCCAGAGGTCGGCGCGAGACCCGGAGCTCGCGCGGGGGCCTGCCTGCTCATCCGCAGGCCCTGTTTGGACCCTCAGGTGGCCCTAGAGGGCTCCTAGGGCCCGTTTCAGGCCGCAAACCTACCGCCGGCGAGAGATTTTCTGGGCCGCGCCCTTCCCAAACGCCGAAAGAGCCCTAACCTCTCCATATCGCATGCTTCTTGTGCGAATTGAGCGGCGGGCCCTCCAGGGCCCCTTTTCAGCCCCCGAGAAGCAGCGTCGATCGACCTCCAACCGTGCTCCAGCTCACCAAGCGAACCGAATACGCCTTGATCGCCTTGATCCACATGGTGGACCGGGCCGACGCCGCCTTGCCGGCCGAGGGCGAGGAGCCGGGCGCTGCCCTGGCCAGCGCGCGTGAGATCGGCGAGCGATTCCCGATCCCCCGCCGGGTTCTAGCGGAGGTCCTGAAAGACCTCGCGCGGACCGGACTCGTCACCTCCCAGCGCGGTGCAGCGGGTGGTTACGCCCTGGCTGCGGCGCCCGAACAAACCACCGTCGGCGACGTGGTCGCGGCCCTCGAGGGGCGCCCGCGCCTAACCGGTTGCGAAAGCCTGCCGGCCTACGGCTCCGGTGGCTGCGAAGTCGAATCTGTCTGCCCGATCAAGGACCCGATCGCAGCCCTGCGCGAGCGCCTCTGGGAACTCATGCAGGACACCAGTCTGCGGGACCTGGCCACCGAACGCTCCAAGCGCAGCCTTCAAGCTGTGCTGCAACACCACAAGCCCTAGAGAATTCCTCTCACCCCTGCGCGATGAAACTGCCCATTTACATGGACTACCAGGCGACGACCCCCGTGGATCCGCGGGTGCTTGACGCCATGTTGCCGTTCTTCCAGGAGGCCTACGGCAACGCCGCGAGCCGCAACCACGCATTCGGTTGGAAAGCTGAAGAAGCCGTGGAGAAGGCGCGCACCCAAATTGGCGAACTGATCGGCGCAAGCTCCAAAGAGATCGTGTTCACCTCTGGCTCGACCGAGGCGATCAACCTCGCCATGAAAGGCGTCGCCGAGATGTACGGGCACAAGGGCAAGCACATCATCACCTCCGAGGCCGAGCACAAAGCCGTGCTCGACGTGGCTAAGCACCTGGAAAAGCAGGGCTTTGAGGTCACCTACCTAAAGCCTGGTAAGGATGGCCGCACGACGGCTGACGATGTGCGCGCCGCCATGCGTGAAGACACCATCTTGGTTTCGATCATGTGGGCCAACAACGAAGTTGGCACGGTCAACGACATCCGCGACATCGGCGCCCTGTGCAAGGAAAAGGGCGCGCTGTTCTTCACCGACGGCACCCAGGCGGCCGGCAAGATCCCGGTGGACGTGGAGGCCGACCATATCGACCTTTTGTGCATGTCCGGGCACAAGCTCTACGGACCCAAGGGCGTCGGCGCTCTCTACGTCCGTCGCCGCAATCCGCGCGTGCGCCTGGTGGCCCAGATGGACGGCGGCGGGCACGAGCGTGGCATGCGCTCGGGAACCCTCAACGTTCCGGGCATCGTCGGCCTCGGAGCGGCCTGTGAGTTCGGGCGGTTGGAAATGGAGGCCGAGACCGCGCGCTCGATCCAACTCCGCGATCGCCTCGAGAAGAAGCTCACCGACCGGCTCGACCACGTGGAGCTCAACGGCAGCCGCGAGCACCGCCTGCCCGGGTGCCTAAACCTGTCTTTCGCGTACGTCGAAGGCGAGTCGATGTTGATGGGCATCAGCGACATCGCGGTGTCCTCCGGCTCAGCCTGCACCTCGGCCAGTCTTGAGCCCAGCCACGTCCTGCGCTCGATGGACGTCGGCGACGAGCTAGCCCACAGCTCGATCCGCTTCGGCATCGGCCGCTTCACCACCGAAGAAGAGGTCGACTACGCGGCCAATCAAGTCATCGAAGTGGTCGAGAAGCTGCGCGAGATGTCGCCCCTGTACGAGATGGTCAAAGAAGGCATCGACCTCTCGACCGTCCAGTGGACCGGCCACTGAACCAGCCTACGCCCCCCAGAATCCACGGAAGCGGCAGGAACTATCTCTGCCCGCCCCCCGATCGAACTAGAATTCAACCACTCCAACCCTCCGAATTACCATGGCCTACAGCGACAAGGTTCTCGACCACTACAACAACCCCCGAAACGTCGGCAGCTTCGACAAGAACTCGAAGGAAGTCGGCACCGGCGTCGTCGGCGCCCCCGAGTGCGGCGACGTGATGAAGCTCCAGATCCAGGTTGAGGGCGACCGAATCGTGGACGCCAAGTTCAAGACCTTCGGCTGCGGCTCGGCGATCGCTAGCTCTTCGCTCGCGACCGAGTGGATCAAGGGCAAGACCCTCGAGGAAGCCATGGAAATTCGCAACACCGAGATCGTCCAGGAGCTTTCGCTCCCGCCGGTCAAGATCCACTGCAGTGTGCTCGCCGAGGACGCCATCAAGGCGGCCGTCAGCGACTTCAAGCAGAAGTCCGATTCAAACGGCTGAGCCCCGGAGAATTCACGTGATCACCATCACCGAAAGAGCTGTCAAAGAAGTCTCTCGCATCATCGACGAACAGTCCCTCGGGGATGCCACGGTCCTGCGCGTTGGCGTCAAGGGCGGCGGCTGCTCGGGATTCAGTTACACGCTCGGCTTCGATGACAAAGTCTCGGACGTCGATCAAGTGTTCGAGATGAGCGGCGTGCGTATGGCGGTCGACCCGAAGAGTTTCCTGTACCTGTCGGGCACCGAGCTCGACTTCGAGGAGAGCCTGATGGGTCGCGGATTCAAGTTCGGAAATCCGAACGCATCCAAGAGCTGCGGCTGCGGCGAGTCGTTCTCCGTCTGACCGCGAGCTTCGCGGACCAGTCGAACCAACGCGCAAGCAAAGGCATGTCGGGCGAGAGCGAGAAGCAGAAGCTCACCGGGGCAGCCATGGAGTCCTGCTTCAGGTGCTCTGCCTCGCTCTCCCAGCCGCTGGTGTGTGAGGACTGCGGGTTGCTGCAGACCGCGCCTGAGCAGCTCAACCCGTTCCACGCCCTGGGGCTTGAGCCCGCCGCCGAAGTGGACCCTACCGATCTCCGTCGCAGGCAATCCCGGCTCTCCCGCCGCATGCATCCCGATTTCTTTGCGGCCGCGGGCGAACAGGCCAAGAGCCAGGCCGAGACCAACACGGCCCAGCTCAATAGCGCGTTCGAAGTCCTCTTCGACGAGACGCGCCGCCTTGGCTGGTTGATCGAAGACGGCGGAGGGCCCAGCGCCTCCGAAGAACGCCAGATGCCCCAGGAATTCCTGATGGAAGTCCTTGAGTGGAATGAAACCTTGGAAGGCGCCCGAGAAGGCGACACCGAGGCCCTTGGGCGAGTGCCCGCGCTCGAATCCGAACTGCGCGACCGGCTGGACGCCGAGCGAGCCGAGCTCCGTCAAACCCTGACTCCCCTCCCCTCCACCGGCGACGATCGCTACCGAAGTGCCCGGCGCCGACTGAATGCAATCCGCTACCTGGAGCGCGCGCTAGCTGAAGTTGCCGAGCGCCGCCTTGAATCCGCCCGAGGCAAGGCCCGGCCGGACTGACGACAGCCTCTCCCCATGGCCTATCTCGAACTCGACGTCCTCGACCGCAACGCCAAGCCGATCGTCGGGATCGACCTCGGTACGACCAACTCGATGGCGGCGTTGTACATCGATGGACGTCCCGTCATCTTGCGCTCTGAGGGCGTGAGCGATCCCGATGCAGCAAGCGGCACCGTGCCTTCCGCCATCCACTTTGGCGACGACGGCAAGATCCTGATCGGAACAGACGCGCGGAAAGCCACCGGCGAAAAGGCCGGACGATCCGTCTACAGCGTCAAGCGATTCATGGGCCGCGGTCTCGCAGACGTGAAGGCCGAACTGGGCGATGTGCCCTTTGAAACCTCCGAGGGCGAGCATGGTGTGATCCAGCTCCACGTGGGCGACAAGACCTACACACCCCAGGAGCTCTCCAGCTTGATCCTGCGCAAGGTCCAGTGGGTCGCAAGCCGCGCCTTGGACGAGCAGCCGGTCGAGCGCGCCGTGATCACCGTTCCGGCCTACTTCGACGATGCCCAGCGCCAGGCCACGCGCGACGCGGCACGCCTGGCCGGTATCGAAGCCGTGCGCATCGTCAACGAGCCCACCGCAGCCAGCTTGGCTTACGGTCTCGACCAGAAAAATCAGGGCACCGTCGCGGTCTACGACCTGGGTGGGGGCACCTTCGACGTGTCGATCCTGTCCATCGAGGAAGGCGTCTTTCGGGTGCTCGCGACCGCCGGCGATACGCACTTGGGCGGCGATGACCTCGACCGCGAACTGGTACGCCTCGCCCTCGAGGGGTCCAGCGTCGACGCCTCGATCCTGGACGATCCCGCCGTGCGCCAAGCGCTGCGGCTATCCGCCGAGCGAACCAAGCACGAGCTCAGCCGCTCCACCCGCGCGAACTTCAAGCTGATCTCGCCTCAGCACGGCCTCGAAATCAGCCGCGACCTCTCTCGCGAGGAATTCGAACAGGCGATCGAACCGTGGATCGGCCGCACCCTCGATGCCTGTCGCCGGGCGATGACCGATGCGGGTCTCGAGCCCAGTCAGATCGACGAAGTCGTGCTGGTTGGAGGATCAACCCGCGTGCCGGCCGTCCAAGCCGCCGTCGAGGCGTTCTTCGGGCGCAAGCCGCACACCGAGCTCAACCCCGACGAGGTGGTCGCCTTGGGCGCGGCCGTACAAGGTCACGTCCTGGCGGGCGGAACCCGCGACGTCCTCCTGCTCGACGTCACGCCCCTGTCGCTTGGCCTCGAGACCATGGGCGGCGCGGTCGCCAAGGTGCTCCACCGCAATTCGCCGATCCCGGCCCAGGCTAGGGAGGGCTTCACCACCTACGCCGACGATCAAACCGGCCTCGACCTGCATGTCGTGCAGGGCGAACGCGAATTGGCCGACGACTGCCGAACCCTCGGCAAATTCCAACTCAAGGGCATTCCGCCGATGCCGGCCGGCATGGCGCGGATC
Organism: uncultured Planctomycetaceae bacterium; assembly: GCA_964619265.1. Classification (GTDB taxonomy): domain Bacteria; phylum Planctomycetota; class UBA1135; order UBA1135; genus CAZUCE01. The sequence goes on from CAZUCE010000032.1 coordinate 41,504, forward strand.
GCCGTGCGATTCGCCATCGACGCCGACGGCCTGCTCAGCGTGACCGCCAAGGAAGAAGGCACGGGAGTCTCCGCGAGCATCGAGGTCGAGCCCATGAACGGCCTCACCGATGGCGAGGTCGAAGCCATGCTGAAGGCCTCCTACGACAACGCCCAGGAGGACTTCGACAAGCGCCGGGTGGCGGACCTCGAAGTTGAGCTGGGCATCATGCTGCGAGCCATCGAGAAGAACATGGGGGTGATCCAACCCCGTCTCGACGCCGACAGCCTGGCCGACCTGACCGACGCGATCGAGGCCGCCAAGGCCACTCGCCGGGGCGGACAGTCGGTCGATCAAGTCCAGCGCGTCCGAGACGAGCTGGAACGGGCCTCGATGCCGATGGCCGCCCTGTTGATGGACTCGGTCGCGAAGCAAGCGCTCTCGGGCAAGCGGCTCGGAGACGTGTAGGCTGAAGGGAGGTATGACTCCCAGAACCCACCCCCCCCAGCCTTCGGACAGGACCCACGGATCCGCCCTGCCCGCCTTCGCAGCTGCGCTGCTTTGCCTTGGCTGCGCCCCGAGCGAGCCCGAAGTGCCCGAGGCCGAGCCACCGAACCTCCTGCTCGTTTCCTTGGACACCTTGCGGGCCGACCGCGTGGGGGCCTACGGCTACGACCGCGAGACCACGCCGTTCCTCGATTCGCTCGCCGAAGAGGGAATCGTGCTCGAGCATGTGACCGCGCCTTCCTCCCGGACGGCGTCCTCCCACATGTCGATGTTTAGCGGGCTCCGTCCCGGTTCCCATGGCGTGATCAACTACGTGAACGAGGAGGGTGTCGCCGCAGCCAAGAACCTGCCGCTGCTTGGCGAGCTGCTCGAAGACGCAGGGTTCACCAACGCGGGTTTCACCGGCGGTGGCATGATGCGCGGCGAACTAGGATTCTCGCGCGGGTTCGAAATTTATGATCACGCCGGTGGGGGTGCTCAGCCTGTCTTCGAACGCGCCGAAACCTGGTTGCGCAATCGCAACGCAAACGACTTGCCGTTCTTCTTGTTCGTGCACACCTATGAGATTCACGATCCGTATACGCCGCCGCTGAAGTGGCAAGACCGCTTCGCGCCGAACTACAAAGGCAAGATGAACCGCGGCGGGAAGATCGCGATCCCGGGTGACCAGAAGAGCGCCGCCGAGCACCGAGACCTATTCGCCGACGAGCGCAAGCGATTCTGGAACGGATTCGATGCGAGCAGACCTTCCGACCTTCAACACGTATCGAACCTCTACGACGCCGGCGTGGCATACACCGACGATCTCTTGGGGCAGTTTTACGGTGTGGTCGAAGAACTGGGTCTCGAGGAGAACCTGTTGACAGCCGTCATTTCCGATCACGGCGAAGCGTTCATGGACCACGGGTACATCAGTCACCGCACCATCCACCAGGAAATCCTCGAGGTGCCCTTCCTGTTCCGCCTGCCCGGCGCCGAGCACGCGGGACGGCGAGTCGAGCGCCACGTGGAAGGCATCGATCTGTTCCCCTCGTTGCTCGAACTGCTCGGCGTTCCCGTGCCCGAGCACGTCCAGGGCCGATCGTTCGTCCCCGATCTGTCCGGGACCGGCCTGGAGCCCTCCGAACCCTGGGCGGAGCTTGCCAGCCCCGGATCCGACATGGCGGCACTCCGCCGGGACGATTGGAAGCTGATCGCGTTCCCCAGTCGCGACGAGAGCGGAGCCCTGTTCGATCTAGCGAGCGACCCGCGTGAAAAGCGCAATCGTATTCAGGAAGAACCGGAACTCGCCGAAGGGCTTCGCGAGGACATGAAGCGCATCGCCGAGGAGAATCTAGCTCTTTTGAATCGCTTCACGCCGCGGGCGATTCGGCTCGACGAGCAGGGTTTGCTCGAACTGCAACTGCTCGGTTACGCGGAGGAAATTCCTGAGCCGACCCCCGAGGGATCCAGCGAAGCGAAAGCCCAAGATTGACGCAAACGGGCAAGTCCCGCGCGGTGGCAACAAAGATCAGGGCTAGCCTGGAGTCTCCCGAGTGCTCGTGAGCGAGACGTCTGTGCCGTGATTGGGCTTTTGGGATGACGAGGGTCGGGGCGGGTAGGCGACCCGAGCCGGCAGCCTCGCATAGTGGGGGGTCTGCGGTTGCCAGAGTGAGCTACCGCGGAATTCTTCCCCCCCTTCAAGAATCCCATGCGCTCGAATTCGAAATTCTCCCCTGTTTGGTTCCTGGCCCTCGGCCTGGTCGCCTGCAGCAGCGGAAGCGACGACCCTCCGGTTGTCCCGGTCAATGCCAGTCTCCAAACCCTCTCCGGCGAGATCTCCGGCCCCGGTGGCCTACCGCTCGCCGGAGCCACCGTTCGCTTTGAGGGAGTCGAAACCACCACCAGCCTAACCGGTGCGTTCATCCTGCCCGGCATCGGCGCAGTCCCGGTAGGCGCTCGGCAGGTCGAGATCGACGGCACGACGGCAACCACCCCCGGCACGTATCCAGAGTTGGAGATCCTCGTAGACGTCAGCTCCTCGGACACCGACGTGATCCTCCCCCAGCAGATTGTCCTGCCCAATCTCGCGAGCGTCGACGCCGGCAACCAGCAGGTGACCACCAGCATCAGCGGAGTCACCGACCAAGCGATCGACCTGGACGGCCCCGCGGGCGACCTTGGGCTCGACGGTCCGGCCGGTACGGTGATCCTGTTGGGGTCGGCGCCCGCCAGCGGCCCCGTGGACCTCAACGTCACGCCGGTTCCGAACGACGAAGTTCCGATGCCGCTGCCCGGCGGGCTGCAGGCCTCCTCTTTCGTGACCATTCAGCCTGGCAACGGGCGCTTCACGACGCCAACCGGCGACGGACTCGACGTCCGCCTGCCCAACGGGCTCGGTCTGCCCATCGGGACCGAGGTCGACATCTGGTCATTCGATCACGATGTCAGCGACTGGGTCAACCGCACGGACGAGACCGGCAACCGCGGCACGGTCGTGGACATCGGCGACGGCAACACGGCGGTTGATGCGTCCGGCGTGATTACCGAGGGCGGCTGGCACGCCCCGGTCGTCCCAGTCAACGTGGAGTGGGCCACGACCATCTCCGGACGCATCGTCGACGGCACCGGGACCCCGGTCACCGACGTTTCGGTGTTCACCGACTTGGGACAGTTCACGCAGACCGAAGTCGATGGCACCTTCAGGCTATTCAGCGTCGCGGCCTACGACTTGGCCGAGACGGAGATCTGCACGCCCAGGGAAGTGACCGTCACGGCGATGGCCCCCCTTACCCTCGGAGCAACCCTCAACGTGATCACCACGGTTACCGCGGGCGATGTTGTGCCCGGTGGCGAGACGGCCATGGACGACATCGCGCTGGCGATCCCCGGCACCGGCTGTGTCAGCGGCCAGGTGCTCGGCTTAGCGGACGCTTCGGTGGCCGGCGTGACCATCTCTGGGCCGACCAATTTGTTTCTGACCCCCGCAGTCAACGGCAGCTTCTTCGACTGCTCACTCGATCCGGGCAACTACACCGCTAGCTACTTCTTCCCAGGAGCAACCACCAGCACCACCACCGAGTTCAGCTTGGCGGCCGGCGAGATTGCGACCGTCGTGATCCAAATGGCCATGGGCACCGGCTCGGAGACGATCACGGTCAACGTCGCCCGTCGCGGCGGTGGACCCGCGCCCATGTCGACCCCGGTGGACGGTGCTCTAGTCCTCCTAGCCGGCGCCGACCTGGGGTCCTCCGAAGGCCTCGTGCAGATGACCAACGAGTTCGGTCAAACGACCTTCGAGAACGTGGATGGCCCCTTCACGGTCACCGCAGTCGCCGAGTTCTCAAGCGAAGGTTCGTCCCCGGGCACGGTTTTTCGCCAGGCCAGCTCGGTCATCGGGCTCGATCCGACCGGCAACGAGATCGGACTCCTGTTGAATCTCGGCGGCGCGGACGGTCCCGCGACCCCGCCCGCCGACGCGACCCTGACCGGCACTCTCACCGGCGTTCCGAGCGACTGCACGGTTGACCTGGTGGTGACCAACCGTGAGTTCGCTGGCAGCCAGCCAACGTTTCAGAACGGAGCCACGGGACAGGCGACCTATGCGATCCCTGTCCCTTCGGGCCAAGCTCTAGACTTGTTCTTCAGGCTGATCTGCACCACGAGCACAGGCGGCCTCGGCTACGAGCTCGACATGGCGCCATTCGCAAGCGGCGAAACGCGGACCCTCGACTTGGACCTGAGCCAAGGCCTGGCGCTGCTCGACCAGGCGGTCAGCGTGGTTCCCAGCGGCGTCGAGTCGCCGGCTATCTCGACCTACGGGGGCGAGCTCGATCAGACCGAACTGATGGGTGGATTCCAAAACAACATCGTCGTGACAAACGGCTTCTCGAACGAACTTCCCGCCGAAGCCGCGCTGCCCGACCTTGCGGCTGCGCCTTCAAACCTGTTCGACAATGTCATCGAATTTGAGAACAGCTACGGCGACTCCGGAACTTCGCGGTCCCAAGAAGTTTCCACGCGTCTCACGGCGACCCCTCCGACCTTGAGCGTCGTGCTGCCAGCCTCGTCGAGTCTCATCTCGCCGAGCCTCCCGGCCCAGTTCATCTCGGGCCAATTCCAGGGCGAGACCCTCGTGTTTACGGCCCCGGGCGGAACCAACGGGGTCAACCTGTTCCAGATTCGCAACAGCGAAATCAGCCAAGAAAAATCCACGACCGAAGGTAGCCCGCTCTTGACCGACTGGACGATCTGGGCTGGACCAGCCGTCACCAGCTTGACCATCCCGCCGGCTCCGTCGACCGTACTGCTCCCGAATCTCTACGACGTGGAATTCTCCGGAGCCCGGTTCGAGGGCGTCACCAGCACCCTCTCCGGGATATTCAACGAGCAGGTCAACCTGAACATCAATGCCCTGCTGGAGGACTACACCGTGTTCCGCACCGGCAACGTCGAGTTCCCAATCGAAATCACCCAGGCCCCGTAACCGGTAATACGGTGCCAACCGGTAATACGGTGCCA
>CAZUCE010000032.1:46589-49278 GCA_964619265.1 uncultured Planctomycetaceae bacterium
GCACCGTATTACCGATCTGGGAGAGTCAGCGGATCAAGGACATCCCGTCCATCTGCGCGTGCTTTTCGAGCCCCAGGAATTGCAGGAGCGTCGGCGCCACATCGGCCAGGATCCCCATCTCGCGCAATTTTAGGCCGCCGAGGCCGTCGCCGCAGAACACGATCGGAACCGGATTGGTTGTGTGCGCTGTGTGTGGCGAGTCGTGTCCGCCGTCCCACAACATCTCGGCGTTTCCATGGTCGGCGGTGATCGCCGCCAGCCCGCCCTTGGCTACCACGCGGGGAACGATCTCCGAGAGGCAGTGGTCGACCGCAGCCACCGCCGCTTCGGCCGCGCTCAAGATTCCGGTGTGTCCGACCATGTCGGCATTCGCAAAGTTGATGATGTAGACATCGGTCTCGCCCTTCTCCAGATCAGCCAGAAGCTTGGCTGTCACCTCGGGCGCACTCATTTCAGGCTGTAGGTCATAGGTCGCGACCTTCGGACTCGGCACCAGGATTCGCGACTCGCCGGGCAGCTCGGCCTCCTGGCCGCCTGAAAAAAAGAACGTAACGTGGGCGTACTTTTCGGTTTCGGCGATGCGCGCCTGACGCAGCCCGGCCGCGGAGATCAACTCCGGGAAGATCCCCGTCAGATGCTCCTTGGGGTACGCGACCCCGAATGGAAAGTCGGATCGATAGCTGGTGAAGGTGGTCAAGACCGGCAGCTCGGTCTCGGTCCTTGAGAAACCGTCGAACCCGGTCATGCCGATCGCATCACAAATTTGGCGCATGCGGTCCGCGCGATAGTTGAAGCACAGCACCTGGTCCCCCGCCTCGATTCGACCTTCGTCCGGGCTCCCTACCACGAAGGCCTCGAAGAACTCATCGCCAATGTCACTGGCGTAGGAGCGCCGGGCAGCCTCGACCGCTGTGTCAACGCGCTCTCCAGTTCCGTGCAGCAGCAAGCGATAGGCCTTTTCCACACGCTCCCAGCGCTTGTCGCGATCCATCGCGAAGTAGCGACCGATGACCGACGCGACCCGCCCGACGCCAGCGTCCCGCAGGTCTTGCTCCAGACGCGTTAAGAAGCTCTCCCCCGAACGCGGCGGTGTATCGCGTCCATCCGTGATCGCATGGACGAATAGCTGCTCCGAAGGAAAGCCCCGCCGCTTGGCCATTTCGAGCAAGGCGCGAATGTGATCGTCGCTCGAATGGACGCCCCCATCGGAAACCAAGCCCAACAGGTGCAGCTTCTTGCCGTCCTTGGCCGCGGAGTCCATCGCACGAGCGATCGCTCCGTTCTCGTAGAAGCCGCCTTTCTCGATGTCCGCATCGATGCGCGTGATGTCCTGATAGATGACGCGCCCCGCGCCAAGATTCATGTGGCCGACCTCGCTGTTGCCCATCAGGCCCAGGGGCAGACCTACCTCGCGGCCTGACGCGGATAGCAGCGTGTGGGGGTAGCGCTCCAAGCACTGGTGGAAAAACGGGGCGTGGCCGCGAATCGCGTTGTGCTCGGCTTGGTCGCGATGACCCCAGCCGTCGAGGACCAGGAGAAGCAAAGGGCGGCGTCGTTCCATAGCGGGGGGGGAGGGCGAGAGCGCTGAAGAGGGAGCTTGGGGGAGGCGGGCGAGCCTACCCCGGGCACCTCGGGCTCGCACCCGCGGGCCTGAGGACCGATACTGGGCACCCGCCCCGCTCCGAGAATCACCATGCACCGACTCCACTCACTGTTCCTCCTCGCGCTCGTTCTACTGACCGGCTGCCACACCTCGCCGATTTCGGGCAAGCGCAGCTTCATTGCGCTCCCTGCCGACCAGGACGTTGCGCTCGGCGCTGCGTCCTACGAGCAGATCCTCCAGGGAGAGCGGGTCATCAACTCGGGCGCCGAAGAAGCGATGGTTCAGCGGGTCGTCAATCGCTTGGTCGCCGTAGTCGAACGCGATTCCCTCGAGCCGGCTGAATTCGAGTGGGAAGTAAAGCTGCTGGACAACGATCAGGTCGCCAACGCGTTTTGCCTACCCGGCGGAAAAATGGCCGTTTACACGGGCATTTTGCCGGTTACCCAGCACGAAACGGGCCTCGCCGTGGTCATGGGCCACGAGATCGCCCACGCCCTGGCCCGTCACGGCGCGGGACGCCTGAGCCAGCAATACGCGAAGGAATTTGGGATCCAACTGGTCAGCCTCGCGAGCCCTAAAGTTGCTGCCTCGGCTGAATTCCTCAACTACGCGACGGAAGTCATGCTGCTCAGACCCAACGGCCGCGCCGATGAGTTGGAAGCCGACGAGATCGGAATGATCCTGATGGCCCGGGCCGGCTACGACCCGAGTGAAGCGATCGAGTTTTGGGGCCGAATGGCGGCCGGCTCGTCCGGCGCGCCCCCTGAATTCCTCTCGACCCACCCCAGCCACGGGACCCGCGTGGCCGAGCTGACCGAGCTCCTGCCCCGGGCCATGGCCGAGTTTGAGGCCGCCCGAGGCGGCTTCTAGCCGAGCCGGCCGGAGGCCCGAAAATCGCCCTAGGACCTCCTGGGCACCCCCCAAAGCCCGGAAATCAGTCCGGATCAAGGTACTTGCGGTCCCGGCCCGGAGGTCCGATGAGAGACCTAGGGGTGGGCTTCCCGTATCCTCTCGCCCTCCCTGGGGCCTGCCCCCCCTCACGGGCCCTCCAGAGGCCCTTCTCGAGCCCCGCCCCGAGCCCCCCGA
>CAZUCE010000033.1:0-47794 GCA_964619265.1 uncultured Planctomycetaceae bacterium
GGGTCGACAGCATCATGGGGGCGTTCGGGGCTACGGTACCGGCCGGAGGACGTTGACCGTTCCTGCCGCGCAGGGGATCCTCAAGGCCGGGGCTCCGGCGCGCGCAACTGCAACCGGGGCTCTCCTCCTCTTCGATCCTCCCATGCCGCCCCGCAATCTCCACGAAGCGTTCGAGCAAGCCGAGAAGGCTCGCCGCCGCTCGGGGTCCAGCGATTCTTCGCAGCCCCGCGAGGCCAACCCCCAGGCCTCGGCCGGCAGCGGAGCCAGTACGAGGTCGGCCGGAGCGGGGTTAGCAGGAGCCTCGGCCGCAGCTCCCGACCAGCTGCGGGCTGCCCTGCGCAACCCGATCGCCTGGGTGGTTTTGCTGGGCACCTTTGGGTTCGGCTATCTGGTTGGGCGCGGCAGCGGCTCCCCGGGGGATCCGGGGGGCGAGACCCAGGCGGCTTCCTCGGGGCTGGAGCGAGAGTTGGACAGCTCCGGTCCCCGGGTCCTGGTCCCGACCGAGTCCCTCGGGGACTCCTATCTGCTCGATGTCAAAGACGAGCTCCTCGACCACAAGAACCAGTACACGGTCCAGGTGGTCAGCTACATCCGCTCGGACCGCAACCTCGGATTTGCCCAGGACCTGGTCAGCCACCTGGCCTCCAGGGACCTACCGGTCGCGCCGGCCCAGCGCGTGGGCGAGTACTTGGTGGTCCTGGTGGGGGCCAGCCCGACCAAGGAGGCGCTGGCGGCCCTCGAGGCTCGAGTCCGAGTCCTGGACGACGCGGCTGGCAAGAAGAGCTTCGGCGACGCCCGGATCATCTCGATCGACAGCCTGCTCGAGCGACCCTGACCGGCCCCGCGGTCAGGTTTCGGACCCCGATTCGGGCGGGGGTGAGGATCCGCCCTCTGGCCCGGCGGGCCTCCGGCCCCTAGGATGTTCGCCCGCCTCGGGGTCCGGATCGATCCCGGCGGCTTCCCCGCTCCGTTCGCGGTTCTCCTTTCAACGGCTCGCCGCCTCCCCGCGGCGCGCCGCCAGCGTCCACCCCACACGACCTCCCATGTCCATCCACCCGAGCCTGCGCGGCGTCGACACTCTCAAAGGCGAGCGCAGCGTCCTGACCCGCTTCGAGCGCGTCCAGAAGATGGTCGACACCGGCAAGCTGGACCCTGAAAAGGGCAGCCCCTACGGCCTTCCGAAGATGCGCACGAAGTTCAAAGTCGTGTCCGGCAAGAAGGCCAAGGAAATGGCCAAGGCGGCCAAGGAAGAAGAAGACGCCGGCGAGTCCGAGGGTTGACCTCGCTGGGCGCCTGCAGGCTGGCGCCCAAAGATTCCCATGAGCGCGGCGTTCCGCGAAGGATTCTCGAGCGCCTCCGGCGCCGGCTCCTCGCCTTCTGAGCCCGCGGCTCCCGGATCGCGCGACCTGCGCGCTCCGCTGCTGGAGGCCTTTGCTTCCGTCCAAGGGGAAGGGTTGTACGCGGGCGAGCCGCAGGTCTTCGTGCGGTTTGCAGGTTGCCCGCTTCGCTGCGCGTATTGCGACACTCCACACTCCTGGGCCTTCCCGCCGGACGACGATTCCGCTGGTGCGTCTGAGTTTCTGTCGCCCTTCGGCGTCGCCTGCGCCGTTGCGGAAGCTGAAGCGGCCGCCGCGCAGACGGTCGATGTGGTTCCAGCTCCGCCGCGTACGGTGAGCCTGACCGGCGGCGAACCTTTGGTGCATGCCGAGTTTCTGCTGGCTCTCGCTCCCTTGCTCGGCGGGCGTCGCTTGCACCTTGAAACCTCAGGCCTGGATCCCGGTGCGCTCGAACGGCTCCTGCCCGTGTGCGACCACGTCAGCTTGGACCTGAAGCTGGATGGCGACCTGCGGCCGCCCGCCCTGGCAGATGGAGTTCCCGCCCCGGCCTCAAAGGCCGCCTGGAGCGACACGCGCTGTCGCAACCTGACTTTGCTTGCTGATCGCGACGCCGCTCTCAAACTTGTGCTGACCGGATCTAGCCTCGAGGCCGAGTGGTGCGCCGCCCTGGAAGAGGTCGCCGAGCTCGCTCCCAACTTGACCGTGTTCGTCCAGCCCGCCACCCCCTTCGCACGCGCCGCGGCGCCGACTGGAGAGACCGTTGCGTTAGCGCGCGAAGTTGCTCTCGGGCTCGGCCTGCGCACGCGCGTGCTCCCGCAGCTCCACCCACACTTTGGCTGGCGATGAACGATTACGAAGACTCTGAACACGATGAGCTCCCCGAGGAGCTGAGCTCCGAGGAGATCCAGGAGGCCTTGGCCGAGATCGCGGTCGAGTTGGGCGTCGCGCCCGAGCGTGAACAGACGAAGGCCGCGGCGGAGGGCGAAGACGGTCCGCTCGCCACCAAGCTGGCGCGCGTGGCCATCGTTGGCCGTCCGAACGTAGGCAAGTCGACGTTGCTCAACCGCTTGATGGGCAGCCGTGTCTCGATCGTCGAACCGACCGAAGGCGTGACTCGCGACCGGGTGGTGGTCCGGGCCGAATTGCCCATGCCAGCCGGAATCCGCTACGTGGAGCTGCTCGACACCGGCGGCATCGGCATCGTCGACCGAGACGATCTCGGGCCTCACGTGGAGGAGCAGGTACGGGCGGCGATGCTGACGGCGGACCTGGTTCTTTTCATGGTGGATGTGCGCTCCGGCGTGACCCCGCTCGACCGCGAGGTCGCCTCGAGGTTGCGTGCGTTCAAAACTCCCGTGCTGCTGGTGGTGAACAAGGCCGAGGGCGAACGCCAGCAGTGGGGGATCGATGAATTCCGCCAACTTGGCATCGGTACCGAGCCGGTGGCGATCAGCGCTCAGAACGGCGAAGGCATGGGCGATCTTCTGTCGGAGATCGAGCCTCTTCTGCCGGTGCCGACCGGTGTGGAGAAGCGGCTCAAGCCGACCCTCAAGGTGGCGATCGTCGGTCGCCGCAACGCGGGCAAGTCGACGCTCACCAACGCGCTGGCCAACGAGGAGCGCATGATCGTCTCGGAGATTCCGGGGACAACCCGGGATGCGGTCGACGTGGTGCTCGAACGAGATGGCGACACCATCGTTGTGATCGACACGGCCGGCGTGCGCAAGAAATCCTCGTTCGCCGACGCGATTGAGTTCTTCTCCGATGCTCGCTCGCACCGGGCCATTCGACGCGCGGACGTGGTGATCCTGCTCTTCGATGCGATGGAACCCCTGGCCGGGATCGAGAAGCGGCTCGCGCGTTACGTGGTCGACCACCACCGGCCGGTGATCCTGGCCGCGAACAAGTGGGACACGGTCGGGCGGCAGATGACGCCCACGGAACTCAAGGATTACCTGCGCGACGAGCTTCCGGGCCTGCAGTTCGCACCCGTCGCGACCCTTTCGGCCAAATCCGGGCAGGGCGTCGACGACTTGTTTGCCTTGGCCCGCGAGCTGTACTCCGAATCGGGGGCCCGGGTTCCCACCGGCGACCTGAACCGTAGCCTGGAGCGCGCGCTTTCGGCCCGCCCGCCGAGCCGGAAAGGCCACATGATGCGGGTCACCTACGCGACCCAGGCCGACCGACGGCCGCCGACTTTTGTGCTGTTCGTCAACGACCGGCGCTTGTTCGGAAAGGAAGTGTTGCGTTATCTCGAAAACCGCATGCGCAAGGAACTTCCCTTTCCGCGCGTTCCGCTCCGCCTGGTGCTGCGCGACAAGCGCGCCGCGCCGCTCGAAGAGTCCTGACTCTCACAACGATAGGTATCCGCCCGATGCTCGACCGACGCTCATCCTGCGCCTTGCTGATTGCCTGTTGGCTCGGTTTGCTGCTCCCGTCCTGTGCTTCGGGCGGGCGGGAACCGGATCCCGTTTGGCGATCCGCCGAATTGGAAGCGACCTCCGAGCACATCCTGTGGGTCTTCTCGATCGATAGCCTGGATCGCATGGGCTATCCGCTGGGAACCGAGACCAATCCCACCGAATTGACCATTCGGACCGGTTGGCGGACCAGCCTTGCGCCGTTTCGTGGAGACGGCCGGCGCAACTTCGCTGAGATGAAGATGGAACCGCTCGGAATGAAGCGTTGGCAGGTCTCGGTTCGCGTGGCGACCCAGGCCAACATGGCCCTGTCCAATCCGCTTGATCCGCGCTATGCCGAGTGGGAATGGCGCCCCGACGATACGCGTCAGGCCGACATCGTCCTGCAAGCGATCCGCTCTTCGGTTCAAGCGCCGCTGGAATTGAATTCCGAAAGCGGGAGTTAACCCGCCCTGTGCAAAGTCACCGGCGGTGGCCGGAGCGCTGCTTCGAGATCCAGCGCCGAACCGAGCGAACCGGTCCCGCCTGATCCTCGGCGGTGCTTTCGAGAAAGGTGATGTGCTTTTGCATGCCGGCCCCCCAGGCCTCGGTACGCAGCTGGTCCGCGGAAAGCTGGGCCGCAGCCGCGATCAAGTCCGTGTCCACCGGCCGGCGGTGCTCGATGCCCCGATCGATGGTGCGCTGGTAGAACGCGTGAAGTTCTTGGACGTGTTCGTCGCTCCGGTGGGCGCGTGCGAGTTCCAGGGCCCCTTCGGAGAGCCGGCCGTGGAGCTCGTCGTCGGTAGCGAGGCGGATCATCGCTTTCGCGAGATCCTTGGCGTCGCGCGGGTTGGCGAGGAGGCCTGTACGCTCGTCCTGAACAAGCTCGGGGATTCCGCCGAGGCGGCTGGCCACCACGGGGACGCCCGCGCGAAAGGCTTCCAGCGCGACGAGTCCGAAGGCTTCGAGCCAGATCGATGGGAAGACCAGTGCGCGAGCGCTGGCCAGCGCGTCTTTCACCTGGTCGCTTGGAACGCGACCGGGCAGAACTTCCTTTGGATCGAGTCCGGAGGATCTGGCTAGCTCTTCGAGCTCTGGGCGCTGATCGCCTTCGCCGAAGATTCGGAGGGTTGCCCCGGGGACTGCCTTGCGGACCTTGGGCCAAGCGCGAATCAGGACGTCGATGCCCTTCTCGGGGACCAGTCGGCCCAAGAACACAAAGTGCGGGGACTTGTTGCGCGGGGCGGTCTCGACCACCTCGGCCGGCGACCAGCAGGGCACGACCTGAACCGGCGTGAAGCCGTGGGGCTCGCCGAGTTTCGCGTAGCAGCGGCTGGCCGCCACAAAGCCGTCCACGCAGTCGCTGAGGGCCCGCGCACGCAGGCGGGTGGACAGCAACACGCGACCGTCGTAGGGGTAGTTCTTCTCGCAGCCGTGCTTCAGGCACTTGGCTCCGACGCCTCCTTCGCAGGGCTGACCGTCGCCGTGGACCATCCACGAGTTGGCGCAGAACGATGCGCCGTCGTGGAAGTGGTGGACCATCGGGACACCGGTTTCGGCGAGGGCGGCGATCACGCTCGCGGGCCAGCCCCAGACCCCGTGGATCGCGATCACGTCCGGGGCGAAGCGGGCGACGAATTGGCCGGCGGCGCTCTCGAGCTCCGGGTCTGCGAAGAGGCGATCCGCGGCCCAAAAGGGCCTCCGGACCACGCGCAGCTCGGGGCTGTCGTGCTGCTCCTGTTCGTGGGCCGCGAACAGGCCGACCTGGTGGCCGTGGGAGCGCTCCCAATCGATCAGGTCGTAGAGGAAAACCTCGGTCCCTCCGGCTCGGGAGGAGGTCGCGTTGACGTGGAGGATTCGCATGGGGGGCACGTGAGGGAGCAGGGAGAGCGTACTCCTCTGCCTCCTGCCAGGCTCTCCTGTGGGCCGCGGGGGGCTTGTTTGGGATCGCCGGAGGGGGGCCGTGCTCCGCAAGGCGCCCAGAAGGCCCGCAAGCTCCCGATCTGAAATGCGCTGCCCTTGTCGGGCGCGCCCCGGCTTTGGCCCGCGTATTCTTTTCGGCGCTCCGGCACCTGCCAGGGTGCCCTACGGGCCGATGGGTACTCCTTGGAGCCCCCCCCGCAGCCGGTTCCGTCAGCCCCCCTCCCATGTCCGATAGCGCCGAGCTCACCGCCTCGCCCGAGATCCACCGCCCCGCGGTCGATCACGGCCAGGCCAATTACGACGTCCGCGCTGGAGCCGACGGGTGGGTCTCTTCGAGACCACCCGGGCTTAGCTACTACGCGCGAAGGCTGGTCCAGCTCCCCGGTCTCCTGATCACGAATCGGGACCTGATTTACTCGTCGACCCGCAGGGAGATCGAGTCCCGCATCACCGGCACCTTGCTCGGCTGGCTATGGCCGCTGATCTACCCGGTGTTCATGTTCATCGTCTACTACTTCGTGTTCGCGAAGTTGCTGCAGTTCAAGCTGCCGCCGGATGCAGGCTCGACGGGGCTCGAAGCGGCTTTTGGGATCTACATGTTCGTGGGCATTTTGGCCTGGACCGGCTTTGGGGAAGCCCTGGGGCGCGGTACCAACGTGATCCTGGAGAACGGCAACCTGATCAAGAAGCTGACCTTCCCGACCGAGGTCCTACCCCTCAACGTGGTGCTCGTGTCGACGGTCAACATGCTGTTTGGGGTCGGCGCGTTCCTGATCGGCTGCCTGACGCCCATGTGGCCGTTCCCCGCCCTGGAGAACCTGGTGTGGGTCCTGGCGATCCTGCCGCTGCAGATCATGTTCACCTACGGGCTGGCCCTGTTCTTCGGCACGCTGCAGGTCTTTCTGCGCGACACAATGCAGGTCATGACGATTGCGTTGACGACGCTCATGTTCCTGACACCCATTTTCTGGGTGCCCAACGACAAGGTTGTTCCAGGCATCGAGGAGTGGATGCCCTACATCGAGGGGAATCCGCTGTTCCACATGACCTACGTGTGGCGCTGCGCCCTGATGTCGCGCCAGCCAACCGTTGGGTTCGATTCGCCGACTCTGGACTCTGTCCTGATCTTTGCCGCCTGGTCGGTGGGCACCCTGGTGGTCGGCTACCTGTTCTTCCTTCGCTCCCAACGGCGCTTCGCCGACGAGATCTAGCCTGTGAGTGTTTCCAGACCCAAACCCGAAGCCGGCATCCAAGTCGAAGGCCTCGGCAAGTGCTTCCGGATGTACCGGCGCCCGATGCATCGCATCGTGGAGGCCGTCACGCTCGGCAAGGCCAAGCGGCACGATGAGTTCTGGGCCCTGCGCGGAGTCGAATTCGACCTCCTGCGCGGCCAGAGCCTGGGGCTGGTTGGAGCCAACGGAGCTGGCAAAAGCACCTTGATGAAAGTCCTGGCCGGGATCACCGATCCGACCGAGGGCCGGATCAAGATGAACGGGCGGGTGGCAAGCTTGCTCGAGCTCGGCGCGGGCTTTCACTTGGACTTCACCGGGCGCGCCAACATCGTCATGAACGGCGTGATGATGGGGTACAGCCGGCGCCAGATGGAATCCCGCATGGACGAGATCATCGAGTTCGCCGAGCTGGGCGCTTACATCGACGAACCGGTGCGAACCTATTCGTCGGGCATGGGGCTACGCCTTGGTTTCGCGATCGCGATCGCCATCGACCCAGACATCCTGATCATCGACGAGGTCTTCGCGGTCGGCGACATGTACTTCCAGAAGAAGTGCGTGGACAAGATCTACGAGTTCAAAAAGCAGAACAAGACGATCATGTTCTGCAGCCACTCGCTGTACGACGTGCGGCAGCTGTGTGATCAAGGGCTGTGGTTGCGCAAGGGCGAGCCGGCGGCCTACGGTGACTCGGTGTTCGTGACCAACGAGTACACCGCGTTCCAGCGCGATCACATCGGCGACCGGACCGAGGTGGTCGGGGACAACGTTCCGACGGTGCAAACCGCGCTCGAGGACAACGAGGCGACCAAGCCGCGTCCGTTGCCGAAGATCCACGACGCGCGGATTTATCGGATGGGAACCGACGAGGAGTGCTACCAGTGCACAACGGGCGACAGCCTTGAGTTGCGCGTTTGGTGGGAGAACCCCGATCCGGTCGAGATGCCGGTCAACCTGGCCGTGGCGTTCATGCGCCAGGACATGACCACGGCCGGCGGTATGGGGACGCACCTCGATGGGCTGAAGCTCGAAGGCCACGGCGGCTGCACCGTGCTCGAGATTCCGGACATCCAGTTGCTCTCGGGCCAGATGCTGGTGCCGGTTCTGCTGATGGACGAGGCCGGTGTGCACAAGTACCAGGAGTTCCTGATGCCGGAGAACCTGGTGATCCGGACCGCGACCAAGCAAATCGGCTTGTTCTTGATCGAGCATCGCTGGCGCTTCGACGCGGACCATGGGATCCCGAAGACCGCCGCTCAGGCGGAGGCGGCGGAGCTCGAGGCGGCCCAAGAATCGACGGCTGAGTCCGCGGATCCCACATCGTGAGCGAGCATCAGGCGACCGACCCTTCGCCGGATCGCTTGGTTGCGATCGTCGTCAACTACCAGAGCGGCTGGTTCGCCGAGGCCTGCGTCGCATCGCTTCTGTTCCAGTGGGAGCAGGAAGGCCGAGCGCGCGAGGACCTGGAGATCCTGGTCGTCGAGAACGCTTCGCCCACCGATCAGAGCGCGCACATGGAGCGCATCGAGACGGCCGGCGTGCGGGTGCTGCGCTCGGAGGAGAACCTTGGCTACGCCCGGGGCATGAACTACGGGTACGAGCACGCCACTTGGCCCGAGGACGGCAAGCGCCCATTCGTCGCGATGCTGAACCCCGATCTGGTGTTCCTCGAAGGCTCGATCGGCCCGATGCTGGATTACTTGGCCCAGCATCCTGATGTTGGCCTGGTGACGCCGCGCGCGCACATCGACTTTGCGCAGGTCGTGCACTTGCCGCGCAACAGCACCCCGACGCCGATCGATGCTCTCCGTCTAAATTTGGCCCATCGTTTCGCGTGGGCGGGGCGGCGCTATGCCGCGCGCCGTCTCGCGCTCTCGATCCCTTGGATGGAGTCGGAGGACCCGATCGAAACGGTTGAACTGTCGGGCGCTTGCATGGTTTTGCCGCGGCGCGTGGTGGAAGATCTCGGCTATCTGCTCGATCCGCGCTACCCCTTGTACTTTGAGGACACCGACCTGTTCTTGACTCTGCGCCAGAAAGGCCTGCGGACCGTGCACCTTCCAGCGGCCAGCGTGCTGCATCACTGGTCGCGGTCGGCGGGTGTGGACAGCGATTTCGCCGGAGTTCCAGCCCAGCGTTACGCGATTTCGCACCGCCTGTACTTCGAAAAATTCCACGGCAAGTTCGGCGTCTGGTTCGCCACACGCATGAACGCGTTGGGTGCCCGCTGGGCCCAGCGTGGGGTCAAGCCGCTATACGAGATCTCCGAGTTGGAGCAGCCCGAAGAGCCGCCGACGCTCACTTGGGATCGCGAGCGCCGCGTGGTGCTCGAAATCGGTCTCACACCCAATTGGCTGATCGCCGCCGGTGTGTTGGCCGAAGGCAGCTCGTTTCGGTTTCCCGAGGAAGCCTGGGAGTGGTTGTTCCAGGGCGTCTACTACATCCGCGTTGTCGATCGCGACAGCCGCGAGACCGTTGGCGCCTGGCGTGTCATCAAGAGCGATTTGGCGCGCGACCGGCCGGTGACCGTGGAAGAGCTGGCCGCACGAGCCGGTGAGGCAAGCCATGTGGGCTGAGCGCTCGCCGCTGCCGGAGGTGCCCGCGCGCCTTGAGTCCGGGCCGGTGCTGTACTTCGCACCGCATCCCGACGACGACCTGATCGGTGGGGGCGGCACGCTCGCGCTGCACCGCGAACAGGGCGATGCGGTGTTCGTGGTCATCGCCTACGACGGCGCGAAGGGCCAAATGGGTGAAGCCCGGTTGCCCGACGAGCGCTATGTGGAGCTGCGCGAAGCGGAAGCTCGCCGGGGCGGCGCGCACCTTGGGCTTACGGACTACCGCTTCCTGCGCTATCCCGAAGGCCACGAGCCCGACCCCGCCACGCTCGGCGCGGCGGTCAGTTCGTTGGCCGGGCTGATCCGAGAGCTCGCTCCGCGCACGATTTATGCGCCCTGGACCGGCGAGCATCAGATCGACCATCACGTGCTCGGCAAAGCGGTTCTAGCCGCCTGCTCGGAGGCTGGTTTTGCCGGGGCCGCCTGGGGCTTTGATGTGTGGACGCCACTCGTGCCGACCCGCGTGGTGGATGTGAGCCGCACCTGGGATCGGGTGCTGGCCGGCCTCGCCGAGCACGGCACGCAAACCGAATTCACCTCGCTCGCCCACCACGCGAGCGGTCTGGCCGCCCATCGTGCGCTATACCTCGAAAAGGGCGCGCGCTACGGAGAAGGTTTTTGCCCACTTGGCTAGCCGTCTGCGGCAAGCACTCCGCCGCCGGTTGCTAGACGATCCCGACTTGGTCAGGGCTGATCCGAGTCGACTTCGACAGCGGTGAGCCGTTCGCCCTCCACGGTGGCGCGCACGCGCGGATTCAGGAGCTTGCCGCGATCGAGGGCCTTGAACAGTTGTTTGTTCGTACGCTGCAACAGATCGACGGTGCGGTAGCCGGTGGGGTCGCATAGGTCGAGGAAGGCGCGGCCCTTTTGGATGCGCGGGCGCCCCAGGATGCGGCTTTTGTCCTGATCGGCTTCGTGGGCTGAGCCCTCGGGGAGATCCCGCCGGACGAGCACCAGGTGCGACATGGGCAGGCTGCGCAGGTCGATCGAAAAGGTGTTCGCGAATCGGCGCCAGTGGTTTTCGGTGAAGGCGTCCTGGGAGGGGGTCGCGAATTGGTGGCACCAGTCGCGCCCGGCGGCGGCTGCGCCGGAGAGCGGGCAGGCGCTGTCGTGCGTGCAAGGAGAGATCGGGCGGAACGCATCGAGCAGTGCTTCGCGGACCTGGACCAGGCGCTCCGAAGCGGCGCGGTGACCGGGTTCGACCCACAAGACCACGTCGGCGGTGCGCAGCGCCGCGAGCCAGCGGGCCTCGGTGCTTTCGTCGAGTTCGGTGAGGACGTGGCTGATCAAGACCCAGCCGGTGAGTTCGGACGGGAGCTTGGTGCTGGCCTGAATCGGAGCCTCCGGGCGAGCCCGGCGCACCAGCCGTTCGGCGACCCTCAAGGAAGCCTGGGAGCGATCGATCAGAGTCAGGCCGTTGGTGCCGGCGGTGGGGAAGCGGCCGAGCAATTCGCGACTGGCCACGGCGCTCCCGCAGCCGAGGTCGGTGAAGGCTGGGGGCGGCGCCGGCAGCCGATCGGCGACCCGGTCCAGGACCTCGATCCACTTCCAGGAGATCCGCGCGCCGAAGGTGCGGTCGTAGAGGTCGACCAGGTGTTCGTCCTTCCAATAGTCGTCGAGGGCGCCGCCTTCCAAAAAGCGCTGACGAAGTTCGGTCAGTCGTCGTCCGTCGGGGCCCTTCCAGTCGATCGTTGCGTCCATGCGGAGAGAGGATACGGGGCGCCGGGGCTGGTCCGATGTGGCTCAGGGCATCTCTCGGAGCCGGGCTGGGAGCCAGGGCAGGTCCTCCGGTGCGACCCCATGGAGCGAGCGGCGGGGCGCTGGGCCGCTCCGCGCGATAGAGTTCGGGGCCTTGAAGCCTCTGTTCCCGCCCCTCTCGGACCCGAACGCTCTGCCGCGCCGGGTCCTGTGTTTCGCTCCTCACTCCGACGACGAAGTGCTGGGTTGCGGGGGCCTGTTGGCCTTTCACGCGGGCCGCGGAGACGAGCTGCGGGTCGTGGTCCTCACCGATGGCTCAGCCGGAGACCCCGGCGCCCGGATCGAGGACATCCGCGCCCAGCGGGAGGCGGAGTCCCGGGCGGCCGGCGAGCTGCTCGGGGTTCAAGACCATCGATTCTGGGCCTTGCCCGATGGCGAACTCTCCGGGGTCTCGGACCTCGAACAAAAGGTGCTCGCCGAATTGGAGTCCTTCCGGCCGGAGCTGGTCTACGCGCCCTCCCCCCAGGAGATGCACCCCGATCACCGCGCGGCTTCGCGAGCCGTGCTGGGCGCCGCAGCGCGCTCGCAGGTTCGGCCGCGGCTCCACTTGTACGGCGTCAACGCCCAGGTGCTGGCCGGGGCGCTTTACGACGTCACGGCTCTGTGGGAAACCAAGAAGAGGGCCGTCGAGCGTTTCGGGAGCCAGCTCGCGTACATGGACTTGCTCGGTCTGGGGCATGCGGTCGATCACGCGCGGACCGTCAACATCGAAGATCCCGCGATCGAGTACGTCGAAGGCTACGCCGACCTGCGGGCCGAGGATGCTTTGGTTTACGAAGCGCGAGTTGCGGCCTTGCTCGATAGCGTGGCTGGACCGGGACACGGACTCGAGCCGCGGGTTGACCGTGGATCTGCGGCGGAGCCGGCCAAACCGGGTTCGGAAGACCCGTTTGCGACGAGTGCCGTGCTGACCTCCTGGAACAAGTGCGATGCTGTGCTTGAGAACGTGCGTGGTCTCGAAGCGCAAGAGCGGCCATTCGCGGAGATCATCGTGGTGGACAATGCCAGCAGCGATGACACGGTGGCGCGGCTTGCCGCGGAGCATCCCGGCGTTCGCGTGATTGTGATGCCGCACTCCAACTACGGCGCTTGCGAGACGTTCAATATTGGCTTCGCCAGCGTGACAACGCCGTTGGTCGCAATTTTGGACGACGATGTGGTGCTTCCGACCGACTGGTTGCGCAAGGCGGTCGATCGGCTGGCCGAAGAGCCCGAGACAACAGCCATTGTTTCGAGCAAGGTGGTCGAGCCGGGCATGCCCGATAGCTTCAAGAACGCACCGAGCGTCAACACCGAACGCTACATGAGCACGTTCCGCGGATGTGGCAGCCTCGCGCGGATGGGGCCGCTTCGGGAAGCCGAGTTCTACGATGAGCGACTTTACATCTGGGGGAACGAGCGCGATTTGACCTGCCGGCTCCTGAATCTCGGCTACCGCGTGCTTCAGTACCCGGGGATCGAGACCTTCCACAAGACACCGTTCGGTATGCAGATGGGGAAGCGCAGCCTGTACTTCCACGCGCGCAATCCATGGCTGACCATGTTGAAGTACGCCCCGCTTGGCGAGCTTTTGAAGATGCCGTGGCTTGTGTTGACCCGGGTGGTCTTTCGAGGCGGCCAGGCCGAGGAAGAAGGCGCTGTTTCTGACGCGGTGGGCACGATCGGTGTGGGCAAGGCCCTGCGAACCACCCCCGGTGCTTGGTGGATCCTGGTGCGCGCCGCCTGGAGCGTTCTGATGCACGTTCCCTACTGCCTCTCCCGTCGTCAGCCGGTGCGCGCCGCGGACTTCGAACTCCCGATCTCCTGAGGCAGCGGACCATGACTGGCGCGAAGCAGCAGGCAGCCGGGTCCGGTCGCGTTGGCCCGATCAGTGCCGTGGTCTGTAATTTCAACGGCGAGAAATACCTGCATGGCTGCTTGGATGCTCTGCTTGCAGAAGGCGACGAGCTCGATGAAATTCTGGTGGTCGACAACGGTTCGACCGACAACAGCCTCGCCACGCTCGCAAGCTCGTATCCGAACGTGAAGGTGTTGGCCCTTGGGGACAACGGTGGGCCGTGCGTCGCCCGAAACGCGGGCTTGCGCGAAGCGCGGAACCGGTGGGTGCTGGCCGTCGACAACGACGCGGTCCTGCGCCCGGGCACCACGGCCAAGCTGCGAGCCGCGCTGGACGCCGACCCCGGCGCCGTGTTGGCCCAGCCGCGCAGCGTGGTCGCCGGCGAGCCTGGGCGCATCCACTACGACGGAGCCGAGTTTCACTACGTGGGGCTGTACGCTCTGCGAAACTTCTTCCAGCCGATCGCAGAGGCCAAGGGGCAGGGGGTTGTTCCGGTTTCGGGCTTTGTCTCGATCTGCGGTCTGATGGATCGCGAGACGGTCTTAGAACTCGGGGGCTACGACGAGCAACTGTTCATCCTGTTCGAGGACTTCGACCTGTCCCTGCGGCTACGGATCGCTGGTCATCGGCTGTTGTCCGTGGAAGATGCGCTCGTGGACCACGATGCTGGGACCCCGGGGATCTCCTTCCGGCAGGATGCCTATCCGGCCAAGCGGGCCTACTTTCATTCACGAAACCGCTGGCTGCTGCTGGCGAAGTGTTACTCGGTTCGCAGTCTGATCGTCGCGCTGCCCGGCCTCATGATCTACGAGCTGGTCTGGCTGCTGTTTACCCTGCGGTCGGGCCATTTGGGCCGTCATCTGCACGGGAAAGCTTCCTTCTTCAGGCGCCTGCCCCAGACGCTCGCCCTGCGGCGGGTTGTTCAGCGCTCGCGGCGTTGCTCGGACCGCGATCTCCTGGTACCCGGACCCCTGACGCTCTCACCGCAGCTGGTCGAAAAGCCCCTGGCCGCCAAATTGGCGCGGGGACTGGACGCAGTTCTCAGCGGATGGTGGCGACTCGCCGGACGGTTGGCCGGCTGAGAGGCAAGCAAGAAAGAGGGTAGGCTCTGCACTCTGCGGGCTTGCCCATCGACAGAGCCCTTCGAACATGCGCATCCTCCTCGTCAGCCACGACTTCCTGCCCCGGCATCCGGCGGGCACCGAGATCTACACCAATCAACTGGGACTCGCTCTTCGCCGGCGGGGGCACGAGGTGCACGTGTTTACCACCGAGAAGGACATCGGGCGGACGAATCTCGAGGTCGAGCTGCGCCACTACGGCGACCTGCCGGTCCACGAGCTGGTCAACAATCTGTTCTACAACGATTTTCACGAGACCTGGGATTACCCACCGGCGGTGGCATCCTTCGCTGCTTTCCTGGACGAGGTGTCGTTCGACGTGGTGCATTTCATGCACCTGATGTATCTGTCGGTGGGCTGCCTGGAAGAGGTCGCACGGCGCGGGCTACCCGTGTTCTACACGCTGCACGATTATTGGTTGCAGTGCCCGCGATTCGGCCAAAGGGTGCACGCCGACCGATCGATCTGCCACGCCATCGAGTTCCAGCGCTGTGGCGAGTGCATGTCGAACTTCAAGTTTCGTCAGACTCGGGTTCAGCGTGCGCTCGCTAAGGGCATCGCGGCGGTCAACCGCAAGACCGGGGTGGACTTCGGCCCGCCGGCGCGTGGGCTCGCAGGACGGCTCGGCAAGAAGAGCACCGGGCTGGACAGCGAAGCCACCGAAGGCTGGGAGGGTTCGCTTGAGGAGGGCCGAGATTCCCCGGAGGCCGCGCCCATGCAGCGCGAAATTGAGGAGCGTGACCGCGCGCTGCGCCGGCGGATCTTGCCGGTGGTGGACCGCTTCATCGCGCCCAGCCAATTCCTGCGCAACAGTTTCGTCTCTTGGGGCATTCCGGACGAGCAGATCGAATACCTCCGCACCGGGATCGACTTGACGCCGTTCGATGGCTTTCGGCGCGAGCGCGCCGATCACGTCCGTGTCGGATTCATCGGGACGGTCGTTCCGCACAAGGGTTTGCATGTGCTGTTGCGCGCCTGGGCTCGGCTCTCGAAGGAGCTTACCGACGAGCACGAACTGCGCATCTTCGGGCCCCTCCAGCACAACCCTTCCTACGTGAAAGCGGTTCGCGAGCTAGCTGAGGAAGTTCGCGTTCCGCTGCGCGGCGCCCTCAAGGCCGAAGAGGTCAGTCAGGCTCTGTGCCAGATCGACGTGTTGGTCGTGCCCAGCGTTTGGTACGAAAATTCACCGCTGATCATCTTGGAAGCCCTGGCGACGAGGACTCCGCTGGTGGTTTCGGATCTCGGCGGTATGGCCGAACTGGTGGAACCTGGGCGCAGCGGCGAGCGTTTCCGAGTTGGTGATCCCGAGTCGCTTGCCAAAGTTCTGCAAGGCTACATGGAAGAGCCGGAGCGTCTGGACGCGCTGTATCCCGACGACCTGGTGGTTCGTTCCGTGGACCGCGACGCGGAACGACTGGAGCAACTCTACGGCGAGGCACGGGAAGTCCGCGCCCAGCGCCCGTGAGTTCCTCGAACGCTGGGGCGAGCCAAGGGGATAAGCCGCTCGCGGTCGCGCTGTTCGTGCACGGTGCGCCGCCGGAATTGGAAGGCGGCACGGAACGAACCGTTTGGGACTTGGCTTTCGGTTTGGCGTGTGCCGGGCACCGGGTCGAGCTGGTGTGCGGTTCGGTGATTTGGCGCGAAGGAGGCGATCGCGATTCGGTCCCCGGGCCGGAAGTTCCCGGGCCTGGTTCGGTCACGGTCCATCGTTTGCACCGGGGCGACGCCCACTTCGAGCATTGGCACAAGGCGCGCAGCGAGCCGATGCGCGCGCGCATCGAGGCTTTGTTGGACGAGCTGAAACCAGATGTTGCCCACGTTCACCACTGGTTGCGCTTGAGCCGAGACTTGATCGCAACCTGCGCGCGGGCGGGAGTGCCGGCGGTGGTTTCCTTGCACGATCACTGGACCTCGTGCTTGCTAGCTCATCGGGTCCGGCCAGACGAGCCTGGTACGTGTGGGCGACCCATGGGTCCGGGCGCCTGCGTGCCCTGCGCTCACCGGAATGTTCAGCCGGCGACGCCGTGGGTGGAGTTCGAATCGGAGGCGCTGGGGTTGGTCGAACATCGTCAAGAGTTAGCTCGCGAACTGGGGCTAGCCCGCGCGTGGATCGCTCCCTCGCGTTCCCACGGGCAGCGCGTGGAGGAATGGACCGGCGTGGCTGTCCCCGGGGCCGGATTGCAGGTGGTTCCGCCCCCGGTGACACGATTGCCCCAGCGACGCGCAGACCGGAACTCGGCCGCGGGGGGCTCGCTTTCCGTGCTCGGACTTGGGCACCTGGCTTCGCACAAAGGAGCCCACCTGCTGTCGGGGGCCTTGGCCCGGCCAGGCGCCGAGTCGATCCGCGCCCACTGGTTGGGTGGCGAGGTGGACTCGGACTATCGCGAAGCTCTGGCTCGAGCGGGTCGCGTTCAGTTGCACGGTGCCTTTGACATCGAACGCTTGCACGAGCATCCGGCTTTGGCCGAGGTCGATCTCTTCGTTTCGGGGTCTTTGGCCGACGAGTCCTATGGACTGGTGCTGGACGAAGCCCTGGCGCTTGGCTTACCAGCGTTGGTTCCCGACCGCGGAGCGCTGGCCGAGCGCGCTCCAGGCTTGGGCGGAGTCACGACCTATCGAGCGGGTTCCGAGGAGGCGCTCCACGGGGCGCTTGTCGCGCTCCTCGAGAACCGCAACCGCCTCGAGGCTTTGCGCGGTGAGGTCCCGGCTCGAGAGAGCCTGCTGCGCCCGCTCGAAGAGGTGGTGGAACTCACCGTGAACATCTACCGGTCGGCGATACGCTCCGGAGCGCCCGAGCTGGCGCCCCTTGAGTGGTTCGAGGCCCGCATGACGCTTCATCGGGAGCAGCAGTGGGACGCGGGCCTAGCTCGCGCCGCTTCCGAAGGAGAAGGCAACGCATGAACATCCTCCTGGTCGTCCACGACTATCTCCCCGATCACATCGGTGGGACCGAGGTGCACACCCACCAACTGGCTCGGGCTTTGCAGGAGGCCGGGCATCAGGTTCGCGTGGCGACCACCGATCGCCGGCTGGACCTCGAGGAAGGTCAATGGCTCGAGCGCGAGCACGAAGGCGTTTTGGTTTCCGAGCTCGTGCACACACGCGAATACTCCCACGCGTTCGAGTCGGTGCGCTCTCCGTTCGCGGCTAAGGCGTTCGCTGCGCGTTTGCCCGAATGGAATCCGGATGTGATCCACTTCCAGCACCTGGCGCACTTCGGCGCGGAGTGCGTGGAACTGGCCCGTGAATTCGGGGCCGCCGTGGTTTGCACGCTCCACGACTACTACCTCCTGTGCCAGCACTCGACGCTGCGCCGGTCCAGCGGCGAACTGTGCTCGGACAAAACACGCGTGCACTGCGTCGACTGCATCCAGGGGCTACCGTTCCCCGAGCTAGCTGGCGAGTCTCCGCGCCGGAGCGAGCTGGAGCAAATCGAGTTTGCCCATTCGCGCGAGCGGCTGCATCGGCACTTCCTGCAGAGCGCTCAGGCGGTGATCACACCGTCCCGGTTCCTAGCGGAGCGGTTCGGCGCAGCAGGCTTCGTGGGAGACCGCCGCTGGTTCCAACTGAAAACGGGCTATCCCGGCTTGGTTCATCCGCCGCGACCTGCGCCGGTCGGCACCTTGCGGGTGGGCTACGTGGGCGGGATCTACCCGGCCAAAGGAGTTCACGTTGCCATCGAGGCCTTCGCGATGCTGCGCGATGCCAATTTGAGGCTCGAGCTGCACGGCGTGCTCGAGTGGTTCCCGGACTACGTGGCCGAGCTGCGCGAGTTGGCCGAGGGCTCGGCGGTCGAGTTCGCCGGGCGTTTCGACCCGCGGGACGTGGACCGCGTGTTGTTGGGACTCGACCTGCTCGTGGTGCCGAGTACCTGGTATGAAAATATGCCCTTGACGATTCACGAGGCTTTCCGGTGCGGGATTCCGGTCCTCGTCAGCGACTTGGGAGGCATGCGCGAAGCGGTCGAACCCGGCCTGGGTGGGGATCGATTCCCGGTGGGGGACGCCCGCGCCCTGGCCGAACGCCTGCGCGAGCTGGAGGAGAACCGCGAGCGGCTAGCGGAATGGTCCCAAGCTCGCCCCCCGGTTCCAACGGTGGATAAAGTCCGCGCGCGGATCGAGCAAATTTATGAGGCCTGCCTCGCCGAACGGCGGGGCGAGCCTGGCCCGTCCGACGACTCGCGGTTGGACGATCTACGATTCCCTGGCCTCTAGTGTTCTTCCTTCATTTGATGAGTCTTGCCCTTCGCGCCGCGCGTTTCGTCGCGCTGCTTGCTTCGCCCGCACTCTGTTTCGTAGCCGCTGGCTGCCTGTCTTCGAAGCCGACTTCGAAGGTCGTTCCGCTGGCTTCGCTGGAACAGAATTACCGCAGCGTTCTGGAGGCCTATGGGGAAGGCGGCGAGGCCTGGGAAGCCGCTCGCGCGGAGGCGCTGGACGACCCCAAGTTGACTCGCTTCCTCGTGGACAATCTTGCCCGCGAAATGGTGCGGGCCTTTGAGAGCGGCGGGCAGGTTCTGCTGGCGGCCGAAGACAATCCCTACATACGCGCTCGCGAAGAGTTGATCGAATTGGGAGCGCCCACCGTCAACCTTGCGGCCGGCATGTTGGCGGAAGGGGACGACGTCCTGGCGTATCACGGCGCCGACTTGATCGAGGGGATTGGGGAGCCTGCGGTGCCCGCGCTGGTGGATCTTCTGCGCGACTCGCGGGATTCTGTGCGCCGCCGGGCGGCCGGGGTGGCGGGGGGACTCGACGCCGGGTCGCCGGCGCTCGAGAGGGCCCTCACCGATCTTCTGACCCGCGATTCGGAGTGGATCGTGCGGGCCCAGGCGGCGCGGGCCATCGGCACTCGGCTGGCCGAACAGCGAGCCGCCGCGACGGAACGCGAGCACCTGTCCGCGTGTCTTGAGGTCGCCACCCGGGACGAGGACATCTTGGTGGCCGCTGAGGCGGCCCTGGCCCTTGGTCCGCTCCAGGACCTGCGGGCGGCGCCTGCGCTGATCGAAGTTCTCGACCGAGCCGAGGGGGAAGGACATCCATTGGCCGCCCGCCGTGCTCAGACCGCGCTGCAAACGCTGTTCGCCGATCCCACGCCGCGTGGCTCGGGAGGTTGGCAGGCCTACTGGAAAGGGCACCCGCAGCGCCGCTAACCTCCTCTCTCACGGAATCCTGGGGACT
This sequence comes from uncultured Planctomycetaceae bacterium, assembly GCA_964619265.1. Classification (GTDB taxonomy): domain Bacteria; phylum Planctomycetota; class UBA1135; order UBA1135; genus CAZUCE01. Next base: position 19,400 of record CAZUCE010000033.1, read on the forward strand.
CCCTCCAGGAACCGGAACGGAAACCTCCCTCATGTCGATTTGGAAACTGGGCCGCCGTCAGCCGGCGTGCGTGGATTGCGAGCAAGAGTTCACCGATGGCGATGTCCTCTTCTCGACCCTGGCCTTCGACGAGGACCGGATCGACCGTCACGATCGCTGCCCCGCGTGCTGGAAGGCGCGCGAAGAGCAGCCGGTGGATGGCCTGTGGTGGCGTTCGCGCCGGCAGATCACGAAGAAGGCCGGATTGTCGGTCGACCTAGACGGCCTCGAGCAGATCTTCCATGCCCTAGCCGAACGAACCGAGGAACGGCTTCTCGAGCTGCGCTACCTGATCTCGCTGCTGCTGATGCGCAAGCGCAAGCTGATCCTCGGCCGCGCGTTCGTGCGGGCGGGGAGCGAGTTGCTGGCCTTGCGCCGACCGCGCCGCAAGGAGGAGATCCTGGTGCAGGTCTTCGAGTTTTCACCCGAGCGGATGGAGGAGTTGCGCGCGGATCTCGTCCGGTTGTTCGAAGGCGACGACCTGCTCTCAGGGGACGCCTCGCCGAGCGCCCCGCTAGAGGGCTCGGACGCCGAGGAGGAGCCCGGCGAAGAGCGGGAAGGCGTTCAAGCGGAGGAACTCCAAGCCGAGGACCCCGCTTCTGAATCGACTACGGCTCAATCGTGATGCTCACGGCTTCGGCCAAGTCGACGCCGCCCAGCGAACACTCCGGAGTCGCCAGGTCGAGCACGCCGCCCTGGGCGTAAAGCTCGGCGCCGACTAGGCCAGGGTTCGGGGGGATCGGCAGGTTCCAAGAAGCGCTGCCGAGCGAGTCGATGGCCGGGTTTACGAACACGAAGCTGCCCGCGAGAGCCGGCACCAACGTGCAGGAACCGCAAGCCAGGTCGTCGCGAGTCGCGGAAATCAGCAGGAAGCCGGTGGCGAGCGGCGGACCGCCCACGAATCCTGGCGCGAAGTCCGTGTTGCCGACCGTGGCATGGGACGCGTGCGTCGTGCCGGCCGTTCCGCACCCGCCGCCCAGGGGCTCGACGTCGCCAGGGGTCGCGAGGTCGATCGAGAGGACTTCGTCGCCGTTTACGAGCGACCCGCAGGCCGTCAGGCGGTCGGTGTCCACAGTCGTGTCGCCGAACCGAGCGGTGATTCCGGACAGCCCGAAGGGGGCGGGCTCGACGATGGCGGGGCCCTGGGGAGAACCCGTAATCGCGTCAAGCACCTGGGCGGACGTGACGCCGGACTCTCCGAACAGCAGAACGTACGCTTCGCCCGTGAACGCGAGTTGCTGGGGGGCGCCGGTTGCTGCGACGAGCTGTTCTTCGCCGATCTCCACCGAAACGCCGTCCCAACGGACTGGCCGCGTGAACACGCCGTCTGCGGAGGATCGGCCGTAGGTGACCAGGTAGCTGCCCTGACTTCCCGCGATGATCGGGGAGGAGAAGCTGGTGTTGTCGAGGAACGCGGAGTCCAGAAAGTCGTCCTTGCCTTCGACGTTCACGAGCAAGGAGACAATTCCGGTGGACGGGTCGCGGGAGAGCCGAGTTGTAAGCCAACCGTCTTGGAAGGGAGGGCCCTCCGCGAAGCGTTCCTGGAAAGAGGAGTTGTTGTTGCTCGGCGTGATTTCGATCAGCGTAACGGTCGGGGGGCCACCGGGGGGCAACGCGAGATCCAGCCGGAACACGGTTGTCTGGACAGTCGGGGACGGATCGGCACGACCGGTCTTGCACAGGAAGCGACCGTCCAGGGCGGCGTCGCTCAGCTCGATGGGAAATACCTGACTCATGAAGCCGGTCGCGGTGAGCGTCACCGGGTCGCCGACCACTCCTGTGCCATCGATCGCGCGGCACTGAACTTCTTGGGCGAAAAAGGCAGGGATGGGCTGGGTGTAAGCGAGCAGCCATGCGCTTTCCCCGATCGCCGAGCTGAGCTGAAGCGAGTTTGTTGTCAGCTCGAGCGAGCCCTCGACAACGATCAGCGATCCGACCGGTGAGCCGTTCGAATCCACCCGCTGGGCGAGCAGGTCGCTGTCGTTGAAGCCGAATTCTTCGCGCCACAGGAACAAGTTCTGGTCGAGGGAGCCGTTGTAGCTCACCAGGACGTCATCGACCCTCTCCGCGGATGTGGCGACCGGCGTGACCGGAGTGATCCAGGGATCGAGGGCCAAGGGATAGGCGGCCGATTCCACGAACGCCTCGGGCAGCCCGATCGAAAGCCACTCGCCGTCGAAGTCGAGCCAGCCTTCGGAGCGCCGGCCCTCGGCGTCGATTCCGACCACGCCCCACACGTCGAGGCCACAAGTACCTTCGCCGTGGGGGGACCGAAACCGCAGGCGCTCGCTGGAGAAATCGGGCGCGAGGAGCAGATCGGTCTGGATTCGGCGCCGGAGGACGAGCGAGCCTGAGCCCTCAGGCTCAGACTCCAGGTGAAGGGTGTGCTCGAGGCCTGCTCGTTCCACGCGGAAGCTCTCCGCCAGGCCCTCGGACAGCTCGTAGGTGATCTCGTTCCCGGCGACCGCGCGGGTCGGCAGGCCCAGCGAGTTTCCTGAGGCCACGGCCTCATCGCCGCGCAGGAGCTCCCAGTCGGTCCCGAACGCGAAGGGCTGGGCGGACGGTTCGGCCGAGCCCAGGGCGGGCTCGAACGTGGCGCCGCCAGCGTCGAAGCGGGCCCGGTAGCCGGGCCCGCGGGCGAAGACCTGATCGGACTCGGCGTGGATCTGGGTCGAGGCGAAGGGCGGAGCGGGCGCCTGTTCGAGGAGCCGAGGGGTCTGGAGTGCTGTGGCCTGCAGGGTGGCCAGAGTCAGAGCGAGCATGGGAGCGGTGAAGGCCGGAGGTAGCAGAAGGGGCGGATCCCCATCCTCTCCCACAAACCGGTCCCGTTGCGAAGTTCCCAGGAGGTCTTTTGGGGGGGTGGCGGCTGCTCGCCGTTCACCGAACGGGCGCGACCAACCCCACGGGTACCACAAACTGACACCGGCTCTTTTGGGGCCTGGGATGGGGGGGGCAGGCAGAGCCTGTACCCGGCAGCTGCTCTATGGCCTTCTCACCGGGGCTTTATGTGGAAAACGGTTCGGCTCTTGTTCGGGTGGATCGCGGGAGACGAATTCCCTGGGAAACGCAGCGGCCCTGGAATCGGCCTGAAGTAGCATGGGTCGAGCACCTACGTGTCAATTCGTGGCGGTAAGTGGAAGTTGGTTCGCGCGCCGGACCGAACTCATCCACCGAGCCAAACGCGCGCGCCGCGGAACGAATTGGGGTCGAGGAGCCGGCGGCTCGTCCGCGGGTTCTGAAGGTGCGAGCCCCCATCCCCCCGTGAAGTTCTCTGGCTTCTCCTCCCACAACCTCGACTCGAAGGGTCGCGTGTTCGTGCCCAAGCGTATCCAGCTCAAGCTGCCGGCCGACGCGGGCGGCCAGTACCGAGTGGTGTTGGGTCCGGGGATCGAGAATTGCGTGAACCTGTACACGCCCGAGGGGTGGGAGCAGCGCGAGGCCAAGCTCGAGACGCAGCCGTTCGCCGCGCCGGCCGCGCTGAAGATGCAGCGCTTTGTATTTGGCAACACCTTTGAGACCAGCCTCGACAAGTCGTTTCGGCTCCTGATCCCGGACAAGCTGCGCAAGTGGGCTGGGCTCGACGGCGAAGTCGCCTTGGTCGGTGTTCAAGATCGCGTCGAGTTGTGGGATGCGGATCAATGGAGGCGTCAGGAGGCTGAGGCCATGGCCGAATTCGAGCAGTTCGCACCCAGGTGGGCGGCGGGCGGCTGGGACGGCCAGAACGAGAAGGCTGGCGGGTCGTCCGATTCATCACCCGCGGAGGACGGGGCCTGATCTCCATGGTCACCCTGGCCACAGCAGTTCCCATGTCGCACGACGAAGACAAGCGCGAAGCGTTCGATGGGTCGCACGAGCCGGTCCTCCTGCGCGAGCTGCTCCGCGGCGTAAGAGAGTCCTTCAAGACGGGTCCGCGGGGCTTGTTTGTCGACGGCACTCTCGGCGCCGGCGGACATGCGAGCGCTTTGCTCGATGAGTTCGAAGGCCTCGAGCTGCTCGGCTTCGACCACGATGAGGATTCGCTGGCGCTCGCGGAGCGTCAACTCGCCCGCTTTGGCTCGCGCATTCGGATCCGGCGCGCCCGGCTCTCCGAACTGGCGGAAGAGCTCGAGGGGGAGGAATCCCCACAGCTCACCCTGGTGGACTTGGGGGTCTGTTCGATTCACCTGGACCGGGCCGATCGCGGGTTTTCCTTCGCGGCCGACGGCCCGCTCGACATGCGCATGGATCGCCGTCGAGAAATCACCGCCGCGGACGTCGTGGCAGAATTCGACGAACAGCGACTTGCTGACTTGATCTTCCAGGAGGGGGGCGAGCGCCGTTCGCGGAAGATCGCACACGCCATCTGCGAAGCGCGCCGGCGCGCGCCGTTCCTGCGGACCGCGGCGCTGGCCGACCTCATCGCGCGGACGGTGGGGGGTGGGGGAGGGCCGATTCATCCGGCAACCAAGACCTTTCAGGCCTTGCGCCGGGAGGTCAACCGCGAGGGGGACGAGCTGGAGGCCGCGATCGAGGCCTTCGCGCAGCACCTGGCGCCCGGCGGCGTGATGGCGGTGATCTCGTTCCACTCAGGCGAAGACGGCGTCGTCAAGCGCTACCTCCAGCAGGCCAAGCAGGCCGGCACCTTCGAGATTCTCACGCGCAAGCCGCTGGGACCTGAGCGCGATGAGGTTCGTCGCAACGCGCGGTCTCGTTCTGCGCGCTTGCGCTTAGCTCGGCGAACAGCTCATTCCGCCTTGCCCGCGATCGAAGAGCAGGAGGACCGCCCGTGAAAGCCACCGGTACCTGGTTCCTCGCTGGCTGTTCGCTCGCCCTCGGCTTGTTCGTGGCCTGTCTGGCCAATGCGAATCAGGTGCGTGGGGAATTAGGCGCGCGGTTCGTACGGGCCAACGCAGACCTCGAGCGCGATGTTCGGGATGTGCAGCTCGCCATCGAGGCGGCGCGCAGCGAACTGGAGCGCCGGGTTCTGGCCGGTGAGCCGCTGCCCTACGAGGCCCAGCGCGATGCGCAGGCCGCTGAGCAGGCCCTGGCCGCAAGCCAAGCCTGGGAGGCCCTCCCGTGAGCGCGGACTTTCGCAAATCGGTTTCGGGCGTCCGTCCGTTCTTGGCCTTTGGCTCGATCGCCCTGGGCTTTTTGGCTGTGCTGTTGCAAATCAGCCGCCAAGTTCAAGCCGAGGCGGTCCCCTCCGCTGCTCTGCAGGGACGCGAAGGCGCCTACAAGGAATCGCCGCGCGCGACGCTTACGGACCGCAACGGGACTGTTCTGGCAGTGAGTCGCCCGCGACTCGCGTTCGTCGTCTCGCCCTTCAACCTGTGGATGCGCCATACACCCGAGCGCATCGCGGGGCGCCTGGCTGAAGTTCTTGACGAACCCGATCCTAGCGAGTTGTTCCGCCGGCTCGCGCCGGCCGGAGAGGACGGATTCTTCGTGGCCGATCGCTGGCCGTTGACCTTCGAGGAAGCCCTCGGTCTACGCGACTGGATCGACGGCGGTGGGCCGCTGGATCAGCCCCAAAAGGGTGCCCTCCCGGGCCTCGACTTGGTGCCCTTTGAACTAGCCCATCTCGAGCAGGCCAGGCGAGCCGATGGAACGTTCGATCCGCAGGTCGTTCGCTGGAACGAGCTGCTGCAAGATTGCGAAGGCCCGTTCTTTTGTTTGCGTTGGCAGCCCGAGCGACTGCTTTCCCAGGGCGTCCGCGAGAATTTTGCTCCCCATCTCATCGGCAAGCGCGGGGCGTCGAGCCGCTGGGTCGCGACCTTGGCCCGCGGGTTGTTTGAACACCTCGCGGGAGCTCGCGAGCGCGAGCGCCTGTTGCAGGTCAGCACCGGGGAAGCGCTCGCCGGTTGGGAGATCATCACCGAAGCGCCGCCCGCTCCACGCGGCCTAGCCGTTTGGATCGAGCGCCTTCGAAAACGGCTCGGCGTCGAGCGCAGTGTCCCGAAGCCTGGCCAGCCGGTTCTCCGCGGTACGCCGGCCGAATGGGTCTTCGGCGGGCTGTGTCCCCAGCGCTACACGGTCGTCCTCGACCCGGTACCGCCGGCTCTGGTGGAGCCGCTGCGAGCGGCCTTTGCGCAAGAACAGCTTTCCCCCTTCGAAGCGTGGCTCGAACCGACCCATGAACGAATTTACCCGGCGGGCGAACTTGCTCTGCTGGGGAGCTACGGTTGGATTCAGCGCCGCGACGAACAGGATCGCACTCAGCTCGAGCATGCGCCGCTGGCGGGGCTCGAGCACGTGGCTCACGCAGTCCTCGAAGACTGTACGCCGTTCCTCGCGCAAGAGTTCGGGGCCGGCGCGCTTGCGCTGTTGCGCGAGGGGCGCGCCGGGTGGTTCGACTATGAACTCAAGGTTCCGCGTCAGGGTTGGCAGCACAGCTACTTCTCTAATTCGACAGGCTCACTCGAGCCAGCGCGCGTCGAGTCGACGATCGATCTGGACCTGCAGCGGTTTGTCGGAGCCAAGCTCGACCAGCTCCAGCGCGAGCAGGACACGGCCCTGTGCATGGCGATCGCCCTCGACCTGGGGACTCGCGAGGTCCTGGCGCTCGACTGGCGCGATCGATACGGCTGCTCTGCCTTCGCGCCGATCCAGCATCAATTCACGCCTGGCTCCACGTTCAAGTTGGTGACGATGGCGCTGGCCCTCGAAGGCGGCCACGTTCGTCCGGAGAGCCAGGTTGACGTGGGCGAGCATGGTTACGTCAGCATTCGCGCCCATGCGGACGGTACCGGTCGCACGCGTCTGATTCGCGAGGCGGAGGGTTATGCCCGTGGCGTGATCAGCGCAGCGGAGTGCATTGCCCGATCGAGCAACGGCGGCATGGTGCAAATTGGTTTGCGCGTGCCGGCGGAGACATGGCAGGCGGAGACGCTGCGATTCGGGTACGGCCGAGTCACAGCCCCCGAACTCTTGGCCCGCGGGATGTTCCATCCCCCAGGTCGGATCGGCGAAAATCGAGATGACCCGGGGGTCTGGGATCGTCTTCGCAGCCATGCGTCCGTTTGTTTCGGCGACGCTGTCTCCACGAACCTGATTCAGCATGTCGGTGTGATTGCCGGACTGTTGGGCGGGGGCGTGGGGCGGCCGCTCGTCTTTGCGCGCGCAGTCGAATTCGGCGGACGGCGGTTCGAGCCCGAGCTCAGTGCCGGCGAACGGCTCGTTTCGCGTGCAACCTCGGACGAGCTGCGAGCCATGATGGAGCTTGGCGCTCACGAGGGCACCGGACGCGACCTCGAGCGTCCAGCGGGCCTCGAACTCAAGACCAAGACCGGGACCACAGAGAAGCTGCGCTTCGACGTGTGTCAGCACCAATTCGGGGCCGCCTGGCAGGACGCGTTGGCGCGCCGCGAAGCGGACAGCTGGGATCCGGCCGCGATGCACCGTCAATTTGCAGGACAGTTCCGCGGATCCAAGTCGTGCTACGTGTCTTCGATCGTTTGCCTCGGAACCGACCCGACCGGCGAGCGCGAGGTGCTCGTGATGGTCGTCGTCGACGACGCGCACGGAGAGGAGAAGTTCGGATCGAAGGTGGCCGGCCCGACGGGTGTAGCCATTCTCTCTGAGGCGCTCGGGCACACCCATTTGGGCGTGCCGCGTGGCGAGCGCGACGCGAGCGGCTTGGTGACCAGTTCTCAAGTTGCGCCGCGCGGCCCGGTCGAGCCCTGGGCCAGTCGTCCTTCGGACGAGGCCTCTGAAGCACGCTGGTGGGACGAAGCGGAACTCCGCGGAGGAGCCCAATGAGCTTTGGGGTGGCAGACTTGGTCGAGCGCTTTGGCGGGCGGACCCTATCGGGTTCGCTCGGCGGACACGCTTCGGCCAGCCCCGATTTGGCCGCGCTCTCCCTGTGTCACGACATCGTGTTCGATAGTCGTTCGGTTGGGCCGGGCGTGGTCTTCGCCGGCCTTCCCGGTGTGCACCTGGACGGACGCCGATTCGTGGGCGAGGCGATCGCTCGCGGAGCGGCTGCGGTGCTCTTGCCCGATGAGCCGCATCCGTGTCTTGAGCTTTCCGCCAGTTTGCGCCCGTTTTGGCTTCACACGGATGCGCGCCGGATTGCTGGCGCGGCGGCGGCTGCCCTGCACGGCCAACCCAGCTCGAAGCTCGACGTGTTCGCGGTGACCGGAACGAACGGCAAGAGCACCGTGTCGCGGATGATCTCCCACCTGCTGGGGCAGAACGGACGCCGGCCGGCGGAGATCGGAACGCTTGAAATTCGCCTGGCCGGGCAACCGGTCGAGCGGGCTCGCAACACGACGCCCGATGCGCCCACGCTGCATCGACTGCTTGCGCGCCACTTGAACGGAGGTGGTGACTGCGCAGTCCTCGAGGCCAGCTCCCACGGACTTGACCAGCAGCGTCTCGAGGGCGTCGATGTCGACGTTGCGGTGTTTACCAACTTGACCCACGACCACCTGGATTATCACGGCAGTCTCGAAGCCTATCGGCGCGCCAAGCAGCGCCTGTTCGAGCGCTTGAGTCCGGACGGAGTTGCGGTCGTTCCCGCCGACGATCCGGTGGGGGAGAGCTTCGGCGAGGTGGCCCGCTCACGCGGCGCCCGCGTCGTAACGTACGGCACAGGGTCCCGCGCGGACCTGTGCGCATCGCGAGTCGTGGCGGACTCGGGTGGGGTTCAACTGTTCCTACGCGGGATGGGGATCTCCACGGAACGAATTCACCTGCCCTATCCAGGACGCCACAACGTCGAAAATGCGCTCGCGGCTTGCGCCGCTGTGCTGAGCCGAGGGGCGGACCCCGCTGCGCTGCAGACCGGGTTCGCCTCCTCTTCCTTGCCCGCTGGCCGACTGGAGCGAGTCACGCCAGCGGGTCATCCGTTTTGCGTGCGCGTGGACTATGCGCACACCCCCGATGCCTTGCGCGCCGCGGCAGCAGGCGTGCGCGAGGAGCTGGATGCGCTGGGAACCGGACGCTTGATCCTGGTCTTTGGCTGTGGTGGGGACCGCGATCGCACCAAGCGCGCGCCGATGGGGAAGGTGGCCTGCGAGCTGGCTGATATTGCGATTGTCACCAGCGACAATCCGCGCCACGAAGATCCGGCCGCGATCGTTCAAGACGTCCTGGAGGGAATGCAGGGCTGCCGGCAGCGTCCGGTGGATTTGGTCGACCGTCGTACGGCGATCGAGACGGCGCTCGCCTGCGCCCAGCCTGGGGACGTCGTCTTGGTCGCCGGCAAGGGACACGAGGATTATCAAATCGTTGGGGATCGCGTACTTCCGTTCTCTGACCGGGACGTGGTCCGGGAGCTGCTCCGATGAGTTTTCGCGCCACCCTCGATGAGGTCTGTGCAGCCACCGGGGCGATCCGGTTGAGCGGCGAGCCGGGACTCGAACTGACCGGGGTCGGGACCGATACTCGCTCGCTGAATCCTGGAGAGCTGTTCGTCGCGCTGCGCGGGCCCCAGTTCGACGGCAATCGATTTGCCGAGGGGGCGGTAGCAGCCGGAGCCGGCGCACTTTTGTTGCGCGACGACGACTCGGGACGCGCGTTCCAATCGAAGTCTCCGCTCTTGCTTCATCCCGAGCCGCTGGAAGGGCTCGGCGCGCTGGCGGCTTGGCATCGCACCCGGCTTGGAGCCGAAGTGATCGCCATCACCGGATCGAGTGGAAAAACCACCTGCAAGACCATCGCGGCCCAGCTCTTTGGACGGCTGCGACAGACCGTGGCCAGCCCCAAGTCCTTCAACAACGCGATCGGCGTGCCCCTGTCGATCTTGGCGGCTGGGCCGGAGCACGAGTTCTTGGTGCTCGAGTTCGGCACCAGCTCACCGGGTGAAATCGCTCGGCTATGCCGCATTGCGCGACCGGCGACCGGGTTGCTAACCAACATTGGCTCCGCGCACCTGGCCCAACTGGGTTCGCTGCAGGGCGTTGCCAAAGAGAAGGGGGCGCTGCCGGCTTCTCTGCCAGAGGAGGGCCTGTTCTGCCTTTGCGCGGACGACGACTTTGCCGACCAACTGCAAGGCCGAACCACGGCACGGACCTTGACCTTTGGGCTGCGCAAGGAAGCGGATTTGATGGGCCGCGACTTGCTGTACCACGCGGCGGGAACCAGCTTCCGCCTCGAACTGCGCGATGGAGCGACCTTCGACGTGACTTCGCCGCTACTCGGTGAGCACAACGTTCTGAACTTGCTCGGCGTGCTGACCATGGCGCACGGCCTCGGGTTCGAACTCTCCGAGCTTCTGGCCGGGGTGCCAGATCTCGAACCGGAAGCGCAGCGGCTCGAGCGGCATGAGCTCGACGGCGTGCTGTTGCTCGACGATACGTACAACGCAAATCCCGACTCCGCGCGAGCGGCGGTGCGCGTGCTGGCTGGGTTCCACGGTTTTCAGCGCCGAGTCTTGGTGCTGGGCGACATGCTCGAGCTGGGGGATCTCGCGGCCGAACTCCACTTTCAAGTGGGGCTCGAAGCTGCGAGGTCAGGGCTCGATCTAGTCGTTGCCGTGGGCGAGCTGGCACGCGCCGCGGCGGCAGGTGCCCTCGAGGGGGGCCTGTCGCCGCACAGCGTCAAGCACTTCGAGGACACCGATCGAGCGCGCGAGGGGTTGCGTGAGCTTGTCGTTGCCGGCGACGTGGCGCTCATCAAAGGCAGTCGCGGTATGCACATGGAGCAGCTGGTCGTCGATCTGCTGCGCACTTTTGGCCGCCGGAGGGAGGGCTGACGTGCTCGGTGACCTACTCGGCGAGCTGACCGGCCTAGCGCTGTTCGAGTTCTTGTCGTTCCGCATGGCGATGGCCGTGTTGACCGCTTTTGCGGTCGCGCTGCTGTGCGGCGGACCGACGATTCGGTGGTTGCGCGCCCGGAGCGTTCACGACAACGTGGACACCAGTGGCTCGGCTGATCTGGCCGCGAAGAGCCGCGAGGAAGGCAAGCACGAGACCACCACCATGGGCGGGAGTTTCCTGGTGGCCGCGCTGCTGTTTTCGGTTCTGTGCTGGTGCGATATGACGTCGCTGCCGGTGGTGCTGGCTGTGTTCTTGACGGCTGGGTTTGCCGCGGTCGGCTTTGTGGACGATTACCGCAAGCTGACTATGCCCAAAAGCGGAGGGCTCGATCGTCGCGCCAAGATGGCTGGCTTGACGATTTGTTCTCTCAGCGTGTTGTTCGCGCTGGTTTGGTACGCCTCGTTGTCCGGTCGCGATTCGCTTCTGACGCTCTACCCGCCGTTCTTCAAGGATGTCACGCTCCCGGCCTTGGCCTTGGGTTGGATCGGAGCGGCCGGCTTCGTTCTGTTTCAGTGGCTCGTGATCGTCGGTTCGGCGAACGCAGCCAATATCACCGACGGCCTCGACGGCCTAGCCGCGGGTACGCTGCTCATTGCGGGGGGCGCGCTGGTCGTCTTTTGCTACGTCACGGGACGCGCCGACTGGACCGCGTACTTGAACCTGCCGTTCGTACCCGAAGCGGCCGACATGGCGGTGGTGGGGGCCGCCATGATGGGGGCTTGCCTGGGCTTCCTGTGGTTCAACGCGTATCCGGCGCAGGTCTTTATGGGCGACTCGGGCTCACTTCCCTTGGGCGGTTTGCTGGCTTGGATGGCAGTGGTCGCCAAGCAGGAGTTGGTCTTGCCGCTGATCGCGCTGGTGTTCGTCCTGGAAGCCGGTTCGAGCTTCCTGCAGACCTTTTGGTATCGCCGGACCCGCGGCAAGCGGTTGTTCACCTGCGCGCCCATCCACCACGGGCTGAATCTCTACGGTGGAGTCTTCAAAAAGCGCGAAGCCGCCTGGCACGAAGTCACCGTCGTCACTCGGCTGTGGATCGTCGCGGCTGCGTCGGCGCTGTCCAGCCTTGCCCTGCTGAAGGTGCGCTGATGGCTCCCCGTGCACGCACTCTCCAGGACCCGATCCCGTCTTCCGGTCTGCGCCAACTCCACTTCTCGGGGTTGCTCGAGTCGCTGGCCGAGCGCGACCCCGGTCCGCCGGCCTCGGCTCTGTTTGCGACGGTGGTGGCCTTGCTTGGGCTGGGTCTCGTGATCCAGGCGGGCTACGCGGCGACGACCCTGACCCCCGATGCGTTCCGCGCGGACTTCTTGGCCGAAGCCCGCGATCGCGGGCTGGCGCTGATCGCTCTGATCGCGGCGGCTCGGGTGGGCTTGACGCGCCTCCAACGGTTCCTGCCGCTGCTGGTCACGTTGGCGTTCGTGTCTTTGGCGCTCGTTTGGGTGCCTGGGATCGGCCGCTCGGTGAACGGCTCGCACCGCTGGATTCACTTGGGGGTTTCGATTCAGCCCTCTGAGCTCGCGCGCACCGCGTTTGTTGTGTGGGTCGCCTGGTATTGCTGCCGGCTCGGACCGCGCTTGCACAGTCTGACTGGCGGCGTGCTGCGCATGTTCGTGCCGACCTGCGCCTTGTGCGCCTTGGTCTGGCTGCAGCCCGACAAGGGCGGCGCGCTGATCCTGTTTGCTTGTGCCTGCGCGACCATGTGGGCCGGCGGCGTCGACGCCAGCAAGGTTGCGACGCCCTTCTTTGGCCTGGTGGTGGGGGCGATGGCCTTTGCGGCCACCGCAGATTCCTACGCGCGCCGCCGCATCGACATGTGGCTCGGCGACCAGCGCAACGAGCAGGTCCAAGCTGGACTCGACGCAATTTCCTCTGGTGGCCTGTTCGGCGCCGGCTTCTCCGGAGGCGAGCTCCGCAACCGGGGCGTCAGCTACATGGACTCGGACCTGATGCTGGCCTTGGTCGGCGAGGAATTCGGGCTCTATGGCCTGGTGTTCGTACTCGGGCTCTACGCCGCGCTGTTTTGGTTCGCCTTCCGCATGGTGCTGTCGATCCGCGGTCGATTCGAAGCGGTCGCCGCCTTCGGCCTGTGCTTGGCCGTCGCGCTGCAGGCCCTGGTCCACGCCGGGGCCGTTTGCGGCCTCATTCCGCCCAAGGGCATGACTTTGCCCCTGCTGTCCGACGGAGGAACCTCCGCCATCGTCTCTTGTCTCGGGCTTGGCCTCGCCATTGGCGCGGCTCGCCCCAAGCCCTCCTCTACCTCTTCGTGAAAGGCATGCATCCCATCGAGCGCTTCGGACTGATTTCCCTGCTCATTTTGACCGGCTCCGTGACGGCCTTTGCCCTGTACGAGGGGCAGCCGGATCCCGCCGAAACCAAGTTGGCGGCCAAGAAGGCCGAGCGCGGCGCCACCGAGCGCGAAGCCGAGGCGCGGCGCCAGCAATTCGAACGGCAGAAGGAAAACGAGCGCCGGGAGCGGGCCGCCGAACTGGCCCGCGAGGCCCTGGCCGCCAAGGAGCAAAGGGCCGCTTCGCACAAGCAAGCCGATTCCCTCACGTCGCTTTCCGGTCGCGGAACGACCGAGCGTCCGCACAACGCCGGCGTAGCTCTAGCTGCAGATGGGGATTCCAAGGGGAGCTCCCAGAGTCGCCGCTGGTCCGAGAAGCCGCCCGCCGAACCCGGGTTCAACCCGGAGCGCACCCAGCGGGATCAGCTCTCCACACCGCGCCGCACCGTTCGTGACCCCGAAGCCGACCTGGCAGCCCGCGACGAGCAGGCTCGCAAGACGCTGCCGCAGGCCAGCGCAGCCGAGCGTGGGCTGGGCCTCGAGACCTCTGCTCCGAACCCGAGGGCAGCGAAGCCCTCCGCGGGCGGCACCCAGGGCTCTTCGGATTCCAAGCGCACCGGCGCACCGGCCGGGACGCGCGAGTACGTGGTCGCCAAGGGCGAAGTAACCAGCCAGATTTCCCAGCGCGAGCTCGGCAGTGTCAAACACCAGCCTTTGATTCAAGAGCTCAACCCGAAGCTCGATCTCGATCACATCGAGGCGGGGGAGGTGATCCTCCTGCCGCTCGACGTGCCCAGCAAGGCAGTTCCGAAGGGCGCGATCAAGGCGCAGCCGGCGGTAGCAGCGCAGAAGAGCAGCTCCAGCGCTCCGGCCGGGGGCTACCGAGTCGCCGAAGGCGAGAGCCTGTGGAGCATTGCCCAACGGGAGCTCGGGGACGGCAATCTCTGGAAGCAGATCGCTGAACTCAACCCGAAGCTCGACCCGCATCGCCTCGAACCCGGAGCGCTGCTGACTCTCCCCAAGGGGAACGGCACGACGGAAGTTGCACAACAACGTTCCGGCAGTGGCTCGGTCGTTAGTAAAGTGCGCTGATGCAGACCGATCACATGGCTTTCGTCTTCGGCTGTGCGCTGGTGCTCGGCTGCTGCGCGGAGTCCGCTTGGACCGGCTTCCGCGACGGATTGCGTGGGTTGACGCCGCTTCCGACCTGGACCGAAGAGGCGATCGTCGTCGCCGAACTGGACGGTCCGCCGGTTTCAGGCGAGTCGGATTCGGGGGTCGCACGGGCGGGCTTGCCCGAAATCGCCCTCCTCGCGGAGTAGGCCGGCCGGTCCGGGAACGCCCGGTTGCCGGATCCTGCGCGTACGCGCAGGAATTCTCGTCGGCGCGGACCGCGTGCGCGATCCTGGGCGGGCTAGCATGAACCGGTGCAGCCGAGCTCTCCCGCCTCAGACCCCGCGGCTGCCGACCCAGCCGTGAATTCAAAGGAGTCGCTCCCCTCCAGCTGGCGTCTGGCGTTTGCCGGCGGTGGCACCGGTGGGCACTTGGCTCCGGGGCTGGCGCTGCTCGAAGCGGCCGGTGAAGCTGGCTTCGGCGACCTCCTGTGGTTCGTGGCCGGGCGCCCGATCGAGGGTCGCGTGCTCGAACGCGCCGGGCCGGACGCGCTGCGACGGGTTTCCCTCGACCTGGAGCGCGGCGGGGCTCCCAAGACCCATCAGCTCATGCTGCGCGCGGCTCCGGCGATTCGGCGCGCACGCGCCGAATTGGTCCGCTCACGCAGCGAGCTGCTGCTCGCCTTAGGCGGTGCGGTGACTCTGCCGGCGGTGCTCGCGGCACGCAGCCTCCGGCTTCCGGTCGTGCTGCTCGAAGCCAACGCTGTACCGGGGCGTGCCACGCGCAGCCTCGAGCGCTTTGCTGCGCTGGTTTGCCACGCGACCCAGAGCAGCGCTGGGCAGTTCACAGGGGCGCGCGTCCGGCACGTCGTGACCGGTCTGCCCGTACAGGACCTCACCGCGGACTCAGACCAGGTCGATCGCTGGCGAACGTCGCTGAACCTCCACGCGGGCCGCCCGCTGCTCCTCGTGCTCGGCGGCAGTCAAGGGGCGCGCGGCCTCAACCGCTTCGTAAGTGAGCATGCGGCCGAGTGGGCCGCGGGGGGAGTTCAAGTGGTTCACCAGGTTGGCCCCGGACGGTTGGACGAAGCTGCGGATCAAGAGCTCCCCGGCTATCGTGCGGTCGAGTATCTGGATCCTCTGGCCCCAGCGCTGGCGGCTGCGACGTTCTGCCTGTGCCGGGGTGGGGCGGGTACCTTGGCTGAGCTCAGGGGCGTCCAGCTACCGGCGATGGTCGTTCCCTATCCCCATCATCGCGACGGGCACCAGGGCGCGAACGCCCTGGCCTACGGCTCCGCATTCGAAATCGTCCCCGAGGCCGAGCTCTCGGGGGAAGTGGCCGCGCGTTTGCGCCACCTATTGACCGACCGGTTCAGCGAGCTGGAACAGCGGCCCAGCGCGAGCGAGGACTTGGGTCAACAGGCGGCTGCCCAGGCCGTGTTGGCTGAGCTCGCCGAGCTCATCGCCGATCGGCGGAGGCCAGCTCGATGAGCGATCTGCCGAGGCTGCGAGGACCGTTCCATCTGCTCGGCGTCGCTGGTGCGGGCCAGTCGGGGCTTGCGCGTCTGTTGCAAGCGCGCGGCGATTCGGTCACCGGACACGATCGGTCGAGTGGAGAGGCGGCGCGCCGATTGGTCGAACAAGGACTGGAGCTGTCCCTTGGAGAGCCTTCGGCCTCTGGATTTCTTCCGGCGGACACGCACATCGTCATTCGTTCCGCGGCCGTGCCCGATGACGACCCCCAGGTCGTGGCGGCGCGCGAGCGCGGCCTCGAGGTGCTCAAGTATTCCCAAGCCCTCGGAGCCCTGGCGCCCCGCGGCCGCACGCTGTGCATAGCCGGAACCCATGGCAAAACCACGACTTCGTGGCTCGCGCTGCACGCTTTGCGCGCCGAGCGACCGGGAACCGGCGCCTTGATCGGTGGTTTGTGCCAAGTGCTTGGAACCGGCTCGCTGGCGCCGGCCAAAGACGGCTGGCTGGTGGTCGAAGCCTGTGAATACGACCGCAGCTTTCATCACCTGCGGCCGACCCACGGGGCGATCACGAACCTCGAGCCCGATCACCTGGATTGCTTCGGGACTCTCGGCGCTTTGCACGAGGCCTTCGCGCGGTTCGCCGGGCTCGTGGACCCAGCCGGGCGGCTGATCCTTGGATCGGATGTGCCGGCGCTGGTCGAGCGTGGCGCTGCCTGCGAGGTCTGGCGGCTCGGCCGCGAGGTGCAGATCCGCGAGCTGGGCGCAGAATCCGGTCTGCATCGATTTGGAATTGCGACGCCGCTCGGGGAGATCGGGGAGGTCCGCCTTTCGGTTCCCGGGGCCTTCCAAGTCGGCAATGCCGCGCTGGCGCTGGCGCTGGCCGCATCGGCTGCGGGAGAGCTGACCGAGGGGCTCGGTCGTGGATTGTCGGCGATGCGCGGCGTGGGGCGGCGATTTGAAAGCTGGGGGCAAGTGGCCGGCCGCGAGTTGGTTCACGACTATGCCCATCATCCGACTGAGCTGCGGGTCACCATTCAGGCCGCGCGGGCTGTTTTTCCGGGGCGTCCGCTCCACTTGCTCTTCCAGCCCCACCAGTTCGAGCGGACTGCCCTGTTCCTGGCCGAATTCGCCGAGGCCTTGGCCCTGGTCGACGGCGCGTGTGTCACGGACGTGTACGGAGCGAGGCGCAAAGCGCAGAATTTGCGCGGCGCGAGCGCCGAAGACCTCGTGGCGCGGGCCCGCATCGAGGGGGCTTGCGTTCAACTCGCTGGCGATCTCACCGCGGCTCCCGCCCTGTTTGCCCAATCTCTTCCCCCTTCGGCCGTCGGTCTCGTGGTCGGGGCGGGCGACATCGAGTCGATCCGTGACCCGCTAGTCCATGAACTTTCCCTGCGCTCACCTTCAGAACATCCCACTTCGCGATAGGACGACGCTGCACGTGGGTGGCACCGCCGAGCACTTGCTCGAGCCGTCCAACCCCGAGGAGCTGGCCGCCGCGCTGCGGGCGGTTCGGGAGGAGGGCCTGCGCGTTCGCTTGCTAGGCGGCGGCGCCAATTTGATCATTGCCGATGGCGTGATCGACGGCGTGGTCGTCTCTACCGAGTGCATGCGCCGGACCTTCCGGCACGTGCCGCGGGACTTCCGCGGTGATGCCGGCGATGAGGCGCCGCTCGACCTGTTCGAAGAGGGGCTTCCGCGATTGAACTTGCCCGAGCGGGGGCAAGAAGAAGAGCCACGGCTGGTGGCCTGGGCCGGCAGCACCATGCCAGGCCTGGTGGGCGCGTCGAAGCAACTCGGCTGGAGCGGTCTCGAAGGCCTAGCTGGAGTTCCGGGGTCGATCGGAGGCGGCGTCGCCATGAACGCCGGCGGTTCGTGGGGTGAGCTGTGGGAAGTCGTCGAGCTGGTGCGGGTGGTCGATGAAAACGGTGAGCTGCGCGACATTCCGCGCGAGCAGGTTTCCCCGGGCTACCGGGATGGAGGCCTGGGCGAGTTCATCGTGGCGGCGGTTGTGCTGAAGTTGCGACCCAGCAACAAGCACGCGGTCGAGCAGTCCGTCCGCGAATATCTCAAGCACAAGCGAGACGTACAGCCGGTCACGGAGCGATCGGCGGGCTGCATGTTCAAGAATCCTGATCCCGAGCTTTCCGGCGGACGGAGCGCAGGCCGGCTCATCGAAGACTGCGGCGGCAAGGGAATCCGCGTGGGCGGCGCCGAGGTCAGCGAGAAGCACGCCAACTTTGTGGTCAATCGAGGCACCGCGACCGCTACGGATGTCCTGGCGGTGATCGATCGCGTCGTCGAACGGGTCGCCGAGAAAACCGGCGTCGAACTCCGGCGCGAAGTCAAGGTGTGGGGTTCGGCGGAGGCGTGAAGCGACTGATTCTACGGACGCTTGCGATCTTGCTCGGGCTGTTGGCCGGGCTTTTGGTCGGTGAAGGGATCGTTCGGGTTTGGGGAACAGGAGTGCCAGCCGAGATCGAACGGGCCATTCGCCTCACCGAGCGAATCGACGATGTGCCGCGGCTCGGCTATGCGCTGCGAGCCAATGCGCGGGACGAGCAGCGCTACCCGGCGAGCTCGCTCGGGCCGGCTCGGGTGGTGCGCTATGCGACGAACCGCCATCGCCTGCGCGGTACGGACTTCGAGCTGGTCGCTCCCGAGGGGACCTTTCGCATCGCCTGCGTAGGCGATTCGTTCACCTTTGGAACCGGTGTCCAGGACTTGGAGACCTGGCCGGCAGTCTTGGAGCGTGAATTGCGCGCGAGGGGCGAGCTTGTGGAGGTGCTGAATGCCGGAGTGATGGGCTACGATGCCCGTCAGCAGGTGACCTGGTTGACCGGCCGTGTGCTCGACTTCGAGCCAGACTTGGTTGTGCTATGCACCTATCTCAACGACCTCGGTCCGCCGCGCAAGCAGGACAGGCCGGAAGACTACGCCGACCTGGCGCGAATGGTGCGATTTGGGCTCACCGCCAGGGCGCCGCAGCGGGGAGTCGAGCGAACCGTAGCCGAGCGGCGCATGGGCATGGTGCGCCGGGCCTCGAAGCTCGTCGATCTCTTGGCCTACCGGCTGCACGCACGCTGGAATGCGAGTTACACCGCGGAGCGAACACGCCGGGGCTTCGACCCGGAGGGACGGGCTTTCGAGGAATACGCCACGGCGCTCGAGCTGGCGCGCGAACGCTGCGGGGTGGCTGGGGCCGAGCTGCATCTCGCGCTGTATCCGGTGCCGGCTGGATTGGACGATTATCCGTTTGAGGCTATCCACACCCAGGTGGCTGCCCTCGCCAGTCGACTCGGAATTCCTTTCCACGACTTGCTTGAGCCGCTGGAGGCGCTCGGGGACTCCAACCCGATCGTTCATCCCAGCGATGCGCATCCGAGCCCGCAGGCCCAGGCTGCGGTGGGGAGATTTTTGGCTCTCGCGATTGAGACGACCCCCGAGGGCGACACCCTGAAGGGGGATTGATCCGCGACTGGGAGACCGAGCGAGCTCGGCATCAAGGCTTGGGGGCTCTTTGATCCGAAAGGGCAGGTGCGGCCGGGAATCCGGACGACTGACCCCGCAGAGTCCCCCTCCTTCCCCCTAGAGAATCCCTAGCGGATTCCGCTCTGCTAGGACGTTCGTTGCCCCGGCCGCACCCTTGACTCCGGTGACTTGACATGGGATCCGGCGAGGGCGGGTCCAGGGGAGTCTGGCCGAGTTTGGGCGATCGGAGGACCTGATCGAGCTGATCTCCCGGGGTCTCGCGGTTGTGGGGCAGGCGCCGGCCGCTTAGGGTTCGACCTTCCGCGTTCGGCTGGGGACGGGCGCGGCGCGCCCAGGTTCCAGGTGGGAGCCCGAGCCCGAGATTCTCCCCCCACGGAGGCGAACCCATGGTTCCCGATTCTTCTTCTGCTCCGGCGGCCCAAGACGCAAACGCTCGGAGAGAGCCCGCCGAAGGTCCGTACCCGCTCTCGACCTTGCGCCACTCGGTTTCGCACCTGATGGCCTCGGCCGTGGCGAGCCTATTTCCGAACGCGAAATTTGGGTTCGGCCCGTCGATCGAACACGGCTTTTACTACGACATCGACCTCCCCGAGCCGCTCGAGGAGAAGGACCTGCGCCGCATCGAAAAGGAGATGCGCAAGATCGCCAAGAAGACCCCGGAGTTGGTCTGCACGGTCAGCACTCGAGAGGAGGCCAAGGCCCAACTCGCCTCCCAGGATCAAAGCTACAAGGTCGAGGCGGTCGACCTGATCCCAGAAGACGAGGAGATCACCTTTTACACCCACGGCGCGTGGTCGGACCTGTGTGAGGGTCCGCACGTGGACCGCCTGGACCGCAGTTACGTCTTCAAGTTGCTGAGCCTCGCCGGGGCCTACTGGCGCGGTGATGAGAAGCGGCCGATGCTCCAGCGCATCTACGGCACGGCTTTTTGGGAGCAAGAAGATCTCGACTCGCACCTTTTGTGGCTCGAGGAGGTCAAGCTCCGCGATCACCGCCGGATCGGTACCGATCAGGACTTGTTCAGCCTGCATCCGGAAGCGGGATCCGGTTTCGTGTTCTGGCATCCGCGCCTGGGCATCGTTCGTAAGAACATCGAGGATTTTTGGTGGGCCGAGCACACCAAGCGCGGCTACCAGCCGGTCTATAGCCCGCATGTCTCGCGTGAGGCGCTGTTCGCGGTGTCCGGTCACCTCGAAAACTACGGCGAGATGATGTACGCCCCGATGTCGATTGAGGAGCAACCCTATCGGGTCAAGCCGATGAACTGCCCTGGTCACATCCTGATGTACGCCAACCGTGGGCACTCCTATCGCGAGCTACCCCTGCGCTGGGCCGAGCTCGGCACGGTCTACCGCTATGAAAAATCCGGCGTAGTTCACGGGATGCTCCGGGTGCGGGGCTTTACCCAGGACGACAGCCACATCTTTTGCACGCCCGACCAGCTCGCGAAGGAAATCGCGGGCGTCCTGGATCTGGTCAAGCTGATGCTCAGCACCTTCGGCTATTCCTACACCGCGTACCTCGCGACGCGGCCCGAAGAGAAGAGCATCGGTGACGACGAGTACTGGGAGAAGGCTCTGGATGCGCTCCGCGAGGGTGCTGTGCAGGCTGGGATCGAACTGGAACTCGACGAAGGCGGCGGCGCCTTTTACGGACCGAAGATCGACTTCAAGGTCAAAGATGCACTGGGACGCGAGTGGCAAAACTCGACCGTGCAGTGCGATTTCAACCTGCCCGAACGATTCGATCTGACCTACACCGACTCCGACGGCCAAAAGAAGCGTCCGATCCTCGTGCACCGAGCGGTGCTCGGGAGCCTCGAGCGCTTCGTCGGTGGATTGATCGAACACTTCGGCGGCAAGTTCCCGGTGTGGATCGCACCCGAGCAGGTGGCTCTGATTCCGATTCGAGAAGAGTACGCCGGCTACGCGCAGAAGCTCACCGAGCGTCTTCACGCCGCCGGTATTCGTGTGCGTCACTTCGACGAGCCGACGCATATGAACAAGCGCATCAAGGAGGCCCAGAAGCTTCAGATTCCCTATCTGCTCGTGGTGGGCGAGCGCGAGGAGCAGGACGGCACGGTCGCGGTTCGTCCGCGGGGAACCCGCGAGCAGAACACGATGCCGTTCGACGACTTCCTCGCACGAGTTGTCGAGTTGCGGGATACGCGTTCGCTCGACTTGCCCCACCTGGGAGCCTGAAACCAGCCACCAGCGCGTGAAGTCCCTGCTCGGAGCCCTGTCCTGCGCGACCTTCCTGTTCGCGTTGTCCGGCTGTGACCGTTCGAACGAATGGGCCGGCGGGCAGCCGGCCGACGTCCTGCTGGTCAGTCTTGACACGCTGCGGGCGGATCGGCTCTCTTGCTACGGGTCGCCGCGCGACACAACGCCCTTCCTCGACGGACTTGCAGCAAGTGGCGTGCGCGCGGCCCAAGCGCTTGCGCCCTCTTCCCAGACCGCACCAAGCCATATGAGTCTGTTCAGCGGGATTCACCCGCTCGGACACGGCGTCAAGAACGTCAGCGCGGGGGCCGCGGAGTGTTTTCGCGTCGCGAACAGCAGAACGACGCTTGCGGAGTTGCTGGCTGAAGCGGATTACACGACCGCGATTTTTTCCGACGGCGGGAATGTCTTGCCGAACATGGGGTTCGATCGTGGCTTCGAAAGTCGGCGCTTCGTTCTAGGCGAGGTGCGAACCACGCTGGAATCGGTGCGCGAGTGGCTTGGCGGAGTGGACGAGGACGAACCGGCGTTCCTGTTCTTTCACACCTACACCACGCACTCGCCCTACCTGCCACCGCGCGGTTATCGGGGGCGTTACACCGACTCCAATTACCGCGGGGAATTCTGGCGTCGTTACGAGCAGCTGGAGGGCAAGCCGCGGCTCGAGACTTTCACGCTGGCTGCGCGTTTTCTCGACCCCTTCGAGGGCATCGGAGATCGCGATGTCGAGTTCTTGTCGAACCTCTACGACGAAACCGTGGCGTTTGCCGACGACATCACGGGCAGGTTGTTTAGCGCGTTCGATCAATTCCGGGATCTGGACAACACGCTCTCCATCGTGCTGTCCGATCACGGCGAGGAGTTCTTCGAACACGGTTCGCTAGGCCACAAACGCGGCCTGTATCGCGAGCTGGTGCACGTTCCGCTGCTTGTGAACGGCCCTGGGCTCGGACCCCACGTGATTGTGGAACCCCTCGATCTGACCGGGCTGCTTGCGACGGTGGCCGAATTTTTGAATCTCGAAGTGCCGCGGGATGTAGCGCCGTCGTTCTTGCTCGCCCTGCGCGGCGCGCCCCTGGACCGGCCCGCGCACCAACAGCTATCCCTGGGGCCGGCCGCCGGTCGCTGGCGCGCGACAGTCGCCGAGGACGCGCGCTTGCTGGTGCATGACTTTCCACGCGCCGAGGAGCCCGGACTCGAACCGGAGATCGACTTGTTCGCGCTCGGCGATCGCTCCGAGGCCTCGGCCCTCCCGGGCGACCCGCGCGAGCCACGGCTCGCGGCCTTGCTCGACGCGCGGGCTGATTCCGATGTGGTGCTGATTCGAGAGGCTCTCCCGACGCAGGTTTCGGTGGTGGGAGACATGAGTCAACGAGCGCTCCAAGCGCTCGGTTACACAGGCGACCCAGAATCCAAGGTCGAAGACAAGGGCTCCAAGCAACGCTGAACGCGGATGCCTGATAGCAAGCACCCCGGCGCGGGCTGCAAGTGCGAGAGTTCGCCCTGGACCCCGCTCCTGGTTGCTTTGGCCTAGAGCCATTGGGTGTAGGTCCCGGCCAGGTCTTCCAGCCGGTTCCCCAAACATTGATCCCAGCGGCTCGACGAATTGCCGGTTGCGTCACGATACAGAGCCTGGAGCAAGCAAATCACCGCGGTGTGGCCGGGTTGGCCGGTGCTCGGCAGGGTTGTGGCCGGGTCCATCAGCCACGAAACGAACCCGCGCGCACTGGCCCACACCAGCGAGTTGCTCCGGGGGTCGATCTGATAGCGCGCGTACTCGCGCAACGCCAGGCGCCCGAGCGGATCGACGCTGTCTACGCGAGCTTCGATGGCGAGGGCTGCGGCTTGCCGGACCTCGGGATTGAGCACCGCGGCGACCCGCCGCGCGTAACCGAACGGACCCACGAAGGTGGTGCTCATCCAATGTCCAAATCCGATCTCAAGCGAGGCGCAGACGCGGAATCGAGAGGTGTCGGTGGGGGCGTCGCTGAGCGAGAAGCCGAGCACTGCTTCGTAGATCAGTTGTTGCGTGCCGAGATCCAGGAGTCGGTGCGGGCGACGGACGCCGAGCTCCATGAAAGTGACCGAGTGCGACGAGGTCCCGAGCGTCGAGCTCAGTAGCTCGCCTGGGTCGTAGGACGGATGTCGCAGCACCGTGGAATGAACTGGCATCTGGGACGGATCGGCATAGACCCGAAACTCCATGGGATCGAGCTGCTCGGTCGGATCCAGATGGGGCCCGAACTCAGAGAAAAACTCCACATACAACCGCTCGAGTTCGAACAGGCTGTCGATTGTCGTCGCTAGGCCGGCGTCGCAGGTCAACCGCCAATGCTCGCTGTCCAGAGTTAGCGGACTTGTCGAGTCGGTAGCCAGTTCCGTGAATCGGTCGGTCCGCACCAGCTTGCCCTCGAAACGCCAGCGCCAGTTGTCAGAGCTTCCGCGGTGATCGAGGAGCTCGTGGGCTGCTTCGTGATTTGGGTCGAGCAGCAAGACGTAATAGGCCTGCAATCGAGCCATCGCAGGCAGGTCGGCGGCCACTGCATGCTCTACGAGTTGCCATTGACGCGCCACCGAAAGGCCCTGGTGGCGCACGTCGAGCCAAGCTGCCAGGCGGTCGTTGACCGTAGAGCGATCGACGATGTCCTTGGGATCGATGCGCCGCGTGCGGCCAGCAACTCGCATCTCCACAGAGTCTTCACCGTAGGGGCGAATCACGCGGCCGCGGAGTTCTTCACCGCCGGACAGAACGACCGTGTCGCGCGGTTGCTCAGCCGCCCCGGGAACTCTGCTTCCTTCGGAGGCCTCCTTGGGGTTGGCGTTCGCCGCGGTAGCTTCGGGCGGTAGAAAAAGTCCGAGGAAAACGAGCCACCAGGCCCCTCGAACAGGCGAGCGGCCGTTCCTTCGGCCACAGGCAAGGGGCCTGGGGTTCACCGGGGCATCCGATGGAAGGGAGCGTTGGCTCATCGAAACCTCGTAGGAGTGGAAGATGTGGAGTACCGCCTGTCTTTCTAGGCAGGCAGGGCTTCTAAGCAGGCAGGGCTCTCTAGACATGCCAGAGCTATCTAAGGCTAGGCAAGCCGCGGACCAGCGTAACCGCCTGCTTGGGGCTTGATGCCCTTGCACCAAGCGGGATACGCGCAGGTCGTCGATTTGCGCCTTTAGGGCTTGGAATTCACACTCGGTACGCCCCCCAGACGCCTGCTAGCAAGGGTCGCCCAACGCCCCGCCTTTCCCGGCGCGCCGGCCTCTTTACGGGGCGCCTTCGATTGCTCCCCGGCGAACCCAATCAAAAGTCCGCGCGTTGGCTTCGTGAAGAGAGACCCGTTCGACGTAGCCGAAGTCTCGCCTAGCTGGCGTCATGTCGTAGGTGTGCGAACTAGCGAGTTGCTGGGCGACAAAACGCGTCATCGGCGGCTCGCCGGGCAGGGGTAGCCATCGCCAGGCGGACTCGAGGAGGGCGCCGCCAGTGTAGGCGAGGGGAGCGGGGACGGCGGTTTTGGGAAGCTCGAGTCCCGCGGCTTCGAGCAGGTCGGCGATCCAATCCCAAAGGAAGACTGGCTCAATTTGATTGACGAAGGTCGGCAGTCCTGCGTGGGGGGCACTTGGATCGAGACTCTTCGCGGCTTGGACGTGGGCAAGCGCGGCGTTCTCGACGTAGGTCAGGGAGACTTGGTTGGAGCGGGAACCGATGATGCGCAATCGACCGGCGCGCGCGCGATCGAGCAAGCGCGGAATGATATGGGGATCGCCCGGTCCGAAGATGAGGTGTGGGCGAAGCGCGCAGGTGGCCAGGTGCCCGCTCCCCGAAGGCCGGCCGTTGGCTTTGAGTATGAGCTGCTCGGCTGCTGCTTTGGAACGTGGGTAGGCGGCGAGGAAGCGCTTTGGTAACGGCAAGTCTCGACCCGCGTTTCGGTGATCGGTTCCATCGAAGATGACGCTCGGGCTCGAGGTATGTACGAAGCGTTGGACGCCGGCCGCCAGGGCGGCCTCGAGGGCGTGGCGCGTACCCATCTCGTTGATCGCTTCGTACTCAGAGGCCCTCCCCCAGACACCAGCTTTCGCGGCGGTGTGAAACACCGTGTCGTGACCGTCGAACAAGGATCTCAGAGCGGCGGCGTCGCGCAGGTCGGCGCGTAGGTGCCGGACGCCCAATTCTTCCAGGGCCGGATGAGGACCGCGCGACAAGCTGGTCGTTTCGATGCCGGCTGCGACGAGCTCGCGAACGAGGTGGATTCCGAGGAATCCGCCGCCGCCGGTGACCAGGGCGCGCTTCATTGCGGAGGATTGGAATGAGCATCCAGGTCAAGTTGGCCTGCCTTTCGTCGTTCGGCAGCCAGCTCGGCCAGCTCGAGCCGATGAATTTTTGCGTTGTGCCGGACGTCGACCGGGAACGGTGCGTGGAATAGGACTCCGGCGAACGCGGGCGGTTTGCGACCCGGGTCGCCTTCGAGGTGCTCGAGCCCCGCGCTCAGAATCTCGCGCGCTAGCTCCGCGCGAGCCGCGGAATCCGCGGGCAGTGGAGCTGCCGGTTCCACGACCAGGTGGGCCAACTGATGGCCAGGCTCGCCGGCGCCAACCACGGCGACGCGGCGGGCAGCCGGATGGGGAGCGAAGGCGTTTTCGAGCGGGACGCACGGCACATCCCCCTGTTCTAGCTGCAGGCGGTGCACGACGCGGCCGCAGAACCACAGGCGCCCCGTCTGGTCGATGCGGCCGAGGTCGCCCATGCGATGCCACAGGCGCCCTTGCGCGTCGCGAGTTTTGGCGCGGCGGGTGGCCTTGGGATTCTCGGCGTAGGCGGGGGTAGCCACTGGTCCGGTGACGACCAATTCGCCGACTTCACCGGTGGGAAGCTCGCGCGCGTCCTCGAGGCACTCGAGAGGTCCGTCGACGATTTCGATCACGCGGACCGTCATGCCCGGAGCCGGTTGACCGAGCGGCGTGCCGAGTCCCGACAGGGAACGACGCCGGGTTTCGGGGTCCAGGATCTCGGCCCCGGCCGGGCTCGATACCGGCAGGCATTCGGTGGCTCCGTAGGGGGTGTGAATCTCGCCTCCGGGGGCCAGGCGCGGGCGCAGGCGTTCGATCAGGCCGGCTTCGACCGGTGCGCCGGCCATGAGCAGTTGTCGGCAGCGTTCGAGTTGGCCTCCGGAGCGCTGCAAGTGCTCGTCGACGCGTTTCCAAATCGCCGGAGACCCGAACGCAGCCGTCACGCCTGCGGCGTTGGCCGTGGCCAGCAGGCGCGCGGGGTTACAGGCCGCCGGCCGGGAGGGGTCGAGCTCCGGAATCACACTGGTCATGCCGAGCGCCGTGTCAAACAGCGCAAACAGGGGGAAGCAAGCGAGATCCACGTCGCCCGGGCCGAAGCCGTAGAGCTGTTCGAGCGCTACCGCCTGGGACGCGAGAATTCCGTGGGTGGCGACGACGCCCTTGGGGGGGCCCGTGCTACCGCTTGTAAACAGAATGGCCGCGGGGTCCGCCGGAGCGACGTCTGCGACGAACGGCTCGTCGCGGCCATCGCGTTCGACGCGCGCGAGCGGCTCGGCGAACCACAGGGGCGGACGCCCGACTCCGAAGCTGTGGCGAATCGAACGAAAGGCGGAAGGGAACAGCCGGCGCGCGGTTTGAGCCCGCGAAACGCCGATCAGGGCCACCGGAGCCATTTGTTCGACACAGGCCAGCAGCGACTTGCGGCCCATGCCGGGGTCGATCAACACCGGCACGGCGCCGAGTCGTAGGAGCCCGAAGGTGATCGCGATCAGGTCTACGCCGGGCGTGACGAAAACGCTCACGCGATCCCCGGCCGCCAGCCCGCGAGTCGCTAGGCCGGTTGCGATCCGCCGGCTGCGGACGGCCAGTTCGGCGAAAGTGACCTCACGGAACCTTCGCGGGTCGCGGCGCAATGCTTCCCGGACGGCGGGCCGTTCGGGGGCCAGTTCGGCAAAGCCGTCCAGGCGCCGGGCGACGTGGACGAAGTTCGGCTCGCTCACGCGCCGGCCGATGTGGGCTCGGCCTCGTGGGCCGGGAGGGGATTTTCTTGGAGGAAACGGGCGACGGCTTCGGCCGTGCGATCGGGCTCGTCTTCAAGCAGCCAGTGGCCGGCTTCCTCGAAGGTCTGGACCGTCGCATTCGGGAGCAGGCCGCGCCAACGCTCGAGGATTTGCGGCGTGAAACACCAGTCTTGCAGGCCCCACAGAATCAGGGCCGGGTGATCGCGGAACTGCTCGAGTCCTTGCTCGACGGCTTCCAGCTCAGCCCACGAGGGATGGGAGGCAGACATCGGAATGTCCTCCACAAACGCCTGGATCGCGACCCGGTCCGCCCAGCTTGAGTAGGGCAACTTGTAGCCGCGACGCACGGTTCGGGGAAGCCGGCCGGCCTTGGCTGTGGTCATCGAAAGCGCGGCGCGGGTGAAACCGCCCAGACCACGCACGAGCAACGGTCCGAGTCCGGGGAGACGGCACAGGCCGATGCGCTTGGGAAGCTGGGGGTGCTGAAAGGCCGCTGTGTTGGTGAGAATCAACCGCGAGACAAGATCCGGATTCTGGCGCGCGAAGTTCATCCCGATCGCGCCGCCCCAGTCGTGCAGGCCGAGCGTGATGTTCTCGAGGCCTAACTCTTCAGCCAAGAAAGCAACGCTCTTGGCGTGACCAGCCAGGGTGTAGTTCCCGTCGCTGGGCTTCTCGGAGAAGCCGCAGCCAAGCAGGTCGATCGCGACGACGCGGTAGCGGTCCTTGAGCCGCCCGATCCAGCTGCGCCAGAAGAAGGACCAGGTCGGGTTGCCGTGGACCAGCAGGATGGTCTCGGCGTTGGGCGGGCCCTCGTCGATGAAGTGCAGCCAGTGTTCGCCGTATTTGACGAAGTGCGGCGTGAACGGGAATTCTTGTTCGAGCTTGTTCCACAGCCGGCGGCGGTCGTCCTGAAGGAGCAGCGGCGGGCGTTCGGCACCGCGCTGGCGCGACTTGCCGCCGCGCGGACGGTTGGCGGGGCGGGGAGCCGGATGGGCCGCGCTCGAAGGGGGGGAGCCAGCCTGGG
>CAZUCE010000034.1:0-47348 GCA_964619265.1 uncultured Planctomycetaceae bacterium
GCACCGTATTACCGATCTAGCTTGGGTTGGGTTAGGGCGTCGGCTTGGGTGTTTGCGTAGGTGTTCCAGAGGGAGCGGCGGGCCTGGGTGCGGCCTGTGCCGGCCAGCTCGAGTTCGACGATGTGCCACTCGTGGATGCTGTGCACGCCTAGCGCAAAGAAGGTCGGGCCCAATTCGGTCCATGGGAAGTCCGCGACGTCGTGCTCGAACGCATCTAACTCGAGCGCTCCGCTCGAACTACCCTCGAGCTTGAATCGGGCGCCACTCGAGGTCAGCTCGAGCTCGTAGAGGACGCCGGAGTGCAACAAACCCGGGGGGTCGTGCAGGGCCCAGGGTCGAATTCCTCCTGCGCCGGGCACGAGCTGCAGCACGTCGCGTCCGATGGCCATCACTCCGTTTCCGGTTTTGGGCTCGAATAGACCCGGCGCGAAGAAGCCCAAGTTGGCGTCGGATTTGATTTGGACACGAAACCTCAAACGTACGTGCGCGTGCGAGTCCAACCGGAGGGAATGAACCAGCCCGGTCTGACCGGATAGAACGATGCCCGTGGGAGTGTTCTTGCGCAATGGCTCGGGGCTCGCCGGATACTCCTCCCGGCCTAGAATCTCCTCGCAGCGAGATGGGTCGGTCACAAACTCGGCCTGGCTCGCGGCATCGGTCAGGTCATACAAGATCGCGAAACGATCCTTGCCTTGTTCGCTCCACTCGCCTGCGGTCAACTCGGAGGCGGGCAAGGTCTCCGCAAGTTCTGTGTATTCGCGTCGCGCAAGCTCCCGCCACCAGTCGCGGCGGGATTCAAGACGCGGGTCTTCCGCGAAGATTGGGCTAAAGGTCGAAAGCAACTCGATCCGAGCCTGGTGGACGGCTTGCAACTCACCGCTTCGAGCGGAGCGTAAGCTCCGGAGCTGCGCCAAGGTCTGCCCGAAGACCCGTTCTGGCTCAAGCGACTCAAGCCACACCGCGAAGCCTGCGCTCGCGAGATCCGACCGCCGGAACTTGCGTTGCCAGCTCTTGGATCGCGCGAGGAACCCCATCAAACCTAGGACTGCGGGGTCCGCCTTGGGTACACCGCCGCGCTTGGAGCCGCTTGCTAGCAGTTCCGCGCTGAATTCGTTTTCTTCAAACTCAAACGGATCCGACTCGTCGCCACCCAGCGGGACGTAGAACCAAACGTCCTGTTCGCGGCGAACCAATTTGACCCACTGCTGCTCGCCGTCGTGCACGAATTGGACACGGTCGAGCCCCTCCAGGGCCTCCTCGAGGAGCTTGCGGCGCATCACCGAAAGTTCCTCCAACCAACGACACAACTCGGCCCAACGTTCGCTTTCTTGTTCGGCGGCCAAGGCTGCGGGCGCGGCGAAATCTCCTAGGGCAGCACGCCCCAGAGCCAACGCTCGCGCTTCCTCCGCGTTCAACGGGTCGAGCCGAGCCAGTTCGAGGCCTTCGGATCCATCTTGGAACCATGCGGCAGAAGAGCTAGCAACGGTGGGGGGCGGGTTCTCGCCTGCGAGAGCGAGAGACACGATCAAGGCAAGGGCGAATCGGATCATCTTTACGTCAGAATGTAGGTCGACAGAGTGTAGGTCGACGGGCCCTAGATCGCTGCGGCTTGGCCAACCCCCGCGCCCCTGGCATGCTAAGCCCATGGTTCGCTCGCTGATTCACCTCCTGCTCACCGTCCTTTTCTCCGCCTGCGCTTCCCCGCAGCCGATCGAAATCGCACATCTCTCGGCCAGCGACCTGTTCGGTGCGGAACAGGTCGAATTGACCTGGACCTACGGTTCGCAGGAACAACGTTGGAGCTCGCACGCCGCGCACGCAGACGGGCGCCTGGAATTGGTCCGCACCGTGCAGGGTCGTCTGGCACCTGAGCGATTCGAGGGTCAGCTCGACCTCGACGAGACCACCGGGCGCGCGCGGGTGGCCGGCCAGCTATGGATCGACGGACAAGCCCGCGAGCTCGAAGGCGAACTGGTCGCCGGGGTCCTTCAGCTCACGGGCGACTCGACGAAATTGCTCGGACAGCGCGCAGCGGCGGATGCCAAGGCCCGCACCTACAACGGCTTGCCCCTCGAGATCTTCGCAACCCTCGAAGCCTCGTTCCACGACGCGCGCGCTCTGGAGCTGACTCCGGCCGTGCGTTTCAAGGAAGAGCTTCGCACCCGCTTCCCCGAGGTCACCGACGACCTCGAGCTGCTCGCCGCGTTCGAACTGGCCACGATGAACTGGAGCGAGGGACAGCTGACTCTCCACCGGCGCACGCCGGCCTCCCCCACCCCAGCCACCTCGGAGATCGATCAACGCCTCATCGCGCCGAGCTGGATCCTGCTCGACCCCAGTTCGCCCGGCGCCAGCCCCGCTGACCTGGCTCCCGCCCTCGAGAGCCTCCCGGTCGACACCGAACGACTCGTCATCGACCTACGCGACACCGGCCGATCCGACCTGGCCCTGCTGGGCTTCGCCGCTTGGCTCGGACTGGGGCCGGAGGAACTCGGAGTCTGGTCCGCTGGCGCCCTCTATCGCGACGGCGCCACCCCCGACGACTCGGCTCCGATCCCTGTCCTAGCCCTCGAAGAGTTCTTGCAACGACCCGGCGCTGCGCTGCCCGGCCGATTCCGCATCGACCCCGGCCCCCGCAAAGCCCGGCTCGAAGCCGACCTCGTCTTCATTCTGGACGAATCCACCGGCGTGGGCGCGACGGTCCTGGCAGCCGCGGCGGTCCACGCTGGGCGTGCCTCCTGGTTCGGCGCCTTGCCCCCGGCCGCCGGCCTGCTCTACCAGCGCACCGAACTCTCAGACAACTTCGATCTGTGGTTGCCGGTCGCCCGCCACCGCCATGGCGACGGGCGCGAAACCGGCGAGATCCAAATTCCGATCGATCCCAACGTGGCCGAAGCGCTCACCCCCTGAGCCCAGCCCGCGGACCCATCGAGCGACCGATCCGTCGTTGGCGGAACCGATCCCCTCTGCCCCCCGGAGACCTATACTGCGCGGCTCGCTCTCCCCCGACGAACTCTCCTATGAACCGCTCCTTCGACCGCGCCCCCTCCGACCCGCGGCCGATGCGCTTCGAGCGCAACTTCCTCAAGCACGTGCCCGGCTCGGTCCTGGCTTCCTTCGGCGACACCCGCGTGCTGTGCACCGCCACGGTCCAGGACGGGGTCCCGCCCTTCCTCCAGGGCAAGGGCAAGGGCTGGTTGACGGCCGAGTACTCGATGCTCCCGGCCTCGACCTCTAGCCGCAAGTCGCGCGATCGCGCCGGCAAGGTCGACGGTCGGTCGGTGGAGATTCAGCGGCTGATCGGGCGCTCGCTGCGCGCGATCGTCGACACCAAGTTGCTGGGTGAGCGCACGGTGTGGCTTGACTGCGATGTGGTCCAAGCCGACGGCGGTACCCGCACAACGGCTATTTCGGGCGCCTGGGTCGCGCTGTTTGATGCGCTGACCGCCCTTGATGAGAAGCGCAAGCTCCGCGCCTGGCCGATCACCGCCCAACTTGGGGCGGTCTCGGTCGGCGTGGTCGACGACCAAGTCGTGTGCGATCTCGACTACAAGGAGGACAGCCGCGCCGCGGTTGACATGAACCTGGTCATGACCGACGCCGGCGAATTCGTCGAGGTCCAAGGCTCGGCCGAGGGCAAGACCTTCTCGCCCGAGCAGCTCCAGGAAATGCTGGAACAGGGCCGGACGGCCATCGACGGCATCTTTGCGGCCCAAAAAGCCGCCCTGGGGATCTAGGAGCGCCCGCCTTGACCCCGCAACGACTCACCTGGCTCTTGGCGAGCGGCAACGCCCACAAGCTCGAGGAGTTTCGCCGGCTGTTCGCACCGGCCGGGATCGAAATCCTGAGCCCCGCCGATGTAGGGGGGCTTCCGGAAGTCGACGAGACCGGCTCGACTTTCGTGGCCAACGCCACCCTAAAAGCGGCCTCCGCCGCCAAAGTCTCCGGACACTTCGCGCTGGCCGACGATTCGGGCCTGTGCGTGGACGCCCTCGACGGAGCCCCCGGAGTGCGCTCGGCACGCTTCGCCGGCCCGGATGCGGACGACGCGGCCAACCGAAAACAGCTCCTCGAGCGACTCGACGGCCTTCCAGCCGATCGCCGCTCCGCCCACTTCGTCTGCGCACTGGTCCTCGTCGCCCCCGGTGGACGCGTCGTGACTGAAGTCCTCGGCCGAACTCACGGACGGATCCTAGGAACGGAGTGCGGCACGGGAGGCTTCGGCTACGATCCCCTCTTCCAATTCGACGAGCCGGCGGACCCCGCGAGCGGGCGCAGCTTCGCCGAGCTGGCCCCGGCCGACAAGGACCGGGTGAGCCACCGCGGGCGAGCGCTCGAGGACCTGCTCAAAAGCCTCCCGCAACTCGATCTCGGCGCCAACTGATTCGCGCCTACCCGTGGACCCCAAGAACATCCGCAACTTCTCCATCATCGCGCACATCGACCACGGGAAATCCACCCTGGCCGATCGCATGCTCGAGGTCACGGGAACGATCGACAAGCGCAAGATGCGCGCTCAGCTCCTGGACAACATGGAGCTCGAACGCGAACGCGGCATCACAATCAAAGCCAGCGCGGTCACCGTCTATCACGAAAAGGATGGCGAGGAGTATCAGCTCAACCTGATCGACACGCCCGGGCACGTGGACTTCAACTACGAAGTAGAGAAGAGCCTCCAAGCTTGCGAGGGTGCCCTGCTGCTCGTCGACGCTTCCCAGGGCGTCGAAGCCCAGACCGTCGCCAACGCCTACCTCGCCCTGGAGGCTGACCTTGAAATTTTGCCGGTCCTCAACAAGATCGACCTCCCCCACGCGCGACCCGACGAGATCTCCGAGGAGATCGAGAACAGCCTGGGACTCGACGCAACCGACGCGGCCCACGTTTCCGCAAAGTCTGGCTCCGGC
Organism: uncultured Planctomycetaceae bacterium; assembly: GCA_964619265.1. GTDB lineage: Bacteria > Planctomycetota > UBA1135 > UBA1135 > CAZUCE01. The sequence continues at coordinate 4,905 of CAZUCE010000034.1, forward strand.
GTCGCCGAACTGCTCGATCGCATCGTCGATCAAGTCCCCTCCCCTCCGGGCGACCCCGGCGCGTCCCTGCGCGCGCTGATCTTCGATGCCGTGTACGACGAGTACCGCGGCATCATCGTGTACCTGCGAATCGTAGAGGGCACGATACGCGAGGGCACCAAGGTCTACATGATCGGCACCGACAAGGTGTACGACGCGATCGAAATCGGGCGATTCAACCCGAAGATGGTTCGCACCAAGGAGCTCGGCGCGGGCGAGGTCGGCTACTTCATCTCGAACATCAAGCAGCTCGGCGATGTGCGCGTGGGCGACACGGTGACTCTGCACAAGGGGCCCAAGGTCGAGATGCTCCCCGGATACAAGCCGGCGTCGCACATGGTGTACGCCGACTTCTATCCCACAAACAACGGGGATTTCGAAGCACTGCGCGAAGCGCTTGGGACACTCCAGCTCTCCGATTCGAGCCTCGACTTCGCGCCGGTCACCTCCGACGCCCTCGGCTTCGGCTTCCGCTGCGGCTTCCTTGGCCTGCTGCACATGGACATCATCCAGCAGCGGCTCGAGCGCGAGCACGACCTGGACTTGATTCAGACCGCGCCGACGGTGACCTACAGAATTCGCCTGGCAGACGGCACCGAGCACGAGATCCACTCCCCAGGCCAACTGCCTGACCCGGACAAGTTCGAGGAGATCCTCGAACCGATTGCGCGCGTCACGATTATGGTCCCGACCGATCACGTGGGCACTGTGATGCAAATCTCTGCGGACCACCGCGGGCGCTACATTCGCCAGGAAAATCTGTCGGCCACGCGAATGCAGCTCACCTACGACATCCCGATGGCCGAGATCATCTACGACTTCTACGACAAGCTGAAGTCCTCGACACGCGGATTCGGCACCATGAACTACGAGCTGCGCGGTTACGAGTCAGACGCGCTCGTCAAACTGCGCGTGCTGGTCAACAACGCCGACGTCGACGCTCTGTCTTCGATCGTCCACAAGGACCAAGCCGAGCACCGCGGCCGCTCGGCAATCAAGAAGCTCCGCAAGGAGATCCCGCGACACATGTTCGAGATTCCGATTCAAGCGGCAGTCGGCGGACGGATCATTGCGCGCGAGACGATTCGCGCCATGCGCAAGGATGTGACCGCCAAGTGCTACGGCGGCGACATCACCCGGAAACGAAAGCTGCTCGAAAAACAAAAGGCCGGCAAGCGCCGCATGCGTTCGGTCGGCAACGTGGACATCCCCCAAAAGGCCTTCCTCGCCGTGCTCGGCGGGGACGAATGACCCATGAGAACCGAACAAGATTCTTCGACGGCCCTGGGCAACACCGAGCCACGGTCCCCCAGGCCCTGGCGCGACAACATCGAGGTGCTCACGATGTCGATCGTGCTCGCGCTGCTGCTCAAGGCGTTCATCGTCGAGGCCTACAAGATCCCCACCGGATCGATGCAGCCGACCCTGATGGGACTTTCGGCCGGCCCAGGAGTGCCAAACGGCCTGCGGGTCTCCGACCGGATCCTGGTCGACAAGTTCACGCCCCACCTGGCGGACCCGCGGCGTTTCGAGGTTGCGGTCTTCAAATACCCTCTCGACCGCTCGAAGAATTTCGTCAAGCGCATCTGCGGCATGCCCGGCGAGCTGTTCCGCATCCAAAATGGGGACCTTTGGCGCCGCGACAACGACAGCCAACCCTGGGAGATCATCCGGCGCCCCGACGGCGTGATGCGTGACATTTGGAAGAACCTCGACCTGCTGGACACCACGTCGCGCGCTTGGACGACCACTTCCGGCGGCGATGGGTGGCAAGTGGAGCCGCGTGAAATCGTGGCCAGCGGCGACGGCCGCGCCCGCTACGGAGTCCAGGACGCACCGATTCTCGACCGTTACTACCACGGCTATCCCGACTCTCTACGCAAGCAGCTAAACCAGCTCCACCCCCGCGAAACGAACCAGCGCGTGGGCGATCTGCGTTTGACCGGCAAGCTAGAAGCGACCGCCGGTTGCGAGGAAGTCGTCCTCGAATTGTCCGAAGGAACCGCCACCTACCGCTTCGTTTTGCCCGGTCCCGCTGGAGTTGGTTCGGCCCGCGTGCTCATCGAGTCGACCGAAGCCGACAGGCAACCGCGCGAAGTCTCCGCTGGTGACGTCCGCCTGCCCGCGAACAAGAGCCTGCGCTTCCGCGTCCACAACCTCGACGATCAGCTGCGGTTCGAGCTGGACGGTGACATCCTCGCCGAAGTCGACGTCGACCCTCAGGCCTACCCCGACTCGCGCATCCACGTCGAACAGCGCGGCGAAGGCGCCCGCTTTTCGGACCTGAGAGTCCAACGGGACATCCACTACACGACCGGTTCCAAGAACGCCGAGTACGCAATCCCCGAAGGGCACTACCTGATGCTCGGGGACAACACCCAAGACTCGAGCGACAGTCGCGAGTGGACTTACTCGCGTTACGCCCTCGAAGACGGCACCGAATTGCAGGGCAACTTCCGCCAAACCCAAAACCCCTTCCGCGATGGGCCTGTCACTTGGCTCGAAGACGAATGGGGCGAGCGCCACGCGCTATCGGTTGAAGGCACGCCGCGCCTCGGCTCACGCCCGGAAGGCCTGGAGCCGTTGACCGCCCGCGCCTTGACCCCTGAATCCGCGCCTTACGTGCCCCGGGAGCTGATCACAGGCCGCGCGATCGCCGTGTTCTGGCCGGTGAACCCCTTCAAGCAACTGATCCGCTTCAAGTGGATCCGCTGACAGAGCGGCTCGCTGGAGCGGGTGCCGCAGCCCGCGGCCATTTTTGAAGATTCGCTAGATCCTGAGCAGGAGCACTTCGTTGGACGCCTCGACCGGAGGAAAGTCCTATGAAGAAGTTTGAACTGCCCGCCCTGATCGTCCTTGGGATCGTATTCGCCTGGTGGCGCTGGCCGGCCCCTGCTGCGGGCGGCCAGCCGGCGCTGGACCCGGCAGACCGACCCGTGGCTTGGGCGGATCTGGCGCCCGGCGGCGCTCCCCCGGCGATCCTGGCGGAGCTGGCGCCGGCTTCTCCCGCGGCGGCGCAAAACGGGCCGGTCAGCTTGAGGTCGCGGGTGAGTCATCCGTTGGTTCTCGCTGGCCAGGACCAGGCCGTGACGGTGCACGTGGAGCTGGCCGGAACCGCGGTGGAGAGCGCGCGTCGACCGGACCTGAACCTAGCGTTGGTGATCGACCGCAGCGGCTCGATGGCCGCGGAGGGCAAGCTCGAGAATGCCAAGCAGGCGGCGCTGCAAACCCTGGCTCGCCTGCGCGAGGGCGACCGGATCGCCGTGATCTCCTACGACACGCAAGTCGCCCTGGCGGTGCCCTCGACGAACGATCCCCGGGCACCGTGGGTGGCAAACGCCGTCGAGCAGCTGATTCCGGGCGGCTCCACGGATCTGTACAGCGGGCTGCAAGCGGGGATCGAGGAAGTTCGCCGGACCGCTCGCCCGGGGGAATCGCGCGTTGTGCTGCTGCTCTCCGACGGCAAGGCCAACCACGGCATCACCGACCCTTGGCAGCTCGGTGCGCTGGCCGACCAGGCCCGCGACGAGGGCATTCGGGTCTCTACGCTCGGGCTTGGCCTCGACTACGACGAAGACCTCCTGCGCGGCGTCGCGGACGCGGCAGGCGGTGCGTACTTCTATGTGCCGCACTCCGAAGCGGTTGGGGGATTCATCGACTCGGAATTGAACACCACGGTGGCGCGTGTAGCACGCGACGTCGAATTGCTGCTCGAACTCGGTCCAGGTGTCGAGTTGCTCGATGGATTCGGCTACGCGGTTCAGGCCCAAGGTTCCAACCTGCGGGTTCGCCTCCGCGACCTCGTCGGAGGCGGGCGCAACAAGCTGGTACTCAAGCTGAAGGTCCCGGCGGGACATTCGCCGAGCACCCCCCTGCTAGTGCCACGCGCGACGTATCGTGATGCGAAGACCGAAGAGCCCGTTCGGCTTGAGGGCACGCCCCTTCAGTGCCGCCGGGTCCAAGACCCGGTGTTGGTCGAACGTTCCCGGGATCTCCCCGTGATCGCCCAGGGCGAGATCGTGGAGGGCGCGGGAGTCCTGATGAGCTCAACGGACTTGGCTGCGGCCGGGCAAATCGACCAAGCGCTGTCCGAATTGACCGAAAGACGCGAGCGGGGGCTCCGGCTTGTCGCCAGCGGCTTGCGAGATGAGGAGCTGGAACGTCTGCTGGATCGCATGCAGGAAGCAGCCACCAAGCTCGAGGCCTCGCGGCACAGCCGCGAGGGAATTCGAGACTTCGAGCTCTCTGGCTCGCTGAAGGCACTGGGCTACCTCGAATGAACGACGAAGACCTCATGTCGGCCTTCGCAAGCGGCGACCGTACCGCGTTTGACCCCCTGTTCGAGCGCTTCCGGGATCCGGTATTCACCTATTTGCTGCACCACGCTGGGCATCGGTCCGTCGCAGAAGATCTGTTTCAAGAAGTGTTCCTGCGCGTGGTTCGACAGCGGGCTTCGTTCGAAGGACACACCAACCTATCCGCCTGGATCTTCACCATCGCCCGCAACGTGAGCATCGACCACCACCGCCGCGCCGCGACGCGTCGCGAGACTCCGGAGCTTGCACCGGGTGGATACGAGGCCCTGAGCTGCTCCGGGCCCGAACCGGATCGCCAGCTCGAGTCCTCCCAGTTGGGTCACCGCATCCTCGTCGCGCTGTCGAGACTCCCGAACGCTCAGCGCGAGGTCTTCTTGCTGCGCGAGCGCGCTGGACTCGAATTCCAGGCGATCGCCGAAATGACCGGCGAGAAGCTGGCGACCGTCAAGAGCCGCATGCGCTACGCCCTATCCGCTCTGCGAGAGCAACTCGAGTCCGATTCGAAACTCCACCTGGGAGGCCGCCATGACCAAGTGTGAACACTTCGAAGAGGCCTGGATCGACTTGATCGACGGTCAGGCTTCGACCGAACGACAGGCCGCCTTCGAGCGACACCTGGATTCTTGCCCCGCGTGCCGGGAGCGGTTCGAGGCAGAGCGAGATGTACTGAATGCCTACCGAAACTTGGCGCCCGTTGCTTCTCCCGCGTTCTCCTTGGACGCGGCACTGGAGCCCGCGCCTTCCCCCACGTCGTTCCCCTGGCGAAGGACGCTCCTGATCGCCGCAACGCTGCTGGTCCTGAGCTGGGCCGGGGCGCAATGGCTGCTTCGGAGCCACCTCACCCCCGAAGAACGTGCCACGCGGTTCCTCGCGAACTTGGACCAAGATGAGTTCCAAAACGCCCTGGACGTAAAAGAAGCGTTCGCTCCTCACTTAGAGAGCGTCGAAGACACCGGCTTGATCGTCCAACTCCACAAGTCGCTCTCGAATCAACTTGTGCATGTCGGCGACCCCTCCGAAGCCCTCCAAGTCCTGCGGGATCTCGCGCTCCATCACGATCAGGAGTTTGATGTCCCTGAGGCCCTGCTGAAGCTCGGAAACCAACTCGTCGACAGCGGCCGTATCTTCGAAGCTGTAAGAGTCTTCGAACTCGCCGGAAGCGAATTTGAACAGCTACAGGACGCGACGGATCGGTTGATCGAGCAAGTGTTGCCTTTCGAGCTTGATCCGAAGATCCTTGAGGCCCTCGGATACCTCGGCTACTAGCCCGCCAAGCGTTCAGCCCTAGCAGGCCGTTGAAAAACTCCCTGCTGCGGCTTCGCGCAGTCCGCCAGGGCGTCGTCACGCTCGTCGGGCCGTGCTCAGCGGCCAGCAGGCCGCCTCCGCCGCCCCTCTGTCACGTTCCGACCCCTGACGAACTGCGCTTCGCCTCGCGACGGGCCTTTTTCAACGGCCTGCTAGACGCCCGTGGTGCGCTCGTTCCCTTCGTCGTCGTAGCGCAGGATCGCGAAGTACACGAACATCGCCGCGCTGGCGATGATCGTGACGATCGCGACCAACACCGAGATCTTCCAGGCCACCAGGGCACTGGTGATCAACACCAGCGGGGGCAGGAAGAAGGCGTCTCGCAGCAAGCCTCGTACGCGGTTCCAGATCATCTCAAGGGTCAGCGTGACGCGCTGGGCCCCCAGCGCCAAGCTTGGAGCCTGTTCGTCCTCTCCTAGAAGACCGAGTCCGTGTCCTGGCCAGGATCCACACGCAGCCGGTAGCGCCGTCCGTTCTCGCGACTGGCCAGGACCCACATGCCGCTGGGCATCGGCACGGCCTCTCGCAGGCTGCCGAGCTGACCCTCCCAGACCAGGTGCTCGCCGCCTCCGCTGTCGCGCCAGGCCAACTGGACCGGATGGAACGGGTCTTGGATATCGCGGACGCGGAGTGTGCCGGGCTTGGGGCACAAGAAGGGGCCGCCGTCGAGCCAAACCAGCTCTTGGCCTCGATAGCCCGCCTCCCACGTCGTACGCCGGCCGGCCAAGAAGCTCGAGACCTCCAAGCGGCAGGGGAAGCGCGGCTCCACGAAGGACAGCACCGAGGTGCCCGCATGCTGTGGCTGGAAGGTGCCGGACGCCGCGGTGCGCGTTCCGTCGGGCGCGATCCAAGTCAGCTCGGCGTCGAACACGCCTTCCCCTTGCTGGTCGAACACGATCGCGCCGCCGAGGGGCTCGCTCGTTGGTTGCTTTTTGAACTGATCTACAGCGAGCGGAACGACAAACCCCTCGGGCCCGCGGTGAACGTCGATCTTTTGGTTCAGGACCCACTCAGAATTTGGCTGGGCACGTCCACCACTAAACGGATCGAGGTAAGCCGTGAGCAGGCCCGTGATCCGATCGACGCCGGCTGGATCGATCGGAGCGCCGAGGGTTTGCGGAAGCAGCGACAGATCGATGCGTGAGCTGGTCGAAGCCAGTCCACCTGCGCGACTGCGAACATCTAGGGGCAGACCGGCCCCCCTGCCGGCGAGCTGAAGATCGAACTCGATTCGCCAGGATCCGGGTAGCGCGTCTTCTCCGTCGAGCTGGAACAAGACGTGCGGCCGGCGCACGATCCGCAGGGTTTGGATCCCAGAGCCGGCGATCACCGGTCCGGGCTGTTCGACCAGGTAGCCGGGGTGTTCGCAGCGCAACCAGTGGGACACACCCGGAGCCCATCCAGTGAACACAACTTCGTTGTGCTCGCTGGGCTTCACAAATTGAAACCCCTCGCTCGCCGAATCCGTCCAGCCCGGGTACAGCCCGCCGAGGCTCAAATCGTCCGCGACCGAAATCGCATCGCTCCACGCGGGCTGCACGGAGTCCCCTCCAGGATCCTGGACGGCGAGAAGCCGGAAGGACTCGCGGTCCGCTTCGCTCAATCCGTCCGGAAACTGAAGGCGCGCCGCAAAGCGCTCGCCCTTGGTCAGAATGATCATCGGACTCGCGAACTCTCGCCCGATCTCACCCAAATCGGCCCAGTGGGCGGTCATCGAGCGCGGCAAATAGCCTTCGCTCAACACGTACAGATCGACCAGCGTCTCGACCTCCGGGATCGGCAAGTTTGCGGCGAAGCGTCCGTCGGCGTCGGTGACCAGCGTGGCGATCGGAAGCCCGTCGAGGGGTCCGCGAATGAGGAGTTCTCCCGCGGGTTGCCGGGTCAACGTGACCACCACGCGCGCGCCGGCGATCGGACCGCCGCCCTCGAGTTCCTCGGCGACAACGCGACCTTCGAGGCGCGGAGTGAACGGCTCGAGAGCGAGCAGCGGCGGGAGCGGAATTTCTTCGGGCACCGGCTCGGGAACCACGGGGTCCGGAAGGACCACCGAAGGTCCGGTGGACTCGCGCTCGGCTTCGTGGATTTGCACAGCCGGCTCCAGGTTCGAGACTTGCTGCGAAGGAGCGGCCGGACCGGGGTCCGGGCGGGCCCCTGAGACTGGTTCGGGGAGCGCCGGCTCGCGGGTCCACCAAAAGGCCATCCCGCAAAGGGCCAGCAGGGCGGCCGCGGCGAGCAAAGTACGCGAGGAAGAGGCTGAATCCATGGCACTGGGGGATGTGCGAAGGGCTAGCGAGGGGGGACGAAGCTGACACCCGGCCGGACAGTCCAAGGACAGCCTGCCATGTGGGACGCCCACCGCGGCCGAGTCTTCCCCTTCCCGCGAGAGCCCCGCGGCTCACGCCGCGTGGATCTAGAGTTCGAGCTCGTAGAGCTCAGCCGCAAACACCTCGAACCTGGTGCGGAGCTCGTCTCGTTCGAGTTCGACGATCTGCCACAAGCCCGTCGGAAGACGGATCGGCCCCCCAAGCGACCCAACCGGTCCCGAGTAAACCTCGTGCTCGCCGCCGCTACCGTCCAACCAGGACAAGCAAACTTCGCGGTCTGGCTCCCCACATTCGACCTGAAGCAAGCCGGGTGCCGGAGCCAGCAAGTATGCCGGCGGAAAGCGCGGTTGAGCTGCATCAGGAGCCCAGGCATAGATCATCTCAGGGCCGAACTCTTCGCCGAACTGAGCCTGAACATGAAGAACCGCTGGTCGAATCGGACCCTCGACGGGAACGAGACCGTCGTTCAATTCTTGCGGGTGTTCGAATGGCATCAAGCCGCCATCTGGAGCCCGCCACTGAAGCAGCGGCATCGATTGGGCAGGTCGCCCGTGCTGGTCGACCACGCTTAGGACATTCGGAGAACTCGACCGGCTCAGGGGACGCCCGCTCGTGAACGCTTTGCTCGGAAAGTGCACTGGCCAAACGTCGCCCTCGCGATTCATCGTTTGGCGCGTGCCGCGCCCGATCAGCCCGCCCAATTCGGCGCGAGTGAGACCGTCCTGGTACCAGGCGCGGACACTGCCCTCGAACACGATGGTCTGACTGTCGTGGTAGCCGAGTTCGGCGATACGCTCGAGCGGCAAAGCCCAGTCGATGGAACTGCCGTTGCTGGTCAGGGAAGGCAAACGCGCCGAGCCTTCCTCGAACGGCTCAAACGTCTCGACAACCTGCCCGTCGATCTTCATCTTGAGCTTGAAGTCGACAAACCAGGGCTCGTCGCCGGGATCCTCCCGCGAGAACCTCAAGTGCGGCCTCACCGCCATGGGGACTTGAACCTCAGGGCGATTCGGAACCAGTGGCGCATCGAGCTCGAAGCGGTAGCCCGGGTCGGACCCACGCAACCAGTAGCGCAGGTTGCGATCGAGTCCTGTGATCTCGAAGGTCCCGTCTGCGGCGACTTCCACCAGGTGCTCCGTGGATTCGCGAAGCGGATCGTCCACGCGAGCCGCTTCGCGCTCGCGCAACTCGGTCGCGAGCGAAATCGGGTTTGAACCGACGGCCTCGGGCACCGCCCACACGTAGAACGGGCTGGGAGGGCCGCTCTCACTGAACGGAAACTCCAACTTCCCCTCGATCTTCGAGCCGGGAAGCAACACCACTTGGAGTTCTCGAGGTGCCGCCAAGCCTACCGAGACGCGACGCCGCATGTATTCGCGATAACCAGGGGCATGAACCACGACTCGGACCGTGCAGTTGGTGATCGGGAGCCCGATCGGAAGCGTGAACCGCCCACTTCCGTCGGTCCTTCCCACACGAATCGGCGGCCCCTCCACCGGCGGCCGCCCGCCGCCGGTAATTTGGTCGAGGACCGCTTCGCGGCGTTGACCCAAATACTCGCTGCGCCGAACTGGGTCGATACGGTCGTAGTAAACCGAAACAAACGCTCCGGCAATCGGACCACGATCCTTTCCGGCCACCGTGCCCGAAAGCACGGGAACCAGATTTCGAAGCCGGAAGGCTTGAGCGGAGGGTGTTGCGTTTGAAACCGCAGCCGGCTCGGAGCCTTCGCTCAGATTCAGGGGCGGCGGTTCGAAGGGCAGATTCCGAGCTTCGCCCACGACTTCCATGGCCACGATCGAATCCATTTGGGCCTCACGGGCCAGTTGCGCCGCGGAGCCCCTGCCGCCCTGCGAAGACGAAGTCCTCAAAACAAACCAGGTCGACAAGGCCACGGCGACCGCGCCCGCGAGCAGAGCCGGAGTGAACCAGGGCGATGAACGCAAGGCCGATCCAACTCCCCCTCCGGACCGCCGGCCCAGGCCGAACGGAAGCAGCGCGCTCAACTCAGAGATCCAGCCGCGACGGTCGCGGCGCAACAAGACTTCGCGGGTCAGCTCATGGGCGCGCCGCAAGCGCCAGCGCGCGGTGTCGGCTGCGATTCCATCGCGCTCGGCAATCTCAGCGATCGACAGCCCCTCGACATGGTGCGCGCTAAGAATGGCTCGGAAAGGCTCTTCGAGGGAATCCATCGCACGCCCCAACGCTTCAAGCAGGTCGCTGCGTTCCACAAGGCTCGCCGCCGAGGGGCTGCTCGACGGACCGTGCTCAGCCACGTAGCGCTCGCGCAGATAGCGCCGGGCCTCGCCGCGGGCTTTGCGGCGGGCCAGGTTGCGAAGAACTCCGCGGTGGAACTGAGGGGAATCCGGGACCGCGCGACCTTCCTGTTCCCAGCGGTGGCGCAAGATCCAAGCTTCCTGGGCTAAGTCTTCGAATTCGGGGAGACGAGGATCGATCCCGGCCACCCGACCGGGTGTCGTTGCGAGCCGATCGGAAACTCCCTCGGGAGACGGCGAGGGGTCGGATTCGAACCTCATCTCAGTAGGGAGGTCTCCACCCCCGGCCCCAGCGCGAACGGAAGTTGAGAGTTTTCGAACGATCTCGCTCCAGCCCCACTCATCGCGGTTCGCCTCGCCTCCAGCGGAAGATCCGGTAGGCGGGGTCTTCGGAGGCGACTTCGGCATAGCCGGCCCGCTGGGCCAGGTGGGCGCCGCGCAGGTTTTCGATCCGGATCGGCCAGAAAACCTCCCGCACGGGCCATTCCGCCTCGAACCAGCGCTCCAGGTCGCGTAGGAGGAGCTCATCCCAGCCCGCTTCGACGCCCTCTTCGACCACCCAGCTGAACGCGAGCATGGAGGCGGGGCCTTCCGAGCCGGATTCGGCGCTGGATTTCAACGGGGGCGACGGCGGCTCGAGGTAGACACAGCCCAGGCATCGCGGCTCGCCCGCGCCCGGGACCTCGAGGACGGTGTAGGCGAACGCCACCCGGCGCTCGAATTCATCGGCGTGACGAGCAAGATCGGCACGATTCTCTTCCAGGGTGAATCCCTCCGCGGGCCATCCCCCCCAGCGCAGGGTCACCTGCAGGTGCTCTCGGTTGCCGATCAGCGCGGCGAGGTCGGCCTCAGCGTGCTTGGGACCCAAGGGCTCTAGGCGAGCCCATTCCGTCAGGAGCCCGGCCGGAGGCTCGAAGCCCGCACGGAACGGGCCTTCGGGAGCAAGTTCGGTCGCTTGGCAGCCGGCCAGGCAAACCGCCCCGAAGACTGTCGCGGCAAGTCGGCGTTGATCGGATCCCATAGAAAAGAAGTCTTCGAGAGCGAGCGAGCGGTATCAGAGGATCGGGAAGACCCGGCCAAGAGGCCCGGCGGGCCCATTATCCCAGGATTGCATCTGGAGAAACCCTCTTGACAAAGACGTTTTCCACATCGGTTGTGGATAGCTAAATCGCGGGGGAGAGCCGAGCGTCGCAGAGCCCTTCGGCACGGGGAACGCCGCCGCTCCGTGCGCCAGAAAAACCCAATAAACGCCTGGCACGTAACATCTTAACGGATTTCACCGGCTTCCAGGGAGCAAACCGCGGAGTGGGCGGTGGTTCCCTCAACCTACCTGGATCCTCCAGGCAACCCGGCGAGGCATCCCCGGGGAAGGGCGCTCCTCAAGTTATCCACAGAACGCTTTGGGGCCCCAAAAACAGGCCCCGCCGCGGCCCTCCAGGCCCAGTAACGGAGCCCGGTCGGGCCGGATTCCGGCCCGCCGCCCTCGGCTCGCGGCCCCAGCTCCCTAGACTTCGCCCTCCCATGGCCACCTCGACGCGTCACCGCAGAACTCGACAGGACTCCCTACCCGACGAGCCGGAAGCTCTGCTCGAGGTCCGCGAATTGGTGAAAACCTACGGCGGCCGGCGGGTCGTAGACGGGGTTTCGTTCCACGTCGAGCCGGGAGAAATCGTCGGTCTGCTCGGGCCGAACGGCGCCGGAAAGACGACCAGCTTCCGAATGACCGTCGGCCTGATCCGGCCGGATGCCGGCACCGTGCTGCTCAACGGAGTCGAGTGCTCGCGGCTGCCCATGTTCCGGCGCGCCCGCCTGGGAATGGGCTATCTGCCCCAGGAGCCGAGCATTTTTCGGCGCCTCGGGGTGCGCGACAACCTGCTCGCGGTCCTCGAGACCACCCAGCTCTCGCGCCGGGAGCGCAGAGCTCGCTGCGACGAACTGATCGACGAACTCGACCTCTCGCACCTGGGCAATGCGGCCGCCGAGACCCTCTCGGGAGGCGAGCGCCGGCGGCTCGAGATCAGCCGGGCCCTGGCCACGGACCCGTCCCTGTTGCTCCTGGACGAGCCGTTTGCCGGCGTGGACCCGATTGCTGTCGAGGAAATCCGCGGGATCGTCACCAAGCTCCGGGAGAGCGGCATCGGCATCCTCATCACGGACCACAACGTTCGCGAAACCCTGCTCTCCACCGATCGCGCCTACATCATCCACCAGGGTCACATCCTGCGCGAGGGCACGACCGACGAGCTGATCAACGACGAGGAGGTGCGGCGGGTGTACCTCGGGCACAGCTTCGAAGTTGGGCTCTGAGCCCGGAGCCGGGCCGCTCCAATCCTCCGGGAACGGGTCCCCTGAGGGCCCATCGCGAACGGGCCTGCGGCCCGGGCCCTAGGCCGAGGCCGGCGATAGACCCCGAAGTGGCCGACAGGAAGGCTCATCGCTATCCTGTTACGCCCGAAATGCGGTTTTGCCGCTTTGTTCCCGCCAGCCCGAGCCCCCACCGCCCGGATCCCCGATGAATCTCGTCGCCTGCGTCAAGCGCGTCCCCACCACCGACTCCGAGCCCCTGGTCGGCGGGGACGGCACCTCGATCGATCCCGCGAGCCTCAAGTACGAGCTCTCCTTTTACGACCACGTTGCGCTGGAGCAAGCGGTCCAGCTAAAAGAAGCCGGCGGCGGAGAAGTGACCGCGCTTTCGATGGGCCCGGCCGAGACCGACAAGGAACTGCGCGAGTGCCTGGCGAAGGGCGCGGACAAGGCGGTGTTGCTGCAGGACGACACCTGGGCCGTGCGCGATGCACTCGCGACCGCGAAGGCACTGTCCGCCAAGATCAGCGACCTCGGCGCCGATCTGGTGCTGTGCGGCCGCGTCGCAACCGATCGCGACAACGCATCGGTCGGTCCGATGATGGCTTCGCTGCTCGGCTGGGCTTGCGTGACCGATGTCCTCGAGCTCAGCGTCGAAGGCGGCAAGGGCCTCGCCAAGCGCGAAGGTGACGACGGCATCGAGTCGTTTGAGTTCGCGTTGCCGGCGGTCATCACCTGTCAAAAGGGGCTGGCCGAACCGCGCTACGCGGGACTGAAAGGGATCATGGCCGCCAAGAAGAAGCCGATCGACACCTCGGAGGCTCCGGCCGCCGAGAGCCAGGCCAAGATCGTCAGCTTGAGCCCGCCGCCCGCGCGCGCCGAGGGTCGCATCGTCGGAGAAGGCGCCGCCGCCGTTCCGGCTCTGATGGAAGCGCTTCGCAACGAAGCCAAAGCGCTCTGAGCCCCTCCCGCCCAACGAACAACACCCAGAGCCATGTCCAAAATCGTCGTACTCGTTGAACACATCGGTGGCGCCGCGAAGCGCGCCAGCCTAGAGGCGCTCGGCGCCGCCAAGTCCCTGTCCGGCGAGGTCATCGCCGTCGTCCATGGCGAAGGCGCAGCCTCCGTCGCGGGCACCCTTGACGCCTCGGCTGCCATCGCCCTGGAAGGCGCCGGCAAGAGCCCCGACGGGCTTGCCGCCGACGTCGCGCAAATCGTCCGCGACCAGGGCGCAAAGGCGCTGCTCTCGGCCGCCACCGGCACCGGGCGCGACGTCATGCCTCGCGCCGCCGCACTGCTTGAGTCCACGCTGTTCAGCGACTGCACCGGCCTCGAAGCCGCAGGCGACGCCTACCGCGTCACCCGCCCCTGGCTGGCCGGCAAGCTGATCGCCACACTCGAGAGCACCGCTCCGGTGATGTGTGCCACCTTGCGCCGCAATACGTTCGCTCCGGTCGAGCCCGGCTCGGCCACGGTCACCGCGGCCGACGCCTCCACCGACTTTAAGGCGGTCCTCAAGGACATCGCTGCGAAGGCCGCGGACAAGCTGGACGTCTCGGAAGCCCCGGTCGTCGTCTCCGGCGGTCGCGGCCTCCAAGCGGCCGAGCACTTCTCGCTGCTCGAGGATCTCGCCGCCGCGTTCGGCAACGCCGCGGTCGGTGCGAGCCGCGCGGTGGTCGACGCCGGTTGGCGCCCCCACGGCGAGCAGGTTGGGCAAACCGGCAAGACCGTCTCGCCTGGCCTCTACATCGCGGTCGGCATCTCGGGCGCGATTCAACACCTGGCGGGCATGAAGACTTCAAAGGTCATTGTCGCGATCAACAAGGACAAGGATGCGCCGATCTTCAAACTCGCCGACTACGGCCTGGTGGGCGACGCCTTCGAGATCCTGCCCGCGTTGACCGAGGCCGTTCGGGCCGCGCGGGCTGAAGGCTGAGCGAAAGCTACCCCCAGGCAGATTCGGCGCGGGCCGGTCGTCTCAAAGACGGCCGGCCCGCGCTGCGTTTTGGAGCAAATTCCCATCCACGCGCTGTACGGTCCACGGGCAGGCCCATCCCGGCTGGCTTGACTGTTCCGTCTCCCTTGCATCCTCGAATCCAACGCCCGCTCCGACGTGCCCTCGTGCTCGGCGGCCTACTTGCCCTCGTCCCGATCGCCTGCGACCTGTGGATCTCTCTGACGACGGAAGTGCATCGCGACCCAGCCGCGATCCCCAAGGCTCCGGTTGCCCTGGTGCTGGGAACTTCCCGTCTCCACCAGGGCCGAATGAACCGCTTCTACACGGCCCGACTCGAAGCTGCGCGCGATCTGTTCCATGCCGGCGCGGTACGCGGGATCCTGGTGAGCGGCGACCACGGCCACACGGACTACGACGAACCCGGTTCGATGCGGCAGGACTTGATCCAGCTTGGCGTTCCCGGGGAGTTCATCACCCAGGACCATGCGGGCTTTCGAACGCTCGATTCGATCGTGCGTGCGCGCGAAGTGTTTGGGCTCGAGCAGGTGATCCTCGTCTCGCAACCCTTCCACGCCGAGCGCGGCGTGTTTCTGGCTCGGCACGCCGGGCTCGAGGCTCACGCTTTCGGGGCCCACGACCCGGGGCTTCGCTCATGGCTAAAAGTGCGCGCGCGAGAAGTTGGCGCGCGAACCCTCGCGGTTTTTGACGTGCTGACCGGCAAGGGCCCGCGCTTCCTAGGTCCGCCCGAGACGGTTGCGCTGCGACCCGACCAGGATCCCGGGCAGGATCCTGGCCCGTGACCAACTCGGGGGAGACCCGATGGAATTCGAGGCCTCGGGGAGCACTCCCCAGGGCCATCTATTGGACCCTGGCGCCCGTCCAAAGCTGCTGAGAGCAACCTCCGGTCGGCGATCGGCTAGGCTCCCTCTTCCTTCGCTTCTCCAGCTCGGATCGCGAAGCGTCCGACCGATTTCCTGAACGCCTTCCCATGCAGTACCGCACGCTCACTTCCCTCGCTGGATCGGGGGTTTTGCTCGGCGCTCTCACCGCCTGCTCCAGCGGCGGCGACGACGACACCGGCCCCGGCACCCCGCCCAGCGGCGACGGACCCGATCCGTTGTTTGCCGCCCAGTGGCACCACGACAATACGGGCCAAAACGGCGGCACCGCCGGCGAAGATGCCCGCACGCCAGAAGCCTGGGCGCTTGGCGTCGACGGCACCGGCTCGCGCATCTCCATCGTCGACAATGGGCTCCAGCTCGGCCACCCCGACTTGCTCGGAAACGCGGTCCCGAACGGTTCGAAGAGTTTCACCGGCGGAGGCGTCGATCCGGGCCCCGGTGACCACGGCACCGCCTGCGCCGGCGTCGCGAACGCGATCCGCGAAAACGCGATCGGCGGACTCGGATCCGCGCCAGCCGCTGAGTTGATCGGGCTCAATCTCCTGCTCAACAACACGCTCGCCAACCAGATCGACGCGATGACGTTCGACAACCAGAACGTCACGGTCAGCTCGAACTCGTGGGGCCCCCCCGACACCCAAGGCGTCCTCGAAGCCTCGCCCGCGGTTTGGCGGAGCGCCGTCGATGACGGTGTCACCCTCGGACGCGGCGGTCTCGGCACCATCTACACCTGGGCCTGCGGCAATGGGGCTACCTCCTCTGGCACCCTGGTCGACAACTCCAACTACGACGGCTACGCCAACTACTACGGCGTGATCGCCGTGTCCGCGGTCGGCGACAGGGGCCGCCAAGCGTTCTACTCCGAAGACGGAGCCAACGTCTGGATCGCAGCTCCGTCCGAGGGCAACTCGGGCCAGGCGATCACCACTACCGACCTGGTCGGCTCCTCCGGATTCAACACCGGGGCGAGCAGTTCGGACTACGAAGATCCGGCCTACACGAATACGTTCAATGGGACGTCGTCCTCGACGCCCCTCGTGTCGGGCGTCGTCGCCCTGATGGTCGATGCGAACCCGAACCTGACCTGGAGCGACGTGCGCGTCATCCTCGCTCAGACGGCTCGCATGAACGACCCCGCCGACGCCGACTGGACCACGAACGGCGCCGGCTTCAGCATCAACCACGCTTACGGATTCGGCGTCGTGGACGCGGCCGCCGCGGTCACAGCCGCACAGACTTGGACCAGCCTGACTCCGCTCATCACCGAGGGCATCGCCGATTTCCCGGTGAACGAGCCGATCACGGACAACGACCCAACTCCGGTCACGATTCCGATCTCTGTCAGCGGCGCGACAATCAACGAGCTCGAGTACGTCCACGTGTACGTTGACATTCCCGACCACGACTTCTGGCCCGACCTCGAAATCGAAATCACCAGCCCGGCCGGCACGGTTTCGCGCTTGGCAACCCCGCACGCCGCGGTAACCGCCTCAGAAAACCTCGTGCTTCCGCGCATGGAAGACTGGCGCTTCGGGGTCGCCCGCTGCCTGGGTGAAGGCGTCAATGGGACCTGGACGATCACCGTTCGCGACCTGGTTGGCGGACTGACCGGGACCGTCGATTCCGTCCGCCTCGAGTTCTTCGGCCGCCCGTAACGCCGGGCTCCCTTCGCTCCCGCCACGCAACACACACCCCACGTCTAGTCATGAAGCTCCTCCCCCTCGCCGTCTTGGGCCTTGGCCTATGCGCCTGCCGACAGGAGGCGACCCAATCGTCCGTGCTCGAATCCGGCAACAGCGCCCGCAACCTGTCTGACACGGAACTCCCGCCGGAAATGTACGACCGATCCGCGCCTCTGAAGCAGGACGCCGCGCCCGAGCCCGTCGGCCATTGGTTCGACGGCGACCGTCGTCGCGACCTCTATCTAACCGGCGGCCTCGTCGCCGAAGTCGGCCCGACGGAAGCCGGTGCGACCCGCCTGCGCAGCCTGCGTCCCGAAGCGGAAGAAGTAGCTAACGCTCAATCCGGCGTTCGCCTTTGGAACATCGAGGCCAACACCCTCGATGTCGTCCAAGAACTCAGCTCCACAGAAGGCGAAGGTGGTTTCTCCCCGGTCTTCCATGAAGGCGCGGGCGAACTGGCCGGCCGCTGCGCCCTGACCGGCGGCATCGTCGTGCGTTTCCCGCGCGGCACCACCGACGAGCAGATCAGCGCGTTCCTCGCCGAGGAGAACCTGGCTGGAGAGCGCATCGGCAACCTAGGAACCAGCTGGTCGATCGAATCCGAACCCGGTCTCGCAAGCCTCGAGTTGGCCAACCGCCTACACGAACTTGAGATCACCGAATACGCCTCCCCGAACGTCTGGCGCGAAGTCTCGACGCGCTGACGTCGCAAACAGTCCCGCCTACCAGCGGTGGTAGGCGGGGTGTCCTTCGCGTACCGCGACGAACAATCCGGTCATCGTCGCGGTGACCTTCTCGCCAGCGATCAGCTCGCCGGCAACCTCGGCCCGATCCCCCTCGCACAGGACCACGCGAGCGCGTAGGAGCAGCTCGACATCGGTGGGCGTCGGACGCTTGAGTTCGATACCGTAGCGAGCGGTCACCGTGCACGGAGGGGTGGATTCACCACGTTCCTCCATCAGGCGGTGCGCAGCGGCCCAATTGCCGTGGCAGTCGAGGAGCGCGCCGCAAATGCCGCCGTTCAGCATGCCTGGAAAAGCCTCATGATGAGCACTCGGGCGCCAGCGGGCGACCAGCTCACCGGCTTCCACGAACGAACGAATGCGCAAGCCCTGCTCGTTGGCTGGGCCGCATCCGAAACAACGGTTGGTTGGAGCAAAGCGCTCTTGGATCGAGAGTTCGCCGGTCATTGGAGAGGACGTCGAGCGGTGAAGCAGACCTGGATGGGCGTATAGAAGCGGGAGTCCGGATTGGCGCGACGTTCGTTCCATTCTTCGGCGAAGTTCTCGCGCTCCGCCGGGCTCAACAAGCCCTGGTCCACCATCGCACTCGAGTGATACAGGAAGAACTCCTCGGCCCAGGCCCAAATCAGACTCCCCGGTTCGCCGCAACGCACCACCGGATCGACCGACTCAACTTCTAGACCTGCCGCTCTCAGAAACTCCGGTATCCGCCCGGCGACAAACGCGTCGCCGCCGCGGTCCGCAAACCACTTTCGCATGGTGGCGACCACGCGCACGAAGCCCTCGCTGCGTGGGTACAGCGAAATTCCCTCGTGGTTGTAGTCGACGAGCACCGCTCGCCCTCCCGGTTTCAGCCAACCCGCCAATCGCGCCACGATCGCGCCCGGATCGCTGGGAAAAGTGAGCATCCAGCGGGCAAACACACCATCGACCGCTTCAGGGAGTTCGCAAGTTTCCAGCAGGGTGTGCTCGATCTGCACGTTGTTCCAGGACTGGCGCTCCACGGCCTCGCGCAACTCGGTCAAGTAGCGCTCTTCGCCATCGATGGCGATCACACGCCCGTTCGCCCCAACGCAGTCTCGCAACTGTGGCACGACAAAGCCCGGGCCACAGCCCGCGTCGACAACCGTGGCGCCAGGTTCGAGCTGGAGCTTGTCAACCCACTCCGAAGTCTCCGCAGCCCAGGTGTCTTGCTGTCGCCTAAGCCGCTGAAGCTCGGCCGCCTCTACGCCGAGCACGTAGCCGCGGCCCGCATTGGTTGCCGGTTTCTCCAAATTCGAAGCCTGGTCGTTCATAGCAAGCACAGCTTAGTCCGCCTCCCACGACATCGCTGCATGTACCAGGAAATGTGAAGAACACAGGGAATTGTGCGGCACGCAACAAGCCCATTCTCCTGGCGATTCTGAGAATCTCCCGGGATTTAGCGCCCAACCACAGGCGACATCACGCCAACCGTCACCGAGGGGATCGATTCGGCAGTCGGAAGAGTTCCGAAAGCGATGTGGATTTCGATCTCCGAGTCAACTCACGAATTCTCCCAAGAGTCTCACCCATGCTCTCTCAACTACTGACTTGCTCGTCGATCACGGCAGCCGCCCTGACATTTTCGGTCTCCATGACCGCGTTCGCGCAGTCCTCGACCCCCGCGGGCCCTGCTGCTGGCGCACAACCCAGCCCCGTGACGCCTGCGAAGTATGTACCGGGAGCTCCGACGCTTCTGGCAGCGCCCGGAGTGGTTGTCGACCTCGTCAACAACGTGACGTACACCCAATACACAGGTTGTGGCACAGGCCCGATCCTGAACCCAGTAGCCTATGCCCTCAACATGGCCGGACCCGGTGACGTCGTCGGTGTCACCGGCGATCACCCGATTTTGTTCTTCCAGGCGAATCCCAGCAGCTGCAACCAAAATGCAGTCGGCTGGGGTGGAGGAGTCGTCCATGACGTCGATATCGTCGGGCTCGACAGCACAGCAGGGATCAACGGGGTCTTTTTCCAGGGAGACACCAGCCAGGCCAATGGTGGCGGAATTGACCGGGTCACGTTCCAGGGCTTGCGCCTTCACAACGAGGGTGGATCTCGTTCTCCCGTCCAGTCGGTGGGCAGCAAGCGCAATGGCCTGCTTCGCATCTACGACTGCTCGATCGACGCAGACGACCCGACCGCCTGGGCAGGAAAGGGGATGAAGTTCGGTATGCGCCTGTACCTCACGAGTCTTGATGCGCGTGACAACATCTATCCCGTGGGAGCCCAAGAGCACAACATCTACATCGACTCACCCGGCTGGAACGGAGCCTACGACCCGTCGTTCATCGCCGTAAACAACAGGACCTTCGCCCCCACAGGTCGTACGGGGATCCAGGTCGTCAACCGCATGTTCCCTGCTGAATTGGACATCTGCAACCCCGGGCCCAACCCCGTCATCGGCTCTCCGGGCCTGGGCACGATCTTGATCCGCAACAACCGACTGTTCGCTGATGCCTCCGCGGGCGGGGGTTCCACGGTGACGATCGCAGGACACCACGGCGACGTTTGGATTGAAGACAACACGCTTGGAGCCCTTGGTGGCGCCGGCGGAAGCGTCGACACCGGCGGAATCGTCATCTGGCAACCCTGCAACACCTGGACGAACGAGCCCGGCTTCGCCACCAACTCTGTCCACATCCATGACAACCTGATCATCGGAACCGGGAGCCGCGCCAGTGTCGGGATCGCCTCGACCGGTTTGGCCTCAGTCGGCTTGAACACCTTTAAGACCGCTGGAGAGGCTGTTCGCTTCAACCAAGTCGGCGAGACGCCCAACGGCATCGAGCTCCTTCCCGCCTCGACCATGGCGGGCTGGCAGCAGGGAGGCCCGAAGGCGTTCGACACCCTGTCCGGCGTCTACACGTCGCTGACCGACACGCAGATCGACACGCTCTACTAGAGCCCGAGCAAGCGCTCGAGGTGCTCTGGGCCCGAGGAGCCGACTGGGTTCCTCGGGCCCGCTACTATTCCGAGCCTGGTTCGACCGAAACGCGATAGCGACCGGACTCGATCTCGTCGACCTCGAAAGAGGTTCCCAGCACGCCGGCGATCACTTCTGCGTTGGTGCGCGTGTGCAGGGACGGCTCGGTCGTGGTGAACGAGCCTCCTCCGGCCAGGGCCAGGGGCAGCAGGAGCTGATCGGCCAGGTGTTCTGAAACAGCGACCTTCGCGGAAGTGAATTTGCGGACGGCTTCGGCGAGCCCTCCGGCGACTTTTTCTGCGGAATGACCCCGGCGACCGTAGGCCTCCAGGATCACCCGGCGACCATCGTCCATCGGAACGTGAACGTGCACCACGTTTCCCGGGCCGACGCTCGCTTCGTCCCGGTGCTCGTGCAGGTTCTTGAGGCCGATGGCCAGCTTGGCCGCGAGCTGCTCGAGCTCGCGGCGCGCGACGGCCACGGGGATCCGTGAGGTCGTGGCGTGGGCGGTCATCGCACGCCGCACCGGCGCCGCATCGAGATGGACCGGAGCGAGGCGACCGGACTCGCCGAGCGGCGTGACCTTGAGCTTCACGTGCCCACCGCCAGCGGGGTAGTACCCAGGTCGCAGCAGCTCGATCTGCGCGGTTGCGCCCATCGCGTGCAGCAACGGTAGGAAAGTCTGCTGCAAGAACACGATGCTCGGCGCCGCCAGCACGTCGGTTCCTCCCATCAGCTCGATCTCGCTGGGACCGTCTGCGAACAATAGAGGCCACAGGACGGTCTGAATGACCAGCGCGGTCGATCCCGCGGTGCCGATCTCGAATCGAGCCACGGTGGAAAAAAGCCCGGCCGGCTCGAAGCGAAGCTCGGTGGACGAGAGCTCCCCGCCCTCAACGCGCGCGCCGCTGGCGCGAGCGGCGGCCAGCACGCAGGTCAGGTGCTGACGCATGAGCCCGGGCTTGTTGCGGCCGGCGCGAATGCGGGTCAATTCGAGCGAACGCCCCGTGAGGCAGGCCAGAGCCAGGCCGGTCCGCAAGACTTGCCCGCCACCTTCTCCCATGGCCCCATCCAGGACGATCGGACAAGCGGCTTGGCTGGAGAGAGGCGCAAAGGGGAGCTTCATGGCGAAAGACACGATATCGGCGCGACAAGCGGGCCGTGCGAAGGGCGGAGGAGAGCGGGCAAGAAGTCGCTCCGGAACGAACGACCCACGCGATGGGCGAACGGCCCGGCGGCCCGAACCCATCGAGCACGAAGACTCGCGAGGTCTTTCGACCCGCAACTCTCGACTCGCGGTTCGGACCGCCCCGCGCGAGTCGCTGAACAGAAAGCGACCCGGTGTTCGTGAAGCGATGGCGATCGCGCTGGATCGCCGGGCAGGGGGACTTGCCCCGACTTAGGAGTGAATCGGCGCACGCCAAACCGGCGGGAAAAGCCGAAAGAGCCTGCAGGCCCTTCCGGCTAGGCAAGTGTGGATGCAGGCACACTTGCCCTGCTCGCCGCGCGATCGGTTCAAGGGGCGAGCCGGGCTAAGCCCGACTCCCTTCAACCCTTCACGCAGACGACCTGGCGCAGGGTGTGGACGACCTCGACCAGGTCTTCCTGCGCTTTCATGACGGCTTCGATGTCTTTGTAGGCCATGGGAATCTCGTCGATGACATCCTTGTCCTTGCGGCATTCGACGCCTTCGGTTGCGCGGACTTGGTCCTCAACCGTGAAGCGCCGCTTGGCTTCCCTGCGGGACATGACCCGCCCGGCGCCGTGGCTACAAGAATGGAAACTATCGGGGTTGCCCTTCCCGCGGACGATGAAGCTCTTGGCGCCCATCGAACCGGGAATGATGCCGAGATCGCCCTCGCCAGCACGCACCGCTCCTTTGCGGGTCACGAGCACCTCGTCGCCGAAGTGAACCTCGCGCTCCACGTAGTTGTGGTGACAGTTGACAACCATCTGGTCCGCACGAAACTCGCGGATTCCGCGCGTTTGTCGCGTCGCGCTGATGACGGCGGCCAGCATGAGCTCGCGGTTCTTGGCCGCGTAGTCCTGTGCGAAGCCGACGGCCTCAACGTAGTCGTCGAACGAGTTGGTTCCCTCGGTCAGGTAAGCCAGATCCTTGTGGGGCAGGCTCCCCAGCTCGTGCTCCAACTCGCGCTTAGCGCGCTCGATGAAGTACGTGCCGATTCGGTTGCCGATTCCTCGGCTGCCCGAGTGGAGCATGAACCAAACTCGGTCCGCCTCGTCCAGGCACACCTCGACGAAGTGATTCCCTCCGCCGAGGGTTCCGAGCTGCTTCGAGGGATGCCGGTTTGTGATGGCCTTGGGGTGCTTCTCCGCAATCGCCGAGAAGCGATCTTCGAGGTTCTTCCAACCGTTGGTCACCGACTTGGGAGCGTCTTGCCAGGACCCTTGGTCCCGCTTGCCGCGCGTCATGCCGTGGGGGACGAACTTCTCGACGTTGCTGCGCAGCTCGCGCAGGGTGTCGGGCAGATCATCCGCCGTCAGCGTGGTTCGCGCGGCGCACATGCCGCAGCCGATGTCGACACCGACCGCCGCCGGAACGATCGCGCCCTTGGTCGGAACGACCGAGCCGATCGTGGCGCCCAGTCCGAAATGGACGTCGGGCATCGCGGCGATCCAGCGGTGCACGAACGGCAGTTGGGCCGTTTGACGGAGCTGGCGAATCGCGCCTTGGTCGACGTCAACGCCGTCGATCCAAGCTTTGATGGGGGCGCGTCCGCTCTCGAGGATGGTGGGTCCGCTCATGGCTGCTCCGGGTGGAAGTTGGGTGCGAGTCTCCGGCGCTGTGCCGAAGGTCCGTGCGCCGCTTCGAATCGTCGCAGCACGGGGATCCCTAGGCACGGAGCGTGCCGGCCCAGGTTCAGATCCCGCCTGGCGCCCCCACAGACCCGGGCAAACCACTGATTTGCAGGCACTTAGATCTAGAAGTTTCCCTCTTCGCCCGCGGGCACCTGTGGGGGCTGATTTGCGCCAAGCCCTAGAGAGTATATCCTCCGGGATAAGTCATGAGCTCAGCGGATCACGCCAACCCGACCTCCGCCGAACGAGCGATTGCCGTCGCGAGCGTCGTGGGCAACAAGCTCGACGTCGGCGGCCGCCGCAACCGGTGGGACCGCTGGCGCCCCAGCGTGGCGATCTGCCAACAGCCGGATCTGCTCGTCGCCCGCTACGACCTGCTGCACTACCGCCGCGACGAACGGCTTGCCAAGCAGATCGAAGCGGATATCCGCACCGTCTCCCCCTCCACCGAGGTCGCCCGACACGCGCTCGACATCAACGACCCCTGGGATCTGGAACAGGTTTACGAAGCCCTGTTCGCGTTTGCCGCCGAACGGAATGTGGATCCCGAGCAGGAGGACCTGCTGGTGAACATGTCGACCGGTACCCACATCTGGCAGATCTGCCTGTTCCTGCTGGTCGAAGCGCGCCTACTGCCCGGCCAGCTCCTGCAGATGCGCCCGCCGATGCTGGCCGAAGAAGGCGTCGAGGGCAGCCACGTTCGGATCGACCTGGACCTAGCCCGCTACGACCGGATCGCACGCCGCTTCGAGGATCGCCGGGCCAGCGCCACCTCGGTCCTGAAAGCCGGGATCCCCACCCGCAATGCGGACTTCAACGCACTGGTCGAACAGCTCGAGCGCGTCGCCGAGGGCTCGCGCGACCCGATCCTCTTGCTGGGCCCAACCGGAGCTGGCAAGAGCCAACTCGTTCGCCAGCTCTACGAACTCAAACGCTCGCGTCACGAACTCAGCGGTTCGTTCGTCGAGGTCAACTGCGCCACCCTGCGTGGCGATTCGGCCTCCTCGGCCCTGTTCGGGCACCAGCGCGGCGCCTTCACCGGCGCAGAATCCGCGCGTGAGGGGCTCCTGCGCGCCGCGGACGGAGGCCTGCTGTTCCTGGACGAGATCGGCGAGCTCGGGCTCGACGAACAGGCCATGTTGCTGCGTGCGATCGAAGAAGGCACCTTCCTCCCGCTCGGCGCCGACAAGCCGGTGCACAGCCAGTTCCAGCTGGCCTGCGGGACCAACCGCGACCTCGGCGTCGAAGTCGTCGCCGGTCGATTCCGCGACGACCTGCTGGCCCGCATCGATCTGTGGACCTTCCGCCTCCCCTCCTTACGCGAGCGACTCGAGGACGTCGAGCCCAACCTCGATCACGCACTCGAAGCCGAATCCCGGCGCCGCGACGGCAAGGTCACGTTCAACTCCGAAGCCCGCCGCCGCTACCTGGAATTCGCTACCCACCCCGCCGCCCGCTGGACCCGCAACTTCCGCGACCTGAACGGCAGCGTTGCGCGCATGGCCACCCTGGCCAACGCGGGCCGCATCGATCGCGAAACCGTCGACGCCGAGATCGAACGTCTTGAGCGCACCTGGAAACCTGCCGGCGAGTCCACGACCCCTGGCGCCTTCGCCGATCCCCGTGACGCGGCCACCCCCCTGGTCCAAGAACACCTCGGCGCGCAAACGGCCGAGCTAGACTTGTTCGATCGACTCCAACTCGAGCAGGTCCTGCGCGTGTGCGCGATGTCCAAAAGCCTCTCCGAAGCCGGCCGCACGCTGTTCGATCGCTCCCGCGAGCGCCGCGCGAGCACCAACGACGCCGACCGGCTCCGCAAGTTCCTCACCCGCTTCGGCATCGACTCGCGCACTACACTGCGGCCATGACCCGCACGTCCCATCCGGACCTCGAAGCCGCCGTCGACCAAACCCTCGCCATCGTCCTCGACCCCAAGCCACTTCCCGAAGCGCGGCTGCTCGAGCTCGTTCACGCCCTGGATCGCCTCGCTCTGGCCGTTCACCCCATCGACCCAAACGGCTCCACCGAGGACATCCCCGGCGAAGCGGTCCAACCCGTCACCAGGAAGCAGATCGCTGCGCGCTTCCCGATGCTCGGCCTGTACGCCGTCTTGATCCCCCCCGATCCGAACGACAGCGCGGAGGCTCTCGTCGATCCAAGCTCCGGGATCGGCGATGCCATCGACGACCTCCTCGACATCGCAAACGACCTTTGCGAGGCGGAGTGGCTACGCCGAAACGCCAGCCGCGCTGCCTGGGTCGAGTCGGTCCAATTCACGTTCCGCACGCACTGGGGACGTCACCTCCGCGATCTGCAGGGGCACCTCCACGACATGGCCTTCTAAACCGGCGAACCACGCTCTTTCCTGAACCAGTGTAGAATTCAAGGAGCCCGCCACGCTCGACCACGCTTGCCCGCCCCCATGCGACTTTTACAACTTGAGCTGACTGCCTTCGCCCTCGCGCTGGCCTCCGCCCACTCCGAGGCCTGCCCTCAAGTCCTCGAGAGCGCGATCGTGCCGCTCGCGACCCAACTCGATGGCAATCCAGCCAGCGCCGGAGAACTGTGGATCGGCGGGGACGAATTGCTCGTCGCTTCACCTTTCGAAGACGAAGTGCTGCGCTTCGAACGCCTGGCCGACGGATCCTGGAGTCAGGTAAGCTCGATCTTCTCGATCTGGAGCGACGGCGGAGTCCTGCAGCTCTTCGGAGCCTCCATCTCAATCGACGGATCCCGCGCGGCGTTCGCCCAAACCCAGTACTTCGAGGGTGGCGTCGCCCTCTACACGCGCGACACAAACGGCGACTGGCAGCCGGATACGATCATCGGCCCGTTGCCCGGGGCGAGCAATCAGTTCGCCAATCGGATCGCCCTTTCCGAAAACCGATTGATGATCGCAGATTCCTCAGCGGGCTCGGGAGGCGTCGTCTACGCGGGAGACGAAGTCGCCCCGGGGAACTGGCAGTTTGCCCAGCTCGAGCCAACCGGTGGGGGCGTCTCGTTCGGACGCGACGAGATCGTCTTTGCAGGCAATCAGGTCCTGATCGGCGACAGCCTCGACGACCAGTTCGGCTTTCAATCCGGCGCCGTTTATGTGTTCGAGGAATCGGGGACAGGTTCGTGGGCCGAGCGACAAAAACTCACGGCCTCGGATGCGACCTCGGCCGAGTCGTTCGGATCCTCGATCGCCGTGTCCGGCGACACGGCCGTCATCGGCGCCGCGTTCTCGGACTCACTCGGCAATGGCTCAGGCGCCGCGTACGTATTCGAACGACAGGCGGACGGCACTTGGCTGGAGTCCCAGAAGCTCCTGCCTTCCGACCTAGAGCCCGGAGACACCTTCGGCAACGACGTTGCGATTCAGGGTGAACTTCTACTGGTTGGAGCGGCGGAGAAGGATGACGCCGGTAGTGATGCCGGTGCCGTCTATGTCTTCCAGCGCCAGCTCGGTACCTGGGTCCAGATCCAGAAGCTGTTTGCCAGCGACGCTTCGAACAACGCGTCGTTCGGGCATCGCCTCCACCTCAGCTCGGATCGCGCCGTGATCAGCCTCCAGTCCGATCCTGCGGTTTACGTGCTCGACCCGAACCTGCTCGCCTCTCCCACTGGGCTTTCGCTCACCGCGGGTGGAAACCAGACGCTGGACCTGCAGGCCGGCAGCGAACACTCAGGCGAACTCTATTTGGTGCTCGGCTCCGCGACAGGAAGCGTCCCCGGCCTGGCGGTCGCGCCAGTCTTTCTACCTCTGAACTGGGATGCCTACTCCGCGCTCTCCCTCCAACAGGCCGGTCAGGGGATCTTCCAAGACACCCTCGGATTTCTCGACCCGAGCGGCACCGGGACCGCCCGGATTCAAATCCCTCCTTTGTCGAACCCTGCTCTGGCCGGGCTCGAGTTGCGGCACGCCTTCCTGACGATCACGTTGCTTGGACAAGTGAGTTTCGCCAGCAACGCGACTTCGCTTCAACTGCTCCCCTAGCAGCCCGCAGCAGCCGCTTCCCGAAGCAACCAGACTCTCGGTCGTAGGTTGGGCCACGCCGGCCTGCCCTGGCACCCCGGGGTCGCCGCTCGATCCATCTCAACCCCTCGACAGGGGCTCGCCGGGAGCCGAGTGCCCGCTGGGGCTGAAGGGTGCGTGGTGGGCCATACTGGACTCGAACCAGTAACTTCCACGCTGTGAACATGGCACTCTACCAATTGAGTTAATGGCCCTGTTCTTCCGGTGAGGGAAGGCCGGAGAGCTTAGGCAGCGGCGCCGGGGGGCGCAAGAGTCAGGCGCCGCCCAGCGTCCGAGCCTGGCTTCTCAGGACCCTGGCTCGGACAGCCGGCCCGAGACGATGTCGCGTAGGCGAGCCTCGGCCCGGCGCAGAAGCATTCGAACAGCGTCCTCGGTCCGTCCCTCCATCTGCTCGCCGGCCTCGCGCAGGCTCAAGCCCTGGAAGAAGACCAGGGTGATCGCCTGGCGGTGTTCCGGCGAAAGCCGGTCGAGGCCCTTGCGCAGGATCGCGAACTCCTCTTCGCGGGAGACCTGGCGGGTGACGGACAGGTCTTCGGAGGGCGGTTCGATCCGGCGGCTCTCGCCTTCGGAGTCCTTGGCGCCGTCCATGGCGCGCTCGCGCGAGATGTCGCGCTTGCCCGCAGAGTAGAACTCCGCGCGGTCGCGAATCTTGTTGTTCAAGATCTGAATCAGCCAGCGCAGCAGCGAGCCGTCGCCCCGGTAGGAGTAGCGCGTGAAATCGCGGGTGGCCTCCCGGAACGTGGTCTGGGCTAGATCGTCGACCTCTTCCTTGGCTCGAAGGCGTGGCCCAAGCCGCCGCCGGGCCACCTCGATCAGAAGGCCGTAGTAGCGCTCAAACAGGGCGTTCAGCGCGTCGCTGTCGCCGCTTTGGGCGAGGCCGACCAAGTCCTCCACATCGTCGCCGGTGATTTCGTGGGGCGCCGGGTCCGCAGGCTCTTCGGGTACACCGGACTCGGCTGCCGGCTCGGCGGGAACCCGCGGAGCGGTCTGGCCGGAACCCGAATCGGTGGACTCCGGAGCCGGAGTGTTCCCCTTGGGAGGTTGGTCGGGGGGGGATCCAGAATCAGGAGAGGACATGGGAGCGGCAAGTCTCGCAGGCAGGGAGAATCCAACAGGATCGGCCACAACGGGCGCGGCGTCCAGGGATTCCAAAGTTCCGCCCAATTCCTCCGGGCCCAAGGGCTCGCCCGGCGTATCGATCCCGCTCGCCGGCCCGACAGCTCGGTCAGGCGGAACCGGCCAGCTCGAGGAACGCCTTCTCGTCGAGCACCTCAACCCCCAGCTCTTCGGCCTTTTTCAGCTTCGAGCCAGGCTTCTCGCCGGCCACCAAAAAGTCGGTCTTGGCCGAAATGGCCGAAACCACCCGTCCGCCGAGCCCTTCGACCGTGCGCTTGGCTTCGGCACGGGACATCGCCTCCAGCGTCCCGGTGAGCACAAAGGTCTTGCCGGCCAGCTCCCCGCCCTGCGCCCGCGCGGTCACCGCGGTGACGATCACGCCACCCTCCCGGAACCGCGCCAGGAGCTGCTGGTTCTCCGGCTCGGCGAACCACTCGCGAATTCGCGCCGTGGCCTCGGGTCCGATCCCGTCCAGGTCCTCGAGCTGCTCGGGCTCAGCGGCTTGCAACGCCTCCAAGGTCCCAAACGCCTGGGCCAGCAGTTTCGACGTGGCCGGCCCGACTTCGTCGATGCACAAAGCCACCAGGAATCGATCGAGCGGCACCTCGCTCCGCTGCTTGAGCTGATCCAACAAGTTGTCCGCCGACTTCTCGCCCCAGCGCTCGAGCTTCAGCAGGTCCTCGCGCTTCAAGAAGAAGATGTCGGCGGGAGCCTGAATCAACTTCGCGTCCAGAAGCTGTTGGATCAGCTTGGGCCCCAGGCGGTCGATCTCGAACGCCGCACGTCCCACCAGGACTTCGATCCGCCCGACCAATTGGGGCGGACAGCCGAACCGATTCGGACAGCGCCAGAACTTCCCCTCCTGAACCGAATTCGTGCCGCACGCCGGGCAGCGCTCGGGATCGCCATAGCAAAGGCCCCAACCGGTTTCGGCTCCGGCGCGCAACTCGCCGTCTTCGCCCCGGAGCGACTCGGGAATTCCGTCCGTCCAGCCCTTCGGGGCTCGCCCCTTGGCCGCTTCGGCCACGCCGGCTACCTGGGGAATGACGTCGCCCGCTCGGCGGACGAAAACGCGATCGCCCACGCGGACTCCCAGGGCGCGCAGATGCTCCGCGTTGTGAAGGGTCGCATGACGGACCGTCACACCCATCACTTCCACGGGATCCAGGTGCGCACGCGGCGTAAGCCGGCCGTTGGCGCCGACTTGGGTTTCGATGGCTCGCAGGGTGCTGACCGCTTCTATGGCCGCGAACTTCTGGGCGAATTGCCAACGCGGCGCGCGTGCCGTCCGGCCGAGCCGTTCGCGCAGGGCAATCGAATCCAGCTTCGCCACGATCCCGTCCATATCGAACGGCACCTCGAACCGCTTCGCCTCGATTCGGCGGTGGTAGTCGAGGCAACCCTCAATGCCCTTCACCCGCTCGCCGTAGCCCGAATCGGGGAGCCCGAGTCGCCCCAAGTGCTCGAGAGCTTCGGCGTGGCTTGTGTACGCAGCGCCCTCGACGCGCGCCACCGAATACACATGCAACTCAAGCGGATAACGCCGCACTTCCGCAGGGTCGTTGCGTCGCACAGCCCCCGAAGTCGCGTTCCGCGGATTGGCCAAGATCGGCAACCCGCGCTCCTCGCGCTCTACATTGAAACGATCGAACGCAGCGCGCCGAATCAGCAACTCGCCGCGTACTTCGAGCAACTTGGGAACGTCCTTGCCAGACAGCTCGAGCGGCACATTGCGGACCGTTCGTAAGTTCTGGGTGACGTCTTCGCCGACCTGCCCGTTGCCGCGCGTGACGCAGCGCGCCAGCAAGCCGTCCTCGTAAATGACCGACGCGCTAACACCGTCGAACTTCGGCTCGCAAACCCAGTCCAGATCAGATCCGTCTTCCAACTTGAGAAAGCGCAGCACCCGCTCTTCAAATTCGCGCACGTCCTCCTCGGAGAAAAGGCTATCGATCGAGAGCATCGGCACTTCGTGAGCGACCTTCTCGAAGCTCGTGCCATCGGGCAGCGGCGCCCCCACCCGCTGGGTTGGGCTCGCTGCGCTGGCCAGCTCAGGATGCGCAGCCTCCAGGTCGGTCAGTTCGCGAAACAGCGCGTCGTACTCGGCATCCGACAGGCGCGAAGCGCCGTCGTTGTAGTAGAGCTGGCTCGCTTCCTCGAGCCTCCGGGTCAACTCGCGCACCCGGGCCATCGCCTTTCGGCTCACGGCAGGCTGGCGACGAAGTCGCCCAGGTTCACATGCCCCGCGTCTCCGGCGACGAACGGGCCCTCGCGTTGCACGGCGAACCTCAACTCGCCGCCCGGACCGGCCGCGCGGAACAGAAACCGCACCGGCACCTCGCGCGGTGCAATCCAGTCGGCTAGCGGAAACTGAAAGTGCCCAGCCGCGTCGGTGGTCACCGCAGCCCACGGAATTTGGTCCGGCTGCATGCCCTCGACAAAGGTGCCGACCTGGAAGCTGACCCCCGCGAACCCCACGCCGCCGGGCTGCAGCAACCGCGCCCGCGCCGGAAGCGCGGCCTCGCCGAACACGGAACGCGGTGAGGGCGTGGGCAGCTGGAAGCCGGTTCCGGATCCCGCCCCTTCGGCCGCACCTGAGGTACTCCCCGATCCGCTCGTTGCGCCGAAAGCCGCCGGCTGACCCGTTGGGGCAACCGGGTCCGCCGGGGCCGCGGCGGGCGAACATCCAAGCAGGGCGAGGACGAAGACGAGGGCGGCCGGTTGATTCACGGGGTCGGGCATTGCGCAGAAGAGAATAGCGAGCGTCCGGGCCGGTTCGGGGGGATCAGCCGGCTCCAATTCGCTTGGAACGGCCCGCTCTTTTGGAGGCCATTCCCTGGGAGGCCATTCCCCGGGAGGTACGGGCCCGTCCTCAGCCGGGGAGAAAAGATCGATTCGCCCGAGCCCCCTCCGCCAACTGACTCGCCAGCTTGGAAAGGCCTTGCTCGGTCACGGGGTCCCCAGCGGCCTTCGTGAGGCGGGTGGCCAGGGAGCCCTCGCGCAGCACCAGCTCGAGGTGCCCTGCCAAGACGGGATCGCTGGGCGCCTCGGCTTCGAGAACCCGGCGCCAGAGTTCTCCGGCGGTCGTGGCCCCATCCGCCCCCAAAACCCGGGCCAGTCGCGGATGCAGGATTGGCGCCAGCTCCGCTCGCCCGACGCAAGCACCCAGCTGTGCAACCAGCTCGGCCCGCGGCAGCGCTCCGATGTCGGGCAAAGTTGCGAACCGCTCTTCCAGCAGGATCTTCACCGCGGAAGCCACCGCGTCGCTGATCGCCAAGCAAGCCATTCCACTTTCTTGCGCATCGATCAGGCCGATCTGAATCGTCGAGCGGTCGAATCGCGCGATCGCGCCGCGACCGTTGATCCACTCCCGATCGAACAGAGCCCCCTCCGAGTCCAATTCAGCCAAGTGCCTCGCGATCGGCTGCAAGATCTCCTCGCGGTAAGCGGCCTGGTCGTAGACCGGCTCCGGAATCACCTCGCCGACCAACTCGGGAATCCGGTCGGCCCGATGTCGCGCATGGACAAGCCGCTTGTCCGCGATGCCTGTCGCACGTCCCTCTTCGAACGGCGAAGCCGCGGCCAACGCAGGAATCCAAGGCAAGACGGCGCGCACTGCGCGCAGCAGCCGGCCAAATTCCAAGGGACCCTCGAAGGCAAATCCAAGGCGCACGCCCTGCACGTTCGCCCAGCCATGCCGCCGGCAATCGAACAGCCGGTCGAAGGCGCGATACACCGGAGCCAGGTCATGCCCCCACAGCTCGGCCTCGCGCCCCGGATTCATCCAAGGGTGCATGGCGACCGGAAGCAAAGCGGCTCCGAGCTCTTTGCAGTGCGCGTTCAGCCGATGGATCGTCGAATCCATCGCGCCGGTCAGCTCACTCAATTCGCCCACGAACTCCGGCGTGCGGATTTCCAGCACGTGAGCCGCCAGGGATCCGGACCACTCGATCGAGCCGTCCCGGTGCTCGCCCACCGGGCCGCCGTTGGCGCGCGCGAGCAGTTGGTCAACGCGCGGGGCGATGTTCCAATTCGCAGCATCGACCAAGGGAACTTCCCAGGCCAGATCGATGCCGCGCAGCGTGCCGGCGAACGGAGTGGGAAGAACCTCCTTGCGGCGTGCGGTCATCTTTCGGGTAAGTCCTCGGCGCCCATGGCGTCCGGTAAGAGCCCGGCGATGCTCACCCACCTCACCGTGGAGGAGTCTTGTCCTTCGCATGCGAGTCGTAGATCGGACCCCAGCTCGGACAAGACCTGCCGGCAGGCACCGCACGGCAGAACCGGCTGTTCGGTCGAGCTGACCAAGACGCCGACCACAAAGCCGCCCCGACCCTGGGCGATGCCGGCGAACGCGGCGGTGCGCTCCGCGCAGTTCGTCAGACCGTAGGAAGCATTCTCGACGTTGCAGCCCCGGTGAATCGATCCGTCGCTGGCCAGCAGAGCTGTTCCCAGGCGCAAGCCAGAATACGGCGCGTAGGCGCTGGACTGGGCGGCCCGAGCCTGCTCGCGCAGCTCTTCGAGCAGACGGGAACCCTGGGGCAGCCCGCGCTCGCCCCACTCGCCCGCTTCCTTTAGCCGACGCTCGTTGTCGCTCACGCGTTGCATTGAGCCTGGACACCCGCGGCCAGGTCAAGCCTGAGCTGGTGGGCGGGTGCGGACAAGCGCGATTCCGGTCCGGGCCTCGCAAGGGTTGGCCTGGGCGCCGGGCACCCCGCAGTCGGATCCGCCCCGCTGGCACCGGAGGCCAGCAGTGGCTGCGGCCCTTCACCGGCGCCCCAAATCCTCGGCCTGTCCGGCGTACCCGGCGAAGGGCACCCGCGGCCGAATGGTCCGTTGGCCCGAAACCGGATCGACCCGGTCTTCGGCCGTCACTTCCGCCCAAACCTCGCGCCCGACCAGATCCCCCGGCTCGAGCTCGATTCGCCCGGTGGTGTCGAAACCAAGCGCCCCGAGCACGAACTTCGCCCGCTTGAGACCGCGCTCGCTGAACGTGATCCCATCCCAGGCCGCGGTGCGCCCGGCGAACTCGCCCTCGATCACCTCGAGCCGCATCGAATAGCGAACGTCTCCGTCCCGTGACCATCCTTCGCGCGCCTCGGCCACTCGAACTCGATAGTGACCCTCCGGAACGGAGAGGTAGTCCTCGATGTCCTCAACTCGACTGAAATCTACGTCCATGGCGGGCCCTCCGGAGCCACTCCGAGCTCAGCGGTTCGCAGCGGCGGGTCCACGGCGGCCCACCTGGCGTCGAACGCACAATCGCAACCCGGTTCGAGAGCTGGACGCTCCGAAGGGCGCCTCGGTTACCGCCCCGCCGGCAGAATTCGCCCGAGCACGCGCCGGAAGTTGTCGCCCAGCACACCGGCGATGAGGCTCCGCTCGAATCCGCGCTCGCGCATGGCTTCGGCCAACCGCGGATACCCGCTCGCGTTTTCCAAACCAGCTGGACCGCGCTCGATGCCGTCGAAGTCCGAGCCCAGCCCAACACCTTCGGGTCCGGCTAGCTCCATCGCATGCTCGATATGGTCGACGACCCGATCGATGTCGAGCGGCTTTGCCTTCGCCTGCATCCAATCCGTTTGCGCCAGGTGCCGCGCCGTGGGACCCGGCGACCGCTCGGCCAATTCGCTGTAGGCCGCCTCTCGCCGCCAGCGCTGTTCCTCCGCATGGGCTTGCGCGTCGAGAAAGCCCGGGTGAAAGGGAATTCCGACAACGCCTCCGGACTGCCCCAGCTCACGCAGCTGTTCGTCGTTCAAGTTGCGCGGATGGTCGTGCAGGGCGGAGCAACCGGAGTGACTCACGATCGTCGGCCGCTCCGAAGTTTCCAGGGCGTGATAGAAGGCCCGCACGCTTGCGTGGGAGAGATCGACGGCCATGCCGAGCTGATTCATTCGCCGCACGACTTCACGGCCAAACTCCGACAGGCCCTCGGGCGTTCCCGCCGGCGGATTCCGGAAGGCCGACCGAATCCAGTCCAAGTGAACGTTCCACACCAGGGTCATCACGCGCACTCCGCGCTCCGCAAACGCCTCGAGCTGGCCGAGAGAATTCTCGATGGCGTGCCCGCCCTCGATCCCAAGCAAGGCGCCTTGACGAGCTGAATCCGAGCCGCGAGCATCGAGCTGTTCCGCCGTGGTCAAAAGCTCCAGCCTGCCCCTCGAGCGCTCGCACAGCCGGCGCCCGCACTCGATCAGTTCCATAGCCCGGTTCGCTGCGCCCGAACGGGCGTAGGCGCCCCCCACCCAGCAGGCCAAAACCACTTCGCCCAGCCCGCCGTTTGCCGCACGCGCAAAGTCGAATTGTCCGCGGGTTTCGAGGAGCAAGTCGTGCTCCAAATCGAGCGCGCGCTGGAGAGCATCCACGTGAGCGTCGAACACCGGTGCCTCCAAAAGGACCTCGGAGGAAGCTGAGTTGGAAGAAGGCGCGCGGTCCGGCATGCGACGGATCACACCCC
Source organism: uncultured Planctomycetaceae bacterium (assembly GCA_964619265.1). Taxonomy (GTDB): domain Bacteria; phylum Planctomycetota; class UBA1135; order UBA1135; genus CAZUCE01. The sequence goes on from CAZUCE010000034.1 coordinate 40,108, forward strand.
AGCTCCCTCGACCCAAGCAAGAATTCTCAGGGTTCCCTTTGGGCGCCGGAGATCCCTCAGGCGAACAGCCCTAGCGCGAAGGGGATCGCGAGCGCGATTCGAGCCGACCGGGAACCCTGGCTCGCAGCCGAACAGGACGCCCACCGGCCGAAGCCGTGCTCCTGCGCAGACCATTGCTCCAGGTCCCGCGATCCGCCCCCCGGCCGGGAAGTCCGCGCAAGAACCGCGGCTCGCGATCTGACCGTGAAGTCCGGCTTCTACAGACTCCGGTGCCCTCGGGCGATCGCCTCGGCCACCGACTCGTCGACCCCCGCGCCGCCCGCGTGCTCGGGCCAGGCGGCCAGGCTTTGCGCCACTTGATCCAGGAGGTCGTCGGCCCGGCCGCGCTTGAACGACAAGTAGCGCCCCAACGCGCGAAAGTCCTCGCGAACGAATCCGTCGCGCTTGCCCAAAAGGCTCATCTGGTGGCGAGCGGTCCAAGCCCCTTGCGGATTGTGCGCGTAGGTCAAGTCGAACGCGGGCGACAGCGCCCAACGACCCGCCCGATCCATCAGAAACGCCGTGTTCTTGGTGTGGTCATCCTGGTTCCGCGCAAGGACGTTGAACGCTGTCCGGCGAAACTGCTCCTCCTCGGTCGCGCGCCCCAATTCAAGCCGGCGAATCACGTCGAAGAGCTGCTCGTAGGACGTGCCTCCTGGCAAGTTGAAGTCGTAATGCCCGAGCGCGCAGAGGGACTGCAGATGCAGCTTGCCCCCGGTCGCGGTGCGATCGAAGCGCCGCGTCACGAAGTGCGCCCGCCCGCCTTCCTCGAGCAACCGGCACTCGGTCATCTCGATCCCGGCGGCGCGCGCCATCTGGGAATAGGCGAACTCGATGCGTCCATAGCCCGGTCGATCGCTTTCCAATTCGCGATCCCGGTTGTTCGAGATTCCATCGAATTTGATCAGCCACGGCTCGAGATCCGAGCGCCCTTCGACCTGCCCGGAGCGCACTTCCCCCGTGGCTGGATTCCATGCGATGACCGCCTTGGCACGCGCCCCGCCCGCTGAAGTTCCGACGCGCAAAATCGAGCGCAAGGCCAGGCTCTCGTCGCCGCCGTCCTCGAAACTGGAAAAGCGCGCTTCGAAGGAAGCCCGGTCGCGCAGCACTTCGCCGGCCAGCTCGCTGAGCGCGCGCACGTCGACCGTTCGGGTTCCCTCCGCGAACTCGCCGATTTGCGGCTCGAATTCGAGGGCCCCCATGCCGCGCCGGCCGGTGTAACAAAGCCGTTCAACCGGATCGAAGCTGTCCGGCGTGCGGCCGCGCCCGGCGAGCCACGCGTCGATCAACGCGTTGCCGAATCGATCGGGCAAAACGTCGGCGAGCAAACCCGGCAAGCCGTGGTAGCTGGAGCGCGGAAGCTCGGGGAAGCTGTGCACGCCGCGCCTCAACGGCAACACCAGCGGCGAGATCTGAATCTCGCTCTCCACGAACTCGGGTTCGTACTCAAACTCGCCCAGCTCGCGCCGCGCGTCCCAACGAACCGCGCCGATGCGCCGCCCCCATAGCCGAACCGCGGCCAAGGTCATCGCTCGTCTCCCCAGCTCCAGGTGGAGCCGGACTCGTCGCTCTCTTTTTCAGCGGGCTTTTGGTTCGACTTCGAGCTCGCGTCCGAGTCCTCCTCGGACCGCTTGGCGCTCGCCCGTTGGCGCGGCCCTCCCCGGCGATCGAGCGCTTCGAGCGGAGAGAGTTCGGGAGACGGAACGAGCAGCTCGAGGTTTTGGACCAAATCCAGGGCGCGCAGGATGCGCATTAGATTCGTGAGCTGGGTCGACTGCCCGGCCTCGAGCCGCTGCACCGTGGCCCGGGAAACTCCCGCTCGCTCGGCAAGCTCGGCCTGCCCGAGATCCTGCCTCAGTCGCACGCGGGCCAGGCGGTTGCCGAGCTCTTCCAGCAGCGCGGCGTCGGGTCGATCGGAGGTGAAGGGGCGATGCACGGGAGCAGGCAGGCCAGGGGAGGAAATCGGCCGGAGGGTTGGTCAGGCCGCTGGAGGATCCGAGCGGGCCGCGACTCGAGCCCGACCCAGTGCCTCGAAAAAGAGGCCTTCGACATCTTATCGGCTACAAGGCCTCGATTTTGAAGCCTTCCATCCGATCCCATGGAAAGCCGCCCAAAAGAGGCTTTCCAGACCAAACGCCCCCTTACGCATCACTTATGCAGCTCTAGGGCTCATGTTTGCACCCCGAAGCGGCCCTTGGGGGGCCCGCCGAAGACCTCGTCGCTGCCCTCGGTTCTTTCAAGCCCCAACCGGCTGCCACTTTGACACGCACCTGGAGGCCCCCCCGGCCCCCCTGCCAGCTTGACAGCGCCACCACCCCGGCACGCCCCGCCGTCGGGCGCCAGACGAGACGGCACGCGCTTTGCTTTGACCGGGCGTCGCCCTCCGGGGCGAGACCACCCCTCACGCCCTTGATCCCCCGCCGCCGCATCCTCCTCGCCGACGACGACCGCCTGCTTCGGCTCGGCGTCGCGGACCTGCTCGACTCCCTCGACCTCGAAGTCCTCGAGGCCGAGTGCGGCAGCGAGGCGGTCGAGATCGGACGAAAGAGCGAAATCCACGCCGCCCTGCTCGACCTCCACATGCCCGACTTCACGGGCCTCGAAGTCATCCCCCAGCTGCTCGAGCTGCGCACCGGCCTGCCCTGCATCGTCTATTCCGGCGACCTCACTCCGGCGCTTGAGATCGAGGCCTTCGATTGCGGCGCCTTCGCGGTCCTGAAAAAACCGGTCGACCCGCCGCGGCTCCGCGAGGAAGTCCGTCGAGCCATCGCGCTTTGGGATCGCTGATCGATCCCGCGCCCTAGCCTTCGCCGCGAGCTCTCCCAGCTCGCGGCGCAACTGTTCCAACCCCTCCCAACCACTTCAGCTAAGCAACCTCACTCGAATCATGGCTACCAAGACCAAGACCACCGTCCGCCCCCTCGGAGACCGCGTCCTCGTTCAGCGCACCGAAGCGGAAGAGAAGACCTCCGGCGGCATCCTTCTGCCCGAGTCCGCGAAGGAAAAGCCCAAGGAAGGCAAGATCATCGCCGTGGGCGACGGCAAGCAGCTGGACGACGGCAAGCGCACCACCTTCTCGGTCAAAAAAGGCGACCAGATCCTCTTCAGCTCCTACGCCGGCACCGAAATCAAGGTCGACGGCGAGGAGTACCTGATCATGCGTGAGGACGACATCCTCGGCATCATCGGCTGAACCGCGCGCTCCTAGGACGCCCCCACTCCCTCTTCAGAACAAGCAATCATGGCCAAGCAAATCAGCTACGACTCCGAAGCGCGGGAGCACATCCGTCAGGGTGTGCGCCACCTCGCTCGCGCAGTCAAAGTCACCCTCGGTCCCCGCGGCCGGAACGTCATCATCCAAAAGTCGTTCGGTAGCCCGACCGTCACCAAGGATGGCGTCACCGTCTCGAAGGAAATCGACCTCGAGGATCCCTACCAGAACATGGGCGCGCAGCTCGTCAAAGAGGTCGCCAGCCGCACCAACGACGGCGCCGGCGACGGAACGACGACCGCGACCGTCCTCGCGGAGTCCATCTTCGAAGAGGGGCTCAAGAACGTCACCGCCGGCGCCAACCCGATCGCGCTCAAGCGCGGCCTGGACGCCGCCGTCGACGCCGTCATCGGGTCGCTCCGCAAGATCTCGAACCCGATCAAGGGTCACGCCGACATCGCCCAAGTCGGCACCGTCGCCTCCAACGGCGACGCCGAAGTCGGTGAGATGATCGCCGAGGCCATGGACCGCGTCGGCAAAGACGGTGTCATCACCGTCGAGGAGGGCAAGAGCCTTCAGACCGAGGTCGAGTGGGTCGAGGGCATGCAGTTCGACAAGGGCTACCTCTCCCCGCACTTCATCTCCGACCCCAAGTCGATGGAGTGCGTCATGGACGACGCCTACGTCCTGGTTCACGAGAAGAAGATCTCGACCGTCAAGGACATGATCCCGATCCTCGAAGAGGTCGCGCGCGGCGGCAAGCCGCTCCTGATCATCGCCGAAGACATCGACGGTGAAGCCCTCGCCACCCTCGTGGTCAACCGCCTCCGCGGCGCCTTCCCGGTCTGCGCCGTCAAGGCCCCGGGCTTCGGCGACCGCCGCAAGGCCATGCTCGAGGACATCGCGATCCTCACCGGTGGCACCCCCGTCATGGAGTCGACCGGCCAGTCCCTCGAGAGCATGAAGCTCGCGGACCTCGGCAAAGCCCGCAAGCTGATCGTCACCAAGGACACCACCACCGTCATCGAAGGGTCCGGCAAGAAGACCGACATCAAAGGCCGCATCGAACAGATCCGCGCCGAGATCGAGGCCACCAAGTCCGACTACGACCAGGAGAAGCTCCAAGAGCGCCTGGCCAAGCTCTCCGGCGGCGTTGCCCAAATCAACGTCGGCGCGGCCACCGAGGCCGAAATGAAAGAAAAGAAGGCCCGCGTAGAAGACGCCCTCCACGCCACCCGCGCTGCCGTCGAAGAAGGCATCGTCCCCGGCGGCGGAGTCGCCCTCCTCTCCTGCCAGCCCGCCATCGACAAGCTCAAGCTAGACGGTGACGAGCGCATCGGCGCCAACATCATCCGCCGGGCCCTCGAAGCCCCCATGCGCCAAATCGCCACCAACGCCGGCCAAGACGGCGCCGTGGTCGTCCAAAACGTCCGCGCCGCCAACAAGCCAACCCACGGCTACAACGCCGGCACCGACAGCTACGAAGACCTGGTCAAGATCGGCGTGATCGACCCGACCAAGGTTTCGCGTACCGCCCTCACCAATGCCGCCTCGGTCGCGAGCCTCCTGCTCACCACCGACGCCCTAGTCTCCGACAAGCCGGAGAAGAAGGAAGCCGCCGGTGCCGATGCGCATGCGGGGCATATGCACTGAGCCAAAGGGTCACACAACCTAAAGCCAGTCAAGCCGGCCCGGCACCTCGCGAAAGCGAGGTGCCGGGCCGGTTGCTTGAAAGAGCAGCTCTTTAGGAAGAGGGGGCTCTGCGGTCGTAAGTCGTTGGCCTACAAGGCAGCGCGGCTCTGTGGGTGTGAAGTCGGAAGGCTATCGGAAGGCGCTCGACTCGATTCACGGCTCCGGAATATGCTGAACAACGAACCCTTTGACCATGCTACCAGCACGATCGAGCAGCGGATCCACAACCACGAGGCGACTATGATCAAGTGCGTCGGCGACCCAAGCGTCGAACTCTTCATCGTCGTAAATGATCCCCACCTCGTAGCTCTCGGGCGCATGCCCTGCTTGATCCCAATTCTTCAGGAAACGCGAGAGCTGCAGCGGGTCAGACAACAGCACCTGGCCTCCGTTGACGGAAAGGGGCACATCGGTGTCGGGATCCGCAAGAAAGCACAGCGGAGCGTAGAAATCTCCGGCAGCGGGGTACTGCCGGCCGATGTGCTCGCTGTACCGCACCACTCTTGAAGACAAGCACTCAAAGATCTCCTCATCATCGTCCGCCAGTCCAACCAATTGCGAGTGCAGTCCGAATCTCCAAGAGCCCGTCGTATAGCACGGAGGATCCCCCTCAGAATGCGCACGCGACAAATGAGCATTGAACTCTTGCGACTTAACTTCGGCTGTTGGCCGATCAAACCGATCCAGACGACCCCTAGAGGTCAAGTGGCGAAGGCCTCCATCAGAGAGTTGGATTTCAACACAGAATGCCTTGCCCCTGGCGGCTGCGTTCTTGGGATTCCAGTAGATCCTTGCGACAGTGTTGCCAGCTATCTCCCTGGAAGCATCAAGCTCATTAAACAAGAGTTGGCCAGCTGGGCGCCTACGGCACCAGCCGACGGCGTCGAATTTGGTCAGATACTCCCTTCCCACCAGACCGGGAAACTGAACGATGCCAAGAACACGATCAACTGTGCGGCGGCACTCGTCGTGAACAAGGCCTACGCCGTGCGCCGTCTCTAGGTCGTCCAGCTCGACAAGGGTGTTCTCCACAGCGGAGATCGGTTTGCCGCAATGCACGCATCGCTCGAAGCCTGAGCGCGATCGGATCAACCCGGAGCACACTTCGGCGTGTGCTATGGCGCAGGCCGACTGATCTGGATCATCCTCAAGGTTGCTCTCCAAGATGGTCACTTCGCTTACGCCGTCTAACGCCTCGCATTCCTCCAAGAGCCGCTCCATGCCCGCCTTTGTTGCAGCTCTCGCGTGAACGCGGCTCCGTCTCCGCTCATGATCCCCCCAGAGAACATGCTCACTCTGAAACTCAAGACGGGGCTGACAAGCAGGGTCAAAGCGGCGGAACTCCATGATAGTCAAGCCCGGCCCCGGCTCCTCCCAGTCGACAAGCACGACCTCCCGTCCACTCGGCACCAATCGATCGTCCGCGAGAGCATCTCTTATTTGGACCCCAACATCCTCAGTACGCGTCGATTCAACGACGTTGGATTGCCGCCGGTACTGAGACAGTCGCTCATGAATTCCGGCACGATCTACTACTGTCCGATGAGATGCCCAATGAAGACACCACCTCCCAAGAAGGGACCAGATCAATGCTGGGTCGCCAACGCAGAACGAAGCCAGCATAACGAGCGCCGTCGACTCATAGGGCTGACCCTGTCCCGCGTCAAGCTGAGCGACAGCAACATGACGACTAAACGACCTCAGTTGCTCGTCGGAACATTTCACTCCAGCGCGCGTAAAGAACCGACCACGAACAACTTGCTCGTACGTGTCGACGACTTCCGCTTCGGTCCTGTTCAGGCCTCCATGCACAAACGCAGAATCACTGAGTCGAAGTTGGTCTAGTAGGCGCTTAAGGACAATGCGGACCTTTGATGACGCTTCGCTAGATGTGACGAGACCGAAAGTGTCATTTTCATTGCACCCAGCAAGATACTGGGCGACGAACTGATCAATGACTCCCACGAAGTCCGAGTCGTCTTTGGCCGACAGCGCGAGCTTCCTCTTGACTTGTAGACGAAGGGCGTGACCGCCGTCGCAGGTGGCGGTTAGGTCATCGATAGGATCGCAAGACTCGAAGGACACTCCCTCGATCAACGCCGAGCGTGAAAGTGCGAAAAGTGGAGCAACATCGAACTGCTGATCCATCGCCAGTAGCAACCACGCCGCAACTTGCTGCTGGTACTCCACTCCCGCGTTCGTCGCCGCGCCGCCTCCGCTCTTGGATGTCGCTCCCAAGGTGTAGCTGGTGTATCAGTAGGTCTGTAAATTCGTCTAGCGCCGCGTAGCAGGCAGCATC
>CAZUCE010000035.1:0-45613 GCA_964619265.1 uncultured Planctomycetaceae bacterium
AATCCGGATCGGGCTAGCCGTTCTGGTTTTGGTTGGTACTTTGTTCGGGTTCCGTTTGCGTTCGGGCGTTCGGGCGCCCCACCGCGGAACTTCAGCTCCCCACCCTCACCCAGCGCACCGCGCTCGACCGATGCTCACCGAACTCCACGTCCGCGACCTGGCCCTGATCGAAGAGGCCGAGTTGGCCCTGGGCCCTGGCCTGAATGCCCTTTCGGGGGAAACCGGCGCCGGCAAGAGTCTGCTGGTAGGGGCCTTGGAACTGTTGCTCGGCGAGCGCCCGAAGGGCGGCCCGGCGAGTTGGATCCGGCGTGGCGCTGAGCGCGCGCGGGTCGAAGCGCGGTTCGTGGTGGAAGAGGAGGCTCTGGGGTTAGCGCTGCGGGAATTCCTGGCCCGCGAGTTGCCTGGTGTCGCGGAGGCCGTGGAGGAAGCCGCCTTAGCAGGCGAGGATCTCGAGCTGATCCTCGGCCGGACGCTAGAAGCCAGCGGCCGAACGCGCGCCCACGTGAATCAACGACCGGTGACCCTGCGCGGAATGGCACAACTGGCCGGGATGCTGTTCGAGATCCACGGTCAGAACACGCACCAACGGCTGCTCGACGAGTCGGTGCAGCGCGAGCTGCTAGACGTGTTTGCGGGGCTCGAAGGCAAGGCGACGAAATACGCGACCCTGCGCGATCGCTGGCGCTCGGTGGCGCGCCAGATCGAAGACTTGGAGACCGATCGCGATAGCCACGAGGCACAACTCGAGCTGTTGCGTCACTCCGTGGAGGAACTGTCCGAGGCAACGATCGAGTCCGGGGAAGAACAGCGGCTCGGCGAAGAGCGACTGCGTTTGCGGCACGCCGAAGAGCTGTCGCGCGAGCTCTCGCGTTGGATTCACACGCTCTCGGATGCGGACGATTCCATTCTGGATCGCACGCGGACCGTCGAGCGCGGGGCCATGGTTTGGGCCGGGCGAATCGGAGAGTTGAAAGGGGCCTGTGGCGAGCTGCTTGAGGCGCGCTTGAGGCTAGAAGAGGCCTCCTCTGCGCTGTTGCGATTCGCCGACGGAGTCGAGGTCGACCCGGAGCGGCTCGAAGAGGTCGAGGCGCGGCTCGTGACCATCGAACGCTTGGCGTCCAAGCACCGCGTGCCAGCCGATGGGCTCGGACCCTTGCTGGAAGAGCTGTCCACGCGGCTCGAACAATCCACGGCTGAGCGCGAGGGGTTCGACGGGTTGCTTGCCGAACGCGAGCGTCTGGAGGGCCAGCTGGAAAAGGCGTCCAAGGCTCTGGTGCGGGCTCGCCGAAAGGCAGCTGGTCCGCTCGCCGAGGCGCTTGTGCCCAATCTCGTTCGTCTCGGTCTCGGGCAGGCCAGGTTTGAAGTTGCGTTCGTGGAGCGGGACGAGCGGTTCCCGGTCGGTGGGCCGGAGGCGGTGGAGTTTCGGTTGGCGGCGAATCCAGGCGAGCCGGCGGGCCCCCTGGGCCAAGTGGCCTCCGGCGGCGAAGCAGCGCGGATCATGCTGGCCCTGCGCAGCGCTCTGGCCGGCTGCGACGCGGGCCGGATGCTCGTTTTCGACGAAATCGACTCGGGGGTCGGCGGGCGTTTGGCACCCGAAGTTGCGCGGCATCTCCGGTCGCTGGGAGAGCATCATCAAGTGCTGAGCGTGACCCACCTGCCGGCGATTGCGGCAGCGGCCCATCGACACTTGCAAGTTCGCAAACGGGTTGTCGGCGGCCGAACCTGGACCGGGGTTTGCCGGTTGGAAGGCGATGCTCGAATCCACGAGGTGGCCGACATGATCGCCGGCGGCGGCAGCGAACGGACGGCGCGGGCAGAGGCCCGGCGCCTGTTGGGTCTTGGGGGACCGGCGGCCTCTCCTGCGCGGCGCACCCGCGTTTCGAGGAGCGCCTGAGGTCCCAAAGCCCAGGTGGCCTCTCGGGATGGACCCGGAGCCGCCCCAGGATGGAATCCGGGGGTAGACCGCTGGGCTCCTTGCGCAGCCGGGGAGCTCGACGGCGGGGGGCCCGCCGATGGGGAGGCCGTGGACCGGGACCCGCTGGGCCGTGCGGCGACCGGTCGCAGGGAAGATCGGAGTTCCCCGGGGCCCCGCCCGGGCGACCCTCGGGGACCGTTCCGCGGTCCTCCGAGCCGCTGGCCGGGTAGGCTAGTTGGTCTCGCGCTTGAGACCGCCCCCCCCTCTCTTCCGCGCCCTCTTGAACCGATTGGACCAGCCTCTGCGATTCGAACGTGTCTTCGTGGAGAAGGTCTGGGGTGGAAGAGCCCTGGAGATCTGCCCGGGGATTGAGCTGCCCGAGGGCCCGCCGATCGGCGAGACCTGGGAATTGGTTGATCGGGCCAAGGAAAACTCCGTCGTGGCCGAGGGCCCGTTCGAGGGCGCCCGGTTTGAAGAGGTCATGGCGCGGGCCGGAGATCAGCTGCTCGGGCGAGCGCGTCCAAACGTTCGGGGCCGCTTTCCGCTCCTGGTGAAGTACCTGGATGCTTCCCAGGCCTTGTCTGTCCAGGTGCATCCCGACGACGCCTCGGCCGCGCGCATCGGCGGGGATGCCGAGGGCAAGACCGAGGCCTGGTACTTCCTCGAGGTCAAACCGGGCGGGGCGGTCTACTCAGGGCTGCGCGAGGGAGTCGGGCGCGAAGATCTGCGCGGAGCCGTGGGCAAGCCTGATCTGGTGCCGTGCCTTGGGCACTTCGAGGTCCAGGCCGGCCAGAGCCTGACGGTCGAAGGCGGCACGGTGCACGCGATTGGGGCCGGCGTGACCCTGCTGGAGGTCCAGCAGAACTCGAACACCACCTACCGGATGTACGACTGGGATCGCCTAGGCCTGGACGGGCAGCCCCGGGAATCCCACCAGGAGCTCGCCTTGGCGGCGACCGATTTCCGCCGCGGCAGCGTGCGGCCCACCGCGCCTACCGAGGTTCGCGAATCGGACGGCTTGCGGGAGGCAGAGCTCTCGCGGACCGATCACTTCTCGATGACCCGCCTGGAGTGTCGCAAGGGCGTCCATCGGGACACGTCCGGACAATTCCTCGTCTACGCAGCGATCGCGGGATCGGGTACCCTCGAAGCCCCGAACGGCCGCAGCGGCTGGCGGATGAACCAAGGAGACGTCTGGCTTCTGCCCGCCTCCTTGGGTGAGCACCGAATTGAGCCCGACGAACAGGGCTGCACGGTGCTCGCGCTCGACGCGAACGCTTGATTGCCGCGCTCGCGCCAGCCGCCAACGCCTGGTTGCATCGCTCGCGCCCGAGTGAAAGCTGCCCAAGAGTCGCCTCGCGAAGCTTCCATACCGAATCCGTAGCCGCTCTGGCACGACCCACTTCACTGTCAACCCCGCCGACAAAATGTCTCCGAATCGCCCTGCTCGGGAGAGCCGCGATGGAGCTGAGCTCAACGATGAGCCGAGCACCGTTCGCCTGAACAAGTACCTCGCTTCCCATGGAATCGGCTCGCGCCGGAGGTGCGACGAGCTGATCGCCAAAGGCGGAGTGATGATCGACGGCGAGATCATCGTGGAAATGGGAACCCAGGTGGATCCGCACCGGCACCGGGTCGAGGTGGATGGCGTGGTGCTGAAGCCCGAGCGGCTGCGGCAGCGCTATTACCTCTTGAACAAGCCCTCTGGTGTGGTGTGTACCAACGACGAGCGGGAGAGCCGGCCGCGGGCCGTCGACCTGATCGGAGATCCCCGAAAGGGCCGGATTTTCACGGTTGGGCGTTTGGACGAGGAAACCGTCGGGGTGGTGCTGTTGACCAACGACGGTGATTTCGCCAACCGAATCATGCACCCGCGCTATGGGGTGCCGAAGACCTACCTGGTCAAGTTGGCTGGCAAGGTCGGGGACGGCGACATCGAGCGCTTGCGCGCCGGAGTTTGGATTTCCGAGGGCAAGACGGCGGGCGCGCGGATTCGAGTTCAGCAGCGAACCGTCAACCAGACCCGTCTGTTTGTGACCCTTCAGGAGGGCAAGAACCGCGAAGTTCGGAGGATGTTCGCGGGGCTTGGCTACAAGCTGCTCGATCTCAAGCGGGTACGGATCGGTTCGCTGACCGACCGGGGGCTCAAGCCGGGTCACTGGCGTCCACTGACCCGAACCGAGGTCTCCGAGCTCTTGGCGTGGACGGATCCGAAGCAGCGAGAGGCGCTCGAGCGCCGCTACGAGCGACCGGTACGACGGTCCCAAAAGGGCAGCCCGCGGCGCCCGACGAGATCTCGCGGGCGATCCGGAGGCTCCTGACCGGAGAAACGGAGGGCTCGCGGGGCTAGACTGCGCGCCCAGCGAAAGCGTGGGGCCGAACTCCTCGGCTCCAGCGATCCCGCTCCCGTTTGTTCGCTCCGGCCCACGAGGCCTTAAGAGCGCCAGGGCCCCGCTCGGCCGGCGAGGAGCGAAGCCACCGATCCCAAGAAGCAGCGCGTGAGTCGTAAGACCCAGACGAAGCGAAAGAGCTCCTCGAAAGCCAAGGCCCGTTCCAAGCGAGCAGCTAAGCGCAAGCCGGCCTCCGGTTCTTCCGCGGCCGCGAAGAGCTCTGCGAAGAAGCCGGCTACGAAGAAGGCCTCCACTCGGAAATCCACCGCGAAGAAGTCGGCCCCTAAGAGGTCGCCCGCGAGCAAATCCCGTGGCCGCAGTTTGGCTGCCCGGATCAAGGCTTCGGGCCCGCTTCAGCTGGCCGGCGCCATGGTCCACGAGCAGCGCCTGGCCAATGGCCTTCAGGTCCTGATCGCGGAGCGCCACGCCGATCCGGTCGTGGCGGTGATGCTCTACTACCGCGTAGGCTCGAAGGACGAGCGCGGCCGTGAGGCCGGAATTTCGCATTTCCTCGAGCACATGATGTTCAAGGGCACGCCGGTTTACGGGAAAGGCATGCTCGACCGGACGACCACCTCGCTCGGAGGCCAGAACAATGCCTTTACCGGCAACGATCACACGGCCTACTGGTACGAGTTTGCCTCGGACCGCTGGGAAACGGCTTTGGCCCTCGAGTCGGACCGCATGAAACACCTGTTGCTCGATCCTGGCGAATTCGACGCGGAACGCGAGGTCGTTTTGGAGGAGCTATCCATGGGCGAGGACGAGCCGTGGCGCGTGCTCGCTCGACGCGTTGAACAGCGACTGTTCGACCGACACCCCTATGGTCGACCGATCATTGGATTCAAGGACTCGCTGCGGGGCATGACGCCCGAGGACATGCGCGAGTACCACCGGCGCTTCTATCAGCCCGGAAACGCGCTGCTCATCGTCGCCGGAGACGTCGACCCGGCCGAAGCCCGCGATCGTGTCGAAGCCCATTTCGGCGGCATTCCTGCTGAAACCGACCGGGACGCAGGAGCCGAACTGCTGCCGCCGCTCGAGGAGCCGTTCGGCGAGCAGCGGCTCGAGATGACCTGGCCGGATCGGGCGAGCCGCTTGATGATCCTGTGGCGCACCGAACCGGCCGGAACACCCGCAGATACCGCGCTCGATCTCGTCATGACGATCCTCACATCGGGCCGCAACGCCCGCTTGCAACGGGACTTGGTCCTCGATCGAGGGTTGGCGACTTCGGTTTCGGCGAGCAACGACACGCGCGTGGAATCGGGTGCCTTTTGGCTGATGGCCGAGGCATCCGAAGGGGTCGAGCCGGCAGCTCTCGAGGCTGCCTTGCTCGAACACATCGAGCGTCTCGCTACGGAGCTTGTGTCGGCCAAGGAACTGACGCGCGCGCGTCAAATTTTGCTGGCTTCCGAGGCTCACGATGCCGAAACCACCAGCGACTTTGCGGAGGAAATTGGCGGCTGGGGAATCGACATCGACTGGCGCCTGGCGTTCGATGGGGGCGCCCGGCACGAGGCCATCGAGCCCAGCGACCTACGCGACACGGTGGCGCGCTTGCTCTCGCGCTCACGTCGCGTGGTGGGCTGGTGTCTACCCGCGGAGAGCGAGGCGGAGAAATCCAAATCGGCCCGAAGCGCCGGCGCCAAGCGGAATCCACGAGCCAAGGCCGCAAGAAAGCGGCCCTCTGCTAAGAAGGCCTCCTCGAAGAAATCCACTGCTCGCAAGAGCACCACCAAGCGAGCCACCTCGAAGAAAGGCACCTCGAAAAAGAGCGCCGCCAAGAAAAGTTCGACTCGGAAGTCGAATTCGCGAAAGGCCACTCCTAAGCGAGCCACCACCAAACGAGGAGGAGGTCAGTGATGCACGCAGCCGAATCACTTGAATCCACGGGCCGCCTTCAGCTCGATCTCCCCAAGACGAGCTTTCAGCTTTCCTGCGGGGCTACTCTGCTGGTCTCCCCGCGCTCGACCGCGCCGATTACGGCGATCCAGGTCCACCTGCGCGGCGGATTCTCCTTGGACGAGCCGGAGACACTCGGCACCGCGTTCTTGACCGGCGCGCTGGCGACCGAGGGGACCTCGAAGCACAGCGAGGAACAGCTCGCGGATCAGTTGGAGCCCTTCGGGGGGTCGATCAGTGGCGACTCCACCGGACTTTCGGGGCAAATCGTCGGCGACCAATGGAAGCTGCTCGCGGATTTGCTTGCCGACTGCCTGCTCGAGCCGACCTATCCGAAGCGCAACGTCGAACGTCAACGTGGCCGGCTCCTGCAGCGTCTGCGAGTTCAAGAGGACGACGCTCGCCTCCAGGCGGCGCGCAAGTTTCGGAAACTGATCTACGGCGGACACTGGCTTGGACGCACCGAGCGAGGGACCGCCGAGACGATAGCGCGTATCGAACGCCGTCACCTGACCGCGTTCCATCGCAAGAACTGGGTGGCGAGTCGGGCGGTGATATCGGTTTGCGGGGACGTCGATCCCAAAGCTGTCCAGCGCTACTTCAATCGACGCCTGGCCGGATGGAAGACCGGTCGTCCACTGGCCGAGGTGAAACACGAGTTTCCGAAGCCTGGCCATCGAACAGATTCGTTCAAAGCCGACCGTCAGCAGGTCCACCTGTTCTTAGGTCACCTCGGTGTCCGGCGGCGCGATCCAGACTTCGTCCCGCTCATGGTCATGGATCACGTGCTCGGCACGGGGCCCGGCTTTGCCGACCGGATTTCCCGGCGCCTGCGTGACGAGGAAGGTCTGGCTTACACCGTCTCAGCCAACATTCACTCCAGTGCGGGCAGCCATCCCGGCCTATTCACGGCCTACATCGGCACCTCGCCGGACAAGCTGAGCCAGGCTACCCGGGGGTTCATCGAGGAGATTCGGCGCATCCGTGATGAGCCGATCGATTCGGCCGAGCTCGAGCTCGTTCACTCCTATCTGACCGGTTCGTTCGTGCTCGGATTCGAGCGTGCCTCGCGCCGGGCTCAATATCTCGTGTTCGCTCATCGCCAGGAGTTGCCCGAGGACCACCTGACCGAGCTCCCGGACCGCATCCGGGCTGTCACCCTCGAAGATGTTCAGCGCGTAGCGCAGCAGCACCTGCGCCCGGAGCACCTGTGCGCCAGTGGGGGCGGGCCGGTTTCGCAGAAGGAGCTGAAGGCTGTGCTTGAGTCCGCGCTCGGCTGACAACTTCCCAGCCGGGGATCAGCCGTCTCGCCTTTCCCTGGCGCGGGGCCAACCCGAGTTTGCCCCCCCCCGAATCTGAGCCAGCTCCGGGAGTGACTCCCTTGGAGGGTGAGCGCCGCGCTTTCACCCGCTAGGGGAATTTGGGCGGCAGCAGCTCAACTCTGGCGGGCCGAATACAGACAAGCGAACGGAGGGTCATTGGGGAGGACGCTGCTCGGGAGCTGGGATTGCTCCTGATTTGCCGGCTTCCCCCTACGGAAGGGCCGTTGTTTGGCGGTTTTTGCCCATTCTTCGCGGTTGCAACTGGATCGCCTGGAGAATCGTAGGAGAGCCCTCTTGGGCTAAACAGAAAAGGTTCTTGCTGCTCTTCGGAGTGCGTTTGAAACGATGGTCCTGGCTCTATCTAGCAGTCACACCCGGATAGCCCTGGGGAACTGTTTGGAGTTTTCTCAGTCTTGATCGGCTCTTTTATTGGATTGACGACTAGGTCGGCCGTAAGTTTTTCGTCCCGAACGCAGTTCTTGCGTCTTTCACCGACTATTTACTCCTCACCCCAGCGAGATCAACTCCCATGGCTCAGCGAGACATCGACTCCGAAATTCGCGACCAGATCGAGACCTTCCTCGAAGAAATTAGCCAGCTGGTGAAAGCCAGCGCCCTCGAGGCCGTTCACGAAGTTCTCGGAGAGAGCGGCTCCTCGGCTCCGGCTCGGCGTACCACCAAGAAGCGCGCCACGAAAAAGCGCGCGACCAAGAAGCGTTCCACGAAAAAGCGTGCAACCAAGAAACGCTCGACGAAAAAACGCGCTACGAAGAAGCGTTCGACCAAAGCCGCCGGGGCTAAGGGAACGGGTCGTCGCGGACGTCCCCGTCGTCAGTCCGACGCTGTCCTGGCCCGCCTCGCAGGACGCGTCACCCAGTTCGTGACCAAGAATCCCGGTGCGCGCCTCGAAGAGATCAGCGCTGCACTCAAGACTCCTTCGAAAGACCTGAAGCGTCCCGTGTCGGACATGCTCGACTCCAAGCAGCTTCGCAAGTCAGGCGAAAAGCGCGGCACGAAGTACTTCGTCAAGTAGAGCCGTTTTGCGCCCCTCCCCGCGCGGTGCAAGGCACCGCGCAGGCAGGGGAACTTGTGGGGAAGCCCCTGTGCGTGGGGAACGGGATGGGTCAGCCGTAGAGGGCCTCGACTTTGGCGGTGGCGTAACGCTTGAAGGCGTCCACGGAGAGCGACTTGCGAGTGACGCGACGTACCAATTGGTCCGCGGTGTAGAGGCGATCGTGGCGATGGATCTTCTTGCCCAGCCAGTCTGACAAGGCGCTCATGTTGCCCCGGGCCACGTCAGCGTCGAGGTTCGGTAGGTCGCGACGCGCGGCTTCTAGGAACTGCGCGGAATACAGGTTGCCGATCGAGTAGGTCGGAAAGTAACCGAATGCTCCCATGGCCCAGTGGATGTCCTGAAGGCAACCCTCGGCGTCATTGCGGGGCGTCAATCCGAGCGACTCTTGCATAGCGGTGTTCCAACGCTCAGGAAGATCAGAAATCGCGAGGGTGCCGGTGAACAGTTCGCGCTCGATGCGGTATCGCAGAATGATGTGGAGGTTGTAGGTCAGTTCGTCCGCTTCGACACGAATCATGGACGGGCGGATGCTGTTTACCGCTCGCCACATTTGTTCCGGGCGAACACCGGCAAGGGTGTCGGGGAAGCGCTTGCGCAGGCGCGCCGTCCAGTGCTTCCAGAACGGTTGCGAGCGCGCGATGAGGTTCTCCCAGAGGCGTGACTGACTCTCGTGGATCGCCATGGAAACCGCGCCGCCGAGGACGGATCGGGCGCGCTTCGGATCGAGTCCCTGCTCATAGAGGCCGTGACCAGCTTCGTGGATCGCGCCGAAAAACCCAGGGCGCAAGTCTTCCCGGTCGTAGCGCCCGGTCATTCGCACGTCGCCGGGGCCGACGCCGCCACAGAACGGGTGGGTCGATAGGTCCAGCCGACTGCGGCTGGGATCGATCCCCATTGCGCCGGCCACCTCGGCCACCGTGTCTCGTTGGGCGTCGATCTCGAACGCACGGGTGAGCAACTCATCCTCCGGGCGCTGGCGCGAGCCGTTCACGACTTCCAGCAACTCGCGGGTCAGCTGTTCCAATTCTTCGAGCAGCGGGTCGAACTGGGCAGCGCTCCCACCGGGCTCGTAATGGTCGATCGCTGCGTCGTAGGGATCGGCCCCAGCGCTCCTCGCCTGGGCGATGCGTTTGGACAAGTCGAGGTTGCGCTCGAGCGCGGGAGCGAAGCTAGCAAAGTCATCCTCGGCACGCGCGACGCGCCAGGCCTCAAGAGCCCCGCTTTTGGCCAACGAGAATTCGACGGCCAGGTCCTTGGGGACCGCTTTGACTTCAAGCAAGCGACGACGCGCTAATTCGACGGTCCGGCGCTGTGCTGCGGACAAATCATCTGTCTGGCGCTCGAGTTGCTCGACGGCTGCTTCGAGCTCGGGATCGCAGGCTTTTTCAATCGCAACCGAAGTCAAGGTTGCAAGGGCATGTCCGCGGGTCCCGGCGCCACCCCGCGGCATCATCACCTCCTGGTCCCAACCGAGGATCGCGCCGGCGTGCTCCAGATCTCGCAGCCCGGCGAAGTGACGCTCGAGGGTCGCGAGGTTGGCCTTGGGGTCCGCCTTGGAGCGGCTGTTCGTATCGGCGCGGGTTTGCGGGCGGGAGTGGCTCATGCCGCCGAGGCTAACGCGAGTTCGGGTGCTTGGTGTCCCGAGACCGGCTCCAGCGGCGATCGAGGGCCTCCCCTAGGAGAAACTTGATCTCGCTGCTTAGGGACCCGGGGTCCTTGGCCGCCAGTGCGTTCAGCTCCGCGTGCAGTAGCGGCGGCAGCCGCAGGGGGTGCCCCTTGTGCCCGCCGGCGGCGGCTCTTTTCGCGAAGTCCCTCTTCGGGTCACTTGTGCAGGCTGCCGGTGTTGAGCACCGGCTGCGCATTTTCCTGGCCGCAGAGCACGACCAACAGGTTGCCGACCAGCGTGGCGCGGCGTTCGTCGTCGAGCTCGACGATGTTGGCTTTCGATAGCTGGTTCAGGGCGTCCTCGACCATACCGACCGCACCCTCCACGATCTGCTTGCGGGCCGAGATGATGGCCTGGGCCTGCTGGCGTTGCAGCATCGCCGAAGCGATCTCCGGCGCATAGGCCAGGTGGCTGATCCGCGCTTCCAGAACTTCGACGCCAGCGCGTTCTAACCGGGCGGCGAGCTCGTCTTGCAGCTCCGCGGTTACTTCGGATTGATCGCCGCGCAGAGACACCTCACCCGAGTCCGCATCCTTCTCGTCGTAGGGATGCTGTCCGGCCAGTCGCCGCAGGGCCGTTTCGATCTGAATGTCCACGTACTCGGTGTAGTCCTCGACGTCGAAGGTTGCCATCGCCGTATCGCGGATACGCCACACAACCACAGCACCGATCTCGATCGGGTTGCCCGTCGCGTCGTTCACCTTGATCTTCTCGCTCGCGACGTTGTGCGCGCGCAGCGAGAGCTTGTGCTTCGAGGTGAACGGGTTGATGAACCAAAATCCGGTCTTGCGAACCGTGCCCTTGTAGTCACCGAACAACACCATCACGCGGCTCAGGTTCGGGGGCACCACGTAGAAACCGAACATTGCGATGAAGGCCAAGACCAGCCCAACCGTGACGATCAATGCAGCTCCGGCTTCGCTGGACCCGGAGATTCCAGCACTGGCCAGAATCACGGCCGGGACGGCTAGGATCAGGCCGATCAGGATCGGCCACCCGGAGCTGGGCTCGAGTTCGACTTCGACGGAGGGCAGAGTTTCGGGCTGAGTCATGACGCTTTAGGCCGTTCGAGGAAGCCTGTTCGAAGGGGACGGGGGCCGGGCCACAGGGAAGTGATATCAAAGTGATGGGGCATCCCATCCGGGGCGGGCCGGGAGCACTTCTGAAGACCATCGAGGGCCCAAGGAGAGCTCACGAGGCGCAAGCCCTCCGACCCGATTGTCGCCCAAGCCTGGGCGTTTCATCGATCCGCGCCACGGAATCCGCTCGGCAGAGTGTCGGTCCAGCTCGGCATTCGCCGGGCGGGCGCCCCCCAGAAACGCCGGGGTGGGGCGCAACCCCTGGGCGAATCCCGGGTAGCTAGCCTGTTCTCCCTCCCCCCGGACTCCTCATGAACCAACCGCCCGCGGCCGCCCTGTTCAGCGCGGCTCTGTTCCCATTCTTCGCCGGGATAGGTGACTGGATCGACGCGACGCGATCCGACTTCTCGGTGGAAGTGCGTATCGAGCTGCTCGGGCAGGTCGATCTGCCACTCCAAGACTGGCAGGTGATTCTGTTGGATGGGAGGAACCGCTGGAAAACGGGGGTCTTGCAGAGAGAGGGTGGAGTGTTCGTGGCCCAGTTTCAGGCTCTCCCAGATCGCCTTCCAGACGGATTGACCCTGGCGGTTGCGGATCAGGACGGCTTCCGATTTGGAGCCACCCCCTTGAGCGATGGATGGCTCGAGTTATCGGCACCGGTCCCCTTGGAAGTTCGCGCGACCGGGACGGTTCGCTCGGAGATCCAGTGGGAGCCGACCCCGGCCTACCTAGAGGGGCAGTGGAGCCCCGAAAATCCGTCCATCTCGATTTTGAGCGTGGAGGAGGGCTCGCCGGTGGACAGCTACCGATTGTCCCGCTGGAAGTGGTTGGAGCCGGGCACCTACCTCGCGCGCTCGATGTCGCGCGACTACAAGCGCTTCGAGCAGAAGTTCCAGGTGTTCGCGGGTGAGGTGTCGGTGATGCGTGGTTGGATGAACTTGGCTGAGCAGCCGCGCGTGGTTCACGGCGAAGCCTGGAGTCAAGACGGGTCCGAACTAGGAGGATTCTTGGTGGCCTTGCGGGACCCGAACGACACGCGCGACACCTGGGCGATTTCTCGTGTCTACAACAGCGGCTTCATGTCCTGCGACTCGGGTAGGCCCTCCACGGATGCATGGCTGAGCTTGCAGGAAGGTGATTCCTCCCGCGGCTCCTTCCTTTTACCGAGGGTCAGTTCGAACAACTTGGAACCCGTCTTGCTCAGTTGCGAGTTCCCCATGGAGATCGCTCTCCTGGAGCTCCCGGGAGGAGATTTCAAGCTACAGGTGATCCAGTTAGATCCCCTGGGAAGCGGGATCGGATTTAGAACTCCTCCCGACGCGCCTGGGCTTGGCCTTCAAGAAAACCTTGGCTACTCGACGGAACTCGACTGGAGGCTTACGACCAGAATTCGAGACGGCGGGCCGCCGATCCAGGGGTTCGCAGCCGATGGAACTCTCTGCACCCAGGTCGACCCGCGCGAGCGTGAGTTTGACTGGGCACTCGACGCTAGTGGGTTCCAACCCATTTATGGGGACGAATCGAGCTTCGTTGAGGAATCGCCGGGCCGGTTCTTCGCCACGGTAGTTCCGGTGAAGGGCTTTGGTCTTCGAGTCTTCGCTCGCGACTCCGCCGGAGGACCTGTGAGCCGAGCCGCCGTGAAATCGGCAGGCGAAGAGCTAGGAATGACGAACCGCCGCGGATGGTTGGACGTGGATCGCTGGCTGCGAGAAGTTGATGTGCGCGACGAACAGGGGCGAGTGTTCACCGGAACAGGTCCATTCCTACTGGGATCCGAGCTGTATTACGGTGTTGTTCGTTTTCCACCCTGGTTGGAAGTTGTCCTCGAAAAACCGGACGAGTGAGACTTCCTCAGGGCAGTGTAAGAGTTTCGCCCCAGCGAAGATCTAGATCGTCTCGATGAAGAACCTGCTCGTCACCGGCGTAGACGATCAGTTCGGCGCGGCCCTCCGAGCAAGGCAGGTCAGCTTTTCCTGCGGCCTGCTGCTCCACATCGAAGGAGCCCTGGTGGATCAGGTGCCGCGAGTCCGCCTGGAGAAGTGTGTAACTAAGACTCGCTCCCTTTGAATCCGCAAGTTGATCGAGTCGAACTTCCAGCCAGGCGGGTGCGGGAACTTCAACGACGACCCGATCGCCGAGGATCCGAGGCTCGAACCAGTGCCGCAGCTTGCCTTCGGTGACAAGCAATTTGAGATCTCCGTATCCAAAGCCGTCCAAGGCGAGCGGCTCGGAGCTTGACACCACGACGTTGTTGTGAAGTGTGCGCGCTCGTGCGCCGGGTTGTTCCTCTTGAATGAGGACCGAGAGCTCCGGACACGGTGAGCCGTCGGGCCGACTGAACTCGAAAATGAGCGTTCGTCCGGGCTGGAGCTCGATCTCCACGTTCCGATTCGCTTCGATCTGAGGGTCGATCACGAGAGCTGCTCTTTCGAACCCATGGGCATGGGCCAGGAGCTGCCCGGCGCCCAGTTCCCCCGGGAGCTTCAGCTTGAACGCTCCTTCCGCATCGCTCCTCGCGCTGGACAGGGTGGAGGCCTGGGCGGCGAAGGGCTCAAAGCGAATTTTGGCGCCCTGCAGTGGAGTTCCAGATTGGGAGCGAACCCGGCCGCGCACAAGCAATCCTCTGGGACCGGAGTCGATGATTGTCCCGAACCAACGGCCTTCACGGTTGCCTTGAATCTGAAGCGCGCTGGAGGCCGGAATGCCCTGGGATTCGTGGAGGAAGCAAGAGCCCCGGATTTCACGAGGCAACCCTCCCAACACGATTCGACCCTCCTCATCCGTTTCGAACACGGCGAGAACGTCGTTGGAGTTAGAGGTTCCAAGGCTAATCCGGCGCCCAGCTAGTAGTTCCGGTGCGAACTGTTCCCAGCGGACCAACTCGGTATTAGAAAAATCGAACGCAAAGGTGACCGACTTTCCGGACACGGGCTGCCCTGCGGTGTTCTCCACGATGAGGTCGATGGCAAGGCCGTGCTGTAGTGAAAAGACGTGTGGGCTGGGCTGCCGAGGATTGACTTCGTCGATTCGAATTTCGAATCCGGGCGCGAATGCACGGAGCCTGAATGGCTCTGAATTGTTCGAGCCGAGGCTAACTCGACCCTGTTCGTCGCTGAAGACAACTGGGGAAGGAACGCCGCTTAACTGGTTCAAGCGAGCGCCCGCCACCGGAGAGCCTGACGGGTCGACCAGCTGCAGCTCCAGCCGCTCCGCTCGAACGAGCTGAAACGAACCAAGGTCAAGCGCACCGGCCACCGGCAAGTCTTCCAGGGAGGTGGACTGGACTTCCCACTCTGGGCCTAAGCCCACCAGAGCCTGGACCGTGCGGAATCCACTGGGTAGCGGCCAGTCGAATTGGCCCGAACCGTCTGTTAGGGCTTCGAAGAAGGACATGCCTTGGCCCTTGAGCGCTTGAAAAATGACTGGCGCTTCGGCCACGGGCATTCCCGTTTCTTTGTCCAGAAGCCTCCCGATCAGCCGCGGAGTTCGCACCACGCTGAAGGACAGGAGCGGACTGGATTTCGCCGCAAAGACCGTGGAATGGGAGGCTCCACCGGCGAACTTCCAGCCCACCCCAAGTTCCAGCCAACCGCGCCACTCGCGTGGTAGGTCGGTGAGTTCAAAGGTCCCATCTTTGGCGGTGGTGAGCGTTCGAGGGAGGAGAGCGCCGGCGAGGCTGGACTGTTCGTTGTTGAGCTCGCCGGCCCAGCCCGTGTCGCGTGCCAAGGTGAGCTGAATCGGTTCGGATAGAGGAGCCCCAGCCTCAAGGCACTGCCCTCGCAGATCGATGCCAGCTGGCCAGGTGAGTTCATGGGTCCCAGGTTGCAAAGGTGCCTCGAACCAGCACGGCCAGGAGCCAGGGCTCCCGGCCAGCAGCCGGACCGTTTCGGTCCGGGGTTGGGGAAAGGACGCAACGCGATTGGTGAACAGTCGTCCTTGCGCGTCCAGTTCCAACGCAAGGACATCCTCACCGTCGATCATGAGCCCACCGGTGGCGCGAAGCGGGCGAGCTTGTTCGTCGACCAACGCGAAGCGGACAGAACCGGCTAGGTCCGGAGCTGCCTTCTGGGTTCGTGCGTCATCGAGCGATGCTTGATCCGTTGGAGCGGTTAACTTGGATTCCAATGGCCAATTACTGCGTCGTTGCACTAGGTCGGCCTCTTGGACCGGCCGAGGCTCGAGTTCGGAGCCAACTTGCGAAGCAAGCCACAGACCGGTGGCAGCCAGTAGGGAGCCAGCGACGGCCAGCAGTCCTTTCTTCATGGAGGCGGAGAACAGGAGAGAGGTGGTCAAGGGGGCTGGCGCGATGTTCCACGCTGGGGAACCGACCAGTCCGATGGCCCAGGCCTGGCGAGATCCGGTGCGCCGATCCATGCGCGTGCGCAGCGTTTCGAGGCCCGTTTTCACGCGGCCGCGGACGGTAGCCTCAGGCAAACCCTCGCGGCGAGCGATCTCGACCGAGCTCAAGCCGCCGCGGTATCGCAGCAGCAGCGCGTTTCGAAGTGGTTCGGGCATCGCCAACAATTCGGCCACCGCAAGGTCCTCTAGCTCGGCCATCTCAGCGAGGCTGGCTGTATCGGGTGCGGACATTTCCGTGCCGTCGTGATGGAGTTTCTCGCGATCTCCGCGCGCTATTCCCCGCCGGCGCTCCGAGGCGGCGAGGCGCCGCGCGATGCCAGCTAGCCAGGCTCGCGGGCTGTACCCAGGGGCCTTGGGTTTTTCGAGCGCGACCAACCAGGCTTCCTGAGCCAGGTCTTCTGCGTCGGCCGGACCGACCAGGGCTCGGGAAAATCCGAGCAGCCACCGCCGCTCGCGCAACAGGGTCTCGGAAGAGGGGTGGGGGGGGTATTCAGGGGGCACGGCGGTCCTCGCCCCTCCGATGGTGACTGGACTCCAGATCGTTCGCGGAAATTCTGATTTCCTTGCGCTCAGGCGCGCAGGTCAAGCCTCCTCAGCCGGTTCGCGCGGTTCCGCTTCGCTCCCCTCTGTCGTGCGCTCCAGGGATTGCAGCTCCCAGTACCGCCGATACAACTTGCTCTTAGCGAATAGCTCGTCGTGGGTGCCGCTGGCCGTGATCTGGCCGCCGTCGAGCACGTGCAGGATGTCCGCGCGGCGCGCCGTGGCGAGCCGGTGCGCGATGACCAGGGTCGTGCGGCCTTCGAACAGCCGGTGCATGGCGGCTTGTACGATCGATTCGGAGTCCGGATCGAGCGAGCTGGTGGCTTCGTCTAGCAGCAGGAGCTTTGGGTTGGCCAAGAACGCGCGGGCGATCGCCAGGCGCTGGCGTTGGCCGGCTGAGAGCCGCACGCCGCGTTCGCCGACCTGCGTGTCGAAACCGCTCGCGCCGTCCTGTCCGTCCAGGGCCTCGATGAACTCGGAAGCGCCTGCGGCCTCGACTGCATCCCGCAGTTGTTGATCCGTAGCCTCGGGTGCTCCGAGCCGCAGGTTGTCGGCGATCGTCCCGCTGAACAGGAACACTTCCTGGGGAACCACACCGATGGACTGACGCAGGTCGCGCAGCGGAATCGTGGCGAGCTCGCGCCCGTCCAGGCGAATCGTGCCGGAGGCCGGGTCGTAGAATCGCAGCAAGAGCGAAAACAGCGTGCTCTTGCCCGAGCCGCTCGGGCCCACGAGCGCAATCAGCTGTCCCGCGCGGATATCGAGCGACACATTTTCGAGGGATGGCTTGTCGGAGCCTGTGTAGGTGTGGTGGACCGCTTCGAGGACCAAGTCGCCACGCTCGAGTCGGAACGGTTTCGCGCCTTCGGGGTCCTTGATCTCGGGGTCCGTATCGAGGATTTCAAACAGGCGCGCACTCGCACCTTTCAGCTCGCGATAGCCGGCGTAGAGGCCGCCCAACTGACCGACCGAGATGGCCACGGAAAAGGTGTAGAGCAGAAAGGCGGTGAGCGCGCCGGCGGTGAGCTCTCCGCGCGCCATCAATTCGCCGCCGTAGCCGAGCACCAGCGCGAACGAGGAAAACGCGGCGAAGGTGACTGCGCCCCCAAAAGCTGCGCTGAGGCGCACGTTGTGGAGTTGGACTCCAAGCAGCTCGCCGAGCTGCCCGCCGTAGCGTTCGATCAGCGAGCTTTCAGCGTGGTGAGCCTGGATCGTGCGAATCCCTGAGAAGGTCTCCTCGGCGAGCGCGGAGGCTTCGGCGGTTTCGTCGCGCGCGCGCTTTGAGATCTTCTCGAGCCGAATGCCGAAGAACATGGCGACGATCACAACCGGCGGAACGACCAGCAGCGCGACGAAGGTGAGCTTCGGCTGTAGGACGAACAGGATGACCAAGGTGCCGAGGAAGCGTGCCGCGGCTTGAAGTCCGCCGGGGATCTGTGAGGTCAGTGCGCTCTTGACGACCCCCAGGTCCGAGCCGAGGCGGGAGAGCAGTTCGCCGACACGACGCTGATCGTAGAAGCCGGGGGACAGGCCGACCAACTTGTCAAAGAGCTGGGCGCGCAGATCGCGGAGCAAGCGGGCGCCGGCCGAACCGAGCAGGTAACTCTCGCCAAATCCCACCAAACCGAGGACGGCGAATAGAACGATCAGGCCGCCGACGACCTGGCGCAGCTCGGTCGTGGTGGCTTTCTCGAGCGCTGAGTCGACCACGTCGCCGGCGAGCTTTGGAATCGCAAGTCCGATCGAACTGGCCAGCAGCATCAGCGCGGTGGCCGCAAGGAGCCGGCGGAGGTGCGGCCGCGCGAGTCCAAAGAGCCTGCCGAAGGGAACCGGGGGAGAGTCCTCGGTGGTCTTGCCGGGAGAGGGGGCCGAATTCGCTTTCAAAGGGAGTCCCAAGTGCCGGGCCGTGAGCACCGGAGGGCCCATGGTAGAGGCCGGGCACGCAATCCCTGGGCGCCTCTGCGGGCGGGGAGTCTTTTTTTTGAAGCGCAGAGCTACGACCCAGGAGTCACCGCCGGCGACTCGTAGCCCGTTCTTTTGCTCTCTGAGTCTTGTTACGGGTGGCGAGCGGACGCGACCGAGCCGGGCTTGGACTTGGCTGGCCAGCAGCGGATCCAGGTGACCTTGGCCGATCCGAATGGGCGCCCAGAATTCGCGGACTCACAGGGCCCCTCCCCAAACGCCGGAGTCCTGGATCCAAACGGCAGCGAATCCGGCGAGCTGCCGGAGTTGCTGGGGTTCGGTCGGACGGACGAGACCCAGCGATTTCTATCGATGCTAGGAGCCGAGGCGCTCCGGCACAGGCAGCGAATCACCTGCGTACTGGGTCGTGAACGACGCCACCTTCCAGGTATCGCCATCTAGAACGAGTTGCAGGCTGTCGATTCCGCGGCGATCCGGCGGGGACCCGGGCACGAAGGCGTCAAACGTGACCCAGGCGTGTGCGATCCCCCCAAAGACCTCCAGCTTTGCGTTCACGATGGCCTCATGCAGTCCGGTGCTGCCGACTTGAGTTTGGGTGATCCAGCGTCGGAACTCCTCGAGGAACGGATCTTGACCGGTTCCTCTTGGCGAAACTCCTTTCGTGGCCGGGGGAAAGAAGCTAGCCCCCGGGGCGAACAGGGCGCGCATTCGCTCCCAGTCCGCCTCCGATCCTGGGTCGAAGCAAAAGGCCGAGTAGAGCTGATCGAGCATCCGCCGAATCGCCGCGTGCTCCACCTGGGAAGAACGGAGGGATTCGAGGTCCCCGGAAACGGCACTGGCCCTGCAGGCTCCGAGAGCCAACAGGGCCAGCGCCAAGGCTGCGGGAGGTTGTCGGGCTCGCTGCTGCATGGAAAGCAGCGTAGCCCAAGCCACTCGCTAGAACAGAACCGTACCGAGCTCGATGTTGCTCGAGATCAGCGGACCGAATGGCTGGGACGTGCTGAGTACGACCGACTGGAAGTAGAGCGTCGTTCCCGGGGACACCGCACCGGCGATCGACACCGAGAAGTTCGCGGACCCCGTCGTCGGGTTGACCGGGAAGGTTCCAAGCAGGAACAGGTCGGTCAGGTTCGCGCCGATGCCGATATCGAGAAGTCCAGGGATCGAGCTGGGCTGGAGCGTCAAGGACAGCAGCAAGAAGTGGAGATCGCCAGGCTGGCCCCCCATTTCGACTTCGATGGGAACCGCGGAGAACAGGACGTTGCCGATGCCATTCAGGTCAATGGCAGGCTCGTCGTTGAAGCCGACCGGAATATCGACTTCCACGGAGTCCGCTCCTTGCTGAAGCTCGA
This sequence comes from uncultured Planctomycetaceae bacterium, assembly GCA_964619265.1. GTDB lineage: Bacteria > Planctomycetota > UBA1135 > UBA1135 > CAZUCE01. The sequence goes on from CAZUCE010000035.1 coordinate 19,527, forward strand.
TGGTCGTCGTGCCGACCGTCAGGGGAGCCGTCAGGTTCACGGTCATGAGGAAGTCGTTGATGATCGCGAACTGCGGCGGGACCGAGGTCGCCGGGACGCCATTCACTAGAACGCCGGTGATGCCCTCGAACCCGATGCCTTGCAGGGTAACCGTCGAAGAGGAGGTCGGGTTGACCACCTCCACGCTGGCCGGGCTGAAGTTCAACACCGCCGGCGGCGGGTTGCTCGTGCTGCCTTGATCCAGGCACGGGCGGGTCGCGGCGAAATTCGTGATCTGGGGAATGGTCTGAGTGGGGCTGAAGCGGTTCGCCCCAGTGAGGCTCGCGTTCATCGTGAACGAGGGAGCCCCGCAGGAGCAGTGATCCGCGCTCCAGTTGTGACCCAGCTCGTGCGCCGTGAGGTCGGTCGTTGTCGCAAAGCCGAAGCAACAGTCGGACTCGGACAAGCCGTAGGCGCTGAAGTTGTTGCAGATCGTGCCGAGAAAGGCAACTCCGATGGTGGGTGCCTGCAAGTTCTTACCTGTGAACAGGTGCGCCACGTCGCGCTGGATCGAAGTCTGGTTTTGGTTCCACTCGTTGCGGAATTGGGTGAGAAGCGTGCCGGCGTTGTTGCTGGTGTACGGATTGTTGGAATTAGTGCGCACCAGGATGGTTGTGATCTCGTGCGTGATGCCGACGTCGCCCTCGTACTGCTGGTTGATGACGTTCATGACGGTCTCGATCCGGCTCTGCACTGCTTGAGTGCTGCCGTAGTCCTGGAAGTACTCGAAGTCCGCATCGAAGGCGAGCTCGGCCACCAGGAGGGCGGAGCCGAAAGCCACCGCAGGCATGTCCCGTTCGTTGCCGGTCGAACCGTTTAGGGAGGCGAACTCCTTTGCGAAGGAATCGTCTACTCCGCAGGCATGGGGCATGGGGCGGACATCCGAGTCGCTGTACAGGGCGTAGCTACGCTCCGTCGCGCCTTCGATTTCAAGCCCGACGGGCTCCATCCATAGGCGGCTGCCGTCCGGCAGTTCGATTTGGGCGTGGAGACCATCCTCCTGCCATCCGGCTGCGACGCTCGAGCCCGGCTGGTCGAGCAGTTCGCCGCGGTAGGTGGTGAGCAAGGCGGGCTCCACCGCGACGAGCTTTCCATCGCCGCGATCTTCGAGGACCTGGAAGTCGGCAGCCCGGTTCGAGTGGGGCTCCAGCATCAGTCGGTGCGCTGCGCCGTCCACGGGGATCACCACGCTGGTCGAATGCCCCGGGGCGCCTTCGAGATCGAGATTGACGACGTCGACGTGCAGAAGATTCAGGGCAGCCGCCGTGTCGCGCTCGATGCGCGACATCGGAGCACGGTCCACCGCATGGGTGTGGGCCGCGTGATCGTGTGTCGAGTGATCGTGGGCCAAATGGCCCTGGGCGAATGCCGCAGGCGTCACGAGAGTGGCGGCTAGCGGAAAGAGAAGCGATCGGAGTCCGTTCATGGGATTGCTAAGAAGGGCAGACGCGGCCGAAGCTTCGGGCGTGAAGTCGGGCAGCTCGGGAAACGGGAAGCGAATGGTGCCGAACGGGGAACGGATCGGCTTGTCGTGGGAAGGCCACCTTGGGCGGCGGGCGCATGCGCGAATGGGTTTGGACCTTGGTTCGGGAAGCCAAGTTCCCTCGGTCTTCTTCAAAGGTCCGGTGACCCCCCCGGCCCCCGCCTTCGTTGTCTGAAGAGGGCTCCGGAGCTGATCTCGGGCAGCACTCACCGCCTAGTCTCGGGGGGTGCGATTGGGACCCGAATCCTGGGCAAAAGTTGCTCTACGGGCCTCCTAGGGCCATGGAAGTTCCAAATGGGCTCTCGGAGGACCGTGCAGCCGGCCCTAAAAGTACCCCGAAGCCAGCCTCCACGGGCTGTGCAAACGACGAGTTTTGCCCGTTCCGGCGGCCCTCTCAGCCGGCTACTTGTGTCGAAAAATGGCCTCGGAGTCGACCTGATAGGCCTTGTACTCACTGCAGACCGGAAAGCCGGATGAGATTGGATAGACGCTTGCGTCGGGATCGCAAGCGGGGTTGGTTCGGGTCTGACCGGTGAATGGCTTGAATCGGTAGGCGCTCCCGAAGTAGTGCCGGTAAAGCACGAGGTTCAGGGCAACCATGTTGTGGTTGCGGTCGTTGTCCAGAGCGCTCAAGGCTTCTGTCATGTGGGTTAGGAACGCGATGAGATCCTCCCGGCGCCCGCCCAAAACGCCGGCGTTGAACAGGGGTTGTTCAAGGAAGCGAGAGTCTCCGGCAAGGCCAAGCGGTCCAGCCGACTCATCCAGTTTGGATCGCATCCAGTCGCTACAGCGGATCTTGTCCCACCGATCGCGCCCCACGAAAATCCGGGCGCGGCGTTCGAGCAACTTGGCTGGGTTGCCCCCCAAAGTTACGTCCGAGATATCCGTGGCGAAGGCGCCGCGTACGGGAAGCCCACGCAGCAAGTCCAAGTACAGGAAGAAGCGCTCGTCGTTCAAGGAGTAGGAGCCGAGGGAGCAGCGTAGGAAACGAATGTCCTCTGTTTCAAACCGCTGCACAAACTCCGGAGCTAGGTCATCGTGCAAGACGATCGCTCGTAAACCGTGCTCCCGAACGCTTCCGTACCAAGCAGCCAGGTACGACTCGTCGTTGTTTCGGACCACCATCCGATCTTGACGGGTGTTCTCCTGGGGGTCTGCGCGCGACGTGAAGTAGGTCGAGAGCACAGGGACATCGCTGGGACCGAAGCGCCCTTGGATGGAGCGCGCTGTATCGAGCAGGTTCCGGGCGGGTGAGATCATGGAGTGCGGGCCAGAGCTGTCCTGTCGCTGTCAGGCTTGCTGAATGGAGTCTCGAATGGCCTCGAGATCTTGCAACATGCACTTTTTCATCGTGCCGCCTAGCAGCAGGTTGAAAACAGGAGCCATGACCTTCGCTCCGAACGACTGGGCTGTGCTGGTGAAGGCCCAGGTGACCGTCGTTCCGCCGTCGTCGGGCACGAATGAGAAGCGCGTGGAGTAGCGCATGCCGTGGGAGGCAGCCTCGACGGTGTAGCCCTTGGGAGGATCGAAACCGGTCACCCACATCTCTTCGGTGGCCTCTTTCTTGAACATCATCCGGGTCTCGCGCCAGCGAGTCCCGTTTCCAAACGGACCCTCTGTGAGCAGCTCGGTGGAGACGATGCTCGGAATTCGGTCGACGGCTTTTTCGAGGTCGGTGTAAGCCTGGAAGACCTGGTTTAGCTCCGCGGCGACGTGTGTGGAAACGGTGATTTCGGCCATGACTCGACAACCCTGGAGGGCGAGGCCCTGTGGACGCTCCCGAGAGACAATCCTCCCGGGTGGGTTTCCTCCCGGGCGCGCACCCCGGGCGCGCAACAGAGCAGCGGAATGAGTAGCTCCCATGGTACCTCCGAGGAACTCCGGCTCCGTCCCAGGGAGTGTTGTCCAAGGCTGCCCCGGTGTGCCAATCTGCCTCCCGCGCCATGGCCAAGCTCTACTTCAACTACTCCACGATGAACGCCGGAAAGTCGACGATCCTGCTCCAGGCGGATCACAACTACCGGGAACGTGGGATGCGGACCCTGCTCCTGACCGCCGCGATCGACGACCGGGCTGGTCCGGGGCGAATCGCGAGCCGGATCGGCATCGAGGCGGAAGCCCAGAACTTCTCCGCCGGGGACGATTTGTTCCGCCGCGTGGACGAAGAGCACGCCCGCGGATCGATCGCCTGCGTGCTGGTCGACGAAGCTCAATTCCTCGAGCCCGCTCAAGTCTGGCAGTTGGCGCGGGTGACCGATGACCTAGGGATCCCGGTGATGACCTATGGACTGCGCGTGGACTTCCGAGGTGAGCCGTTTCCGGGGTCGGCCGCGCTGTTGGCGTTGGCCGACGCCCTGCGAGAGATCCGAACGATTTGTCATTGCGGCCGAAAGGCGACCATGGTGATTCGCCAAGACGAGCAAGGCCAGGTGATCACCGACGGAGATCAAGTCCAGATCGGAGGCGATGAGACCTACGTGTCGCTGTGCCGCATTCACTGGCGCAAGGCGTTCGGGCCCCAGCCGAACGGACGCCCTGCTCAGAGTTGACCCTTGGAGACCTGGTGCAACGCCTCGCGATCGGTGACGCACAGGACCGCGCAACCGGCTTCGGTGAATCTGCGCAAAGCCTGAACGAGCCAGCTCAAGTCGCGCTCGCTCAGGCCCCGAGCTGGATCGTCGAGCAGCAGGAGCGTGCCAGCCTTGGGATTCGCAAGCAGCGCGGCGAGCGCTAGCCGCTGGCGTTCACCTCCCGACAGGCTGCGGGTGCTGCGGCCCAGGGAAAGGTGTCCTAGGCCAACGCTTTGCAGGGCATGGACTGCGGCTTGCAAACGCCCTTCAGGAAGCGAGGCGATCGACTCGGCCGGCGTATCCAGGAACTCTGCGGGCGTGAGGTCTTCCCGGCGAACAGCCAGGACTTCGGGGCGAAAGCGAGCTCCTGCGCAGACTGGACACGGAATCGCGAGGTCGGACATAAAGTCCATCGCCACAAGTTCCTGCCCGCTGCCGCGACAGGTGGGGCAGCGTCCCTTGGGGCTGAGGTAGGAGAACGCCGCTTTGGGTAGGTCCTGTCCACAGGCTGCTGCGGCCTGGGCAAACAGCTCTTGAAAGGCCGGCATTCCTTTGAGGGCATGCAGAACGGTCGTGGCTGTCACCAGGCCGGAGCCCCGGACGACCCTTTGGAAGGGGCATGGACTGGCCCGTTCGATGGATTCAAAGAGCGGCCGGGGGTCGTCCAGCCGTGCGCAAATGAGACCCTGGCGAGGAACGGCCAGGGCCCACTCCGGCTGGTCGAAGAAGTCCGGATCTACCGAAGGAATGGAAGCCAGCGCGTTCGGCTTGAAGCACTCCGAGTGGAGCCGCTTGAGGTCTAGTTCCGACCGCGGCCCGGATGTGGTGACTTGCCCGCCGTTCGGCCCCGCGCCAGGACCAAGCGTGAGGACGTGGTCGGCAGCCTCGAAGATCACGCGGCGATGGGTGACGACGACCACGGTGTTGCCCTCCGCGGCGAGGCGGCGCAGGCGCCCAGCCAGCTGGGCGGCTGCAGCTTCGGACAGGCCGGCGCTCGGCTCGTCGAGCACCAGCGTGGTCCCGGAAAGATCCGCGCGGAGGATCGACGCGAGGCGGAGGCGCTGAAGCTCGGAGCGGGTGAGCGAGCGAGCCGGCCGAGAGATCACGAGGGCCCCAAGACCCATTTCGACGAAGCTCTCGAAGCGCTCCCTGAGTTCTGGCCACAGCGTGGCCAAGGCCGGCGAGGCGTCCCGGCGAGCCTCGAGCGAATCGTGGAGCTCGTCGAAGGAGAATTGAACCGCGTCTCGATAGGCGAGTCCTTCGACGGACGCGCCGGCAACCTCTTCAGCCAACCCGGTCTGACCGCAGCGCCTGCAGGCTTCTGCCGAGAGTGGTTCGCGCCACTCCTCGGCGCGCTTTTGACCGCTGCGCTTGGCTGCTTCCACCTCGGTTAGGTGGTGCAGTCCATCCCAGGTCCCCCGGAAGCTGTGCGTTCCCTTGCGCGCCCCACGCTCGTATTCCCAACGCACGTCGAGAACGCGGCCGGGTAACCCATGGAGCACCAGGGAGCGCACGGATTGGGGGAGGTCGTTCCAAGGACCGGAAAGATCGTGGCCGGTCGCAGCACGCATCGTGGCGACGTGTTGCCCGCCGGGCTCCGTGAAGAAGGTCCCCGGCTTGGTCGCGTGAAACGCGCCGCCTGCGATCGAGCGGGTTCCGTCGATCTGAAGGCCAGCTTCGGTGCAGCGTTCGAGAGTCCCCTTGCCCTGGCAGGAAGGGCAGGGCGCGAGGCCGCCTTCCGGACGGAAGTGGGCTGCGGTTCGAGCCTGCTCCGAATCGCTGCAGCGCGACCAGAGGAGGCGAAGCAACGGGCTCAGTCCGGCCAAGGTGCCCACGGTCGAGCGATCGTTCGGTTCCGGAGCCGTTTGCCGTATCGCCAAGGTTGGCGTAAGGCCATTTGCGGTTCGGAACGAAGGGCGTGGCAAACGGCGGACGAACCTTCGAACCTGAAACGGCAGGGACTCCGCATATCGGTGCCAGGCTTCCGCCGCGAGGGTGTCGAACGCTAGCGAGGACTTCCCACTGCCCGAGGGTCCGAGGATCGCGGTGACCTTCCCGTGGGGAATCTCGACGTCGATCGTTCGCAGGTTGTGCGTGGTCACGCCCCGCAGCTCGATGGCCCGCGGCGGCGACGAACGCGGATGGCGCGGAGGAGTAGCCGTGCGAGCCGCTTCGAGCGCGTCCTCTAGCCTGCAGGGCGCCGCCACTCCGGCCTTGAGTTCAATCAGGTGGTCGGCCGCCGCCCAGAGCTGGCGATGATGGGAGATCGCGACGATCGTGTGACCGGCGGCCAATAACTTGTCGTAAGCGTCAAGCAGTCGGGTCAGATCGCTCGGATGCAGTCCGCGGTCGGGTTCATCGAAGGCGAAGAGCGTTTTGGTGCGGGCCGGCTTCCCAAGGAGTGTGGCGAGCCGAATCCGCTGGGACTCGCCGCTGCTCAGCGTGGTAGACGAGGTTCCAAGACGCAGGTAACCGATGCCGAGCTCGGTCATCGCACGCAGGGTCGGCTCGATCGCCGGATCGCTTGCGAACGCCTCCGCGGCCAGTTCGATCGGCAATTCGAGAACGTCCGCGATCGTGCGGCCCTTCAGCGTTACTTCGAGCACTTCGGGTCGGTAACGCCGGCCGCGGCAAGCGGGGCAGGTGTGAACGGCGTCGTCGAGCAAATGCAATCCCACGCGCACGACGCCGAGTCCTTCGCAGGTCGCACAGCGCCCTTGTGTGGAGTTGAAGGAAAATGCGGACGCGGAGAGGCCGTTTTGTTTGGCTGCGCCGGTTGCGGCGAAGCGCTTGCGGATCGTGTCGAACACCCCGGACCAGGTCGCGGGAGTGCTGCGCGAGGAGCGTCCCATCGGACGCGCATCGACGGCGGAGACCCGCGCTTCGTCGCTCGCAATCAACCGCTCGTAGGGGCCGCCACGCTCGCCGAGCAGGGCGGGTAGGAGGGTTCCAAAAACCAACGACGACTTTCCCGAACCCGAGGCGCCGATCACGGCGTGAAAGGCTCCTTCGTGCAGCGTGAGCTCCGTCGCCTGAAGATTGTGAAGGGTGGCGCCGGTCAATCGAATCGTGTTCGGGGAAGACCGCTGGGCTCTCCGGGTTCGATCGGGAACCGACAGGGCTCCAGCGCCGCTTGCCCACTCGCGCACCAGCTCTCCGCCGCGAGGGCCGGCGCCGGGACCCAGTTCGAGTACTCGATCGGCAAACTCGACCATGTCCGGGTCGTGCTCGACGACCACCAGGGTGTTGCCCTGTTCGACCAGCTCATCCAAGACCTCGCGCATCCCAGCGCGCTCCGCTGGGTGGAGGCCTAGGGTCGGCTCATCCAGGGCGTAAAGCGCATTGGACAATCCGGAGACCAAATGGGCGCCCAGTCGCAGGCGCTGGGCCTCACCTCCGGAGAGTGAGGCCGAACTGCGGTCGAAGGTCAAATGCCCGAGGCCGAGCCGAACCAGACGCTGGAGGATCGAGCGCAGGGACGGCGCAATCGATGCCCCGACCGGTGTCGCCTCAAGTTCTCGAAGGCGCCCCAGAAGCGCGGAGGAACAGAGATCGACCAGATCTGGGAGGCTCACATCGTTCGGCAGCCGAGCTTCGCGACCTAGGAGGTTGAGCCGGGATCCCTGGCAAGCGGAACAGGGAATGGATCGAACAAACCGCAGGATGTTCGAGTTTCGATTCCGCAGGAGAGTCTCTTCGATCACGGGCACGATTCCCCGGTAGAAGCCCTCTTCCCGGGGGCGGGCCGTAATGCCCTCCCATTTCATGCGCGATTCGAGTGAGTGCTTGCCAAAGGGCACTTTCAGCTTCTTCGTGCCGAACAGAACGACCTCGCGCTGTTCGCCGGTGAGCTCGTTCCAGGGCGTTTCCACATCGAACCCGTGGGCTCGAGCGATGCTGTCCATCACGTCCAGAGTGACCTGGCTGTAGACCGTGTAGCCACTCGGCAAAGTCGGCACCAAAGCTCCCCCACGAATCGACTTCGAGTCATCCGCGATGAGCAGCTCGGGGTCCACGTGGTCTTCCAGGCCGAGCCCCAGGCAAACCTCGCACTGACCGAGTGCCGCATTGAAACTGAAGTGGGAGCGGGTCAGGCGCTCCTCGGATGGATGCTGAGCCTCTCGGGCAAACAACAACCGCAGCAAGTCCAGCACGCCGGACTGGGTACCGACGGTGGACCGCGGATTCGAAGTGATAGAGCGCCGTCCGACCGCTATCGGGACCGGCAGTCCGGCGATTCGGCCGACCTTGGCACGCCCAAGCTTGCCGAAGAATTGCAGAGCCTTGCTCGACTGCGAGCCAAGGAACCGCCGCTCGCCCTCGGCCACCAGGACATCGAACACCAGGGTGCTCTTGCCCGAGCCAGACGGACCGACGATGGCCGTCCAGGCTCCTCGATCGAGGCCGATGTCGAGCGAGCGAAGGTTGTGCTCCCGCGCCTGCTCGATACGGATTTGCGGATCGGAATCCATGCTTCCGAAGCCTAGCGAGCTGGTCGGTTGGAACCAGTGCTAGGCGGCATGCGGCTCTTCGGTCAGATTCCCTCCCCGACGAATCCGGGGGCGCGACCGCTAGCTGCCCCCCCGGAAACAGGGTTCACCGCCGGCTGCACGTCCGAAGCCGGCCCTGAACCCCGTTGCGTCTGGTTTGAAACCGAGCCCTACTCGTCTTCTTCGGCCTCGTCTTCGTCCCCGGTCTCGGTGACTTCGACTTCGACGGTCAATTCGAATTGGCCCTCTTGAACTTGGACGCGGCGCATTTCGCGATCTCCGATGGAGCGAATCGTCTCGGAATCGAGCGAGACCGAGCCCTCCAAGATCAGGCCCGTCGGCAACTTGGCTTCCAGATCAAAGCGCAGCGCGCCCTCGAGCTGGACCGTATGGCTACCACTGACTTCCGCGGGTTCTCCGCCGCCACCATCGCGACCACCGCGACCGCCGCCCGCCTCGGGCTGCGGTGGCTCGCCTTCTCCGCTGGCTTCGATGGCGATCACCGCGAGGCCTTCCTCGTCGGTCTCTTCAAGCGTCAGCTCGACCGTCCACTCGAGGTTGCGGAACAGCTCGGCGGGAGTCCGGCCCCCGCGACCTCCGGGACCACCACCACGGCGTCCTCGGCCTCGTCCTCGACCTTCCCCTTCAGCTTCGACTTCCGGTTCAGGAGCCGGAAGCAAGATCGGGAAGACGTCCAGTCCGAGGGCGCTGAGGAAGTCATCGCCTTCCACGGTCCAGGACTCGCCCGCCTCAAGGGGAAGCAGGCCGTCGAGCAGGAGCTCAAGGCGCAGCTGCTCGGCTTGATCTTCTTCGGCGTCGCCCTCTTCGACTTCGGCGCGCACCTCATCATCTTCCAGTTCGAGCAGGACGACGGCTTCCTCGAAGGGGGACTCAAGCGTCCGCTCGTTCGCTTGTTCCAAGAAGGCGATCGTGGATTGCCCGCTGACTTCGTCAAAGGTGCGGCGGACCGAGGTCAAGCGTCCCTCTTCGTCCGAGAGCCAGGCGTCGGTCCAAGCCAGGGTTGCCGAGAAGCTCGAGTCGCCTCCTCCAGCGGGACCTTCGCGAGCCTCTCCATCGATCTCCGTAACCTGCTCAACTGTCTCGAGTTCGAGCGACTGTTCGATTCGGAACGCGACACTTGCCCGTTGCGTGTAGTCGGTGGCGAGCGGGGCCTCGAGCGGGGCGGAAGCCGAGACCAGAGTCAGCACGCCAATAGAAGCGAGGGAACGGAAGGCCGGAGGGCGGGGGAGCTGGGTCATCGCTGTTAGGCCCGAGGAGGGCCGATTCGGAATCGAGGTTTCGTGAGGAGGGTTGCGTTGGCTGGCCTGTCCGCTCGCCCGAATGGGAACGGGCTATCCAGGCCGGGATGGAGGCGCCAGGATGGGAGGGGCTCCTTTAACCTGGGCGCGGCCAAGCGGTTCCGGCCGATTTTCCGTTTTTTTGTGCTCGTCCCCCAGGGTGAGCGCGTTCCGCGAACCAAAACGGCGGGGCTCCGGCGGGAATCCCGAGGCCAGCCGCTCGTTCTTTGCGCGTTCAGGACCGGAGGGGCTTGGCGGTAGGCTGCCCCGATGACTCCCAATTCGGCCTCTCATGCCGCGGACTCGGGTGGCCATGCAGCGGACCTCCGCTCAAGCGACACCAAGATCCCGCTCGCAGCCAACGTTTTTGGGTGGTACGGAACCCTGGCCATCCTCTCGGCCTACGGGCTCAGTTCGATGGGGTGGCTTGAGCAAGGAGTGCTCTATCAGTTCCTGAACCTGACCGGTGCGGCCGGCGTGGGCGTGGTTTGTTTCTTGCGCCGGGCGTGGCAGCCGATGTGTCTAGAGGTCGCCTGGGCATTGATCGCCATCCTGGCTCTTGTTCGGAGCCTGCCTTCATCGTGAACCAAGGTCCCATGGCCGAATCGCCCTGCACTCGCGCCCATGGCCGGATCCGGGGGAAGCTGCTGACCACACCGATTGAATTTTAGTGCTCGCCGTGCAGCTGTCCATTGTCGAATTCACCGAGCACCTCGCGCCTGACTTCTACCGGATCAACCTGGAGTGGATCGAGGAGTTGTTTACGCTGGAGTCCACCGACGTAGACCTTCTCGAGAATCCGAAGGAAGTCATCATCGACCGCGGTGGAGCTATCCTGTTTGTCCAAGACGGGCAGCGGAAGATCCTCGGGACTTGCGCGCTCCTGCGGGTTGGTGAAGCGACCTTTGAGTTGACGAAAATGGGGGTATCCGCCGAAGCGAGGGGAAAGAAGGCTGGAGAGTTCCTGCTGCGTGCTGCGATTCGCAAGGCTCAGGCCCTCAAGGCCGAGGACTTCTATCTCTTGACGAACACAAAATGCAGGGCGGCCATTCACCTGTACGAGAAGGTCGGATTCGTTCACGACGCCCGCATTCTGCAGTCCCATGGAAGCCGCTACGAACGTTGCGATGTAGCCATGTCCTATCCGCCGGAGCGACTGGGCCAGTAGGATCGGACCTAGCCACTCTTGAAGGAGATGCTTGTCCGAAGAGGAGGCCGCTCGATTTCGGGGGGGCCTTGGCTGCTCTTTGTTGCGGACTGCAAGTCACCCAGGGAAGGGAAAGCCGCCCGCCGGAGTCCTCAGCGTACGAAGAACCCACTGACGCTGGCGCGGACGGCTTCACCGGCCGCATCGCGTACCGGGGCGACGGCATGGGGGACCGAACCCAACACCACGAGCCGATTGGGCTTGGGAGCCACAAAGCGCCCGGTGCCCAGCTCCATAAGTTGTTCCGAGTACGCTTCGGTCTCGAAGCGATAACCCATCATCTGTTCGGGGTCGCCATCGGCGAGCAGCAGCTCGCCGCCCCAATGCGCATTCCAACGGGGGCTGGCGTAGTAGACGAAGGCGCCTGCGAAGCGCTCGGTATCGTCCGAGTGCCAGGACAGGGCTGAACCGCGAGGATAGACGTAGGAGCGCGCCGTGACTGTCTGCCAGTCGTCCCCCACGATGTCCTTCCACGTCTGTGGAGCCGCAAGCAGAGCTTCGAGGACTCCGCGGAGCGCAGCGCCCTCGGTGGAGCCAGGTTGCTCTTTCTTGGGTTCTGCGTCTGGATTCGGCGCGACGATTTCTTGACCTCCGAAGGGCACGCCATCCTCGAGCTTCCACGCTCCGCTAGTGCGTGTCACGGGGTGCAGCTCCTCGAATTGAAGGTGCGTCCAAACTTCGGTCCAGGCTTCCTCCTCTAGGAAGTCGTCAAGGACGCGAAAGCGAACAGGAGGGGTCGTCATGTTGGGGCGCGTGTAGAGAACGGGCGGTCCGGGCAGCTCCGCGCAGTATTGGGCAATCTCTAGGCGGAGCGAACGTTCCGTTCAAAATTGCAACCAACTTCTCTCGCCCGCGGTGGGGGCAGGGGCACGCCAGGGTCGTGCGAGTGAGCATCTCTCACCAAGCGCCGGCTGTGATTGGAATCTGGAACCGCTACGTTGATTCCATCGTTCCAACATCTTTGTGCCCGGCACTCCCCATGAGTCTCCCGATCCTGCCTGTTCTTCCCTTCGGCCAAGACGACCATTCGTATCAGTCGGCTGGCGAAGAGCAGGGAATCCGCAAACTGGTCGCGCGCTTCTACGAACTGATGGACTCCGAGCCTCGGGCGGCGCGTATCCGTGCGATGCATCCCCCCGACCTAGCTTCCTCCGAAGATCGCCTCTGGCGATTCCTGTGTGGTTGGCTGGGGGGCCCCAAGCGATATCACGAGGTCTATGGCCCGATCAGCATCCCCAAGGTCCACGCTCACTTCCCGATCGAATCCTCCGAGCGCGACGCGTGGATGCACTGCATGGAGCTCGCCATTGGGGAGCAGGCTTACTCGAACGAGTTTCGCGAGTACTTGGTGGCCCAGCTGCGCGTACCGGCCGAGCGCATTCTCCAGGCGGCGCGGCTTTTTGGAACGGGGAACTAAGCGGCCCCCCCCGAGTTCGGCAGGGTCCCGTGCACAAGCTCTTCCACTCGGGCTCCGTGTTCTTAGGATGGTTTAGACTCTTGCGCGTCGGCCAAGTTTTGAGGCGGGCAACGGATACCCTTGTGGGGCCCATTTTTGTTGGAAAGCCCCAAGCTCGACGGAGGGGACAGCGTTCTCTCAACCCTATGAAGATAATCCCCCTGGTCTTGATGCTCGCCTCCTTCACCGGTCCCGACGACGAGCTACCCACATCCGTGGCTGAGGGTTACCTCGCACGGAACGAATTCGCCCTGGAGCTTCACCGGGCGCTTCACCCCGAAGGGGCCGGGGCGAATGCCTTTCACTCGCCCCATTCGGTGTGGACGGCTCTGGCGATGCTCGCGGAGGGAGCGCGCGGAGAATCCCTGGACTCTCTGATCGCGGCCCTTGCGCCCAAGCTGGCTGCCGCGGACCGCGCGAAACTGCACGGGCTCGCGGGGGATTTAGGAGAGCGGCTATCCAAGACCGGTGAGGGTGTTTCGCTGAGCTCGGCAAACGCGCTGTGGGGGCAGGTCGGACACCCGTTTCGGCGTTCGGCGGTGGAGAGCTTAGCGAGCCACTACGGGGCTGCCCTGGAGCAGCTCGAGTTCACCCGCGATGCAGAAGGGGCCCGCAAACACATCAACCGCTGGGTCGCCGATCACACAGGGGGACACATCGAAGACCTGTTGCCCGAGGGCAGCCTGGGCAAACTTACTCGGCTGGTCTTGACCAACGCGGTCCACTTCTTGGCTGATTGGAGCCAGCCGTTCGATTCGTCGAACACCGCGGACCGTACCTTTAGCCTCCAAGATGGGGTGGAAGCGACCGTCGCTTTCATGCAGGCCAAATCTCCGCGGTCGTTCTCGGCCGCTTCCTTCGGGGCAGACGGGGTCCACAGGCCCTACGACGAGACCGCATCAGGCGGGTTCGTGGCCATCGAACTCCCCTACGCCGGCGAACAACTCGCCTTCCTCGCGATTCGCCCGGACGACCCCGCCGGCTTGGCAATTCTTGAAGCTGAACTCGATGCCAGCCGTCTGCGCGACATCATCGAGGCGCTCGAGCCGACCCGTCTGCGATTCGCCTGTCCCAAATTCGAACTTCGGCAGACCTATGATCTTGCTGGCGCTGCCGGACGACTGGGATTGGAGAATCTGTTCTCTCCGAAGACCGCGAATTTGACCGAATTTGCCGAGGGGGACCCCGGAGATCTGTATGTCACCGGTGCCTTTCACCAGGCGTTTGTTCGCGTGGACGAAAAGGGCACCGAGGCGGCCGCCGCGACCGGCATCGCGCTTGGCGAACGCTCGATGCCGAGACCTGCCCCGGAGCTGGCCCTCGACCGTCCATTCCTGTTCCTGATCCGCGAACGAACCACCGGCGCAATCTTGTTCCTCGGACGTCTGGCCGATCCGAGGTGACCCCGGCGGAGCCGCTCAGCCTGTTGTTCTCCCGGGGCAAGCCCGTCTCTGGTGATGCTGACCGATGGCCAGGGGAGGGAATGGGCCGGCCTTCAAGCTGAACGAGGAACGGGCGCCAGCCTTGGAGGCTGCTGGGCCGCGAGCCCCGGCGGCCAGCTCAGGCGGTCGCCGCAGCGGGCCGGGCTGGGGATACGTGGCCCTGAGTTGTTGCCAGGCAACAACAGGGTGTGCGACTCCGTAACATGACGGACCGATGAAGCCGATCCTCGCTCTCGACTGTCGTATCGACCGTGGCAGAGCCTCCTCGTACACACGCGTTTTGGATCTCCTGCGGGGCGGGGCGGAGGTCGCCGAAATCCCCTACGTCGAGTGGTTCGGCGGCCCGTGCGAAGCTCCCGTCCTGTGGAGCACGAGCCCGCGACTCTCCGGTGTTCCGGAGGGCCCGAAGCTGATCGCGACCCTGCACGATGTGAACCCCCTGCTCCCGGACAATCGCAACGTTTTCATGCGCTGGTTCCGGAGTCTCCGCTTTCGCCACGGCGTGGGCAAGCTAGCTACCCGCGCCGACCTCGTGGCGACTGTTTCTGAGTTCGCCAGGTCCAGCATCGCGGGGGAATTTCCAGCACTCGCCTCGCTCCTGCGGGTCGTTCCGAACTACCCCTCTCCGCGCTTTTGTTCGGCCATTGCCGAGGGAGAATCGAAGGCTCTGACAGCCTTGGAGATCCCCGACCGGTGCGTCCTCTTCGTTGCGGCTCTCCGCCGGCACAAGAACTGGGAAACCTTGCTGCGAGCCTGGGCTTCCCTGCCTGTTGACTTGCGCCGGAGGCACCCCCTGGTTCTGGCCGGGAGCGGGCAGCGGGCCGGAGACCTCCCCCTGCAAATCGCAGGAGAGCTCGGCGTTGCCGATCAGCTGCATCTACCCGGCCTGGTCGATGAAGAGCTCCTGCCAGCTCTCTACCGGCGCGCCGCGGTCTTTGTGTTTCCTTCCCTGGCCGAGGGCTTCGGGCTGCCCCCGCTTGAGGCTATGGCATCGGGAACAGCCGTGATCAGTTCGACGAGCACGAGCCTTCCCGAAATTCTCGGCGAGGCCTGTGAGTACTTCGACCCGCTCAGCGTGGACGAGCTGGCCACCAAGCTGACGGACCTGCTCAGTTCCGCCGAGCGCCGGCGGGAGCTGTCCGAGCTGGGCTTGCGCCAGGCCGCGATGTGGTCCTCGCAGCGCACCGGCGCCGCGATGTCGGCGGCCCTGGAAGAGTTGCTTCCCGTTCCGACCTGAGGCAAGGCGAGAGATTCTCGCACGGAGGGTCCGCCAAAGTAGCCGGCGCTGCCCCCTCAGGCCTTAGCTCGGTTCTAGCCGGCGTCAAAGGGCATCCAGTCTCCCCAAGCCGGATCTCGGCCATCGGTGTGAAAGATGGTCTCCATGAACTCGTGATGACCCAAACGGGTCACTCCGGCCTCGATCCCATCCCCCAAGGACCAGGATTCTTGGCCCTCCTCCCGGTGAGTCGAGAACCATAGCCCCGGCAGCGCCTTGCTCTTGATCACCCCGCGTTCATCAGGCGAAACCGCCTCAAATTCCGAGCCGTCGAGGCGATTCCAAAAGCAAGCAGCCTTCGCACCCAAGAACACGGCCACATATTCGATGACGCCAACGCGTTCGAAGGCGCTCCGGCGGTTTTTATACTCGTTGCGATCCGCTTCCTCGAAAACATCGAGCACAAAATTCGGCGGTCCTTGAAAGCCGTTGTCCGTGGGTTCGCATTGTTTCAAACGCCCATGATTCACCATGGCCACCAACCCCGGCACGATGTAGCTCGATTCATGGAGCAAAACGGGGACGTGCAGGCAAACATAGATGCCTGGGGTGAATTGGCGATAGCGATTGATCGTTGTCGTCAGGTCGGTCAGGGCGACGGACTGCTTCAAGCTGAGTTTAGGCATCGTTGTAGATTCGATGGGGTCGCGAGTGTCCATGAAGGGCGCATCCAGGGCAGGCCGAGACGTCGGTCAAAGCGGCCTGGGTGTGCCGTGCTCGATCGACCGATCTGGCGCGGTTGTACCCAGCGCAGGAGTTCTCGGGCTCGGCAACTTGGGGTTGAACTCGATCCCTCACGCCGCGAGTTCGAACCCGTGGAAAAGTTTATTGCACGATTTTGTGTTTGTTTTGAAGCGCTTGCCGGAAGGGTGGAGCCCATTTCGGTCCAGTTGATATGTGATGCGTTCGTGGGTTCGCATCGCGCGCCAGCCAACGATCATCCAGAATAGGTAAGTAGCCGAGCCGGCCAGGATGAGCAACCCGGCCGAGGGTTCATGAACGAAGATCTGTTGGGAGAGCGTGTCAACTACCGCTGTAGGGGGCGAAGAAGGCCATCGACCAAGAGAATCAGCCCGATGGCAAGGAAAGGCGCATGAGGCCTTGAGAGGCACCGCATCGAGAGAAGGGGCTGAAATTGAACAGGGGAACCTGCAAGTCCAAGGCGACTCCGAGCGTGTAGCCAGCCGGAGAAATTTGAGAAGGGCGGCCTCATCCGACTGAAATGCCCCCTGCCTGGTTTCACGGGAATCCTGGGAATCGGACGCCCGAGAAGCCATCCGAGCCTTGTTCAGAACGCGCGCGGGATTCCGGGAGGTACAGCCAACGGGCGAAAAGAGCCTCGCGCACGCCTTGGTGCCGAGCAATAGCAAGGTGTGCGACTCCGGAGCCGTTCTCCTACTGCAGGACGATGGTGCAGGCGCTGGCAAATTCGGTCAGCACCAGCTGGCCGGTGATTGCATCGAATTGAAGGCCTGCAGCCGTCAGGCCCAAGCGACGTCCAGCGAGGTTCGGCTTCGGCTTCGAGACGATCGGGAAGGCGTTGGGGAGCCGGCTCTCGCCGTCCACTCCGAGTCCCTGGCCGAGCTGAAGTTGTGAGACACCACCGTCGCTCGGATCTAGCGCAGATCGAAAGGTCTGCCCAAGGGCTAAGCCCTGGATCCCGAGGAAGGCGCTGGTCAATCGGTCGAATCGTAGGGGCAGCCGCTGAAGCCCGGCTCGGTCGGTAAAGAACTGTCCGACGTCCGCGTCGCCTTGGACGGCCGCGCCGGTCGAGGTGTCC
This sequence comes from uncultured Planctomycetaceae bacterium, assembly GCA_964619265.1. Taxonomy (GTDB): domain Bacteria; phylum Planctomycetota; class UBA1135; order UBA1135; genus CAZUCE01. Next base: position 36,568 of record CAZUCE010000035.1, read on the forward strand.
CAGCTAAGCGGCTGTTGGAGCATCAGGGTCGCCGGCGATGCGCTCCAAAGGAACAGTGGTGCGTTTACCGCCAGGTCCGGGTTGTCGAGGCTCGATCCGAGCGGGGCCGTGCCGCTTTCGGCCGAGAATAGGCTGTCGCCTTCTCCGCCCGCCCGCACGTCGAGGACCCGGAGGTCAATCGTTGAAATGGAGCCCGAGACCGACCAATCGGGTCCGCCACCACCGGTCCTGCCGTTGTTGATCGCCCAGGTGACGGGGGTTCGGGAGGCAAGCACGTATCCCGACCAGTGGTCGTGATCCGCGCCGCTAAGCGTCACGGTTGTCGTGCCAATCAAGCCGGTGGCCGGAGAAAAGGCCGTCAGCCGATTGTGGCTGATCGCACCGGTTAGGTCGGCGGTAGAGCCAGCTCCGAACAGCGACTGCGCCATCCGTCCATTGCCGTTGGTGACGCCGCCTGTTCCTTCCCCGCCTGCGCCGAGGCCCAGGTTTTCCGCGGTGGAGGCGATGTAGTACTGGTTGTTTTGCGGGCCGCCGTTTGCTGGGCCTTGAACTTCGAAGATGACGTGGGGCAGCAGAGGGAACCCGTTCTTGTCCGACCCGAGGGTGCTGGGCATTTGAAAGCCTAGGCCGTTCGAGCCAACCACTTCGAGGACCAAGGTGGCCATCGAGCCTCCTCCGGTTCCAGGTTGAAGGATGAGTCCGGGCACGAAGGCTCCGCCCATCGCCGAGCGGAGCGTGACGGGCTGTCCGGTCATCGTGTCGAGTCCTTGAAAGAACAGCGCCGAGAAGCACGCATCTCCGTCTAGAGAGTCCACGCTCTGGGCCAGCACGCTGGATAGCCCGATGTCGACACCAGGGGAACTAAGCGCGTGGCCTTGAACCCAAGAGAGGTAGGTAATGTTGGAGAAGCCCGTGGATTCGTTGCGTCCGCCCTGGAACGAATCAATGCCGTAACAGGTGCGGATCGAATCGCCGACGCCGGCAAATTGAGGCTCACCAGAGCCAGAGAGGGATCCGAACAGTAGAGGCCCGGTCGTAAACACCGAGACCTCGGTCGCCATATTCGAGAAGTTGAAGTTGTAGTCGTCTGGAGCGACCGTTTGGGCGATTCCGGCCTGGGCCCAGAAGGCAGAGGCCCAGAATGCAGAGGCCCAGCACGCAGAGGCCCAGCACGCAGAAACCGAGAATCCAGGCGCGAACAGCCGAGGGGTCAGGAGCCAGGAACTCGGGAACAGGGAGAAGCGGTTCCGCGAAGGGCGGAAACCAAGTGCGTTGGTCTTCGACATGGCAAGGTCGTGCGAGTTAGAGAGGATGGAAAGACCATCCAGGTGAGGCGCTGCGGGTTGAGCGGCGAGTTGCTCAATCATCAGCAAAAAGAGCGTTCCGAAATCACGGAGGGGCTCGGTAGATCCTCATTCGGCTTGGGGTCCGCCGAGGCAGAGGGCACGCAACGTAATACGAAATTGGAACTAGAGCGGGGGCCTGGAGTGCAAAAAATAGGCAGGGAGCAGCCACAGGACAGGAGTAGGAGAAGTTCGACGTTGCCGGGTTGGCCCCAGGCTCGGAAGAACCGGCCTCAAGCAGTCGAACCACAGGGCGGATGGAGGGGGCACCTCCCCTTGTTGTTGACAGATGGAATCAGGTGGCCGCCCCGCTGCTCAGTCCGTTCGTTGGCCCAGGCGGATCTCCGTCCACGGCTGGCTGAATGGAATTGTCCCGAAAGGAGTTGGGGGAGGAGGCGGCCCCCAATGGTCCCAACTCTCACCCGAAGGGCCTTCTACCACGACTGAAGAAGGGCGCTCTTCGCGCTCTAGGAGCCACTCGCCGTCAGCGTTCGTGAGACCCGCGAATTCTCCCTCCACTAGGACTCGTGCACCGGCGACGGGTTTGCCCCGTGGATCAAGAACGACCAGCGTCGTCCCCCACCCCGGGCGCGGAACCACTCGGGCAAAGAACCGCCCATGGCCCTCCGGAACGAAACTGTCTTGATCCCCATAGATCGGAAGGAATCCCGGTTGAGTAAGACCCCAGTCGAAGACGGTTACCGTCGGATCAATCGGGGCCCAGATCTCTCCAGAGTGTATCTTCCCCCCCAAACGCACACTGGATTCGAGCCCTCGAGTTGCGGCGAACCAGTTGAATGATGCCAAGACTGCCTCCGTCAACGCGATGTTCTGGAATTCCATAGGTTCTCCGGGCCGCACTTCCGCCAGACGAAAACCAATCCCGGGGCCGAGGGGGTCGTCTTGAATAACCTGTAGAAGTAGGTCTCCTTCTTCAGGCCCGGTCATGGTGACCGTGAGTGGAGCTCCCGAATCGAGAACTTGAGCCCGCAAAGGGCCGAAAGGGATGAATGGAAGAGTTTGTTCGATGCGGTCAGGCCCACTGTCGAGCTTGAGGCCATGCCCGTCGAGCATGCTCGCGTCCACATAGCCCAGAGATGATAAAGAAACAAGCAGGCCAGATTCCCAGCTGGAGTGCTCCAGGCTCCACGTCTTGGAGGGATCACCGACCAGCCCCAACTCAATATGGAACGAACTCAGAGGTGAGCCATCCCTGGTAAACGCCTCTAAGTTGACAGTCCGCGACTGGATTGGGAGTTCGACACGTCCTGTGACTTTCGTTGTGAGACCTCCGAGCACATCGATCTCGCGCCGAAAGGTCTCATGAAAGTCTCCGGTTGCTAGAACAAGATATCGCCCCGGCTTTAGCCAGCGGCGTTGGTTCAAGTTCCAAAAGGTAGCTTGCTTGGCGGATCGTTCCAAGGAAGCTAGCCGAGTAGAGACTGGGTGCTGCGTGAGCTGGATCCCACTTGATTCGCGATGTTCGATCTCCAGGTCGATGTCCACACAACCGGTTGCTTCCAAGGAAAAAGTGATTGGCCCGCCGAGGCCGCTATCAAGAATCGACTGGACATCGAGGGCGGGCAGCGACGCGAAGCGATAGCCTTCGCGGTCCATCACGGCCAGCTCTTCGATGCCCTGTAGCCAATTCGATCCCTGTGGGGGTCGTGCCCACCAGCCAAACTCGTCATGGCCGACGGCCGTTTTCCAAACCAGCCGGTCAGAAGACAATCCTGCAAATTGAAGCTGCGAAGCCGCGGAAAGTGCGGCCCCCTCGAGTTCAAATCGAATCGTCGGGGCAGCGTCCAGAACGATGTGCCAAACGTCTTCACCTGAGTCCGGGGCGGGGAGCGGAGACTCGCTGAGTCGCAGGCTGGGTTGACCAGCTACCTGGCGCAGACCGAACACCTCCAGCAGCGGCGGATCGAAAAACAACCGGCCTTCCGAATCCGACACGACGGTCCGCTCGCGCGGAATGGGTGAGTCGGTCGCCTCGCCCACGATGCGAAATTTCGCGTGAGGCACCGGCCTTCTTCGGTCCTTGTCAATGGCCAGGCCTTTGGAACACCCGAGGAGCTGGGGGTCGACTTGGGCTTCGGATCGCTTGGTGGCAGAACCCACTTCCACGCTTTGGAGGTCCGGGAGCTTTGGATCGGCAAGCTCTAGCCCTGCCTGCGTGATGCCAGCCGATCCGCTGGGGCTCTCAGCGTTCGGGGCATCAGGCTGCGCCGCACCTGATGGAGCGGGCTCTGGAGAGAACAGAAGCCACGCGGTCATCAACAAGGACGCGAAGACCAAAGCGAGAAGGAGCAAACGCATAGGCGAGGAAGGAGCAAGGGTTCAGCGCGGCTATCGTGGATCGAGGCGCCGCGAACGGAAGCGCGGCCCTCGCTGTAGATTCGTAGCCGGTGGCGGAGGCTTCGTCACGGGGTATGCAATCGGAGTTCGCGCATGGCAAGGCGCATCGACGATTCAGAATATGCAGGTACCAACAAATGGTCAGAGCAGCCCTCGGTACTTGGCAGATGTGCGGACCTCGCCCTGGGATTCGTCAAGGCACAGCCCTTTTCGAGGGTCTGGTAGCCTAGTGCATCCCGCCGGGGCCTGAGGTGGACGCCGAATTTTGCGCGAGACCAACTGGATTCAGGAGCCCCCGACAGCTGGCAGCCGTTCTAGAACTGAGAGTTCTCACGTCCCGGGTGCTGATTCGCAGGGGAATGCAACACGATCCAGGATGGAGCGCAGGGCCGGAGCTTGCTGCGAATTTCCCGCCTCAGGCTGCTAGGATCTGAGCCGGATGAGCTCGATACGTTTTGCCTTTCTTGCCCTCGAAGAGCATCCCTATGGCCGTGAGATGCTCGCTCAGCTCGTGACCGCTGGGCACGTTCCGACGGTCGTCGTCCAAGAAGACTCCAAGCTCGCGGACACCGAGCGCGAGAAGTTTCTGGACCGCATTCAGGGACACCCCGTCGCTGAGGAAATCAGCTCGATCGTCGCTCGCGCAGGTGGACGGCTCGAATCGATGCCGGTGCACCGAAGCAAAGCACTCGTCGATTGTCTCGAGGGTCTCGAGCTCGACCTTGTGGTGCTCGGCGGAACGCGCATTCTCCGCGGCCCGATTCTCCGAACTGCACGAGGGGGGGTCGTGAACAGCCACCCGGGTCTGCTACCCGAGTGCCGGGGCAGTGCGTCGCCCGCGTGGTCCGTGGTTCACGACATTCCTGTAGGGGCGACCACTCATTTGTGCGACTCGGGGATCGACACCGGCGACCTCCTTTTGCGGCGGGAGTTCTCCGTACGACGTGGGATGGACTATGCCGATCTGTGTTACGGGACCCTTGTCCTGGCGGGCACCTTGATGCGCGAGGCACTCGATGCTTTTGCGCGCGGAGAGTGGCCTGCCCTGCGACACCCGCAGGGTGAATCGCCCTGGCCGACGTTCAAGAACGCGCCGCCCGATGTGCTCGCGACCGTTCATCGAAAACTTGCCAACCAGACCTACGCCCACTACGTGGATTGAACATGAAGCCTGCGAGACAGCCCCTTGAGGGAGCTGCGTTCGTTACCGAATGCGAAGCCCTAGATCCGATGATCGAGTTCTTCGTCGATCGGCTCGGATTTCGTCTGGAGCGTATTTCCCCAGCCGACGATCCAAAGCTCGCTGAATTGGCCGGGCACGGCATGCGGATCCTTGTTCGCCGCGGCGCCCTCCAATCAGGCGGAATTCTCCGCTTCTGTTGCGCGGACCCAGAGGCCATCGGCGCCGAGGCGGGCGAGTTGATTGCGCCGAACGGTTTGCTGATCGAGGTTGAAAAGCCCCGGGAGCGGATGGTCGTTCCTCCTCTACGCGAAGAAACAGCCGTCACCCGCGCCGAGGCCGACTGGATCGTTGGCCGAGCTGGGATGAGCTACCGCGACCTCGTGCCCGGAAGGCTCGGGGGCCGCTTCATCGCTTCCAACATCCGCGTCGAACAGGGTGGGCCGGTTCCCGACTACGTGCACTACCACGCGATTCGGTTTCAGCTGATCTTCTGCACGGCGGGTTGGGTACGCCTAGTCTACGAAGATCAGGGCGAGCCGTTCGTGATGAAGCCAGGAGACTGCGTGCTCCAACCGCCGGAGATCCGGCATCGGGTTCTGGAGTGCTCCGCGGGCCTCGAAGTCGTCGAAGTAGCGAGTCCCGCCACCCACGACACCTTCGTAGATCATGATCTTCCCCTTCCGAACGGGACGATCAATCCGGGCCGTTTCTTCGGGTCGCAGCGCTTCGTATGGAGCCGGGCCAGTGAGGCGGCATGGGCCCCGGATGAAAACGATAAGACGCAGGTGCGATCGCTCGGCATGGAAGAGGCGACCGGTGGTCTGGTGCGGGCCAACGTCCGCCGCATCCCAGGAAATTTGAAGCGAACCTGGTCCCACGGTTCCGAGCTTGGGTTGCTTTACGTCGCGGGCGGCGCGGTCCGAGTCGAAGGAGCTGACAAGTCCTCGCTCGAACTCGGCCCAAGGGACTCTCTGGTCGTCCCAGGAAGCGCCGTGCTCCAAATCACAGCGACCGAAGACAGCGAACTGTTCGAAGTGCTCTCCTAAACACCGGCGATCGATACGGAGTTGCCCACCCTGTAGTTCTTGCACAACATGCAAGTATCACGGTGATTCGGAGGATCCTGCGCCCTTCCGGCCCTTCGGTCCAAAAGTACGATTGCGGGCCCCGGAATGTCGCCGGGCAACCAGGCGGGCGACTTTGTCCTGCTGTCTTGGCGCTATCTACGGCCGCACAGTGAGGACGAGCGCTTCAGGCGGCTCCTCGATTCCAGGCTGAAAGAATTGGCTTGAATTCACTCGAGTGCGGCCAACTCCTCGAATCTCCAGAAGAACGGAGTCGGCCGATGTCGGGACAGCGACCCAGATCCGGCCGCGTTCTTCGATCCATGCCGCCTTGTGGAGCGCGACCTGGCTGGGTTCTTCGAAGACATCCACGTACCGGCGTTCGATCGGTTGACCGGAGGGGTCTAGGAGCACGGCAGCGCAGATCCCGATAGCCTCGGTCAAGTCGACGGCTTCCAATTCGATATCGCCCGCAACTTCAATCTCCTCGTCGACGAAGACGTAGTCACCACCGTCTAGCGAGACGGTCAATCGGTGCGAACCCAGCTCGAGGCCCGAGAATACGCAGTGCCTCCCGTCCGGAGTCTCCACCCAAGTCGGATAGCGCCGCTCACTGGGTCCTTGGAGCGAGACCTCGACGGCTTGAGTTACCGCTGTCCAGGCCGGTAGCGTGAACGGAAACGAGACGGAGCACCCGAGCTGCAAGGTGAAATCGACGTTCGCCGACCCTTCAGGCATCTGACGAGATGGCAAGGTCCGGTATTCGGGATGCGAGGCGGTGATTCGAAGCTGCAGGGCTGGAGGTTCCGCAGGGAACTCGAACGAGTACTCGCCACCCGCGTCCGTCCGGACCGTGGTGAGATAGGACCAGACCGGACGGCTGTCTTCGGATTCACCGGCGGCTTGGGGCGCGCTTTCAATCTGGACGAGCGCTTTTGGAATCGGAGTCCCCCCGGTGTCCTGGACCCTGCCGGCTACGAGAAACCGCAGCTGCGGTTCGGAATCGGCCTCTGCGGCGAGGGGGCTGAGCGCAACTTGACCGACATCGAGAACCGTTCCGGTCAAGCTCTCCGGCTCATGCCAGGCAAGTCCGCGCCGACCGGGCTTGGGATTGGGGGCAGTCAAGTAGATCGGCGAAGCGAGGCGAGCGCGCGGAATGGCGAGGGACCAGCGGCCATCCGCGCCGGTCAGGAGCGAGATCTGAGAGACTCCGGAAATCTCGGGATCCGCTAGAGCCAATTTGAGGTAGGTCTCCGCAAGAGCTTGGCCCGTGTCCTCGGTGGCGACGCCGGTGAGATGAACGAGATCGCGATGCTCGTCGTGAATCTGGATCTTGAGGACTACGGTTTGGCCAACTCGGGTCGGGCCGGGCGCGGTCACCAAGCCGAGCTGACCCACAACTCCGCGGCTCGACAACGAGCCGTAGACCTCCCAACCGAGCCCGAACGGCCCGGCCAGGAAGCTGGAAGATCCCTCCTCGGAATAGATCCCCGTGCGCCAGCCAGGGAAGTAGTCGCCATCCGAGCGCCTCACGTGTAGGTGAAAGGCCTCGAGCGGAGCTCCCAATCCGTCCGTGGGCGGATCCCATTCGAATCGGACAAACCCCGATGGCGGAAGGACCAGGTCGAGCGGTCGATCACGAGGCGGTTCTTCCTCGATCCAATGGACGTTCGGAAATTCGTCCAATTCAGTTTCTGCGTATTCGTTGTAGGGCAGGCTGGAGCGCAGGCCCGCCGCCACGAACATTCCGCGATACGGGCCGGGCTCCGTTCCGAACAGCGAGTTCCACCAAATCGGCTGCTCTTCGATCGCGAGCAGGCCCTCCCGGTCGGATTCACCCTTTACGTACACCTCTCCGACCTCGCCGGTCACAGAACGAACGATCCATTGGATGCCTGATCTTGGCGCGGGCTCTCCGGTCGTTTGAAGGACGCGGACTGTTAGAAAGGCACCTTCGATCCCTGCCGGAGAACTTGCTCCCTCGATAGACCCCACCTTGGGATCTTCTGGCGCTTGGGGATCCAAGGCAGCTCGCCCGTCGCTCGCTGTGCTCGCTACGGCATTCGTCAGCGCAGTCGAATTTGAGTGCGTCCCGGTGGAGGCGGTGGAGGTTTCGGCTGCATGCTCAAGAACGGCAGGCTCAGCTCGCGCTAGGAACCAAATGAGGCCGGCTGCAGAAGCTAGGCTTACGGCGAAGAGGATCTTGGTTCGACCGGACAGGGAGAAACGGGTATTGCCCATGTTCATGACAAGAAGAACGAGGTCATCGCGTTCAGGTCGGGTCAGCGAGCGCTGACGAGGAGACGGATCGGTCGGTCGATCGAGGACGGCTCGCCATTTTGAGGATACGGAGCCTTGCACCTTACGGACCGCCCTGCCTTTTGGCGCCGGCGGGGGAGGCCAGGAGTGTAGGCCCCCGAGTGTAGGCCCGGAGTGTAGACACTGGGCCCTGAATGGCTACCGAACGACAAGAGGGTGTCCGACTCCGTCTTCCTCAGCTGATGTCGACTTTCGAGGCATCGAAGGCTACAAGGCCATTGAGTTGCGCGGCTTCCTTGATGGTCTCGGCGTAAGACCACGCGGCCTCGGGGATCCGATGGCCGTCGACTAGGACATCGAAGTACTCGGTGTTTCCCTTGAGCGGGCAGTGGGTCGTCTTGTCGACTCGGACCAGAGCCTCCATGTTCACATCTGTTCGCGGGAAGTAGGTCACAGGGTCGTAGATATTGAGGCCGACCTCTTTGACGACAAGCGCTCCAGTCGACCGAGCAATCGAAGCGTTACCGACCGAGGCTGTGCGTTCCTTGGCGACCGGAACGACTTGCATGAAGTGCCGGATTTCGTTCGGGTTGTGGATGGTGCTCTTGACCATGGTGATGTCTTCAGGCGTTCTCATGATGTCTTGCTGTCGTGCCGGATTCGTTGAGGGGCCGATCCCCGAATGGTACGGAGTTGCACGCCTTGTTGACTCTCCGTAGCAAGCCAGTTCGCGATGAGGCCGGCAACTGTGCTTCACTCGTTCCTCTGGGAGGCATGGCTCGAAGTGACCCTCCCCCGATTCGGTAGACACCGGAGTTGTGATGGAAGTGGACCGTTAA
>CAZUCE010000036.1:0-37422 GCA_964619265.1 uncultured Planctomycetaceae bacterium
TCGATGCAAGAGCCTGGAGAACCCACCCCCCCGGAAAGTCCCGACCCGGTCGGGATCCCCGAGCGCCCAACCGGCGAGCCGCCCACCGGTCGCGGTCCCAAGGATTTCGACTTGGGAGCGCCGGTTGGACCGACGCCGAACGTCGATTTTTGGGATGCGCTTTACGCACGGCGATCCATCCGCAAATTCAAGGACGACCCGGTGCCGCGCGAGTGGATCGAGCAGCTGATGCACGCGGGCATCTGGGCTCCGAGCTCGTGCAACTATCAGATGTGGGACCTGGTCGCCGTCGACGACCCGGAGATCAACGGCCAACTTGCGGCGCTCTCGACGCAGATGGGCAACGCGCCGGTCAACATCATCGTGTCCTACGGCCGCGAGTTCTCCGAAGAGTCCTGGGCCAACATTCAGTCGGCTAGCGCGCTGATTCAGAACATGTCGCTCGCAGCTCAGGTCTTGGGCCTTGGCACCTTCTGGATCACCCAGACCGGCGACCGCGAGAAAGTACGCGAGGTCGTCGGCCTCCCGCTCGACCGTTTGGTGATCGCTGTCCTTGCGGTCGGATTCCCGAAGGTCGTTCCGAAAGCGGGTCCCAAGCGGCGCCCGCTCTCGGCCGTCACCCACTGGAACCACTACGGCGGCCGGCCGATCCCTTCCTCAGCCAATCCCGCTGATTGGCATCCCGACGACCTCACGGTCTATCAGCGAGCGCGCGTCCTCAACGGCCTGCGGCACAACAAGCCGCGGCCTTGGGAGGTGCGCGCGATCAGCGAGGCCGTCGAGCGCTTCGTTCCGAGCGGGTCCGAAGCACTCGAAGCCGGCGAGGAACCGGTAGGACGCTGGCTCGAGGTCTTGCCGTGCACCGGTATCGTCGCCGACAAGGTGGCGAGCTTGCGGCGCGGCTATCGATTCGACGTAGTCGAGCGCAGCCCCGAAGTCGCCGACTGGTGCCTCCAACGTGTTCGTCCGCGGGGCACGGCCTACCTGTGGCCCGACGACGACCTGTCCGCCGGCCGCGAAGCTCCGCCGGAGGGCACCTACGACGTGGTGTCGTGCTTTTTCCGACTTGAGGATCTCGCTCCGGGGGACCGTCCCAAGCTCCTCGAACGACTCGGCGCCTGGCTCGCGCCGGACGGCGTGCTGCTACTCGGCTATGTCTCCAAGACCTCGTTCCACGACACCACCGAAAAGATGCGCGCCCGGCGCGGCGGCCCGCGGGGCGTCGAGTACGTGCTCAGCCCCGACCCCAACATCGGTCCCTTCGAGGCGCTCGAGCCCAAGGCCCTCCGCGAAGCGCTTGGTCAAGCCGGGCTCACGATTCGCGAGGAGTTCGGCACGCAACCGGTGCCCCAGCCCGAGGAGATCGCCTTCCGCACACGAAACTTCTCCGAGAAGGGTCGCAAGCGCGTCCAAACCCTGGCCAAGTCCCTGGGACTGATCGAAAAAAGCGGAGCGCTGCGCAACCGCCGCGGCCGCTTCCGTTTCGTACTCGCCGAACGAACAACCTCCGCCCCAGATCGGTGATACGGTGCCAGAGCAAAAAACACCGCTGAGGCGCCGGCAGCTTCGCTGCCGGCGCCTCAGCGGTGTTTTTTGCTCTGGCACCGTATCACCGATCTGGGGGTTGCTGCTCGAGCAGGAGTCGCTTGGCGATCTTGCCCGACCCGGTTCTTGGGAGTTCTCCCAGGAACCGCCATTGTCGCGGTCGTTTGAAACCGCCCAACCTCGCTCGGCAGTGCGACTCAAGCTCGGACTCGCTTAGCTCACACCCCTCGCGCACGACCACCGCCGCGCACACACGCTCGCCGTAGGTCTCGTCGGGCTCCCCGTAAACCGCCGCTTCCAGCACGGCGGCGTGCTCGTAAAGCACCGCCTCGACCTCGGTTCCGTACACGTTCTCACCGCCTGTGACGATCATGTCCTTCTTGCGGTCTACGATCTGCACCGAACCGAGCGCGTCGATCCGCGCCAAATCTCCGGTGTACAGCCATCCCTCGCGAATGGCGGCCGCTGTCTCCTCGGGTCGATCCAAGTACCCCGGCGTCACCGTCGCCCCGCGCACGCGAATCTCGCCGACTTGGTCATCGTCCCGGGCCACAGGCAAGCCGGCCTCGTCGACCACGTCCAGCTCGATCCCGAGTACCGCGCGCCCCGTTCGCGCCCGGCGTTCGAATCGCTCGGCTTCGGGCAGCTTTTGCTCCGCGGCAGACAACAAACTCATCGTCAGGTACGGGCTGGTCTCGGTCATCCCGTAGGTCTGCACGTACTCGGCGCGAAACACCGCCTCGATCGACCGCACCACTTCCGGTGCAATCGGCGCACCGCCCGACAACACCCGCCGCAACGCCGGGAAGGAGCGCCGAGAGGCGCTGTCGTGCTTGACCATGAGATTGAGCATGGTCGGCACCAGGTTCGAGATGGTGACGGCCTCTCGCTCAAACAACTCCAGGGCGGCCCCGGCCTCAAACCGAGGTAAGAAGGTGTGTCGTCCGCCGACCCACGTGATCGCCAAGTTCGCCCAGGCGTCCGCTAAGTGGAATTGGGGAGCCACATGGGCCCAAACATCCGAGGCTTGAAGCTGAAGCTCCGCTGCCGCCATCAGCGCGTGGGTGCACACGTTGGCCTGGGTCAACACGACGCCCTTGGGGCGCCCCGTGGTTCCGCTGGTGTAGTACAGATGACACAGATCCCCGGGCGCGGGATCGTGACTTCTGGGCGCCGGCCTCGGAGGCGGCGATTCGCTCAAATCCACCGTGCTCGCTTTGCCGCGCGCCGCGCGGGCCAATTCGGCGAACGCCGAGTCGTGCAACAGGAGCACCGCCTGACTATCACCCAAGACGGCCTCGACTTCCGGTTGAGCCAGGCGCGTATTGATCGGCACCAACACCGCACCAAGCCAAGCCACCGCGAAGGTTTCTTCCAGAAACTCGAGCCCATTTAGAGCGAGAATCGCCACCCGATCTCCAGGAGTCACGCCCTGCTCTGCCAGCCGAGCCGCTCGCGCTTCGACGCGCTCGCCAAACTCCGCATAGGTCAGCGTGTTGCCCCCCGCGAGCTGGGCCGCGACCGACCTGCCGTGGGCCGTGCGGGCGTGCCGCAAAATCGCGGGGACGGTGGCTTCGCTCATGGGGCGGTCGCGGTCTCGAGGTTCGGGAACCAGCGCTCGCGCAAACCGCGGCCAAGCCCACGAACCCAGCGCGGATCCGCGTTGAGGCAAGGCACGAGTTCAAGGTGCTCGCCGCCCGCCTTCTCGAAGTCCTCGCGCGCGCGGTCGCCGATTTCCTCAATCGTCTCCAAGCAGTCCACCGTAAACGAAGGGCAGGCGACCAAAAGACGCTTCACGCCGCGTTTCGCCAAGTCGACCACCACCTCGTCCGTAAACGGCCGGATCCAAGGATCGCGACCAAGCCGCGACTGGAACGCCACGGTGTGATCGACTAGCCCGAGACCAAGCCGTTCGGCAAGCCCACGTGTCGAAGCCATGCACTGGGCGCGATAGCAGTGCCGGTTCGCGTCGACGATGCTCGCGCAGCAGCTCTCGTTCGCCAAACAATGGGCTCCCGTCGGATCGCTCTTGCGACAGTGTCGTTCGGGGAGGCCGTGGTAGCTGAACAGAACATGATCGGGGTTTGCGGCTTCCCTCCGCTCTCGAACCAGCTCAGCCTGCGCGTCCAAGAACCACGGCGCGTCGTAGAACGCGGGAACCACTTCGAGGCTCGGCGTATTCCAACGTTTGGCGGCCAAACGGTAGACGGCCTCGACGGTCGACCCCGTCGAACTCGAAGCGTACTGCGGATAGAGCGGCATCAGCACGATTCGGTCGCAACCAGCTTCGAGCAGAGCATCCAAGGCGGTCGCAAGGCTCGGATTGCCATAGCGCATGCCCAGCTCGATCGGCAGGCCAGCCAGCTCGCGCCGCAGGGCGTCGCGCAGCTCGAGCGAAATCGCGAGCAGCGGCGAGCCGGCTTCGGACCAGACCGTGCGGTAGGCGGCGGCGGACTTCGGTCCGCGCAGGGGCGCGATGACCCCGTTGACCAACATGGTTCGCACGGGCCCGGGGATGTCCAACACCCGCGGATCCGATAGGAACTCGCGCAGGTAGCGACGGACGGCCGGGGTCGACGGCGCATCGGGCGTGCCGAGGTTGGTGAGGAGCAGGCCCGGGCGTTCGGAGGAGGTCACAGATTCGAAGCGGCTGGAGTCGGAGCGGATTCGGAGACAGCGCGCTCAAAGACGAGCCAACGCTCCTCCCAGGTGCGCCGAGCAAGCGGCGCCTTCAGGGGTTCGTCTTCGAGGACTTGCCAACCGGGCCCAAGGTAGCTTTCAAACTCCTCCCGACACGTGCGCCAGGGAGGGCCACCTTCGGTCCAGGGCTTGTCGGCCGGAAACGCCAGAGTGACCAATCGGCCGCCCGGTGCCAAGTTGCGCGTCACCAGCTGGGCCCAGTTACGCCGTTCGGTCGGATCGATCGCACAGAAGAACGTGTGGTCGAGGATCAGATCAAAGCCACCCTGCTCTTCCGGTCTCTCGGAGCTCCCATCGAAGGCTAGCGCGTCCGTAACCCGGTACTCGCCCCCGAGGGGAGCCAGGCGGGGCCCCAGTTCGGCGGCCAGCTCTGCGACACGGTCCACAGCCACGACCCGAAAGCCGAGCCGAGCCAGATAGACGGCGTCGTGCCCTCGGCCGCAGCCCGGAACCAGGGCGCGACCTCGGCCGCGCGCTGGGTCGAGAGCCGAGCCGTCCCGGCGCGCCTGAAACTCGGGGTGAGCTGCGCCTAAATCCCACGGCGTGTTCTGTTCTGCATAGCGGCCGGCCCAGTCAAAGGGCGGGCTCGGGTCCTCGGGCGAGGAAGCGGCGGATGAGTCAGCCAAGGAAAAGAGGGGCAGCAGCGAGCCAGGAGGGGACCCGCGAGCCCGGTCGGGCCCGGAACGGGAGCCAATCGCGGAGCTGCTTGAACGCGCCCCGGGCGCTTCGCATCCTGGACTCGGTCGTCGATCAGGTCCATGAAGAATCCTCCCGCTCCAGCCTCGAACCGACGACCCGCGCCGGATCCACCCGAGCGAGTGGTTCCCACCTGGGAACTCGACGATTTCTTCCGTGGCCTGCGCCAACAGGTCGTCGACCTGGAGTCGGCATGGCGTCGAGATAGCCTCGAGCCGGAACTGGAGATCGCTCGCGATCGGCCCGATGGGCACCCGCCCGTGCTTGCGGCCTACGACCGCCTGCTCCGGCGAAAGCGCCTTTCGCCGGCCCCCTATCGCGGACGCGCCGTGCATGCCCTGCTCGATGAAGCCAAGCGCGAGTTGTTCGAGCTCCCCCACCAGTTCGACGCTCAACCCGTGGACTTCCAGCGCGGCCGATCCACAGCTCCGCAGCAGCGCGGAGTGCTTGAGAATCCGGAGATCGAGCAGGTCGGAGGAGTCAGCGCTCGGAGCGCGCGCGGAGAGTGCTACCTCCGCATGGACCAAGTGCTCGCCGCGCGTGCCTGGGGGATCCAATTCTCGTTCGACAGCCCCGAAGTCTCCGACCGCGTGAACACGCTGGCTGCGCTAACAACCGTCGAGCGTCTCGGCCACGGCCTGATCGGCCTTGAAAAAATCGAGCGCCGGTTCGAGAACCGCGTCGTCGACCCAGATCTCCACATCGTCCCGCCCCAGGCCGGCCGTGGTTTCGAAGCGCTGATCGCCGACATCCTGAACGAACACTATCCGCTCGCACGGCAAGCCCCGCTTGTGGAGGACTTCTTTGAGAAGACCGATCTGCGACTCCACGTTCGCGGATTAGCGCGAAGGCGCGGAGCTCGCGCTCAGGTCACTCGGATCACGGACGCCCTCAGTCACGCTGCCAAGCTGGAGCAGATTCGAGGTATCGAGGAATTCGTTGTGCTTTCGCCGCTCACGCTCGCACGCGCGGTTTGTGGTGGAACCTCTGCGCTCGGCTGGTCCCGCGAGGACGAACTCCTGTTCTGGCAGTGTTTCCCCGAGCCTCCAACCACCGAGGAAGAACTGGCCGTCGCACTGCGCGACACCTTGATCGGTGCCATGGAACGCCCGACCGCCGGTCCGCGGGGACCACTCGCGGCGGTGCCCGAACCGATTCGCTTGCTCGTGCAGTCCTACGCCACGGTCGAGAGCTTCGCCACCACCGAGCGGATGCGTTCGAGAATCGAAGCCGAGCGCACGGCGCGGGCCTCCTGACCTCGTCCCCCGGCCGCACCAGGTACCGAACCGCACCGTGTTGGTTGCCTATCTCGCTGGAGCCACGCTTGCGCTCGCCCTTCTCACGGCGCTCGTACTTTCTCCACAAGCCACCCCCCGCGCGCTGATCGGCGGACTCTCAGCGTTCGCGACGACGGCGGAAGGGCGGCGCCATGCTCTGTGGCTCACAGCCTTGATGGCAGTAGGTCTGATCGAAGCCAATCTCGATGCCGGACTCACCGCGCGACTTGGCTTCGACCTGACCGGTCACGTGTCCGCACTCGAAGGCGACGCCGTCGCCTTCATCCAGACTTTCACGCCGCACGCAATTCGGCAGCTCCTCGCGCTGCACTACGTGTTTGTTTTCCCCGCGCTACTGATCTTGCCGTTCGCGCTGCACAGTCGATCCGGCAACCGAGAAGCCACCCGTCACTGGCTTCGGGCGCTCACCGCCCTCGGTGCCCTGGCCCTCCCGTTCTACCTGTTCGTTCCAGTCCTAGAGCCATCGGTGAGCGGACTCTCGAAAGCTCAGCCGGCCCTCGAGGCCCTGCGGCCCGGACTGACTGAATTTCTGCGCATCGGCAGCGCGCCGGACAACTGCTTGCCGAGCCTCCACCTAGCCGCTCAGTTCCTTCTGCTGGGGCACGCGCAGCGCTACGGACCCAGGCGCCTGGTTCTTCTGGTGGGTTTCGCCTGCGTTTCGACCGCTTGGGCTACCCTCGCCCTAGGCGTTCACTGGGCTTTGGATCTCGCGACGGCCCTCCCGCTGGCCTGGTTGGCACTCCAAACCTCCCAAGGCCATCCGATTCGGAAATAGTGACCCTCCTCGATCGCCAAACTGGGGCCTCCCTCCCCACCACCTGATGTCGAAGAAACTCCTCCTGCTCCCGCTTCTCGCCCTGCTCGCTATTCCGATCCTGCTGCTGCTCGACAGCGGCGAACCAACCGGTCAGAATTCCGAAGCCGCCGGTCGTTCGGCGCAAACCACGACCGGTTCCGCCGCGGGCCCCGCTGAGTTGCGATCAGCCGCTCCGAGCGAATCTGAACTGGCCACCTCCGAGGCCCCGGCCGAAGAACTTGCGCGCAGCGCCGTCTCGGCGCCGACCCAACGAAGCTCGCGCTCGACGGCCAAGACTCGCCCGATGGTTCAAGGTCGCGTGGTCGACGTCGAGGGTCGACCGGTTGCCGACGCCGAAATCAAGATGAAGCGGCCCGGTGAGGCGATGCTCGCGATCGCTGGACTCAGCGCCTCGCGTACCGAAGAAGGCCTGACCGATGGTTTCGGCCGCTTCGATCTGCCAGGTAAGCCGGGCGAGGAAGTCACGTTCACCGTCGTATCGAAGGGCTTTCTCGAGTACGACAGAACGCTGATGCTTCCCGAAAGCCTGGCCGCTCCCATCGAAGACCTGGTTCTCAAGCAGGGCTTTGTGGTCTGGGGCACCGTAGTCGACCCCACGGGCCGCCCCATCGCAGGTGCGGAAGTCGATCACTTCGAACGTAGCTGGAGGTTCTCTCGCGGCGACGACGAGCCCGAGATCATCTGCGGAGAAGACGGAAAGTTCGAGCTTTCCGCAGTCTCTCCTGGCGATTGGTCGATCGTCGTCGAAGCACCGGGCCACCCGCGGCGCATCTTCCGGGGTGAAGACGAAGGGCGCGGCCGGCGTGCAACCGAGCTGGTGTGCGAGCTGCCTTACGCCCTGACCATTTCGGGTCAGGTCAAGAACGTCCCACCCCAGCGCCTCTCGCAAGTCCGCGTCAGCGCAACGAACAGCGAGGAAAGTACTTCTCGATTCTCTCGCACAAACCAGCCATTCATGGTCGAACTCAAACCGGACGGCAAGTTCCTGATCGAGCAGCTCGATCCCGACATCACCTATGAGCTCTCCGCCCAGGGCGGCAATGATCTGAGCGTAGTCTACTCAGGTGGAAGTGAACGCTCCGCCCGATCCGACAAGGTCGTCGTCCCCGCAGGGACGAAAAATGTCGAGCTGCTCTACAAACGCGGAGCCGATGTGAAATTCGCGGTCATCGGAGCCGATACCGGCGAACCGCTCGAGAGCTTCGTGGCCGAAATCGGCCAAATGATGGTTAAGGAGGAGCTGACCGAGCCCTCCGGGGAGATCAGAACCCACCATCCGGGTGGGCGCGACCAGTTCATGGATTTGCGTCCAACCGCCTTCTCCCTAGCGGACAACGAACCACGCTGGACACTCACCGTCCGTGCCTCCGGGTATGTACCCCTGCGCAAGGAAGACCTGTTCGTCCCCCCCACCGGGCAGGTCGACATCGGTGTTCTAGAGCTGCAGCCGGCCCCCAAGTTGACCGTTCGCGTGCTGGACGATGCTTCAGGCAAGCCGGTACGTTCAGCTCAGGTCATCCTGTCGGTAGAGACCCCTGAAATCGACGATGAGAGCGGGATGAGGGGTTTTGCCTTTGGGCGCGTCATGGCCGAGCCAGCCCGGCGAGAACGAACCGACAAGAATGGAGAGGTGACGATCTCCAGTTTCGGAACGCAGCGCTCTAGCCTGCGAATCTCAAAAGCTCGCTATGCGAGTCATGAACAGGACGGCATCGTCGTGGGCGAATCGGACTCGACCCTCGAAATCAGGCTTCTGGAAGAAGGCGAGATCACCGTCGAAGTCGTCGATGGAGACGGCAACCCTATGGACGATACGCGCGTTGAAATCCTGGCGCCCGATCCGGTCCCGGGGGATGGCGACGAGCGGGACGCCCGCACACGCTCCGATGGAACCGTGAGCTTCCGCAAGCTGCAAGCCGGCCGCTGGGGGTTCCGAATTGCTGGGGACTCCGGCCGCGGACAACCCTGGATGGTCAGAGGCAACGAACAAGGCGAGTGGACCTACGTGAGCGTGAAGCCGGGCTCGGAACAGGTTGTCGTGCTTCGCGGGCCGTACTTCTCTGTCGCCTCCGGAACGGTCCAAATCAATGGCGCGAAAGCCAGCGGTGGAACGGTATTCCTCGCCGAGCGGAATCCCGATCAAACGACGCCAGCCGGCACCGCCGGAAACTGGACCCCCCATCGCGACCGCCTCGACGAACAGGGCCGATTCTCCATGGAGAAGGTCCCCTATGGCAACTACTGGCTCACGGTCCAAAACGACGCTCTAGCTGTGCAATCCGCCCACGCCGTCACCATCGACAGCCCCGCGGAGAGCTTCGAGATCAACGCCGTTACCGCCAGCGTCTCGGGTCGCGTTCTCGACGGGGCCGGTCGACCGGTCGCCGGCGTCTCGGTTCGCGCGGACCCCGAGAACGCGACCAAAAGCGGCACTTGGTGGAAATCCGATCTCAGGGGTTCCGGACCCACGAGCAGCAACGTGGTCCCGGTCGAATCGTCCCTCGCAGCACTCGTCGAGAGCGAAGACCGCGGCCTGACCGACTCAGACGGCCGTTACACCATCACAGGCCTCACACCCGATCGGCCGATGGTCGTTCAGGCGGGCGGAGACTTTGTCCTCTCGAATCAGTCAGAGCCGTTCACCGTGACAGCCGGCGAATTGCTAGAGGATGTGGAAATCAAGGTGCAGCCAGCTGGAGCCTTCCTGATCAAGGTCGAGCAGGGAGAGGATCAAGGTCAACCCAGGTTCTTTCGAGTTCAAGTCCTCAGGCTCGATGGAAGCGAGGAGAACACGCGCCAGTACAGCGAGAACCTGTGGGATTCGAGGCCATGGCTTCGTGGCGGCATCGAGCCCGGCCGCTACAGGCTCGAGATTCGGGAACGGGAACGGGGCTTCTCCAGGGCCGAGAATCAAGAGTCAGAACCGTCCTACACTGCTGAAATCGAGGTGATCGCCGGCCAGCAGACCGACCACATCGCTGTGATTCCCTAGGCTCCTTCCCTTCAAGGCGCAGCAACGCGCCCTCTTCCCGCTCTCCCCCGAACGCCGCCCCATGACGGACTCCACAACTCCCCCTCCGGTCCCCGGGACGATTGGCTGGCTCGACCTAGCTGCTCCCGAGGCCGAGTCCTTGCGCGAGTTCTACACAGCCGTGATCGGCTGGACCACCGAACCCGTCGAAATGGAAGGCTACGAGGACCATGTTTGCCTCGCCGCCGACGGAACGCCAGTCGCCGGTGTCTGCCACGCCAAGGGCCCCAACGCAAACCTTCCGGCAGCCTGGCTGGCGTACGTGCACGTCATCGACCTGGAGGCCTCGATCGCGGAAGCTACAAAGCGCGGTGGCGAAGTTCTCGGCGGCATCCGCGACATGGGTAGCCACGGCCGCGTGGCCGTGGTTCGGGATCCGGCCGGCGCCGTACTCTCGCTATTCCAGGCGAAGAGCTAGCGCGTCGATCAGCGCCCTCGCGGCGGCCATCCGCCGGTCCTCAGTAATCTAAATCAAGCTTCTTGAGCTTGGGCCGGATTACGAAATCGCAGTAGCCCGCCGACTTGTTCTGAACGTAGTAATCCTGGTGGTAGTCCGGACCCGGATAGAACGTCGAAACCTCGGTGATCTTCGTCACGATCGGGTCGGAGAACGAGCTGGCCGCGGCCTCCTTGGAAGCGATCGCCTGCTCGCGCTGCTGTTCAGAGTGAAAGAAGATGTGCGACCGATACTGGGTTCCCTTGTCGGCCCCCTGCTGGTTCAAGGTCGTGGGATCGTGCAGGCGCCAGAACCAGTCGAGCAGTTCCTGGTAGGTCACGACGGAAGAATCGAAGGTCAGCTCGCAAACCTCGGCGTGGCCGGTCGCTCCCGTGCAGATCTGCTCGTAACTGGGGTGGTCCACGTGACCGCCCATGAAGCCGGAGCGCACGCTCTGGACCCCCTCGATCTGGTCGTAGACGGCCTCGACACACCAGTAACAACCAGCGCCGAACGTCGCCAGTTGGATGGTCGAATCAGAAGAGTCGGTCATGGGGTCGGAGGATTCGGTTCTGTCGCTGGCGCCGCTCGCCGAGTCCGTCTCGGAGAGACCGGCCTCGGGCGCCGCCTCGCCCTCGAAGGTCGGCGGCGAACCGGACGATTCAGTCGTCAAGGCCGTCTCGGAGGCGGTGCATCCGAACGAGAGCACCAAAGCCAACGGCAGCGAGGCGGATAGCGAAAAGGGAAGTCGAAGCATGGGTTTCCTTAGGGCCAGCCCCCCCCATTTCTCAACGGGCGGCGGGAATCCAACGGTCCTGGTCCTTCAGCTTGACCGCGACGTCCGGAAAAGAAATCCGGTAGCTGCCATCGATCTCGAAGTGGTCCAGGGACAGAGAAATCGGTCCTACGAGCACCGGGGTCGACCAGGTCGCAGTTTCTAGGGATTCCCCGTTGGGACCCCGAATAATCCACTCGCGAACCACCCCCAGGTCGTCGACAAACAGGTCGTAGCCCGGCCCAGCGAGCCCTGCGCCCGGCTCCAGCACCTGGATCCAGCGAGCCGGGGCGCCCCCGATGGGGCCTGCGGCGGCCCCCCGGTCGACCACCGTGAGGCTGGTGTCCCAGGACAGGCTGAGCGGGAAAAGAAGCCAGCGCAGATCGTTCTCGAACGCCGCCGATCGCGCCCGGTGCTGATCGGGCACGGACCCGCGGCTCCAGGTCTCCGGCCGGTCAAACGAGTCGAAGGCTGTCACCCGGTCGGGGCCAGGTTCCCAGACCCACTTGGAGCTGGTGCGCCGGCCTCCCGCATCGCGCTGCATGGTGAAGCGAATGGCCTCGACCTGATCCCAGGCCTCGATTCCGTAGGCCGAAGGGATGTCGATCCGCGCCGGGTCCAAAGACAACGGCGCGGCGCAGGCGGTCAGCAAGAAGACCAGCCAGAGGGGGAGCAAGCCCAGGAACCGAGGGTGCGATTGGGAGTGGCACATCGGCCGGCAAGATAGCACCGAACGGCTTCCTAAGGCGGCTCGACCCAGGGCTTCATCCCGGGGGGGTGATGGGAAAGGGGTTCCTATCCGGATCGAGCCTGTCTTGCGAGCAAGCCTCCCGTGGCCGTCGTTCCGGAGGCCGGCTGTGCGGCCGAGATCCGCCCCGAGCTGCGTTGCATGGGTTTGAGCTCTAGCCCGCGAAGATCGCGCCGAGGATTCGAGCATCGGCCACGCAAGCCGCGAGCTCGCCCGGCAGCAGGGCTTGGGGCCCGTCGCTACGCGCGGTATCGGGACGCGGATGCATCTCGAGCAGCAACCCATCGGCCCCGACGGCCATCGCTCCGCGCGCCGCCGGCCGAACCAGATCTCGCTGACCGACCGCATGGGACGGGTCCACCAGAATCGGCAGGTGCGTCAACTGCCGGAGCAGCGGAACCGCGGCTAGGTCCAAGGTGTTGCGCAACGCCGTCTCGTACGTGCGGATCCCTCGCTCGCACAAGACGACCCGCTCGGTGCCGTGGGCCAGTAGATATTCCGCCGCGCACAACCACTCCTCGATGGTGCCCGAGAGGCCACGCTTCAAGAGCACCGGCTTGCCCATCGGAGCGATAGCCTTCAAGAGCGCGAAGTTCTGCATGTTGCGCGCCCCCACTTGGAGCGCATCGATGCCTTCGTGGACGAAGTCGGTGACGTGCCGCGGATCGAGAATCTCGCTCACGACCGGCAAGCCGACGCCGTCTCCGGCTCGCTTCAAAAGCCGAAGCCCTTCCCGCCCCAGGCCCTGGAATGCGTAGGGGTGCGTCCTCGGCTTGTGCGCTCCGCCGCGCAGGGCGTGTGCGCCCGCGCGTTGGACCAGTTGGGCGCACTCCTCGATTTGTGCGCGGGACTCGACGCTGCAAGGGCCCGCCACCACGAAGGGTTGGCCGCCACCGATCTGTGCATCGCCGAGCGAGACGATCGTCGGGCGCGAACGAAACGCCCGTGAGACGCGGACCCACGGTCCCTTTGGGCGGTGTAGACGAGCCAGGTGGGGAGCTTGCTCCAAATGGCGCTTCGCCGGTTCGGGAGCGGACCCAACCAAAGCCACGACTTCGCGAAGCTCGTCGCGACCACGCACCACTTCGGCACCGAGTGCTTCGAGCTCCGACACCAGCCGCTCAGCGGCGAACGAGTCCGGCTGGAGGGTGAATTCCGCAATCATCGCACCCCTCCAGCCCGCGTGAGGCAGAAGGCGTCGATTCCCTCAAACAACGCCTTCAAGGCACCGGGCTCGGTCCGGCCGCGCAAGCGCGCCGCCAGGTCCTGTTGGCGGCTCGTGCGTTCGATCTCCGACAGCCCGGCCTGGGCTACAAGCTCAGACCGCAGGTCGAGAAGCGCTAAAAGAGATCGGTCGAGGGCTAGCAGTTCGCTGCGAGCAGAAACGGAGGAATTCATCGGGTCGTCGGGAAAGGAGTCTGGGAGCGAAGAGATTGAAGAAAAGTCCTGGCCACGGCGCCGGCCTCGGAAACCGGGACGCCCTCGAGCGCGCGCACCAGCGCGGTCCCCACGACGGCGTGATCCGCTCGGCCTTGAAGGGCACGCACCTGTTCGGCGCGCGAGAAGCCGAAGCCAACCGCCACGGGCGCGGAGCCAGCCGCCCGGCGGACACGCCCTAGATAGCTCGATAGCTCGGCGTCGAATTCGGTGTCGTTTCCTGTCGTTCCGCGCCGGGCCACCGCGTAAAGAAACGCCGTCGAAGCCTCAGCCGCGGCGGAAAGCCGGGACTCGCCGGTATTGGGAGCTACAAAGAAGACCATCCGGAGTCCGGCGGCCTCGCTGCTCGCGATGACGTCTTCCGCCTCTTCTCGAGGAAGGTCCGGAATCGCCAGCGCGTCCGCGCCGGCCTCAGCCAGCGCCCGGTAGAAATCGCCTGTCGCCCGCTCGGCCAACACATTCGCGTAGCCAAACAGGGCGATCGGAAGCCGTCCCCCTTCCGCGCGGTACTGTTCGAGACATGTCAGCAGGTCGCGAGTTCGAAAACCCGCGCGCAGGGCACGTGCTGCCGCGGCCTGAAGAACCGGACCATCGGCAACCGGGTCGGAATGGGGAACGCCCAGCTCGAGGGCGCTCGCGCCGCCTTCCTCAACCCCGTGCATGGCAGCGACCGTCTTTGCGCATCCGCCGTCCCCGGCGGTTAGGTAGGCGATCACTCCAGGCGGTTGAGCTGCAGTTCGGGCCGCAAACGCATCGAATCGGTGAGGAGCACTCATTGGGACGCCTCGCGATGGGTAGCCAACGTGGCGAGGTCCTTGTCTCCGCGCCCCGACAAGCAAACGAGCACGGTTTTTCCCCGAAACCGCTCGGCCTCTCGCTTGAGATAACCGAGCGCGTGAGACGATTCGAGCGCCGGTAAAATGCCTTCGCAGCGAGTCAGTTCGCGACAGGCCCCAAGCGCTTGCTCGTCCGATGCCACCGCATAGCTCGCCCTGCCGCAAGCCGCAAGATCGGCGTGCTCGGGCCCGACCGATGGATAGTCGAGGCCTGCCGAGATCGACGAAGTCGAACGAACCTGGCCGTCCTCATCCTGCAAAAGCCGGCTGCGGCAGCCGTGTAGAACTCCGGTGGAAGCCCCCGTAACTCCCGGTGCCAAACGCGCCGCGTGCTCACCCGCTTGAGCCCCATGCCCGCCGGCTTCCACCCCGAGGAGCTCGACTTCATCCTCTAAGAACGCCGTGAACAGCCCGATCGCATTGCTGCCCCCTCCCACGCAAGCGAGAGCTAGGCCGGGCAACGCACCGGTTCGTTCCAGGATTTGCTGGCGAGCCTCGTCGCCAATCACGCGCTGAAAGTGCGCGACCATGCGCGGGTAAGGATGTGGACCCAGCGCCGATCCCAGTACGTAGGCCCGATTTTCGGGCTCTTCGACCCAAGCGCGCAACGCCGAGCTGACCGCTTCTTTGAGCGTTGCATCGCCGGCTTCACAGGGCACGACCCGCGCACCAAGCAACTCCATGCGCTGTACGTTCGTGGCCTGCCGTTCCATATCCCGTGCACCCATGTGAACTTCGCAGTCGAGCCCCAAAACAGCGGCGGCGGTCGCCGTCGCAACACCATGCTGACCCGCTCCAGTTTCGGCCAGAACACGCCGACGGCCACTGCGTAGCGCAAGCAGGCACTGACCCAGCGCGTTGTTCAGCTTGTGCGCGCCGGTGTGCAGCAGATCCTCGCGCTTGAGGAACAAACGCAGCCCGAGCCGTTCGCCCAGCCGCCGCGCCTCGTAAAGAGGCGTCGGGCGTCCGGCTAGATCCCGCAGGAGCTCGCCCAACTCGCGCGAGAATTCGGCATCCTCCTTGGCTGCCAGGAAGCGTCGCTCCAAATCAACCAACGGTTCGATCAAGGTTTCCGCGACGAAGCACCCGCCGAAAGGCGGCTGAGTGTCGCTGCGCTGGTAGGTACGTGAGGTCAGAAACACGGTTGGTCCTCTGCTTGGGGGCTGTGGATCTCGAGCGGTCCCAGAGCGGTTCGAGCCGCACGGACAAAAGCTGCGACGCGCTCTCGACTCTTGATGCCGGGCTCCTCTTCGAGCCCCGAACTCGCGTCCAAACCGAAGTTCTCGGCTTGGGCCTGTTGAAGCTGCCCCGCGAGCGCGCCCACGTTGTCCGGGCCGAGCCCGCCAGCCACCAGGCAGCCATGGTTTCTCAGAAGCCGAGCGACGACACTCGGATCCGCCGTCCGGCCGCTCCCGCCCAGGGAACCCGCCGGTTCGATCACGAAGCCGGCAGCGAACAACTCCCAGGTTTCGAGTTCTCCGGGGTCATCCGCAGCCACAGCGCGCAAGATCGGAAACGGGAGGTCGCCAAAGCCCGCGGGCTCGCACGGGCCACACAGTTGAACAACCGAGGCACCGGTTGAGCGGGCTGCGTGCAAGACAGCTTCTGGCCTGGATTCGGTCGTCACCAACACTCCGCGCCCGGGCGGGATTTCGGCTGCGAGGGTTCGAGCTTGTTCCAGGCTCACCGCGCGTGGAGACCGGGTCGGCTCGAGCACGAATCCGAACAGATCCGCTCCGGCCTCCCGAGCAGCAACAACATCCTGCGGCCGCGTCAGGCCGCAGACCTTGATGGCCCGCGAAATCGGAAGCTCGCCCAGCGGGATAGAAGTCGTCTCGCCCCGTCCAGCGCGAGCAAAGCAAGCTGCCGCCGAACGCGGATCGGCCGCGCGCATGAGCGCACTACCGACCAGCGCGCCATCGGCGCCGGCTTGCGCGGCTGGGCCCAGGGCGGCTGGAGTACCCAGGCCGCTCTCGGCGATCCGAAAACAACCCTCTGGGATCTCGGGCAACAGCTCTTGCGCGCGATCGAGGTCAATCTGGAGCGTATCGAGGTCTCGCGCATTGACACCGATGGCGTCCGGCTTGGCCAAAAGGGCAGCTTCGAGCTCGGCCCGCGAGTGAATTTCCACCAGAGTCGCTAGCCCGAGTTCGCGGGCGCGCTGCGCACACTGGGCCAACCGGTCCGGCCGCAGCACCCGGGCGATCAGCAGGACGCAGCTCGCTCCCATCGCTTGGGACTCGTCGATCATCTCCGAATCCAGCACGAAGTCCTTCCGAAGGATCGGCAAGCTCACCCGCCGGGAAGCCCGGGAAAGGTGGGCGCGTCGCCCATCGAATGAGTACGGCTCGGTCAGGATCGAGGCCACCGCAGCCCCCCCGAGTTCGTAGCACGCGACGCGCCCCGTAATTTCCTCTGCGTCTACGAAAGCTCCTTCGCTCGGGGACCGTCGTTTCGATTCTGCGATCAGCGAGACACCGGGCTGGCTCATGGCCTCTCGAAAGGCAGCTCTTCGCTCGGGCGCCGGCTTAGGCGTAGGAACTCCGATTCGGGCGCGGCGCCGGCGATTCGCTTGTTCCACTCGCTCCACCAGGGGCGCCAACACTTCCGGCAGCGAGGGGTCGAGCGAGTTCATGACAAGCCTCCCGGAGCCAGCTCACTCAGAAGTCGCAAGGCCGCCCCGGAGTCGAGCGCTTCCCGCGCCAACTCGAGGCCTTCCGCGAAATCGTGTGCGCGGTCCGCGACGACCAAGGCCGCCGATACGTTCAAGGTCAACGCATCGCGCAGAGCGCTCTGCTCGCCCTGCAGCAATCCACCCAGCAAACGCTTGGCTTCGACCCGATTCTGACAAGCCAAGGCCTCGATGGGAGCACGGGGCAGGCCCAGCTCCACGGCATCGAGCTCCAGGTCGGGCAACCCGCCTACACCGAGCAATCGATTCGGCCCACAGGTCGTCAATTCGTCGGCTCCCAGGCGATCCCCGGAGATCGCGCCGTGGACCACATAAGCGCGGGTACCCGGCTTGGCTTCGAGGACGCCTCGAACAGCCTCCAGGGCGCGCCCATCCGCGACGCCAACCAACTGCCGACTCACGCGCGCTGGATTCGCCAAGGGAGCCGCGAGGTTGAACACCGTCGGCACGCCCAGGGCCCGGCGAAAAGGACCGATCGAGGCCAAAGCTGAGTGATAGCGCGGCGCAAACAAAAACGTGAAACCGGTCCTCTCGAGCTGCTCGCGCGCTGCGGCACTATCCACGTCCACGGGCACGCCGACCTCTTCCAGCAGATCCGCGCTTCCACAGCTCGAGGACACCGCTCGGTTTCCGTGCTTGATCACGGGGACACCGCACGCCGCGGAGACCAGCGCAGTCGCGGTGGAAAGATTGAACGTGGACAATCCGTCCCCGCCGGTCCCACAGGTGTCGAGGGCGGCTGGGCCCGCCGAATGCTCGAAAGGAGTCGCTAGCTCGCCGAGCGCTTCGACCACCCCCGCGAGCTGCTCGGCCGTCACACCGGCTCCGCTCAAGGACCCCAGCAGCGCGCCGAGTCGAGCGCAGCGCTCTGCGCTTGGGTCCCCAGCCTGAACCGTTTCGATCAGCGCGGCCTTCAGCGATTCGCCCTGCAACTCGCCTCGAACAGCCTCTCGAAGGGCCTGCCCGAGGCGATCGACTCCCAGACTCGAGGGGGCGCTCATCGCAGACCTCCCGCTTCGCAGGGAACGCCGGCCCGTTCCAAGAAGCGAGCTAAGACCACACTCCCGCGGGGCGAAAGGAACGACTCGGGGTGGAACTGCAGCCCGAATCTCGGTCGCGCGATGTCGCGAACCCCCATCACGTGCCCCTCTTCGGTCCAGGCCGACAACTCAAGGCACTCTGGCAACGAATCGCGATCCGCCACCAGACTGTGATAGCGGGCCGCCGGGAACGGCGACGGGAGCCCGCGAAGCAGACCTTGATCGTCGTGGTGGATACGCGAAGTGCGACCGTGCAGCGGCTCGTCGGACCTCACGATCCGGCCTCCACTGGCCTCGACCAGGCATTGATGCCCGAGGCAAACGCCCAGAATGGGGAGCTCGTCCGGTGCCTGCTCGAGCAGGTCCAAGCAGACCCCCGCGTCCTTCGGAGCCCCTGGCCCCGGAGAGAGCACCACGGCTGCGGGTGTTCGCGCAAGAAGCTCTTGGGCCGAGGCCGCGTCGTGGCGAACCACGTCGACGACCGCCCCGAGCGTGGCAAGCGCCTGATAGAGATTGAAGGTAAAGGAGTCGTAGTTGTCGATCAAAAGGATCACGTCGTCACCTCCTGCACCTTGGCAGCGTTCGCGGTCAGCAACTCAACCGCCGCGAGCGGACCCGACAGCTTCGCTTCCACTTCGGCCAATTCGGCCGCCGGATCCGATGCGTGCACGATACCCGCGCCGGCTTGCAGCGAGAGCTGTCCGCCTGCGGCCACAAAGGTCCGGATACAGATCGCCATATCGAGCCCACCCCGTGGATCCAGGTAACCGAACGCACCTGCGTAGGGTCCGCGGCGTTCGCGTTCCAGCTCAGCGATCAGCTGCAGCGCCCTGACCTTGGGCGCCCCGCTGACCGTCCCGGCCGGGAAACACGAAGCGAGCGCGTCGAGTCCGTCCAAATCACTGCGCAACTCAGCCTCGACGCGACTCACCAGGTGTTGGACGCGAGGGAAGCGCAGGCAGCGAGCATGCTCAACGACCTCAACCGTTCCGATACGCGCGACACGCCCCAGATCGTTGCGCGCCAGGTCGACCAACATGTCGTGTTCCGAGCGCTCCTTGATCGAAGCGCGCAGCTCAGCTTCAAGCTCCCGGTCCTCAGCGCTGTCGGTCCCCCGCGGTCGCGTGCCCGCGATCGGGACCGTCCGTAGACGCGAACCGTCGACCTCGACGAGACGCTCTGGCGAAGAACCCACCAACGCGACGTCGTCGGTCTCGAAAAAGAACATGTGCGGCGCACTGTTGGTCAGCCGGAGGGCTCGGTACAGCGCGAATAAATCCCCGGTGTAGCGTCCGGTGCGCCTTCGGCTCGGAACCGCTTGGAAGATCTCCCCAGCTCGAATGGCAGCCTGCAAGCGTTCGACCTGATTGAGAAAGACCTCAGGCCCCGCGGAAGGCTCGAGTCCCTCGCATTCGAACCGGGAGGGAAGTCCGCCAAGGTTCTCGTACAAGTCGTGCTCCAGCGCGTCGAGCCGCTCGCTAGCCGCCGCGAACTCCTTGGATCCGCCCCGGCAGATCGTGGACAGCGTCATGGTCTGAGCTCGATGGTCGAAGCCCACCACGGTCCGATAGGCCTCGAAACGCGACCGGGGAGCCCCTAGGGGATCCGCCTCCGGTACCGGCACGCTGGGCTCCAGCTCACTCGCGGTCTCAAACCCCAAGTAGCCCACCAGTCCGCCGTGGAACGGAGGTAGCTCCATCGCGCCATCCCGGCCGAAGCGCGGAGCGGGGGGGAGTTTCAGTTCCTTCGAAAGGTCGCGCAGGACCTCCAGGGTGCCCGCTCGGTGGGTTTTCGGCTTTTGGCCGGGACGCGTGACGTGGACGCCACCATCGTCGGTCCGCAAGGAAAGCTCCGGGTCGAGTGCACAGAAGCTATAGCTCGCTAGCGAAGTCGGCCCCGCCGTGGACTCGAGCAGGCAAACCCGATGGCCGGCCAAACGGAGGTTTCCAGCGGCCTGAACCGGTGTCAGGCGATCGGCGGGCAGAACGCGATAGCACAATCGCTCGCTCTCCGCGGAGCGGCTATCGGAACGGTAGAGAATTTCCATGGCTAGCGGTCTCCCGACACATCGCCGAAGGCGGCTTCAGGGGAGGGTTCGGAACGGGGCATGGCAATTCGATGGGTTTGAGGTGCCGGGCGAGGGGGCCCTGGAACGAAAGCGGGCCCGAGAAGCGGTGCTTCTCGGGCCCGTGAGCGTGGCAAAGGACGGTGATGCGCGTCCTAGCCGGAAGCTCCGGGCCCGGAACGCCACCACCACGAGTTCACGACGACATCGCCGAAGGGCGAGCCGTGATGCTCGGAAGCGGGACTATGCGGGAAACGGGGCATCTGGATGAAGCTAGGCCTTGATGGCCGAGGCGGCAACAGAGTGTTTGGAAAATTCAGGAAGACCGAGGCGACCGGCACCTACGTGCCCGGTTCGCTTTCCCGGACGTAACTCTCGCAGAATTCGAGGGTTGCCCCCCAAAGCTCCCTGCTTGGGAGCCTCTCTCAGGGCGCTGTGCACTCATCCGGGAGGAACGGCCAGTCAGGACCCAGGAGCTCGCACACAAAATCCTCGAGCTCTTGGGCCGTGTTCTCAAAGGCCCCCGCGCCGTACAGATCGGTCCCCTCGAACGGATCCGTCGGCAGGTGGTAAAGCCGAAACAACGAGCCGGTGGACGGGCCCGGAATCCCGATGGGCTGCTGCTTGAGGTGGCAGAGTTTGAATCCGTCGTCCCGGATGACAGCCCATTCGTTGAATTCAAGCGGCCCGATTTCACTCGGGTCTGGCGCATTCGGAGAGAACCGCTGGGAAAACACGTGGGTGCGAGCGGAGGGCAGGCCCGGTTGGAACAAGCACGGTAGGAACGAGATCGAGTCTTCAAACCCAAGGCACGGACCCGCCGAGCAGAGCCCCATGAGAGTCGTGCTCAGATCTGCAGCCTGGATCAGCGAGGGATCCACGCCCGCCGCGACCCCTGGCCCCCACACCATCAGTCGAACGTGAATGCCCCCCTCAAAGGGAGTGGTCTTGTACCCAGCTTCCAACCCGCCGGGAGGACTAACCTGCGGCGGGGTTCCGTTGTCGCTAAGCAAGAAGACAAACGTGTCGCTCAGGTCCACGAGGGACACGATGTCGAGCAGCTGATCATCGATGTGTTCCAGCGCCGCCTCATAGTTGGCGCGCTCTACCCCGGGACCCGGATTCGATCCGAGGGGGCCTTGATCCGGGTGGTCGAAGGGAGAATGGGGTGCCAGGTAACTGAGAACACCGAATTTTGGCTTGGCATCTTCTTCGACCCACCACTGCTCCCAGGCCTCGAAGATGGCATCGCTCGAGTAGGTGGTTTCCGGATCTTTGAATTCTCCGTCGTCAACCCTTAGCCAGCGGTGGTGACTCTTGCCGTCGGTGATGTTCCCGATGCTTCCCGCTCGCCAGGCCTGAAACCCCTGAATGCGAGGCGCTTCCTCGATCGCAAGCGGAGAGTCTCCGCCATTGACGTGCCACTTCCCGAAGAGCCCCGTGGAGTAGCCTTCTGCCTCGAGGACCTCGGCAACCGAGAGCTCGCTCGCTACCGCTCCGGCCGACGTCCCGGAACCCAGCGCCTTACCGATCCCTGCTCGAAACGGGTAGCGACCGTACTGAAGCTGGTAACGCGTCGGGCTACAGACCGTGGAGGTGTAGAAATTCTGGAACAAGCGCCCGAAGGGAGCCAACGCTTGCAGGTTCGGCATGTGGGACTCCGCGAACTCCTCCCGACTCGCATCGTCGATCACGATGACAAGGAAATTCGGCTGAACCGGCGGGTCCGTCGCCGGCTTGGGCGTCCCGGTCAAAGCCGGGAGGAACAACGGAAGGGTCGCGAGCAGCAAAGGCATGAGGAGCGGGGGTCGGGGCTAGAAACGGAAGTTCTGGACCGATCGCGACTCAGCTCCGCCCACGGTTCTCCGCATTTGAAAAAACCGGCCCCTCCGCGCTCCGCCCATCAACCACCCCCCCATCAACCACCGCCCACCGGCCACCAACCGCCGGAGGGCGCTGCCTAAGCGATCAGCCCTTTCGCTCGGGTTGCTCGTCCGCAGCCGGCTCGGGAAGGAAAGCCCCTAGGAAGTCCGTAGTCGCTTTCCAGTACGCCGGTGAATCCTCGAATTGCTCCCACAGGGCTCGCGACCCGTGGTTGCCGGCCGACTCGGGCAGAAACGAAGCCTTGCGCTTGTCCGGAATGGCCTCGAACAACTCCTCCCAGGAGGGCAGCTCGTGCTTGGCCGAAGTGATGAAGGCCGGAACGGCGATCTTGCGGGCGGACCGGGCGATCCAGTCCTTGGGCTTGCCGGAACTCGTGAAGTACTCCCCCGGCGCGAACGCCAGCACCCCGTCGACCAGCTCGGGATGTTCGCCCGCCACGCGCAGCGACAGAGCCGACGAGTACGAACTCCCCCACAGGATGACCGGGCCGTCCGCGTAATTTTCGCGCACGAAAGCCAGCGCGGCCAGGATGTCCTGCTCGGCGTCCACGTAGGCCGCCGGCTTGTCAGCCGCCTTGGCTCGCGCAGCGGTTTCGTTCCGCACCTCGTTGATGCCACCACCCGAACGTTGGTCGATCGCGAGGCAGTCAAAACCCAATCGATTCAGTTTGGGCGCGATCTCGCGGTATTCCCCGCGGCTCCAGCCGGCCTGGTGGCAGAGCAAGATGAAAGGCTCCTCGCGTTTGCCTTCCGCACCCTCCGCGCGCCGGTAGAGGTCCGCGGTGATAGCGAGGTCATCAATCGACGGGAATGAAACCTCCACATAAGCGGCGGTCTCCGCGGCCTGCGGCGCCGCCGACTCCTGCCAACCTGCGAGAGACCCACCGTCCAGGAGAGGCACAAAGGAACAAATCGAACCGAGCAGTGTGAGGAGCATGGGAAGGTCGGGGTGAGTGGGAATTGCCCCTAAGGAGAGGGACCAAAGAGCCAAGAGCGTAGCGCGCCGCCTCCGACCGGGCACGGTAAGGTGGGGCGCGAGAAGAACCTCTGCCGCTCCACCCCCCATGCCTCCCGATTCCGACCCCCTCGACCCCGAATTCGACCCCGAGGAAGAAGGATTCTCTGGGGACCTTGCCCCCTGGAATCCGAGCAGCATCGTCTACAACGCCTTTTTCTGTGGACCGCTGTCCGCTGGTCTTTTGTTCGCTTTCAACACAAAGCGCCTGGGCCGACCCGCCGCGTTCGTCCCCAGCCTCGTGATCGCCGTCTTAGCCGGACTCGGGATTCAGGCACTGGTCGTCCTTTATCTGGGCTCTTGCGGCCCCATCGCCCGGCAGGACGCTCGCCTCGGCTTTCGGGTTGCCGCTGTGCTCCTCGGCCTCGTTTGGGCTTGGATTCAGCGCCCTCGCTTCGAAGTCTTTGCTCGCGATGGCGACGCAGCAGCTTCCCTTTGGAAGCCGGGCTTCATCGCCTTGGTTGCAGGACTCGTGATCCAAATTGCCTGGATGGCCCTCCTCCAGCAGTGGCTCGAATTCGAATTCGAAGACCTCTGACCCAACCGCGATTGCTCGAAGCCCCCTAAGGGCTCGAGCAGAGAGGGAAAATTAGTTGCTGCGGACTCGCGCGCGGTCGCCCAGGGTCACGCCCGAGACCACTTCGCCCTGGTCGATCGACTCGGAGAGCTCGTTGCCAGACGTGCCGGTCTTGTGCCCCGGGTCAACCCACGAGCGTGAGATCTCTTCTTCCGACTTGTTCATTCGCTTGTAGTAGCGAAGGAAGATGTCGAACAGCTTGGCTTCAGCCTGGCCCAGCGAGTAATTGCCGCTCTTGAGGCGCCAGCGGGCCAGTTTTTCCCACAGACCGTCCTTCTGGCGCGCGAGGCCGCGTGCGAGGGTTTGGTAGTGGCAGTAAAGGCGCCGAACACGAGAGACTTCGGCGGGAATGCGACCGGGCCAGGTCTCGTGCAAGTGATACTCGCCGAGTGAACCCCAGTGCTCGAGCTCCTCGGGAGCCTCGAAGCCGAGTTCCGTGGCCTGATCCCACATGGCCGTGCCCGGAATCGGCCGATAGGGCCAGACCGTGACCGACGACTTGGGCGCCGCAGCCTGGGCGCGGCGGGCCTGGTCCAAGGTCGCCAGCATGTTGTCCTTCGACTCGTGCGGGTAGCCGATGATGTAAGTCACCGAGCACTCGATGCCGCGACGCTCCATCTCGTAGGTCGCCTGCACGTTTTCGTCGCCGGAGATCGGCTTGCCGATCTGCGCCTTCATGAATTCGTCGGTTCCGGTCTCCGCGCCGATCTCGGCCAGATGCATGCCGGAGGCCGCCATCTTGTCGAGGGTGCTCGGATCGAAGGACAGGATCGAGTTGGTCTCGATGAAGGAGTTCCAGTAGATCCCCATCTCGCGCTCGAGCAGACCTTCGGCGAATCCCTTCACACGCTTTTCCATCACGCCAAAATTGGCATCGTGGAAGCGAACGACCTGATAGCCCCAGCGCTCTTTCAGCATCTGCAACTCATCGAGCATCCGGTCGGCCGCCATGGCTTTCCAGCGCCGGTTCGTCACGAACGGCGAGCAGCAGAACTTGCACGGCTCGGGGCAACCGAAGCTCGAGAAATAGGTGATGCCAAAGTACGGAGCGCGGTTGCCGAGCGCAGGCGGCGTCGGCATCCGAAGGATGTGATTGTGGCTGTCGGGGCGCAGCTGGCGCTCGCGGTAGGGCTCGATGTCCAGCAGATGCCAGGCCGCGGGCAGCGTGTTCTCCCAACCGACCACCGGATGCCGTGGATTGAGGAGGACTTCTCCGTCGCGGAGCAGGGCCAAACTCTTTAAGTCGTCAAACGACTCGCCGGCGGCCGTTGCGTCGATGATCTCGCGGAACGCGTTCTCGCCCTGCCCGACCACAACGCCGTCGTACAGGCCGGTCTTGAGCAGCAGATCGGGACGCACGCTGGCAAACCAACCACCGGCCACGATCTTGATGTGCGGGTGAGCGGCACGCACCGACTTCGTGCACTGGTAGCCATCTTTGACCATGAAGCCGAGGATGCCCGTGACGCCGTACAGCATCGCGCCCTCACAGGCTTCGACGACCATCTTGTGGGCGGTCTTCTGGTCGTAGAGCGAGCCGTCGATGATGACGACTTCGTAACCCTCCGAGTCCGGGTAGGCTCCGATCTGAAGCATTTCGAGCGGCAGCATGTCGCCCGAAGAGATGGGGCCCAGGGACGCGTCGACCTGCTGGGGCTGATAGAGGACAATTTTGCCCTTCTTGCGCTGAATCATGGGGGGGGGGGGAACCGGATAGACTCGCCCTAATCTACCGCACACGTAAGACCAGAGGGTGCCGAACCCTCGCCTCTCGCGGGCCGCGAGGCGACCCCGCGCGAAATCCCTACCGCCTGGGGACCCGATCCCCCACCCGGCGAGGATCCGATCATCGGGCCCTGGAAGCCCCTAGCACGCGGCTGTGGCTTCCAGGAGCGGCTCGGCCAAGGCCTAGGCGGCAATCCGATGCCCCGAACGCTGAGGTGGTGATCGAGCCGCCCCTAGAGCCGAGCCCCTGCTCCCGCCTTGCGTCGCCCAGGGTCTTCCGCAGGTCGATCAAGGTCACCGGCAGTCCGCTCACTCAGTTCAAGAATGGGCCGGCCGCATGGTGCTCAAGGGCCGGGTCATCCGGCACCAGCCCGGTCGGCCCCAATACGGCGAGCTTCTCCCCCTCATTCAAGAAGTCGGGTCCCACGCCGCTAGATGGCGAGCGATCCAGCCACCCAGGTTGGCCTTGTGGACTGCCTGACTCGCCTCCCATGGATCGCCCCCCCTCCAAGAAGAGGTCCGGCCTTCGGGATCACATTCAAGACTCCGGGGGGACGGCAAGCAGGTAGCCGGCCGGCACCGCAAGCGCACGCTTAGCTCACGCGCCCTGGCTCCCGCCGATGAACAGCCCAGGCTGCAGCTTGCCGGAGTGCATGGATCAAATTATCCGGCTTGGCCAGCCCGCGTCCTGCGATGTCAAACGCCGTGCCGTGCGCGGGGCTGACGCGCAGATAGGGGAGACCAAACAGCACGGTCAGCCCGCTGTCCGGTGCATGCAGTTTGACTGGAATGAACGCTTGGTCGTGGTAGAGAGCGAGCACCCCGTCGAAGGCTCCGCGCGAAGCGCTCAGGAAGACCGTATCCGGCGAGAGCGGGCCGGTGACGTCCAACCCGATGGCGCGCGCCCGCGTCACCGCCGGTTCCAGCATTTGAGCTTCTTCAGAGCCGAGCAAGCCGTTCTCGCCCGCGTGGGGATTGAGTCCGGCCAGCGCCAGACGCGGAGCCTTGAATCCGAGGTCGCGCAAGCCGTGATCCAGCAGCTTCAGGTGCGCGACCACGCGATCCTCGGTGATCGCTGCCAGCGCATCTTTGAGCGGAAGGTGCCGAGTGAGGAGCAGCACGCGCAGCTGGTCCGCGACCGCCAGCATCTCGGTGGTTACGCCAGCCCACGAGCCGAGCAGTTGAGTCTGCCCTTCCACCTGCTCCCCGGCCGCGTGCAGAGCTTCCTTCGAGACCGGGCCGGTCACGAGCGCATCGACCTTGCCCGCCTCGGCCAGCTCGGCGCCCAAAGCCAGCGCCGAGAGCGCCGCCGCGCCGCAGCTCGCCTGCACCGCGCCCATCCGCCAGCCCGGCGGCGCTTCGGTCGCAAACCAAGCGTGATCTTCGATCTCCTGCAGCGCATCGCCGCCGTACTGCGTCAGCCGCGGAATCCGGCTTGGACGGCAGGGCTCGGGACCGAGAACCACCAGCCGCGCGACTTCGCGCACGCGCCCATCAAAGAGCGCCGCCGCCACGATCTCAGGCCCGATGCCCGCAGGATCCCCGCAGGTCAGCGCAATCAGGGGGCGTTCTTCCTCATTCATGGTGGCGCGCCCGGCCGGTCCTCGGGGGCCATTCCATTCTACGGGCTCACTCGGGAGGACCCGCAGCGCCCTCGGCCCTTTCGAGAGCCGTAGCCTCGAACTCCACGTCCAATTCGACGATCCCCGCGTCCACGTCGAACCACGGGCCAACGAAGCTGAGCCCCCCCTCTCCCCAGACCACCAGGCGAACTCGATCCCCCCGATCCCCCTTGAGCGGTGCGTGATAACGGCCCTCCGTGAGGACCACGTGCTCGACCGGGTAGGACGCGAGCCGCTTGTCTGAGTTTTCGTTCTCCTGCTCGAAACGAAGCCCTTCGGTCTCGGCTGCGACACCGATCAGGTCGCCGGTGAAGCGAACCGGTCGCGCCAGCTGAAACACCACGGCAGGGCACGGAACTTCCACGTCCCGCCCTGGCTCCGACAGGTATCTCGCGCCGGTCTTGACGCCGACTTCGACGGTACCGCGGGCCAGCCGCTCAAACGTCGCTAGGCCCGCCGCATCGGTGCGTGCCTCGAACTCGGTCTTCGCCAACTCGCGGAACGGTTCGATCTCGACCAGCACACCGGGGACCGGCGCACCGGAATCGTCAAACACCTGAACCACCAGGTCATGGCCGCGCTCCATACGAACCCGGAGCTCGCCGTTTTGGAGCTCGAACTCCTTGCGGAGCAAGCGCCGATCCGCATAGCCCGGCGCAAAGCACCACAGCGCTTCGGTGGATTCAAGGTCGAGATCTCCCGCGAACCGGCCCCCCTCGGCGCTGGTCACCGAGCGAGCCAAGTGCAGCCAGGTCAGATCCTCCAGACCTTGCCGTTCCTTAGCCGGGATAAGACGAACCTCGGCGATCCCCATCTCGCTTTCGTCGACCGTGATCCCCGTCGTCGCCGCGTGCGGCGTGAGAATCAGCTCGGCCCTCCCGTCGCCGAGGTTGTAAAGCTCCTGCTCCGAACCCGGATGCAGCTCGAGCCGCTCGAATTCCGGATGCTGAACGACGAGAAACGGGTCGGAGGAAATCGGGAAGTCCGGCCCGATCGGAGGCGGCGCCAGCGGAATTTCGAGCGAAAAGAACCCGTCGGGTCCAATTCGAGTCGCAGCCCCCGTGGCGTCTTTCGCCGTTCGTGTCGGGAAGTCCGGCCCGATCGGAGGCGGAGCCAGCGGAATTTCGAGCGAAAAGAACCCATCGGGTCCGGTTCGAGTCGCAGCCCCCGTGGCGTCTTTCGCCGTTCGTGGTTGGCGACGCCAAGCGCGGCTCTCCATGTCCAAGGAAACGGAGAGGTCTTCTCCATCGGCTAACCGGACACTGGTGGTGAGTTGTGTGGAGCGCAGCGCATCATCTCCGGCTCCGAAGACTCGCGCGCCTGCGATCGGCCCGCCATCGGGTCCGAGCACGCGGCCGGAAACCCGGGTCATGAAAAAGAGCTCGACCTCGAAGACTCCACCGATCTCAAGCCACATGGTGGGATCCTGAAGAATCGTCCGCCCGTAACCCGGCGCGTCGGCCAGGAGCGTAGGTTCTTCACGACAGATCGATTCGTCGAGAGTCAAGATCCCATCGGGCTCCGGCCGCAACACCCGGGCTTCCTCACCGAACTCGGCCGACCGGTCCAGGACACGCAACTCGGCCGTCGGCACTGGAACTCGTGTTTCGAAGTCCACGAACCGCAGGCGTATCTCGGGTTTCGCTACGGACGCTCCGGGCCCATCTACCGATGCAAGGGCCGGCTCCTCCCCGATCCCCACCACGGTCCGAATCGGTTCGGCTGCCGGACCATCCTGCAGGTCAGGCCTCACCAGCGCGGCCGCTTCTCCCGGCGCGACAGGCCCAGCGCCCGAGGCCTCGGAACCGTCTCGAGAAGGGAGCCAAAGGAAGGCTCCGACCACAACAGCCGCGATCGGGAGGATCCAAACTTTCATGAGAATCGTCGTGAGAATCAGGGTTGCAACGGATGGGGCGGCGGCCGTTCCGGAGCGGACAGGAATCAGGGCGGCCATCCACGACTGGCGCCCGGCTTCCCCACCGCCATGCCGGCGATCCATCGAAGTGCGGAGCCGTTCGAGCCCGCGGTGCAGATGTTGGCGAACCAGCTCGGGCGATCGATCGAGTCGCCTCGCGATTTCGCGCGGCGCAAGGCCGTCCAGATAGCGCAGGCGAATCGTGCTCCGGTAAGGCTCGGAAAGCTCGCCCAACGCTTCCAGCAAGTCAGCGAAGGACTCGATGCGCTCCGCCGAGATGTCCTCGACCCGCTCGCGACGAGCGGCGACCCGTTCACGCATCGCCCGCGATTGGTCGTCGCGCAGCCGCCGGCTCGCGAGCCGGCGAGCTGTGGTCCGCAACCAGACCGCGACCTGTCCGGGTGAATTCACCGTCGCGGGCATGCGCCGAGAGGCCAGCCAGGTTTCCTGGAGAACGTCGTCGGTCGTCGCCGGATCGCGAGTCAGCGCGGTCACCAGCCCGCGCAACCGTTCGAGGTCGTCGAGGCCGGCCCCAAGAGGCTCGGGCGAACGTCCGGCTCGCGATGGGCGCGTCCTTTGGAGTTCGTCTTTGGGGGCCATGGCAAACAGGTGCCTTCCGGCCCCCCGATCGTGACAGCGGTCCAGAAGAGAATTTCTCAGGCCGCCGCTCGCCGATCAGGTCCTACCCTGCCTCCCATGCCCAGCGACCCGATTCCCCTCGAACTGGCAGCCTTCCTCGACTCGCCCGGGGCCCAAGAGGTGCAAGCTTCCCCCCGCGACCGGCGCCGCTTCGGCACCGCGATCCTCGAGGCTTGCTATCAGGACCTCGGGATCGTGCCGCGGCTCCTGGACGGGGACAGCACCACCTTGCTGCTGCGCCAGTTCTTGCCCGCTCGCCTGGAACGCGGAGCCAAGGAAGCCGCGCTGGCCGAGGAGCTCCTCGGCGCCTTCCTCGGTCACCTGCGCGACTCCCAAGTCGTCCCCCAGGCCTTCGAGATCGCCCAGGCGGTGGACGCGAACCAGGATGCCTTGCGCGACGCGATCACCACCGGAGCGGGAGTGCCCGCGGCACCGGCCAAGAAGGTCGACCCGTTTCAACACGGCGCGCCGAAAACCGGCCGCAACGACCCGTGCTTCTGCGGCAGCGGCAAGAAATTTAAAAAGTGCCACGGCAAGGCCTGAAAGCCTCTCGCAGGAACATTCGATCAGTCGTCGTCGCTGCCCCAGGTGATGAGCCAGAAGATCCGGTTGCGCGAGCGTGTCGGCGAGCGCTCGAACTCGAACATGCCCAGCGGGAGAATCGAGAGCTCGGTGTTCCGGGCCGGTTCG
Source organism: uncultured Planctomycetaceae bacterium (assembly GCA_964619265.1). Lineage (GTDB taxonomy): Bacteria > Planctomycetota > UBA1135 > UBA1135 > CAZUCE01. The sequence goes on from CAZUCE010000036.1 coordinate 30,183, forward strand.
CGAGACTCGGTCGCCAGGTAGTCCCGGCGGTAGTTGAACCCGAACTGGAAGATGAAGTTGAGGAATGAAACGCGCTTGCGCTGAATCGTCTGCTTGTACTTGGTGAGAATGGGGATGTGGAACGAACGACGCCGCTCGAGGTTGCTCGGCCCCACCGCGGCGGTGTGCGAACCTGGGGCTCCGAAGACCTCGATCACGTGCTCGGCGGTCACCGCGCTCGCTGCCGCCTCGATTTCTTCCAGACTCGTAACCCGCGCGCCGTTCCAGGACTCGATTTGATCGCCGGTGCGAATCCCAGCCAAGTAGGCCGGCGAACCGATCCAGACTCCACTGACCAGGATGCGCGCGGGGTCGCCGCCGAAGAACTTCGCGCTCCAGTCCTCGGGAATTTCAGCCAGCTGAATCCCCGTGGAAGCCTCGATCTCCGGCAGGCTCGCCAACTCGACGGTCTGCGAGTCGCTCCGTGTCTCGGAGCGCTTGCCGAGCGTGACCTCAAGGTCGCGCTTGACGCGGCCGTCGTTGGCTGTGAACCGCGATATGCCCAGGTTGCCGGGCACGTTCGGCTCGAGCTGGTTGACCACCAGGTCGGAGAGTTGGGCAGAACTGGTGATCGGCAGGTCGTTCAGGTCGTGCAAGAGGTCGCCGGCTAGCAAGCCAGCCCCCTCCGCGGGCGTACCGGGTAGAACCTGGGTCACGCGTACTCCGCTCCAAGCCTCGACATCCAAGGAACGCGCTAGTTTGCTGTCCAAGGACTCGGTTTCGACGCCGAGATACGCAATCGACTCGGTGACTTTGTCCACACGCACCAAGGAAGGGTCGCCCTGCTCACCAAAGGTCAGCGTGAAGCTGCTGCTGCGTCCGGAGCCATCTAGCTCTGTGTCAAACTCGTGCCTGGGCAGCTCCGAGAACGACACCTGATCCTCCGAGTACCACACCCACTCATCGTCGCTTGCGTCGATCGTGATATGGCAGCCGGTGAGGGCAAGAGCGCCAAGCAGCGCGAACGCGTGCGGCGAAGGGCAGCGGAGATTCATGGGGAGCGGGATGAGCCAGATGGAAACGAACGAGGGGAGGCGCATGCCCGAACAAACTCGGGCCAAGATCAAATCGAGCGGAGAGCCGTCCGCCAAAAGCCCTGCCGAAAAGGCTCTCCAGAGAGTCCTTCGCAGACCGCCTTCGAAGATTCTCGTCCAGCCGGAGATTCCGTTTGCCATCGACTCAACAAAACCTTGGCTCCGGTCAAGCCGCCGGTTCGCCGATCACCCGGCGAATCAGGGGCCCGACCGACAAGCCCTGGACGAGGATGGAGAAGACGACCACGGCGTAGGTCGCTGCCAACACCGCATCCCGGCCGGGGAATTCCGGAGTCTTCATCGCGAGCGCGATCGAGATGCCGCCCTTCAGCCCGCCCCAGGTCAGAACGCGGACCGCTCCAGGGCCGAGGGCCACCCGGCGACGAACCAGACCGAGCGGAACGCTGACTCCCACCAGCCGGGCCAGCAACACCCCGGGAATCAGAATCCCCGCAGCCCAAACGTACCCGGCATCGGGCAGCGTGATCGCGAACACCTCGATACCAATCAGGAGGAACAAGACGGCGTTGAGCGTTTCGTCGAGAAAGGTCCAGACCGTGTCGAGCGTGGCCTGGGTCCGATCGCTCATGGCGCGCTCGCGGGCTTGGTTGCCGAGCAACAGACCGGCGACCACCGCGGCCAGAGGCCCCGAAACGTGCACTCTTCCAGCGATCAAACCGATGACCAGCACGATCGCCAAGGTGATCAGGATCTCGAGGTTGGGCTCGTCCATGCTGGCCAGGGCGCGCATCCCAAGCCAACCCGCCACGAGGCCAAGCACGATTCCTCCAAGAACTTCCTCGGCGAACAAGACGCAGATGTGAGCCGCGTCCAGATCCGATCCACCCACGGCCAGCGCGAGGAGAATCGTGAACACGACCACCCCGACTCCGTCGTTGAACAGGCTCTCGCCAATCACCTTGATCTCGAGTTGCTTCGGTGCCCCGGCAGCTTTCATCACGCCGAGCACCGCGATCGGATCCGTGGGCGAGATGAGCGCGCCGAATACCAAGCACCAGGCGAAAGGCACTCCAATTCCAAACAGGCCGAACACTCCAAACGCGATCCCTCCCGCCACAGCCGTGCTGAGCACAACGCCGAGCGTGGCCAGGACCAAAATGGGCAGCGCCCGCGAGCGAAGCAGGGAGAGATCGGTGTGCAGGGCCCCCGCGAACAGCAACAGGCTGAGCATTCCCGACAGGAGCGCCGCCGAGAAATCCACCTGCAGCACCGCCCCGCGCACGGCGCCGGCCAGGCCGAGCCCGGGAAACACGAAATCGATTCCCAAAACGCCCAGCGAAGCCAACAGCCCGGACACCATCAGGCCAATGGCGAAGGGCAGCTTGAGAACGTGGTGATTGAACAGGCCGAACAGGGCGGCCAATCCGATCAGAATCGCGGCGGCGTCGAGGAGAAACACGGAGAAGCTGGGCGCGGGTCCTAGGGAAGTTCCCGGAGCGTACTCCCTCCCGGCCGGACTTCGCCCCACGCGCTGCGAGAGTCCTCGGGCCTGCTCTGAGGGCGGAGCAGGTCGTCTGGGGCGGGCAAGGACCGAGCGGCTCGTGCCGGACGACCCTCTCGCGTCTTGCTCGGAGAATATGACTCGGAGAAGACGGCTCGGAGCCCTCCGAATTCGAGCGCCTTGGACGCCAGGCGCGTCCGGCTCATCCGCCGGGGTCTTCGGGGTGCGCGATCCCCCCGGTGAGTGCCCGTTGGCCCAAATACGCGTCCGCCAGGCAAATGGCCACCATGGACTCCACTACGGGAATAACGCGCGGGACGATGCACGGATCGTGGCGCCCCTCGCGGGCGTTGCGCCCCACCGTGCTGGTCGGTTTGATCGCGGCCTGGATTCGGATCGGGTCGCCATTGGTGATGCCGCCTTCCAAGCCGCCGAAGGCACCGGGCTCGATCGACATCTCCGATCCGCTCGCCCGCGCGGCATCGAAACCCGCTCCGTAGGAAAATCCCATCACCGCGCCGATGCTCATGACGCCCTGGGCCAGGGTGGCTTTCAGTTTGCGAAAGACCGGATCTCCCAGTCCGGCGGGGACGCCCGCGACACAGACCTCGACGATCCCACCGCAAGAGTCGCCCGCCTCTCGCAAAGCCACCAGGTGTTCGGTCATCTGGCGCGCGACCCCCGCATCCGCACAGCGCACCGGATTGCTCTCGATGAAGCTCTCATCGAACTCCTGCGCCCTGAAAGGTCCGATGCTGAGCGCATGGCCCACGATACGTAGCTCGGCCGGCAGGATCTTCTTGGCGATCGAACCGGCGATCACCCGTGCGACGGTCTCGCGTCCCGAAGATCGACCGCCCCCCCGCGGATCCCGGTGGCCGTACTTGAGATCGTAGGTGCGGTCCGCGTGCCCGGGCCGTGGCTCCCGCGCGATGCGAGCGTAGTCCCCCGAGCGCTGGTTGGTGTTCTCGACCATCACACAGATCGGCGTTCCGGTTGTCCGCCCCTCGAAAACACCCGACAGAATTTTTGGGCTGTCCGCCTCGTTCCGGGAGGTCGTCACTTTGCTCTGGCCGGGTCGCCGGCGAGCCAAGTCCGGCTCCAGGTCCGCTTCGGCGAGCGGGAGGCCGGGCGGGACCCCATCGACCACGACGCCGAGGGCCGGGCCGTGGGACTCACCGAACGACGTGAGACGAAAGATCTCTCCGAAACTGTTGCTGGCCATGAGGCCGCTGAGGATACCGGCCCCTGGCCTTAGGATGCGGCACTTGTCCGGCTCACCGGCCGGTCCACGCTCCTTCGATGAATGATCTCTATGTCACCCCGCGGTTGATCGCGCCGATTGACGCGAGCCCCAGGCTGCCGGGCTCCAAATCGATGGCGCAACGTGCCCTGGTTGCTGCAGCCCTATGCAGCGAGCGGACCCTGGTGGCTGGTGCCGGAACCTGCGACGACGTGCTCGCCATGGAGCGCGGATTGAGCCAACTCGGCTATGCCCTGGAGCGTCGCGGCGAGGACCTGATTGTGGAATCGCCCTCCGGCGGGAAGGGACCCGCTGGGACGACCCCGCAGCGAGTCGATGTGGGCGAGAGCGGAACGGCTCTGCGACTGTTGACCTCGGTGGCTGCGCTCACCGCAGGACGATTCGAACTCACCGGGCGTCCCGGGCTCCTGCGCCGACCGATCGGCGAGCTGAGCCGCGCACTCGCCTCGCTCGGAGCGAGCCTCGCCGATCGCGAGGGCCTTCCGCCGGTGCTCGTGGAAGGCCGAGAACTGGCCGGCGGAACGGTGCGTATCGACGCGAGTCGCTCCAGCCAGTTCGTCAGCTCCTTGCTGCTCGTCGCGCCGCGCTTCACCCATGGATTGACGGTCGAGACCACGGGGGTGCTCGCATCTCCGGGCTACCTTGAGCTCACGCGTCGCGTTCTCGAGGCGTTCGGAGTTTCGATCGAGATCGAGAAGCGGACCGACGGCGGAGTCCGCGTCCAGGTCCCCGCGCTCCAGCTTCAATCGCCTGGATGCTTTGAAGTGGAAGCCGACTGGTCCGCCGCCGGTGCGTTCACGCTGCTCGCCGAGCTAAGCGGTGGGCGCAGCGCTCCCATCGGATTGCGTGAGGACTCGCTTCAGCCCGACCGCGGCTTCGGGGAGGTGCTTGCCGGATTGCGCGGTACGGGCCCGCGCACCGTCGACGTCGCACGCCTCCCAGATCAAACGATGAACCTCGCGATTGCCGCAGCTCTGCGAACCGGAACAACCGAGTTGACCGGCGCCGCGAATTTGCGGTTAAAGGAAAGCGACCGGCTCGAGGTCACGGCTCGCGAGCTGCGCCGACTCGGCGGACGGGTCGAAGTCCTCACCGACGGGCTGCGGATCCAAGGAGGTGCCAGGCTTCACGGGGGGCGGGTCGATCCGCAAGGAGACCACCGCATGGCGATGGCCTTCGCCGTACTCGGAGCCTTCGTGGAAGGAGTGGAGATCGACCAGCCCGGTTGCGTCGCGAAGAGTTTCCCCGGCTTCTTCGATGAGCTCGAAGCCGCGCTCGCCTCCCGGCGTTGTATCGCGCTGATCGGTCAACGTGGCTGCGGCAAGAGCACCTTGGGCCGGTCGCTCGCAGAAAAGCTGAAGGTCGAATTCCTCGATCTCGACGAGCGCTTCGTTCTCGAACTCGGACCCATCCCTGCCTTCGTGGAAGCGCAGGGCTGGCCGGCGTTCCGCGAACAGGAAGCTCGCTTGCTGCAGGAGACCTTGAGGCCGGATCGGGTAGTCGCTACGGGCGGCGGTGTGCTAGAGGCTCCCGGCGCGATGGAAACTCTACCGCGCGAGGCCTTTGTCCTGCATTTGGACGCCCCCCTCGACGCGCTGCGCCGGCGAATCGCGGCCGACCCGAACCGCCGGCCGTCGGTCACCGGCCGGGACACTCTCGAAGAACTCGCCGAGCTGGAGGCGCGCCGCCGGCCCGATTACCTCGCCTGTGCAGATGTCACCCTGCCCGCGGGTGTGTCCCCCGGGGAATGCTTGGACTCAGCGCTCGCTGCCCTGCGCCAGTTCTGGGCCAAGCGCGCTTAGACTCCACCCCGACATGCGCGATCCGTTTCCTTTCCCGGCTGGCTTGGCTGCCTTGCTGCTCGTTGCTTGCTCGCCGCAGGCCGAACCGGAGCCGCCGGACCACCTAATCTGGATTTCGATCGACACGCTGCGTGCCGATCACCTCTCCAGCTACGGCTACCCCCGCGAAACCAGCCCGAACCTCGATCAACTCGCAGAGTCCGGAGTGCGTTTCGAGAGCTGCTTCAGCCCGACCTCTTGGACTCTGCCCGCTCACCTGTCGATGCTCACCGGCCTGGCCGTCAGCGTTCACGGAATCGACGAGGAACGCCATTGGGGCCTTACCTCCGAACCTGGAAGACCTGCGCCGGTCCAACTGCGCGGCACGTTCATCTCCGAGCACCTGGAGCAGGCCGGCTTCTTAAGCGGCGGCTACTACTCTTGGAAGTACCTCGAGCCGCAGTATGGCTTCGGCCCCGGGTTCAGTATTTGGGAGCGCGTCGGACGCTCGCTCTACGCAAAGCCGGATCTGCTCAGCCGCTACACCGAATTGCGGAAGGAACAAAAGGTGGAAGAGCTGCGCGCGTGGATCGAAGCCGAACCAGAGCTGTTCGACTTTCACGCACCCGGCGATGACTTGGTGATCGATCGAGGTCTGGAGTTCCTGGACGAAGCTCTGGAAGCGCGGGATCGCGTTTTCTTGTTTCTCCATCTTTTCGACCCGCACGACGACTACGTTCCGCGCGCTCCGTTTGACACTCGCTTTACCGACCCCAAATACACGGGTCCCATCGATGGACGCAGAATCGCCTCGCGGGATTCCGTGGTTCGAGCCAAACTCCCCCAAGCAGACCTAGCGCAGCTCATTGCGCTCTACGACGGCGAGATTGCGTGGTCGGATGCTCAGGTTGGCCGCCTGCTCGAAGACCTCGATCGGCGGGAGATCCGGGATCGAACGCTGATCCACCTGACCAGCGACCACGGGGAGGAGTTCTACGAACACGGCAGGAAGGGCCACCGCAAACAGCTGTTTGCGGAGAGCACGCACGTGCCGTGGATCTTGTCGGGTGGCGATCTGCCGCCCGGCGGGGTGGTCGAGGGAGCCGTAGGTCTCGTCGACCAGGTGCCAACCGTCCTAGCGCTGCTGGGCCTCGAAGTTCCGGACGGGTTGAGCGGCGCGAACCTAGCTCCCGTCGCTCGCGGCGACCAGGAGAATGAGGTTCGCGAGTACACGCAGCTTGTGTTTGGCTTCTCGCCGGGTGCCCCGGTCACGTTGAACCGCGGTCTCAGGCGCGGTGATGAGGTGCTGCTGTGGAAGCAAACTGGGCAGGACCGAGTGGAAACCGCCTACTTCGCGAACGCGCCTGGAGCGATGGAAGCGGGAATGCCGACTTCGACGAACGAAGCCGACCCCGCCCTGCGAGCGCTGCGGCAACGGCTGGACGAGGTGCGACTGCGGTACGCAGACGAAATTGAGAGCCAGCCGGTCCGCACACTGTCCGGCCGAATTCAATCGCGCGCGGACCGCGAACAGCTGGAGGCGCTCGGCTACCTGCAATCGCACTCCGAATCGCCGATCGACGCGACCCCGCCCACCGACTTCCCGTTGCCGATCGACGGTGGCCGTTGGCTCCCACTAGATCGGTAATACGGTGCCAGA
>CAZUCE010000036.1:37522-44484 GCA_964619265.1 uncultured Planctomycetaceae bacterium
CCAGAACTCGTCGGGCATGTCGTTGGCGATCTTCAGGGCGCCGTTGGCTCCGCCGTAGATCGGCTCTTCGATTCGTACCACCCGGCCCGAACCGAGGCGCTCGACCATCTCGGCTTCGATCGCGTCGTCGAGGTTCTTGATCATGCTGCCACCGCCGGCGAGCAGAACGCGGTTCTTGAGTTTGTCCTGGAACTCCGGATCGAAGCTCGCAATCAGCTCGGCCAGGCCTTCGACCAGGGGCGCAACGATCTCGCGGCAGGCTTCGCGAATCAAATCGGTCAGGTCGAACTCGGTCGGCTTACCCGAGACCGGCAACTTGACGACGGCCTGATTCATCGTGTCAGACACCGAAGCATGCCGCTCCTTGATGTCCTTGATCATTTGGATCGTGAACTGTGCTTCGGGGTGCTTCTCTCGAATCTTGTTCGCAAGGCTGCGATCGACCGAATCACCTCCACAGGTCATTGTCAGTTGGTCGGTCTCCTCGGGCATCGTGCCGTGCATGCGGCACAGGTCGACCGTGCCCGCTCCGATGTCGATGACGAGCACGTCGTCGAGCATGTCGAGGCCGTAAGCCACGGCAAACGGCTCGGAGCACAGCATCACAGAGTCCACCGCTTTGCGAGCCGCCTTTAGAATGGCCTCCTTGTTCTTGATCGAAGCCTCGGCCGGAACGCCAATGACCGCATAGATCAGGTCGTCCTTGTGCGGCTTGGCTTGCGAAATGATCTCGCCGATGAGATCTCCCGCAGCGCGTAAATTTTCTTCGGCTTCCGTACCACCTTTCTGGTCATCCAGCGATGACTTGATCACGCCGTCCTCCAGCGGACGAAAGAGGTTGAGCGAGAGCCGGTGCTCGATCGCTTCGGACCCAAAAAGAACGTCCTTCTTGAGCAGCTTGCGCGAAACGACGTCTTTCGGATAGCCGACAAAGGAGGGGACCGTCTCGCGGATACCGTTCGACGCCGAGACGGAAGTCCGTGACGTTCCCAGGTCGATACCCATGTAGAGAATGCCCTTCTCCTGGCGAACGGTATCGCCAGGGTACGGGCCCGAAGGGTCTTGAGATTCGGATTGGTTGGCCATGGTCACGGCGCCGGAGGCGGCGGGTTCGTGGAATTCTCACCGGGCTCACCCTCGGGCGGACCCGCTTTCGGGGTGCTCGCGAGGGCATTCTTCAAAGCCAGGTTGGCCTTGAAGATCTCGCCCATCATGTCGAGCTTGGTCGTGTTCATGTTCGTCTCGCGTCCTGCCAACTTACCGAGCGAGCGGACTCCCTCGTCATCGGGCCCCGCGGCAGACACCTTGAGTAATAGGTCCTGGTAGCGCTCCAATTCAGCGGCGAGCTTCGAAACCCGGCGCTCGAGAACCTCGACCTGGCCTCGATCTGCCCCCGAGGGCTCCGGGCTCGATCGGCGGCGCTCGACCTCTGCGATCGCGCCGGAATGCTCGCTGAGCGCCTGGCGGACCATGGCCAGAAGCATCGAAGGATCCACCGGGACCGATCCGGGCTGGGAGTCTCCAATCTGGGGCGATCCGTGGTTGGACGCCGCGGTGGACGCCGGAGCTGCGGCCTGGCGAGCCTCGTGGGCCCGCCGCTCGCGCTCCGCCTCCTCTTTCAGCGCCTGATCGCGCTCCTCAGCAGCCAGACAGACCTCAAGCAAGCGATCCCCACCGGCAGCCGCCGAGCGCGTGAGGCCGGCATCCGCCGAGGCCTTCAGGACCTCCAGCGCCCCAGCATCCCCGGGAGCCGCGTGGGCAATCCCGATCGAAGTCGTGATGTGCACCTGCTTGTTCCCGCTCTGAAAAACCAGGGAACGCGCGCCGCGAAGGAGCCGGCCGCCGACTCCTTGCAGCCCTTCCGGAGTCGCCTGGGGTAGCAGGCAGAGCAGCGAACCGTCGGCCAAATGCCCGATGAAATCCGAGCCGCGCAGATCCCGGGCTAGGAACTCCACCAGACTCCGGACGATCTCGCGGCGGGCCTCCCGGCCGTAAATGTCCTGGAGCGAATCGAGCCGATCGACCGCCACGCGCAGGCATCCGAGCGAATAGCCCTGTCGCTCGGCCCGCTCGACTTCCCCCAGAACCAACTGCTGGAGCTCACGGGGCGAGAACATCGCGCCGTCCTGCTCCGCGAAGGAACCTGGGTCATGGGCCCGCTCAGCGGGCGAAAAGCCGCGGGCCGGTCGCGGACCGGAGTCCTTGAACTCGGTCGCGTCCCGAAAACCCCTGGGCCGGGGCGAGCGAGGATCGTGGGCGGACATGGCGTGGTGGCGGGTGATTCGAAAGGCCCGGTCGGGGGCCCTCCATCCCTATCATCGGCTCCGGAGGGCCTCCGGGGGGAGTCGAGATCGGCGGAGCGTTAACTCCGGCCCCCCGACAGGGTCCTGGCCACGGCCTCGCGCCAGGCCTCCAGGCGGGCGGCCCGCTCTTCTCCGGGGAGCCCGGCAGGCGTGTCGCTCAGTTCGAGCGAAGGCACGTCCCGACCGGATGCGAACTTCCCACAGCCGATTCCAGCCAGCATCGCCGCGCCCCGGGCGGTGGCCTCCACGTCGCTGGGCCGCCGCACGGTGAGCCCCGCCGAATCGGCCAGGAGCTCCAGCAGGAGCCCATTGCGGGTCGCGCCTCCGTCGACCAGCGCCTCCTCGATCGACATCCCCGTTTCCTGGCGCAGGAGGTCGATCAGCTCCGCGCTCGAAAGAGCGATCGACTCCAGGGCTGCCCGGGCCACGTGGGCCCGGTTCGTCCCGCGCGTGAGTCCGAGAAGCGCACCACGAGCCTCCGGATCCCAATAGGGGGCGCCGAGCCCGGCGAAGGCCGGCACCAGATGCACGCCACCGGAATCTTCGACGCTGCGCGCCAGAGCCTCGGTCTCGGCTGCATCTTCGATCAGCCCCAAACCGTCGCGCAGCCACTGGACCGTCGCGCCCCCCATGAACAGGCTGCCTTCGAGGGCGAATGCACGCTCGCCCTTGGCATCGAGCGCCAGGGTCGAAAGGAAGCCCGCCTCGCTTCGGCGGCGCTCCTGCCCCGTGTTGAGCATGAGGAAGCACCCGGTTCCGAAGGTCGACTTGAACGAACCCGACTCGAATCCGCCCTGCCCGAACAGCGCGGCCTGCTGATCTCCGGCGACGCCGCGGATCGGAATCTCTCGCCCAACCAGGTAAGGCGAAGTGATCCCCCAATCTCCTACCGAGGGGCGAACTTCCGGCAGCCACTCAAGGCGGACTCCAAACAACTCGCACAGCTCTGCGTCCCAAGCCCCCCGTTCGATGTCGTAGAGCATCGTGCGCGAAGCATTGGTCGGGTCCACCGCAATCACGTCTTGCTCGGTCAGATGCTGAACGATCAGTCCGTCCACCGTGGTGAAGACCACACCACCACCCTCGGCACGTTCGAGCAAGTGCTCTTGCTCGCGGAGCATCCACTCGATCTTCGTTGCGCTGAAGTACGGGTCGAGCAGAAGACCGGTCCGTTCCCGAATCAGGTCGCCGTGACCGGCTGCGCGCAGCTCGCTACAGCGCTGGGCAGTCCGGCGATCCTGCCAAACGATCCCCGGAACGATGGCTTCCCCGGCTCCCGGGTCCAGCGCGAAGATCGTCTCGCGCTGATTCGTCACGCCAATCGCGAGCACGTTGTCGGCTTCCGGACGCGCCAAAATCTCCTCCAGCGTGGCATCGACCGCGTCCAAGATCTCACGCGAGTCGTGCTCGACGCGGCCGGGCTCGGGGAAGCGCTGTTCGAATTCCCGATAGGCACGCGCGATCGGACGGAGGTCAGTATCAGTTAGCAGGCAGGTGACACCGGTGGTTCCGGCATCCAGGGCGATCAAGGTCTCGGGCACGGTCTTGCGGAGCGGCAGGCCGCCGGGTCGGGGGGTCCAATTGGAAAGGACGGCCTGAGGAGGTACCCCAGGCCGCCAAGAGCCCCTTCATTGTGCGGCCCAAAGCCAGTTCACGCGAACGGCCCGTGCCCGCAGATGCGGAGCACGGGCCGTCCTCGCGACAGGGAAGAGCAGAGGTCTAGAGGAGGATCTGCAACACAATCCAGGGCGGACTGCGGGCGTTCAGCCAGCGGCGAGGCTAAGCCGCAGGCAGCGAGGGTTAGCTCAGGAGTCCAATCGGATGTGGATCTTGCCACTCTTGATCGTCAGCGCCAGCAGGCCCGACGAGCCTGTGGAAGACAACGCCATCATCTGGAAGAGCTTGTCTTGGTACAGGGACTTGACCGCTGGGTTGGAAAAATCAATCGCCAGATGGGTCCCAGTGGAAAGGGAATGAAAGATCTTGAACAGTTCGCCATCGACCGACGACGTCAAAACCGAGTTCTCGAACTTGGACCCGAGGTCGAGGGAGGTACTCACGGAAGGGAGGCTAGCGAGTGCCTCATCCAATCTCAGGCGCACATTGCCGAAGATTCGGACGCGAGTCCGCTGTTGCCCATCGCTGGTCCAATCCCCCGGTCCGACCAGGGCGAGACCATTGCCCGCCGCGGCCTCGATCAGCGTCTGCTCGAGCCCGACGGGGACGAAGAACTCGGTGGACAGGCCTCCCAGCAGTTGCGTTTTCGAATCCTGGCCATTCGTCGAAAAGAGCGGAAACTCCTCGTCGGTCCAGTAGGTCGGCAGCGTGCCGATCGCCTCGTCTGCGATGAGGGGTGGGACAAATCCATGACCATCCTCGGTCGGCCAATCAACCGGTGCAGCAGCAAAGGCTGATCCGGCAAAGAGGACTAGGGCGATGAGAAGAATCAAGTTGTTGCTCGTAAATTTGAACATCGAGAGACCTAGAGCAAGTCGGATTCCGACGAAGGCGGGTTGGGTTGGAAGAGTTCTGGGCAACGCTCGTAAAGAGCTTCGAGGAATCCAGGCGCACTGGAAGCGGCTCCTTGCAGCGCGGGGGAGCCCGTGAAGAAGGCAGCTACGTCTGCGACGCGCTCAGGGTTGTCGTCCAACAGGTTTCGGAACGCCGAGACGGCTCTTTCGTACTTGCCGAGGTGAACAAAGCAGAGGCCGATGTTGAACCCAGCCGGAAAGAAGCGTTTGTCTCGCCGAAGTTCTCCGGACAGTCCGATCCAACGGAAATATCTCAGCGCTTCCTGGTAGTCCCCCTCTGCGACGAGGGACTTCCCAAGTTGCATCGCAGCATGGGCCCGGTTCGACGGCGAGATGCCTTCTTCGAAGACGCGCTCGAAACCGCGGGCCGCGCGCAGGGGCCGCCCTTCGAGACGATCGAGGTTAGCGAGCCACAAAATAGCCGGCTCGTAGTCGGACTCGATCTCAAGGCACTCCTCGAGCATGCGGCGCGCTTTCTCGAAGGGCGCCAAAATCTTCTCGAGCGTGCCGTTGAGCAGATGCCGCTTGGCAGCCCAGTCGAAGCCCGCTCGGTCGCCTTCGGAGCGCTCAGCGATGCCATCGACCAAGCCACGTCCGGTGGCGCGTTGGTGATCCACTTCAACGGGCCGCTCGAAGACCCGCTGGCGCCAGTCGGCGTCACAGCCGGCGAGCACGTAGGCCTTTCCTAGCTGGTAGAAAATGACCGCCAGGCGATGGGCCAGCTGTCGATCCTCCAAGGTCCGCCCAGCCTTCGAACCAAGCAACTCGCGGAACGTGCCGGCAAAGAACCCATCGGCGCTAGCGTCGAGACCCTGAGCGGAAACTTCGCGATGAGCCTCGAGCGATCGCTGAATCGAGGAGAAAAACTCACGACATTCCGCGTCGGACTCGAGCCGTTCCATGGTTCGTCCCACGGCCCGTTCGTCGAGTTCGTCGTCCAGCAGAGCAGACAGATCTGACTGGAACGCCTCGCGTTCTTGAGCTTCCGCATCGGCGGAAGGGAACTCGCTTCCTTGGCTGCCTTCGTAGATGTTCATGACTGGGGGGTGTCGGCTCCGCGCTCACGGGGGTTCGCAGTCGCGGGGTCAGGATTCGTCGATTTGGACGAATTGGCCAGGTACGAGGTTCCCTGGACGGAAACTCCCGCTGCGGCGGCCTTGGCCGTCTTGGAGTTGGAGCTGTTTGCTTTTGCCGTAGAACTCTTGCGAGGACGCCTCATTTCAGGAGGTGAACCTTCGAAGACGCGGCGCATCGCTCGGTGGATTTTTCTGCGCGCGCGGAAGATGACCATCTTCAAGTTCTCAAGCTTGATCTGCAGATCGGCGGCAGCTTCGCGATAGCTGACGCCTTCGACTTCAACCAGGTGCAGCGCGCGCTGCTCGCGCTCGGAGAGTTGCCGGTAGAGCTGCAAGTAAAGATGCAGATACAACACGAAGACGTCCTGGCACTGACCCTCGCTTTCACGCTGGATCACGCCTCCGAGCGGTTCGATTTCGCCGGTCTCGGGTTGTTCGCTCAAATCCTCGAAAGGAACTTCGGCCCTACCCGATCGCGACAGCGAGCGCAGGTGCTTGAGCACCGTGTTTCGAACAATGGTCGCGGTCCAAACCCGGAAGGCATCGTCCCGCGAGCAGTCGAATCGACTGGGGTAGCGGTAGATGTTGAAAAACACTTCCTGAAGCAAATCGCCTGCGTCGGCTCGAGAGTGATACCGGCGCAGGCGTTGAGCCACGTGCAAAGAGATGGCCGCGCTGTTGAGTTCGTAAAGCAACCCAAAACAAGTGCGAGATTGGTGCACTCGAAACAGCTCCATGAGCCGTGTCGACAACGCATCGCGAACTCGATCCAGCTCGCGTCCTTCGTCCTCCCCTACCTCCCACAATCCCTGCGCTGCCTCGCTGCCAAGGTCGAATTCGACCTCCTGGACGCGCCGCCCAAAAGCGCCCGGTTCACCGCCGAACAACTGGTCCCGTTCGGGGGGGTAAGGCCGAATCTTCCGGAGACCGGCGCGGGCGGGCGCTCGGTCACAGCCGGATTCAGCGTCGGGCATGCTCGACCGGCCTCGAGGACCGTCGGGAAGAGGGAATCCCGGCATGGGTGAAAACAGAGGGGGGCGGTGAACCCGTTC
>CAZUCE010000037.1:0-43233 GCA_964619265.1 uncultured Planctomycetaceae bacterium
GGGCCGGGGGGGCCGGCGGGTGCGACCGCACGAGGAATCGAGCGGCCTCGCACGCACGCCGGGGTTGAGGAGACGGCCGGAGGACCCCTTCCGGCCTCCGGGGGACCAAAAGAGGGGTCCTGCCGGGCGAAGTTGCGGTTACCGGTCGGCGGCACGAAGATTGAAGGGTCCTACTGGGTCCGCCCCTCAGGTCGGTCCCCACGATTCCTCTCCGGACCCTTCAATACCAGATCGCCGGAGGGCTTCTCTGCACGGCTTCGCGCCGGGCAGGCCCTTTCGAGCAATCCCGGAAGCCTCTTCATCGCGTTGGATTCCATCCCGCTTCGCGGGCTATTCTGGCGCCTTCCGTCTTCGCTTTCTCCAGCGGCCGTTCCCTAGACCCCGCGCAACGAACCAGCGAGTTCATCGTTCATGGCGACTTTTCAGCGCTCCCAGCAGCCTTCGAGATCCGTTCAGAGATCCGTTCAAGGGTCCAACGCATCAGCCCATCGGGAATTCCTCTCCTGGGGGGTCTTCTCGGCGATTCCTCTGGCCTTTCTCGCCGGCTGTGGCGGTGGTGGCGGAGGCACCGCCTCCGGATTCGCCAATGCGATGGATCTGGTCGAAGTGACCAATGGTTTTGGAACCTTGCTCCCGCACCGGACGTTCCTGCTCGGATCGGACGGGGAGCCGTCCACGCAGGTCGTCGCGTTGCGCAGTTTCGATCAGCTGTACGACAACGTCACGTTCTCGAACCCGATCTTGCCGGTCCCGTCCTGGGACTCGGAGGCTCGGCTTCCCGACGGATCGTCTGGTAACCACTTCATCGCGGCGCGCTTTACAGCGCCGATCCTGGTGGAATCGGTCCTGACCAACCTCCCCGAGGCGTCGGTGACCAACAACCTGTCGGGAACGGTTTCGGTGGTTGCCCTCGACCCGGCCACCGGCCAGTCGCAGACCGTGCGCGGCCGCGTGTTCATCGACGGATCGACCTTCGGCTCGATTGACCCCGAGACCAACCTGTTGGCCTTCGAGAGGTGGGTCGACCTGGCACCGGGCCTCAATGGAGACGACAAGCCGACGTCCGTGGTTCCGGAGGGGCTCGGCTTCCCTGGTACTCAGCAGGGCGTTGCATTCCCCGGTGCGGATGACCTGGTGGCTCCGAACGTCCTGGTCTTTGTGGTCGACGAGGACGACGATCTGTCGACCCACGAGACGTTCCCCGAGGGTCGCTCGATCCGGATGCGACTGACCACGGGCGTGATTTCGACCGCGGGCGACAGCCTCGTGGACGACGCACTCGCGAGCTCCACGGTCGGCTTGGACGAACTGTCCCCGGAGGTTGGCCTGCTGCCCTCCCAGCCGTCCACCCTGCCCGGCATCATCCCCGGCAACGGAGCGACCAACGTCGATCCCGCGACCTCGATCCTGGTGCAGTTCTCCGAGCCCGTGCAGCCGACTTCCTTCGGTGCTCTCGCGGCGCCCGGTGCGCTTCCGCTGTCGAGTTCGGCTGTGCAGATCAGCTTCGGACCGCCGGAGTCGCTCACCGTTGCACCCTTCCTGGTG
This sequence comes from uncultured Planctomycetaceae bacterium, assembly GCA_964619265.1. Taxonomy (GTDB): domain Bacteria; phylum Planctomycetota; class UBA1135; order UBA1135; genus CAZUCE01. The sequence continues at coordinate 1,546 of CAZUCE010000037.1, forward strand.
CGGCCTGCATCGATCTACGACTTCTCCGTGATGGAGCTGATTCCGACCCTTCCGTTCCCGGGTTCCGGCCCGGCGGAGGTGGCCTGTTCGGACTTCAGCTTGGTCAACGTCCAGGTTTCGCCCGCTCAGTTCGAAGATCTGCAGGGCAACGTCAACAACAGCTCGAATTCGACGGCGTTCGAAACAGGACAGGGCGAACCGGTGACCAACGCTCCGGTGGCGCCCGACGTCATCGTGGTTGGTCGGGCTGGTAGCGAACCGAGTATCGGGGTGATCGACCTCAACGGATTCGGGGCTAGCACCGGAAACCCGACTTACGACCCTGCGAACCCTGTCATTGAAGAGAACTCGAACTTCCCGAACAACCCGAACGTGGCCAGCCAGGCCAGCGCGATGCGTCCGCCGCTCGCGCCCGGCACCTGCACCGTGAACGGTGGCTCGTCCGGTGTCTTCTCGCTGACCAAGAACAGCGCGCTCGATGACCGGCTGCTCACGTCGCCTGACATCCTGTCGATCGGCGACATGATGATCGGTCATCCCCTGGACCTCGCGCTGAACAACGGTCCGCCGCCGTTTGGCTGCCAGTCCGGAGCTTTCAACGTTTGCGCGACCAACGGTTTCAAGATTCCTTCTCCCACGCCCCTGGGGGGCAGCTCGAGCGTTGTGCAGCCCGCCCAGACGTTCCAGGTCGGCAGCACGCCGCCGGGTGCGGGAAACATCATCTCTTGGGCTCCCCACCCCAACCCGCCGCCGCTGGTCTTCCCTCCGCCGTGCTTCTCGCCGTACATCGGCGGCCAGGAACCGACGAGTGTGAGCATCAACATGGCGCTGAACGGTGGAAATCAGGCCGTCTCGGCTCAGAACCTGCTCTCGGCGAACGGCAATCCTTTCGGCAACCCGAATACCTTCCCGCCCCAGCCGCCTACCGGGCTCTTGGCGCTCGAACAGAACACGTACTTCATCGGCCCGGTTTTTCCGCCGCCGTCCAGTACGACCGCCTGTCTGACCTACCAGATTCGCCAGCAGATCGGCCACTTCCTGTACGTGGTGGATCAAGTCAGCAACCAAATCGTCGTGGTCAACTCGAACACGTTCGAAGTGATCGACCGCGTTAGCGTTCCCGACCCGACCAGCTTGGCCATGTCGCCGACGCTGGACCTGTTGGCCGTGACCAGCCGCACCGGCGGTCAAGTGTTCTTTGTCGACATCGATCCGAACTCGCCGACCTTCCACGAGGTTGTGGAAACGACTCCCGTTGGTTTCGGTCCGTCCGGAATCGCCTGGCAGCCCGACAACGAAGATATCTTCGTCTGCAACGAAGCCGATAGCAGCGTCTCGGTAATCAGTGCCTTCGACCTGACGGTCCGCAAGACACTGCTCTCTGATGTCAGCGCACCGTTCGAGGTCGCGGTCACCGAGCGTCAAACCGGATCCGGTCTATCGCGTCGCGTCTACTACGCCTTCATTCTGAGCCGCAACGGTCGCGTCGCTTTCTTCGAAGCCGGTCCCGAAGGACCCGCCGGCCTCGGGGCGGACAACATCATCGGTCAGCCCCCGTTCACGTTCTCGGCTCCCCGGCAAATGCAGCGGGACCAAATCAACCTGAACGGTGGCGTCTGGATTGTTCACGAGAACCCGTTCAGCGCCTCGACGAATACTCCGCTTGGCATCCAGGGCGGTGCCGTGACGAACCTGGTTATCCAGTCGACGAGCGGTGGGGGCCAGCAGGCCCCTTTCGGCGGCCCTCCTTCGATCGCGTACGTCTTCGACATCGCGGCCTCGATCGGGCCGGGGGTTTTGACCGGAGTCCCGGTTGATATTGCCTTCGACAACCTGACCAACCTCGGAGGTCTGAACGGTCCGACCAACGCGGACTCGGGAACGGCATCGATTCCGGTGAACTCCAAGCACACGCTTCGAAACACGGGTGGCCTGCGGAACGTCAACAACCCGAGGCATATGTTCCTCGCGATTCCCAACTCGAATGAGGCCGGCGGTGTCGTGGACGTCATCGACCTGCAGGGCGGATTGACCCGTCTCGACACCAACATCTTCGAAGATGGCATTCAGTCGGTACCGGTCACCGGCGTTCGGGTCCTGACCGACTACTGGCGCCAGTAGGCCTTGCGGGCCCGGCTCCTCGGACGATTCAGGTTCGGGGAGCCCAGCAGGGAGCGGGGCGTGCGAATGCACGCCCCGCTCGCTTTTGTTTCGGGCTCGGGGTCGACTGGACTGCAGGAATTCCAAAACCTGCAAGCGGACCTCGACTTCCCCACCGGCTGCCCGTGGACTAGGGTCCCCGAGTGGTGTTCCGGTCCGCCCGCGTTCGGTTTCGCTGGGCCGGCGCGCAAGGGGCACCTTACCCATCCCCATGCCTGATCCCGAGAAGGTTCGATCCATGTTCGGGCGCATCGCGCCGACCTACGATCTGCTGAATCGGTGCCTGACCCTGGGGCTCGATCGACGCTGGCGACGCAAGTTGGCCGCCCGGGCTCGAACAGCAACCGGTGGGAGTGGGCTGGCGCTGGATCTGTGCTGCGGGACCGGCGATGTGACCTTTGAGCTCGAAAACCAGGGACTGGCGTCGGTCGGGATCGACTTCACTCCGGAGTTGCTCGAGTGCGCTCGCCTCAAGGGCGAGAAGCGCGGGCAGCCGCTGAAGCTACTGCGGGCGGATGCTCTGGCGCTGCCTTCCCCGGCGGCCAGGGCCTCTGCGGTGACCATCGCTTTTGGCCTGCGGAATCTGGCGGATCGCCGGGCAGGCCTGCGGGAGATGCGACGCGTCCTCGAACCAGGAGGAAGCGTGCTGGTCCTTGAGTTGAGCACGCCGCGCGGACTGTTGGGATGGGTGTACGGGCTCTACTTCGGAAGAGTCCTACCGGTGCTGGGCAGACTCGTTTCGAAGGACCCGTCCGCTTACCTCTACCTGCGCGACACCGTGCTTGCCTGGCCGCGACCGGAGCAGCTTTTGGCCGAGCTGCACGAAGAAGGCTACGAAGACGGTGGCTTCGATCGGATGGCTTTTGGAGTCGTCGCGCTCCATTGGGCGCGCGTTCCACGGGGCAGCCAGGTTTCCGAAGATCGCTCCGGCGAAAGGGAGTCCAACCTGTGAGCTGGGAAGAAGAGGAAGAGTGGGAAGACGAGGAGTGGGAAGAGGAGAGCGACGAGTCTGGCGACTCGGGCGCGGCGCCCTACGCCGGACTGGCTGGTCGGCCGCTCGCGATCGGAGCGCTCAGCGTGGTTCCATTGCTAGTGGCCTACGAGGCGAGTCTCGGAACGGCGGTCGAGTACCGCCGCAACACCGCGGAGATGCTGCTCGGCATGGCCTTGCGGCCGCTGGGCGATTTCGAAGCCCATGGCCGATGGGTGTTGATCGGACTGGTTGCGGTGGTCGCGTTGCTTGGCCTGCGTGGCGGCTTGCGACGCTGCGCCACGGGATGGGCTCGAATCCCCCTGGAGGGCGCACTCGCAGCCGTGGTTTTGGGGCCGCTGTTGCTGTTGCTCCAAAACGGTCTAGGCGGAGGCTCGGGAGCTTGGTTCCTGCCCGACGCTGCGCCCGAACGTGTGCCGAGCCTGGCGCGAATCGGATTCGTCGCTGGGGGCGCTGGGTACGAGGAGATCGTGTTCCGGCTCGGCATTTACACAGCGTGTTACTTCCTCGCGCGGGCGGTGGCGGAGTTTTTCGGGGCTCCGCGGATTGCCCAGCGGCTGTTTGCCGATGTAGCTGCCCTGGGAGTCTCCTCGGGCTTGTTTGCGCTGGCTCACTTCGAAGGGGTGGCCGACGTCCTGGGCTATCAGGGAGCGCCCTTCGAGCGTTCGCTGTTTCTGTGGTATCTGGGTTCTGGGGCGATCCTGGCGCTGCTGTTCCGGCTGCGGGGGATCGGTGTGGCCGCCTGGGCCCACGCGCTGTTCAATGCCGCCATTGTTTTGGGGGCCGGGCCAGGTGTGTTTCGGTGAGACGGCTCGACCCAAAGGCGCCGGGACTGGACAATGGGGCGATGGCCTCGAACCGCCCCTTGAATCCGCTTGGTCTGACCTTGCGCCGGGCGCGCAAGGAAGGAGCCAGGGCCGAGCGAAGCCATGGCCGGTAAGCCTCGCGAGTCTCCGCCTTGGACGCAGCTCGAGGCTTTGGAACGCAGGGCTGCTGCGAAGGACGACTGGCCGCGCCTTTGGTTGATTCGTGGAGACGAGCCGTTCTTTGCCCGCCGGGCCTTCGAGGCGCTTTCGAGCGGAGCGAACCGTCGCGGGGCGGAACTGTGTGTCCACGACGGCAGCGATCCCGACTTTCAGCTCGCTACCTTGCTGGGGGACTTGGCCACGCCTTCCATGTTTGTGGATCGGCAGTGTTTCGTTTTGCGCGGCGTGGACACGGCCTTGCGCAAGGCTGGTAAGAAGGTCCCGCCGCTGCTCGCGGCCCTCGAGTCTTTTTTGGAGCGCGACGATCCGGACCGTTCGGTGTGTGTGTTCGCGACGACAATGCGCGCGGATCACGTGCTTGCCAAGCGTGCCGGTCAGCTGGGCAGTCCCGTGTTGAATAGTCGCAAGCTGTGGGACAGTCCGCCGCCCTGGCGGCCCGACCCGATGGCGGCTGAGTTGGTCCAGTGGCTTTTGCTCCACGCCAAGCGTCGCAAGGTTCCGTTGGGGCCGGCCGAAGCGCTCGAACTCACGCGCCGGGTGGGCAACGACCCCAGCGGACTGGACGAGGAGTTGTCGATTCAGGCACGTGGGGTGGCACGCGAAGAGCCTGGCAAGCAGCCCGCCTTTCGGGCCGCCGGCTCCCCATTCTCGGTGGCCGACGCGTTGCTCGGCGGCTCGACCGCCGCGGCGCTGGCCGGCATCGAAGGGCTCTATCGCGGCGGGATGGCCGGTCGCGACGGCGAGCGGGTGATCGACCCCGGTGCGATCGGCGCCCTGTTGATTCGGGCCACCGCCGGGGGGGTGCGCACCACGCTCAACGCGGCGAGCGCCATGGCGAACGGGGCCAGTGCGGATGAAGCCGCGGCGCTGGCCGGAGCCAAGGCGCCGCGCGCCAAGCAAAGCCTCCAGGAGCGTCTGCGAGCGACTCCTGACCCGCAGGTGTGGTGCCGTCGTTTGGAGCAGGTGGCCGGCCTTGAGCGGCGCCTGAAGGGAGCGGGAGGGCTGACTGCTGGAGACTGGAGCCAGCTGGCGCTTTCCTGGGCCGTTGCGGCCCGCCGAGCGAGCTCAGGCGCCCGGAACGGGCGACCCGGCGCGGGAGCGCGCGGCGGACGCGCATCCGGCTCCACCCGTCGCTAACCTCGGGCGCAGCCCGCCTGGGTCCACTCCCGGGCGTCGCCTATCCCCAAGAACCGGGCCCCGAACATGGAATCTCTGACGCGCATTCGCGAACTGCCCGAAGTCCTCCGCAACCAGATCGCCGCCGGCGAGGTGGTGGAGCGTCCCGCCTCGGTGGTCAAAGAGCTGGTCGAGAACGCCCTGGACGCCGGAGCGCGCGAAATCCGGGTGGACTTGGAGGAGGGCGGTGCAAAACTGGTGCGCATCACCGACGACGGGTCGGGGATGGGTTCGGTCGATCTTGAGCTGGCGTTCGCGCCGCATGCGACCAGCAAGCTGCACGACCTAGCGGACCTGGATCACATCTCTTCGCTCGGGTTTCGGGGTGAGGCGCTGGCCTCGATCGGTTCGGTCGCGCGCTGCCGTTTGCTGTCTCGGCCGGAAGGTGACGCGACCGGCTTTTGTGTGCACAACGAAGGCGGAGTCGTCTCAGGTGTGGAGGAAGCTGGCGCCCGGCGCGGCACGGTGATCGAGGTTCGGGATCTGTTTTACAACACGCCCGCGCGGCGTCGTTTCCTGCGCGCGCCGCGCACCGAGTTGAGCCGAATCCTCGACGTCTTGCAGCGACTCGCGCTTGCCCAGCCGGAGGTCGGTTTCACCGCGACCCACGACGGCAAGCGCGTGCTGGAGATCGATGCGGCCATGGACCTTCGCGGGCGCGTTCGCCGCCTGTTCGGCGCGGAGTTGGCCGAAGCCTTGGTGCCCTTCGATTCGACGGAAGCCGCGCGTCGCGGAACGCCGCCGCCTTCGGGCGCACAGTTGCGCGGCCTGGTCGCACCGCCGCGATTTTCCAGGCGCGACACCTCACGCCAGATGTGGTTCTTGAATGGGCGCCCGCTCAAAGATCGCGTGCTCTCACGTGTGCTGAAGGAGGGCTACCGCGGGTTCCTCGAGGACGGGCGACAGCCCACGGCGTTCCTGCAGCTGTCCCTCGATCCAGCAGCGGTGGACGTGAACGTGCATCCGACCAAGTCCGAAGTCCGGTTCCGCGATGAGCGGCCGCTGTTCGGCTACTTGGTTTCGGTTCTGCGTGAAGCTGTGGCGCGCACCGACATTGCAACCCCCGGAGATCGGCTGCTCGACAGCGCCGCCCGCCGCGGCGCCTGGGCCCCACGCAAGGATGCGCCCGGCCAGAGTTGGTTGCCGGCGAGCGGGACGGACCGGGCAGAGACCTCCACCGGTTCCGGTCCGGCCAGATTCGCAGATCCTGCGGGGACCCCCGGATCAACCGGTCAAGTGTCCGAGCCCGGCGGAGCGACCTACGAGCTTCCGCGGCCGACGACCGGAAATGCGCCGCTCCCGGTCGGGTCCGAGCACGGTGGTCAACCGGGTTGGAGCGACGCGCAAGCGCCGGGCTCGGAGGCCTGGGCCGCGACCGACGATTTGCGCGGGCCGTTCCTTCAGATCGACAAGACCTACCTGGTTCGCGCCCTGCCCGATGGCTTCGAGGTGATCGATCAGCACGCACTCCACGAGCGCCTGACGTTCGAGGCCCTGCGCGTTGAGTTGCGCGAAGGACGCGTCGAGGTCCAGCGCATGCTGGTGCCCGAGCTGGTCGAGGTCTCGCGAGCCGAAGTGAAGTTGTGCGAGCAAAACGCACCAGGACTCGCGCGGCTTGGGATCGAGATCGAGCCCTTTGGACCGACGACGATCGCCGTTCAAGGGTTGCCGGCTCAGCTGCGCCGGCCGAACGCTGAAGGAGTCCTGCGCGACGTTCTGGAAGTGTTGTCCGCGACCGGAACGCTCCCCGATGCAGAAGATGTCCTCGAGGACGTCTTGCATCGCACAGCTTGCCGTTCGTCGATCATGGCGGGGGACGAACTGACCGAGGACGCCATCCGTGCGCTGCTGGTTCGCGGACGCGAATTGGAGAGCGACCAAACGTGCCCTCATGCTCGGCCAACGCGGGTGCGGTTCCGGCTCGATGATCTCGAGAAGGCGTTTCACCGGCGCTGACCGCCGCCGGGGCTAGCGTTTGGAGGGTTTCGTCTGTGGGTCAAACTCAGCCGCAAGCACCGGCGGATTGATGTGGCTTCCGGAGAGCACGTAGGCCTCCCGGTCGGCTGGCGCGTCGGAGAAACGCTGCAGGGCCGGGTCCTTGGCGAGTCGCTGCCGCTCCCAAAGGAACATGCTGCTCGGAAGCCACCAGCCGTCTAGGCGCTTGGGACTGCGCAGTTCGACTAGCTGTTCCGGTGGCGTCGGCTTGGTCGGGACCGGCTTCTTGGCGATGTGGATCATGCGCGGCTCGTTCGACTTGCGGTCGAGGCCGATGCTTACGTAGTAGATGTCCCGGCCGCCGGGGCCCGCGCGTCCACCGGCTAGCTCTTCGGATAGCTGGAAGTCCGGCGTCAGGACGAGCAGCCAATCCAGCTTCTTCGGGTTGGTCTCCATGAACTGGCGAGGAAATTCTCCGTTCGGCGGATCCTCCATCGCATGCAACTCGAGCAGCACAAGATTCGAGAAATCGGCCAGGCCGGCCAAGTTCTTCGCGAGGCTGATGGTTCGTTGGACCAGTTCACGGTCGGTCTTGAAGTCGCGGTCGCGGTTGATGTCGATCGCGCCGTCCTCGGTGTTGATGTAGTAGCCGCTGGGGCCGTAGCCCGTCTGTTTGAGCGAGCCTTGTTCGAGGGTCAATTCGACGTAGTCGGGTCGCAGCCACTTCACGCGTGTTTTTCCATCGACGGACCCGGGCGAGCGTTGGTCGACCGAGGTTCGGCGCTGGAGAACGTCGAAGCGGACGTCGAAGGCGCGCACGCCTTCCTCCTGGGCTTCGGGGCTGACGAGCGGACGGGTGGCCCCAATGAGTCGATTCCAAAGCGCCAGGGCCATGGGGTGCGTGTTCGGTGGGATCCGGCCGGGGCCGGGCTCGAACTCGCGGTTTGGGGAGGGCGGCTCCTCCTGATTTTCTGGGGCCGGGCCTTCCGGGACCTGGCGCACAGGCGCCTCGGTGACCCCGCGCAGGGGCAGGGCGGCGGGGGCCAAGGCGAGAACGGCGGGGAGGACCATAGAAGAGAGCTTCATGGGGAGAATGTACGGGCTGTACCTTCTCGCGCGTGAGTGAGACCTCGCCCCCGATTGTTCCGGCCCCCGAGGGAGGGCCGCCGCCCCCGGGTCCTTCCAGCCCCGGGGAGGCCCCGTTGCTGTTCCTGGTCGGCACCACGGCCAGCGGGAAGACCCAGCTCTCTCTGGCCCTAGCTGAGGCGCTCGGGGCAGAGATCTTGGCGCTCGACTCGATGACGGTCTATCGCGGCCTCGACATAGGGACCGCCAAGCCGGGGCCCCTCGAGCGCGCCCGGGTCCCGCACCACCTGATCGATCTATGCGAGCCCACCCAGCGCTTTTCGGTGCGCGAGTATGTGCTGGCCGCCGAGGCTGCCCTGAAGGACTGTGCCCGCCGCGGAAGGCGCGGGTTGTTCGTGGGCGGCACGGCCCTGTATCTGCGGGCGCTGACCCACGGACTGCTCGAGGATTCACGTTTCGATCCGGAGTTGCGCGCCAAGCTCAACGAACGCGCACGGGTGGAGCCGCCGGGTGTGCTGCACTCAGAGCTCGCCCAAGTCGATCCGGCGTCCGCGAGCCGCATCCATCCCAACGACGCGCGACGCATCGTGCGCGGACTCGAGCACTTCGCGTTGACCGGCGAGCCACTCTCGGCGAGCCAATCTCACTGGGGCGCGGAAGCTGCCGAGCACGCGGGCCGGCCGCGCCGGATGATTGGATTGGGGCCACCGCGCAGCTTGCTTGCGGGACGCATCGAAGCTCGCGTCCGGGGCATGCTGGAGGCGGGCTGGATCGAAGAGGTTCGCGAACTGTTCGAAGCAGATCGTCTGGGCGAGACGGCGATCGCTGCACTTGGAACGCCCGAAATCCTGGAGCACTTAGCCGGGCGCCTGTCGCGTGAAGAGCTGGTCACTCGAATCAGCTCTCGGACCCGGCGCTTCGTACGCGCCCAGGAGACCTGGCTGAAACGCTATCCCGAGATCCGCTGGGTTCCAGCTTCGACCTGGGAGCTGCCCGAAAAAGAAAGGGCGAACGCCCAATTGGCGTTCGCCCTCGAAAGCTGGTCCGATCTCGCCTGAGGGGCGAGCCCGGGGTCAGTCGTTCAGCCTGAATTCAGAGGTCGGCGGAGGGTTGTGGCGCGTGTGGCGCGAGCGCGGCTCTTCCTGATCGCCCAATCCGGCGCGGAACTCTTCCCAGCCGCCTTCCTCGATGGTTGCGATGATCGAATCGATCGGGATCGGAACGAACGATCCCGCCGAGGTGCCTGACAGGACTCCGCCCACGAAGAGCGAAGTGAGGTGGAAGTAGTTGTCCGGACGCGGCCAGATGCTGTGCGGCGGACGCTCTTGACCGTAATCGCGATCTTCGGCCTGCAGCGGGCTGGCTGCGTTGCGGTTCAGAAGGTGGCGACGCAGCGTGTTGTTGATCTCACGCTTCTCCTCGTACTGGAAGTCACGATAGGTCTTCGAGTCTTCGCTGCGATAACCGGTGAGGGTATAGATCACGCGGGGAGCGACGGAACCGAGGTTCCAGTGATTCCGCTTGACCGATTTGGGGGTCCGATCCGCCCAATCTTCCCATGAGGGAGTGCTCTTGCCGGTAGACGAGCAAGCGACGAGGAAGGCCGGAAGGCACGCGGTCAAGAGGAGACCGAGGCGCGAGGAGAGGGAACGACGCATGGACTTTCGGCCTTCGGGGGGAAGGGACGGCCTGGACGGCCAAGAGAGGGGAAGCGGCGCGACCGGGGTCGCACAGAGGAAATCGAGGGGGCGGTTCGTCCCCCAGTAGCTCCCCGGAGTGGAGGAGTTACCGCGGGCTCCCGGTCACCGGATTCCGAGTCACTGGATTCCGGGGGCCATGGGAGCTGACGGATGCCGCGGGTACGGCGGAGGCCGGGAGGGGGGACACGGAGCGATCCGCGGAAGTCCCAGCCCGGACGGGAGTCTAAGGACTGGTGGATAGGCCGGTCAACGCGAGGGCAGGCGGTAGGCTTGGCCCCGATGTCGTTCCCCGGGGCAGCCCGGGCCCCCCTGCGGCAGCCCGCCTGTCTCTTCGGAGCCGCGGCCCCATACCTGGGCCGCTTCGGAGGGCCACCCCCATCAGGACCCAGGCACTCGCCTCCCCGAGGAGGCCCGCTTCCTTTTCTGACCGCGCCCCCAAGGTCAGGCACCCCCAACCCCGCGCTCCCTTCCCCCCGCGCTCTATGTCACGCCGGACGCCCGCTGCCCCCCGCGGCTTCAAGGATCTCCTCCCCGCGGACCTGACGCGGGTCCACCGCCTGGAGCGGCTTGCCCACCGCTTGGCCGGCCAATTTGGCTACCGGGAGATCCGCCCGCCGCTTCTGGAAGAAACCGAGCTGTTCAAGCGCTCGGTGGGCGAGGTGACCGACATCGTCGAGAAGGAGATGTTTACGATCGAGCGCGCTGACCACTCGTTCACCCTCCGGCCCGAGGGCACAGCCGGCGTGGTTCGCGCGTACCTCGAGGCCGGCTTCCCGAAGACCGGGCCGTTTCAAAAGCTCTTCTACTTGGGCCCGATGTTCCGCTACGAGCGACCCCAAAAGGGACGCGAGCGGCAGTTCACCCAATTCGGCGTGGAATGCCTGGGCAGCCTGGATCCACGACTCGACGCCGAGACGATTTCCTTGGCTGCGCGGTTCTTCGAAGAACTCGGGATCACCGGCATCGAAGTTCGCATGAATTCGATGGGGGACGGCGAGGATCGCGACCGGTTCCGGGAGGCGGTCCGCGGATACGTCGGGCCGCGCCTCTCCGAGTACTCCGAGGACAGTCGCGCGCGCTTCGAACGCAATGTTCTGCGGATCTTGGACTCGAAAGATCCGCGCGATGTCGAGCAAAACCAGAACGCGCCGAAGTTGATCGACTATCTGTCGGACGAAAACCGAGAGCACTTCGAGTCGGTACAGCGCCATCTGGGCGATCTCAAGTTGGAGGTGCACGTCGACCCGAGCATCGTCCGCGGGCTCGATTACTACACCCGTACCGTGTTCGAGCTGCATTACCCCGCGCTTGGCTCCCGCAGTGCCCTGTGCGGCGGCGGACGCTACGACCGGCTCGTCGAAGATCTGGGCGGGCCGCCGACGGGTGCCGTTGGATTTGCAGTGGGCTTCACAGGAACGCTGATCGCGCTCGATGAGCTCGGCCTTTCCAAGGAACTCAAGGCCGAGCCGTTCGATGTGTACGTTGCAACGAGCGGTCCCGAGCTCGCCGGAGTTGCCTTGCAGGTAGCCGACGAGCTGCGGCGCGCGGGACTCTCCGCGGTCTTCGATGCGGAAGAACGCCGGCTGAAAGCGCAGTTCAAGGCGGCCTCCAAATCTGGCGCGCCACTGGCTGTCGTGCTGGGCGAAGAGGAACTCAAGCAAGAAACCGTTCAGCTCAAGGATCTGCGTAGCTCCGAGGCTCGGCTCGTGCCGCGCGCCGAGCTCGCCACCTCGGCTTTGGCCCAGCTGGGGCGGGAGGCGACCCGATGAGCGGCGCTGGCTTCCCCAAGAATGCGGTGGCGCTGATGGGCGGCACCTTCGACCCGATTCACCGCGGCCACACCGAATCGGCCTTGGCTGCGACGGAGATTTTTCATCTGCGCGGGGTCGTGTTGGTTCCGGCCGGCCGCTCGCCTCATAAAGACCGCAGCAACGGCATTTCGGATTCGGAGCGAATGGACCTCCTCGAAGCCGCCGTAGGCGCCGATCCGCGCTTTTCGGTGTGGAACGTCGAGTTGCTGCGCGAGCCGCCCTCGTACACGGTCGACACGATCAAGGCCTACCGCAATCTGTGGCTTCGGGCCTACCCCGGCGAGCAACGGCCGGAGTTGGCTTGGATCCTTGGGGACGACCAGCTACCCGCTCTCGCCTCGTGGAAAGACGCGGAGCGGCTGTTCGCCAGCGTGCATCCGATCGTGGTGCAGCGCGGGACCATGGAGGACCTTTCCACGAACCTGAAGGCGCTTGAATCCCAGCTGCCGAAGACCGTGGTCGATCGACTGCGAGCCGGCCTGGTCCCGCTGGCGGACCCGCATCCGGCCAGCGCGACGGAGATTCGAAGACGCTTGGCAAACGGCGAAGACGTCGATCGCTGGCTGCATCCCCAGGTCGAGAGCGAGGTTCGCTCGCGCGGTCTCTATGGAGCCTCGCGAAGCGACAGCGTTCGCTGACGCTTTCGATCGCCTGTGTCCGATCCCGTCTGGTTTGCGAGCGGAGCGTTGCTCGCGCTTGGGCTGACGCCGCTGGCGGCGCGGCTCGCCCGATGGATCGGATGGGTGGATCCGCGCTCCGGAGATCTCGCGGCGGCGGCCCGCAAGCGCCAGCGGACCGCTGTCCCTGTGGCGGGGGGCGCCGTCCTGCTGGTGCTCATCTGCGCTTTTCCGAGAGCGTTCTCCGGCCATGCCAGCGCGTTCGTTGCCATGGCGCTCGCCGGAGGCGTCGGGCTGTTGGACGACGGGCTGCGCGGCGGATTGGCGCCGGTGCCGAAGGTCGCGCTGCAGTCGGCGGCGGCGTTGCCCCACGCGCTCGTGCTAGGCGCCCAGCATGGACCGGCTGCTTTGCTCGGGTTTTGGCTCCTGGCGCTCGTCGCCCAAAACGCCGCCAACACCTTCGATCACCAGCACGGATTCTGCGGAACGCTCGGTGTGTGCGGACTCACCGGGCCCTTTCCGTGGCTCGCGGGCTGCCTGGCGGGCTTTCTCCCGCACAACCTTCGAACCGATCGCGAGGGGTCCTCGCGGATCTACCTGGGGGACGCCGGCAGCCATCTGATCGGCATGGCGATCGCGGTTCACCCGGCGGCTTGGCCGGTGCTGGCGCTGCCACTGGTGGATCTGGGGCGGCTCGCGGTCGTTCGCGTTCGGGTGGGTTCGGTTCCCTGGCGCGGCGATCGGCGACACCTGGGGCATCGCCTGGAAGACGTTCGACTCGACGCGCGCGAGCGAGCGCTGGTCGTGCTTGGCACGCTGCTGCCCACCGCGTTCCTCCCCGTGTCCGCAGCGCTTCCGGTAGCGGCCGTTTCGTTGGCGGGCCTGCTGGTCATCTGCCGGCGCTGGGAGAGCGAAACCGTCAGAACGTCCTGACTTCGAGCCCTTCGAGCAGGGCGCGGCGCAGCTGGAACCGTTCCAGGGGCGAAACTTCGGCGGTTAGGACGGCTTGGATGAGCTCGTCACCCACGGCTTCGAAATCCGTGGTCGTCCGCTCGGTCACCTCGAGCAGGTGGCGACCGGCAGGCGTTTCAATCGGCCCGATCAGTTGGCCGATCTCGGCGGCGCGCACGGCTTGGGCAAAGTCCTCGCCGTAGCGCTGGTAGTTGTAGCCGGGCAAGAACCCGCCGGTTTGCTTGGCCGAGATGTCGTCGGACTCGAGTTTGGCGAGCTCCGCGAAATCCTCGCCGGCGTTCAGGCGGCGCGCGAGTTCGGCGGCCCGGGCGTCGACGGCTTCTTGGAGGCGCGGTCCGGTGAGCTCCTCAGGAGGCGTCCCGGCGCGGGTGAGGCGAGCCTTCTCGCGCGAGGCGGCGATCAGGACGTGACGGACTTCGACGCGAACGCCTCCTTGGCCGTAGTCGCTCTCGAAGCGTGCTTTCAGGAGCTCGTCGGTGGCTTCGCGCGTGGCCATCACGATCGCGGACTCGAGGGCTTCACGGCGGCGCATCTCGGCAAGGTTCGCCAGGTAGCCCGTGCGATCGAAGCCGCTGTCGTTCAATTCTCGCAGCATGGCTGTCTCGTCGCCGCGGTGGCGGAGTTCGACCATCTCGTTCCAGGAGGTCACGGCGTCCTCCGCGAAGGCCTCTTCACCGACCTCGAGGCCCAGCTCGGCCGCCCGATCCTCGAGCAGGCGGAGGACCATCAGGTCCTCCAGCGGCTTCCGGCCACTCTTGCGGATCAGATAGTCCGCGTACTCGTCCATGGTGATGATGAGGCGGTTGCCCAGCATCGCGGCGACGCCGTCCGGGACACCCTGGGCCTGCGGAGCGACCTCTGCCCCCGGATTTGCCGTCGACGCCTCGGGGGCCTGCGGGGAGCTTTCCTGGGCTGGACTCCACAGGAGCCAGGCGGGAGAAGCGGCGAACAGGGCGAGGATCAGGCGCGGTTGGACTCGCATGGAGCTTGGGGGCGGCGTCTTCGGAAGGGGCGTCGGAGGGGGTCGCGGAGCGCGGTTGGGCCGGAGGCTAGCAGGACCAACGTCTCGATGGACGCCTACGATGGGCTCGGCCATGGTGCGAACCGGATTCCGGGCGCTTGCCCGGGGTGGGGGCCATCCGGATACTCCCTGACTGCCCGCGGTGGGCGCCGGCCCCCAACGGGAGGTTCGGCGCGATGGACGCGGGCTGCCTCAGCCGCGAACCGCGGGCCCAGACACACCCTTGAGCTACCCGCTGACCGCCCTGATCTCCGACCTGCACGGGAACCGGCCGGCGCTGGAGGTGGTCCTGGCCGACGCCGCGGCTCGCGGGGTGGAGCGGATCGTCTGTCTGGGCGATGTGGTTGGCTACGGTGGCTCGCCGGTTTGGTGCCTGGAGCGCGTCATCGAGCTGTGCTCGGAAGGCGCCGCGGACGCGAACGGCAAGTCGCTGATTCCTGGATTTTGCCTGCTCGGAAACCACGAGCAGGCGCTTTTGGTTTCGGCCGAGGACTTCAATCCGCGCGCCCGGGCCGCCATCGAGTGGACGCGGGGTGCGGTCGACGGCGGAACCGACGGGCGCGGGGCTGAGGCTGCCAGCCTTTGGAACTTCTTGGGCGAGCTCAAACCTTGCGAGCGCGACGAAGCGGCCATGTTTGTCCATGGCTCGCCGCGCGATCCAGTCCGGGAGTACGTCCTGCCCAGCGATATTCGCCGGCCGGACAAAATGCAAGCCCTGTTTGAGCACACCGATCGCCCGGTCTGCTTCCTCGGGCACAGCCATGTGGCCGCAGTCTACTACGAGGATCAGCGCTTCTTCCGCCCGAACGGGACCGAGGGCCCCTTTCAAATCGGCGCTTCGATGAACAATCGTTGCCTGATCAACGTAGGGTCCGTGGGCCAGCCGCGGGACTCGGACCCGCGCTGCGGCTACGCTCTGTTCGACGGCGTGCACGTCACGTTCGTGCGTCTCGAGTACGACGTTTCCGCCGCCCAGGCCGATATCCGCGCGATCCCCGCGCTGCCCTCGAGCTTGGCCGAGCGCTTGGCGATCGGCCGCTAACCAAGGCCTCTCGCACCCGCCTGGCGTCTCCCTTTTCGCGCGAATTCGGCCCTCCGGTCGCGCCGCGCACCCGCGCTCTTCGCGTCCAACCCCCCGTTCGTTACCCCGTGGAACGCCGCGTCCCCCTCGCCCTGCTGCTTTGTTTCGGTGTGCTCCTCGTGTGGGCCCGATTGCAACCGCCGCCTCCTCCGGCTGAGGGGGATCCGGCTCTGGTCGACCCAGCCGGAGATCTCGTCCAGACCGGCGGAGACCCTTCGGTGGAGATCACCGCCGATGGCCAGACCGGGCCGATCACCGCCAACGGCGGACCGGTGAAAATCAACGGGAGGACCATCGCGGCCGAGCCGGGACAGGTCATTACCGTCGTGGAGGGCGAAGTGCTGGTTGATGGCGAACCGGCGACCGATGCGGTCCTTGCGCCGCCGGGAGCCTATGAATTGGCTGAGAGCGAGCAGGAAATCGAACTGTTGCTCGGGACCAGCGGCACCCCCGGTACTTTCCTCGCGCGCTTCTCGAACCGCGGCGCGCGGCTGCTCGAGCTGCGCTGCGGGAATTACTTCACCAGCTCCGAGCTCACCGCGGAGCAGCAGCTGGATCCGGCCAATTGGGTCACGCTCCTGGACGGCTTCGACGCCGCGCCGGGGACGGCGTTGTTTGTGGGCGCTGGAACGCGGGGCAGCTCGATCCTCGAGTCCGGCGGCTCGCTGGCGCTGCGGCGCGAGGGAGAGCTGGCAGCGGGCGCCCTCGACTTGGATGCGGCCCTGTGGAAAGTCGAAGTGCTTGGCGAATCCAGTGAGCAAGCCAGCGGAACAGAGCCGGGTGGGATCGCTCGCGCGACGGGAATCCGCATGCGCTGCGCACCGGGCGATGGCTTCGTCTACGAGAAGATCGTGCGCAGCATCCCGGGCAGCTTTGACTTGGCCGTGGAGTTGCGCGTCGAGAACCCCGCTGGGGGCACGATGCTCGGCGGACCGCGCAGCTTCCGGATATTGCCCGGCGGCGTCGTGCCGCCCGAGGTCAAGGACTCCTACTACGTCCAACCGACGGCGATCGCGGTGGGCTATGGGTCGAAGGACAAGCTCAAGACTGCGAAGGAGCCGCGCCGCGATACCCGCCGGGAAAGCACCGGGTTCCTCCGGGCCCCGGCCCCGCTGGTGTTCGCCGGCATTCACTCCAAGTACTTCGCCGTGCTCTTGCGGCCGGCTGGGCCGGAGGACTCGCGCACGATGGAAACGGCCCGCTGGGTCCACGTCCCCGCGGCGCCCCTGATCGCCCCGGAGCTTTCGGGCGAAGGGGCGGACGAACAGGCGAGCTGGCTCGAGAGCCAGATCGTGACCGAAGTTGGGCTCGTCTTGGACCTTCCGCCGCCCGGTGAAGACCGCACTTTTGCCTATCGGCTCTACGCGGGACCGAAGGATCACGAGACGTTTTTGGCCAGCAACGGGTTGCACGATGCGGTCCACGAGAGCGACCTGTCGTGGTTCTCTGGGATCGGGCGCCTTCTGACCAAGATTCTCCACGTGCTGCACAGCTTGGTGGGCAACTGGGGCGTCGCGATCATCTTGCTCACGCTGCTGATTCGCGCGATCCTCTTCCCGCTCAACCGCCGGGCGCAGACGGCGATGGCGCGCTATCAGACGAAGATGAAGCGCGTCCAGCCGAAACTGGAGGAGATCAAGACCAAGTACGAGGACGATCCCCAGCGCCTGCGTCAGGAACAGGCGCGGATCATGCAGGAAGAGGGGGCCTTCCCCCCGCTCGGCGGTTGCCTGCCGATTTTCCTGCAGATGCCGATCTTCTTCGGTCTGTTCAGTGCGCTGCGCACCAGTTTCGAGCTCCGCCAGGCCCCGTTCGTTGGTTGGATCGACGACCTGTCGCAACCCGATCGTTTGATGGACTTCGGGGAGGCCATGCCGTTCGAGAGCATGCGCTACTTGAACCTGCTGCCGATCCTGATGACGGTTCTGTGGATCTGGCAGCAACGAACCATGCCGCAGCCGACCGACGAGCAGGCCAGGAAGATGCAGCGCATCATGCTGTTCATGCCCCTGGTGATGGGCGTCTTCCTCTACAACTACGCCTCGGGTCTGTCGCTCTACATGATGACCCAGTCTGGACTCGGCATCTTCGAGCAGAAGTTCATCAAGAAGCATTGGCCGGTGGACGACACCGAGCCCGAGAAGAAAAAGGGCGGCTGTGCGCCGTTCTCCGAGAAGCTGGCGGCGATGGCCGAGGAGCAGCAGAAGCAACGCGAGGCGTTGGCCAAGTCCAGCCGCGGCTCCAAGAAGCGCAAGTAGCCCGGTCGCCCATGGCCGCCGAGGCGATCTTCGCGCGCGCGAGCCCCGCCGGTCCGGCGGCCCGCGCCCTGGTGCGGGTTTCGGGGGCGAACGCGTTTACGCTGACGTCTCGGGCGCTCGGTAGAGCGCTGGAGCGCCGGCGTTTTGCGGTGAGCCTGGAATGGCCCCTGCAGGGCGCCCGGGTTCCGGTCCTCGTGATCGGTATGCCCGGTCCGAAGTCCTACACCGGCGAAGACGTGGTTGAGCTGCACCTGAGCGGTTCGGAGCCGCTGGTGGCCGCGCTGGAGCGGGCCTTGGCCAGCGGTGGACTCCGGCAGGCAGGGCCCGGTGAATTCACACGCCGAGCTTTTGAAAACGGACGCATCGCGCTGGACCGGGCGCTCGGTGTCGCGGCGTTGGTCGCCGCCCGCGGTGAGGATCAGCGCCGAGCGGCGACCGACTTGCTGCGCGGTGGGTTGGAACGAGCGGCGCGCGCGGCGGGGGACTTGCTCGAGGCGCTGTGCGCGCTGATCGAGGCTTCCTTGGACTTCGACGAAGCCGATACCGGACACGTGCCGATCCACCAGTTCATCGCCCTGCTCGATGAGCTCGAGCCGGAGCTGACCGAGCTGGAAGCCCGGGTGGGTGCGAAGCTCGCCGGCGATGAACCGCGCACCGTGTTGGTGGGGGCTCCGAACGCGGGCAAGAGCACCCTGTGGAACCGGTTGGTGAAGGGTGGGCGGGCGATCGAGAGCGACGTGCGCGGCACGACGCGCGACGCCCTGGAGGGTGTCTGGGAATTGGCTCCGGGCGGAGTTCGCGTGCGGTTGATCGACTTGCCGGGTTTCGAGGGCTCGCCTGTGGCCGGCGAGGCTTGGCCCAAGGGCTCCGCGGCCGAGCGCGCGGAGGAACTGGCCCGGGAGCGCCTTGCGGGAGCGGAGCTGGTCCTGGAGGTTTGCCCGCTCGACGGCGCGGAGGGGCCGCGGATCGAACTGGAGAAGCTGCTGCCACCGGGCGTCCCGCGGCTTTGCGTGCGAACCAAGTCGGACCTGGGAGGTGGAGCTCCGGCGAGCCCCGGCCAGATCGTGTCGGCGCGAACCGGGGAAGGGCTCCCCGAACTGGCCGATGCGGTGGCCCGGACCCTCGATGGTTCCGCGAAGGCGGGTCTGTCGGTCGAGCTGTCCCAACGCTATTCGGCGAGCCTGGCCGAGGTTCGCGCGCGGATCGCGAGCGCGCGCGCCGGGCTCGACGGCAGCGTCCCCCTGGATCTGGTCGCGACCGAACTCCGCGCTGGTCTCGAGGCCCTCGCCGAGCTGGCTGGCCGGCGTCTGCCCGAAGACCTGTTGGATCGGATCTTCGCGCAGTTCTGTCTAGGGAAATAGTCCCCGGCGGATCGGTTGCTTGGACGGGAGTCCGCGGCGGCGGGGCACGGGGGCACCCGGCTCGCGGGTTTTCGGGGGCTGGCTCCAAGAACGGGAAACTAGGCCCCCAAGATGTTGCGTAGAAAGGTCTGGCGCGCGCGTTGACATACAATCGCTGGGCGTGGTCTCTTGGGATCAGGCCACCCCCCGGGGTGGCTCCCCTATGAAGTGTCCCCGCTGTGGTGCCAACGACGACCGGGTGGTCGATTCGCGCGAGTCCGGAGAAGGACAGGTCATTCGTCGGCGCCGGGAATGCGCGAGCTGCTTCCTGCGCTTCACGACCTACGAGCGCATCGAGACGACGCCCCTGCGCGTCGTGAAGAAAAACGGCGAGCGTGTGAGGTTCGACCGCGACCGGGTCTTGGCGGGCATCGTGCGGGCCTGCGAGAAGCTGGACGTTTCCCTTCCGGCCCTCGAGGCGGCCGCGGGGCGGATCGAGAACCAGCTGCGCGAGGAATACGACCGCGAAGTGCAAAGCGCCGTGGTCGGCAACTTCGTCATGGAAGAGCTGCGCAAGCTGAATCACGTCGCTTACGTGCGCTTCGCCAGTGTCTACCGGGAGTTCCAAGACGTCTCCCAGTTCTTGGAGGAGCTCCAACCGATGCTCGAGGAGCGCGCGCGGGCCAAATTGCTCGCCGAGGGGAAGCTCCCCAGCGCTGGAATCGCCGAGCCCGAGGACGGAGGCCCAAGCCGCTGATGGCAGGATCGCGAAAGAAGGCGGGCGTCGAGCGATCGAGCGCGCCGCGGCTGGTGCGCAAGCGCAACGGTCGATTGGTGCCGTTCGATCGCGACAAGATCGAATGGGCGGTGATCGAGGCCCTGCGAGCCGCAGGCGAAGAAGACGAGAGCTTTGCACGCGACGTGGCTCGCGTGGTGGACCTCGCCATGGCCCGCGAGGCCGAGCTGGCCGGGCGCGGACCTTCGCGCCGGCGCCGGGCCGGTGACGGTGAGGAATTGCCGTCGGCGCCGGACATCGAGTCGATCCAGGACAAGGTCGAACAGGCCCTGATCGGAATGGGACGCGCCGAAGTGGCCAAGGCCTACATTCTGTATCGGGACAAGCGCGCGCGGGTGCGCCGAACGCTCGAACGGGGCGGCGAACCCTTCGCTGGACGCTCCGGTTCCGGTTCGCCTGAAGTGTTGCACGCCGAACAGAATCGTACGGCGGCGGAATCAGCGAGCGGCGCCGGCGGGAAGCCTGGCGATGCCGGTGCAGAGCGCGGCCCCTCGGCGGTGGAAGGTGCAGGACCCCGGGTTCGCGAAGCGGAGCGAACTGGACCTTGGAGTCGCGCTCGGATCGCGGCTGCTCTGGTGACCGAAGCGGACCTTCCGCGCGAAGTGGCCGAGAAAATCGCCGGGCGCGTCGAACGACGCGTGCTCGAAGCGGGCCTCGACCAAATTTCGACGGCGTTGATTCGGGCGATGGTCGACGGCGAGCTGGTCGAACTCGGTCTGACCTCGGCCCTGGCCCGCACCGAGCCGGTCGCCCTGCCTCGCCATGACCTTCAAAGGGTCATCGCAGGCGAAGGGGCGGCGGCTTTCGAGCCTTGGCTGCGGCCGGGAGAAATGCGCACTCCGAAAAACTCGCCAGAGGCCGAGGCCGGCGCGACCGACGAGCCGCGGGCCCCCGAGCGCGAGCGTCTCGACCCGGACGGATTGGAGCGCGTGCTGTCGGGGGAAGTGCTGCGCAGGTTGGCCTTGACCGAAGCCCTCGATGCGACCAGTGCCGAACTGCATCTTTCGGGTGAGTTGCACGTGGAGGACCTGCACCATCCGAATCAAGCCCTGACGCTGTCTTTACCGTCCGAGCTGCTGCTCTGCTCGCCGGGCGCCGGCGAGGCCGGCGCTGGCGATGCAGCCTTCGCGCTCTTGGAAGCCCTGCCGACGTACCTGGCCCGGACCAGCCGCGGAGTTTGCCTGGACGACCTGGGAGCTTTGCTTTCCGAGCTCGTGCGTTCGACGCGGTCGGGCTCCGCGCTGGGGTTGGCGGCTTGGTTGCGTTCGCTGAACGCTCTGTCGACGGCCAGCGGCAAGCGCATCGACCTGATTTCGCCGGGCTCCCGCTACGCCTCCGCGCGCTCTCGGCTGATCGAAGGCTTGGCCCGCGCCGGAGACGTGCCGGGCCTGCCGCGGCTGTTCCTGGACGAAGCCGAGCTGACCGAACTCCTGGCCGAGGGCGCCGCGGATCGTCGACTGGTGGAAACAGCCGTCGAACGCGGCCGCTTTGTAGCCGTGTGGTCCAGCGACGAAGCACGCTTTGCCGGCCCCGGCCTTAGGCGGCGCTCCCGCGAGCGCGGTTTGGTCGCCTGTGGCGGTGCGGTGGCGATCAACCTCCCGCGCCTAGCGCGAGCCGCAGCAGGTCGCGCTCCGCGCGAGTCTCGCGAGGATCTGTTCCTATCGGACCTGTACGCCCTGGCTGGGCAGGCTGTGCGAGCGGCGACCTCCTTGGCTGCCTTCCAGAGCGGTTCGCAGAAATCTCGCCGTCAGGCGCCGCTCGAATCACGTGTCTCCTATTCGCTGACTCCCGTCGGTTTGGCCCAGGCGCTTGAGCTGCTCGGCGACGGAGAAGCTGACCCCGAGCAGGGGGCTCGGGTGCTCGGCGTGCTCAACGAAGCGGGGAGCCGACTCGCGGATCCGGCTGGCCCCACATTGTTTGTCTCACCGTTCTTCGGCGATCGAGCGCGTCTGCGCCTGGCTTGGCTCGACGCGGATCGTCGTGGCCGAGTGGGGGTACGCCAGCCGATGCTGTTTGGCGGCCTGCTGCTGGGCGACGACGAGCTCGCCGTGCGCGCCTTCGACGAGGGCCTCACCGGCGTTCGCGCGCCGCGTTGGCGCCGCGGCGAGGTGGAAGCCGAAGTCTCTCGAACACTTGGTAGCGGGGCTCTTTGGCCGCCGCTGACCTCTGGGGCCGATGGGGCCCGTCGCTTCCTCACCGCTCGGGCCGGCCGCGGCGCGGCCACCGAGGAAGTGCTTCTGCCCCTCGAGCCGCCTGGCAGCCTCGATGAGCCCGCCCACCTGCGCCTCGTGCGCGATGGTGAATCGGTCTAACGTCGACGCTGTTCTTCCTCTCCTCTTCTTTCGTCCCGGCCGGTTCCGTCTCGCATGCGCCTCAAACGGCTCGAACTCTTCGGCTTCAAGTCCTTCGCCGATCGCACTACGCTTGATTTCCCTGCAGGCCTGACCGGCATCGTCGGTCCGAACGGCTGCGGAAAAAGCAACGTCGTGGACGCGGTTCGCTGGGCGCTCGGAGAAACCCGCCCGACCTCCATGCGTGGTGGGGAGATGACCGATGTCATTTTCAAGGGCTCCACATCTCGGCCTGGGCTGGGTCTGGCGGAGGTCACCTTGGTCCTCGACAATCAGTCCGAGATCCTGGTGGGCTACGGTTCGGAGGTCAGCGTCACGCGACGCGTGCACAAAAGCGGCGAGGGCGAGTACGAAATCGACGGCCGGCGCGTGCGGCTCAAGGACGTCAAGGACCTCCTGTTTGATACGGGTCTTGGCAGCCGCGGATACTCGGTGCTCGAGCAGGGCAAGATCGATGCGGTGCTTTCGGCCAACCCGATCGAACGGCGGACGATTTTCGAAGAAGCCGCGGGGGTGAGTCGCTATCGCCAGCGCCGCAAGGAGACCGAAAGTCGGCTCAAGCGCGTGGATGCCGACACCGAGCGGCTTGACGATGTGCTCGGCGAGCTCACCTCGCGGGTTCGCTCCCTGAAGATCCAGGCGGGCAAAGCCGAGCGGTGGATCGAAGCTCGCGACCGTTGGCGGATTCAGGGCACACGCTTTGCGCGATTCTCAATCGAACGGATGGAGGGCGAGCAGGGCGATGTGCACGAGCAGCTCACCAACCTGACCGCGGAAGCCGCCGAATTGCGTGAACGACGGGTGGCCTCCGAGGCGAGCGTCCGCGAGCGAGAAGCTGAGCAGGAAGCACTGCACGAAGCGGTCGACCAGTTGTCCCGTGAAGCCGCCGGCTTGCTCGGCGATTTGCGGACCCTCGATGAGCGAGCGGCGCAGTTGCGCGAGCGGGCGCAGACCCAGGCGCAAGCGGCCGACGAGGAGCAGGCTCGGATCGTCGAGCTCGAGGAGCGCTTGGCCGAGCGTCGTACCGTGCTCGAGGCCGTGACCCTCGAAGAGCGCGAGCTGGAGAACCATGTGGAGCGCACCGGCGCCCTCGCCAAGGGCGCCGCCGATGCGCTTTCCGAGGCGGCCAAGCGCTACCGGGAAGCCCGCGACCGCTCGGAAGAGCAGTCGAAGGTGACGAACGAGCTGCTGCATCAGAAAACCGCGGCATTCCATCGCCTGCAGGGACTCGAGCAACGCTTGGAACCTCTGGCTGAACGGGTCGCCGAGGCGGAAGCCAAGTCGAACCATGCACGCGAGCGCGCCGAAGCTGCCGAGCAAGCGGTCAAGGAGCGCGGCGAGGCCCTCGAGGCCGCAGAACGCGAAGGCGCGGCGGCCGAAGCCGAGCTGGCCGAGGTCCGCGAACGACTGGAGGAGCTCGACGCTGAACACCAGCGCCTCGGGGCCGGGCAGCGCGAACTCGAACTTGAAGTGGCAGCGCGTCAAACCCGTCTCTCGTCGCTCGAGGACTGGGAGCGCGAGCGCGAGGGTTTGGAGGAGGGCGCCCAAGCGCTGCTGGCTCTGGCTCGCGGCGTTGGGGCAGCTGACGCCGGCGCGTCGGCGCGGCTCTACGCCGCCCAGTTGGACGGCGTCTTGGCCGATCACGTTCGCTGTGAAGCCAGCTTGGCGCCAGCTCTGGACGCGTGTCTCGGTGACCGCGCGCGAGCCTTGGTCGTGCGGGATGCCGCCACGGCCGCAGAGATCGGGGCGTGGATCGAATCCGAAGCTTTGGGGCGAGCCGAATTCGTCTATCGCGCAGATTCGACAAGGGCGGCTCGGGGCGGTGATTTGGTGCCCGGAGCGGTCTTGGATGCGTTCCGGGGTCGTCTGCTCGGTGCCTTGGCGGATGAAGTCGATGTTCGCCCGGATCTGAAGACCGCCGTGGCCGAAGCGCTCGGCGGCGCGCTGCTCGTTCGCGATCGCGAAACCGCTCGCGAACTCGATGGCCTGCTTCCCGGGCGCCGATTCGTCACCCTCGGTGGCGAGGTGCTCGAAGCCGGTCACGCCCTGTTGGGAGCCGAGCGTTCGGCGCCTGGCCCGGTGGCACGCCGGGTCGAGGCCGAAGAAGTCCGTGAAGCCCTGCGCGTCAGCCGGCTGTCCTTGGACGGAGTTCGGATCCAGTTAGAGCGCACCGAAGGCGAGCGCGAGTTGGCTCGCCAGCGCGCCAGCGCAG
Organism: uncultured Planctomycetaceae bacterium; assembly: GCA_964619265.1. GTDB lineage: Bacteria > Planctomycetota > UBA1135 > UBA1135 > CAZUCE01. The sequence goes on from CAZUCE010000037.1 coordinate 26,039, forward strand.
CTGCCGCAGAAGGGGAGCGCACGCGCCAGGCCGCTGCCGGAGTGCGGGCCGAAGAGCGTTCCGCGCGCGAGCGGCTGGAGGACTCACGTCGCCAGGCCCAAGAGGTCGAGCGTTCGGCTGAACAGGCGCTGGTCGAGCAGCAGCAGCTCACTGCGCTGATTCAAGAGACCGACCTCGAGCGCGAGGAGTTGGAAAAGCGCTTTGCCCTTGAGAATGGGCAACTCGAGGCCCTGGAGTCGGCGCGCGGCGAGCATGAGCGCCACCGGGAAGAAGCCGGCCGCGAAGAGACCCGCGCGCGGATCGAACAGAATCGGTTGGTCGAAACCCTGCGGGCTTTGGTCCGCCGTCGTGAGGATCTTGGTCAAGGTTGCGCGGACGCGGCCGAGGAAATTGAGCTGGCCAGCTCGCGAAGCGAAAAGGCGCGCCGCGAAGCAGAGTCAGGGCTTGAGCGCGCTGGTGGTTTGGCCACCGAGCGCGAAGCTCTGGAGGCTTCACGGAATGCGCTGGACGAGCGGCTCACGGGGCAGCGCGAGACGGAGCGGGCCGGACGCGCAGAGATCGAGGAGCTGCGGCGCGCAAGCGAGCAGGTGACGACCGATCTCGAAGCGCGCTTGTCGCGCAACGGCGAACTAGAACTGGAACGCCAACGCCTGGAGCTTCAGCTCGACGAAGTCGTGCGGCGATTGGCCGAAGATTTCGAGTTGGATCGGGACCGGCTGTTCGATCTGGTTGAGGCCGATCCAGAATTGGAAGAAGCCGCGACCGCGAAGGCGCTTGAGACCGAAGTGCAAGACCTCAAGCGCCAGCTCGACAAGCTGGGGCCGGTCAACTTGGAGGCTGTCCATGAGCTGGAAGAAGTCGAGGGGCGACTCACGTTCCTCACCGAGCAGCGTTCGGACCTGGCTCAGTCGCGCGCCGAGTTGATGGAGGCGCTCGAGAAGATCAACAGCGAGAGCGAACGGCTGTTTGCCGAGGCCTTCGAGGAGATCCGCGACAACTTCAAGCGCATCTTCCGCCTGTTGTTTGCGGGTGGCAAAGCCGACATCGAGCTAGAGCCGGACAAGCCGCTGTTGGAAGCAGGCATCGAAATTCAGGCACGACCTCCCGGTCGCGAGACCCTGCCGATCGGCCTTTTGTCCGGAGGCCAGCGGACCATGACCGCTTTGGCGCTGTTGTTCAGCGTGTTCCAGGCGCGCCCCAGCCCGTTTTGCATCTTGGACGAAGTGGACGCTGCTCTCGACGACGCGAACGTGGCCCGCTTCCTGGGTATGTTGTCCACGTTCCTTGGTGGCTCGCAGTTCGTCGTAGTGACCCACAACAAGGGCACCATGTCGGCTTGTGACCTGCTCCACGGCGTGACGATGGAGACCAAGGGCGTCTCGAAGACGGTTCACGTCCAGCTTGCGGAAGTGGACGCCTTCGTTCCTGAGGCGACCGGCAGCGCAGAAGAAGTCGAGCGCGTTCGCGAGGAAGCGCCGCTGCTGATCGAGGATCCGACTGGCGAACAGATCGAGGATGAGCCGGAGGATCACCAACCCGTGGACCTGGCTCCCGAAGAGTCCGAAGCAGGGGACGAGGAGGAATTCGCCGATTCGGAGCCGGTCGTCGAATTGCAGCCGGTGGCCGCTGCGAACAGCGAGTCGGTCGGCACCGGCGAGTCTGCTGAATTCAGCGAAGAGATCGAGAGCGCCTGAACTCTGCCGTTTGGGCGCCTAGGCGCTGGAAGCCTATTGAGCGTTTAAGCGCTCGAGGCCGAATTGGCGCTCGAGTGCGGGGCCCGAATTGCGCTCGAGCGTGTGGATGCCGGGCGCCCGGGCGCGGGGGTCAAGCTGGGTCCCGGGCGTGGAACCGGGCCGGAGTCTTCAGGCGGAACGATCAGGGTCTTCCCCCTTGTTTTGAAGGGCGCATTCGGTTCGGTGGGCGAATTCGCTCTGGGGTAGGTCAGCCTGAAGCCCCGTTGCGCTGCGCCCCGAATTGGGCCGAAGGCGGAGCCCAAGGCCCTTCAGCTCCCGTGCGTGCCCTCTGCTTTCATCTCCGGGCACGAATCGGGCCGGTGGATGGAGCCAAAGGGGCTTCCGAGCCGATGCCCGAAGGAGGTCGAGTCTCTTCGGCTTCCACCCCACGACGCGGCCCTTGTGCCGCGGAGGACATTTCATGGATCAGCCCCGCGATGTTTCCGCTCCGGGCGACCCGCTTGGGAATTCTCCCGAGCCGACGCCCAGGGCCACCGGCAGCCTTTTCGACTTAGCCCGATCGGGCCAGAGCCGCGAGCAGTACGCGGCACTCTCTTTCGAAGGGAGTTTTCAGGAGTACCTCGCGATCGTCGAGGAGCACCCCGAGACGGTGCGCAACTCCTGGATGAGGCTACTCGACATGATCGAGAGCCACGGCCATGAACCGGCTCGGCTGCGCGGAGGGTTCAAGCGGTGGGGGATCTTCGGCGATCCGTTCGATGGGGGACGCGACGCCATCTTTGGGCTAGACGAACCCTGCGCCAGGCTCGTACGGACGATTCGCGCCGGGGCGATGGGGCTTGGGCCGGAAAAGCGGGTGCTGCTGTTGCACGGGCCGGTGGGCAGCGCAAAGAGCACCATCGCGCGCCTGATGAAGCGCGGTCTGGAGGAGTACTCGCGGACTCCCGAAGGCGCCATGTACACCTTCCGGTGGGAGATCGACGGAGAGACGATTCCCTCACCGATGCACCAAGAACCGCTGCTGCTGGTTCCGGAGGAACCCCGCCGCGCGATGGTGGAAATGCTCAACGAGCGTCACGATCGGTGCTACCGCTTGCGGATTGCTGGCGACCTCGACCCGGTCAGTCGCTACTGGTATCGCGAGCTGATGAAGCGCTACGACGGTGACTGGGAAAAGGTGATGACCCACGTGCGAGTCGAGCGCATGGTGCTGTCCGAACGCGATCGAATCGGCATCGGCACCTTCCAGCCGAAGGACGAGAAGAACCAGGACTCGACGGAACTAACCGGGGACGTGAACTATCGGTTGATTGCGCTCTACGGATCCGATTCGGATCCTCGGGCATTCAACTTCGACGGCGAATTCAACGTGGCCAATCGCGGCCTGCTTGAGTTTGTCGAGGTGCTCAAGCTCGATGTCGCCTTCTTGTACGATCTTCTCGGCGCGAGCCAAGAACACGTGGTCAAGCCCAAGAAGTTTGCCCAGGTGCCGATCGACGAGGTCATCCTCGGTCACACCAACGAGCCCGAATACAAGCGGCTGCAGGCCAACGAGCTGATGGAGGCCTTTCGGGACCGGACGATCAAGATCGACGTGCCCTACAACCTGGCCCTGTCGGATGAGGTCCGGATCTACGAAAGGCAGTTCGCGACCGACAACCTCCGCACCAAGTTCGTGGCGCCGCACACGCTTGAAATCGGCGCTTTGTGGGCCGTCATGACGCGACTCTCGGACCCGACGCACCCGAGCCTGACGTTGCTTCAAAAGGCCCGCCTGTTCGACGGTGAAGAAGTACCCGGATTCGGCGCCGAGCACGTGCGCGAGATGCGTGAAGCTCAAACCGGAGAGGGCATGTTCGGAATCAGCCCGCGCTATGTGCAAGACCGCATCGCCGCCGCGCTGGTGCGCGAAGGCGACTACATCGGGCCGCTCGATATTTTGGAGACCCTGGCCGACGGCCTACGGCACCATTCGCTGATCGCGAGCGAAGAGATTCGAACGCGCTATCTCCAGCTCATCTCCGTAGCCCGCGAGGAGTACGAGCAAATCATCAAGCGCGAAGTTCAGGTGGCCGTTTCGGCCGATCTGGACGCGACCGACCGGCTGTGCTCGAAGTACGTGGACAACGTCAAGGCTTACACGACTCGCGAGCGTGTCCTGGACGAGAAAGGGCGCGAGCACGAACCCGATGAGCGCTTGATGCGCGCAATCGAGGAAAAGGCCGAGATCCCCGAATCGCGCAAGGACGACTTCCGTCACGAGGTGATGAACTACATCGCTGCGTTGCACATCGAGGGCAAGACCTTCGACTATCGTCAGAACCAGCGCCTGACTCGGGCTCTCGAACTAAAGCTGTTCGAGGATCAACGGGATGCGATTCAGCTCACCAGCTTGGTCTCGACCGTGGTCGACCCGGGCACCCGAGAGCGGATCGAGGGCATCCGAGATCGGCTCGCCAGCCGATTTGGCTACGACGAGAAGAGCGCCGAGGACGTGCTGCACTATGTGGCCGACCTGTTCATTCGCAGCGGTACACAGCCGGAGCCCAAGGAGGAATGACGCTTTGAGCCCTTCGCCTCTGCACCGGATTGAGACGGACCACACGCGCTTTCGCGAGATCGTGCGCGGCAAGATCCGCGAGGACCTCCGCAAGTTCCTCTCGAACGGTGAGTTGATCGGGAAAATGGGAGACGGGCTGGTCTCAATCCCTGTTCCTCAGATCGAGCTGCCGCGGTTTCGGTTCGGCGACAACTCGGGCGGAGAAGGCCAAGGCGAAGCCGGCGATGGTGAGAGCGGCTCCTCCGGGGAGCAGGGCGATGGCTCTGCGCCCGGCCCGGCCGGAGAGGGGGAAGGCGAGCATATTTTGGAGGTCGAGGTCGATCTGGACGAACTGGCCGACATGCTCGGAGAGGAGCTGGAGCTACCCAGGATCGAGCCGCGTGGTGTGCGTCAGCTTGAGGCTGAGTGCGGCCGTTACAGCGGGCTGCGACCCAATGGACCGGATTCCCTGCGGCACTTCCGGCGCTCTTACAAGAACGCCCTGCTGCGCACGGTGGCCGCCGGCCGGTGGGACCCGGACAATCCAATCATCATTCCTGAGCGCGACGACTTTCGCTATCGGGCCAAGAAGGTCGCAAAGAAGCCGGATTCGGCGGCTGTGGTCTTTCACATGATGGATGTCTCGGGGTCGATGGGACGCGAGCAGAAGGAAATCGTTCGCATTCAGGCCTTCTGGATCGATACTTGGCTTCGCCGGCAGTACGAAGATCTCGCTGTGGTCTACATCGTCCACGACGCCGTCGCCCGGATCGTCGACGGCCACACCTTCTTTCACTTGCGCGAGTCCGGCGGGACGAAGATCTCCTCGGCCTACGAGTTGTGCCGGCGAATGATCGCCGATGAGTACCGGCCCGAGGATTGGAACATCTATCCATTCCACTACTCCGATGGCGACAACTGGTCGGCGCGGGATACGGAGGTATGCATTGGCTTGCTTGAGGACGAGCTGCTGCCGATCGCCAATCAGTTTTGCTACAGCCAAGTCAAGAGCGCCCATGGGTCGGGGCAGTTTAAAAAGGACCTGGATAGTGCCTTCGGGGAGCACGAATCCCTGGTGACCTGCGGCTTGGACGGTCGCGACGGCATTCCAGACGCGATTCGGGCTTTTCTTGGGCGAGGGAGATAGCACGTATGCGCATCAAAAACACCCTGCCTAGCGCCCTCAAGTATCAAGCCGTCGTCATCGAGTCGGCGGCCCGCGATCGAGGACTAGACTTCTTCGATGTGGTCTTCGAGCTGCTCGATGCCGACGCCGTGAACGGCGTAGCTGCCTACGGCGGATTCCCCGAACGATATCCTTCCTGGCGGTTCGGAATGGACTACGAGCGCCTGGCCAAGGGCTATCAGTGGGGGCTTTCGAAGATCTATGAGCTGGTGATCAACAACGATCCCACCTACGCCTACCTGGTCAGCTCGAACTCGCTGCTCGAGCAGAAGCTCGTCATGGCGCATGTCTACGGGCATGCCGACTTCTTCAAAAACAACGTGTGGTTCGCAGGTACCGATCGGCGGATGCTCGAGACCATGCGGCACTTCTCTACTCGGGTGCGCGCGCTGATCGACGAGCATGGGCAGGAGCGCATCGAGAAGACCCTCGACACGATGCAATCCCTGGACGCTCTGATCGATCCCTTCTTGCCCCAGCGGCGGGCCAATTCAGGCGTCGACCGGCCGCGGCCGGCCCTGTCGGAACGTCGCCGGCAAGCTCTCGAGCAGTTTGGATTCGACGATCCGGATCTGACCGGCGAGCCCAAGCCCAAGGCCAGCGGGCTCGATCTGCCGACCGAGGACGTGCTCGGTTTTCTCGAGCGTCACGCTCCGCTTCGCGAGTGGGAGCGCGAGCTTTTGAACATGGTTCGAGCGGAGGCCTACTACTTCTTGCCCCAGCGCTGGACCAAGATCGCCAACGAAGGCTGGGCGTGCTTTTGGCACTCCAAAATTCTCACCGGAGGCTTGCTCGAGCCCTCTGAGATCCTCGATTTCGCAGATACCCACGCGGGGGCGACCGCGGCTCAGCAGGGACAACTCAATCCCTATCGGCTTGGCTTGGCCCTGTGGCGCTATGCCGAGGAGCGCGGCGAAGACCTGTTCTTGATGCGGCGAATCCACGGAGACGGCACGCTAATCGACGCCCTGGTCGACGAGGAATTCAGCCTCCGGTACCACGGCGTCCGTCCGGGCGGCGAACGGGCCGCTCGCGAGGCCGGATTCGACTGGAAGGCCTGGAAGGCTCAGCTGCTCGCTGGCCTGCACTGGGGCGGTTCGCCGCGCATCGAACTGATCGGTTGCGACGCGGAACACCGCGGTGAACTCGTCTTGCGGCATCACCACGATGGCCGGGATCTTGAGATCTCGGCCGCCGAGCTGACGTTGCAGAACCTGGCAGCCCTGTGGCGCGGCCCGGTCGAACTGCACACGCTGCTGGAGGAGGCGCCCGCCAAGGTGATCGTGGACGGAGACGACACTCGCGTAGAGCGTGCAGCGCCGGCCTCGGAGGCTGGCCCGAGCGCGTCCTAGACTTTGGGCGCGCGGCGCGCGCTGGCAAACAAGAACAGGGTGAACAACGAAAGACCGATCGCGGTCCAGCGGATCCTCCAGGCGGTGCTCGGCGGTTGCTCAAGGGCTAGGAGCACCACGGGGTCGAGCCACGGCAGCGCTAAGAGCGCGAAGCCGAAGACCAGTTCGAGCAGAGCGGCTCCCGTGATCAGGCCCGCCGCGGCGAGGATGACCTCGGGCTGTTTTTGGCGCTTTCGTTCCCCGAATGCCCGGGCCAAGGTCCCTAGGATCATCCCGAATCCCAAGTAGGGCGGCAGGTAGATTCCGACCGCCAGGGCCATCGAAGGCCACACGGCTCCGCGACGCTCTCCGGCGATTTCCAGGCCAACCGCGAGCAAACCAAGCAGAACGCCTACGCCGATCGGAGCGCGCGGAACGTCCCCTTGGAGCAGCAACGCTTCGGTGAGCGTGGCGAACAGAGCTCCCTGGGGCGCCGCAAGGTCGGCGCTGCCCAGCACGAAAGCCCGGTGAGCAACCACCATCGTGACCGGCACGACGATCGAGCCCACCGCCAAGCCCGCAGCCTGGGCGAAGAACCCGGTCCGCGGAGAGATGCCGCACAGTTGAAGGGTCTTGTAGTCCTGACTGGAGTCATTCGCTGTCGAGACTGCGACGCACACCGCGACCAGCAGCGGCGTCAGCAGCGCGATGTCCGACATGCTGCGGCGACCCAGGGAAAGGGCGACCAAACAGAGCAGTAGCGTGGACACGAAGATGGTCCCCGAGACCGGCGAGGCGGAGCTGCCGACCTGCAAGGAGAGCAGCGCGCCGAGGGCGACCATGACGGCGCAAATTGCAGCGAGGGCGGCGGCCGCGGCGAGCGCGAACGGTGTCGGGCCGTCGCGGAGCAGCAGGAACGCGACCAAGCCCGCAAGGCCCAGAGCCACCGATAGAACCAGCAGGGCGCGAGTGGCCCGCGGCAAGTGCAGCAGACCGGGGTCGCTTTCGGGCTCGCCGTTGACTCCAGCTGGTGCGGCCGGGGCGCCCTGCCAAGCGAAGCGCAGCAGGGACCAAATCACAGCAACCGTCATGGCCGAGCCACCTACCCAGCGCATGGAGTTGGCGGGAAAGTACTCGGCGAGATCGGTGCCGGCATCGACGCTGGCCAAGAGCGCGGCTCCGGCCGAGTGGGTCAAGCTGCCGGTGAAGACCAAAAGGCCGGTGCCGAGGGTGAGCAGGCCTCCGATGCCGATGTACAAGGGCGCGAACTGCAGCGAGACGTCGGCCGATCGACTCTGGTCCGCGTTGGTGAACGCAAACTTCTGGAACGCGTTTTCCTTCCAGGGGAGCAGCACCAGCTTGTCGCGTGTGACGCCGAGCCACGTGACGATGCGGGCCGCGAAGCCCAGCAGCACGCCGAGGCCGAGCGAGCTGGCGAGCGCCGGGCGGCGCTCAGGCCCCGAGACCGCAGCTTCGATCATGGTGCGGCAGGCTTTCGCCTCCGGGGCGGGCAGCGACGGATCGGAAAGGAAACGCCGGGTCGAAAGTCCGACGAATCCGAACCCGATCGCGGCGCCGATCAGGCTCATTGCGATTAGCGTGGCGAGGTCCACGCCTGGAGCGGCTTCGAGGATGGCTTCACGCGCGGCGGCCACGGCGGCGGCGCGGGACTCGCGCTCGGGGGAATCCGGGGCCGTCGCGGCGAGCTCCAGGGACAAGCGATTCAATTCGGTCAATCCCGGTCCAGCTCGGCCCGACTCAAGGATCGGCAGCAGCGGCGCGGTGAACACCAGCCCAACCGCGACGGCCATGCCAGCCGATCCTGCAACCTGGGTCAGGTTGAGAAATCGGGAGCCGCTGCCGGCGGACAGTCGCTTGGAAAAGGCGCCCCAGGCAAATAGCACAACCAGCGGGCTGACCCCGGGCAGGATGCCGGCTTTGAGTCCAGCGATGGTCAGGGTCGAGGCCAAGGCCACGGTCAGGGCTAGCCCGACCAGGAGCGAGGTTCGCGTCGAGGGAGCGGGGCGCATGGAGACGGCCTGGAACGGGGTCCGTGGAGGGGGGGCCGGCGAGTGGAGTTGTTCAGATCCCCGGCCCCTTGAGAACAGGGGTACTTTAGGGTCACGGAGTCTCCGAACGATTCGGGACCCGCCCTGCCCATGACCGCCCCGCTCGTATCGGTCGTGCTGCCGACCTACCAAGGTCGCGCCGACCTCGATCGCCTGTTGCCCGCTTTGGGTCGCCAGACCCTGTGGCCCCGGGCTGAGCTGGTTTCGATCGACTCCAGCTCGACCGACGGAACGCTGGCTGCCCTGGAGGCTTTCGGAGCCAGCGTGACCCGAATCGAGCAACGGGATTTCGGACATGGGCGGACCCGCAATCAGGCGGTGGAGCGCTCCCGAGGGACCTACGTGGTCTTCCTGTCCCAGGACAGCATTCCCCGCGACGACGACTTCCTCGAGCGCCTGGTCGAGCCCCTGGCGGACGCCACGCTGGGCGGCGTTTCCGCCCGGGTTCTGCCTGAGCCGGATTGCGATCTCCTCACGGCCCGCACCGTCCTCGATCTGCCCGAGGCCGGAGACCAGCCCCGGCGCTGGCAAATCGCGCCTCGCGCGGGTCTGTGGCAATTCTCAGGACCCGAGCGTGCCCGGCTGCTGCGGTTCAACAACGTGGCCAGCGCCGCCCGGCGTGAGGTGCTGCTGCGCTATCCGTTCCCCGAGCTCGAATTTGGCGAGGACTTTGCTTTCGCCTCGCGGGTGCTCACAGCCGGGTTCTCCCTGGGCTTCGAGCCCAGCGCCGTGGCTTTGCATGGTCACCGTTACGGACCCCGCGCCGCCTTCGCCCGTTATCGCACCGATGCTCGGTTCCACGCCCAAGCCCACGGTTGGCGCCTGCGGCCGAGCCTCGCTTCGGCGCTTCGCGGCTTGGCCTTCGAGCTCCGGCAGGACCTTGCTTTCGCTCGCGGAAGCGATGGGTTTTTGCAAGGCCGTGGAACGGCGAGCAAGTTTCGGGACCTGTTCCGGGCGCCGGTTCTGCGAGCGGCCCAGATCGCCGGTCAATGGAGGGGGAGCCTGGAGCGCCCCGCGGCAGCTCCCCCTCGGGCGCTGCCCTTCGAAACCGCCTGATCGGGTTCGACCGGGGTCGCTTTGGACCGTCCTGTCCGCGGCCTGAGAGGGCCCCAAAGGAGGGCCCGAACGCCTGCCAGGGGATAGGCTTAGGCCCGTGACCTGCCCTGGGCCTCCCCCCCGACCCGGCGCCGGTGCCCGTGAACTCTCTACCGACCAGGTGGGAGCCACCGAGTTCCGCCGCCAGCGTCCGATCGAATCCGCCTCGATCCTGATTCCGACCTTCCAAGGTGCGGAATTTTTGGAGCGGTTGCTGTTCTCCATCGCCGAGCAGAGCTGGGATCGACCGTTTGACCTGCTCGCGATCGACTCGGGTTCCAGCGACGGAACGCTCGAGATCCTCGCGCGCTTCGCGAAGGATTTCCCGGTGCCGCTGCGCGTTGAGTCGATCCACGGTGTCGAGTTCGACCACGGCGACACGCGCAATCTTCTGGCTGCGCGTTCCACCGGCGAACTCCTGGTCTACCTGACCCAGGATGCCATCCCGGTCGGTGCCGACTGGCTCGCCAAGCTTGCTGCGAACTTCGAGGACGATGAAGTCGGCGCGGTGACCTGTCGCAACGTGCCGCGGCCCGATGCGCGCCCCGCAACCAAGATCCTCTCCGCATCGGACCCCGGCTACGCGCCAGGGCGCCGGGTGACACGCCTGCCGGAGAATTACGACCAACTGAACCCCGAAGAGCGGCGTCAGCTCTACAACTTCAACGACGTGGCCTCGGCCTTCCCGCGCGAGATCTGGGAGCGGCATCCGTTCCCGCGGACCTGGTTCGGCGAGGATGTGTTGCAGGCGAGAGCGCTGCTCGAAGCTGGCTTTGCGGTCGTCTACGACAACGAGGCGGTTGTCGAGCACAGTCACGACTACACTCCCGAGGAAACCTACGCACGCGCCAAGATCGACGGACGCTTCGGTGCGGAGTGGCTCGGCCGCATCGCGATTCGGGAGCGCAAGGACGTGTCGACGTTGTGCAAGCGCCTTTCGGGGCCGGATCGTGAAGCCGCGAGGCAGGTGGCCGGCTCGGACGAAGAAGCCAAGGCGATCGAGGACGAGCTGGCAGCTCAGCGGCATGCGGCGTTTCGCGGGCTCCAGGAGGGCGGCCGGGCCGAACTGCGCCGACCTTCCACACGGATGCTGCATCGCACGCAGCTTCACGTGCTGTTTGTCGTTCACGGCTTCCCGCCGGATACCTGGGCGGGCACCGAGATCTACACCCTCGAGCTGGCCAAGGCCCTGGTCGAGCGGGGTCACCGCTGCACCATTTTTGCGCGTTCCCCGGGAACGGCGCCGGCCGAGGAAGGTGGCGAACCGGAATTCAGTGTCCATCGCGAGACGTTTCAGGGTCTCGATGTCCTGCGGTTCGTGCACCGGCTGGAGCATGCGAACTTGCGCGAGAGCTATCAGAAGCAGGAGCCCGAACGTGTGTTCCGCGAGGTCTTGGAGGAACTCGCGCCGGACGTGGTTCACTTCCAACACCTGATCCACAGCTCGGTTGGGCTGGTCGACTTGACCTCGCGGGCGGGGATCGCCACGGTCGTCCATTGCCATGACTATTGGGCGATTTGTCCGCGGGTTCAACTGATTCGACCCGATGGCGTTCGTTGTGAAGAGAACCAGGGCGCAGGCTGCCTTTTGTGCGTGAAGGGCATTCAACTCGATCACGTGGGGCGCGTTCGCTTGGTGGGGCAGCTGGCCGGCCCAACCTTCGGCCGCCAAGTGGCGAAGAAACTCAGCACGGCGCCGGCCGGTAGCGGGTTCCGCCGGCGGTTCGAGGGGCTTTCGGATCTGCTGGATCGCGGGCCCGAAGTTCTCGGCGCCTATGCGACCGCCGACCTGCGCATTTCACCGAGCCGGTTCCTGCGAGAGAAGTTGCTGGAAACCGGCGCGTTTGACCCTCACGCCTTTTTGTACTCGGACAACGGCCTACGCGCGGACCATGTGCAGGCGCTGGACAAGCAGCCGGATCAAAACGGCCGCATCCGCTTTGGTTTTGTGGGCTCGCTGGTTTGGTACAAGGGCGGCGAGGTGCTAGTGCAGGCGATGGCTCGACTGCGCGAAGACCGGAAGCTGCGCGGAGCGGGCGCCCGCGAGGCGGTGCTGCACGTCCACGGGGCATTCGAGCCGGACAAGGACGAGCACCACGCCAAGCTGGCCGCGATGGCCGGGCCCGAAGTGATCTTCCACGGTCGCTTCGACAACCAGAAGCTCTCAGAGGTCTACTCCGAGATCGACGTTTTAGTCGTTCCGTCGATTTGGTGGGAAAACTCACCGATCACGATTCACGAGGCGTACCTGACGCACACGCCGGTCGTGGCCAGCGATATCGGGGGCATGGCGGAGTACGTTCGCGATGGGGTCGATGGTCTGCACTTCGCCGTGGGGGACCCAGCAGACTTGGCGCGAGTGCTTGCGCGCTTGCTGGATGAGCCGGACCTTCTCAAGGAGCTCTCTGGAGATTGGATGCGCGTGAAGAGTTCGGCTGAAAACGCAGCCGAGATCGAATTTCGCTATCGGGGGCTGGTGGCTCGTGTTCGCGAGCGGGAACGGGTGCCGTTGCTCAAGGGCTCGGCAGATCTCAAATATCGTTCCCATGGGGCGGTGGAGCGCCAAGGCGAGAACCTGCTGTTGCTGCGGCCCGGAGCGTGGGTGCGCTTTCCCTTGCGTCGTCCGAAGGTGCCGGGGACCGCAGAGCGCGAGCCGATTCGGGTCATCGTGAAGCTGCGGCTGTTTTCTTTGGGCGGCGAGCGTGGAGTGCGCCTGGGTGGAAAGATCGGATTGGCCGGTGGCGAAGCGTCTCCGATCGGAGTCGTCGAGCCGAGCGAACGCGACGCCACGACCGAACAGGTCTTTGAGTTCGCGCTGACCGAGCCGACCTGCGAGCTGGAGCTCAATACCGGGGACATGTTCCTGAGGATTGAGTCGATCCTCGTAGAAGAAGCCAGGCCGTTCCGCAGAGGTGCCCAGTGAGTTTTTGGAAGCGCCGATCTTCGAGGGAGAGCACCACCCCGAAAGCGGGCCACTCTTCGCGCCAGGTGAGCGGCCGGGGCGCTCGGCCGCGTGCGTCGATTGTGATCCTCAATTACAACGGCAAGCACCACTTAAAGGGCTGTTTCGAATCGCTGCGAGCCATGGACTACCCCGAAGACTGCTTCGAGGTGATCCTGGTAGACAACGGCTCCACCGATGGAAGCCTCGAGGAGTTGCGCGACGAGCATGCTTGGGTCCGGGTCCTTGAGAACGACAAGAACCTGGGTTTCTCGCGGGGCTGCAACCAAGGCGCGAAAGACGCGGCTCGTCCCGAGTTTCAAGCTCAGGTGCTCGTGTTCTTGAACAACGACATGCGCGTCGAGCCGGCTTTCCTAAGCGAGCTGGTCGCTCCGATCGAGCGCGGCGAACTGCAGGCCACCACGGGCAAGATGTTCTCCTGGGACGGCAAGCGGATCGATTCGGCGGGAGGGGGCATGAACTTCCACGGCATCGGAATCCAAAAGGGCTACAAGGATGAGCCCGCGGCTTGGCATGACGAACCCGCTCCGACGCTGTTCGCCTGCGGGGGAGCGATGGCGATCGACGCGCGGGTGTTCGCAGAGTCGGGCGGATTCGACGAAGAATTTTTCGCCTACTACGAAGACGTGGACCTGGGCTGGCGCCTGTGGGTCCAAGGGGCGCGCATCGGCTACGTACCGACCGCGGTTTGCTATCACCACCACTCCAGTACTTCGCGGCGGTTTCCGATGGAGACCATACGCCTGCTCCAGGTGCGCAATCCGATCCTGGCCTGCTTCAAGAACTACGACGAGGCTCACCTGAAGCGGGTGTTGCCGGCCCAGTTGGCGCTTGCGATGAGGAGGACCTTTGCGGCTTCGGGGCTCGAGGATGGCCCTTTTCGGATCGAAGAGGCTGACGTGGGCTCCCAAGGGGTCGTCGGTCGCCTGTTTGATCGCGCGCGCCATTCGATCGAGTCCACGGTGCCGATCTCGAGGGTCGCCGCCGCCGATTTGATCGGGATCAACGACCTCCTAGGGAACTTCGACCACTGGAGGCAGCGTCGGAAAGAGGTCCAAGCGCGCCGCCAGCGGTCCGACGAGGAGATCTTCCGCCTGTTCCACAAGCCCCTGTGGTGCATCGAAGAGGAGCCCGGCTACCGGGAGCTCCAGGGCGGCCTGGTTTCCTGGTTCGGCCTGGACGACCTCTTTGAGGGCCTTGAAGCCGACGGTCGCGACCCTTCCAAGTGACCGGATCCTCTCCGCGTTCGAGGAGTGGTTCGCCCTGCAGCCCGCCTTCGCTATCTTGAACCCAAGATGAAGCTGTCCATCGTCATTCCTGTCTACAACGAGGAGGCCACGCTCCACGAGATCGTCGGCCGTGTCCTGGATACGCCCTACGAGAAGGAGCTGGTGCTCGTCGACGACTGCTCGAAGGACAACTCGGCGAACATCCTTCGAGAGTTGGCCGAGAAGCACCCCGAGATCCGCGTCTTCAGCCACACGGAGAACCGGGGAAAGGGCGGCGCCCTAGCGACGGGCTTTGCCGAGGTCAGCGGTGACGTGGTGCTGATTCAAGATGCTGACCTGGAGTATGACCCGGCGGACTATCCGGTACTGCTGCGCCCCATCGAGGAGGGCAAGGCCGACGTCGTGTTTGGCAGTCGCTTCCTCGGTGGGCCTTATGTTCGCGTGCACCTGTTTTGGCACTACCTGGGCAACCGATTCCTGACCCTGGTCTCGAACGCGTTCACCAACCTGAACTTGACCGATATGGAGACCTGTTACAAGGTCTTCCGGCGCGAGGTTGCCGCGGAGCTTGATATCCAAAGCCGGACCTTCGCCGTCGAGCCAGAGATGACGGCCAAGGTTGCACGTCAGCGGGTGCGGGTGTACGAGGTCCCGATCTCGTACGCCGGTCGCGATTACGACGAGGGCAAGAAAATCGGGCCCAAGGATGCGTTCATCGCGCTGTACGCGATCGTGCGCTGGTGCCCGCTGTTTTATCGCCCGAAGACTAGAGCTGGGCGCTAGCTGCGGGACTCGCCCCAGGCGGCGGTTTGGCACCGGGCGGACGTCCCGTCCAGGCGTACCGATCTCCAAAAGCAGCGGGCCGCGCTCCTCGAGAAGAGAAGCGCGGCCCGCTGGCTTGATGCAGAGCCTCTCGCTCTACTCGAGCCCGTAGATGCGCTGGTTCCCGCTTGAGTCGTTTGCGGTGAAGAACAGACTGCCATTCGCGGCCGCACGCAGAGCGACGTCATCGCCGGCCGGAGCCCCCATCGTGGTGTCCGCGGCGCGGTAGGCGATGCGGTTCAGGGTGTCGTAGACGCCTAGGTTGCGAGTGCCGAGACCTGAGTCCAGCAACACGAGGCCGAGCTTGCCGGACCCAAACGCCTGCATCTCACCAAACTCGTCGTCGGTCATGTCGTCGTTGATCTCGATGATCTGGCGAACCTCTCCGGTTGCGTCGTTGAAGCTGAAGAGCTTGCGCGCGCCGTTCTCATTGTCAGCTAGGAAGACAACCTCGGTGCCTGCCACGACCAGATCGGAGATGTTGTCGGAGACCAGGGAATCCCCGGCAGTGTTGGTGAGCAGTTCAGCTCGCAGCGGCACAAAGGTGGGCTGGTAGCGGTGCAACTTTTGAACGCCACCGGGAGGGGCGCCGTCTTCGGTTCGCATCGCGGTGAAGTACAAATCTCCGTTGAAGGCCAGCAGGTTCTGCGGGTCGTCGGAGACCATCGGGTCCTCCTGGAAGTCTGTAATCTGGACCAGGGCGTTGGAGGCGTCGTCCCAGCGGAACAGCTTCCGGAAGCCGTTTGCGTTTTCAGCCGTCAAGTAGAGGATGCCGTCGAGAACAACCAGTTCGTCGGGATTCAGATTGTCCGTGGTCGACAGGAGGTTCTGCTCGTCGGTCGCCGGATCATAGCTGTACAAGCGCCGTTCGCCATTCACGTCGAGCGCCGTGTAGAAGAGGAGACCGTCGAGGGCCGTCAGCGACTGGGGGACGTCACCGCCTGGAGCGTCGTCTGAGGTGTCGGACACCAACGTGGGAAACCCGCCTGGGCTGTAGAAGTACAGATCGGAGTTGCCGGCAGAGTTCACGGCCGTAAAGGCCAAGTTGCCCTCGAGGTCGGCGATTTCGCCGATCATGTCGTCCATGTCGTCGTTGATGTCGGCAACTTGCTGGATCGAATTCGACGTGGGGTCCAGAAGGAACAGTGCGCGGTAAGGGGGGGGGCCGGAAGGAAGTGTCTCGCGCAAGGCAGTGAACACCAGTTGATTTCCGAGAGTACCAAGCACAACCGGCTCGTCGGATGCTGCTCCTGGAGGCGATGGAGGGTCCGTTCTCGGGTTGGTGTCGGAGACACGCTCTAGGATGGCGGCCGTCGAGCCGTCAGCCGGGGTGAATGCGTAGAGCTCCACGTCGCCCTCGAAGTCTTCGATGGCGCCATAAAACACACCGTTCAACTCGGTCCACTCCCCGTCGGCCGCACCGGCTAGCAGCGGGTCGGAGACCTGGGCGAGCTGAAGCAGCTCGGTGTGGATCGTGTTCGTGGAGAACGGTCCCAGGGCCGGTGTCGTCGGCGACGAAGGAAGCTCGAAGTCGAGTCCGAGGGTGCCGTCCTCGATTAAGATGTCCGCGGAGCTGAACAAGAAGGTCGGCAGCCCCACCATCAGGGTGTCGTAGGGGGCCTGGGGCGTGAAGGTCCAACCCAGGTCTTCGTCGAGCTCCGAGTCGCTGACCGTGATGACCGCGGACAAGGCCGTGCTGGAGTCACCGAGCGCACGCGGAACGTCACTGGTCGTTCCAGGGACGTTCTCGAGGTCCACAAGCGACTCGAACGAGTCGATCGGGCTCTCGTTCTCGTTGAGGAATGCGACAGCCGTCGGGGGCTCAAGGAAGAGGCCGGGCGAGAAGTTTGCGGAGAGGGGAACCGAACCGACTCCGGCAATATCGGTGATCACCAGCGGGCGGTCGCTCGAGATGAAAACCTGGGGATTCCGCACGCCTAGCACGATCGTCTCTTCGTCGGACTCGGTGCCGTCCGTAGCCGTGATGGTGTAGGTCATCTCCGCGACGATCACGTCGGGGGCGCCGCTGATCACACCGGTGGTTGAGTCGAGCATGAGCCCCGAGGGGAGCGCGGGATCGACCGAGTAGCCGGTGATTGCGGCGTTTGCGCCGACCGGAGCCAGCTCGGTGATCGTCGCAAGGATCGGAAGGCTGAGCGCCTCGGTTTGGCCGTAGCCCTCGAAGAGCTCCCCCGGCGGCGGCGGCGGGGGGGGCGGCGGCGGGGCGCCGGAATCATCGCCGCCGCTGCTGCAGGCCACCAGAGGGCA
>CAZUCE010000038.1:0-40235 GCA_964619265.1 uncultured Planctomycetaceae bacterium
GCATGAACGAGATCGCTTTTGAAGGGGGCGGGGTTACCCCTGGGTGACCCAGGGGCGGGTTTGGGCGCCCCCAAGAGGCCAAGAGAGCGGGTCCGCGCGGGGGGCTGGAGGGCGTAGGCTTCGCCGATGGACCGACCCCAGGGCCGTCGCCCCCCCAAACTCCAGACTACGACCCTCTGGTACCACCCCTCCCAGCAGCACCTGGATCCCGAAGATCCAAGCCGCCAATTCGGGGATCCCCGCTACGAGGGGCGCACCCCTTCGTATGCCATCTGGAACTGCCTGGAGCGCTACACGCGGGAGGGAGATCTGGTCGTCGATCCGTTCTGCGGCGGCGGTACGACGATCGACGTTGCGGACTCTCTGGGCCGCAAGGGCAAGGGCTTCGATATTTCCCCGACCCGGCCGGACATCCAGCGAGCCGACGCGCGCGCCCTGCCGCTCGAGGCGAGCAGCGTCGATTTCGTTTTCATGGACCCGCCGTACTCGACCCACGTGGATTACTCCGAAGAGGGTGGCTGCATCGGGCGTTTGGATGCGTTCGAAGCGGGCTATTTCGAGGCGATGGACGAAGTCTTCGACGAGACCTTCCGGGTCCTGAAAGACCGCCGGTACCTAGCCGTCTACGTGGGCGACACGTTTCAAAAGAAGCGCGGCTTTGTCGGACTCGGTGCGCACTTCCAAGTTGCGCTCGCGAAGCGTTTTCGCCCCGTTGACCACATCGCCGTGGTTCGCGGCAATCGCAAGCTCGAACAGCCTCGCTTCCATCGCTCGGCCGCGGAGGGGAACTTCTTCCTCCGCGGATTCCATCACTTGCTGCTCTTCAAGAAAGAGCAGGTCGATCAACCCGCGAAACCTAGGGCGCCTCGACCGAAACGGTGAGCTCAGAGACGCCTTCGAAGGTCATCTCTTGAAGGCTCTCAAGTTGAAATTGACCGAAGTCGAGCGAAGCGCTGATGTTGTTTTGAATGGTCAGTTCGGTGGACGCTTCGAGCGAGTGCATGCGACCTGCATCCACGTTCCACAGCAGGGTGCCTGTCAGGACGTTGTTTAGCTCAACCGCTAATTCCTGGGTGCCTTCGATGTTGGTTCCATCGGGGCCTTCCTCGTCGATGTCGGCCGAACCCTCTGCCGTTCCGCTGACGTCAGCTTCGAGCCGGATCTCGGCCACACGGACTTCGTCTTCCTCCCGAAAGCCCACGAACGTGGCCGTGAAATCGCCATCGACCTGTTCACCGGCTTCTTCGATGAGTTCTTCCATCATGTCTTCTTCGTCTTCGTCCTCGTCTTCTTCCTCAAATCGGAGGTCCCCGGCGAGGTCCGCGAGTTGCTCGACGAGGCCCGGTTCAAGTCTCCAAGACTCGCCCTCTTCCACCTCTCCGGGGGGCAGAAGGAACGACGCGTCCATGTCGAATTCCAAATCTTCGAGCAGGTCCTCGTCACCGTCTTCGTCTTCGGCAAATGCGATGCTGTACGCCTCTTCGTCGCCGTCCCAGTTGAACACAATCGCGCTGGCGCCTAGTTCCGAGCTGAGCTCCGCATCTTGAGTTCCCTCGGGGCCCGAGTAGGAGCGTGCGGCATGCAGCGACTCGAACGAGCGTTGAAGGCCGGTGACCCGATCGTCTTCGGTGGCTCCGAACCGATCGAGGATCACCAGCTCTTCCTCGTAGTCGAACACGAGCTCAAACTCATCGGGCAAGGGCTGGTCTTCTCCGTTGACCATGGCTGAGATTTCGGTCAGCTCCATGTTGGCCGTGGTCGTGAGTGTCCGGCGAACTTCGGATTCAGCTTGCGGTGCAAAGCGCAGCGCATCCTCGGAGGGGGTGAATGCCAGCAGGGCGGCGGGACAGGCGACGGCGAAACGGAAGGTCAGCATGGATACGGTTGGGGTTCGCTCGGGACCTTGGCCCGAGCTGAAGGGTGGGGGAGGGCCTGGTTTGTCGTCCCCAGCCGGTTCTCCGTCAAGGAAGATCCGGGGGGCGCAGCCGGGCCCTGTTTGCCCAGAAGGCTCCGGCGAACCTTCAGGGGCAGCCCGGCTACGAGGCTCACCCGACTTTTCGACCGGAACAAGAGGCCTCCTTTCAGGTCCCTTGGGCCCGTACACTTGCCGCTGAACGCCCCGCGCTGGGGCTCGCTTTTTGCCCCCGGTCATGGATCCGTTCGTCTGGCTCTACATCGTCCTCTACGCCGGTTTGGCCCTGTGGGGCATCCGCGAGGACGTGGTTCACCAGGCACCCGTCTGGAAATCGCTGCTAAGCACCGTGGGCAACGCGCTCGGCATCGGCGGGATGCTCGTGTGGATCGCGGGCGTGCGATCCCCCGAGATCCAAACCCTGTGGACCTGGGTTTTTCCGTTCCTGCTCGTGCAGGCGGCTCTTGAGGCACGCTTTGAATACCGCGTTCGCCTTGGGCGAATCCTGCCCGAGACGGAGCCGGGCGATGCGCAGATGCGCAGCCTGATGGTGACCTCGATCGTGATCGGCGTGATTCTGGCGCTGCCTTACTTTTTGATCAATTACTGGGTCGCGTTCGCCCCGTCGACCTGACTCGAGGGCGCCTCGCGCCGGCGCCCATCATGGGCGCACTCTGGCGTCCATGATGGGCCTTTTCGTTCACCCCGTGGGGCGCACAAGCCCTAGGCCCAAATGGTGCGACCCGTGAGGTCGGCGTCCCAAGGGCCGCGGCGGTGCGGGCGAACCCGAACGCCGAAGCGGTAACTGCCGGAAGCTTCGATCTCGCGCGTTGTGCGGTAGATCATGCCGCCCGCGTGGCCGGGCCCGGTCGGGGCAAGGCGTTGGAGCGTGGCTCCTTGCAGGCTTCGGTCGTGGTCGCCGGCGTGTCCGGCGAGGAACTCGACGTCGATCGAATCGGGTTCAAGGCCGGCTAGGTCCAGTTCGACTTCGACCGAGATCGACTCGCCCGAGCGCAGGGACGATAGGTCGGGAACGCGAACTTCGACGATGCGCACGGTCTCGAAGCGTCCCAGCAGCTGGCGCCTGTGATGGGCCTCCTCGTCGAGGCGGGCGAAGATGTTGTCAACCAACTCACGGTGGGCTTGGGCCAAGGGGGCATAGGCCTCCTTGGCGTACTGGCCAACCATCCGATTCGTATCGAAGAACACCGGCAGGGTCTCGAGCGCGTGGCGCATGCGATCAAGCCAGCCCTGGGGCAGGCCCGCTGCGTCACGATTGAAGTACAGCGGAACCACTTCGTCTTCGAGCAGGGTGAGCAGGGACTCGTTGTCCAGTTGGTCCTGCAATTCTTGGTTTGGGTAGGTCTTGTCTACGCTTCCAATCGCCCAGCCGTTCTTTCCGTCGCAGCCTTCCAGCCACCAACCGTCGAGGATGGAGAGGTTGAGACCACCGTTGGCGGCGACCTTCATGCCCGATGTGCCGCTGGCCTCCAGCGGGCGAATCGGGTTGTTGAGCCAGACGTCCACGCCCTGCTTGAGCTTCCTCGCCAGGCCGATGTCGTAGTCTTCGAGGAAGATCACCTTGCCGACGAAGCGATCGTCACGGGAGATCTGCGCGATGTGCTTGAGCAGGTCGCGCCCACCGCCGTCGGCGGGGTGTGCCTTGCCCGAGAACAGGAAGATCACCGGCTTGTCCTGGTCCGACAGCAGCTTGGCCAGTCGGTCTGGATCCTGGAACAGCAAGTTTGCACGCTTGTAGGGCGCAAAGCGACGCGCAAAGCCGATCACCAGCGCATCTTCGCGCAGACCCTCGAGCATCCGAGCAAGCAGCTTCGGGCTTTCTTGACGCTGTTCGAACGAACGTTGCAGGAGTCCGCGGCAGTGCTCGAGCAGCTCGGACTTGGCGTCCTGACGTTCCTTCCACAGGGCAGCGCTATCGATCGCTCCGGCGTTCTTGGTGAAGTCTTCGGAGGTCAGTCCTTCCTCGGAGGCACCAAGCAGCTGCTGCAGGCCCGGACGGGTCCAGGTCGGCAGGTGCACACCGTTCGTCACGTGGGTCACAGGGACCTCGTGCTCGAGCAGGCCAGGCCAGTAGGAGGACAGCAGCGAGCGAGAAACCTCGCCGTGTTTCTCGGCGACACCGTTCACGTAGCCCGCGAGGCTGCAGGCCAGGAAGGTCATGTTGAATTCGTGGCCCCGGGAAGCGTCCTGGCCGAGGGCCATGAAGCTGTCCCAGGATAGGCCGAGCCAGCCTTCGGTGTCGGCCAGGTAGCGACGCAGCAGCTCCTCGTGGAAGCGGTCGTGTCCGGCTGGGACCGGCGTGTGGGTCGTGAAGGCCATCGAGGAGCGCGCGACGAGCGCGGCGTCCTCGAACGCCAAGTTCTCGGAACGCATCAGTCCGCTGATTCGCTCGAGCGCGGCAAAGGCCGCGTGCCCTTCGTTCATGTGCAGCACCGACGGTGCGATCTTGAGCTCATTCAAAAGGCGTACACCACCGCGTCCGAGCACCAGCTCTTGGCGCAGGCGGTGCTGAATGTCGCCGCCGTACAGACGTGTGGTGAGCGCGCGCTCGGCGGGCCCGTTGGCGTCGTGGTCGGAGTCCAACAGATACAAAGAGATCCGTCCGACCTGTAGGCGGAAGGCGCGCAGCACCACCACCGAGTCCGACAGCGGCAGCTCGAAGGTGAGCGGGTTGCCGTGTTCGTCACGCACCAGTTCGAGGGGCTGCTTGGACGGATCGTTGGGGGCTTCGAGCGAGATTTGGTCGCCCGAGGAGGTCAAGCGCTGCTCCACGTAGCCGCCGCTGTAGAACAGTCCAACTCCGATCAGCGGAAGGTCCAAGTCGCTGGCTGACTTCAGGTGATCGCCGGCGAGTAGGCCGAGGCCGCCCGAATAGATGCGGAGGCTCTCGTGAACGCCGAACTCAAAACAGAAGTAAGCGATCGGTGACGTCGCGTCGATGCGCTCGCCGTTTGGAAGGTCGAGCGTTGCCGTCGAGCTCTTCATGTAGCGCTCGAAGCGTTCTGCGGCACCCTTCACGCGGGCCACGTAGGCCGTGTCGGCGGCTTTCTCGGCTAGGTCGCGTGGATATACCCGGCGCAGGAACTCGACCGGATTGTGAGAGCAAGCTTCCCACATCTCCGGCGAAATGTCGCGGAACAGGGTCTGCGCGTCGGCGTCCCAACTCCACCACAGGTTTTGGGCTAAATGCTCGAGCGGCGCGAGCGCCTCCGGAAGCGAGGCTTCGACTTCGAAGCCGTGTAGACGCGGAGCGGTGCCGGGGCGCGAGGGGGCGTGGCTCTTCGGCAGCGTATGCCCGCGCGGCGCGGGCTGCGGCCGACTGGCGGCCGCCTCGAGAGCCATCTCGAACGCCTCGTCGTAGTGGCGTCCCAGATCGCTCCAGGCCACCTTGGCGGCCGTCTTGAGGCTTGCTTCGCGCAGGCCCTTGGAGCCGCGGCCGTCGCGCTGGAAGCGTTCGATCTCGTCGGCCAATTCGCGCACGTGGGCGTCGTCGTTCTTGCCGGTGCGCTCGAGGACGGTGACCCCATCCTTGCGTCCGAGTTGATTGTCGATCGCCCAGGCGCCGAAGCCGGCCATATCGGTCGTGATGGTCGGAACACCAACGCCGATGCTCTCGGCCGGTGTGTAGCCCCACGGCTCGTAGAAGCTCGGGAACGCCGACAGGTCCATGGCCCGCAAGGCGGCCTCGTACTGCATCGGAACGATCGAGTCGGTGCCGTCCAAGTAGATCGGAACCTGAATGACCTTGATGCGCGAACCGGCCGGGTTGGTGAGCCCCAGACGCTCGGCGGCCTGTTGCACTGGGTCGCCGGCGCGGTCGATCAGCTCGTGGGTGGAAATGCCGATCGAGTCGGACTGGCGACCGAGCAGGCACTCCTTGATCTTGCGTCGCGGTCCGGAGGTACCGGCGGGCACGAGCACGAAGCACACAATCTTGTCGCTGGGGTCTTTCGCAGGTCGCTTTTCAAGCAGCGCGAGCGATTCGAGCAACACATCGATGCCCTTGTTGTGCATCTCGTAACGACCGGAGATGCAGACCAACATGGCGTCGCGCACATCCTCGCCGGTCATGCACGAGGCGAGGCTGGTGAGCTGTTTGCGAGCCGAACCGTCGGCTTCTTCAGCGGAGAGCTCCTGGAGCAGATCGAGGTCCAGGCCGTTGGGCATCAGCGGGCGCGGCTGGCGGCCATGCAGGAGCTCGGCTTCGGCGGCGGTGATTGCGCTGACCGTGGTAAACACATCAGCGGCGCGCGCGCAGGCGCCTTCCATTGAGTGCTTGGCGCGGACGCCGATCTGGTCGGCCATTTCAAGGGCTGAAAGGGAACCCAGAGCCTGCTTGGGCGGCAGGCCCGTGGCGGACAACGCGCGGCCCAGCATCGTGGCGTGGGTCGTGAAGACCGTCGCCACGTGCGGCTGATGGTCCATCAGATACAAGGCGCCGGAGCCGGTCATCCACTCGTGGAATTGGGCTACCGCACGGCCGGGTCCGGCCTCGAGGCGCAGCCACTGTTCGATGACCAGGCCGGCCGCATGGCCGAACATGGCGGGTTCGACATAGTCCCACCCGCCGGTTAGGGAGTCGACGCCGTGGCGTTCCCACAGGCCGGCCAGGATGGCGTCCTTTTGATCAAAGAGCTCGGAGAAGCCGACCAGAATGCAGCGCGGGCTACCCGGGACATTCCAGCGGCCGACGCGCACGGACACACCGCGCTCGGCGCAGGCGGCGGAAAACTCCTCGAACCCGGCTTCTTCTTGGAACGGCCGGGTCTGGGACGTTTGGCCGTGCAGCCAGGGGCCAATTACGACGTACTTGTCGCCGAACTTCTCACACAGCTCGCGGGCTTTGGAGCTGACGACGGTGTGGATTCCGCCAACTTTGTTGGCGATTTCCCAGCTGACTTCGAACAGGTGATGCGACATCGGAGGCACAGCGCGATTCAGCGCCGGGGCGGGGCGGAGGGGGTGGACGGGGTCGGCTGAATAGGAGCTTCCAGGCTCGGCTGAAGCCGAACGGAGGGAGCGGGACGGAGGGCGCCGACGTCCTCGGGAGAGGGATCGGAGCCTTGGGACTTCTGGACAGGATTGCCGGCGGCAGGAGCCGCGGAGGAAGCCTGAGCCAGCGAGGAGACAGGTTCAGCGGCCTCCAGGCGGGCGCCAAAGTCCGCGAGGACGTTGGCTAGCGCGATGTAGGCATCGTGCGGAGTTGCGTATGGACTGAAGTACTTGTGGACGTCACCGTCCGAGAAGAACTTCACGCACATGTAATAGAAGTGGTCGGACGTGGAGAGCTTGCGCCAGGTGGCCAGCAGCTCGGGGTGTCCAGCTTCGGCCAGGGCCCGCACGCGGCGGGAAATTGCGTAGACCGCTTCGTGGGATCCACGCTGCATGGCGTTGTCCAGCCAGGCCGTCAAATCGCGCTCGGCGTCGGCCCACGAGACCGGATTTGGGATGTCCAAGCGGGCGGTCGGATCGGTGGTCGCGACGACGTCGCTCGGCGTCTCAAAGCGGAACCGAGGGTGCTTCAGGATCTGGCCCGGCAGGGCCTCCATGAAATCGAAGATCCCGGTGTCGGCCCACTGGTGCTCGCCGAAGGTCTCGTAGTCCATGAACAGGCCGATGAAGCGGTCCTCTTCCGGCAGTTCGTGGGCCCACTGGGCGAAGCGGTCGGCGGTCAGCGGCCATTCGCTCCACTGACGGTTAGAGAATCGGAACGCGATGTCGTCGGACAACCGGTAGGAGCGCAGCAGAAGCTTGATGCGTTCGGTGTCCTCGGGGCGGTAGACGCGGTGGGGGCTGCGCCAACCGAGCAGATGGTCGGCGCCTTCCCCCAAGATCCCGTCGAATCCCAGCTCCTCTGCGATTCGCGCCACGCGATTTGAGAGGATCAGCTCGGTGTTGCGGAAGACCTTGGGGCGTTGCCCAAACAGCTCCTCGACCCGGTCGCACTGGTTGCGGACCTGGTCGCGGAATTCGTCCTCATCGCCGAGGACGGCCAGCGAGTGATGCGAGGTCTCGGCCAAGAACTCTACGCAGCCGGTCGCGGCGAGTTTTTGGAAGCTCTCCAGAGTTTCCGGGGACCAGCGCTCCATTTGCTCGAGCGCTGTGCCGGAAACCGAAAACGAGCACTTGAACGCGCCCTGGTGCTTTTCGATTGCGCGCAGGAGCAACGCATTCATCGGCAGGTAACACTTTTGTGCAACCCGCTCGAGAATGCGCTGATTCTCCTCGTCGTCGAAGTAATCCGTGGACCGGCCGATGTCGAAGAATCGGTAACGGCGCAGACGGTGCGGCTGATGGACCTGGAAGTAGAAGACCAGACTGGTCATAGCGTGGCGATTCCGGTGGTGGGGCTCGCCGGCGAAGCCAGCGAGAAGTTCTGTTGGGTCGGTTCCAGGACTTCGCGGTAGTACTCGCGGAGAACGTCGGCGCGCAGCTCCCAGCGCATGCGCCGGACTTCTTCGCGCCCACTGTCGACCAGCTGGCTGCGCAAGGGCCCGTATTCCAGGGCGGCCAGCATCTTGTTCGCGAGCTCTTCGGTGTCCCAGAAGTCGACCTTCAGGGCGTTGGAGAGAATTTCCGACACGCCGCTTTGGCGCGAAACGATGACCGGTACGTCGAGGGCCATGGCCTCCAGCGGCGTAATGCCAAAGGGCTCGGAGACCGATGGCATGACGTACAGATCCGCCATGGCGTACATCTTCTCGACGTCTTTGCCGCGCAAGAAGCCGGTGAAGAACACATTCTGGGCGAGGCCCATGCGAGCGGCGCGCAGGATGATGCCGGGCAGCATGTCGCCCGATCCGGAGATCACGAAACGCGTGCGCGGACGTTCCGCCACCACCTTCGCGGCGGCCTCCAGGAAGTACTCCGGGCCCTTTTGCAAAGTGACGCGGCCCAGGAACAGCACGATCGGATCGGCGATCGTGCGCTCGGTGTGCCATTGGGCTCGCTGTTCTTTTTGAGTGACCGCGTTGTGCAGAACCCGTATGCGCTTGGGATCGACACCGTAGCGGCGCTCGGCGATTCGGGCGGTGTAGTGGCTGACGCAGATGACCCGGTCGGCGGCGGTGAGCCCCATGCGCTCGATCTCGCTGACGCGTCCGTCGGGATTGTCGCCGGTGCGGTCGAATTCGGTGGCGTGCAGGTGCACGACCAGCGGAACGCCCTTGGCGCGCGCTGCGGCGACGCCGGCGGGGTAGGTGATCCAGTCGTGGGCGTGGACGAGGTCGAACTCCTGTCCTGCGGCCACTTCGGCTGCGGCCATGGCAAACCGTGCGACTTCGTCGAACAGGCCTGCTCCGTAGCCGCCGCCCAGATCGAACGTCTCGTCTTGGAACCGCACGCCCTGCTGGACGGCTTCACCGATGCGAATCGCAAGCTCGAGCCAGCTCCCGGCGTCGGCCGGAGCTCTGGAGGCCTGCTCGCCGTCCGAGTCGGCTTCGCCTTCGAGCAACTCGCGTCCGTTTGGATCCTTGGCGAAGCGCTCCAGGCGCTCGGCGTACTGGCTCGCCGTCAGATAGGGCGTTAGCGGGCTGTCCACAGGCAGCATGCGCACGTGGCTTGTCCCCGAGGCTCCCAGGGGCTCGGTCAGCGTGCTGGGCGAGGTTCTGCGGGGGAGCGCCGGCGGGGTGGAATCGAGGCTCCCCGCGGGCTGGGCCTCGCGGTGGATTTCCTCGGTGGACTCGGTGGCCACCCGGGTCTCCGTGGCGTGCGCGCGGCGATGGACCACTTGGTTGGCCCCGACCAGATCCATCCAATGGGCCTCCTCGTCGCCGTAGCTCCGGGGGACCAAGAACAACGTCTCGACGTCGGTGTGCGCCATACCGCGGGTCAATCCCTGGCAGGCGGTTCCGAGGCCACCGGAGATGTGCGGCGGGAATTCCCAGCCCAGCATCAGGACTTTCATCGGG
This sequence comes from uncultured Planctomycetaceae bacterium, assembly GCA_964619265.1. Lineage (GTDB taxonomy): Bacteria > Planctomycetota > UBA1135 > UBA1135 > CAZUCE01. The sequence goes on from CAZUCE010000038.1 coordinate 9,844, forward strand.
AGGCGTCCTCGATCAACTCGGCGGCGCGCAGCAGTTCCGCAACGCTCCAAGCTTGGGCGATCGTTCCGCCCGGACGGTGGGGCGGGTCTCCGTCGAAGACCTCGGAGACCGACAACAATCCCTGTCCACGCAGGTGCTCTTCGAAGCCTGTGATCAGCTTGATGAGGGAATCGCGACGGGGTTCGTCGTCAGGGAACGCGAGCAGCGTGGCTTCTGCGTGGAAACCCAGCAGCCACGGCCAAACCGTGCCCTGGTGATAGGCGCCGTCGCGCTCGTCCGATCCGCCGCCATAGCGGCCGATGTAGTCGGGGTTCTTCGGGGACAGCGTGCGCAGACCGCGCGGGGTGAGCAGCTCCAGCTCCACGCGACGTACCACGTCCCGGCGCTCGCTGGCGCCCAGCCCACGGAAGGGCAGCGCAGCTGCCATGACCTGATTGGGGCGCACCGCCCGGTCGGCGCGGCCTTCGTTCCAGGCGTCGGCCAGGTAGCGTTCGTCCTCGAGCCAAAAGCGTTCGCGGAAGCTCTTTCCAGCCTGTTCGGCCAGCGGTGCTAGATCGGAATGCTCTTTCGTTTCGCCCAAGCGCTCGAGCAGGAAGCACCACAGGGCGCAAAGCTCGACCGCGAAGCCCGGTCGCGGCGTGACCGGACCGGTGGAGGTCTGTGCGTCCATCCAGGTCGCATTCAGCTCCGAGGAGCCGGCGTGCAGCAAGCCGCTCTCGTCGACCCGCAGGCCAAGCTCCGTGCCGGCGCGGTAGGCGTCCACGATCGAGCGCAGAGCGGGCAAGAACTCTGAGAAGATGTTCTGGTCGGGGAGGGCCTGATCCGCGCGCCAAACCGCGAGTGCGAACCACAGCGCGGCATCGGCCGAGCCGTAGTGACTGCTCTCGATCGAAGCTCCGTAGATGTTCGGAAGCAGTCCGTCGCGCAGGTAGGGCAGCGCGCCGCGGAGGATGTCGAGGGCTCCCTCGGAATCGCCACGGGACAAGGTCAGGCCAGGCAGCGACAAGAACGTGTCGCGACCCCATTCCCCGAACCACGGGTAGCCGGCGATGACGCCCGGGCGACCGTGGGTGTCGCGATAGAGAAAATCGGCGGCCGCGAGCTCGAGCTGCTCCGAAACGCGCTGGAGTCGCTCGGCGGTGGATTCGCCAGCCACGGTGGCCGGCGTCATTCCTCCTTCGAGCGGAGCCACTCCGGCCGCCAGGCGCTCGCGACGTTCGACTTCACGATCGAATAGCTCGTTCGGATCGCCGAGATCCTGCTCGATGCTAGCCGCGATCGTGATCTGCGCGCCGGGAGCGAATTCGAACTGATAAAGGCCTGGGCAGAACTGATCTTCGTGTCCGTCGTAGCCGCGAGCGATGTCGGCGAGGTACTCGAGGCGCCGGTACCAAAGCGGGTCGGCCTCAAAGTCGGGCCCCGACGAAAAGCGCATCCGCAGGGACGGCAGGGCTGCGTAGGGACGGATCACGTGCTCATGCTCGCCCCTGGAATTGGCGCCACGCTGGACTCGCCCGTCGAGCGCCATGTTCTCGACCGTCAGAGCGCGTGCTTCGCGGAACGCCAGCAGCGGCCGCACCTGCAGCTTGAGCCCAGAGCGCTCGCCGAGGTGGGTCCAGCGCGTCACAACGGTGCGCGAGCCGCGCGGCACCATCACTTCGCGGGTGAATTGCCCAAGCCCAAGGCGGAACGTCCAGCGCGGCCACGGAACCAACTCAAAGCTCTCCAGGGCCAGGTCCTTGGAGGGCACCCATGTCCCGGGATAGCGCGACAAGGAAAGATCGTAGGAGCGGTCGGGCCCCGCGATGGTCTCCAGGAAGCGCGACAAGAAGACGTGTCGCTCGCTCGCGCCGTCGGGAACCGCGACCAACAGGCCGTGGTAGCGCCGGGTGGGGCAGCCCAAGACGGTTGAACTGGCGTAGCCCGCCAACCCATCGGGCTCGAGCCATTCGCGGGATAGGGCCAGCTCGAAACGATGAAGATCCGCGCGGTCTAAATGGAGCAACGGACGCGCCTCGAGGGCTGCTCCGCCGGGGATGTGTCGTTCGGGAGCGGCCATGGGACGAGGAGAATCGGCTCGTTCTCCCCAGGGCAGCACAGGGACTTGCCTAGGGGATGCGGGCTGGCCCGAATAAGGGAAATCGCTTCCGTCGAACTTTTCCTCGGCAGGAATCGTTTTCCGCGCAAGCGGCTCGGATTCTGCGTTCGCAGGGGGACGATCGACCGCGATCCCAAATGGCCGGATTCGGACCTCCGCCCGGTCGGGGAGTTCGACGGAGGCGGGCAGGGGGACGTTCGAATCTGCCGCCTGAATCCCACCTAGCTCGGGAACCGAGCTGGGCCTCTGGGGGCCGCGGGTGTCCAGGTCGTTGCCGCCTTCTTGCTTGCTCAGCGGGCCATGGCTCTCTACGCAGCCACGGCAGGCGGACTGCAAGGGTCGTGGCGCAGAGCCCCCTCATGGATGCCTCCATATCCCGGAAGTTGTCCGCAATGCGGACTTGCCCGACTCGATGACGCCCTGAGGCCATCTCTGGCTTTGTGCCCCTCACCCTTAGATTCTCCCCACGGATGAAATACACAGCAGATTTCGGATGGACCTTGGCGCTCGTATCCCTCGCCGCCGCGAGCCCCCTCTCCCTCGCCGCCGCGAGCCCCTTCTGTGCGGCGCAGACCAGCACCACGGTCGCGACCGTCCCCGAGTTCCTCTCTGCGATCGCGGTCGCACAGCCCGGGGACCAAATTGTGATGCAGGCGGGCAGCTACGTATTCGACAACGCAACCGGGTTCTTTCAGGTGGAAGGGGGCGTCAGCGTTGCGGCTGAGGTCGGCGCGATCGTTGCGATTCAATCTCCGTCCGCCAGCGTGAGCTCTGCGGTGACCGATCAGGCGACTCGACTGAGCGGCCTGCTATTCCTGGATAGCCTGAACGTCCTCCCAGGGGCCGGTACAGTCTGGCTCCAAGACTGTTCCGTGACGGGCGGTTCTGGAAATGCCCTGCTGCTGGATCAAGCGAATGTCGTCGTGCGAGGAGGGACCTACCATTGTTCCGAACCCGGTGGTGTTCCCCCCTTCTTCACCGGCGGTGGGGGTGGCTTGTTCGCTTCAGACTCGGTGGTTACTGCTCAGGACGTCGACTTCATTGGGACGGCCGGTATGGACAGCCTCTTTTGGCTTTCCACGCAATTCTCCGCCGGTCCCGGCTTTCACGGCGTGGGCTTGGTCCGCTCGCAGGCCCAGTTCTCAAGTTGTCGCCTGATCGGGGGGCAGGGTGGAGACGGAGAGTGGGAGAGCATCATTTCTTGCCTGTCGGCGGCTCCCGGAGGAGATGCGATCCACGTCTGGGACGCTGAATCTGGTTACTTGAACCTCCACCTCAACTCCTACGAGCCCGGAGCTGGTGGAGCTCAAGCGGATGGATGCCTCGTCACCGGACCTCTCAACGGTGCCGACCTGGGTGGAGACGAGTTTCCGCCGATCTTTTCCCCGGGCTATGAGTTGGCGCTCTTCGGGCCCACTCAAGTCTCGGGCGGTGACACCGCTACCTACGGCATCTCAGGCCCGGTACCGGTTGGAAGTTCGACCGTGCCGGTCACGGGATTTCTCATGGTGTCCGCGACACCTAGCCCGGGCGCTCTGACCCTGTTTGGCGCGTCTACCTTCTTGGGACAGGACGCGGTCTATCTGGCCACCAAGTCGAATGGTGTTTCGGCAACAGAAGTTAGCGTGGTCATCCCAACCCTCCCGCCTTCGATCCCTTTCCTGACCGTATACGTCCAGGGAATTGAGGTTGGGCCCTGGTTCACGGTCACAACTCCTATGGCCGTGACGATCGATTGACGAGTTCCTGATCCGCAATCGATGAAAACAGCCAGGGTACGGAGCCACCTGTGAAGAGGCTGCTGTACGGAGCCAAAGCCTCCGCCACGGGTTGCTAGGTTTGGCGGGGGGGGATGCCGTAGAGGAGGGAAGACCCGATGCCAACGATGGCAACCCAGAGGGCGAGAACCACAATGGGGCGATCCCCTCGGTGCACGTGTTTCGAGCCCAAAAGTGCCATGCCCAGGCAGGCCAGGCCCATGGAAACCGAGAGGATGCGAACTCGGCGATAGTCGGGCGAGGAAACCTGGGACAAGACCAACGAGAGGAGGGACGAACCGCACACGGCGCCGAGAAAGCCCGCGAAAAGCAACGCTCGCATCCAGGCTTTCTGAGGTTTCAAGGGTCGCGTCCTAGGGAGTTAGCCGGGTGGCGTTCGTGGTGAACGGAAGCGTCGCTTGGCCATGCCCCGCAAAAAGCGAAGGCGCCAAATCGGATGGCCGTTCTGACGCCTTCGCTCTGTTGGGTCGATAGCTGCTTATCGACTCAGGTTCAGCCGCCGCTCGGCGGGTCGAGGCCTGGTAGGTCGAGGCCAGGCAGGTCTAGACCGCCAGGCAGGGGAGCGCCGGCGCCTTCGGGTTCCGGTTCAGGGATGTCGCGGATCAACTCGTCGAGGCCGCGGAACAGGTTGTCGCCGGTCGCGGAGTCGAGACCGTAGACCCAAGGTTCGAAGGTGAGGTTCCAGGACTGGACCTCGGCTTCGAGCTCTTCGCGCGTCGGCCCGGATTCGGTTTCGAGGTCTTCGGCGTCTTCGACAAGATCGCCCGGGGCGGGACCGACCGGGCCTGCGGGATCCTGACCAGCCCAGTCGAGCAGGTTCGCTGAAAGCTGGATCCAGGTCTTGCTTTCGGACAACGCGTCGGTCGCAAGCAAGCGGTAGGCCTTGGCCTGCAATTGGACGCCGTCGAAGGTCTCCCAGCTGAGGTCGGCGCTTTCGGTGTCCTCGGGGACCTCGAACCCATCGGCGGCCTGGACATCGTCGAACCGCAAATTGCCGGGCACGCGCGCGACGGAGGACACCAGCCAGGGGCTCGAGACCTCCTTGCCCTCGGGGAGGGCATCCAGCTCGAAGGAGGACGCGGTCGCTTCGGTGCGACTCGCGGTGTAGCCACTGACCGTTTCGGCGATCGGGCCACCGAAACTGACCGCGGCGCTACGCACGCGATCGGATTCGAGCTTGAGCAGGTCGCGCTCGAGCCACTCCGTGACGCTCGCGCTAGCGGACACCTCTCCTTTAGCGAGCCAGGTTTGGTCCTCGCCGGGCTTTCTGACGAACAGCCCGGGACGGGGCGCACCGGGGGAAGGATCGCCGAGCAGCAGCTCGGCCAGCGTGTTGCCGTCGCCATCGAGCACTTCGATGCGGCGGGCGCTGCCGGCTTCCTCTGAGTCTGCTTGGGGATCGAGCAAGCCGACCTTGGCGTGCAGCTCGGGGCGGGCGGTCTTGGCCTCGACGAGTTCGAGGGCAGCGAGCCCGCGCAACAGTTCGACCACTTCGGAGTCCTTGGCCGGGTAGCCGCCTTTGGCGGGCAGCATCCAGCCTCCGCCGGAGCGTTCGAGCTCGAGCTGATCCGTCGCGGTAACCAGGCGAACCCGGGCGATGCGCTCTTCGTTCTGGGCGAGTTCGGGGGCGGCCAGATGGGAGGCTGCGGCCATCGTGTCCGACGACCACAGGTCCGATTCGCGCCAGGCCATCCACGCGGCCGGCAGGCCCACGGCGGCGAGCGCCAGGAGTCCGAGGGGCAATGATTTGGAAGACATGCTGGGTAGGGAGGAAGCGTGTTCCAGAGTGGGGACGAGCGAAAGTTCGGAGTTAGTCGCGGCGACGGCGACTGCGACGAACCGCGGCCAGGGACAGGGCCCCAAAGCCGACCAGGGCCGGGATGCCGGCGACGTTGAGAATCTGCAAGCGCGTGCCGAGCCGCTCGATGTCCTTCTTCAAGGAGAGCTGCACGCGGCGCAGTTTCTTGCGCGTCTCGACCTGACTGGCCTTGGCGCGATCGAGCTCTTCAACCTGCGCCTCGTTTAGGAACAGGACGCCTTCGTCGGATTGACTCTGGCCCAGTTCGACGATACGCGCCTCGATTTCCTGCAACTCTTGCTCGAGCTTCTGCTCTTCGTCGCGGAAGCGCTGCTCGGCATCCCTTTGCAGGGCGATCACCCGGTCGAAGGGGCGGTCGTAGCCGCCGCGGGCGCGAATACTCATCAGGTCCGAACTGCCCGACAGGCCTTCGATGGCGTTGAGCAAAAAGTCCGGGCTATCGGCGATCTTGGCGACCGTTCCGAACAGTTGGCTCATGGCGTCGGCGCGCGTCCAAAACGGATCCGCTAGGAAGTCGGCGTCGGCGACGATGATTGCGGCGAATTCCTCGGTGGCTTCCGTCAAGCCGGCGCTGGCCGGCTCGGCATCTGCCTGTTCGGGAGCCTCGACACTGGTCGGCGGGCCGTCCGGATAGGCGGATTTCGGCTTGCCCGTGACGCGCGCGGCGAGGGTCAACTCCGAGTACTTTGGCGCGAAGTCGCGCAGCAGTCCGGCGGGATCGGGGAAGAACTGAACCTTGGTCAGCTCAACTTCCATCGAATCCTCGGTGGTCGAGATCAACGACTCGAACTCCATGCCGGTGTCTGCCACAGGTTCGAGGAAGCCGGCGTTGGCAAATACCAGCTTCGACATCTTTGCCGTGATGGGCGAAGACTCGGAGAACTGCTCGTCCGTCAGGTTCAAGTACGTGAGGTAGTCGATCGGCTCGGGCACACCGCCGGCGCCCGCCACGGTGACCCGTGCGGCGAGCGAGCGGTCGCCGGCCACCTTGCGAAGAGGCATGCGGACGCCCCAGCTCTCAAGAAGTCCGCCAAGATCCGACGTCTTGTCGGCATTCATGCGCGCTTGCATGTCCTGGCCGGGATCCGGCTGGGCTTCGCACCATGCGTCGACCATGGCGACCACCCGGCCGCCGGCCAGCGCGTACTGGTCGATCGCGTACAGGGATTCCGGCGCTAGGTTCTTCGGGTGCAGGATCCACAGGACGTCGATGTCGCTCGGAACTTCGCTAAATCCATCTTCCAGCGCTTCGAGCTCGAACAGATCGCGCACCTGGTCGACGATCAACCAGGGACCCTGGGGTCGCTGCCCAGGAACCTGCGGCACCCCGCCGCCCATCACCTCGAGTGAGGTGACGAGTCCAACTTTCTGTTGTTGGCTCGCGTTGAGGCTGACCAGGAGCCGTGCGAGCTCGTACTCGAGAAATTCGTCCTGCCCTTCGCGGTTGTCAAAGAAGGGGATCACTTCGCGCTCGCCGACGGAGTTCTCCGCGACCAGACCGAAATACAGCTTCTCGGTTTGACTGAGCGGCGCCGCGCTGAGGCCAGCCAATACGGCTTCATCCTCCGCTTCGCTGAACGGCTCGGGATCGCGGCGGATCAGTTCGAGCTTGCCGCCGGAAGCGCGCGCGAACTCCTCGAGGATGTCCTCGACGCGTTCGGCGTAGGCCTTGATGCTAGGGATCTTGCTGGAGGCTTCCCGCGAGAGGAAGTAGTCGAACCGAATCGGCTCGGCGAGGCTCTTCGCGATGTTGCGCGAGCCTTCGGACAGGGTGTAGAGGCGGTCTTCGGTGAGGTCGACGCGCGCGCCGCCGAGGGCGGTGCGGGTGAACAGGTTTGCGCCGGCGAAGACCAGGACCGCGATGGCGGCCAGGGACCAGAACTTGGTGGACATGTCGAGGAGGTCGGCTGGGATTCCGGAGGACGGGTCAGGAAGCAGCGACGCGCTCGAGACCGAGGCGGCTGAGGAACAGGCAAAGAACGATCAGTGATCCGAAGAAGACAACTGAAGTCAGGTCGACAACGCCCTTGGAGAGCGCTTCAAAGTTCGTGAGGAAGCTGAAGGAACCGAACAGGTCCAGGACCCACTGGGGCGCACCCCAGCCGGCCAGCTTGCCAATCAAGTCGGAGTGTCCGACGACGAGGAACAGCAAGCACGCTGCGACCGCGAGGACGAACGCGATGACTTGGTTCTTGGTGAACACGCTGGTCAGCGTTCCAACAGCCAGGAACGCGCCGGCCATCAAAAAACTGCCCAGGTAGGACGTGATGATGGCCCCGTTGTCCGGGTCCCCCAGGTAGTTGACGGTCCACCACATGGGGAAGGTCAGCGCGAGCGCGAGCCCCGCAAACATCCACGAGGCGAGGAACTTGCCGAGCACGGCCTGTCCTGCCGAAATCGGCAAGGTGAGCAGCAGCTCGACGGTTCCAGCGCGACGTTCCTCGGACCAAAGGCGCATGGCGAGCGCCGGCACGAGGAACAAATAAAGCCAGGGATGCCAAGTGAAGAACGCGCGCAGGTCGGCCTGCCCGGATTCATAGAACTTCGCGGTTTGGAAGGTGAGGAACCCGGCCAGGGCTAGGAAGATGATCAGGAAGATGCTCGCGATCGGCGTCGCGAAGTAGCTCTGAAGTTCGCGGCGGGCGACGGTACAGACGTTCTTCAAGAGGTCACTCCTTCTTGTTCGGGAGTCTGGGCGGTGGGCGAGGGGGTGGATGCGGCGAGCGACCCGTTCGCGCCGACGTCGCTTTCCGTGATCGAGCGGAACACGGTTTCGAGGCGGCCGCTCTCGACCTGCATTTCGCGCACGGGCCACGAACGATCGCGCGCAAGCTGGGCGACCTGACCGATCAGCGGCTCTCCGGCGCGCGGCAGTGCTACCAACGTGCCACCCTCCGAGAGGCCTTCGACCTCGCGCACGCCGTTTAGGCGGCGCAGCTCGTCCCCGGCATCCGCAGGCGCGTCGCCCAGGAACGACACACGTACGGCGCCGTGGCGCGGCGAGCGGGCAATCAGCTCTTCGGGTTTGCCGTCCGCACGCAGTTGGCCGCTCGAGATGATCACGGCCCGCGTGCAAACCGACTCAACCTCTTCGAGGATGTGGGTGGAGAGGATCACGGCCTTGTCGGCGGCCATCGAGCGAATGAGCTCGCGGACCTCATGCTTTTGGTTCGGGTCGAGGCCGTCGGTGGGCTCGTCGAGGATCAGGACGTCCGGGTCGTGAAGGATCGCCTGGGCCAGGCCGACGCGCCGCTTGAAGCCCTTGGAGAGCGTCTCGAACGGCTGGCGCCGGACGGCCTCCAGGTGGACCAGCTCGATGGCGCGCTCGGCGCGATCGCGCAGGTCGCGGCCGCGGTAGCCCCGGGCGCGCCCGCAGAACTCGAGCAGGCCCTCGGGGGTCATCTCGGGCCAGGCCGGAGCTCCCTCGGGGAGGTAGCCCAGGCGCCGGCGGGCAGCCAGGGCCTGCGACTGGACGTCGTGGCCACACAGGCTGGCCGAGCCGGAGGTCGGCGGAAGAAAGCCGGTCGCCATCCGCATGGTGGTCGATTTTCCGGCGCCGTTCGGGCCAAGAAAGCCCAGGACCTGTCCCTTGGGGACCTCGAGGGAGATGGAGTCGACGGCGGTATGCGTGCCGAATCGTTTCGTCAGCTGTCGCAGCTCGATCATGGTGGGGGGAGTCGTGCTGATTTGGGTTCGATGCCGCAAAGCCCAAAAAAGGGGCCCTGCGGACCGATGCGAGCGGGTATCCGCATCCTCGCGGGCACCCGGGCGGCCAGGGAATCGTCCGTGAAGCGTGGGCTCCTGGTTCGAGCCGGGGCCATGGGACCCCGGGGCTCCAACCGCGGTCGAGCCGACTCGACCTACGGACGGGCGAGAATCTAAACGGGGCTCGGCCGGCGTGACAAGCCGCTCGAACCCACTCGGCCAGTCCCTACGAAGCGACTCCGCGGAGCGTGAGCCGATCTGGTGTGCACGTCTGGGAAACCCGGGTTCCTAGGCTCGGAGGGTCCGGCGCGCCCCGCGCGCCGTTCCCCTCGTCCCGGAAGCCCTCCGAAGGTGCCCAGGCGCCCTCCTTGGATTCCTCGCACTCTGGCGAACCCCGCTCGGGGCTCGCCGCCTGACCTCGAGACCCGAGCCCCCCATGGCAATTTTCTCTTCCTTGGCCTTCGCCGCCCTGACCACGACTCCGGTCGCTAACGCCCCGGAGCAACTCTTGCTCGCCCCGGCGCCCTACGGCGCGCCGCTGCCTGCACCCGTCCTGGCGGCCATGCCCCACGACGAATCCGAAGCCCCCCAGGGCTTTTTTGAGGATTGGTCTGGAAACGTCCTGCTCGGAGCCTCCCTGGCGGAAGGAAACAGCGAGAGCCTCAACGCCGACCTGACGTTCCTCGCCGTCAAAGAGAACCTGGACGGTGACTCCGTGAAGGATCGCTGGACCTTGAATGGCTTCTACCACTTCGCCGAGGGGCAGTTTGAAGTCTCCCCCGGCGTCACAGAGACCCGCGATACTCGCAAGATCTCGGGCTTGGGCGCCCAGTACGACCGCTACCTCAGCGAGCGCACCTACGCCTACGGGAATGGCAGTGTCCTGCACGACTCGATCGGTAACGTCGACGCACGGGTGATCCTCGGCATCGGTATCGGTCATGTCTTCGTCGATGAAGAGGACCTTCGCTACGCCGGCGAGGTTGGCTTTAGCTACGTGGACGAGGACCTTCAGGGCCGCGGCAACAACCCGCTTGTCGATCCGGACAACGAATACGTCGCCGGCCGAATCGCCCACGTTCTCGACTGGCAGGTCGCGGCGGATATCGCACTGCACCACGACGCCGAGGTGTTCCCGAGTCTAGAAGACTCCGACGATTTCTACGGCAAGGCGAACACGAGCCTCTCGTGGGCGTTTAGCGAGAACCTCTCCATCGCGCTCGCTTGGTTGTTGCTCTACGACAACACGCCTGTTCCGGGCAACGAGCGCGTGGACAATGTGTTTAGCGTGAACTTGGGCTGGCTGCTCTAGCACTTGGAGCGCGGCGCCGGTTTCCTCCTTCGGAACCGGCGCTGCGCGGCTAGAGCCGGAGCTTGGGCACGGCACCAGGTCTTTTCAGGGGAGTTGCAGGGAGGCGCGCAGCGGCGTGGATTCGGGGAAGGCGCAGCCTGATGGGGAGCCGCGTGGAAGTTCAGGACTTGGCCAAAGGCTCGAAGGCGATCGTCCGCGCGGCCGCGGTCAAACAGCCGTCCGATTGCGCCGGGCACGCAAGCCACCCAGCGATGGAGGGCTCAAAGAGCGGTCGCGGTGACTCCGCCGGGGTCCTTGACCTAGGAGAATTCACCCCGGGCCCCGAGGCTCGGGGCGACTTCTTCGATCCACCGAGTCCCGGTCGCACAGATGCTCGGAGAGGCTCTCGGCTGGTGTAGGAGTGAATCCGCATCCAGGGATCTCCTCGGTCCCGCGAGACCCGCAGCCGCACACCGGTGAAGATGGGACAGGAACGCCGGAGCGGAGCTGGGCCGGTCGGCTAGATTCTCTGGCCTTCGGGAGGGCGATGAAGTCCTCCGTTTCTCGCGAGTCTTGACGAATTCATGTTCACCGAGCCCTTCGGAATTGCCCTGCTGCTCTTTGTGGTGGCATTGGTCGGCGGAGCGCCGCCGCTGCTCCAGCGTTGGTCGCCGAAGGCGCTACACGGTTTGGTCGCTTTGTCCACGGGCGTCTTTGTTGGGACCCTCGCCCATGTGGCGCTCGACTTGTTTGCACCGGGCGTCCACGGTCACGCAGGTCATGGGCACGCCGGCCACGGACATGCTCCCCTGGCGGCCCCCCCCCTGGATGCGCACGCCGGTCAGGATCATGTTGTGACCGAGTCCTTGGGTCACGGCCACGAAGGTCACGACCACGAGGGTCACGACCATGGAGGTCACGATCACGGGGGCCATGACCACGGGACGACAGGCCACACGGATCCGGGCCATGCGGAGGGGGCGGACGAGTCGGTCGGGCTGGAAGCACTTGGGGAAAGTTCGAACGCGACTCCCCTGCTGGTCGCCTTGGTGCTCGGAATCCTGCTCGCAGGGCTGCTCCACAAAAGCCTGAGCGGCGGGCATCAAGCCCTGCACGCCGGCCACCGGGCCAAGCACCGCTTCGTCCTGCGCGCCAGCTATTTCGGACTCGGCATCCACGCGCTGCTCGCCGGGGTTGGCTTGTCCGGGTTGATCGCTTCACCGGGGGAGCTGGCTCCCGCCGCGACCTCGGGGCTGCTGATTGCGCTGCTGGTCCACAAGGGGATCGAGACGTTCTCGCTCGGCACCCTGATGCGGCTTGCCGAGTTGGCCCCCAAGCACGCTTTCGCGAGCTTGGCCGCCTTCTCGCTGATCACGCCTGCCGGTTTCCTCGGGGGATCGCTGGTCGTCGACCGTCTCGGAGCGGCAGCCGGACTCGCGGCGGCGTTTTCTTTGGGAACGTTCCTGTTCGTCACCCTGTTTGAGTTGCTGCCCGAGTCGTTCCACGATGCGCCCAGCCGGGTCGGTCAAGCCGCGCGGATCGGAATTGGTGCCTTGCTGGCTGTCTACTTGCCGGGCTGGATCGAGAACTTGCCCAACTTCGCAGGCGAGTTCGGCACTCAGACTCTAGGCGTGTTCCTGGAGCTGGCTCCGTTCCTGCTGGTCGGTTTCGCCGTCGCGGGTTTGATCGGTCAGTTCTTGCGAGCAGAGAAACTCCAGAAGTGGCTCGGCCGGGATGATTTCCGCTCGGTGGCGCTTGCTTCCTTTGGCGGTGCGCCGCTCCCCCTATGTTCCTGCTCGGTGATTCCGGTCGCAGCCGCGCTGCGCAACGGCGGAGCCAGCCGAGGGGCAACCTCGGCGTTTTTGATCGCAACGCCGGAAACCGGCGTGGACTCGATCGCAGCGACCTACGCCGTCATGGATCCGGTCATGACGGTCGCTCGGCCAATGGCTGCCATCGGATCCGCGCTGATCACCGGTAGTGTTGTGTCGCGAGTCGCCCCGAACGAGCCAGTCCCCGAACCGGTTGATGCGGGCTGCTGCAAGAAAACGCCTGCGCCGGCTTGCCATGCGGAGCTCGGTGGGAACGAGGGGGGCGGTTCCCACGGTAACGCTCAGGAGGGACGTCCTTCGCTGCTCGCCGCGGCGCGTTACGGCTACGGCGATTTGGTCGACGACTTGGCTTGGCCGTTGGTGCTAGGCGTTCTGGCATCTGGGCTGCTCGCGGTAGCGATCCCGGCTGACTTCTTCGCATCGCCGTTGTTCCAAGGGCCGCTCGCCTACCTTCTGATGCTGGCCGTCGGGCTGCCGATTTACGTTTGCGCATCGGCATCGACCCCGGTTGCGGCGACCCTCATCGCCAAGGGCTTGTCGCCCGGCGCGGCGCTCGTCTTCCTGCTCGCGAGTCCCGCGACCAACCTCGGATCGCTGCTGGTGCTGCGCAGGTTGCTGGGCGCACGTTCGCTCGTTGTGCACCTGGTCGCTCTGTCGATCGTCACGCTCGTGCTCGGCGTCGCGCTTGATCTTGTGTACCGCGGCCTTGTGCTGACCCCCCGGGGATTCGACGGAGCCCACGCCCATCTGTTCCCCGGGGCCGTTCACCGGAGCGCCGCCGTTCTGCTCGCTTTGGTCTTGGCGGCCAGCTTCTTTCGCAAGGTGCGCAAGTTGTTCGAGGCCTCGGCCGCGAGCGCGCCGGCGAGCGCGTGATTCCAGTCGGCGACTAGACCTGCCAGAGGCCGTGCTGGTTGCCGCCTAGGAAATAGATCGCGATGCGGCCACGCCCGGGGACTTCCGAGGGTGGCAGAGCGATCTTGGCTCCGGCTCTCTCGGCAACCTCCACGGCTTTTTCGATGTCGTCGACGCGGAAGTACGGCCGCACGACAGGCTCTTCGTCATCGTGTAGCGGAGCGCGCACGCCGATTTGGCCGCCGCCTTCCAGATCGGCCGTCCGCGCTCCCCCCAGTTCTTCTAGGGGCTCGCTGAACGTCACACCTTGGGATTCGCCCAAGGCTAGGCAGGTCGCCTCGACTTCCGGCGTGACGATTTCGAGGTAGTGCGGTCTCATGTCGAGCGGGATGTGACTCCCTGGGGCGTCGCCAGAGGTGGAACGAAGTTCGCGGAGGCTTCTCAGATTCCCATGATGTGGTAGCCCGCGTCGACATACAGCGTGGAGCCGGTGATGCCGCGCGAAAAATCGCTCATCAGGAAGGTGCACGTGTCGCCCACTTCGTCGGCGGTGATGTTGCGTCGCAGGGGCGCGCGCTCTTCGATGCGATCGAGGATCGTGTTGAATCCAGTGATCCCCGAAGCGGACAGGGTGCGGATCGGGCCGGCGGAGATCGCGTTGACGCGCAGGCCCTTCGGGCCGAGGTCGTGGGCGAGGTAGCGGACCGAGGCTTCCAGGGCCGCTTTCGCGATGCCCATCACGTTGTAGTTTTCGATGACGCGTTCCGAACCTAGGTAGGTCAGCGTGACAATCGATCCGTCCCGGCCTTCCATCAGCGGCAGCGCGCGCCGCGCGACAGCGGTGAGCGAGTAGGCCGAGACCTCGTGGGCGATCTGATAGCCGTCCTTGGTGGTGTTGAAGAAGTTGCCTTCGAGTTCGTCGCGCTTGGCGAACGCGACCGCATGCAAGACCGCGTCCAGGCCGCCAAACTCCTGGCCAATGGTCTCGAAGGCCGAATCGACTTCCTCCGGCTTGGTCACGTCACAGGGGACGACCAGCGAGCCGGGGATTTCCTCGGCGAGCGCGCGGACGCTCTTCTCGAGGCGGTCTCCGACGTAGGTGAAAGCGAGGCGCATGCCCTGATTGGCCAGGGAGCGTGCACAGGACCAGGCAATGGAACGCTTGTTGGCGACGCCGAGAATGACGCCGGTCTTGCCGTCGAGAAATCCGGTCAAGGGAGCGGGGGGGTAGCGGCCGCGGGGAACGAGATCCCGGGCGTGAAAGTTGGGTCGGACCCGGGGTGAGGAGAGGCTACTCCTCAGGGGAGCGGATCAGCGCTGGTGCGGCGCCGTTTCTAGCTGGACCCGAGAGAGTTCGAAGCTGGGTCCCGGACGGTTTGGCCCCGGGGGAGAGCGCGGCGTCTGACGTGTTCGCCGGCCGGAACGAGAGGGCGGGCGGGCCCGACTTGGCTGCCAGCGTCGCCGGATGTGGGGAATCTGAGAGGCGGATTCCAGGAGCTCCTGAGGTGGGGAGAACCGCCCTCGCACGCGCACCGACCCCGCTAGCAGGGCCCGGGCCCGGATTCTGCCGGAATCGGTGGGGGGGTGTAACCGGGGGCGATCCGGTGCGTCCCTAAGCTCGACGGAGGCCTGCCGGCACCTCTTGCACAGCCCCGATGAGTCACAGCCCCGATGAGTCACAGCCCCGATGAACCGCTGCCTGGATCGGCTGCACGCACCGACTTCAGTTCCTTTCCGATGAACTCTCCCTTGCCGTCTACAGGTTCGCGTGGTCCGTTTCGTAGCACGCAGCCTGTTCCCGCCTCCCGGAGCGACGCCGGAAGTGGATCTCCCAGGTCTCCCAGAAAGAGCGTCCCGGACAAGCCCACCCGGCAGCAGGTCTGTTCGAAGAGCACCGGCTCGAACCAAGACCTCTGGCAGCGGGGGCCCCGCGCAATCCTGGCTTACCTCGAGCGGGGCGACCCACTTGGGATCGCGGCCGTGGCCGGGCATTTGGCGGCTCGGCGTCGTTGGTGGATTGGATTCGAGCAGGCCCTACCGCGCGTTCGGGCCGAAGTTGCTTTGCGCGCCTCGCGTGGACGAGGCCAGCGACCTAGCGCGGGCGAGGTGCGAGGCTGGTGCGAAGCTGGACTGCGCGCCTGGCTCGAAGATCCGAATACGCGGCATTTGCCTGCTCCGCACGGACGGTGCCCAGGATTCGCGCAGTTGCCCTTCGAGGCTCGCGACGCGTTTTTTCGCGTGTTCGTGGAGGGGGCAAATCCGGATCGAGTGGCTACTGAGTTGAGCGTGGATCTGTCGACCTTGGGCCGCCACGTCCGGGCCGTGCTCGATCACCTCGCGCCACCGAGCCACTTTTCTCCCACGCCTTCCGTTTGACTTCCGTCGCCCCGCTCCTCATGAGTCGCCCTTCCTGGATTCACCAACCGCATTTTTCTTCACGGCGTCTCGAAGGGGCTGGAACAGCCTCGACGAGGCGCGCCCAGACTCCCTCGAAAAAAGCTCGAGCCGAGTTGCGACGGGTGTACCTGCGGGAAACCGCGCGACTGTTGTGGGAAGCGGCCTTCCGAGCTGCGGGCGTGGAGAACGGTGTGGTTCGCGGTATGCGCTCGCTGATTCTCGACCCCGGTCTAGAACTCGCGTGGAGTGAGGGCACGCTGGGGGAGCGAGTTTTGGCCTGGGGAAATTCGCCCTTGCGGGACTGGTTCGAATCGCTCCCGGTCGACTCCATCGCTTGGGAGACGGCTTATCGAATATCGGCTTCCGGGCTAACTGCAGCTTCCGGAGAGTCCGCGGCCCTGAACCGCAGATGCGTGAACGATGCAGTGGTTGAATGCCTGGACCGCGTTGGCGACCGGGATCCAGCGGACTGGGCCTTGGCGATCCGACTCGCGCGGCACGCCGTGACGGTTTCTCCCGGTGTGGAGGACCTGCGGCGCTGGGCCGCGTTCTTGATGGCGGACAACAACCCCGGTCACGCGCGGGAAGTGCTGCGCCGGGGCTTGGACCTGAGCCTGGACGATGGCTCGGGTCCAGCTGAGTGCGCCGAGCTTCTCACCGATCTAGGGCGCCTAGAGGCGTTGTGTGGAGCTCCCCGCACGGCGCGCGAGCTACTGGAAGAGGCGAATCGCCTGGAACCGACTGCCGTTGGGCGGGGATTCGATGGAGTTGGGCTGGCCCTTCAATTGAGCGATTCGGAGTTGCTTGAAAAGAGCCTGGAGCGCTTGCGCCTCGATCCACGAGAGGCCGGTCGCCGTCAGAACCGAGCGCTGCTCCGCTGGGAGTCGGAACGAGTCGAGCGGCTGCCCTGGCACGCCGACCCGCGCTTGCTCGGGAGGATCGTGCGGGAGCCGAAGCCGGTGGGCGGTTTGATTCGCGCCTGGGGAGAGCCATCTGTCTTCAGGGGGCTGTCGCAGCCTGTAGGAGGCCGGCGATGACCACTTCGGGCAACCGATCTGCGACCGACGAGTCATGGCTCGAATTGTTCCTACCCGGGCCTGCCGAGGCGGAGCGAAGACGGCGGCTAGCCAGTTGGATTCGAGAACTCCGCAACGCTTCCACGCCCGGTGGCGGTGTCTTGGTGGATCGGCCGAACTCCCAAGTGAGCCCGAGTGCGGGTCCCCACGACTCAGGTCAGAGCTTGATGCACGAACTTGCCGTGGCCGAGCGCTTGTCCGAGCTGGAGCGCGAGCTGGGGTACTTGCTTGGGTCTAGGCTCGGACCGGGGGCGGCCACCACGTGGGCTCGCAGGGAACTCTCCGGCGGCCCTTCCGGGACGACCGCAGGCGGAGGAGGGCAGCCGGCCAGCCCGCACCGTGCGCCTACGCTTCGCGAGCGGATGGCGATCGAGGACCTCAAGCACCAGGTCGATTCTGCGGGGCGTTGCGACCTGTGGCGTCTCCGGCGGGTGCATGCACGCCGGGGACCCGAGCGAGCCTTGGCCCTGCTTCGGCAGAGGTTTCCTGCGCCGGTCCGAGCCGGGTTGCCCTTGGAGCTCCGCCGCGACGTCTTGCTCGATGAGGTGGGGTTGTTGCTCGAACGACGGTCCGCCGGCGTGGCCTCTGAGCTGCTGGATCGGCATCGTGTTTGGATCGCGGGTTCGGCTTCTGGCGCCTGGATGTCGGGGTTGGTCCAGTTGGCCCGCGGAGAATTCGAGCTAGCCCGCGAACAGCTGTTCGCAGGCCGGCGGCTGGGCGCGGACCTGGGGCGCGCCTGGCTCGAGCTGGCCCAAGACGATGTTCGCGTGGAGCAGTGCTTGCGCCGGGGTGGATGGTCGGCGGAACCGAACTCAGAGCCTTCTTGCGGCAGAGCGCTTGTCGGAGGACCTGTCTCGCGCCGCAGTTTGGGAGCAGCTGTGCTGGCTGTCTTTTGTGTGGAGCCAGGCGGAGAGCTCGCGTGCCTGCACGAACAGATCGCGCCCGGAGCGCGGGATGCGGGGGCTTGCCGGGCGCTCGACGATTGGCGCAGACAGATGCGTGACGCCTTGCGCGATGCAGGGTCGCCCGAACGGATTTGTTGGCTCGAGCGACGAACCGTTCGACTTCACTTGGGCAGTGACCGTGGGGGGCCGGGGACCGCGGCTTCGCTTGCGGGTCGATCCTGGCTCGCACCTCTGCGGGCCCTGGTGGTCGCGCCGGTGGTTGATCGTTTAGGGGAGGTCCGAGCCCTCATCCGGTTGGAGTTCGAACACCACCTGCTTCCCTGCGCGGGGGAGTTGGCCGCGCTGGTCGAGGCGGTTCAAACCGGATCGTTGCTGAGGGCTCGGAAGTCAATTCGGTTCGGGAGAGTCGCTGAAACGGCTCGGCTGGGCTGGTCCTCTGAAAGAGACTGGCCCTCGGGAAGCCTGTGGCTCGACCCGCTTTCGAACGGTCGCCAATCCGTCCGGCGCAGCGCAGTTCTTCGATCCTCAACTCAGGCGCTGGAGCCCTCTGAAGAGGATCTCACCGCGGCGTTCGAGCTGGAAGACGACCCTTGGAGAGTCGCCGCGCGAGTTATCTGGAGGCAGCTAGCTGCCAAGTTGGGGCGCAGGCGGGTTTGGTTCTTCGACCGGGAACACGACGAGCCGTGGCTTGAATTCGGAGAGGAGCTCGGGCTGTGGCGCCAGCGTCCCGGTCGCCGGCGGGCCTTGGTCGGGGCGCGGGAACTGGGCGAACCGGTTCGCTTCGAGGATCGCTCCGCGGAGCTTGCCGTTTCGGCGGATGCGGCCTGCGGCGTTGTCTTCCCGCTCGTGGAGTCTGGGCTGGGCGGGCGATGGGTGGCCGAGCATTACCTCGTGATCGAGTCCGCGCGTTCGGGCGACTTGACTCCCGAGCGAGTCCAGAACTGGCAAGCGCGGCTCGAAGGGGCCGGCGAGATGCTTGCGCGCGCTGGGTTTCGCCGGACTATTCGCTTGGAGCTTGGGGTCGACCTCTGCGATCGAGCGTTGTGGCCTGAGCCTCTGATTCGACTGCGCCAGGCAGCGGAGGCTGCGCGACCCATCGCGATGGAGGGCCCACCCGGGATGGGGAAGAAGCTGCTGGCCAGATGGCTTCAAGAGCTCGCCCGGGAGGCTGGTGCGGCGGGAGGACGGCCCCGCGGGCCGCGTAGAGAAAGGGTGGGGGGTGCGGACACAACCCCAAGGGACCTCGAGTGGGTGGACCTGCGAAGCAGCCGACTGGAATCAACAGCTATCGATCCCCAACGTTGGCTCGATCAGGCCGCGCACGGTTCGTTGGTGGTGCTGGTTGGGGCTCTGCCCCGGTGGGTTCAACAATCGGGGGCCCTGCCGATTCGACTTCCGGCTCTTTCGAGCCGTCGCCGCCACGTGCCGAATCTGGTTCGGCTGCTGACCCAGCGCGCGGCTCAGGCGACCGGGATCGCGGCTTCCCGTGTCACGGACGAAGGCCTGGCTGTCCTGTGGCGTCAGCCCTGGGAAGGAGGGATTCGCCAGCTTGGCCGGGTGCTTCGCCGGTGGGTTGTGGCGCAGGACGGGAGCCTGACCGCCAGCTCCGCACAACGACACTTGCTGGAAGCCGGACTCGATCCGGTTCCGCGGATTTCCTCGCGACGACCGGACCTCGAGGTGGTCGCCGAGGCCCTCGCGACGACGGTGTGCCGAAACGGACGCCCGAACAAGCGGAGAGCGGCCCGCTACCTGGGCTGGGATCCCGCCACCTTGGGCAAGCAGTTGGAACGCCTCGGGCCAGAATTCGAGCCGCCTGGTGGAGCTTGAGTTCGGCGAGAGCTTGAGGGTCTTTGGGGTCTGGCGACGGTTTGGCCGGCTGGACGCGGCCGCCGGACAGACCCAGTGGCGGGCCCAAGAGCGCTGCTAGACTTCGCGCCCGCGCGCTCACCTCCTCATTGGGAGTGCTTCGCGGATGAGCCTCCCCCAGCCTGTGCAGCTTTCCGACTTCGACTACGAGCTCCCGGCTTCGGCGATCGCTCAGGTGCCGCTCGATCGCCGAGAATCCGCGCGACTGCTGGTTCACGAGCGTTCGAGCGGCAAGACGACTCACGCCGTCATGTCGGACCTGCCCCAGTGGTTGAACCCAGGCGATCTCGTTGTGGCCAACGATACTCGGGTGAGGCGAGCGCGCCTCGAGGCTTCGCGGCCCGGCGGCGGGCGAACCGAGTTGTTGTTTCTCGAGCCGCTCGAGGGGGCTGGGGCACGTTGGCGCGTGATGGCCAAGCCGGCGGCCCGGCTTCGCGCGGGCATGGTGCTGCGGGTCCGCGGCAGTGAGAATGGGATCGTCTGTGAGGAACGGCCCTGCGATGAGGACGGGACTCCCGGACCCAATTGGATCGTTCGCGGCGAGCCAACCCCCTTGGACGAGTCGTTTCTGGAGATTCATGGGCAGCTCCCTCTGCCGCCCTACGTAGAACGCAAGCAAGGGCCCAGTGATTTGGACCGTGAGCGCTACCAGACGGTTTTCGCGGACTCGATGGGGGCGGTGGCGGCACCAACCGCCGGTCTACACCTTTCGAAACAGCTGCTAGCGGGGCTGGAGGCACGCGGTGTCCGGTTCACCACGGTCACGTTGCATGTCGGCGCCGGGACCTTTCGTCCGGTGGACCACGCGGACCCTCGCCTGCATCAGATGCATACCGAGCGTTATTCGGTTGGGAGTCGCGCGTCCGCTGAGGTCGGTGGGCTCCGCGAGCGCGGTGGCCGGCTGCTTGCGGTGGGGACGACGTCGCTCCGAACTCTTGAAACCTGTGCGCAACCGGGACGCCGAATCGCGGCTGGTTCTGGCGAAACGGATTTGTTCCTGCTGCCCGGTGCGGACTTTCAGGTGGTGGACGCGTTGTTGACCAATTTTCACCTACCGCGCTCGACCCTGCTGATGTTGGTGAGTGCGTTCGCGGGCACCGAGCGCGTGCGCGAGCTGTACCGCGAGGCTCTGAAGATGGGCTATCGATTCGCGAGCTACGGAGACGGGATGTTGCTGTTGTAGGGGCGGTTTGGTCTCCGGTAGCCATCCCTACGGCAACGGTTCGCTGGCCAGCAGCTCGCCGAGTTCGCGGGCTGAACCACCGGGGTCTTCCGATTCGAAAACAACCGAAGAGACAGCAGCCCGGCCTAGTTCGATCAGCTCGATAGCAGCGGTGTGGTCGATCCCCCCGATCGGAAACACAGGCAGCGAGCTGGCGCGCGCGGCGCACAGGGCGCGCTCGGCGCCTAGACCCTGCGTGTAGCCCTTGGTGAGGCTGGGGAACACGGGCCCGAAACCGAGATAGTCGACCGGCCGGGTTTGGGCCTGTGCGACTTGACGGAGGTCGTGGGTCGAAAGACCGATCAGTTGATCCGGTCCGAGGAACTCGCGAATCGCCTCGGGGGGAGCATCGTCTTGGCCCAGGTGGACCCCATCGACGTCCGGGAGAGCCCGGGCCACATCCGGACGATCGTTGACCAGGACCAGCGGTCTCGATTCTTGGGGCAGCCGCCTGACCTGCTCCAGGACGCGCTGGGTCCAGGCCATGAGCGGAGCTGCGTCGGAGGGGCCTGAGGTTTGGCCTTCACGTTTGATGCGCACCTGAACAACGCCGAGGTACGGAAGGGCCTGGGCGAGGCGCTGGAGGGCTGCGCTCTCGTTTCCGGCTCGAGCGGGCTCGAAGAGCCCCATCAGGCGGCTGGACCTTAGGCGGTCCCGGCGGGCGAGCCCGCGATCATCCGGAGGCATGGGGGGCTGTTCGCTGGTGAGACAAAACGTCTCGGAGGGATTCCCCCGGATCCGGGCTCTGCTGGCTCTGCCCCGCTGAGCGAGCCAGGCGCGCAGGGGGCGGAAGGAAGCGGGCTAGGGAGGTCCCGGCGTGCGCTCCAGGGGCCCCCGAGCTTGGGTGGGGAGGGTGTGTTCAAGTCGTGGCACGGAGCCCGGCTTGGGCTCGATCTGGCTGCCAATCTACGTTGTTGCCCTAAAAAACCTCGTTTAGGCTGTCAGATCCGGCCCTTTGATGGATCCTCGGCTGGCTACCCGGAGTCGGGATAGCCTTGGAGACGGTCCGTCCCCACCCGCTCCCGGTCTGCCCCGTTGGGGGATCGGCAGCTTCTCACTCTCCCATTCGCTTCGTCACGCCATCCACATGACTTTCCACAACCGCGGTCCGCTCCGGATCAGCACTCCCGCCGCCGCCGTGCTCTTCGGTGCGTTGATGTCTCCCTCGCTCTTGGCCCAGCAGTTCGTGCAACAGACCGGCGCGATCCCCGGGCCCAACCGCTGGACGGAAGGCGTCGAAGCTGGCGACATCGACAACGATGGCGATTACGACCTGTTCTTCGCGGACGGCGAGGGCTTCTCCAGCCCCGGGACCCAGCGCCAAAACACCCTGGTCATCAACGAGCTTGAGATCTCAGCCGGCCAGTTCTCCAACGAGAGCGTGGAGCGGCTTGGTGTGCACGTGTCCCACGCCCGCGGAGTTGCGAGTGCTGATATCGATGCGGACGGTTGGTTGGATGCGTTGTACTCAAACGGCTTCAACTCCGACCCGCCGTTCCTGTACATCAACCGGGGAGCGACGCAGCCCGGTTTCTTTGACGAGGAAGGCGGAGCGCGTGGACTGGGCGGGCCTTACTCGTCCGCTTCGGCAGGGTGGACCGACCTGGACAACGACGGCGACCTGGACCTGATCCTCTGCGACTCCGGCAATAGCTTCCTGGGTGGTGCTGGTGATCGCCCGCACCTGTTCTTCAACGACGGTACCGGCAACTTCACCGAGAACGCGGCCGCGCTGAACGCTTCCATTAAGCGCGCCCACATGGATGTTCAGTTTGTCGACATCGACAACGACTGGGACATGGACTTCTTCGGTCCGAACCGTCAATCGAATGCCGGCGGGAACCACTACCTCATGCTGAACGACGGTGCGGGCAACTTCACCGACGTGTCGAACATCATTCCGCCGACCTCCGATCAGGTCTACGAGGCTGAGGTTGGGGATCTAGACGGGGACGCGGACCTCGACATGTTCTTTATTAGCTCGAGCGGCTTCTCCGAAGGCGGCGTTCGGAACAACGTGGCGGAGAGTGGCTCGCTGAGCTTTACCAAGGGCCCGACCCTGGGTGGCGACGACGACAACGAGGTGTGCATGATCGACTACGACATGGACGGAGACCTCGACGCCCTGATCGGCTCGCTGTCGAACAACCGTGAGAAGATGCTGAACAACAACGGCACCGGCATCTTCTCGAACGACAACTCCGCGTTCTCGGTGCTCAACGATTCGACTCTGGATGCGACGGTTGTCGATTACGACGGCGACGGCGCCTACGACGTCATCACCGCTCAGGGCGAATCGAACCCTGCCCAGTGGTCGAACAAGGTGTACCGCAACACGGGCGCTCCCGACACGATCGCGCCGCTCGTTCAGCGCGAAGAGGATCTGGTCTCCCCGGGCGCCAGCGGCCCGTGGGTCGTTCGCGCGACGATCTTCGATCAGGTCCTTGACGACGGCAAGAACTGGGTGAATGGCTCGGTGACCTACCGCGTCAATACCACCACAGCGCTTGGCGCCGAAGTGACCGTCGACGCTCTACCGCTCGGCGGCAACATGTATCGCTTCGAGATGACCGACACCGCGGCGGGCCAAGGCTCGGCATTGATTTACTCACTGCGTTTCGAAGACGACAACGGCAATGTGACGGTGACGCCGACTCGGACGGTGGGCATCGATTCCTGCGGCTTCAGCGAGTACGGCCTGGCCGCTGCGCCGGCCAACGTGCTCAGCCTGACCGGTACGGGCAGCGGTCAGCCCGGCACCTCCGTTGACCTGGTCACCAGTTCCGCGCCGGCAACGGGCGTGTTCACCGCGCTCGCGGTGGGTCGCGGCAACCTGCCGTTCGGTGACGGCGTCATCCTGGTCAACCCGCTGACCGTCACGCCGCTGTTCTTCAATCCGACTGTGGGCGGCCTCTCGACGCTGACTTTGCCGCTGCCGAGCAACCCGAACCTGGTGGGCCTCGAACTGGACTTCCAGTCCTTCGGAATCGACGGTGCGCAAGCCGGCGGCATCGCGTTCTCGAACGGCGTCGCGCTGGTGGTGTGCCCCTAACGGCACCCGCTAAAGAGCGAGCCAACCTCGGGAGGCTCGCCGCGTAACCTGACGCTCCCCCCGTATGGCTCTTGCCGTGCGGGGGGAGCGTCCATTTCGCCCCCGGCATTCCGCGACCGACCGAGCCCTCTACGCCGATGATTCTCTTTCCGCAGTTCGCCCCATTGCTGTTGGCCAATCTGGCCCCGGGAGGCATCGACGACGCTCCGCCGTTCGTTGCCGTCCCGCTCGAGTTCCTGGGCCAAGACGGGAACACCGAGCTGGTCGAGACGACCTGCGGCTCGCTCGAGAAGAACTGGATTCTGGAGGTCAACGGTTGCGGAGTTGCCATCGGGGACTTCGATGGGGAGGGTTCGAACGATTTGGTGATCGTCGACGGTTCCACCCTGGAGCGGTTCGAGGCCGAACAGCCCGGATTTCCGCCGCGTCTGCTCCTGAACGACGGGGCGGCGAACTTCCGCGAAGCCGGCGAGTCGTTCGCCATGGCCGGTGGCCGGTGGGGCACCGGCGCGGCCACCGGTGACGTTGACAACGACGGCGATCTGGACCTGGTCGTGCTCGAGTGGGGACCCGACCGGGTGTTTTTGAACGAGGACGGTCAAGGCTTCCGTGAGGTGACCGAAGCGGCGGGTCTGACCGGCAAGCTTTGGTCGACCAGTGGCGCCTTTTGCGACTACGACGAGGACGGCGCCCTCGATCTAGCCATCGCCAACTACCTCAAATTCGACACCGAGCAGATCTCTTCGCGGGAGACGGGGGCCTGCCAGTGGAAAGGTTACGCGGTGATGTGCGGACCCGAAGGCCTGATCCCCCAGCGCGATTCGCTGTTCCGCGGGGGCGGCGACGGAACTTTCACGGACGCACGCTTTCAGGCCAAACTGCTGCCCACGGAGTCGGGTTTCGGGCTCGGGCTTACGACGATCGATTACGACTCGGACGGTGACACCGACCTTTACGTCACCAACGACTCGACGCCCAACTTCCTGTGGGAAAATCAGGGGGATGGGACCTTCTTGGAGAAGGGTATGCAGGTCAATGCCGGCCTTGACAGCAATGGCAAAGAGCAAGCTGGCATGGGCATCGGCGTTGGTGATACGAACGGAGACGGGCTCCCCGAAATCCTCGTAACGAACTTCTCGGGCGAGAGCAATGCGCTGTACACGCCACGTCGCAGCAAGCGCAACGATCGCATTTCCTACAAGGACAAGGCGTTTGTGCAGGGTATCGGTGGCGAGAGCCTCCACAAGCTTGGTTGGGGCACCGGGTTTCTCGACGTGGAACTCGACGGAGACCTGGACGGGTTCGCGCTGAACGGTCACGTGTACCCCCAGGCGAGTCAATCGGGAACCGATACGAGCTACGCCCAAGCGGACGACTTCTACAGGCGCGTGGAGGAGCGGTTCGAGGTGCTCCCCTTGCACGACGCCGGTCCGCTGGTCGGGCGGGCTGCGGCCATCGCGGACCTGGACGGCGATGGGCGTCAGGACATCGTGGCCTTGCGCCAAGGGTCCCCGGTTCAGATCCTCCGCAACCGGACAGCCGGCGGCCATTGGCTTGAAGTTCGGGCCGTCGGAACGACCTCCAACCGCGACGGAATCGGCGCGCGGATTACGGTCGAGGCGAGCGGTCGTACCTGGACCAGCGAAATCCGAACAGCGGGCGGCTATCAGGCGGCACAGCCGGCGGTGGCGCACTTCGGGTTGGGCGACGTGGAGGAGATCGACCGTGTCCGCGTAGAGTGGACTTCCGGACTCGTGGCGGAGACGACCGCCGTGTCCAGCGATCAACGAATCGTCCTCGTGGAGCCTGAGAATCCGACCACCGAAGACCGCGAGGAAGACCAATGAACTCTGGTACACGACGCCGTGCAACGGCCCGGTGGAACACGACCGGCGGACTGCTTCTTCTCGCGCTGGCGCCGGCGACCGCCCACAGCATTCAGGAGCCTGTTTCTGCCGTGGAGGATCCGGCGCCAGGTTCTTCGGCCATGGCGAAGGCCCTTCCCAACTCGGATCCTCTGGCACGGGATCCCGCGGATCTACCGCGGGCCGAGGTTGGCCGCTGGGAGGGGTTGCTCGAGGGCGAGGGGCCCGAGCACTTCGCCAAGTTCGCGGACGCTTCGGTGCTCGAAGTCCTCGCCGCAGCCGAGAACATCTACCAAGCCGGTCGCTATCCCGACGTGGTGAAATTGCTCACCCACCAGCTGGAGGAGTTTCCGGACTTTCCGCCCGCGCTGACCGTCCTGGGAACCACCTACTTCCGGCTGCGGCGCTACGGCGACACGGCGCAGTGCTTCGAGCGGTTCCTTCAGCATGCTCCGGGCGAAGTTTGGCGGACCCAGGCCTTGGGTCATGCCTACCACAGCCTGGGACGTTATCAGGATGCGATCGACCACTACGACCGCGTGCTGGAGATGCTGCCGGAGAGCACCGAGGCGATTCGTGGACAGGCCCTGGGCAATTTACGCCTCGGCCGATTCGATCAGGCGCGCGCCGGCTTGGAGCTCGCCCTCGAAATCAACCCCGATCACGTCTCGGCCCTATGCGAGTTGGCTCAACTCGATCTCGATGAGGAGGAGCTGGAGGCTGCTCTCGACCGCATCCAACGGGCGAAAGGGGTAGCGCCCCACGAGCCGCGGCCGTGGTACCTGTTGTCGCGCATCCAGTTCGAACTCGGTGAGGAAGAGGCGGCCGAGGAGACTCGCAGACGCTGGCGCGAGATCGACGCGCTTACCCAAAAGGTACGGACCCTTGAGGGTCGCTTGCTCTACGCCCGCGACCGCTATTCGCTCGCGCTCGAACTGGTCGAACTCCAGATGCGCCTGGGCGATGCCGAAGGCGTGAAGCGCTCGTTCGACCTGGTGATCAACGAGATTCCGGACGAGATCGACTCGCTCGAAGTATTTCTCTACGCCATGGACTCCTTCCAGGAGGTCGGGGCCGGGAACGCGGCTCTGCGGGCGGCTTTGCACATCGAGGCTACCTTTCCGGATCGAGTGGATGCTTGGCGGGCCCTCGAGCGGTTTTACGGCGAGCGACGGGACATCACGAATCAAGTTCGCGCCGCTGAGCGGGCCCTGCGGCTTGGCTCCGTGAACGACTTCTGACCCGCTCCTCTCGCGCTCTTCACGGACGAAGTTTCCAAGTGCTCTCGCCAAAACAAACCGAGGGGCGAACCGTGGTACCGGTCGCCCCTCGGCAAGTTGCGTTCCGAAGGTAGAAGGATCCGCTGGGTGAGATCGGAAGAGATCCCGGTGCGAGGCGCAAAACCCCCGTGCCTGGGGGCGGGAGGGCTCCGTGCCTGGAGCCTCCGGTGCGCGACGCGCTGAACGATTAGGCCGATTCGGCGTCTTTCTTGGTGCCCTTGGCTGCTTTGGCGGCCTTGCGGGCGGCAGCTTTCTGGGTAGCGGCCTTCTGGGCAGCGGTCTTCTCTTTGCGGGGGCGGCCACCTTTGGGGCGACGCTCCTTCATGGCCGTGTGGAAGTTCTCCCAATCGCCGCGGCTGAACAGGCGGACCTTGCAGCCGCAATCGACGCAGTAGGAGTGGTCGAGGCTCATGAGGTAGCGGCGGTAGTCAGAGCAGGAGTCACACCACTTGAGGTCGTTGTAGAAGTCGTTTTGCATGGTTCTTGTGTCTCCAGTCGGCTGCGGTCGTTGTCGGCGTTCAAAAGCACTTGGAGCACGCGGCGCGCCAAGTGCGCAGCGAATCGAGCCATGGGTTCATAACGACCTGCCTAGCAGAGGCTTAGGCTGCTATGTGGCGCAGGGCCGCGACCCGGCGCGAACATCTTTCTGGCCGGAAGTTCGGACGATTCGGCGCGGCTGTCCGAATCCCCGGACCCGAGCGTCTGGAATCCCGGACGATTCGGGGCAGCTCAC
Source organism: uncultured Planctomycetaceae bacterium (assembly GCA_964619265.1). Lineage (GTDB taxonomy): Bacteria > Planctomycetota > UBA1135 > UBA1135 > CAZUCE01. The sequence continues at coordinate 37,618 of CAZUCE010000038.1, forward strand.
TGCTCGTGTCCAAAGCCCCGCCGCCAGCTGCACGCCCGCAATCCGCCATGGACTGCGTCGCGGCTGCTCTGAAATCTAGCCCAGCCGGTCCAGGGACTCGCGCATGTCGGCGAGCGCCCCTGCATCGGTTTCACGATCGGCCGCACGCTCGGCGGCGCCGCGCGCGAGAGTTTCCTCACCATGACCCACGAGGATTCCCCACACCGCGGCTGCTCGAACCTGTGGCTCCGCGTCTTCGAGGGCGCCTTCGAGTGCCCGGCGCCCCGGGTCGCTGGGGCGATTCCCTAGCACCATGGCCGCATTGCGCAGCAGACCGGATCGCCGGGGGCGCCGCAGCGGACTGCCCTCGAAGCGCTGCTCAAATTCGGACTGGCTGCCGAGTTCAAACCAGTCGGCGAGCCGAGCACCGTCGAGCGCCGGATGTTCTCCGAAGGTTGCACTCGCGTCAGGGGCTCGCGATCCAAACGGACAGACTTCGCTACACACGTCGCAGCCAAAGACCCAGTCGTCCAGCGGGGCTCGCAGGTCGTGGGGGATGGTCCCGCGATTCTCGATGGTCTGGTAGCTCAGGCAAAGGCGAGCGTCGACTCGTCCCGGTTCGGTGATCGCTTGGGTGGGGCACGCGTCGAGGCACGCACGACAGGTTCCGCAGGAGCCAAGCGCATCGGGGCCGCGCGGCGCTTCAGGGTCGGGTTCGGCGATCTTGGCGGTGCTCTCGAAGGCCAATTCGCCGAGGAAGAGCCAAGGACCGAAGCGCCGATGAAGGAGGTTGCCAGCCTTGGAGGAAAAACCGATTCCGGCGGCGCGGGCGTGGGAGCGCTCGAGCAAGGGGCCGGCATCAACCACTTTGCGCGAGCGCCGAATCAAATTGCGGTCGCTGAGTTCGCGGGCGAGTTTGCGCAAGCGTCTGCCCAAGACATTGTGGTAGTCGCGACCCAGGGCATAGCGAGCGATGCGGCCGCCGCCGGGCTGTTCCCGTTGCGGGCGGGCGTGGGGTAAGCCGAGCACCAGCATCCAGCTGCCTGATTCCAACTGGAAGTGGGGCGCGACAATGTGCTCTGCCTGGCGCTCAAGCCAGGCCATATCCGCGTGGCATCCGTCTTCCAGCCAAGCCTGGAATCGGCCAGCATCGGGTGGGGGGGCCAGGGGAGTGAGCCCCGCCAGCTCGAACCCGGCCTCGTGGGCCAGCTCCAAAATGATCTCTCCTTCTTGCAAGCGGACTATCTTGCCGAGCTCCCGTCCGTAGGTCCGATTCGGAGGCCTCTTCTTCTCCTGGCTGGCCCTTCGAGCCGTACAGAGCCTCGGCCCTCCCGGCGCCCACTCAGGTATCCCGTCCCGATTGCTCCGTCCGGTAGGCTTCCTACGAAGCCCTCTCCCTAGCCTCCACCGATCCGGGGCAACCCGTATCCAAGGACCTCTCTCCAGATTCGCCCCCGCGATCCCCCATGACCTCGCGCCCATCCACCATGAAGGTGTCCAGCCTCCTCGCCCCTTCCGCCCTGGCTCTCGCCTGTGGTCTCGCCGTTTCCAGCGCCCTGGCCCTAGGCCCCGGAGCCCTCCAGGAGCAGGCCCCGGTGCCGATCGTCCGGACGGAATTCGACGAGCTGCTCGACCGAATAGTCGAGAGGCACGGGGGTCTCGAGCGTATCGAGGCCTTTCAGGCCCTCAAGTTCGACCTGATCCCGGTCAATCTAAGCCGCAATGACCAGGGTGAGCTCGTTGAGGAGGACTTGGAGCCGCTTCACTGCGAGCTGGATCTGGGGCTGACGCGCCGCGCGCGGCTGGAGGAAACGCTTGAGGAGAAGCTGTTTGTGAAGCTGGCGGGCCCCGAGGGCATCGTCGTCTTCATGGATGGGGAGCGGCAGAGCCTGGCCGAGCTTGAAACGGTCGCCAGCGAGCAAGTCGTTGCCATCATGCGCCACCTGGACATCGTCTATGGGATGTTCAGTGGGCACCTGCTTCCCACGCCGAGCCGCGCCCGGACCCGGGATGGGGTGACCTATTCGACCGTGGAAGGTCAGCTGCCGCCGATCGACGGCAACGCGCCCCTGCGCACGCTCCTGTACGTCCACCCCGTCGAGAATACGGTCCAGCGCTACGACCTGTTCGACGACGAGAATCTCCGCCAGGCCACGCTGATCCTCTCTGAGTTCATCGAGTTGGACGGATTCCCTCTGGCCACCGAAGTGACCTTCACCGGACGCGATCGAGAGCCCTACCTGCGATGGCGACTGCAATCGGTCGAGGCGCCCGAGGAGATCTCGAGCGAGCGCTTCTTGAAGCCTTAGCGGCTGCCTAAATCGGAGGCTACGCGGGGCTTTGGGCTCCCCCGCAGGCTCAAAGGGGGGAATCTTGAGGGGAGAGCGAAATATTTTCATTCGGTCTCGGCCCGGTTGCGGCTGGTTCACGCCACCTGAAGGCGGAGAACTGCGGGTAAACCCATAGTTTCCGACTCGCTCGTCGGTCACGGCCCTGCGTAACCGGCTCGGAAGCCTCTTCTAGACTTCCTTCGAGGGTCCTGCCAACCCCGCCTTCTCCCCCCTGGTGCGGCCATCTCCGCGCCCCCGTTCAAGCCCCCGAACGGGTTCACCGCCCCCCTCTGTTTTCACCCATGCCGG
>CAZUCE010000039.1:0-39133 GCA_964619265.1 uncultured Planctomycetaceae bacterium
GTGTCCGAGGGGCTCATGGGGAGACCGGCGGGGGGGACGTGGGAGCGCGGCGCCCCAGGTAAGAGACACCTCCGTACTCTACGCAGTCTGGCCTCTTCGTGAAAAGGGCGAAGCGTGCGGAACGCCATTCCATTTAGCTATAGCCCCGTAGCGATAGCCCTGGTTGTCCTAGGCCCCTTTGCTATAGGCGCAACGGCCAAGGGGGGAACCCGCTGGCCCCAAAACCTTGCAAAGGAGACCTTGCATCCAGGGACGATGCAGGACTCATAGTAAGAGCATGAGCACCGAACTGACCCGAAGACTGAGACCGTTGATTGGAGCGGCTCCCAAGCGGGGGGATCGCTAGTGCCGAAGCAGAAACAGCCCGAGGTGAGCGGCGCGGTTCGCACGCGCATTCACTTGGTGCGACATGGGCTCGTGGACAAGACTTGGAGCGGCCGGCTCTATGGGTGCCTGGACGTCCCTTTGTCGAGCGAAGGTCGCGATCAAGCCCAAGCCGCCGCGCAACGTCTTCGAATTGGGCCGCACGGATCGGAGCCAGAGCTCTTGGATTTGATCGTCCATTCGGGCCTCGAACGAGCCGCCTTCGGCGCCGAATCCATCGCCGATGGCCTGGCCATGCCGTCCAGGCCGCGCGTTGAGGTCGATCTGCGCGAGCTGGATCGTGGCGCTTGGGCAGGGCTTCGGGCGGAAGAGCTCGAGGAGCGGTCCCCGGGGGCTTTGGAGCGCTGGTATGCAGAGCCGGACCGCAATCGTCCGCCCGGTGGCGAAAACCTGGACGATCTGGCCGGGCGCGTCCTGCCGGTCCTCGACCGCCTAGCCGCCGAATTCCCCGGCGGGGAGGTCGCCCTGGTGGCACACGGATGGGTCGTCCGCGTCGTGCTTCTCGAAGCCCTTGGCTTGCCGCGGTCGGCAGCGACCCGGCTGCGCGTACCACCTGCTTCGATTCACACCGTGGATTGGCCATCCCAGCCTTCTGGAGCCCCTCGAGCCGCGCCCATCCTGATTGGCCTCGACACCGATCAACCCCGTCGGCCCAACCGCGGCTGGTACGCCATGCCGCCCCGGCCTTCACGCCCCCACCCAAAAGCGACCTCCTAGAAAGTGCGTTCAGGCCGGCGGCCCGAATCCACCCTCGGTCAGTTGTCGGAGGGTCCTTTCGGCGGCTGCTTCGGTCCCGGCCCAAAGCCCCCAAAAGGTCCGCCCGCCGCTGGCCCTGAGCCGCCTCGGAACCCCTCCAGCAAGCGCTTGAGCTCAAACAGGCCTTCGCCAGCGTGGTAGCTGAGCCAGACGAAATAACAGTCGACGTTGTCGACCGGATCGTCGACTTCGAACGCAGCCTTGCAGGTCAAATCGCAGGGCCGGTCGCCGTCGAGAAAGCAGCGTTTCGAGGATTGCGCCAAGTTGGGTGGCTGTTCAGAGGTGATTCCCAATTGCCCCGAGCCGCAACGAATGTCGAAGCGACCGTAGGCAGGAGCGCACCAGCCTAGTTCCGCGAAGGGTTGGGGTCGAACGGTGCGCCGAATCGGGGACGCCCGGGAGCAACCGCGCTAAGCCAGGAGCTTGGACTTGCGCTACGGGAGAAGGCCAAGGCCAAGGCCGATCAGCTAGACGGCTCGGGCGGACAACTCGAAGAGGCAACTCGCCGGAAGCCTGCACCCGAAAGGGACTCGCAAGGGGCTCCGGGAGCGCCCAGGGCCTGCCTTCTGGGTTTGTACAGAACATACATTATCAGACACAACATCCACCCACCGAGAATCCCCCGCAAGCCGTCCGGCACGTACCTCTTCCCGCCTTTCGCACCCGCCCGGGTCCTCAGGCTTCCGCCATCGCCTCCCGGTCCCGATGCTCGGAGGCCATGCGCTGCTTCTCCGCTCTCCTTCGCTTCCGGCCCCTCGCCTTCCTGAACGCCCTCGCGCTGCTAGCGATAGCCGGTGCGCTGCCCAGTTGTTCGTTTGGCAATTCAGGTCATCGGGTCCCCACCGTCCCGGACGTCCAGACGAGTTTGGCTCCCTTCGAGGAGGTCCACACCGATTGGAAGCAGCGCTTGGAGACGCCCTACGTGTATCTCGAAATGCAGGGCAGCTACGCCGAGGTTGGGTCGTTCCTGCCTTCGCTGCTGGACCACTGTCGAGCCCAAGGCATCAAGCCGGCCGGTCCGCCCTTCGGTCTGTTTTACGACGACCCCTTGCGGGTGCCCGCCGCCGAACTCCGCTCCCGGCTCTGCCTCCCTGTCCATCAGCTCGAAGCCGTGGCCGAGCCGCTTGGCTTCGACTTACTCCCGTCCGCCGACGTGGCCTATGCCCGGGTCGCGGGTCCCTACCCCGAAGTGCCGAAGAGCTACCCGGGCGTGTTCGACTACCTCCGAGAACACAGTTGGGTCCTCGAGCCCCCGATTCGGGAGATCTACCTCGTCGACCCCGGACAGGTGCAGTCCTTCGATCAGTTGATCACCGAAGTGCAGATGCCCTGGCGGGCGCTCTAGCGCGATCCGCCCGCGGCTGCCTTGCCAGCTCGCCTCGCCCTAGCTCGGAAAAGGCGCTCGCTCCCCAAAACGCCGGCGAGCAAGCGGCCGCCTCTCAGCGCGCCAAATGCCCGTAGGCAGCCGGCCGTACCGCGCTGACCGTCCACTCCTCGCCGCTTCGCGAAACCCGGATCCAATCGCCGCCCCGCAGGTGCGGACGCGCCGCCTCGGGAAGGATGGCTGGTTCAAACTCGCCGGCTTCGTCGAGCACGCCAAATCGCCCATCGGAAAGCTGCTCAAACAACTCGCGCCACTCCTCACGCGGTCCGGCTTCCACTTCAGCCAACGCGGCACTGGCCAGGGCTAATCGCGGAAGCGAAGACTCCAGTTCGTCGTGAACAGCCTGGAAACTCGTCCATAGCGGATGGTCATGGTGCTCTTCAATCCACGCCGCGAAGGCGCGCGCGGTACGAAGGCCGCCGGAAGTCGATTTTTCCTCCGCCGCGCCTGACGGGCGGACCGGTTCGAGCACGACCTCCAAGAGCGCGGTCGTTTCAAGCTCTTCGACCGCGCAAAGGTCCTGTTGATTCTCGGCCAGCTGCTGCAGCAAGCCGCGTTGCAGTTCGGCCTGGTCTGCATCTTGGGTACCTAGCTCCCACAGATACTCTTCAACCAACGCACCGATCACGCCTGGAGTCGCCAGCGTTCGTTCGTCGCTATCGACCTCTTCCGATTCGATCCCCAGCTCGGCCTCCAGGGTTTTGAAGAGCAGTTCGAGATCCCCGCCGGCTTCGCGCGCTTGGTCGAAGTCCGCCAGGGCCTGCTCGACACGACTGCGCTCCACTCCGGTGTTCGCTTCAAAGACCGAATTGCCTTCGCGAGCCTCTTTCGCGCGCTGCGCCGCCGAGCGGAACCAGCTGAGTTGCTTGCTCGCGGCGGGCGATTCGGTTTGGGCCGAGGCCTTCTTCTCAGCCTCCGATTCGGGGCGCGCCAGACGAGCACTCCACAGAAGATGTAGCTCGCTGCGCAATTCGGCGAGGTCGACGGACGTATCGAAGGCGGCGCGTTCCATAAGCGCAGAAATCAACTCACCGGCCGGACCGCGATTTCCACCCGAGGCCGACACCGTCTTCGCGAAGGCGTCGAGCCAAGCGTCGATTTCCTCCGGCGGGAGAGACTCGGGGCCGCCGAGCTGCGCGCGCAGTCGATCTTCCACCTCGCCCGGTTGCTCGGCCGCGGCAGGCGCGCTGTTCCATCCGATCGAACCGGAGTGACTCTCGCGGGGCGCCGCAAAGAACATGCGCTCGAGCTCGCCCTGGGAAATCCGCAGCGTTCCGCGACGCGAGCCACGCAAACGTTCCAGATCTGCTTGCAAGGCTTCCACAAGCCGTTCGTCGCGGAAGATCGACACAGCTGGCGAAAGGTGGAACTGGGTGTCCCCAAGCGGATGGATCCGGCCGATCAACAGGTCGCCGACCTGGATGTCGTTCGAGGCGCTCGGCTCCGCGACCGGGTAGGAGCCGTGGCCGGCCAGGTCGTCGAGCCACAGTCCGCTGCCCGGTTCCACCGAAGTGACGCGGAACATGCCCGTCCAGGAGTGAAACAGGGATTCCCCCCAGCGCGCCTCCTCCGGCCCGACCCGTTCCCGCCAACTGTCCCCGGCCACCTGGGACGGCAGGTCTCCGAGCGCCTCGGAGGCATGCTCGAACAAAAACCACTCCAGATGCCTGCGGTCGGCCAGGATCAGCTCCTCCGGCGACGAAGAGCCTAGATCGCGGGGATCTTGCCCGGCGAAATACTCAGCTCGGCTCGTGGCCAGCTCGGCCGCCATGCCAGGCTGCTCCAGCACGTGTTCGGCGAAGCTCTGGAAGCCCCGCTCGAGCGGGTGCCATTCGGGGTTCGGAGGGGTCATCGGAGGGTTCCACGCAGTCTTGGGAGTCCTAGGATACAGATGGACCCACCAGGAGTCCGCGGACCTTCACGGATCCCGCGCCGTCGCCCGGGTGATTCCAAGGTCCACCTTCGAGCCGACCCGGTTCAGCTCGGACCCTTCCTGCTCGGCCGCGCTCTGCCTGGCCCGGGTAGCTCCCACCCTTGACTTGCTGCGAGGAACGCTCACGTGCTGCTCCAGATCCCCAACCCCGAAGCTCTCGGCGAGTGGTTCGGCTCGCTGAACCTGCTCGGGATCGATGGCTTCGGCCTCGTCCTGATTCTCGGGTTCACTTTGCTTGGCGCTTGGCGCGGCCTTTGGTGGCAAGTGTTGCGGCTCACCGGTCTGGTCGTGGCCGCCTGGGCGGCCAGCTCCCTCACTCCCGACCTGGCTCTGCGTTGGTCGAGCGAAACCACCGAGATCGATCCGCGCTTGGTTCGCGGGTTTGTTTGGATCGGGTTGTTCTTCCTGGGCCTCGGGTTGTTCGCTCTGCTCGGTCGGTTGGGTCAACGCCTGCTGCGGGCCATGCACCTCGCTGCCTGGGATCGCTTGGGCGGCGCTGCGGCCGGGGCCCTGACCGGCCTGGTCCTGCACGCCGCCCTGGTGGCCTCGATCGCCCACCTCGGCACTCCGAGCTTCGCCGACGACACGTTGCTCGGCACGCGCTCCGGCACGCTTTACGGCGTGCTCTCGGATCGAGTCCCCCTGCTGCTTGCAGATGGGCGCTCCGCGGATTTCAGTTGGAACAACTGGGATTCGCCAGAATGGAATTCAGAGCCGCCTCCCCCGGAACCAGCTAACGAGTCCGAGGTCGAAGCGGGGGCACCGTCTCTCGTGCGTTGAGCCGCTCGTACGTTCAGCCTTGCCTACGCTAGATTTCGCGTGCGAGGAGCTCGGCGCAAACCCTGCTCCTCCGCGCTGTCAGCGGGGAGCTAGACCTGAGATTTCGTTCATCAACGCCCGCAGGTAAGGCTCCGCCTCGGGGTGGCGTTCGCAGTGGGCGCGCAGGGCGTCGAGCGCCCCCAGCCGATCCCCGCTCGCGAGCGCCGCTCGCGCGATCAGCTCGGCGTTCTTCGGCGAGCTGGGGTCCAGAGAGTAGGCCTCGAGCGCGGCGATCCCCGCGTCCCCGGGGCGGATCTCGATCAAGGACTCGGCCAACAGCGTCCACGCCAGAGGATCGCCCTTGGCCTGCTGAACGACTTTCTCGAGGAGCATCGCCGCGTCCTCATAGCGCCCCACTTCGATCAAGAGGCTGGCGTGAAACAAGCGTGAGCGCGTGCCGCCTCCGGAAGCGACCCAGTTTTCGCTGGCCCGCAAGGCACCCGCCAGGTCGCCCGCCCCTTGGAGGCTGACGGCGATCCGCTGCCAGGGGGGATCCACTCGAGCTTCCAGCCGCTCCGCCTGAGCTTCCAAGTACGCAATGAACTGCGGGGAGCCTTCCCCGGGTGCGGGCAGCGGTGGACACTGAACAGCCAGTAGCTTCTCTTCGCGGTTTTCCTGGAATTTCGGGTCGTGTTGCTTGTTGTGACAGTCCGCGCAGGCGTCCGGCGCGTAGCGGAATTTCTCTCCGAACAGGTTGCGGGGGTGTCCATTCGCGTGATCCGCTCCAGGGCCGTGACAAGCCGCGCATTGGACGTTCTCAAACCCCAAGGCCGTCGGAGGTGCCACCCAACCACCCAATTCCCTGTAGCCCACGGTGTGACACTTCGCACACTCCGCATCGAGGTGCTGGTTTGTCACTTCGAGGCTCCGGTAGGCGCGGCTGTGCCGGGTCGCCTTCCAAAACTCGTACTGAGCCGGATGACATCCAGCACACGAAGCAGCACCCGCAAAATGATCGTTCGGCGGAGGGTTTTCGGCCCGCGGACTCCCCCACAGCTCTCCAAGCTGCTCGTGATACCGATCCACCTGCACCAACGCAGCTTCACTGCGCCCGATCCCCGGGTACATCGGTACGTGGACTGAGGAGAAACGGTTGACCGGAGGCGGAGACTCCAGGCCGGCGAGAAGTTCGAGGCCGCGATTCAGCCCATCTTCGTTGACGATTTTCCGGCGCAAATACTCATCGCTACCGAGAACCGGCTCCTTTCCGGTCAGATTCGCTAGCGAAGTCTCGACGACCTCCAACTCCAAGAGCAAGTGATTGCGATCGCTGGCATTGAACCAAGGCTTCTGTGGATTGTGGAGCGTTTCAAGATCTTCGATCCAAAGGTCGATGCGACCGCCGCGACTGCCCTTGACCGCCAGGTGACTGAGCGGTACGCCCGCCGGCTGCATGGTTGCCCGGGCCAGGTCTTCGTCGGGATGCAACGTCAAAAGAAGGTCGATGCCATCGACTTCCCTGGCCAAGCGCAGGGCCCGCTCGGTTCCGACGTGTGCGAGGCCTACGATCAAATCCACCTGCCCCTCCAGCTCAGCGACAGCGCTGCGCGCTTCGAGCAAGAAACTCCGCAGCTCGTAGCCGCTGCGTTTCGCAGCATTCGAAGCCACCACGGTCTCGGGCCCATCGATGCGCTGGTGCTCGAGGCGGCCCCCGAGAACCGCAAAGACACCTATCCGCAACCCGTCGCGCTCGATGATGCGCGTAGCCGGAAACGGGCGCTCGCCGGTCTCCGCGTGAAACAGGTTCGCGCAAAGCAGCGGAATCCCGTGCTGGCTGGCAAGCTCGGCGAGCGGTTCGACGCCCAGTTCGAGGTCGAGACAGCCAACCGCCATGGCTTCGGGTGCCAAGCCCCCCCACACTTCGAGCATCGCACCGGCCTTGAGCGGCAGTTGTTCGCGAATGTCCGCGGACTCCCGGGCCGTGTCGACGAACAGATCCCCGAGATCGAAGAACAAGGTCGAAGGGTGCTGGGCTCGCTCCCGCTCGACCCACGCGGCCAGGCGATCGACGCCACCGAAGCGGCCTGCCACACAACCGCAAGGCTCGAGAAAGCCGTCGACGCTGCCGGTGAACAGGATCCGCAAATCCGATTCGCGCTGGTCCCCTGAGACGGCTCGATCACAACCGGGCGAGAGACCGAGGAGCGATGCGAGAAGCAAGACACCGATCGTGGCGGCGCGGAAACGGTTCATCGGAGCTGAGGTCGGGAAGGAGATTCGGGGCACAACCGCAGGCCGGGTTCGGCCGGGAGGGAGGATCGGTGCGCTCCCGGGGCGGGGGGGAGCCGTCGCTGCACTTGGGCCCGCGACTGGCCCGGCGCTGTACGCGCGAAACCGAAGCCGGTGAGAGCTAGCGACCTCGCACGGGATGGGATAGGATCACAGCTTCAAAACCATAGACGGAAGGCCGCGGGGAAGCCGGTGTGAATCCGGCACGGTCCCGCCACTGTGAGCCGCTATGCCACTCCCCTCTCAGGAGACTCCCCTAGGGAGTCTCCGGGTCACTGGGATCCCATCTCTCGACAAGGTTCGGGGGCCGGACCTGGGAAGGCCGGGAGGAGTCGGTCGGCGCGAGTCAGGAAATCTGCGGCCCTCTGGAATCGCTCTGGCTCGAGGACTGGCCTTCGGAGGACGACTGATCGCGATGCGCGGGTTCCGTTTGGAATCGCGCAGGAGCGGGAAGGGACCCTGCGGACACCGGAATTCCAAGGGTGGTTCGTCTCCACAAACCCCTTCCCCGGGCGCCGCTCGGCGCCCAACTTTCCATGCGCTCCATCTATTTCGCTGCCGCCGCTCTAGCCGGCTTGGCTCTCACCTCCTTCGCCCAAACCTCGGACGGTTGGGCGACCGACCCGCTGTTCAACCCCGGCGGAAAGGTCCGCCGGTTGTCGACCGGCGAACTGGTGGCCTGGGACGGACAGGTTCTGAGCCGTCAGTCCGCTGACGGCATGACCCAGACCATCCTGCACAGCTTCCCTGCCCCGGACTTCTCCAGCATCTTGGCGATCGACCCGACCGAGACCTTCGCGATTCTCGGGCGCGGCAACGACGATGTCTTTACCGCGGATCTAACCGCCGGGGGTGTCACGCCCTATACGACGTTCCCGTTCGGTGGTTTTGACGCCGATTTTTCCGAGGCCGGCTGGTGCGCGGTGAGCGCCCCCTCCAGCATCGGTGGTATGAACGGGATCTTCCGCTGTGAGTTCGGCCCGGACAGCGTCACGGAAATCGTCCGGATTTCAGGTCCCTCGGGGCCCTTGGCCTTCGACCCCGTGGGCAACCTGTACTACGCGCCGGCCTCGAGCAGCTTCCCGGCCCCGCTTGGCTCCTCCGACCTGCTGACGTTCTTGCAAGCAGACATCGAAGCTCTCACAGGCGGCGCGGTGCTCGGTAGCTCCGACGCGCTCACCCTGGCCACGGGATTCGACGGCATCTCTTCGATCGTCATCGATCAACTCACGGGACGCACCTACGTCGGCGAGAACAACTTCGGAACCGGCATCAATCGAGTTCGCTTGGCGATCGCCTCGCAGGCCACCTCCCCGATCTTGTTCGAGGGAACAAACGGCCTCAACGTCTCCCTTCAGGACTTCGAGCCCGGCACGGGCGGAGCGGTCTTCGACCGGTTCCAGCCCGAATTCGGGGGGTCGCTGGTGTTCTCGTCCACCGACTTCTTCTCGGTCTTTGACCGGCTCGACCTGCGCCCCGCTCGGGCGGAATTGGCGTTGACCGGGCCTGGCACGAGCGGTGTCGGGCCCTTCGATCTCGAAGTATCCGGCGGATTGCCGAATGCGGTCCAGCTGCTGATGTACGGCCCGGCCGCTACCACCGGTCCTGAGCTAGCCTTGAGTCAGTTCGCCCCGCCGCTGTTCGTTGGGCTTGACCTCGGCACGCTGCTCTTCCTGCCCTTCAATTTCACGGCGGATGGCGCCGGCGACATCGACGTCGGCCTATTCAACGTCACCGGCATGGTCGGCGCGGTCGGGATTCAAATGTTGCTGCTCGACGAAAGCGGCATGGCGCTCGGAACCACCGCTCCGGCGATCCTGTAACGCCATCTTCAGCTGGATTCGAGGGTCGGTTCCTCCGGCCAGCGAACCAAGCTCCGGCGAAGGATCAACCGGGACCCGGAACGCTTCGTGCCCGGCGCAAGCTCGACGCTTGCGCCGGGCACCTTGCGTTTCACCCAAGCTGCGAGGCTCTCCGGCTCTACCAGTCGCTGTGCGCGAAGCACGCACCCACCTCCGCTTTGACGTTCGACTTCGGCTACCGAGGAGCCTCCGCGCGCGGCAGCATCCAGAAACCACAGCCAGGCGATCGGTACGCGCCAGCCGTCTTCCAGAGCCTGCGGTTCCAGGGCGGGCGGCGGCTGGCCCAAAAGCGCGAAGCGAGCTTGCGGGCCCGCCACGGCTTCAAGTTGCTCTGGCTCGCACGGTTCTGGCCCGCGCTGCGCCGCCGCCGGCCGAATCAGCTGCTCCGCTCCGTCCAGCCCGCGCCGGACCCTGCGGTCCCCGAGGGCCGCGCCGCCCTGCGCGCTCGCCAAGACGGCCAGCCACCAACCCGCAAAGAGGGCGCGCTCCTCGAGACGCTCGAATTCCAAACAGGCCTGCGGCCCGGGCAAGGCCTGGATCCGGGCCGTGAGCGAATCGAGGTCTGCCGCCAGCGGGCCCCAGCCCTCCACCAGTCGAGCCAAGGCGCGGGACACCACTTCCTGGAGCCTCGCCTCGAAAGCCGGCTCCGCATCCGATTCGCGGGTCACAGGGGCCAGCCTAGGGCCCTGTGCGGCCCCGAAGCTGGGGATACCGGGTAAGGGACTCGAACCCTCACTCCCTTGCGGGAATCGGATTTTGAATCCGACGCGTCTACCATTCCGCCAACCCGGCTTCTCAAGGCCCCAACCTAACGACTGGACGGCCGAGACGGAAGCGCCGGGGTCGACCCGGCGCTCCGGCCCGGCGCAGGGTCGGCGCCGTTCTCAGGCGGTCAAACCGTGTAGAGCTGCCCGGCCTCAGAGGACTCGATTCGAGGGGTGCCGGCATTCCGAAGCTCCTCCTCGGTCTCGGCCAGGAGCGGATCGACCTCGACCTTCGGATAACCCTCGGGCCCGTCCGGCGGCACATCGAAGCCCGCGTCGATCAGCATGCGAGCCGAAAGGCTGGCCAGATCGCGCCGGGTTGTCTCCGGCGAATCGTCCCCGGCCTTGTTTTTGACCGGCGAAAACTCGCGGGCGCGATCGACCTCGAGGGTCACGCTCGAGGTGGCCCTGCCGAGCGCATCGAACACGAAGGTCTCGAACTTCACGCCGTCCACCATGGCCTCCGAGCCGTCGCTCCCGATGGCCTTCATCTTCTTGCGGGCCACGTGCCAGGGCAGCTGCAGACCGCCCTCGGTCAAGCGGTCCACGAACTCCAGTTCGATCGCGTGGATCGCAATGTTCCCCGCCCGGTACATCAACCGGCCCCCTGAGTCTTGGGCTTCGCGCAGGCTGGGCGGCAGGTCTGAATACTCGATGCATCCAATCGCGCCGTCGACCCGCCCGATCACGCCGACTTTTTCGCCCGCGTCGCGCTTGGACACGACCTTGGTGCTCATTTCCGAACTGGACTTCGCGTGCAACCCGAGGAACAGAGGATCTGCCGGCGGCGCTAGCGGATTGTCTACCTGGAAGTAAGAGATCGTCTCAAAGCCAGCCTGGCGCAGCTTGCTGAGCGAGCCACTGCGGCGCAGTGCGTCGAGCACGCCGCCGTGACCATTCGGCGCCAGGAAAACCTGCGCAGGTCCAGCCAGCAGAATGCGCCCTTCGGTGTCGAGCGCCGGGAGCATGTCCTGGGAGAAGAACGTGACGTTGTCCGGGCTCAATCCGAAGTGTTGATGCTCTGTGAAGCACGAGCGTGTTGCCGCGTCGTTGCCGGGCGAGGTCATCACGCAAAAATGGGGTTGGAACCCATGGCGCTTGGCTGAAGCCAAAATGCGCCGCGCGTGGTATTCGAACAGAAGCCGGGAGGTCACCGGCCCGATCGGGAAGGCGCCCTTGGGGCCGTCGTAGCCCAGCCGGGAGGCCTGCCCGCCGGCCACGAGCAGAAAGGCCACTCGCCCGTCGGCCAGCCGCTGGGCGCCGATCTGCGCCGCCTCCGCGGCAAGCGTCTGCTGATCTTGATTGCGGTCCAGGGGGAAGACTTCAGCGGGCTCGAACTTCGCTGTGCTCGGGTCGAACGATGGTGCGCCGATCAGCGTGGCCAGGTGGCGGACCAACTCCAAGTCGATCGCCGCCAGCTGCCCCATCAGCTGGGCCCGATCGGGCCCGGACAGACGATCCATGGCCGGCAGCAGGTGCCCTTGACCGGCGTCTTCGAGCGAGGCACGGAGGTGGTCTTCGTCGATCTGGTTCGCGGCAGGTGTACTCATGCCTCACGTTATATCGACCAGGACCTTCAGCACTCCAGGCTGCCCGGCACGATCCAAGGCCTCGGTCGCACGTTCGAGGGGAAAACGGTCGGTGACGTACTGCTCGGGCCTGAATCGGCCCCGGGCGAGCTCGGCGAGCGCGGGTTCGAAACGCCCGCAGCGAGACCCCACCAATTGAATTTCGTCGACCACCAAAGGGGCTAGATCCAGGGCCACCGGTCGCTCCGTCGTGGTTTTGAGCACCAGCATCCCCTTGGGCTGCACCGTCGCGAGGGCCGCGGGGAGCAACTCCGCACGGCCGGTGGCCTCCACCACGAACGAGGCTTGCGGAAGGGCCTCGCGTGCCCGTTCAGGCGAGTCCGGTAACGCGATCCCCAAGTGCGTGACACCGGCCGGGAGAGCTCGACGGCGCGCGGGATGCCGCCCGGCCAGCAGAACCTGCTGAGGACCCTCTCCGCGCGCTCCGGCCAGGGCCAACGCAGCGGCGCACATCAAGCCGAGTCGACCGTCCCCAATCACCAGGGCCGGAGCCTCCGCGGTCACCCTCCCCGAGGCCCGCGCCTCGAGCCAGGGATCCAAAATCGCCAGGCCCGCTGCAAAGGGCTCGCAGAAGACCGCTCGATCGTTCGGCACCTGATCGGGCACCGGGATCAGGTTGCGGGTCGGCAAGGCGAGTTGTTCCGCAAAGGCCCCGGGTCGCCCCAGAATCCCTAAGACGGTTCGCTGCGAGCAGTGCCTGGAGTCGCCCCCGCGGCAGCGCTCGCAGGTCCCGCAGCCGGCGTTGATCTCTCCAACCACCCGTTGCCCCGCGAGTGGACCGCCCAGGGCAGTTCCCACGAATTCGTGACCGGGCACGCCCCGAAAGCCCATGTAGCCGGCCGCCAACGCGAGGTCCGTGGCGCAAACCCCGGCCACTTCCACGCGCACGCAAGTTTCATCTGTGCCCGGCTCGGGATCGGAGACCTGAGTCACACGGGGCTGTCCTTCCCCCAAATTCAGCGCACGCATCTTGGTTCTCGCCTTGGGAGATCGGCTGGGGCCCCTCCTAACAGGGAACTTGGAGAGGCCGCCGCCCTGCGCACTCACCTGAGCGCGGAACCGTACGGCCTCTCCGAGGTCGGGTCCTCCAGCGGGTTAGGCCCCGACGGGGTTCTCGGACATCACTTGCACCATGGATTCGATCAGTTCGACCGCTTGGTCCATTCGCTTCTCCAAAGCGATTTGACGCGCGACGATCTTCTCCACCACGGGCGGCAGAATCGCCTCTCGGGTGTAGTTGCTGATCATGTTGATGATCTCGGCTCGATCCGCGTCAGGCAGTTTGTGGAAGTGATAGCTGTACTTCGCCTTGAGCACATCTTCTGCGATCTCGGTGCACTCCGCCGCAATCTGCTCGGCGCTCTGCTTGCCGTGCTCGACCTTGAACGCCTCGCGCTTGAACTCGTGAAGCAACTCTTGGAACTTGTCGTGCAACTGTGACCTCCTGGTTGTTCTCAGCCCGAGCCGGGGGTGCGCACGGAGTGCACGACAGAATCCCCGGCTCCGGTGAACCGATCGTACTCCTTGAGCCGTGAGGGCGGCGAGCTCTCCACGAATCGGCACTCGCTACCGGCCTGCTCCGCTCGCTAGGCCCCTTCGCTTCCGCGCTTCACCCGTTCTGCGGAGACCCCAAGGGGCCTGATCCTGTGAAGTTGTCTCCCACACAGAAGCCTAGACGAAAGCACGGGGGTCGCTTTTCAGATCGCTCCCGTTCGGCGCGCTGTCCTTCGATCCGCCCCGGGTGGGCGAATCCCGGAACCGTTCGTTACAGCGTGCCGACGCACAGGCACACGTTGTGCCCGCCGAAACCGAGTGAGTTTGAGATCGCGTTGCGCACGGTCATCTGGCGCGCAGACCCGGGCACGTAGTCGAGATCGCAATCGGGATCCGGGTTCTCCAGGTTGCGGGTCGGGTGAACCACGCCCTGCTGAATCGACAACGCGCAGGCCACAAGCTCAACGGCGCTGGAGGCCCCTAGCAAGTGCCCGACCATCGACTTGGTCGACGAGATCGCGAGCTTCTTCGCATGGTCGCCGAAGACCCGCTTCACGGCCTTGGTTTCCATGGAGTCGTTGTAGGCCGTACTCGTTCCATGGGCGTTGACGTAGTCGACCTCGTCCGGCTGGATCCCCGCCCCATTCAGCGCCAGTTGGATCGCGCGCGCCGAGCCGCTGCCGTCCTCGGCCGGTGCGGTGATGTGGTGGGCATCGTCCGTGGATCCGTAGCCTTTCAGCTCGCAGTAGATCTTGGCTCCGCGAGCCTTGGCCGCCTCAAATTCTTCGAGGATGAGGATCCCGGCCCCATCTCCCATCACGAATCCGTCGCGTTCCGCGTCGAACGGACGAGATGCCGATCCGGGATCGTCGTTGCGCGTGGACAGCGCCCGCATCGAAGCGAAGCCGGAAACCGAAAGGGGCGTCGTCGCGGATTCCGCTCCGCCGGTCACCACCAGATCGGCTTCCCCTGAACGAATCGCCATCCAGGCCATGCCGATGGCATGGCCTGCGCTTGCACACGCGGAGGAAGTGCTGAACACCGTTCCTTGGAGGCCGTGCCGAATGGCGACTTGACCGGATACCGCGTTGGACATGATCTTCGGAATGAAGTGCGGACTGACCCGCTTGGGCCCCCGCTCGATCATCCCCAGATGTTGCTGCTCGATACCCGTAATCCCGCCGATGCCGGTCCCGATGATGCAGCCAGCGCGCTCGCGCTGTTCTTGGCCCAGGGAACTGAGGTCGAGGCCCGCGTCGCGGCAGGCTTCGTCGGAAGCCCTCAGCGCGTACATGGTGAACGGATCCAGCTTGCGCTGATCAGGGCCCGGAAAATCCGTCATCGAGTCGTAGTCGACGTGCCCGGCGATCCGAACAGCCAGATTCGAGGCGTCGAAAAACTCGATGAGCTTGATTCCGTTCTCGCCCTCGAGCATGCGCGGCCACGAGGTGGCGACGTCCGCTCCTAGGGCGTTGACGGTTCCGAGCCCGGTGATGACGACACGACGCATGGGAGGATCTATGGCCTGGAGGAAGAACGATCGAGCTGCTGCTGACGAGCGTCCAAGGCACGCTGCGCTAGAAACCGTCCGCTGGAGACAGTGCGCGCGAAACGGTGCCGATGAAGGACCGAGGCAAACTCGGTAGAGACCAGCTTCCGAGGATTCGGAGTTCCTCGCTTGGGAGGGCTCTCACGATCGGAGGGGAGGCTGCTTGAAAGAGGAGGCCCCCGCCCCCCGAGCGCAAGGCTCGAGGCTCGTGGGGCTCGGGTCACCGATTCACGGTTCACCGACTGGCCTGGAAGCCAGCTGGCGGGGCTCGCAATCGATGATTCGCACGAAGTAGACAGGCCGGGATACGCGAGGCGTACTCCGGTCGGCCGACCTACGTGCCGGGCAGAAGTGGTTCAGGACTTCGAGCCGATGTACTCGACCGCATTTCCAACGGTCTGAATTTTCTCGGCGTCTTCGTCGGGGATGGAGATCTCGAATTCGTCTTCGAACTCCATGACGAGTTCGACCGTGTCGAGGGAGTCGGCACCCAAATCGTTCACGAACGAAGTCTCCTTGGAGACTTTGTCGGGCGTAGTGCCCATTTGGTTGCAAACGATCTTGATGACCCGGGCTTCGATGGTTTCGGCGTTGCTCACCGCTAGCGATACAGGTGGGTGGTTGCCTGGACGGCCGGACGACTCGCAAGCGAATCGAGAGCGACCTCCTGGGCGGGGAACCGGCGAATCGAAGACGTGGAAACCACGCCTCGAGCCCGGGGGAAGACCGCGGAGCCAGCTCCGTCGGCCACAACGCGGCACGGAACAAGTCCGCCTCCGCGAAAATGGAAGGTGTTCGCGAGAATCGCCTTGGGTGCCAGCGACCTCACAGGGACAGACCCCCGTCGACGACCAAGGTCTGGCCCGTGATGTAGGCGCCACCCGGCCCGAGCAAAAATTCGACGGTAGCTGCGATCTCATCGGGCTCGCCAATTCGGCTAAGCGGGATCGCGGCGCGCAGCTCGTCCGCGGTCTTCTCGTCCATCGCGGAGGTCATGTCGGTGGCGATGTAACCCGGAGCGATCGCGTTGACCGTCACGCCGCGGCCGGCCAGTTCCTTGGCGACACTAAGAGTCAGGCCGATGACGCCCGCCTTGCTCGCGGCGTAGTTGACCTGACCGGCGTTGCCGGTGACCCCTACCACAGAGGAGATGTTGACGATCCGGCCCTTGGACTTCATGAGCGGGCGCGAAGCCGCCTTGACGAAGTTCCAGGTGCCCTTGAGATTGACGTCTAGAACTCGGTCGAAGTCGTCTTCGGACATCCGCATCAGCAGCCCATCTCGCGTGATGCCCGCATTGCACACCAGCGCATTCAGGCCGCCCAGGTCCTTCTGGACGGCAGCCACCAGGTCGGCGGCCGCTTGGGTGTCCGCGACATCTACGCCGTAGGCCTTGGCCTCTACCCCGAATTCGCGAGCCAGCGCCACGGTCTCCTCACAGCGCTCAGCCGACGTAGCCACCGCGGCGAGCTTTGCTCCGCGCTGGGCGCAGCGCAGGGCGATCGAACGCCCGATACCCCGGGAGGCCCCCGTCACCAGGGCGACCTGGCCATCGAGGAATCGTCCGGGATCGCCGGAGGAGGGTGCGGATTGAGTCATCGTGGGGCGGGAATCGGCGGTAAGCCGGAGCGGGAGGATAGGGTCCGCAGGAAGGGCCGGACAAGGGGGCTTCCGCTCCGAATGGCACGCGGCAGAGCCCTGTGTCGCCAAATCGGCGGTCAGAGTGCGCCTGAATCAGAGCCTTCCGGCTCCTCCAGGGACTCCGGAGTCGTCACCGGTCGAACCGGGATCGAACGGTCGATCTTCCGCATCAGGCCGGCCAAAATCTCCCCGGGTCCCGGTTCAAGGAACTTCTGGACCCCCATCCCGAGGGCGGTTCGCATGCTGGCCTCCCAGCGAACCGGGGCGCAGACCTGCTCGGCGAGATTGGCCTGGATTTCCTCCGGCTCGCTCGCGAGCCGCCCGGTCACGTTCGTGATGAACGGCACCCGCGGGGCCCGAATTTCCACTTCGGTAAGGGCCTGCTTGAGCCGTTCCGCGGCCGGCCGCATGCACTCTGAGTGAAATCCTCCGGCGACGACGAGCCGGCGGGCCCTGCGCACGCCGTGCTCGGAGGCGACGGCCTCGACGGCTTCGAGCGCAGCCAATTCGCCGGAGATCACGATCTGCCCCGGAGCATTGAGGTTGGCGACCGAACAGATGCCGTGGGCCGATCCGACCCTGGCCAACCCCTCCGCAGTTTCGAGGTCGGCTCCCATCAGCGAGGTCATGCCGGATGGAATTTTCTCGGCGGCGTCCTGCATGGCTTCACCGCGTAAACGAACGAGCCGAACCGCGTCATCGAAATCGAGCGAGCCGGCGGCCCACAGAGCGGTGTACTCGCCAAGGCTCAGGCCAGCAACGAGCGGGACGGATTCCAGTTCGAGTCCCTGGGTCACCAGGACCCGAACAATGGCGACCGACGTGGTCAAGATCCCAGGCTGCGCGATGTCCGTCCGGTGGACGTCGTCCCCCCGATACCAAGCCGCATCGCTGAGCGAAAACCCAAGCACCGCGTCGGCTCGCTGGAACGTCTCGGCGGCGACAGGAAAAGTCTCGCACCACTCGCGCCCCATGCCGGGGAACTGAGCCCCCTGTCCGGGAAGAAGAATTGCTTCGGTCATGATTGGGGAGAGAGTGAGGAGGCGTGAAGTTGCCGGGCGCCTACCAGCGCAGAAGGGAGGCGCCCCAGGTCACACCGGCGCCAAAGGCGACGAGGACCACGAGCTTCCCCGGTTCGAGGCGCCCTTCGCGGCGCGCTTGATCCAGCGCGATCGGCACCGTGGCCGCGGAGGTGTTGGCGTACTGCTCGATGTTGAGCATGACCTTGTCGATGGGAATGTCGAGCCGTTCGATCGCGGCTTCAATAATCCGAAGGTTGACCTGGTGCGGAACGATCATCCCCAGCTCGGACCGATCTTGCCCTTCGAGCATTTCCTCGATCAGCTCGCCCATCTTCTGCACAGCGAAGCGGTAGACGGCTCGTCCCTGCAGCGTGATGTAGTGGTCGCGCTCTTCGAACATCTCAGGCGTCGGGCGCTTCGCGGCGCCGCCCGCGGGCATGTGGATGAACTCGTAGCCAGAACCGTCCGAACCCATCGAGCCCTTAAGGAATTCGCCCTGCTTGCAGTCGTCGAACGGCGTTAGGACGGCGGCACCGGCTCCGTCCCCAAACAGAATGCAGCTGCCGCGGTCTTCAAAATTCAGGCTGCGGCTGAGCACCTCGGCTCCGATAGCGAGCACGCGCTTCGCTCTTCCACTCGCGATCATGGCCTCGCCAATTTGGGCCGCGTTCACAAAGCCGGTGCAGGCCGAAGAGCAGTCGAAGGCCGAAGCATTCTTGGCGCCGAGTCCATCTTGGACCAGCACCGCGCAGGACGGCAACTGATAGTCCGGAGTGAGTGTGCCGAGAACGATCATGTCCAGATCGGCGGGATCGATGCCAGCGGATTCGCAAGCCAAGCGCCCCGCTTCGATCGACAGGGTCGAGGTGCATTCGTGGTCGGCGACGTAACGCCGCTCACCGATCCCGGTCCGCTTGCGGATCCACTCGTCGGACGTATCGAGGAAACCCTCGAACCACGAATTCGGCACGATTTTCTCGGGCAGGTATGCGCCTGTGCCCGCAATGCCGACGCGTAGTAGTTGGGTCATGATCCGATGGGGCGCGAGAAGAGGGAGGCTCGGATTGTAAGGTTCCGGTGAAGAGGAATCTCGGGCCAGCCGAGCGATCCGGAGCGCGGATTCAGGCGCGCCCGAGTCCCTGGGGCGGTTCGGGCTTGGCTGGCACGCGGCACCGGACCCGAATCAGGAGGCACCGCTGAGGACAGTGACGATTTGCTTGTTCAGTCCCGACGACAGCGTCCTTTGGGCGACACCCAGGGCGTTGGAGACCGCCACCTCGTCGGAGCGACCGTGACCGATGACGACGACTCCTCGAACGCCAAGCAGCAGGGCCCCCCCATACTCGGCGTAGTCGATCTGCTTGGAGAGGCTACCGAGAACCTGATCGGTGAAGCCTGCGGCGTGCTTCTCGAGCTCGCTTCGGAAGCGCCCGAAGAGGAATCCAGCCATGGCTTCCATCAGCTTGAGCGCAATGTTCCCCGTAAAGCCATCGGCGACGATGATGTCCGCGGCTCCGCCCAGCATGTCGCTAGGCTCGATGTTACCGACGAAGCGCAAGTCGCTCTGTTCGAGCAGCTCATGGGCCGTTCGCAGAACGTCCGTGCCCTTGGAGGCTTCCTCGCCGATGTTCATCAAGCCGATGCGGGGCTCGGGCGTGTTCAAGCAAGCGCGCGCGTAGGCGCTGCCCATCCAACCGTACTGCAGCAAATGCTCCGGCTTGGGTGAGACGTTGGCGCCCATGTCCAAAATGGTCAGGGGAGACCCAAACAAGCCGAGGCTGACGGCGATGCCCGGGCGTCGCACGCCATCCAACGTGCCAAGGCCTAGCGTGGCCGATCCCACACAAGCTCCTGTGTTCCCCATCGCAACCACAGCACCGGCTTCGCCGTCACGCACGGCGCCAACGCACGAACCGATCGACGAGTCCGGCTTTTGACGCAGGGCCACTGCGGGCTTCTCGTCCATGCCGATAACCTGCGACGCGTGACGGATCCCAAATCCCGGGTTTCCGCCGCGCGCTTTGAGCTCCGCTTCGATCACGGCCTGGTCCCCGACCAGCAAGATCGATTCGGGCGCGAGTTTTCCGCCGCGTTCACGGTCGACGGCGCGCAGGGCTCCGGCGAGTACAGCCCCGGGGGCGTCGTCGCCGCCCATGGCGTCCAAGGCGATTCGATCGCTCATCTGGGGGATGTTGACGCGACGCGGGGTCCCGGATCAAGCTCGCGGACCGCGTTCCCGTAGATCCTGCGCCTGGCAGGTGGGTCTGTTGGTAGGGGCGCGCTGAACCGAGGCGCCCTCTGCACGTCCACCTGGGAGCTGAGAACACCACGCACAAAGCGACCAGCAAGCGCAGGCGCGCGTGCTACCGGAGGGGTCCGGCCTTCTCCCCCCCCCACAAGCCTGGCGCGATGGCTCGGACACTCCTCGCGCGGTCCCAGAGCCCCCAGGCTAGCCAGCGTGAAGACCGAGGCGCCCGCGCAAAGACCCAGGCTCGCCAGCGAAGGATTTAAGCCGCGGGTCAGGCCTGCGAGCCAAGTTCCCTTGGGCTTCCTAGGCCCTGAAAGCTAGGCCCTGAAAGCTGGTCCCTAAAAGTGGACCCTGAAGCTGGGTCCTGAACGTCCCGACCGGAGAGCTAGAGAAACTCTCTAGAAGCGCGGTCCTAGAAGGTCAGCCCTAGAAGTCTTGGGGCTCACGAACTTCAAAGCCCCCTTCGCCGCCCTTTTCGAACCCGTAGTGGGTATCGGTCTCAAGGAGACGGTGCGGCAGGCGGGCGCGGCCGGTTCTCGGATCGCGCTGCAACTGGGGAAGACGCAGGCCGAGATGCGAGCGGCGCTTGGCTTTGCGGGTCTTGGAGTGGCGTCGCTTGGGATGCGGCATGTCGCGGTCGTGTGGCGAGCGGGAAGCTCGGCAGAAGGGATTCCTGGCTTAGAAAAACGCTTCCGAAGTGGGAGGGGCGCCAGAAAAGGAACCGAGCTGAGCAAACGAATTCGAGGCCCCGATGGGGCCGCCGATCCGCTCCAAACAGCTCGTGCGGGCGAAAACGCTATCAGAGGGGCGCCAGCCGGGTCAACGGGCGTCCCCCATCGCTTCTCGAACGGCTGCCAGAGCCGCTTCCATTTGGGCCGGGTCCGCACCGGCTCCCTGGGCCGAATCGGGCTTTCCACCTCCGCCGCCGCCCAGGTGTTCCCGGACGACCCCGGCCAGTTTTCCAGCGTGGAGCCCCGAATCGAGGGCCTTGCCCTGGCAGAGCACGAGGAACGGGACCCGACCCTTCTCACGCCCGAACAGGGCTAGGCAAAGGTCCGGCGACAGACGCTTGGCCTGACCCCCGATCTCCCGCAGATCGCTCTGACCCAGCTCAGGCAGGTCCACGGCGCCCAGGCGGAACCCATCTCGATCGCCGAGCGCCTGCTCGATCCCTTTCAGAACGCCCCCCAGGTCGGCCTTGGCGGCGGCTGCACCGGCCCGCTTGGCTTCCTTGACTTGCTTTTGAAGAGCCGCGATTCGCTCGGGCAACTCCGAAGGCGTGACCTTCAGCACTCGAGCGGCCTCGTCGAGACGCTGCCGGCTGGATTGAATCACCTCCATCGCTCCGTGACCGGTCAGGGCTTCGATGCGCCGTACGCCGGCCTGGATGGCACGCTCGGAGGCGATCACGAACGGACCGATATCTCCGGCGGCGCGCACGTGAGTCCCCCCGCACAACTCAACGGACCAATCCCCGACCTCGACGACTCGCACGCGGTCGGCGTACTTCTCGCCGAACAGCGCCATGGCGCCCCGCGACTTGGCCGTCTCGAGATCCTCGACACTGGAACGGAGCTCGCGGTTTTCGAAGATGTGCTCCCCCACCCGTCGCTCGACCTCGGCGATCTCGTCCGTCGCGAGGCCCTTGGGGTGTGAAAAATCGAAGCGCAGGCGGTCGGGCCCCACGTAGGAGCCCGCCTGGCTGACGTGATCGCCCAGCACCTCGCGCAAGGCCTTGTGAAGCAAGTGCGTGGCGGTGTGGTTCCGGCGAATGTGAGCACGACGCTCACCGTCCACGGTGGCTGTGACCGGAGCGCCCTCCTGGGCCACACCTTCCAAACGACCGACGTGGGCGACGACCCCGCCGAGCTTTTGAGTGTCGTCCACGATCAAACGGAACGTGCCGTCCCCGGATTCGATCGTCCCTTGGTCCCCGATCTGGCCGCCGGATTCCGCATAAAACGGGCTGTGGCTGAGCACCGCTACGGAACGCCCATCCTCGTGGGTCACCAACCGCAGAAGCTTGGCTTCCACGCGCTCCGCCCGTTCGCCCTCCGCGTGGAACGTGCTTTCGGTTTCCTCCAACCCAGCGAGTTGCTCCGGGGAGAGCAGCGTCTTGAATTGCCCGTCGGATCGACTGGCGTCCGCATGGCGCTCCTCCGCTTTGGACCAACCCTCCTCGTCCAACTCAAGCCCGCGTTCCCGGGCCATCAACTCGACCAGGTCCCGAGGGAAGCCGTAGGTCGCGTACAGCTCGAAGGACTCAGGTCCTGGTAACTGCTGGCTTCCTTTCTTGAGCGAACCCGCGAGTTCATCGAAACGTGCGAGCCCGCGCCCGAGGGTTTTGGCAAAGGCCTCCTCCTCCGAACGAATCAGCAGTTCGATGTGGTCCCTGCGACTTGGGATTTCCGGGAACGTCTCCCCCAAAATCGAAGCGACCGTCCCGACCAGCTCCCACAGAAAGGGCTCTTCGAGCCCCAGGTCCTGACGGCCGAAGCGAGCGGCCCTTCGAATCAGGCGTCGCAGGACGTAGCCCCTTCCGGTGTTCGAAGGCAGCGCGCCGTCGCCGAACCCGGACGTAACAGCCCGAACGTGGTCGGCGATCACCCGAAAGGCGATGTCCTCGCGGGCATCGGATCCGGCGTACTTGCGACCGCATCGTTCGCCGAGCGCCTCGAAGATCGGCGTAAACAGATCCGTGTCGTAGTTGGAGAGCTTGCCCTGAAGAACGGACAGAACGCGCTCGAACCCCATCCCGGTGTCCACCGATTTGGCCGGCAGGTCGACCAACGAGCCATCGTCCTGTCGATTGAACTGCATGAAGACCAGGTTCCACAGCTCGATGAAGCGTTCGTTGCCGGCGTTGACACCGATGCTGAGATCCTTCCCGTCCTCGAAATTGCAGCCGTCCGGCCCACGGTCCAGGTGAATCTCCGAGCACGGGCCGCACGGCCCGGTCTCCCCCATCTCCCAAAAGTTGTCTTCCCGCCCGAAGCGCAGAATCCGAGACGGATCGATGTCGGTTTCTTCGCGCCACAGCTGCTCGGCTTCCACGTCCGGACCGAGGCCGTCGCTTTCGTCGCCGGCAAAGACGGTGACCCACAGGCGTTCCTTCGGGAGTCCCCAGACCCCGGTCAGCAGTTCCCAGGCCCAACGGATGGCCTCGCGCTTGAAGTAGTCTCCAAACGACCAGTTCCCCAGCATTTCGAAGAAGGTGTGGTGGTAGGTGTCCACCCCCACCTCTTCCAGGTCATTGTGCTTGCCCTGGACGCGGATGCACTTCTGGGTGTCCGCCGCCCTGCGATAGTCGCGACTGCCGGTCCCAAGGAACACGTCCTTGAACTGGTTCATCCCGGCGTTGGTAAACAGAAGCGTCGGGTCGTCCGAAGGGAAGACCGGGCCAGAGGGCACGATGCGGTGTTCCCGCTCGGCAAAGAACTCGAGGAACTGGCGGCGAACCTCGGCGGCGGTGTGGGGAGTGCTCATGGGTGCGAAGGGGTCTTCGGAAGCCGCGCAGGATAGCGCCCAAACAGCGCCGAGGCGCTGTCGTGCTCGCACGACAGCGCCTCGAACGGAACGCCTTCGCGGGCCAGGCCCCTCCGGCGGTGCCCCTCTGGGTGAGGGACTCGATCAGAAATCAGAGCGGGATTCGCGGCGATCTTCGCGCCTGAACCGGCCCCCTCCTTAGGACCTGAACCGTGATCCGGTTAGGCCTTGGCGGGCACGCTCTTTTTCTCCACGGTTTTCGGGTTGGTGCCCTTCGACTGAGGCCCTTTCGCGCCGGATCCTGCTGCGCTGGATCCGGCTGTGTTGGGGTCCGCTTTCGGAGGGGTTGCCTTGGCCGGAGCCGATTTCGCAGGCGCCGCGGGGGCACCCTTCTTGCCGGCCGGGGCACCAGCGGCTTCTTCGGCCTCCAACTCCTTGGCCAGGGCGGCCTCCTCCTCGGCTTCCCGGGCGGCTGCGGCAGGATCCACCGGAGCTGGAGCCGGAGACATCTTGGTGCGAACGATCTCGTCCAATTCGGCGGCCAGATCCGGGTTGTCGATCAGGAATTGACGGGCCTTCTCGCGGCCCTGGCCCAGGCGAATTTCGCCCTGCTCAGGATGCTTGAGCGAGAACCAGGTGCCGGACTTCAGCACCTCGCCACTCTCCATGCCCAGGTCGAGCAGGTCCCCTTCGTAGCTGATGCCGCGGGCATAGAGGATGTCGAATTCGACCTTGCGGAACGGCGGGGCCACCTTGTTTTTGACGACCGTGACCTTGGTGCGGTTGCCGACCACCGCGTCGCCCTCCTTGATCGCACCGATACGGCGGATGTCGCACCGAACCGAGGAGTAGAACTTCAGGGCACGGCCGCCGGTGGTTGTCTCGGGACTGCCAAACATGACGCCGATCTTCTCGCGGATCTGGTTGATGAAAATGACCAGACAGTCCGTGCGGGCAATCGCGGCGGTCAGTTTCCGCATGGCTTGACTCATCAGTCGCGCCTGGAGACCGACAAACGAATCGCCCATTTCGCCTTCGATTTCAGCCCGGGGCACCAACGCCGCCACGGAGTCGACCACAACCACATCCACGGCGTTGGAACGCACTAGGGTCTCGACGATTTCGAGGGCCTGTTCGCCGGTGTCCGGTTGGCTAACCAGCAGATCGTCCAGCTTGACGCCCAGCTTGCGGGCGTAGGACGGATCGAGCGCGTGCTCGGCGTCCACGAACGCACAGACGCCGCCCGATTTTTGGGAGCTGGCGATGACGTGGAGGCTCAAGGTCGTCTTACCGGAACTCTCCGGCCCGAAGATTTCCACGATCCGTCCCCTGGGGAACCCCTTGCCGCCCAGCGCCAGGTCCAGGGCCAGCGAACCACTGCGGATGGCTTGGATCTCCCGGATCGGCTCGTTGGCCCCTAGCCGCATGATGGCTCCGGTGCCGTAGCTCTTCGTGATGTCGGACAGGGCGGCCTCGAGGGCTTTGCCGCGATCCCCGCTGGTTTTGGGTTTGGGGGCGGGCGAGGGGGTGCTCTTGGAGCTGGAAGAGCGGGAGTTGCTGCGGAAGCTCATCGGATAGGTATCGCGCGGGACGAAGACGGGGTGCGCCGGCGTTGTCGCCTCAGCGCGTTTGAAGGGTCGAGACTAGGCTTTTGTTTGGGTCCTGGGAACCCAAACCCCAAACAAAAAGCGAACGGTCTCGCCCTTGGGCCGGATCCGGCTGGATTCGAGGCCGGGCCCGGCAGGGAAGGCGGAGCCTGGCGGCGGGCGAGGGCGCGAGCCTTCGCCTGTCTCCTGGACGTCCGTAGCGCCAACCGGTGTCGCTTGGGAATGAGAATTCCTCCGGCCCCCCCAAGTCCAGGCTGCCGGCCGATTCCCCCGATCGGCCACGGGCGCCGGAGCCACCACGCCCGCCGGGCTCTGCTCACCAGGGCCCAAGCAATCCGAAAGGCCGGTCCGCGACGCGCGCGAACCGGCCTTCCGAGGAGGCCCTGCAAGGGGCCGGCCCGGGGCTAGCGGGCCTGTGGCCAAGCGCGGTAGCCCTCAGACGCTCACCATCGAGTGCAGCGCGTTGAAGCGCTTCTCCACGGCCGAACGGGTCGTCTCACCGAGCGACTCGGTGGAGAAGCCCTCGACGCAGTAGGACGCCGTCACGGTGCCGTACAGCATCGCGCGACGCAGGGTGGCCGGATCGTGATTTTGCACAGAGGCCAGGTAGCCCATGAAGCCACCCGCGAAGCTGTCCCCGGCCCCGGTGGGATCGGTGACCTTCTCGACCGGGAAGGCCGGCAACGCGTAGTGCACGTCCTTGCCAAGCAGGAAGGCTCCGTGCTCACCCTTTTTGAGAACGACGAACTCCGGCCCCATCTCAAGCACTTTGCGCGCTGCGGCGAACAGGTTGCTTTCGCCGGACAGCATGCGCGCTTCTTCGTCGTTCAGCACCAACCCATCGATCTTTCCGAGCAGAGCGACCAGGTCGTCGCGCGCGATGTCGATCCACAGGTTCATGGTGTCGGCCATGACGAAGTCGCGGGAGCTGCACTGATCCAACGCTTTCATTTGGATAGCCGGCGCAGCGTTTGCGAGGAACACGTAGCGCGAATCCTGGTAGGCAGCAGGCACCTTGGGATCGAAGTGCTCGAAGACGTTGAGTTGGGTGTCGAGCGTCACACGCGTGTTCCAGTCGGCCTCGTAGCGGCCGGACCAACGGAACGTCTTGCCGTCGGCGATCTCGACTCCTGACGTGTCGATCCCGCGGCCCCGGAGATCCACCAGGACTTCGTCAGGGAAATCGGTGCCCACGACCCCCACCAGGCGAACCGGGGAAAAAAACGCGGAGGCCATCGCGAAGTAGGTGGCCGAGCCACCGAGCGCCTCCTCGCGCCGATCGTAGGGCGTTTCGATGGTGTCGAAGGCGAGGGTTCCGATGACGAGGAGCGACATGGAGCTAAGGGTGACTTGGGGGGACGGGAGACGAAACAGGCGCGCTGACCGATCAGGCGCCCTTGGGCCCGAGATCGTGTTCGACCTCGGCCCATTCCCGGCGAGCGCCGGGAAGCAGAAGGAAGAGGCCACCGAGCAGGCCGAGCAGCAGTTGGCAGAGCCGGAAGCCGATGCTCACGGCCACGCCGAGGGCTGGGCTCTCCCCGACCATACCGAACAAGAACGCGTAGGCGGCCTCCCCGACCCCCCAACCGCCCGGGGCGACCGGGATGGAGCTGATCATGTTGGCCACCGGGACGATGGCGACCCAGTCGAGCCAGCCGATGGCCTCTGCGGTGACGCCGAAGGCCGCTCCGAGGGCCATGACCCCGGCGATCGCTCCGAAGTGGTTCCCGAGCGAGAGGATCAAAGCGAACCCCACTTCGACCGGATGGGCCGCATAGCGCAGCACAGCGCGGTCCAACTCGAGCAGCTTCTCCCCGAAGGGCAGGCTGCCCAGCAGCTTCTCGAACCGCACGATCCGCCGCAGGGCGGGGTGGGCGTACATCAGCGCGGCTGCCCCCATGCACACAGCCAACAGGCTGACCGGGACGCGCAACTCGGCGAAGGTATCGCCGAGAATCCACAGGACCACCGTGGCCAGCAGGACCAAGGTGAACAGACCGAACAGCCGATCGACCACGACGCTGATCAGCGCGTCCGCCCGGCGCTTTGGATTCTCTTTCACCGCGAGTACAGCTTTCACGACGTCCCCACCGGTCAAACCGGGCATGACCAGGTTGAAAAACAGGCCGAGGAAAGTCAGTCGAAAGCAATCCGCCCAACGGGTGCCAGCCCCGGACAGTCCCAGCAGCCGCCACCAGCGCGTGACGCCGCAGAGGAGGGCGATGAAGAAAAAGCCCATCGCAGCGGACAGCCCCATCGGATCGACGCTTCGAAAAATCCGAGGAAGGCCGGGTCGCACTTCGAGGTCGCCGGAAAAGCCCGGCGCGTTCCAATGGCCGCTCTCGGCCCGAACCAGCTCGAGCTCACCGTCTGCGGTCTCAAGCTCGGCCGGCCAACCCGACTCAGCCGAGTCGACCCGGCTTTGGAAGCGGAAGCGGACTTCATCCCCGCGCCAGTCCCCTTCCAAGCGGCCAGGCGCCGACAGCGCGCCCGAGTCCTTTGAGACGACAAGCTGGTCTTTCCAGGGCAAGAAAGCGGCGACGGTCGCGAGGATCGCCAGCCCAAAAATCGGCTGCAGCTTCGCCAGCCAGGAGCGTTTCGGGGCCGGAGGAGACTCAGGCTTCGGTTCTTGCGTACTCATCGTGATCCGCCTCCTTCGGCTGGGGAGCTGCCCCCGAAGAAGAAAAAACGGCCTCCGAGAGCGGTCCTCCGAGACGGTTCAGCGCAGCCCTGGTGCCTCGCTTCAAGGAGTCGGGACTCCGGAGCCCAGTCCGGGCGGCACGGCCGGACCCATCGCTTCGCGCTGGGACCACCAGAGGAACCAAACCTCCGGGCGCAGGGTGCCGGCGGGAGCGCCGGCGGAATCCAGGCGTGGAGCCATCACCTCCAGGGCTCGGGTCGCGGCAACCGCCGCCGGACCGTGGGGCAAGTCACAGGAGCGCACGCACAGCTCGCACCATCGCTCGAGTTCGGGGCGCTCGTCCGCGGCCGGAAGTTGCCCGGCGCGGCGCGCTGCGTCCAGCCCAGCGGCGAGCGTGGCCAAACGGCCCTCGCCAAGCGACTCTTCCAACAGGCCGATCACGCGGGAAGGCGCCAGCTCGAGGGCAGCCCGCAGAGCTTCGGCGCGAGTCAGGTCGTCGGGGTCGCGCAGAGCATCGGACAGACCCAGGGCCACGCACCGGCGTTGAAGCTCCGCGTGGGTCGCGTCGAACTCGCGCCGGGAAGCTTCGAGTTTCTCCGGAGCGCCGAGCAACACGTTGAGGCCGCGAAGCGCACGCCAGGCTCCCTCCCGTGAAGAGACCACGCGCGAAACTTCACCCAACGCGCGCTGGAATCCATGGGAATCGCGCGCCTCGAATTGATCGAACAGTTGCACGAGGGCTTCGCGCAGGGCCTCCGCCTCTTCGGCATCGTCGACGCTTTCTTCCAATTGACGGACTCCCAGCCGATCCGCCGCTCGACCCAACTCCTCGATCGCCATTTGCCGAACGACGGGGGAAGGGTCGTCGACCGCCAGCCAGGTGGAGATTTCCACCGCCAAACCTCGGGTTCGTTCGTTGCGATCGGCCTGTTTCAACAGCGTGCGCAGCTCGCGACGAACCCGTTCGCTCGGATAGCGCTGATCGCGAGGCGCCTTGGACGAGAGCAGCCCACCCGGCTCCTCCGTACCGAGTCCGAGGCGCTCGATCGGGAGGCTTGAGAGCGCGCTGCGCCAGCGGTACTCCCAGTGCCCGAGCGGCGCGGAGCGCCGGGCCAGGGTCCCGTCCGGCTCGTGGAGCACACGCAGGTTGTGAGCCGCGGCGTCGATGTTGCGGCAACCAACCAGCCAGGTCAGCGCGGCCAGGGACAGCAGCAGGCCGGCGGCCCGGGCCCAGACCGAGGGGGTGGAACGTCGTTCCGCCCTCTGGGCCGGGGCCAGCCGCAGGCCTTGCGGAGGGACTTCAGGACGGGCTGCTTGGGCCATAGGCGACAAAGTCTAGCGGCCGGCCCGCCCATCCAAGGGAGCCCGGCCGGTGGAACCGGAGGGAATCCCCAGACTCGTCCCGCAGATCGACCATGGGCTCCCTGCGCTCAAGGGCCTAGAATCCCCCCGTGGAAACCTTCTTCGCGACCTTCCTGCTGTTTCTTTTGGCGATGGGCGCCATGGCCGTCGGGCTGTGGGTTGGCGGCAAAAGGCTCTCGGGCTCCTGCGGCGGCCGAGACGCGGATGGCAACCTGCTGGCGGACTGCTTGTGCGAACGAAAGCAGCGCGGCGAATGCGAGCACGACGGGGCCGCCTTGGCCGGCGGTTCGCCTCTGGTCCAGCTTGAGCTTCCCGAGCGGCGGAGCTAACCGAGTAACGCTCGTTCCCGGGTCGAAGGCTCGGCGCCAGGGCCGCGGCCCTCTAGGGCAGCGTGATTTCACTTAGCCCGTCCGCGCCGCCCAGCAAGAAAATGGCCTGAACCCCGGAATAGCGCGCGAGCATCGGCATCGCCTGCTCGGGACCCAGCACCAAGCAGGCCGTCGCCAGCGCATCGGCTAGGGCGCATGAGTCCGCCAGCACGGTCACCGAATGCACGCCGTTGTCGACGGGCCGGCCGGTGCGTGGATCGATCGTGTGCCCGTAACGCTCCTGCCCCTCCCCTCGCACGTTGCGGTAGTTGCCGGACGTCGCGAGGGCCAGGCCTGATATCTCGAGGGTGCGCCACAGCTCGGGCGCCGAGTCCGGCCGGATGGCCGGTCGCTCGATTCCCAGTCTCCACGGCTCGCCCCCCGGACGATGGCCATTCGCCACGAATTCCCCGCCGATCTCGACCAGGAAGTTCGCGGAGCCGAGCGCCTGCAACCGAGCTGCCATGGCGTCCACAGCCAAGCCTTTGGCCACTCCCGAAAGGTCCAACTCCAACCCGGGGTGCTGTGAGGTCAGCAAACCAGGCTCTAGCTTGAGCGCGTCCCAACCCACCCGAGCCCGTGTGGCCTCGACCTCTGCGCCGGACGGCAGTTCGCTTGCCCCGTCCAGGCCGAAACCCCAAAGGCGCACCAGGGGCCCAACCGTTGGGTCAAACGCGCCGCCTGAGGCTTGGGCCACATCCAGGGCGATTCCAAGGATGGCTTCGAGCGTCGCCCCGATCGGCCTGGCTTCCCCCGCCGGAGCCGTCTGAAACTCCGCGACCTCGGAATCGGCCCGCCAGGTGGAAGCGGCGAGATCCACGTCCTCAAAAACCTCCTCGAATGCCGAAAGCACCTGGGCTTCTTCCAGCTCCGGCTCGGTCCACACCGCACTCCAGCGCGTGCCGAAGACCTGGCCCCGGACGTAGTGCGCTTCCTGCTCAGCCGCGGGGACCAGCGCAGGTTCATGGCAGCCGAACAGACCTACGAAAATCACAGCGGCCGCGCTCCCAGTCCACCACGGCCTGCGCTGATCTTGAGTGCGCGGCCTTTGGGCCGTCCGCTCCAAACAAACGGAGCCGGCCGCAGCCGACTCGCTGACGGGTGAGGAAGCGCTGTTCCAGCCCTCGCTGCGCAAACCCACACGGCGGGGTCGCGGGCCAGCGAGGACCTGCGCGAAAGTGCGTCTCAAAACCAAGCGAGCAAGTTGTTTCTCCGCTCGAGTCGCGCCCGAGCGGAGCCAGGTTTCGGTCAGCCGCCGAAGTCATCCAAGTCGATCATCTCCGGATCCACTCCCAGATCATCGAGCATCTTCAAGACCGCCGAATTCATCATCGGGGGACCGCACAGGTAGTACTCGATGTCCTCCGGGGCCGGATGACTGGAAAGATAGTTCTCCAAGACGACCTGGTGGATGAAGCCGGT
This sequence comes from uncultured Planctomycetaceae bacterium, assembly GCA_964619265.1. Taxonomy (GTDB): domain Bacteria; phylum Planctomycetota; class UBA1135; order UBA1135; genus CAZUCE01. The sequence continues at coordinate 30,561 of CAZUCE010000039.1, forward strand.
ATGTCCGGTCCAGTTGTCCTCAGGCTTCGGATCCGACAAGGCGATGTGCCATTCAAAGTTGTCGTGCTTCTCGGCCAGCTCGTCGAAATCCTCGGTATAGAACATCTCTCGGGTCGACCGGGCGCCGTACCAGTAGGAGACCTTCCGATTCGTCGAGAGGGTGCGGAACATGTGCATGATGTGGCTTCTCAGCGGCGCCATGCCGGCGCCCCCACCGATGAAGACACACTCGCGCTCGGTGGGCTTCAAGTGGAAGTCCCCGAACGGGCCAGAGATCACGACCTTGTCGCCGGGCTTGCGGCTGAAGATGTAGGACGACGCCTTTCCGCCGGGCGTTCCTTCGGGCGCGTTGGGCGGCGGCGAAGCGATCCGGATGTTCAACTTGATCAGGTTGTCGCCTTCGGCCGGGTAGTTGGCCATCGAGTAAGCACGCTCGATCGGTTCGTCGTTGGTCGCCGTGTAGCGCCACACATCGAACTTGTCCCAGTCCTCGTGATACTCCTCTTGAATCTCGAAGTCCTTGTAGGTTGTGTCGTACTTCGGGACTTCGATCTGGATGTACTCACCGTTCTTGAAGTCGATTTTCTCGCCCGGCGGCAGTTCGACGGCGAACTCCTTGATGAAAGTGGCCACGTTTTCGTTGGAGGTCACGGTGCACTCCCACTTCTTGGCCGAGAACACCGAGTCCGGCACCTTGATCCGCATGTCCTCGCGGACTTTCACCTGGCAAGCCAACCGGCAGCCTTCTTTGGCCATCGCCTTGGTGATGTGCCCCTCTTCGGTCGGCAGCAGCGAACCGCCTCCCTCCGAGATTTGAACCAAACACTGGGCGCAGGTGCCGCCGCCGCCGCAAGCCGACGGAACGAACAGCTTGTGATCGGCGAGAGTTGAAAGCAGCGTGCTTCCGGCCCGCGTCTCGATCGCTGCGTCCTCGTCGCTGTTCACGACGATTTTCACCTTGCCAGTGGTGACCAGCTGGCTCTTGGCCAGGAGGAGGATCACGACCATGCTCACCACAACCAGGGTGAACATGCCGACGCCGAGAAGGATGGTTTCTATCACTGAAGTTCCGAGAAGGCTCGAAGAAGACGGGCTAGATGCGGGGTCCGGAGTTCGATCCGCTAAGGGGAACGCAGCTCCGCTAAAGCTGAATGCCGCCGAAGATCTGGAATCCGATGGCCATCAGGCCGGTGATCATGAAGGTGATGCCGAGACCGCGCAGGCCCGGGGGCACATTCGAATACTTGAGCTTCTCGCGGATCGCGGCCAGGGCGACCATCGCCAACCAGAAGCCAACGCCCGAACCGAAGCCGAAGACCGCGGACTCGGTCACGTTGTACTCACGCTGCACCATGAACAACGACGACCCGAGGATCGCGCAGTTCACCGCGATCAGGGGCAGGAACACCCCCAGCGCGTTGTAGAGCCCGGGCGAGAACTTATCGATGGTCATCTCCACGATTTGCACGGCGGCAGCGATGGTGGCGATGTACGCGATAAAGCCCAGGAACGACAGGTCGTAGTTCGCGGCGGCTTCGGGGCCAATGGCCCAGGACAGGGCTCCGGGCTTCAGCAGGTAGTTGAAGATGACCGCGTTGAGCGGCGTCACCAATGTGAGCACGAAGATGACAGCCAGGCCGAGGCCCATGGCCGTATCGACTTTCTTGGACACCGCCAGGAAAGAACACATGCCCAGGAAGAACGCCAGGGCCATGTTCTCGACGAAGATGGCTTTGATCGCCAGGTTGACAAGTTCCATGGGGAGCTCCTATTCGTCCTCTTGCAGCTCAGGGGAGAAGCTGCGCTGGATCCAGATGAACAGCCCGATCAGGAAGAAGGCGCCGGGCGACAGCACCATGAGGCCGTTGGGGATGTACCAACCGGTCCCGGCGGTGGCGTCGGCCACCGCGAAGATCTCTTGACCCATGATCTTGCCGGTGCCGAACAGTTCCCGGAAGAAGGCCACGTAGATCAAGATCAAGCTGTAGCCCATCGAGTTCGCAAAGCCGTCCATCGCCGACTTCAGCGGAGGGTTGCCCATGGCGAAGGCTTCGGCGCGCCCCATCACGATGCAATTCGTGATGATCAGTCCAACGAACACACTGAGCGACTTCGAGACATCGAACAGGAAGGCCTTCAGCACCTGGTCCGTGATGATCACCAGCGAAGCGATCACCGCCAGCTGGGTGATGATTCGGATCGAGCCGGGAATCTTGTTCCGCAGCAAGGAAATGATCGTGTTCGAGCTGGTCAACACGACGGTGAGGGCCACCGCCATGACGAGGGCTTGCTTGAGCTGAACCGTGACGGCTAGCGCGGAGCAAATGCCGAGCACCTGGAGGGTGATCGGGTTTTTGATGTGCAGCGGATCAACGAGGATCTTGCGCGTCGCCTTATCCATGGCAGAAGGTCAGCTCTTGCCGCGAATGCGGGCAAAGTAAGGGCCGTAGCCGTAGTCACCGAGCCAGAGCTGGACCATCCAGCTCACTCCGTTGGTTGTGATCGTGGCTCCCGACATGCCGTCGATCTGCCAGTCCGCTTTGTCGGGCGCAACTGCGCCGGCCTTGACGACCTCGACGAGCGGCTGTCCTTCGTCGTCGAACGCGCGCTTGCCGGGCCACAGGGCCTTCCAGTTCGGGTTGTCGACCTCGCCGCCGAGGCCGGGCGTCTCGCCGTGTTCGTAGTAGGTGATCCCCACCACGGTTTGGAGGTCGCTGGACAAGGCCATGTAGCCAAACAGCGTCGACCACAAACCGTTGCCCCAGATTTGAATGACGTAGCACTCCTTGCCCGGAGTCTGGACCTCGTAGACCAACAGATGGTCGGGAAGACCGGAGACCTGGGTGCGGCCGTGGGGATCGGGTACCTCCCTCGAAGTCCCCTCCACCTTGGACTCGGCATGGGCGTCGAAGGTAACCGGGTCGATGTCGGTCGGTTCGCCGGTTTCCCGGTCGATCACGACGGTGTTGATCGACTCAAAGAAGGCCGCAGCTTCCTCGGCTGAGACCTTGACTCCCGGCTCGATCAGCCCGGCGACGCGCAGAATGTTGGCCTGGCGGTCGAGGAGCTGATTGGCCTCCTGGCGGGACTTCAGCGCCACCGCGGAGGTGGACACACCAAAGGCGCAGACCAAGCTGAGCAGCACCGTGAAGACGATGACGTAGCGGTTACTGAAGTCCAAGGCGAACCTCCCGGCGACGGATGTTGGCCTTCATGACGTAGTGGTCAATCAGGGGTGCAAAGACGTTCATGAAGAGGATCGCGAGCATGATGCCCGCGGGGTAGGCCGGGTTCAGAACGCGCACCATCACCATCAAGGCGCCGATCAGGAATCCGTAGATCCAGCGTCCCAGGTTGGTTTGCGATGCCGACACCGGGTCGGTCGCCATGAACACAGCTCCGAAAGCGAACGAGCCGCTCACCAGATGCCAGTGCAACGGAATCGACATGTAGTGATCCGGCGCGGGGGATAGGGCGTTGAGCACCAGCACCGTCCAGGCCGTCCCAATCAGACATCCGGCCATGATCCGCCAGGAGCCGATCTTGGAGGCGATCAAGACCACCGCGCCGATCAGGCAAGCAATCGCGGAGGTCTCTCCGATCGATCCGGGGATGAACCCGAACAGGCAGTCGGAAAGCGAATACAGATACTGCTCGCTGGCCCAGCCGTGATTGAAGAAAGTCGCCAAGGGCGTCGCTCCCGCGAACCCGTCGACCCAATTTTCCTTGGCCGCCGCCACCCAGACCTCGTCGCCCGAGATCTGCTGGGGGTAGGCGAAGTACAGGAACACCCGCGCGGTCAGCGCCGGGTTCAGGATGTTCATGCCCGTGCCGCCGAAGATCTCCTTGCCGATGATCACGCCAAACGCGATGCCAACCGCGACCTGCCACAACGGAATATCCGGTGGCAGGGTCAGCGGAAACAGCAACGAAGTGACCAGGAAGCCCTCGTTGATCTCGTGCTTTCGGACGATCGAGAAGATCGCCTCGATCGTCCCTCCCACCGCGATGGTCACGAAGTAGATCGGGCCGAATTGGTACAGGCCGTCCCACAGGGCGCGCAGGTGGCCGGTCTCGCTGAAATCGAGAGCCAAATCCGAGGGCCGCAATCCGGTGTCGATCGTGGCGCGCATGACCTGGAAGCCCACGTTCCATATGCCAAACAGTGTGGCCGGCAAGAGCGCCAGCACCACCAGGATCATGGTGCGCTTGAGATCGATCGCGTCCCGCACGTGCGGTCCGGATTCGGTGCGATGTCCAGGGGTGTACAGGAACGTATCGGCCGCCTCGTAGACGGGATAGAGACGCTCGAGCTTGCCGCCCTTCACGAACAGGGGCTCGACCTTGTCGAGCTGATTGCGGAGGAACTTCACTGTTTCAGCTTTCCTTCTCGATTCCGGTCAGCATCTCACGCAGCCAGCGCGTGATCGGCTGCTTGGAGTTGTCCACGTATTCGCACAGGGCGAGGTCTTCTTCGCACAACTCGAGCACGCCGAGTTTTTCGGCCGTCTCCACATCGCCCGAAGCCAGCGCCTTGATGAGCTGGGTCGGGAGAACGTCGAGCGGCATCACCGACTCGTACTGTCCGACCGGAACGATCGCGCGCAGGCTGCCGTTTGAGTCGGTGTCGTACTTGAAGGTCTTGCGGAAGAACTTGTCGAGCACCGTGTTCGAGTGGGTGTGCCGGCCGGCGACCGGCAGCGCCCAGGTGAGCAGCTCACGCTGGGTATCGTCCTCGAGCACGGTCAGTTGATTCGCGAACCGGTTCAGAAACCCGGTCGGGGAACCTGGTGTCGCGACGGCGCCATCCAGGGCGGACCCAGCGATCACCCGAGCCTCGCGGGCCTCGAACTCGTTTTGGGTCAGCTCGTAGGTCGAGGCTCCCCGGCGGGTGCGCAGAATCTTCGGCTCGCGGACCGTCGGCCCAACCAGAGCTACGCGGCGCTCCGTCGGGTGCATCCGGGTCGTAAACAACTGACCGATGTCGGCCACGGCCTGGGCACCGATGTGCCACACCAAACGATTCGGACCGACCGATTTCAGATGGTGGATGTGCGTCCCGACGCAGCCGGCGGGGTGCGGTCCCGTGAAGGTGTTGTGCTCCACGCCGTCCACCAAGCAAGCGCCCCAGTCCTCACCGCCCGCGGTGCATAGATAGACCGGCCCGGCTGGGCTACGGCTCCCGGGGTCTGCATCGATGGATTCCGTGAGTCGCTGAAGAACGGCCAGGCCCGCGCGGAAGTAAGCCTCGCGGCCCGCGATCAGCGCGCGCGGACTGACCGCTAGCGGCCTCGTGTCGATGCCCGTGACGAAGATCGCCGCGGGAACATCGGTCGAGCGCGCCACCGTGTCGTAGGGGCGCTGGCGCAGGTCGGGCCAAAACCCCGAGCGCAACAGAGTCCGCCGCAGGTCGGCGGCCGAGGCCTCTGCGACGTTCAAGTCGGGAAATGGCTCCTGCTCGCGGTCTTCCTCGACCTCAAGGATCATCGACAACACCACGCGCCGGGCGCCGCGCTGGATGTCGGCGACGCGACCGGAAGCCGGAGAGCAAAACAGCGCGTCTTCGTCGCGCCGGTCGATGAACAGGGGCTGGCCCAGACGAACACGATCACCGACCTCGACCAAGGGCTTCGGCTTGCAGCCGAGTGCCTCGCTGGAGGGCAGGATGGCGACGCGCTGGATGCCCGTCCGTTCGACGAGCGCGGGGGCCTCGCCGGCGAGGGCTGACGCCGACACGCCACCGTGCAGGGGGACGTCGAAGCCGCGCCGGATGCGGATTGCGGACATGGGGTTGCGGGCGATCGCCTTGGGGGACCGGGCGGTCGACCGGCGCGACCCCAAAGAGAAGGGCGACGCCGGCGGTGCGTTGGGAAGGAGAGGACTCGGCCCGGAGGAAGTGATTCCTCGCGATGGGCTGGGCCCCGCGTAAGGGGGAAGCCCCGGGCCGGCTTCCGTCGTCCTGGGGGGATCGCGAAAACCGTTCGAGGGCGCCAGATGTTAGGCCCCACCCCGGGCCGATGGGAGCCTCGATCGGCGGGATTGGGCGGGTTCTTCCCCGATCTGCACGCTGCCCACTCCAGGCCCGGCCCGGCTGGGAGCATCTCAGGCGATCCCCAAGCAGCGCGAGGGGGCCACCCCGAAGTGGCCCCACCCCCTCGGCCCCACCGACTTGGGGCCCCTAGCGAGTCTGCGCGTAGAACCGCACCCGGTCCGAAAAGCGCTCCCAACTGTTCGCCGTGATTCCTGAGAAGTAGTCGGAGAACAGCAAGGTGGGCCGGTCCGCAGAGCCGCCCGGCGAGCGCAGGTACAGAAGCTCTCCGAGCAGGGTCTCGATCGTTCCATAGGTCTCGGCGGTCAAACCGGCCTGAACCCAGGAGGCGCTCTCCAGGCTGCGCAGCAGCGGCCCCAACTGGGGGTGCTCGAGCAATCCCTGCCCCTCGCCTGGGCCAGATTCGAGGGCCTTTGCTTGGGCGCGATCCTGCGAGAGGCCCATCAGCGCCCCACCGGCGAGCTCGAAGACCTCGAAAGCCCACCTTGCGGACCCGAAGCCGAAGGAGACCACCGATTCGCCGTCCAGCGGAACCTCCTTCACATCCACGCTCACGCCGAACCACTCCGCGGCGGCTTCGACCAGCTGAGGCAGCTCGTCCGCAAAGATCTGAGAATCGTAAAGCTCCACCGCGAACGTCCCGGCTTCGAGCCACAGCGGAATCCGCGGCCCGCCCGGTCTCCCCTCCAAGATCTCGCGCTCCAGCCCTTCGGCCATCTGCGCCTCCAGCGAAGGTCGGTAGGCCGCCATCGGCCCCGGAATCTGGGCCAGGACGTCTTCTTCCAGATCGACGCCGAGCAAATCAGAAAGCGTCTCGACTTGATCCGAGGCCACGTCCCCCAGACCCGACTGGTAGGTGTTCGAAAGCGCTAGCCCGGTCTGAAACAACCGGTGCGGGTCGATATTCATCGCCGTGACCGAGCCAGCTTCCAGCGGGAAGCGCTCGAGCAAATGGAGCGGCAAGGGTCCAAAGGCGTCCAGCAGCTGATTCACCCGGGCGCCGCGGGGCACATGGATCGCAAGCTCGACTTCGGAGACTTCATCCGGTCCAAGACGCGCTCCCCCCACGATCCACTCAACGCCGTCAAGCCCCAGGAACCGAGTAAAGTCCGGGGTCTCGCTGCCCTTCTCGGCTTCCCACAGTTTCTGGACGTTGATCCACAGCTCCGCCTGGGGAACGAAGCTGCGCGCCCCATTCGCTCGGTTCCAAATTGGGTTGTCCAGCACCGACGCCGAGACCTCGCCGGCTTCCATGGCGCGTGCGGACGCAAGCAGGGGATCGATCCAGGTCTCGATCCCCTGGCTTGCCGAAGAACTCACGGACAGATGCGCAAACCAGCTCTCTGCAAAAATCGTGGCTTCGTGAATCAACTCGCCTTCTTCCTCCGGCGCGGGCTGCACGATCCGAAAGCCATCGCGGTAGAAGACGGACAGCGCCTGTTGCTTGCGAGCCGCCATCCCCTGCAGCACGGCTTCGACTTCCGCCATGGGTCGTTCGGGAACGACGATCGTGCCGGACAACACCGCACCGAAGACCACCAACCAGCGTTTGCTGTCTACAAATTGAAGGAACTTCGTGACGCTGCCGTCGATGGAAGCCGCCAGATCGTGGGCCTCGCGGGCGTCCGGCTCGAGCTTCGCGAGCTCGTCTGGGCTCGGGTCGAACTCGAGAACAATCCGCAGCTGCTCGTACTCCTCGTCGACACTCCTCGCGAGCCCGTCCGGCTCGGAGAGAAATCGGTAGTGCGTGTTGGCGCGAGCCGCCTGACGCAAGCCATCCACGTCGGGGATCCGCGCGACGAACAGAGCGTCCTCAGGGACCAGCCGAAGCGGGTCGAAGGAAGGGCCACCAGGGGGATCTCCATCCTGAGCGAAAGCCACAGAACTCAAGGAGCAGGCAACCAGCGAGCAAGCAGCGAACCAGGCCGCCGGCCTCGCTCGCAGAAGGGCAAGTTCAATCATGAAGCGAATCGCGCTATCGATCGATGGCGCGAACGTGAAAGGTGGAGGCGGCGGGAATCGAACCCGCGTCCTAGAACCGTCCGAACGTGGACCTCTACGTGCGTAGTCCCCAAAAGTTTTCTCGGTCCTTGCCTAGCTGGGGACACCCCGGCGCGGACTAAAGCCTCGGTAAAGTCTCGTCGATCCGCCCCGAGGCGCAACATCACGACCAGCCCGCTAATGGCGTCTTCGCAAGGCCACGGGCACTCCCCGCGAAGACGGCTGCTTAGTTAATTAAGCAGCGAGAGAATAGTTGTTGGCACGTAAATGCCTTCCCGAGGTTGTTAACGGGGTGGACTCGAGATCCCCGGCACGCCATCCACGCTGAATCGCTTCCAGTCGAAACCAGTGCGCCCCCGCGTGTAGCTCCCGGCGATCTTAGCACCTTCGCGCCGGGTTTCGACGCCCCCCGCGCCGAGGCGCCCCTGGTTTGCATCGCGCCCCTTCGGGGCCCTCGGCCCTGAGCGCCAGGTTGGTCCCGGGCGGCCCCCGCCCTAGCGACGCCGCCCTAGCGACGCCGCCC
>CAZUCE010000040.1:0-38824 GCA_964619265.1 uncultured Planctomycetaceae bacterium
GCCCGAGTTCTCGCGAACCCCAGCCGCCACGACCCGCACGGGGAACCGGCGCTCGAGAACTTCGATCGGCGTGTTGCGCGTGTTCGTCATATGCGCCTGGACGGCATGGACGCCCGCGCGCACCGGTCCGGCCCCCGTCCCGCCCCCGTGGGTCTCGTAGTGGGCAAAGCCCGAACCTCCGTCGTCCTCTCCAAAGCTGAGATTCGCCATCGTCCCCGAGCTGGCCGCCGGAACCTCTTCGGCTCCCAAGGCGGCCAGTCCCCCAAACAACAGATCGACCAGACGTTGAGAGGTCTCCACGTTGCCCGCGGCAACCGCCGCGGGGTAGCGGGCATCCACCAGGCTCCCCGGCTTGGTCACCAGCTCGATAGCACTCCAGAGGCCGTGGTTGGTTGGCGTCCCCGGCGGCAGCAGGCAGCGCAGAACGTAAAACGCCGCCGCCTCGGTCACCGGGCGCGGCGCATTGATCGGAGCCGCCACCGGCCCGCAGCAGCCGCGCAAGTCAAAACGCAGTCGGGAACTCACACGTTCCACTCGAACGTGCAGTTTCGCCTCCCCGCCGCTTTCGGCTTGGACCGCGCCGGCCAGCTCCAGGGTGTCCGTGAATTCTGCGCTGCCAGCCGGCAAACGCTCGATCCGCTCGCGCGCGAGCCGGCCGGTCCACTCGATTTGATCCCGGGCGCGCGCCTCCAGCGTCGCAGCACCATGCCGCGCGGCGAGTTCGATCAAGCGCTCTTCCCCGAGCCGCACTGCGGCCCACTGGGCCAAAAGATCTCCGCGACGCTCGTCCGGCACTCTCACGTTGGCCAGCAGCCAATCCACGAGCTCGCTCTCGAGGTGCCCGGCGCGTACGACACGAACCGGGGGAATCCGAAGTCCCTCGGCGTGAATCTCAGCCGACGGTCCCATGGAACCGGGAAACGGCCCGCCGATGTCCGCGTGGTGTGCGCGCGTGGCCACGTAGAAGTCTGGCGAATCCTTCCCGCCCGCGAACACCGGAGCTACCAGGGTCAAGTCGGGCAAATGCGTTCCGCCTTCGAAGGGGTCGTTCAAAAGCACCGCGTCCCCGGGAACGAGGGCCGGCAGGCGCCCGGACTCAACCCGCGCGAGAACCGCCTGAACACTGCGTGGAGCCGATCCGAGATGGACCGGGAGATGGGCCGCCTGGGCAACCATGTGTCCGGATCGGTCGAACAGCGCGCAGGAAAAATCCCGGCGCTCCACGATGTTGGCGGAGAACGCGGAGCGCTCCAGCTGGGCGCCCATCTCTTCACACAGGGCGGCGAACAGGTGTTGCCAAACCTCGACCGTCAGGGGATCGAAACCGCCCGAAGAACCCTCGGCGCTCAACGGTCCTCGTCCGGGAAATCGAGCACTTCGTAGGGGCTATAGTCCATGACTTCCCAGCGCTCGAGCGGAATCAACTCGACGCCCTCCTCGGTCGAGCGCCGCCAAACCAGACAACGCACGGTGCGGGTAAGGTGCTTGCCCGACTCCTCGTAGCGCTCTTGCTCTTCGCGCGAACGGATCGCGCCGCCGAGATCCTGGTCCGCAGCGGTCGAACGCCGGGCGGTGACGTAAATGGAGAACACGTTCGAGCGCGTGCCGACCAACTGGGCCACCTCGGCTTGCACCAAAGGATCGATCTGCGCCCAGCCGTCCAACTTGGGAAGGTCGTCCGCGGTCGTGAAAAACTGATTCAGCACGAGTTCTTCTCCAAACTCGTCGAGGATCGGATCCTCGTCGTCCTCGGTGGCCTCCTCGTCTTCTTCGTTGCGGTATTCGATCACGTCGTCGAAGAAGCGCGGATCGACGTCGCGGCTATCGAACAGGGCCTTGAGCACCACCGGTGGCGCCGTGTTCAAATTCACGGCACCCGGTAATGCGTACGTCCCGTTGTCACCGCCTTGGACACCGCTCGAGAAGTCTGAACTCCGATCGGTCGCGACGTCTCCTTGGTCTCCGCCGAGACCGCCTGCGCCTCCGGTCGCGGGATTCAAACCAACCTCGCTACCGGCCGCGCCGCCGATCGACAGTTCCGACCCCGCGCCGCCTCCTTGCGCCGCGTCCCCACCGCCCGTGACCCCTCCGGCCGGCGTGTCCCCTTGCTCCGCATCAGCGCGCGCCTGCATCGAGCTAGAGATCGTCAGAAAGGACGATAGAGAATGAACCACGCGATCGTCCTCGTCGCGGAAATCTTGAAACAGACCGCGCTCGAACGGTGCGAGCACCACAACCTCTTCGAGCGTCAGGGGCATGCCCCGGTTCGCCTCATCCGGATCATCCATGACGAGCGGCGTCCGGGGCAAAGCCGAGTCGTCGCGCTCCACGAGATGCTCTCGCAACGTCGTGGCGAGCGCTTCGGCCTCGAAGGTCGGAACATCCGAACTGGTTCCCTCGCGGAACAGATCGATCACCCGCACCACCCGTTGGAACGCCTTTTCTGCTTCTTCGAAATCTTCCGAGAGCATCGCGAGCACGTTCAACTTGCTGTTCTCGTCCTGCACCAAAACTCGCAGCTGGATCTCGCCTACCTCGCTCCTTTGGGGACGAGCCCACTCATCGCGGCGCGAGTCCGCAGGGCCTGCGGCTGCGGCTCCTTCGCCTTGTTCGCCCCCGGCGCCGAGTCCTGCCCCGCCTAGGGCTCCGGCCAAATCTGGGCTACCGCCCGCGGCCGCACCGCCCCCCTCGCCGTCGGCCTCGCCGTCCGCTTTCAGCTGTTCGAAGACCTCCAGCAAGGCGGACTCGATGGCCAGGTCCATCTGGGTCAGCGAGACGTCGTTGCGACTGACTTGGTACTGGGTCCGGGTCCCGATCCCGATCTGCCAAACGACCAGCACCAGGACCATCATCACCAGCATGGACAGCATCAGGGCTGCCCCGCGGCGGCTGGGCGCGGCATGAGAGGGTCCGAAAGAAGTGCGGGAGGCGCGAAGGTTCTGCATGGTTTCTCCGAGGACGCCCCGATTCTAGCGATCTTCCCCGCCCCGCACCGCTCCCCCAGCCCGTTCCAGGCCGCCGGGGCGCGGGGTTACAGGCTGTCCGAGTAGTCCGAGCCCTGCAGGAGCCGCGGACGGATGAAGAACAGCACGTTGGTGCGCTCCTTGCGGATCAGCTGGCTGCGAAACAGCAGCCCAAGCAGCGGGATGTCCCCGAGGATCGGCACCTTGCGGGTCGATTCGACGTCGCGCTCGGTCTCGAGCCCGCCGATCACGAGCGACTGACCCGGTTCGAGGTAGACCACCGTACGCGCCTGGCGGCGAGCAATCAGCGGTGTGTTGAACTGATTGCCTTCGCCGTCGAAGAACGAAACGGCCGTTCCGATCTGCTGGCTGGCTTCGATGAACAAGTTCAAGGCCAGGGTTTCGGTCCCCACAACACGGGGGCTGCAGAACAGCTTGGTCCCGACATCTTGGAACCGCAGATTGGCGTTGAAGTTCTGGTTGACCGAACTGAGCCCGGAAAATTCAAAGACCGGGATCTGGCGGGTGTTGATGACTTCGGCCACGCCGCCTTCGCGCACCGCGATTTTCGGGCGCGTGGTGATCGTGACGTTCTCCCAGGTCTGAATAGCCTCTAGAACCGCGTTGATCTGGACGCCGTCCGCGATCGTTCCGATCGAAAGCAACGCTTCGTTGGCATCGGCAAAGTTCGGTACCGCAAACGCCAGCGAGTCCACAAAAGCCCCGCTGGGGAAGTCGAACAGCACGCTGCCGTCGCTGCCACGAACGCCGTAGTCCAGCTCGTCGGTGGTTGTCACCTCCACGATGCGAGCCTCGATTTCGACTTGCGGCACAGAACCCGCGAAGACTTCGACGAACTGCTGGACTTCTTCCATCAGCTCTTCGTCCGCGCGCACGACGAGCCAATCGGCGACCTGAATGTCGATCGGGTTCTGGGGCGCGACCTCAAGGCCCGGGGTGAAGGTCTGGTATTGCTCGAAGTCGAACTTCTCGAGCAGAACAATGCGCGCGACACCGGGCGGCAGCGGTTCAACCTGCGCCGGCTGCGGCTCGCCCGTGGGATCGATCACCCGGTACTCCACCGGGAAGCCACCGGTCACCGTCATCAGGTGCAGGAGTTTGAGGCCCCTTCCCGATTGCAGCGGGAACGGCTTGGTCAGCGTTCCGTCATCGTGCACCAGGATCCGCTCTCCAAACCGAACGTAGGGGTTCTGGGAGAACAGGCCGATCGGATCGAATTCGCCGCGCGTCTCGATGTGCTTTGCGGCGCCCAAGTTGGCGCTGCCGCTGTCCGGAAGGAGCGCGGCGCGCGGCTCACCTGGGTCCCCCGAACCCGCCGATCCACGTCCAGATAGCGCGAGCGCCGGAAGCTCGCCGCCCTGCAGGCCCGAATCCAGGGGATCGGGCGATTCGGTGCTCTCGGTGACCTCGGCGCGGACCGGAGCCACTGCTCCGTCGCGGATCAAATCGCGAAGCTCTTCCATCGAGCCACGCCGGTCGGGATCCGACGGGCCTTCAACGCCCGAATCCGGAGCGGTCCCAGGCCCGAGGCAGCTGGAACCTATCCCTACCGCCGCGGCAAGGAGCATCGCGGCCCTTGTCGGCTGCGCTGAGGCCGCGGCCCTTTGGGTCAAAGGAGCCGGGCGACCGAGTCGGTCGCGTCGGTCACGGAACGACCGTCGGTGTGACTGATTTCCTTCCAGACGCTGCAGTGACCGTTGTCCCGCATGACCCGCTCGCAGGCGTCGGCAACCCGCTGGCGCGCCCGGTTCTTGAGCTGAACGCCCTGGGGCGAGTTCGGGTCGATGCGATCCCGCTTGATTCGCTTCATCTCGTCGGTCTTCTCGAGCAGCGCGTCGTAATCGACCTTCGCCGGGTTCGAAAGCGTGCGCGGATCGCGCAGACCCACGATGTTGTCCGACTCGTTTGCCTGCCAACCGGCTTGGATCGCTTGCTCGAGCACCAAGGTTTCCTCTCCGGCGGTGAACCCGACTTCACGATCAACGCCGGCATTCTCAAGTCCGGCGTCGAATCCGGCGGTCAGCGCAAGGGCGAGAAGGCTAGGGAAAACCATAGGTTTTGCGGAAAGGGGTCGGCCGCTGCGCCCAAGCTGGCGCTGCGGGAAGCAAAGGGATTGGTGCGGGGGAGCTCAGGGAAAATCTGAGGTCACCGCACCCCCAACATAGGGGTCCCGGCAGGATCACGGGACCCCCGAACCGATTTCTCGGCAAGGAGGGTCGATCCGATGTAGGCGCATGACCACTTTCGAAGCCACTTGCCCGCGGTTGCGAGATTAAGCCCGGGGATCGCGGATGCGTCGGCCCATTCCCGCCCCGGCCCGGGCAAGTCCCGTTCCCGAGCCATCCAACCGGCTCTTCCCCGATGCTGGCTCGCTGGCCCCAATCGGGCCTTCCCCGCAGCGAGTGGCCCTCCTGCTAGAACGTCGAGAGCTTCAAGCGCCTCTCTTTCGCCGCCAGGCTTGAGCTCTGAGGGCCCTTGGCCATCGCCAGGGAGCCCGAGAGCTTCGGCCTATCCGTCCTGCCCCCCTGGGTCGCCATGCGTCTTCTGGTTCTTCCTCTCCTGGCCGCCACCGCCCTCGCGACCCTCGCTGGGACCCCGCGCTCTTGCCTAGTCGTGGGTGTGCACCCCGCCTCGGACTCTCTCGACGCCTCCCTCGGGCCGGTATCGATCCAAAGTCAACTGATCGATCCAAAGTCAACTGGAGGTGCTTCGCCTGTTTGTCCAAGCAGTTGCGATCGACCCGGTTTCCCTGGAAGCGTTCCTCACGCCGCCATGTGACCTGACGATTCTGGGCAGCAGCTTCTGAGCCAGCCGGACGGCCGAGACAAGCGGCAGGCCGCCGGATTCTCCTCCTCCAAAATCGCCAAGGCCTCGACGTCCTTCCGGATGTCGAGGCCTTGGCTTTTCTAGAGGTGAGCCCCCTTCCGGGCGACTCTCGTGTCCGGCGCTCAGGCGCCGAAGTCGTCCTCGCCCTCTTGTTCCTCTTCGCCTTCGCCACCTTCCATGGCTTGGCGACGGGACAGCTTGATTTTGCCGCGATCGTCGACGTTGATGATCACGACCTCGACCTCATCGCCGACGGAAACCACATCGGTCACCTTGTCGACGTAGCCGTCGGCCAGCTCGGAGATGTGACACATCCCCTCGACGCCAGGCAGGATCTCGATGAACGCACCGAAGTCCTTCACGCTGCGCACGTTGCCGGTGTAGCGCGTGCCGATCTTCGGCGTCTCGCACATGGCCGAAACGGCCTGATGAGCCTGGGTCAGCTTCTTGCGATCGATACCAGCAATCGTGACGTTGCCGAACTCGCCGTTCTCAGCGACCGTGATGCGCACCTCGTAGGCGGCCTCGAGGCCTTTGATGTTCTTGCCGCCGGGGCCGATCAGGAAACCGATGCGGTCAGCCGGAATTTCGACCTGACGCATGGCCGGGGCCCATTCGGAGACCTCCTTCTGCGGACGCGGTACGGCGTCGAGCATCTTGCGGAGGATGTGAATCCGTCCGGCCTTAGCCTGCTCGAGCGCGCGCTCGAGCAGCTCCCGGCTAACGCTCTTGACCTTGATGTCCATCTGCAAGGCGGTGATTCCTACGCCGGAGCCAGCCACCTTGAAGTCCATGTCGCCGTTGTGGTCCTCACTGCCGAGGATGTCGGACAGGATCGCGTGACGATCGCCGTCCTCGACCAGGCCCATCGCGATGCCCGCGATCGGCTGGGACACCGGGACGCCGGCCAGCATCATCGACAGACAGCCGCCGCACACACTCGCCATCGAGGACGAGCCGTTCGACTCGGTGATGTCCGAGACGATCCGCACGGTGTACGGGAACTTCTCCTTCGGCGGCATCACCGGCTCGAGCGAGCGCTCGGCCAACATGCCGTGACCGATTTCGCGCCGGCCCGGCCCCATGATCCGCTTCACTTCACCGACCGAGTAAGCCGGGAAGTTGTAGTGCAGGTAGAAGTTCTTGCGGTACTCGTCTTCGATGCCGTCGATGATCGCCTCATCGTCGCGGTTGCCCAGCGTCGTGGTGACGATGGCTTGGGTCTCGCCGCGGGTGAACAGCACCGAACCGTGGTTGCGGGGCAGAAACTCGGGAACGATCGTGATGTCACGAATCTCGTCCCAGGCCCGACCGTCCACGCGCTTGCCTTCGAGGATGCACTCACGCTCGACCGAACCCTGAAGGGAGTAGAAGGCGCCCTTCAGGCGCTTCTTACGGTCGGCCAGCTGGTCGTCCGGGGTGTTGGCGGTCAGCTCGGCGATCGCCGCGTCGCGCACCGCAGAGAGGGCCGCGGAGCGCTCGTGCTTGCCTTCGGTGAAGATCGCTTCGCGAAGCTGCCCACGGAACGCGGCCGCGGCTTCGATCGACTCGGTGTCCGGTGTCGGCGGCACGAATTCGAACTTCTCGCGCCCAATCTTCGAGCGCAGCTCGTCGACTAGATCAGCAATCTTGTGAATCGCCTCGCCAGCCATTTCAAGAGCGTCGATCATCTCGTTCTCCGGCAACTCCTTAGCGCCGGCTTCGACCATCGCGAGGCCGTTGCGGTGTCCCGCAACAACCAGGTCCAAGCGCGATTCAAGGCGGGTGGGCTCCGGCGAGGGGAACAGGGTCAGCTTGCCGTCGATGTGACCGACGCGAACCGCGCCCATGGCGCCTTCGAAGGGGATCGAGCTGCAGTGAACCGAAGCGAATGCCGCGATCATCGACAGGATGTCGGCGCCGTGCTCGCCGTCGTAGGCCAGCACTTGGCTCATCACCTGCACTTCCTGGCGGAAACCGTCCGGGAACATCGGCCGGATCGACCGGTCGGTGAGGCGCATGGTGAGGATTTCCTTGGTGGTCGGGCGAGCTTCGCGCTTGAAGAAACCGCCGGGGATCTTGCCCGCAGCGTTTGTCTTCTCGCGGTAGTCGACCGTGAGCGGAAAGAAATCCAGGTCATCGCGGCCCGGCGCAGTGTTCACCGCGCACAAAACCATCGTGTCGCCCATCCGGGCAATCACGGAACCGTTGGACTGGCGGGCGACTTGGCCCGTCTCCAGGCTCAGCGTCTTACCGCCTATCTGGCACTCGACTTTTACGTGTTGGGTTGTCATCTGTTCTGTTGTTGGGCCCGTTCTCTTCTCGGGGCCCTGTCCGCCGCAAAGCGGTTCTTCGGTTGGCGGGACGGTTTCGTCTTCACGGAACTCGAGTTCGAGTTCCTCCGTCCTCGGGTCTAGGGGGAAAAGGTGAGTTGTTCACACCGCAAAGACTCGGCTCGCCGGGCGTCGTTCCAAAAAGACGCTCGATGGCGAGCCGCCCCGCGGGTCCCCTGAATCAGGAGGCGGGCGGGGCGGTTCGTGGTCTGTCGCGGCAGAGGCGTTACTTGCGCAGGCCGAGACTCTGGATCAGGGTCTGGTAGCGCTCGGGGGTGCGGTTGCGTAGGTACCGCAGGAGGCGCGATCGCTGGCCGACCATCATCAGAAGTCCGCGGCGACTCGCGTAGTCCTTCTTGTGCACCTTCAGGTGCTCGGTGAGGTTCAGAATGTGCTCGGTGAGCAGTGCGACCTGAACTTCGGGCGACCCGGTGTCGCCATCTTTGGTGGCGTACTGGGCGACGATTTCCTTCTTACGATCGGGAGCGATGGGCATGGCTGGTGCGGGCTCGTTCGAGGAGCCGTTGGGGTTGTCGCGAACCGGAGTTCCTCGCCGGACCGTCCCTGCCTTCGGGATCCGCCCAGCTCGGCGTTCGCGGCGAAGAGCCTACAGCCACAGGCCGCTCAGGTCACGTCCTAGGCGGCAAGCTCTCCAGGAGCTGTCCCACCAAACGGCGGGCACAATCGGCTTCCAGCTCGGCCTTGGGCGTCGAGCGGAGGTTCCGGGCGGGCACCTCCACGGTGCGCTCGACCCGGCCCGTCCACAGGGCCGCGGATCGAGGGTCATCCCCTCGCCACAGGTAGAGCTCGATGGAGGCGCGCAGGATGCCACGGGATTCCAGCAGCTCTGTATTCCACTCACCAAGCCGCACCTGAAGCAGGGCATCGGCGTCCAGCGGCGCGATGGCGTCTACCGGGTCGATCGCTCCGGCCGCCGTCGCCTCGGCCAGCACCTGATCTCCGAAGCTCAGCGAGAGCGGCGAATAGCGACGCTCGACCAACCCGTCGGCCAACTCCTGGCGCAGGGTGACCAGCGGAGGTCCGAACGCGCCGCTCTCGTCTTGGATCGGCAAGACGAAGATCTCCACGGGGGCCGGCTCGCCCGCCTTGAGCTGCAGCGGCGGGGTTCCCGGCGCGGCGTTCGGCGAATTGGCCTCGCCGGCCCAGGGCTCGGACGGGCTCGAAGGCTCGGCCGGCGCACCAGATTCCTGGACAACTTGAGTTTCGCTCTGCTGCCGCACGTGCTCCGGAGAGCCGGGCTGGGGCTCCTCGGCGCTGTCACCGGGCTGGAACGTCGAAGGGTCCTCGACCCATCCGCCGTTGGTCACGCAACCGCCCGCCAGCGCCGAAAGCAGCAACAGGGGCAGGAGCAGCGAGGAGGAGAACAAAGTGTCTGTTTGACGCAACATCGTCCCGGACCGGAGAGAAGGCAACGCGTGGTGACGCGGAAAGCGGGGCCGCCGAGGCTACCACCCGCCCCACACCCCGGAAAGCAAGCGGCGACGAACCCTGCCCGAAGCCTCGCCCGGGGGGCCCAGAGCGGGGCGGGCAGGGGTTCGAAGCCCGGCGTAAGGCCCGAAGCCGAGCAAAGTCCGCGTCCCCCCCAGCACACCTCCGCCAGACTTCCAGAAGCTGGATTGGCCTCGTCGCGCGCAGGTTCGATGGCAGATCCAGCGAGGATCCACCTGCCACGGACGACTAGGTGAACTTCAAGCGCCGGGGTCCGGCTTCCCTGGCGGCCGCTCTAGGATCAGCTGGACCAACTCGCCCACATCCCTGTGGCGCTCGATCGGATGCCGAAGCGGTTGATCGAGACTGAGCTCATAGATGTTCCGGCGACCCCTGCGGTGGCGCTGGAGCAGTCCCTCGGACTCCAAATCCGAGACGATCCCCTGCACGGCGCGCTCGGTGATGCCGATCTGATCGGCCACATCCCTCAGACGCTGATGGGAGTCCTTCGCCAGGCAAATCAGCACGTGGGCGTGATTGCTCAGGAAGGTCCAGCGGTGTCCGGGTCGCGACTCCTCGCTCCCCGGATCGACTCCGTTCGAAGCATCTTGGGTCGAAGCATCTTGGGAATCCGCGGGGTTTTCGGAGGTTCGAGCCATGGGAGGGGGTCAATCTACGCTTACATTTTCGTGCATCGGGATTCAGGAATGAAATCTCGGATTCCGATTCTCGAGTCTACGGCCCATTTGAGGGCCTTCCCTTGAGGCTCAGCCCCCCACAAGTCCGCCCATCCGGCACCGATATGAAGGCCTTCGCAACCCTCAAGCAGGACCTACCCGCCAGTGTCGTCGTCTTCTTTGTCGCGGTTCCGCTGTGTCTAGGCATCGCTCTGGCTAGCGGTGCGCCCCTGTTTTCAGGCCTCATCGCCGGCATTGTGGGCGGCCTGGTGGTGGGAGCCATCAGTGGATCGCCCCTGGGGGTCTCGGGACCGGCTGCCGGCCTGGCCGTCATTGTGCTGAGCGCGATCGAGTCGCTCGGGAGCTTCGAGACGTTCCTTATGGCTGTGGTCTTGGCGGGCGGACTGCAAATCGCCCTGGGCTTCGCCCGAGCCGGCGTCCTTGCCTACTTCTTCCCGACCTCGGTCATCAAGGGGATGCTCGCAGGCATCGGGGTGATCATCATCCTCAAGCAGATCCCCCACGCGCTCGGGCACGACTCCGATCCGGTTGGAGATCTCGCGTTCGTCCAACAGGACGGCGACACGACGCTCAGCTCGCTGCAGTCCATGCTGGGCGACTTCAGCCTGTCGGCGATCCTGGTCTCGATGACGTGTCTCACCATCTTGATCGCCTATGAACTCGGGCTCGCCAAGCGGATTGCCGGAATCGGCAAGCTCCCCGCTCCGCTGGTCGCCGTTGGCTTTGGCATTGCCTACGAGCTGGTCACCCGCAAGTTCTGGCCGGAGCTTTCCCTGGATACGGATCACTTGGTCAGCGTCCCAATCGCGGGGAGCACCTCGGAGATGCTCCAGCTTCTGACCCATCCCAACTGGTCCGCGATCGGGTCCTCCGCCGTTTGGATCACCGCGATCACGATCGCGATCGTGGCCAGTCTCGAGACTCTGCTGTGCGTCGAAGCCACCGACAAACTCGACCCCCAAAAGCGAGTCACCCCCACCAATCGAGAACTCGTCGCCCAGGGCGTCGGCAACATGGTTTCGGGCTCGATCGGTGGCATCCCGGTCACGCAGGTCATCGTTCGAAGTTCAGCCAACATTCAATCCGGTGGACAGTCCAAGGTCTCCGCGATCCTGCACGGTGCCCTGATGGCGCTGTTCGTCCTGGTCTTGCCGCAGGTCCTGAACCTGATCCCGCTGGCCGCTCTGGCGAGCATCCTGTTCGTGGTCGGCTACAAGCTCGCCAAGCCAGCCCTGTTCCACCAGATGTGGAAGCTCGGCATGTCGCAGTTCCTGCCATTCACCGCCACGGTGGTCGCCATCGTGTGGACCGACCTGCTGACCGGCATTGGCATCGGCATGGTGGTTGCGATCTTCTCGATTCTGCGCAGCCACTACATGAACTCGCACTTCCTGCACCTGCAGGAGCACGAAAAAGTCGACGGCCGCCGCGAGTTCACCATCGAACTCGCCGAACAGGTCACCTTCCTGAACCGCGCCGCCATCCTGAAAGAGCTCGACGCTCTCCCCTCCGGATCGCACGTCACGATCGATGCCTCTAAGTCGGTCGTGATCGATCAGGACGTTCACGAGATCATTTCCGATTTCGAGGAAGCCGCTCCGCGTCGAGACATTCTGGTGGAACGCATCGCCCAGCCAGCCCGCAACCTGCCCCGCAAGTAGCCGGCCGCAATCCCCCACAATTCGAAGACGCCGCATCGACCTAGCCACCCAATATCCCATGACCACCACCCAAAACTCCCAGAGCCAGTCCGCCATGACGCCGGCACGCGCCCTCGAGCAGCTCGCCGACGGCAACCGCCGTTTCCAGGCCGGATCGCGCGAGGACCGCAACCTTCTCGAGCAGAAGGACGCAACGGCCGGGGGGCAGTGGCCCTACGCCGTGGTTTTGAGCTGCATCGACTCGCGGGTCTCGTCGGAGTTGATCTTCGACACCGGCCTGGGCGACATCTTCAGCGCGCGCATCGCGGGCAACTTCGTCAACGACGATTTGCTGGGTAGCCTTGAATTTGGCTGCAAGGTCGCCGGCTCGAAGCTCATCGTGGTCCTCGGCCACAGCCATTGCGGCGCTGTGAAGGGCGCCTGCGACGGGGTCGAACTTGGACACTTGACCGCCATGCTCCAGAAGATTCAGCCCGCGGTGAAGGCCGTTGCGGAACCGAGCCAGGAATCGGAACGCAACTCTGGGAATCCGGAGTTCGTGGCTCGTGTGGCCCGCAAGAACGTCGACCTGGCCGTGGATGCGATCCGCGAGCGTAGCCAGGTGCTCCGCGACCTCGAAGCAGACGGCCAGATTCAGATTGTGGGCGGCATGTACGACATCGAGTCCGGCGCCGTTGAGTTCTACGACGACTCGAAGAACTGACGACTCGAAGAATTGGGGCGAACCTGAGAACCGAGCCCAAGTGCGCTCGGCGAGGAGGCCCGGCCTTCTCGCCTAGCGCGGCGCCCGGTGCTGCGAACGACCCCTGGCGGAATGACCGCCGCCGGCTCGTATCTCCTAGGGGATCAGGAGGTTTCGCTCGGCCGTACGCGCGAAGAAGTTGCGCTCACGCAGCTCGTCGGAAGCCAGGAACGAATCCGGCCGGAATCCGGACCACGCCGCACTTCGCGCCCGAAGCGTAGCCGCTCCACTCGCCGGACCATTCCCGCCGGAACCGGCCAGGTCGGGTAGAAGTAGATCGACCGAACCCGTCGCGTCGTCCAAATCCGTGCGGACGACCTCGAACAGATCCCCGTTCGCATCCACCAGGCGCACCGCGTAAAAGCCCGACCCCAGTTCGAATCCCGGATCGAGGAGTTGGAGGGAACCGTCGACCAAGCTGTTGGCGATCGTCGTCGCAAAGGAGGCGGCGCCTGTGCTGGCACCTTCGCTGGGACTTTGAACCACCGGCACCGAGGCGGGGGTCATCGCTCCGCCCAACGAAGCTAGTTCGGTCTCGGGGAATCGCACGCCGGAGATGTTCCCCGCGCTGTCCTCGATTTCCGCAGCGATGTGAAACAAGTCGGCCGGCGAACCAGTGCCTGCCAAGAGCGAAACCACCTCGCCCGGAAAGGCGCTGCGCAGGGCCCAGTCTGTGTCAGAGAGCTCGAATCCAACGCCAGCGCCGAGCACGGCGGCGCCGAAAAGGCCGGGCACCGGAGCGTCGATCGAAACGCGCGGCTCGCTGGTGTACGGCGCCGTGATGATCAGATTGTCCAGGTCGATGCCGGTCGTGAGGGTCGCCGAAAAGTCGGGCTGCGGACCGGCCAGCGGCAGGTTCTCAGGTGCGACGCCAGGCTCCGCAAACAGATTGTCGATCGTCAGCACCGGCGGGGTGAACTCAGCCGCATCCACGGGCCCCGCGCCGAGCAGCACGTCGCCGCCGCGTAGGAACAGCACCGGCGCAAACGTCCCCAAAGTGATGCCGAAGTTGCTGGCCAAGGCGGCCAAGCTGCCGGGACGTCCGGCGGTCGCCTCGTAGGGCCCAAGGGCGCAGGTCAACTCTTGCCCGAGGCCGGGCGTACAAGCGCCGGCTGACACGAGGCTCGGCGACCCCGCCGTGCGCCGCGAATCGCCGAAGACCACGTCGCTGTCTTGCACGGTGAGTTGGGCCAAAGGGCTCACCACCGCCAAGCCTGCACTGGTGACGGATTGCACCCCACTGGTTGGCTCAAGACCGATCGAGATCCGCGCCGCGCGAAGGTCATGGAAGACGAAGGTCGAAAAACCGTCGGCTTGAACCGCCAGGATGGTGCCGATCTGGCCCGCGCTGTGACTGGTCACCGAGGCCAATCCACTCGCATCGGTCGCCGCGTTTGTGATCGGAAGCGCCGGCGATCCCGAGCCCTGGTCTTGGAAGGAAAACACCTGGGCGCCCTGGATCGGAAGCAGCGTGACTTCGTCGAAGACCTCGACTTCGATCGGGCTCCCCGATCCACCAGCGACCAAACCCTCCGGGCCGATGCCGCCAAGTTGGCGAAAAGTGCCCGAAAAGGACTCCACCGAGGGATTGAGCGCGCGATCAAACAAGACGATCTCGAACGCCAAATCTTGATCGGCGGTGCTGAGTTGCCCGAGCGGAATCGCTGCGGCCAAGAAATCGCCGTTGTCCGAGCTTCCGAGAACGGCCGGCGGCTCGTCGCCGCTACCCGCGTTGTCCCCCAGAGCACTCGTGACAAGCACCGCGCGCAGGGGCTCCGTGGCGCGACCGAACAAAGCCAAATCCCGAGCGTCCGAGCGGAAAAGCACAGGCCCGTCGTCGGTAGATACGCCGGCCAACTCAAACAAGCCCGGTGCGGTGGTGTCCAGCAGCGGTGTTTGGGTTCCGGCCAGGTCACCGTCGAGATCGAGCAGCTCCACGGCGCTCACGTCGGTTCCGCGGCGCAAAGCGAATCCGAAGAACAGGTTTCCGTCGGCGAACAGCGCCTCGTCGAGATCGTCCACCAAATTCAAATCGGCAAGCCCCACCCCGGCCGTATCAAACGGCCCATCGCCGATCAGCTCGACCTCACGGGCGACGGCCACGAATTCAGGGTCGTCGTCTTCGAGCTCAGTGCCGAACAGCAGGATCTCCAGAACGTCGCCGGCTTGGGCTTCCTCCAAGCTCACTTCGAGGGCGAGCTCGGACCCACCACCCAGTTCCAGGTTGGACGAGCCGATCGCGTCGGACGGCTGCGAAGTCAGCGTGGCGCCGGTCGGCGGCCGCACGTCGCCGGTGCTAAAGTCAAACGTCAGGGGAGGCAATTCGCTGCCATCGAGACCGATGATCTCGGAACCTGCGGGCGAGAGAATCAGCTCGATGCCGGTGTTCGCCGGAAGCGCCGAAAGGTCGTCGCTCGCATCCCGCGACTCCCACGACCAAATCCGAGTATCGCTACCGCCGACTCCGAAGGCGCCTGCGGAGAGCGGAACGGGCTCCGCGTCGTCGACCGGAGGGTTGCCGCCGGCCAGCACGGTCCACGCCGAGGGATCTGCCAGCGAAAGCGCGTCCATCGCTCGGTCGAACAACACGGTGATTTGAGGCGTGCGCGAACGGTCGATCGAATCGCTGGGCGGCCAAACCGCGATGACCTCGGGCGTTACCGGCGCGGCGAATCCGACCGTGAAGTCAGCCAGCACGGCGCCGTCTTCCAGGTCGAGCTCCTGCCCCGTCAAGTCGAACAGCTGACTGTTGCCGCCGGTGTAGGTGACGCTGACCGCCTCGCCGATAGGGAGATCGCCGATCGGCAACAGGGCGACCCCGCGCCCGGCTGCAATCCTCTGGGGCTGAACTGGGACCGGCGGCGCGCCAAATTGGCTGACCAGCTGAACCTGAAAGGCCATCCCGAGGTTCTCGTCGCTGATCGACTCGGAGAAGAAGATCGCGATCGGCGCGGTCGGAGCCACGTTGGGTCCAATCGGTCCCGCTTGCACAACCTGAGGTCGGCCGTCGCGGATCAGGCCGCCGTCGATCGGGAGTTCGGCCGACAGGCCCAGGGAAGGCGTCACCCCGTCCTGGTTGCAGCCACCGGGCGAGAACACGCACGATGGATCGCCGCAGGCTCCGAGCAGGAGCGAAGCGGGCAGCAGCAGGGCCGGCAGGAGCGCGCTCGAGCGAGCGCCCCTGGTACCGAGCTGAGCGGAAGTGTCCTTCGACGGCGGGATGGATCGCTGCGCGTTCGCCATGGGGAAAATCGACGTTTCCGCGGTGGAATGGAAGACCGCAGAGGAGTTCTGACGAGGCCGGGCCGGGCGGGCGCCAACCGCAGGGGGTGGCGTCAACGGAGGCTCGGGAGCCGGGCTTGGGACGACGACGCTCGAGGCTGGTTCTTCCGGGAACCTAGCTCTTCCGCGCCCGCTGGACTCTCCCGGGAGGAGGCCCGAGCTTAGCAGTGCGCCTCCGGCATCCGTACCCCCCCGCATCCAACTGAAAAGGGCTTCCTGGAGGCCACGGGAGGGGCTACAGACTGCTGTTCCCGATGGAAACCAGCCCCGGGCCGCCGGTTAGGATGCCCCGCTGCGGGAAACCAGGCACCGGTCTTGGTTGGCCCCCTCCCCCGGTCGCTCGCGTTCAGCCCAACAAGCTTCCCTCGCAAGGACGCCCAGCCCCTCGGGCCGCAACCGGCCCCCCGTTCCGCCTCTCTCCCCACCCATGCACCCGATGCACCTCTCGCCCGCTGCGGGGCTCCTGCTCGCCGGATCGTTGCTCGCCGTGACTCCCACCGCCGCTTCCACGGCGCTTGAGTTTCCGGGGATCCAGCGGCCGGCCAGCCACTTTCCCATCGCCGCGCAAGAACGCGAGCACGTCTCCCGCGACGAAGCCGCCGGAGCAGCCATCGAGGCGATCCGCGCCAATGATTTCGATCGCGCACGGGAGATCCTGGGCCAGGAGCTGGTCGTGGAGCGCCTCGACAAGGGTCGCGCCGACCTGGACGCGGGCAATCCGGCCGCCGCACTTCCGGCGATCGATCGCGCGCTTCAAATCGACCCCCGCCATCGCGGCGCTCTCCGCCTCCGGGCCGAGGGCCTGATGATGCTCGGCGAGGATCGCATGAACGCTGGCGGCTCGTTCGTGCTCGGCACCTTCGAAGACGCCGAGCGAGCCTTCGAGCGCTCCGGGCCCGATGCCTTCGCTTGGTTCGGTCGAGCCCGCGCCGCCTACCTCCAAAATCGCGCGAGCGATGCGCATGATTTTGCGCAGCGCGGCGCCCGGCTGCTGCGCGACCAAGCCACGGTCGAGGCCTCCGCGCCCACCGACGAGAACGCCCAGGCTGCCTCCGAGGGCCGCGACCCGAGCGATCCACCGATCCCGTTGCTTGAGCAGTACCGGTTCGGATCCGCCCAACGGATTCTCGCGGACTCGTGCTATCTCGCTTACGCCGAGGCCGCCCAGGCAGCCTACGATCAGACCCCGGACGCCGACGCCGCGGTCGAAGCCGCGCTTTACCTGGAAGCTCTCGGCGAGATCGACGCACTCGTCGCGACCGCGCCCGACCGCGCGGATACCTGGCTCTTGCTCTCCAACCTGCACCTGTACCGCAGCCAGGCGACCGGCAACTGGCAAGACACGCAGCGAGCGCTCGACGCCACACGTGCGGGCCTCGATCGCTTGCCCGACGATCCGAGCTTGCTCGGACGCCTCACCTCCACCGCGCGCACGCTCGGAGGAAACGCACGGGCCGCCGAGGTGCTCGGCAGTTACGTGGCCAGCAACCCGGCCGGATTCCAAGGCGTGATGGCCTTGTCCCAGGTGCATTTCGAAAACGGACTCGAGCTGGTTCCCACGGACCTAACCGACGCCGAAGGCTTCGGCTTGGCTCGCGAACAATTCAACCTGGCCGAAGCGCGCTTCGTCGAAGCGGAAAGCCTAGCCACGGGCGAGGCCGCAGGTTCGGTCGCCTCCTGGAAGGCCATCTCGATCACCGCCTCGGGCTGGATGGCTTACTGGGGCGAGGATCTCGAGTCGGCGCGGGCCGAATTCCTGCGCTCGGAGGACGTGATGCAGGGCGGCGCCCAGGTGACCTACGGCGACCGGATGCGCAGTGGTGTGCGCGGGCTGCAGGGGCTGGTGGGCAAGCACAACGAGCGAGGCGATCTGGGCCTCGCGCGCGATGTGCAAGACGACCTGGTCAGGCTTCTTCCCGACGACTCGACCATGTGGAACGATGCCGGGTTCTTCCGCCGCGAGGTAGCCAATGCGCTGCAATTCCGCGCACGCGAGCTGTGCCGTGCGGCGGGCGGTGAAGAGACCGATCCGGAGCGCTTGACGCAGCTGCGCTCGGTCGCCGAAGTCGCGAACGAACTGTACGGCACCGAAGCCGAGAAGCGGATGTTCCGCGAACACTCCGAGACACTCTCCGAAGCCGCCCGGACCGAGATGGAGCGCAGCGCGCAGGCCTACGAGCAGGCAATCCTGCTCGCGCCCGACGACGTGGTCGTCCTGAACGACTCCGCGCTGATTTACGTCCATTACTTGCATCGCGACCTCGAGCTGGCCGAACAGCGCTTCCTGCGCGCGATCGAACTCGGCGGCGAGATCCTCGCTGAGGAAGATCTCGACGACGAAACCCGCAACCTCGTGTCCGTGCCCTACGGCGACGCCCACGAGAACCTCGGTGTCCTCTACCTCGAGCACAGCGAACAACCTGAGCGAGCCCGGGCCTTTTTCAAACGAGCCTTGGAGTTTGGCCCCGGTCCGCGACCCAAGATCACCGAGTTCTACCTTCCGGTCTGTGACGGCAAGACACCGACTAGCTTTGTTCTCGACGTCCACTCCTGGGGCAAGCCCTGCTCCTGAACGCTTCGGATCCCGCGGATTTTGCCCTCCGCCGACTGAACACCCCCGCCCCGCTATGAACCCGATCGGCTTCCTCGCTTTCGCCCTGTTCTCTCCTCCCGTGCTGGCTACTGCGGCTCCCGCTGTGCCATTCGCGCATCTCCAGGAAACCGATCTTGAGGAGTGGATCGAGCGCGGACGACGCGCGATGGATGCTGGAGATCTCCAGCAAGCCCGCCAAATTCTCGAGCAGGCTGCTGCGCTCGACAAGGACGGCGAACAGGGCTTGATTTGGCTCCTGCGACTCGAGATCGCCGAAGGCAAGCATGATTCGGTGCTTGGTCAGGTCTCGAGCCTCAGGAGTGAAGGCGCAGACGGGCTCGACTACGAATACCTGCTCGGCATGGCGATGGCCGCGAAGTGCGCTAACGACATGGCCGCCGGCGGTAGCTCATCCCTGCAGTTCTTTCTGGAAGACGCGCGCAACACTCTGGCGAAGGTCACCGAAGCGGATCCAGCTCGCTATCGGGACGCCCATGCCGAACTGTCCTGGATCGCGTTCGAACTCTCCGACTTGGATCTCACCGAGCGCGCCGCGACCGCGGCGCTCGAACTCAATCCCGACCAGCCGAACCAGGAAATGCAGCTCGGAAGGGTGTACCTGGCGCGCCTTGCGGTCGCCTACCAGGAGCAGCCCGCCGACCTTGAGAACCTGAAGTCCCACGCCGATCCGGCCGAGCTTCATCTCGGCCGAGTGATCCAGTTGATCCCGAGCGACACACCCGACGCGGGCCTCCTGACTCTGGCGGCCCAGGCCCACGGCCAAATCGCGACGGTGCGTGCTTACCTGAGCGACCAGGACGGCGCGGCACTGGCTTACACCGAGGCCTTGGTCCTCGACCCGAACGCCGTCAACCTCGGCACCGCGCTGTCGGTCGTCGAAAACGAGCGTTTCACGAAGCTCCTTGCCGAAGCCAGCCGACGGTTCACCGAACGCCATGGCCAGCGGGATGCCCGCGACGCCACGCTTCAGTGGTGGCTCGGCTGGGCCCTGTACGACACCAATGATCCGCGCGAATTCGACAACTCGGAGGCCGCCTTCCGCAAGGCCTTGGACAAGTACCCCGCGTTTACGACCGCGCACTACTACCTCGGCCTGGTGAGTTTCGCCCGCCAGGAATACGACGATGCGCTCGAGCACCTGCGCACCCACGCACGCCTGGCTCCTGAAGAGTTGTACAGCCTGGTCGGCAACGACGGCGACAACCTCCCCCGTCTAACCGGCCTTCTCGATCACTTCTACCAGGCCGGCCGCCTCGGCGAAGCGTCGTTCATGGGCAACCTGCTCGCAAGGGGTTATCCGACCTACGCGCCCTACTGGAACAACCTGGGCCTGTTCCTGCGCGATCACGGAGCCATGCTGGCCGCGGTCGCGAATCGCGACGGCGACGACAGCGAAGAATCGGCCAGCGAGATCGCTCAAACCTACGAGCAGTCCTACAACGCCTACGTGCGTGCGCTCGACCTCGAGCCGGAGAATCCCGCCTACTTGAACGATACAGCGGTCATCCTCCACTACTACTTGGAGCGCGATTACGAGAACGCGCTTGAGATGTACGCACGCGCGGCGATCGCGGCTCAGGAGCAGTTGGATTCGGGCGACGTGCCGGCCAACGAAGCCGAGATCGTGCGCATCGCCCTGCGCGACGCGAAAAACAACCGGGCCTTGCTGGAGCGCAAGATCGCCGACGAAGCCCGAGGCGAAGCCAAGCAAGAAGCGACGGGCGGCTGACGCTCGATGCGGGTCGTCAGGCCCCTCGGATCCAATCAGGGCCCCTCGAATCCAATCGGGGCCCCTTGGATCCAATCAGGGCCGCTCGGCTCAATTCAGGTCCCCTCGGCTAAAGCCCGCGCCTGCCTCCGGCGCTCGAGCCACCCAAACAGGCTCATGGATCCGGAGGTCAGGGCCGCCGCACCGAACAGGCCCTGAATTCCGAGCACCGACACCAGCCCGCCCCCCATTCCCGCGGCCAGCGACAGGGAAAGCGTCCGCGACGAAAACACCGCTCCGTAGCTCGACCCCCGCCGGTGCGCGGGCGCTTCGGACCCGGCTAGTGCGAAGGCGCACGGTCCCATCGCCGCACCCGCAAGGGACAGCCCGACGCGGGTCGCCAGCAGGGCCGCGAACGTTGTCACGAAGACCGTGACTCCCAGCGCCAACGAGCAAATCGCGCTCGCAACGATCAGGGCACGCAAGTGCCCGATCCGGTCCCCCCAGCGCCCCCAAAGCGGCATCGCGACCAAGTTGGCAACCGCCATCGCGGTGAACAAGAGACCGGTTCGGCTCTGATGAACCGCCGCGTCCAGCCCCGGTGAAAGGTCGCGCACGAAGAGCTCGAGCTGGGGGTTCGTCGCGCCGATCCCGAATTGGGTGACGAACAACAGCAAGAGTCCGGCGCGCATGCGAGGTCGCTCCCAAAGCGCCTGCAAGTCGCGACCCAGACCTTGCAGCATCTCGAGGAAACTGGCCGAATTCTCGTTCAGCGGCGTCTCGTCCGCTTCCCGACGCTCCTCGGCTACGAGAGCCACCAGCAGCGCAGCGGCTCCGCTCATCATCGCAACCCAAAGAAAGAGAGACCCCACGCCGAAGCGGGCCGCGAGTAACCCGCCCACCAAGGGGCCAATGATCGCTCCCGCGGCCATCGCCATCTGCAAGTTGCCGGCCAGTCGGCCCTGGCGCTCACTGGGGACCCCAACGCTCACCAAGGTGATCGAAGGCGGCAAAAACCCCGAGAACATCCCTTGCCCGAGTCGCAAGACGAACAGCTCGAGCGGCGTTCGGGCGAAGGACATCAGTCCTACGAAGATGGTCAACGCGAACATCGAGCGCACGACCATCAACTTGCGTCCGTAGCGATCCCCGAACGCGCCCCAAAAGGGCCCCATCAGGGCGGCCATGAACGGCGCCGCGCCGTGACACACGCCACTCCACAGGGCGACTTGGCTGCGATCCTCGATGCCCAGGCCTTCCACGACGCTGGGGAAGAAGGGCAGAAAGCTCATCATCCCCAGCGCCGAGAGCAGATTCGCGATCCAAATGACCGCAAACGTTCGGCGCTGCGCGCTCATCAATTCGCGCCCCTAGCTCGCGCGGGGACGCCGGTTCGGGTCACAGGTGCCGGACCAATTCCGGATGCGGATTCGGCACGACAACCTGGCGCAGCAGATGACCGGAAGCTTCCGCGGCCCGCCCCGAGGCCACGATCGAGGACCGCACATCGGAGACCTCGCCTGTGATCGTCAGGTAGCTCTTGCCGCCCAGTCCGTTCGCGATCCGCAGGGCCAGAAGGTCCACCGCCGCTGTTTTCACGGCGAGGTCAGCCGCGGCCACAGCGCTCGCCACGGTGCTCAGTTCCAGCACGCCAATCGCATCCAATTCGCCGGCAAGCACACCGCCCTGGCGCCGAAGAGCCATGGGCACTTGTTCGTGAGCCTGGGGCAGGAACAGGCGATCGACCAGATCCCGGCCTGCGCGCTCGGTACCGTTCTCGATCGCCGAGCGCACGGCCTCCACTTCCCCGGAGAACAGCGCCACAAACTTGCCCGGTTGCACTGGCGTCGCAACCAGCAGCTCTACGAGCCCCCCTTTGAGCACCTCATCGGCCACTTCCACGCCGGCCGCTACCGAGCCGAGCTCCAGCAGCCCCAGACACGGGCTCGGGTTGGTCTCGTGGAGGAAGGGGTTCACGTCGTTCCAGACGCGGGTTCCGTTCTTGTCGCTCATGGGATTCAAGAGGCGCTTTGCAGCGCGGAGATCGCGGCCTTGGCCGCAGAGTCGATCGAGGCGTCGTCCCCGGCCAAGCGCAGTCGGCCGACCGCACCCGAGCTCTCCAGGTCAACCAGCCGCACCGGACTGTGTTTTTCCGCTTCGTTGGCGGCGAGACAAATCCAAACCGCGGGTGTCACCTCAAGGGTAAACAGCGCATCGCCTTCGAGGGCGAGCATGCCGCAGCGTTCGCGGTTGAGCAGCGCGGCGTGGTGAGCGTCGAGCTTGCGGATCACTTCGCTCTGCAGCACCTCGGGTCGATCCGAGGCCTCGGGGCTCATGCCGAATCGCTTCAGCGCTGCGCGTCCGCCTTCGCGCACCTGCCCCTGGTCGGGACCGTGGAATTCAAGCGTTCCGTAAAGACGCTCGGTCAACAAAACCCCGGGACGAACGTCGGCCGCCTTCAGAGCTGCGTCGAGCAGACCGTTGGCCGCCATGCCCGGTTCGACTTCGATCCAGTAGGCAGCGTCGCCGGGCACCGGCAAAAATCCCCCTGAGCGCACCGACAGCGCGGCCGCGAGCTGCGGCTGGAGCTGGTCCAGTACGAAGGCTCCGCGGAGGCTCGGGGTCGGGGCGGGCATGGGGGAGATGGTCTAGGGGTTCGCGAAGCGAAGCGCCTCAGGCGCCTTCGGGAACCGGCGGCAGGAAGCCTTCCAGCTCTTCGGCCGGACGTGGAATCACGTGCACGCTGAGCAATTCGCCCACGCGCTTGGCGGCGGCGGCACCAGCTTCGGTGGCGGCTTTCACCGCGCCGACCTCGCCGCGCACCATGACGGTCACGAGAGCCCCGCCGGAGATCTCCTTGCCGAGCAGGGTGACCTTGGCGGCTTTGCACATGGCATCGGCGGCTTCGACAGCGCCGACCATGCCGCGGGTCTCAACGAGTCCGAGGGCGATCAGGGAATCCATGGAGGAGTGGGGTGAGAGCTCGAAGGAAGTAGAAAGTGAACGGGATCAGGCCGTGCATGCGCCGGTGCGCACGTCCTGGAGAGGGCAGCCTCGGCAAGGCCCCATCGGGCAACCACTGCCGATTTCGGAGCCCGGCTGCGGCCCGGCCGCGGCCACCAGCGGGGCTGGCAAACCGCTCGAATCGGGGCGCGCCGGCGACGCGCCGGGCGAGGCCGCCTGCTGGCCGCGGGCCCAAGCGGGCACCGGTTGACCGGCACCTGGCCTGGTCACACCGGATCCGGCGGGGATCGTCTGCGCATACGCCGGCGCGGGAACCGGTGACGCGGCGGGCGCCGCCTTCGGCATCGCCGGCGAGGTGAACTTGCGATCCGGTCGCCAGGTCGATGGATCCACCGGCGGCGGTGTCGCCCGCCGGGCCATCGGCGCCAGGTCGCGTTCGCCGAGCAGCTCGAGCGCGCGCGATTGATCTTGGGCGTAGCGCTCGTCGAAACCGGGCGTGCGGGTGGCCACCCGTTTGACGTTGATCAGGTGCTTGGCCGTGATGTTGTCCGAAGTGATGTTGCCCGCTAGGGGTCCGCATCCGAGGCTCATCGAGGGGGCTAACCCGGTGGAGTAGCCCACCGACCCCTGGCTGGTCGGACCATTGACCACAATGCGGCTGGCCGGCTTCTGCAGCGCCCAGGCATCGAGCACGCCCTGATCCGTGGCCCACACGCCGATCGTGTGGCCGAGTCCGCCATGGCGCAGGATCTCGAACGACACGCGACAGCCCGCTTCCCAACCGTCGACCACGTGAACCGAAAGGAGTGGGCACAGAATCTCGCAGGACAGCGGGAAATTCGGTCCGACTCCACCCTGGTGCGCCAGCAGCACTTTCGTATCGCTCGACACCTGGAAACCTGCCGCACGGGCAACCGCGCGAGGGTCGACGCCAACGACGTCCGGATTCATGTGAGCGCCGCGCACCGCGTACTTCTCGAGCAGTGCCGTTTCGTCCGGGCTGCACAAGTGGGCACCGTTCGCAGCCAGCTCGGAGAGCATCCGTTCGGCAATTCGTTCGTCCAAGACCAGCGCCTGTTCGGAGCAGCACAGGGTCGCGAAGTCGAATTGCTGGCTCTCGACGATCCAATGCCCTGCTTCACGCAGATCCGCCGAGCGGTCGATGTACACCGGCACGTTGCCCGGGCCCACGCCGTAGGCCGGCTTGCCCGAACTGTAGGCCGCCTGAACCAACCCGGCTCCACCCGTGGCGAGGATCAACTTGAGATCCTTGTGCTTCATCAACGCGCCGGTCGACTCGAGCGTCGGCTTCTCCAGCACCTGAACCAGATCCGGGTTCGCGCCGGCGCGCTCGAGCGCGCGCCTCAGAACCTCGCAGGTCTCGGCGATGCAGCGCTTCGCTCGCGGATGCGGACTGATCACAATCGCGTTGCGGCCTTTGAGCGCGATCAGGCTCTTGCCGATCGCCGTCGAAGTCGGGTTGGTGGTCGGGACGATGCCCGCCACCACGCCGATCGGCGTCGCGACCTCGGTCACGCCGGTCGCTGGGTCGCTGGCCATCACCCCCACCGTCCGTTCGGTTCGAATCGAATCCCAAACCCCTTCGGACGCGAACAGGTTCTTCAGCACCTTGGAGGGCGCCCGCCCAATGCCGGTTTCCGAAACGGCCAGGCGCGCGAGATCCGCCGCAGCCTTCGAGGCCGCATCCACCATCGCTTTGCAAAGAGCGTCGACTTCGTCTTGGCTCGCGTGGGCCACGCTGGCCTGAGCCGCGACGGCACGGGCCATCGCGTCGCGCACCTCTTGGAGGGCGAGCAGATCAGGATCTAAACGCGGCACGAAGTTTCAGCTGCCGAAACAGCCGGTTGGGCTCAGCCCTTCTTCGAGGCGGACTTCGGCGGCGCGAGGTCCGGCAGAATTCGCCAGAGCTGATCGTGGGGCCGGGGAATGACGTGAACGCTGACCAGCTCGCCAACCCGGCGGGCGGCCGAGGCGCCGGCATCGGTCGCGGCCTTCACCGCGCCCACTTCGCCGGCGACGTACATCGTGACCAGACCGGCGGTCGCCCGCTCCTTGCCGAACAGATCGACCTTGGCGGCTTTGACCATGGCGTCGGCGGCCTCAATGGCACCGACCAGGCCCTTGGTCTCGATCATGCCGAGAGCTCTTTGGGGTTGCACGGGGGGACTCCTTCTAGTGTTCGCGGACGGTTGGGGAGGCGCGGAGGATAACCCAGAGCCGCCCCCCGAGCCGCACGCTCTCAAGACTCCCGGGAGCGGCTCCGGCGAAATCGAGGCGCCCGAGCCTCCGGCCCGTCCATGGCCACGCTCGCCCCGGGCAAAGCCAGCCCAAAGGTCGGCCGGCCCAGCGCAATTCGAAAACGACGCCCCGGCCCGCCGGCTCTTAAGCTACGTGCCTCCGGATCTGTCTCCCAGGCGTCCTCGCAGACCGCCCGCGGACTCCAACTCCATGCCCGATCCCCGAGTTCCGCTCCCCTCCCCTCCCGCGCCCGACTCCCTGGGCCCGGTGGACGACGTCTCGCCGCGCGGACAGCGACTGGCCCTGCTGGGGCTCGTGCTCCTCGCCTTCCTCGCGTACGGCCGGACCATCGGGTTCGACTACTGCTCGGACGACTTCCCGCTGATCCACTCGGCCTGCGGCGTCGACGGGACGCCCAGCCTAAACAGCATCCGCAGCTTCTTCTTCCGGCCGCTCGCTCTCGACGTCGAAAGCCGCTTCTTTCGCCCCATCTGGCGATCCTCCTACGTGCTCGACGCATGGAGCGGCGCTCGCCCCGCGCTGTCCCACGCCTTCGAAGTTCTGCTGTTCGCCGGCATCGCGAGCAGCCTGTTCCTGCTGGCCCGGGAGCTGGGCTTGCGCACCCGAACCGCCTGGATCTCCGCCGCGTTCCTTTTGGTCTCGCCAGTCCCCGTCGAGGCCGTGGCGTGGGTGGCTGGACGCACCGACCTTCTGGCGATCCTCGGCATTTGCTTCGGGCTCGTTCTCGGACTGCGCATCGACCGCGGCCGCGGAGGCCGGTTCGCCTGGGCCGGACTGGTCGCCTGCTCGCTCGTGGCGCTGCTCTCGAAAGAGTCGGGCATCGTCCTTGGTCCTGCCCTGTTCGCCGTTCTGTTCTGGCGCGCAACGCGCCGCGGCATCCCGCCGCGGCTCGCATTCTGGAAGACCGCTCGAACCACTCTGTGGCTCGCCCTGGTTTCCCTCGGCTATCTGGCCTGGCGCGCCCAGATCATCTCGGGCTTCCTCGGGGGCTACACCACCAACACGTTCTACGACTCCTTCTCTCGCTTCGTGCGGCTGCGCTCGCGCACCTTTTGCACCTTCAGCTACCCCTTCGGAGACCCGGTGTTCCGGGGTTTCTCCGATGTGCTGGTCGGCGGAGGCGTGCTGCTGCTGTTCGCCGCTTGCTTGCTCCTCACGCGACGCACCCAGCGCGCTGGTCTTTGGTGGCTGGTCTTCACCCTAACCGTGCTCGGCTTCGTTCCAATCTTCAAGATCGACGTGGTCAGCGCCGACCTTTCGGGCACCCGCCACTTCCTGTTGCCTTCGATCGGCTGGGCCTTGGCCCTCGGCTTGCTCCTTGAGCTGTTCGTCGATTTGCTGGCCGGTTCCCGGCCGGTACGGATTCAGCAGACGCTCCGCCTTGGACTCGCCGCGCTGCTCCTCGTTCCGGCGTTTGTCTTGCAGCAGATTCGCCTCGGCCCCTATCAGGAGGCCAGCCGCGCCATGACCGTGCTCCGGACCCAGATTCCGGATCAGGTTGCCGCGAGCGGAGACTCCCGAATCTTGTTCCACAACCTCCCGGAGCTCTACGGCCCGGCGGTCTGCGCCCTGAACGCGTTCCCTTCCGTCTTCAGCCCAGTGTTCGGTTACGAGCGGAATGAGCGTCAGGTTTTCTTCCTGACCGACGGTCAAGCAACCCGCCGCAAGCTCGACCCGCTGACCTTCAGAATCCTGCTCGGCGGAGACGTCCGTCAGATCGCCTTCGACCGCGACCGCTTCGAGTTTGTCGAGGCTCCGTTTGACCCCGGCCCCTTGGTTTTAAAAGGCGCGTTCGAGCTGCTCACCGAAGGCGAGCGCTGCTCCTTTCGCCTAGGCCACATAACCCTCGAGCAGTTTCCCGCCCCCCCAGGCGGCTGGCCCGAGCCCGGCACCTTCAGCGAACTGGAGTTAGCCGTCGCCGCCCCAGGCGCTGCGGATGCGGGGCGCGTCGTGGCACGAGGCTCCAACTCGAGGGCCCCCTATCGTCTGGTTCGCCTCGAGCCGGCTGAACCCACCTTCGCCTCGGAGGTTCCCGAAGATCTCCGGTTCCAACTGCGCGAGGCAGCCCTCGGTTCCGACCCCGGGCTGCTTCTGGGTTTGCGTGAGGACTTCCGGCCGTTTGCGCTCTCGGGAACCCTGCATCTAGCCAACCCGCGCCTGGTCTCTTTGGACCGCGACCCCGTGACGAATCAGTGGATTCTCCCAGAGGCCCAGGCTGGAGCTGTTCGGTACGCCCGCTTTGCCCAGGTCTTTCAATTCACGCCCGACGGCCTCGTCCTCAGCGAGCTGTTCGAGCTGCGCTGATGAGCACGGACGCTAGCAGCTCAATCCCGGAAGCTATCTCCGTCCAAGGACACGCCCCGGCGAGCGCCGAGGCCCACGGCCAGGCCCAGGGCTAGGAAGGTCATCATCATCGAGGAACCTCCGGTGGAGAGCAGTGGCAGGGTCAGACCGGTCATCGGAACCAGGCCTAGATTGACGCCGGAGTTGATAAAGAAGTGGGCCGCGAAATAGAGCGCAACGCCGCCGATGACGAAGCGTGTGTAGCGCTCGCGGATTCCGGCGGCGAGACGCAGGAGCAGCAAAATCAGAAGCAGGTAGAGGAAAACGAAGGCGCAGGCACCGACGAAGCCGCCCTCCTCGCAGATGACGCAGAAGATCGAATCGGACTCGCGCTCGGGCAGGTGCCCGGCAATCGAAGCGATGCCGCGGCCGAGGCCAGTGCCGCCTTGCCCACCGTTGCCGATCGAAACGCGGGCGTGGTAGACGTGGAACGGCGGGCCGTTGCGCTGGTCGATCAAGGTGGAGGGATCGAAGGTGGCGGCCCAGGTCTCGATGCGGCGCAACTGATAGTCCTGGACCCATTCGAGCTGCCACGCCAAGGCTCCAAGAGCGAGTCCCGCGCTGGCAGCAAAGAAGAGGAAACGACCGGAAAGGCCCATGAGGTAGACCATGCCGAGACCGATCGGCACGAGGGTCAGGGCCGTGCCGAGGTCCGGCTGACCGGCGACCAGCAGCATCGGAAGCGCGACGACAAAGCCAGGCAGGAGCCACTCCTTAGGCCGCGCGAGACGCGAGCGATGTCCGATGCGCGCGAGCGCCAGAATCACGGCGAGCTTGGCGAATTCAGAGGGCTGGAGGTCGAAGCCCACCGGAGTCGGAATCCAGCGCCGCGCGTTGTTGCGCTCCTCGCCGATGATTGGCACCAGGAGCAAGAGCACCATCGCCAGCGTGTAGAGCAACCAGGTGTGCCGCCGGATCAGCGCAGGCTTGATCGTGAGCCCAAGGACAATCAGCGGCAGGGTGATCATCACCTTGCGCAGGTGCCCGGCGAAGCGCACATCGTCCCGGTGGAACAGGACATCCATGTTTGCCATGGAACGCACAACGGCGAGCCCGACACCGAGCAGGAGCAGGGCTAGGAGCAATACCGGCCAAGCGAAGGTCTCGCTCTCCAGGACGGTTCCCGGCCGCTTGGGCCGCACGCCGATCATCGCTCGCCTCCAGGCAGGGCGGCGAGCGGGACGCCGCGCGCCTCGAGAAAGGCCCGCACGTCGGGATCGCGAAACAGCTGCTGCGCAACGTACACCGAGGAGTGGCTCGAAGTGGCGATCGTGTCGTACACAAACATGCAAAACACGATTTGGGGATCTTCGGCCGGCGCCCAACCAGCCAGCCAGGTGTGCTTGGAGACGACCGATTCACCGTCCGCGTTTTGGCGGCTCTCCAAATCCGCGCTACCGGTCTTGGCCGCCATCGCAAACCCAAGGTCTGAGACCGACAGCACATCGTAGGCGGATCCCTCGCGATCGTTGCAGACGCCCCACATCGCCTTGCGAACGATGTCCAAGTTCTGTTCGGAGTAGGGCAGGCGCTGGGCGATCTGCGGCGGCAACTGCTCTTGGCCCACCCGGTCGATCAGCCGCAACTCCGGCAGGACCCCGGTGGCTAGCCCACACATCGCGCGCGCCACCTGAGCCGGCGTGCCTTCCACCACCTGAAGGCCGTTCGTGCCGCGCCTCATCTGGATCTCCCAATTCGCGTTTGGGTCGAACTCGAGAATCGGCCCGGTCCATTTCTCGAGTCCCGGGCCGTCGCCAAGGGAGCGCACACCGGTTGGCTTGCCGAACCCAAAGTTCGTGCAGATGGCCTCCAGATCGCCGAACTCAATCAAGTCGGCCAACCGAGCAAAATAGGCGTTGCAGGAAACATGCAGCGCTCGCTCCAGATCCACCCAACCATGACCGTAGCGGCTGTGGCAGCGTACGCCCTCGTGCTCGGCCCACCGTCCTCCGGGCGGAACCTCGCAGGAGTGCTCGAAAGTGGTTGAGTACACGGTCTTTGGCAGAGTCTCGAGCAGGTGGGCCGCAACGAAGGGTTTGAAGACCGAACCCACCGGTTGAAACATGGGTTTGGCGAGCGTCCGATCGACCACGCGGCCTCGCTCGCCCTCGGCGTCTTCTGAAAGATCAGCCCCCGAGTCCGGCGACGAGGCCGCCGCAAGAAGCCGCCCGTCCGGCGTGCAAAGAACAATCGCCCCGACCGGCGCTTCGAGCCAATCCAGATCGATCTTGGAGTCGCGGGGATCGAAAACCGGCTCATTGATGACCTTCGCCGCGGCCCGCTGGAGAGCGGGATCGAGCGTCAACCATGCGTCTTCCCCATCGACGACCCGCGACAGGAAGATCGAACGGGCGCCTTCTCCGAACACGTCTTCGAGCCCCAGCCGTTCGCGATAGCCATTCGAGCCGCGCAGCCGTCGATCCAGGTAGGCTTCGATCCCGCTGACTCCACGGCGCTCGCCTTCGAGCAGGACCTCCTGCATGAGGCTTTTGAGTCGCTGCTCTTGCTCCGGCGAGCGCTCGATGAGGCCACGCAACTGGCGTAGCTCCGCGGACTGCTCGCGCTGGCGTTGGGCCAGGTCCGCGTCGATCACGCTGACCTGGCCCAACAGTTCGAGCGCTAGCGGCGCGCGCTGACCCGGCTGAACGGGAATCACGCGCTCGCGACCGCGCTCCACGGTCAAGCCGGGATAGCGATCTCGCCAGCGCGTCAACAGGTAGACGACCTCGTCGCTGGGCTCGTCGAACAGGACGGCGCGCCGGCTTCCGAAGTCCTTCAGGAGGTGCCGCGCGCGCTCGCCCAGGCGCTCGAGCCGATCTTCGGCAAACACCAGCGGCGGAGAGCTTGGCCGCCCTCCGCCGGCGGCCATCAGCCACTCGGCTAGGCGAGCCTGAAAACTGTGCTCGAAGGTGTCTAGCAAAGCTAGCGCCAGCAACGTGACCCGCTCGCGGCGGGGCGCTGACGCGCTGCGGATGTCACGCTCCCAGACGCGCTTCAGCGAACTTTCATAGGTGCTCTCGAACCGCGAGCCAAGCCGCTCGGCCAACTCCTCGCGCACCCGAACGAGCTGCGCCGGGTCGGTCAATTCGACCAGCAGTTCAAAGCTCGCCTGTCGCCCGCTGGCCGCTTCGCGCAGACCCGGCTCGAGAGTCGGCAGCGGCGCGCGGCGCAACTCAGCGACCGACTCACCCTCCCGCACATCGCGGAACAACCCCTCAAGCGACGAAAACACCGCCAGCTCCT
Source organism: uncultured Planctomycetaceae bacterium (assembly GCA_964619265.1). Taxonomy (GTDB): domain Bacteria; phylum Planctomycetota; class UBA1135; order UBA1135; genus CAZUCE01. The sequence continues at coordinate 31,107 of CAZUCE010000040.1, forward strand.
CGATCTCGCGCCACGGTCGCGGCTCGCCGTCGAGCGCGCGCACGAAATCCGACTCGCTGCCAAACACCGAGCAAAGGAACGCAAGCACCAGGTCCGCATCGATCGACTCCTTGCCAGCGAGCCCTGCTTCGGCCAACAGCCGCGGCACCGCGTAACCTTCGCGCCAGGAGCGTAGCCAACCATAGCGGGCCTGTCGCGCCCAAGCCTCCAACCGCGCCGGCTCCCAGGCGAATTGCCGGGCAAGGAACCCAAGCTCGATTCGCGACAACATCAGACCCGACTCGATGCGCCCGGGATGAAATCCTGACACCTCGCGGAACAGGCGCGACGCCGCGGCGTCCTCCACCGAGATGCGCCAGGCCTCCAGCTCGGCGACCAAGCGATGCACCGGAGGCAGCGCGCCGTAGTTGTCCTCCTCGGCCTCCCAGTCCAGGCGGTCGGCGAGACTCTCCAGATGGTCCATGCTGCGCAGCCAGTCGTCTTCGAGCGCGAAGGCGAGTTCCTGCGGATCCTCGCCGCGCATCGCAGCGACCAGCTCCAGGTAGCTGCTGCGGCCGCTGTCGCTGCGCTCGAGCTTGACCAATCGACGACGCTCCAGCTCGGTCAGGTCGAACAGCGACTTCGCGTAGAACCGCAGGTCCGAGGCCCGAATCGCGCGACGCTCCTCGAACGGCGCCCGACTGCGCGAGAACGCCAGCTCGCCCACCTGGAGCGGACCACCGCGCGCGAACTCGTAGAGCTCGCCGGGCGACAGCCGAATCAGCTCGCCGCCCCACTCGAGCAACCGCACGCGCGCCTCATATAGCGAGGTGCCGCGACCGATCAGCGCGCTGCGCCCGTGGGCGATCTGCCCGAGAGGATGGCCGCGCCGGAAGTCGCGATAGACCAGCTCCACGTGATAGACGGTTTGGTCGAGCACCAGCGCCGCTCCCGAACCGTCGCGGATCGCGCCGCGCTTGTACGGGAGCAACTGGCCCGAACGGACCAGCTTGCGGGCCTCGTCGGCCCAAATCGCGTGCTCCTCGATCTGGATTTGCCACAGACGAGCGATGACGAGCGCTCCCCCCAGCAAAACCAGGAGGATCAGCGGAATCGTCCGCCGGCCTCCCACGACCGCACCTCCAGGCTGGAAAGTCCCGGCAGAAAGCGAACGACGCCGCCGATCAAGGCCGCGAGGCATCCAGCGGAAAACGCGCCAGGCCAGCTGAGCGCGAACGGCCCCGGATCGATCGAGATCGGAAGCGGCGCGCGAAGATCGCGCACCAGCACCAGCCACGCGCCCACCAGCCAAGCCGCTATCGCCGCAAACACGCCGCGCGCGATCACCGACTCAACGTCGAAGACTCGCCGCAGGCGAGTTTGAAATTCGATCCAGGCCAAGTAACCCGCCCCCACCGCGACGAACGGGTCGGAGCCGAGCCCCGCCCGTGCGGCGGCAAACACAATCGCAGCGATCCGCACCCCGTCGCGATCGGCGCGAGAGCCGAGGGAAACCAACACGACGAGCAGGAGGTCGGGAACAAACGAGGGAGTGGGCGCGAGTTCGCTGAGCGCACCGGTGAGGGCCGCTAGCAGCAGCGCCCAGAGCGTGAGGCCGGCCAAGGAGACCACAGAGAAGTTCACCGGACCGACTCCGAAACGCGACGCACCCAGACTTCCGATTCCCCTTCGAACCACTCGTCCAGGTCCTCGAACTCCAGCACGTGACCGCGACCGCCGCTGGAGCCGACCGGAAGCCGCGTTCGGCCGACCAGCAGACCCGCAGGCAGTCCCGACTCGCCCGATCCTGAGTAAATCGTGGCCTCGACGAACTCACCGGGGCCCAACCCTTCCGCTTGGATCGGCAGGACGTCTCGCCAGTGAAAACGTACGCGGCCCGACTTTGCGCTGCGACCTAGCGAGGTGATGCGGCCCAGCACGCGCGGGGCGGAACGGCCGTCCGCGAAGTGGAGCTCGCAAGCCGCCGGAAGTCCGAGCCCGCGCTCGGCCAGCAGCCGGACCTCGCTGGAAGTCTGCGAACGATCTCCGATGCGACCCACCAGCCGCACCCCGCGCACAACGGCAGCGCCCACACGAACTCCAGCCCTTGAGCCCTGATTCAACTGCACCGCATCCCCAAGGGGCGACGGATCACCGGGGCTCGTGCCCCGCGCTGCGATCCACAGGTCTTCGTCCAGCGGTGGCGTCGGAGGCGGCGGCTCGATGTCTCCGGGCCCCGAGGGAGCCAACACGACCACGTGGAACAGACCGCTCAAGTAGTCGACCTCCGGCTCGACGCGCCAATCCTCTTCCCCTTCCCCGCGCGAAAGCCTCCCGAGCCCGTAGCCCTCGGCCAGCGCGGAAAACCGATCCAGCTCCGGTAGCAGCTCGTGCACGGTGACTCGTCCGCTCAGCTCGCCGCGCCGGAAGGCGGACCGGTCGCGACTCGGATGATGAGCCGCGAGCAACGCCCTGCGCTGGGCGATCGGTCCACGACCCTCGACCACCACGCCGCCGACGACCAGTTCAACCGCGTCCTCCACACTCGCAAGTCCCGCGTCGATCAGCGGCTGCGGCGGAAGGACGCGGGCTCCCACGAAAGTGTCGCGTCCGGTGACCAGGGTGACCCGCAGGGTGCCTTCCCGCTCGAGAACTTCGCCCACGCGACCCACGTAAATGTCCCGGTGAACCACAGGCAGCCCGGCGCTCAAACCCTCGAGCGTCCAGGGTTGCACGATCAACTCGTCGGTTCGCCCCGAAGGCCGTCGCACCACCGCTGCTGGAACCCGCCTACGTCCGGCCGTGAGCGCCGGATCTCCCGGTTCCGCCGAAGCGAACAGCGCCTCCAAAAACTCGGTTGCCCGGGCCGACTCGGCACTCCGCCGGACGAGCAACTCCGGGTCGTCCGCGTCGAACCCACGCCGCGCCATCCCCCCGAGCGGCCCGGTGAACCGACCCAAGTGCGCCATCGCTCCCGAGAACTCCGAGGCGGCCCGCTCAAGCGGCGGCAGCGGCTTCAGAGAACCGACCACAAACAAGACCAACAGCGCGGAGAAGACCGCGTCCGGATGCAACCAGCGGTTCATACCTCGACCCGAATCTCCGCGGGGCTATTCGTCCGGTCGTCCGTCCGGTCGCTCGGGCGACCGCTAGCCATCAAGGCTCGTCGTCGTTGAACAGGACGCCCGAGTAAATGTCGAGGTCCTCGAGGAAGATCCCGGTGCCGCGCGCCACAGCGGTCAGCGGCTCATCGCCGATTCGCGTTTGAATGCCAAGCCGCTCGGTGATCGCCCGATCGATGCCGACCAGCAATGCACCACCGCCGACGACCGTGGCGCCCGAGTCGACCAGGTCGGCCGAAATTTCCGGCGGGGCCTGCTCGAGCACTTGGCGAATCGCTTCGCAGATCGCCGAGACCGGCTCGGACAACGCCTCGCGAATCTCCACCGAGTCGATCGTCACCTCGCGCGGAAGCCCAGTCACCGCGTCGCGGCCCTTCACCTCCATCTCAAGTTCTTGCTCGAGTTCGGCCGCCGAGCCGATCTTGTGCTTGATGCGTTCGGCGGTTTGCTCACCGATCAGCAAGTTGTGCTTGCGACGCATGTGTCCGGTGATCGCTTCGTCCATGTCGTCGCCGGCGACGCGCAAGGAATGCGCCACGACCGCCTCGGCCAAGGACAGGACCGCGATCTCGGTCGTTCCCCCTCCGATGTCGACGATCAGGCAGCCGGTTGGTTCGGTCACCGGTAGCGCTACGCCGATGGCCGCCGCGATCGGCTCGTCCACCAGGTGCACGCGGCGTGCACCAGCGCGCTCGGCGGATTGGATCACCGCGCGACGCTCGACGGCCGTGATTCCGACCGGGACCGCGATCACCACACGCGGCTTGACCCACGAGCGGCCCCCATGGACCTTGTGGATGAAGTAGCGGAGCATCTTCTCGGTGATCTCGAAATCCGCGATGACGCCGTCCCGCATCGGGCGGATCGCCTCAAATTTGCCCGGCGTCTTGCCGAGCATGGCCTTGGCCGCGGCACCGACCGCCATGCCGTTGTTCAGCACCTGCTTGGTCTCGCGGTGCACCGCGACGACACTCGGTTCGTTCAGGATGATCCCGCGACCGCGAACGCAAACCAAGGTGTTCGCGGTTCCAAGGTCGATGCCCATGTCGACCGAAAAGCGGCCGAGGAGCCATTCCAGAGGTTTGGTGGCGTTGGCCATGTGCAGGTTCGTCGGGGGCGCGGAGGGGGGCGAGATGCGGCAGCGAAATCGGGAGTGCGCCCGAGGAACCTAAGTCGTCGCGCACCTGGGAAACCCAAGGCCTCCGGTCGCGAGTGTAGCTCGCGAGGCCGGACGGTTAATACGGTGCCAAAGCAAATCATCACGCTCTAGCCCGTGACCCGGCCGCATGGAGCCCCCTGCGGCGAGGATCCAAGTTATCCACAAACGGCAAACGCCCCCTCCGCGCCAAGACGCGGAGGGGGCGTTTGCAGGCCGGAGCCGCCGGACCGAATCCGATCAGCCGCCGAAGAACATGCCTTTGCCCAGGAACTTGCCCAGGGTGTAGTCGACCATCAGGAGCGCCAGGACGAGCACGACCGTGGTCGCGATGCCAAGAGCGCCTTCGAGGCCCATCCCGTCGTCCGCGGCGGATGCGGCCGCAGCCGGGGAGCGATCGGAACGACGTGAAGAAGTCGAGCGGGAGGCTCCACCGGAGCTCCGCGAGGAAGACCGGGAGGAGGAACTAGAGGAACGCTTACGTGCCATGGGTTGAAGACCTTCGGGTTGGGATGGCCTTACAGGCGGGTCGCTGCGTAGTCGCCGCGCTCGATGCCGGCGCCTTCGGGGTTGATCTCGATCACGGCCGAGCACTTGTCCGCGACAACACTCGCCACGCGAACGCGACCCTTGTAGGAGTTCTCCGAGTAGATCTCGAAGGTCATTCCACGTTGGACTCCGCTGTCGGTGCCGACGTTGAGGGCGACGAGGCCCGGCGAAATGCTGTTGTTGATGTCGATGACGCGGCCGGCCACTTGGGGCTGAATGGTGGCCGAGGGGACATAGCCTTCCAGGACGGCGACCTCGAGCTGCGCCTCGGCGCGACTCAGATCGGCGCGGGTCGAGGTCAGGGCAACCTCCAGATCCTCCATCTCGTTCATGGCCTTGGCGAGCGCCACCTCGGCGTCGCGCTGGGCCCCGACGGCGCTGGAAGCCTCGTCGAGGGCTCTATCGCGCTCCCCTTCGGCTTCGCGGCGAGCCTCTTCGGCACGCTCGGCGCGCTCGGTGGCCTGGGTCACGGACGAGCTGATGTCGCCAAGTCCGGACTCGATGCCACCCAACTTGGCTCCCAGCTCTTCGTTCTTGCGCTTGAGCTCGTCGCGCTCGCTCTCCAGGTCCGAGACCAGGTTTTGGAGGCTGTCGCGGTTCTCGCGCAGGACGTCCCGGTCGCTCTTGACCGTAGTGAGGCTGGTGTTGGCCGCGTTGAAGCGGGAGGTCGCTTCACCGACCTCGGCTTCCTTTTCGGTGCGCAGCTTGTCGATCTCGGCGTTGAGATCCTCGGTGGTAGCCAGCCCGTGGGCCGCGTAGCCGAGGAACGCCGCTGCCAGGACCAGGTTGATGACGATGAAGACGAGACCGATGGGCTTCATGCGGGAGGTTCCGTGGCCCTGAAGGACCGAGGGTTTAAGGGGGGAGGGGCCGAGATGCCGCCCTTAGGTTCCCTGGAAGGGAGCCCGAGAGCAACGGCGCTCGGGGGGAAGCGTCGTTCGGGAGAGCGCAACGGGGGAAGGCCCCGAGGCGCGCGACTATAGGTAGCCCCAAGGGGAGGGGTCAAGCGCGGGAAAGCAGCGTCCGTGGCCCATTTCGAGGTGGCGGGCTGCCCGACTAGGGGCAGCTATCCCCGTAGGCCGGCCTGGTCACCGATCGAACTCAGGTCGAAGCGCTCCGAACGCGGGCATCAGGGGGCGGCGCCCGGCCAGGATCGCGAGGGCGGCCCCGAGGGCAACCAGACCCCAGCGCCAGGGGGCGAACCACCTCGCATAGGGCGGAGGAGGCTGATCGCGCGGCTTTGGAACCGGAACCGTAACCGCCAGGGTGCCGGCCACATCCCGGTCCCTGCCCTCGACCAGGAGCGTGTCGACCCGCCGCCCGCGAGGATCGAGAACCGTCGTGATTCCGGTGTTCGTGCAGCGAATCAGGGATCGCCCGCTGGCCACCGCCAGGACCTTCGAGAAGGCCACCATCTGGTCCAGTTCCCAGGAACCGTGGTACCAGGCCTCGTTCGAGACCATCACGAACAGGTCGACCGGCTCCCGCCGGACGGTGTCCAAATAGGGCCCTTGATAGGCGTTGTCGAAGCAGATGGTGGCCCCCACTCGCACGGGCGATTTTCCCGCCCGCTCGAGCCCCAGGACCGAGCTCTTCTCCCCGGCAAGAAAATCGGGCAGGTAGCCGGCCATGTCGAAGATCCAGTCGCGAACCATTTCGAAGCGATCGAGCCCGAGGACGGTTTCCCCGCCCGGCGCGAGCTTCTGCTTGGCGCCCAGCTCGCGGCGAATCACCGGCTCGTCTGCGCCCGCCACCCGCTGCCACAGGGCCAGGATGTTCCGCCGCCTGAAGATTCCGTCGTGGACGACCCATTCCTCGGCCCCACTGAGGAATGCCGTCGACTCCGGAATCGCGCCCAAGACCTCGCCCTCCAGATAGATCTGCTCGATCTCACGGAGCCGCAGCAGCTGCCGCGGGTTCGCCGAATGATTGAGCCAAGGCGCGAAGCCGACGCCGGCTTCCACCGCTTCGACCACGCCAGGTCCGGCCACGCTGGCCGGCGAGGAGGTCTCCGGCCAGCAGACCGCATCCACCGGCCCCGCCTGCGCGAGGCCCTTCTGGGTCAGCTCAATCTGTCGATCCAGGCGACCGCGCCAATCGAGCTGGCCCTGCTTCTGATCCACCGAAAAGTTGGGCTGAACGAGCAAGAAGCGCGGCCCCGGCTCGAGCTCCGGCGCCCCGAACACTTGGCCGCCGATCACCGCCAAAAGAAATGGAGCGCCCCCCAAGGCCAGGGGGGCCGGCCGGCGTTCCCGGAGGGCTACGGATACGCCGGCGCCCAGCGCCACGATCGTGAACGAAAGCCCCTCCACGCCCACCACCCGAGCGCCGGCCAGCCAGAACTCGTGGGCGCTGGCCAAGTGCCCGACCCGCAGCCAGCCCATCCCGAAGGGCGGTTCGAGGAGGTCTCGCAGGGTTTCGAAGGTCACCCAAGCGATAGGCGCGGCAACCGGCAACGGAAGGCGCCAGCGAGCTCCCGAGCAGAGGCGCCGCAGGGCCCAGCCGGATCCCGCCGCGTAGAGCCCCATTCCGATCGCCGCCGGAGGGAGGGCCACGGCAAACACGTACGCGATCCAAAACAGCGTGATCCCAAGGCCCAGGCTGCCCGCTAACCACTCGATCCAAAAAGCAAAGCGCCCGGGCCGCGAAGCCGCGTGGGACCAGGCCCAAAAGGCAAGCACCGCAAGCCACGGACTGCCGTCCTGGGTCAACGCTCCGGGGCCAGCTGCAACCAACAGAGCCCAAGCTCCGAACACGAGAAGAACCCGCGCAAGCGGTCTGCAGTCATCCTTCGCACGTACATCCATAGAGAGGCATCCTGGCCAATCGGGCAGCAACAGAGCAACGCGCACCCTCGAGATCGTTGATCCAGCGCCAAAGCGAACCACCCCCGGCTAGATCGGGAATACGGT
>CAZUCE010000041.1:0-36764 GCA_964619265.1 uncultured Planctomycetaceae bacterium
TTGGGGGGAGGCGCGGGGGGGCTTGGTCTGGATCGCCTCTCGCGGCTTGGGCCCGTAGAGCTGGGGTCCAGATTGAACCTGCTGCCGAGGGCGGCGGATCGGCTCGCAGCAGCCTTCGAGCTTGGCCGAGCCGTAGAGTGCTCGCGCATCGAACCCCGAGCGCGAATCGACAGTCCCGAGGCCGCCCAGCGCCTGCTGGCGCCTCATCTGCGGGGGTTGGATCGCGAGACGTTCTGGGTGGTGCTGCTGGACGTCCGGCACGGGATTTTGGACCTGCATCGGGTTTCCGAGGGCACCTTGACGTCCTCGCTGGTGCACCCGCGGGAGGTCTTTGGGCCGGCCCTGCGGGCTGGAGCCGCGGCAACGCTGGTGGCCCACAATCACCCCAGCGGAGACCCCGAGCCCAGCTCCGCCGATCTAGAGGTGACTCGCAGACTCGAGGAGGCTGGCCAGCTGCTGGGGGTTCCCCTGGTCGATCACCTGGTCTTGGGCGGGGGAGGGTGCGTCTCCCTGCGGTCCAGGGGGGCTCTCCAGCTGGCTTCTGCAGCCCCCTGATCGGCCTTTTCGAGGTCTTCCGGGGGGATTCGCCTCCCCCTGCTCCCGATTCGGAACTTTCTTCCGGACTTTCCATTCGGACCCATGGCGTTCGCGGCTGAGGCCCTCGAAAGAGGAGGTCGTTCGAAGACCATCGCCTTCGGGCTGACTCTCCCTCTCTCTTCCTGTTGTGGGTTTGGGACGTGATGGGAAGGCCGGCGCCCGGGGGGGCGCTGGCCTTCCCCCTTTTTATGCTGTTTCGGGTCGCGGCGCGGGGATCGAATCGGGCTCGAGGGCGAGCTACCGTCTAGCCCATGACGAATTCACCGGAGTGGGTCGCGTTCGACATCGAAATCGGCAACGAGTTCGAGCTGAAGCCGGGCGAGGACCTCGACGCCTACGGGCCGTTCGACATCACGGTTGCGGCTTGGTGCGACGAAGGCGCCGGAGTTCGCCATTGGTTCACGCCGGACGCCGCGGGCGAAGCAGGCCCGATGATGAATGCGGAAACCGCAAAGGCCCTGCTTTCGGAGCTTCGTCGCCGTCAAGTCGAAGGGGATCGGCTGGTGGCCTGGAACGGCCTGTCCTTCGACCTGCGTTGGATCGGTGTCGCAGCTGGCGACTTGCCGCTCGCGCGGGAGATCGCGCTGGACCTGATCGACCCGATGTTCCAGTTCTTTGTGCAACGCGGATTCCCCGTTTCTTTGGCCGCCGTCGCCGATGGGCTTGGGGTGGGCGAGGCCAAACTGATGAGCGGCGCCGACGCGCCCGGTGAGTGGGCCCGCGGGGATCGGGCCAAGGTCTTCGACTACGTGGCCGGTGACTGCCGGATCACGCTGGATGTGGCCAGGAGGATCGAGCGCGAGCGCGAAGTGCGCTGGAGGACGCGGCGCGGTTCGGTATCGCGCGAGTCGATGCCGGAGATGAAAGCTGTCCGGGATCTTCTGGATGCGCCCGAACCGGACACGTCCTGGATGGATGAGCCGATGCCGCGCGCGAAGTTCACCGCCTGGCTGAACTGAGTCCGGACGGGACTTCGGGACCGGCTGGGGAGGCCTCGGATCAGCAGCTCCGGGTTAGGCCGCAGCTTTGACTCCCCGGATCCTCGCTCCAGGCCTGCGCGATCACGATGGCGAGCGCGGCTTCGGCTGCGGTCTCAATGCGCAGGATGTGCGGCGTGAGACGAACGGCAAGCGCGCCGGCTTCGGCCAGCTGATCGCGTTCTTCCGGGGAGAAGCCGCCTTCGGGGCCTGCGGCGAGGGCAAGCCGCCGGGGCATTTCGGGGAGGGCTGTGAGGGCCTTTGGCAGGGAGAGCGTGGCGTGGGGCTCCAGGAAGAACACCGGGCGGGGCGAGCCCTCGAGCGCCCGACCGAGCGGCGCGGCTTCCTCGAGGGCCGGCAGCTGGAGGTTGCCGGACTGCTTGCAAGCCTCGCGCAGGACGCGGAGCTGGCGATCCCGCTTGGCCGCGCGGTCCTCCGGACCGGTGTGCTCGCACATCAAGGGACGGATTCGCGCGGCTCCGAGTTGCGTGGCTCGGTCGAGCAGCGCCTCGAAGCGCGCTCCCCGGGGGGGAGGGATCAGCAGCTCCACGTGAGGGAGCTTGGCGTTCGGCTCACCGGCTAGGGGGGTGTGCTCGAGGGCGCTGGTGAGCCGAACCGAACGCCGGCGCGAGCCCTCGCCGTCCAGTTCGGCGGTCGCCCGACCCCCGCGGCCGTCCAGAATTTCCAGCCGGGCGCCCACCGGAAGTCGCAGCACGCGGGTGGCGTGCTCCAGCTCGCCCTCGGCGAGATCGACGGTGGACCCGGGTCCGGGCCCCGCGGCTCCGGCCTCCGGGATCAACTCCGGCGCTAGGAAGAAGCGGAAGCTGCGCGCTTCGCGGTTGCGTCGGGTTCGGGCCACAGGGGACAGGTTAGCGACCGTCCAGGGGGGACTCCCGGGCGGTTCTGGAAGGAACCGGCAGCTGTTGGCCTTCCCAGCGGTTGCCGAGCGGGTTCTTGCCGCTAGATTCCACCCGTCCGGCCTGCCTTGCCCGTCCCCCCTGTGAGCCCCTCGGCTCGCCCCAGCCCTTCCGCTCCCTGTCGAGTCGGACTCGAGCGTCGACCGGATCCGCCACCTATGCCTGAACGTCTTCTCCTGCGCCTTTTGAACGGCCCGCGCGCGGGAGAGTCCTTCGAGGTCCCCGCCTCCGGATTGCTCGTCGGCCGCAAGGCTGGCAACGACCTCCAGCTCGACGACCCCTCGCTGTCCGGGCGCCACGCGTTTCTTCGCGCCGACGGTGCCCAAGTGCAAGTCGAGGATCTCGGCAGTACAAATGGCACCAAGATCGACGGCGAGAAGATCGAACGCGGCACCGCCGGAGTCGGCACTGTCCTGACCTTGGGCAAGCTGAAGCTGGCGGTCGTGGGTGGAACCGAGGCTCCCGCCAGCGAGGCAGCTCCGGCCGCCGCGCCCAGCCCGGCGAGCGCCGCGAACTTGGACATCGAAGGCCTCGAGGAGGAAATCGTTCTCGGCGAGGACTCCGAATCGGGCGGGACGCCGGCCGCGCCGGCGATCCCGGCCATTTCGGTTCCGCCGATGCCGGCCACAGAACGTCCGCCCGAGGCCCAGCGCACGACCCAAAAGCAAACCGCGAGGACCCCGGTGACCCAAGTGGTCCCGGAGCCTGTCTTAGAGGAAGAGCCGCACCTTGAGTTGGACGTCGAGGCCGCCATGGAGCGCGGCGGGCGATCTTTCGCACTTCCGCTGATTGCTCTTTTGATGGGCCTTGGAGCCGGAGGTTGGTTCCTGCTCGGAGGCAAAGACGACGAGACCGGCGAACCCTCCGAGCCGCTTCAAGTCATCGACGGCAACCGAATTTCGAACGAAGCCTTCTCCTTTGAAGACCCGGCGTTCGATGAGGCGGACTGGCTCCACGAAGAAAGCGCCCCGCGCCGACTCGATCGCGGGCGCGGCTTTGGGTCCAGCGGACGCTTCGGCGTTGGACTCGCCCTGGATTCCGGTGAGTGGGCGCGCCTGTCGAGCGACTGGCTGAGCGTGCGTGCCGGCGATGTGGTTCGCGCGGAGGCGACCGCGTTCGCGGCTCCGGGGTGCGTCGCCCGGGTCGGCCTTGAGTTCGCCGGAGTGGAAACAGGCCAACTACGAATCCTGTCGTCCTCGGCGCTGCCGGCGGGCGAACGCTTGACGGTCGCCTCGACGGTGCCGGCTGGCCGGGATCGCGCCCGGGTCGTGCTCCTGGCGGGCACCGTGGACCCCGCTCCAGAGGGCACCGCGAACGAGGTGGGCGAGTGCGGGTTCGACGACGTCTTCTTCGGTTCTGCGGATGCGAGCGATGTGGTGATCGTGCGCGAGAACGAGTCGATGCTCGAACGATCGGCCCAGCGTCCGGCCACGATCAGCTTCGATCGCCTTGGGCGCCGCTTGGCCATTTTGCGCGCGGCGCGCGGTCCGCTCGGGGCTTCGGCGACGCCAGGTCCCATCGAGCTGACGCCTGGCGAGTTGGCCGGCGAGATCGTGCCGGTGCAATTGGGCTCGGCAAGTGGGCCTGCGGTTTTGATCGCGGAGCTGCTGCCCGAGTTGTTCGGTGAACAGATCCGTTCGGTGGGCTGCCTGACCGAGGCCGGCTACCGCGAGTACTCCGGAGAATTCACGGCAACCGAAGTGAAAGCCCTGCGTCTTGGCAGCGGGCTCGAACAAGTCGCGCTGGCGTTGCCTGCGCCGGCCCAAGTCTCCGCTAGCCCAGTTGGGGAGGGCTTGCGCGTGGCGATCGAAATCGGTGCAGCACGCGAGTTCGAGATCCAACTCGGTTTTACCGCCTATCGCGGAGAGGCTACGACCCTGGCGGCGGCTGCGCGCCGCGCCGAGCGCGATGGCGAACTGGGTAGTTCCTTAAAGCGCTGGGAGGAACTGGTCGCCAGTTACCCCTTCGAATCCGAGTTCTTGCGCGAGGCTGAAGGAGCCGTGGCTCGCCTTTCCGAGGTGGGACTTGCTGGCCTGGCCGACGTGCGTCGCGACCTGGAACGCGCAAGTTTCTTCGGGCTCGGCGAACTGTTCGATGCCTGTGAGGCGCGCGCTCGAACCGTGGCGAGCCGGTTTGCTTCGGGCGCGGGTTCGCCCAATGCCGTCGAACGTGCAGCAGCAGACTTGATCGCCGAGATCCAGACGGAGCGCGAGGAATTGCCCATGCGCGCGGCCGGCGTTTCCGAGCTGCGCAGCGAGGCGATCCGTGGCTACCTGCGGAGCAGCGGACGCGCCGGCGTTGCAGACGAACTAGGCGCGCTTCGAGCGCAGGGCGGAGGACGCTAGGACCATGGCACGCAAAGCAACAGGAATCGACATCGACACCGGGCGAGCGGTGTTTCTGGAGGGCCAGGTACAGGGCACCGGTTTCCAGGTGACGCGCTACGCTCAGTTCGCCACGGCCGACGGTTCTGGCGGCGGCTGGGAGCTCGGCGACCCCGAATTCGCGCCGAAGAACGCGGTGATTGGAGTCACCGGGCGCGAGGTCAATTTGCGCTTTTCGCGCGTGCCGCGCTTGGCGGATTGGCAGCTCAAGAAGTTGATGAGGTTTGAGGTGGCGGGCATCGGCGATGCTTCGGACACCGAAGTGGCCGCGGACTTCAATGTGCTGCCGGAACTACCCGAGTTGGATGGCGAGGACGTGGTGTTGCTGGCCATGGCCCGCGAGAGTCTGCTGGAGCAGCACTCCGAAGGCCTGTCCGATTTGCGCGGCCAGCTGCGACATTTCACACCTGCTTCGATTGCGCTTTACAACACTTGGCTGCGTTTCGGCATCGTGCTCGACGATACCGTTCTGGTCGCGTACCTGGGCGCTGAGCACGTGGAGACCATTGTTGTGCGGGGCGCGGATTTGGTGTTCGCACGTCAACTCGCGGGCGGCGCTAATTCGTTCCGCGAAGCGATCGCAGCGCGCTTCAACGCCCGGCCTGACCAAGCGGATCAATTGCTCCAGCGCGGGGTCGATCTGACCCCCGGTGCGACCTTCGCGGACCCCGATGCCGAGCGGGCAACCCGCTCTGTCGCCGGAGCGGCCGGCGCGGTGCAGTCCTTGCTGCAGTCATCGGTCATGTTCGCACGCACCCAGATCAAACTCTCCTCGCTCAAGCTCGATCGCGCGTTCGTGTGTGGCGAATTGGCCGAGGTGCGTGGGCTGGACCGTTATCTCACCGCTGGCCTGAGTGTCCCGGTCGAGGTCTTCGATCCGTTCCACGTGGTCGATACGTCCAAACTGGACGAGGAATCTGCCGAAGAGCTGGAACGCACGAAATCGCGCGCCGTACTGGCCTTGGGCCTGGCCACAGCGGGTTCCGATCCCGACGCCTACGCGATCGAAGTCCTGCCCGAGCGCGTCGCCAAGCGGCGCGAGTTCTTCGGCGGGACGCTGTTGTTGATTCTGGCCGGGCTCCTGGCGGTTGGCTACCTGGTCTACGACTGGCGCGCGAAGTCCAGTGCTCTGGAGGACGTTCAGACCAAGGTGTCGCGCGTGCAGCGCGAAGTCCGCTTGGCCGAGGGCACCTTTGCCGACACGCTGGAATTGTCCGAGCGCAACGCAGAGCTCGACGAAGCGGTCACCGAACTGGCGCACCTGGCTGCCGGCGGAGAGCTGCTGGCCCGTGTGTTCGAATCGCTCGACCGTCACTTGCCCTTCGGATTCTGGACGACCTCGTTCGCCATCGACCGCGTCGCGGACGAAGAATTCGGGTTCCAGCCCGGGTCGCCAGCGCCGGTCCTCGAAGTCGAGGGACGCGCACGCGAGGGCGTCGAGCCCTCCGCGATCGCGTTCGCGCGGGTGGTGGAGGTCTTGCGCGAGGAGCTGGCCCCCATGCAGTTGCGCGAGTCGATGAATCCCGACGGCAGCCGCTTCGCCTTGCGCTTTACGCTCTCCGGCACTCCGCCCACTCCGACCACGGACGAAGTCGTCAACCCCTGAACGTAGCTATGGATCTCGAGGAGTATTGGCAGGAGAACAAGTCCTTCGTGACTCGCGTGGGTCTCGGGGCACTGGCTTTTCTGATTGGCGTTGGATTCGTCTCGCGTTCGGTTGGCAAAGATCTCTCGCGAGCGAAATCGAAACTGACCAGCGAGCAGCGCAAACTTCGCTCCCTTCAGCGGGACGGGTTCGAAGACGGCGCCCTGGATGCGGCCGAAGCCGACCACCGGGCCCTGCTTGCCTCGGCGAGCGAGCTAGGTTCCCGGGTGGAGTTTTCGCCACGCCCTGAATTTGCCGCCGCAGCTGCCTTGGCTACACCCGCGAGCTACCTGGGCCAAGTCACCGCGGTTCGTGAGCGACTGTTTCCGGCCGCCGCGCGCAACAACGTCTCGATCGAACAGACGCTTGGCTTGCCCGAACAGTCTCCAACCCGCGCCGAAGAGATCGAGCGCATCCTGGAAGGGTTGGACGCGCTGGAACAATTGCTCGAACTCGCCATCGAAGAGGGTGTGGGTGAGATCGACAAGCTGCGGCTGCGAGTCGACCCCGATCTGTTCGGCAAGCGTGGAGTTGGAACGCTCGAGACGACTCGAATCGAGTTTCGCATGACCGGTGAGAACGGTCCGGTCCTGCGGTCGCTGGCGCGCTGCCAGGGGCCCGATGGCCGCCGGCTGCAATTCGAGAAGCTCGAAATTTCCTCTTCCCGCGATCAGCCCGACGAGGTTCGGGCGGTCGGGGCGATCGCGGTGGCCCGCGTGGCCTCCGATCTGCTCGCGTCCTCGGATTCGTCACTGGCTGTGGAGGAACGCTAAATGCAACTTCGACAAGAGACTGTCGTGCTTGGCGTGACCGCCGTGTTGGTTGGTGGATTGTTGGCCAAAGGAGGCGTGAAAACGCCTTCCGGACGGACACTGGCCGACTCCGGCAGCGCGGAGCTTGAGCGCTTCCCTGCACCGCGGCTGGATCAGACCGATCATGTCCTGACCGACTTGCGGCCGCTGTTCTCTCCGCCGCGCGATACGCGGCCCCTGGATCCGCCGGTGTTCGAAGAGCCCCCGGCCGACGCGCTGCCCATGCTGGCGCCGCCGTCTACGTTTGGCCCCGAGCCTTCGAATTTCGCTGGCCTGCTGCAGCGCCCGGCCGTCGCGGTGGGCGACGGCTCGCTGTACGACGAGGCCTCAGAAGGCCTCGAGGGGGGCGGCCCCGGCTCGTCCGCGGACTCGAACGCGCCGCTCCCTGATGGTGCGGTGGGCGCTACCTCGTGGAAGGATCTCGACCGCACGGAACGACTGGAGGTCACCGAGGCATTCCAAAAGACCTACGACTGGATGCGCGAGAACGAGGCCGAAGTGATGTTTGGCCGCATTCTCAACGGGGAGCCCTACGGTCTGCGTGAAACGGCGCGGCTTGAAGAGTCGATTCGGTTCTTGATTCTGGATCCGTTTTCGGGGACCCCCAAGTTTCCTGAACCGATTGAGTTCACGCGCGACCGGGTGATCGAGTTCGCGTTTGCGGATACGCCGCGAAACCGAATTGAGCAGGCCTATCACGACTTCCCTGAAACGCCGACTCCGGGAACCTACGCAGATCAGCTCGCCGTGGCGAACGAGTGCATCGAACTGCGCTTTGAGTTTGAGGAAGCGCTGGGGATCGCCCAGGATTTGTTCCAGCGCTGCCGGGAGTATCGACCCGACGAGCCGGCGCCTGCGGTGGGACTCGCCCGTGCCTTTGAGGCGGCTCTTGAGTTCGACCAGGCCTTCGACGCGTTCCGGTCAGCCACCGAAGCGTTCCCCTCGCGCGCTGAACCTTGGATCGGGTTGGGCGAGCTACAGGCCCAGTTCCTCGATGAGGAGGGCGCGCGCAGCAGCTTTGAGCGAGCCTTAAATCTCGAGCCGGCTTCCTGGCAAGCCAACGGTGCGCTGGGTCGCTTCCTGCTTCGCAAGGGCGAGGCCGCAAGCGCCCTGGAACCCTTGCGGAAGGCCGTGGCCGGCCTGCCGGTGGACACGGGGCAGCGCAATCTGCGCCTGCAGCTGCGCTTGGCGCTCGGCGAAGCCCAACTCCGCACCGGACAAATCGCCGAAGCGCGCGCTACCTTCCTGCAGGCTGGCAAGGGCAGCCCCGGCGAGGGTTCGGCCGAGGCTGGCCTCGCGGCTGCCGCCCGCCTGCTTGGCGAGCCGGTGCCGGCTGAAGCTACGCCGGAACCAGGTCAAGTCTTCACCGGCCGCGCCGGTGCGCGCTGGTTGGTGGCCGATGCGCTGCTAGCGATTGACGCAGGTGGGGACGAGCTGGCTCGCGCCAAGCTGGATCTTGAGCGCGCCAAGACCCTGGACCCTTTGGGAGAAGCCGAGTCTTTGAGGGCCCTGGCTTGGTTGGCCTTCGTGGCCGGCGCGCCCGATGCGATAGCCGCGCAAGCCACCGAAGACGCGCTGGCCGCGGACCCAAGTTCGGCCTGGGTGCTGTACCACCGCGGGCGCCTGGCGCATCGACGGGGTGACCTTGAGTTGGCCGAACGTTCCCTGCGCGCAGCGCTCGAGCGCAGCGCTGACTTCGAAGACGCCATCGCGGCGCTCGCGCGACTCAGCTATGAGCAGGGCGACCATGCCTCCGCCGAGCGCTATCTGGAACGTGCGCTCGCGTTGTCCCAGCGTCGCAACGACGGCTCGCCACGGGTTGACCTGCTTTCCCTGCGAGGCCTGAACTCGCTGGCGGTGGGCGCGATCCGCGAAGCGCGCGACCAGTTTCAGGAGGCGCTCGCTTTGAACCCGGTGGCGTCGACGGCACGCGGCGGACTCGCCTGGTGCGAGCTGCGGCTCGGCGATTCCGAAGAATCGGTCATCCAATTGCGCAACCTCGACGACGGTCGCCGTGAATGGCCCGAGAGCGATCCGTTGCGCGTGTGGGCCATGCGTCAGATCGATCGCATTGAAGAAAATCGTTCCAAGGATATTTGGAGCGATCGCTTCGAGTACTCGCGGATCGGAAACGGTTGGCTCGTGGACGATTCCGCAGGCCCCCAGGTTGCGCTGATCGATGGCCAGCTGACCCTCGAGGGTTCGTTTTCACGCACGGGCGAAGCGCGTTTTTATCGGGAAGTTTCCGCCGCGGAGTTTGTGGCCTTGGAGGCCGATCTATGGGTCGGCGCTGGTTCCTCGGCGCGGGTCGGCCTGTTGGTTGCGCGCGAATCTAGACGAGCCTCCGGTACCGAAACCCAGGCGATGGTCGCGCTGGCGCGAGCTCGCGATGGCTCGACCCAAGTTCGCGCGTTCGACGCTGGCCAAGCGGACGCCGGCTGGCTGGATCTGGATTCGGGGTCTTTCCCGTTCGATGAACAGACCTGGGTTCACGTGCGCATCGAACGCGTGGGTGAAGGCAACCAAGCCGTGATGAACGTCTTATTCGACGGTGTTCCGGTCCTCGAGGGGCGTTCGGCCACCGGGCTCGCCCGGGGGAACGCGCCGCTTGTGGTCGGGTTGTTTACCGAAGGGGACACGGGCCGGACCGCATCGGCCCGACTCGACGATGTGGAATTGACCCGCAAGATCCGATGAAGCCTAAGCAGTCTTCAGTCCGCTCCAAGGGCGGCTTTACGCTCATTGAAGTCCTGGCGGTGATCGTCATTCTCGGGATCTTGATGACGCTGTTGGTGACCTCGCTCGGAGGCAACGACGACGCGGTACGGGCCAAGATGACGCGCGTGCGCCTAGCCGAGATCGGCAACGTGTGCGAAGCCTACGAGCGTCGCTTCGGCGACTTCCCGGCCAGTTCCTTCGGAGCCGATGCGGGACAACTCCCGAACTCCAGCAACGTGGGGGGGGAGGCTCTGGTCGCGGCCTTGTGGTCGAATGGGTATGAGGCAGGCGGCAGCCTCAAGTCCGAAGACTTGGTCAACTCCGACGAGGACCGCACTTTGAAGTCGCTCACCGACTTCCCCGGCGGCGAGCTGCTCGAGTTGGCCGACGGTTGGGACCAGCCGATCGCCTATCTGCGTAGCGACGACTACGGGGTCGAGCACGTCTACCTCCTGGGCCCGGGCGGTGCGGACGTCTACGAGTCCCGGGTGCGCGCGAGCCGCGATGGAACCGCCGGCCGCTACCGGGGCCACGGTCGCTTCCAGATTCACTCAGCGGGTGCAGACGGAGACTTCGGAACCGAGGACGACCTCATTCACCCGTGATCCAAGCGCAGCGACCCCTCCGCGCGAGTTGCCGCGGCCTGACGCTCCTCGAGCTGCTCCTCACCATGGGGCTGCTCGGGCTGCTGCTCGGCACGGGGGTCGGTGTGTTCGCCAGTTTGGACCTCGGCGCCGAACGGTCGCCGACCGTGGTCCGCAGCGTCTTGGCTTCCGGACGGTCCCGCGCATCGGGCGAAGGGCAAGCGGTTCATGTGCTCGTCGAAAACGAGGGCCAAGAGCTGGTCCTGCGCGCACCGCGCATCGTGGCGTCCTACTCGTTCGAATCGGGCGCGAGGGGGCCGCGCGGCCGAGCCCCGGAGTTCGACGGGGCGCGACGCGTGGACGATGGCTATCTGGGATCGGGCTTGACCTTCGCTGGCGGAGGAAACGATGCCAAGGTGCGCATCGACCTGGGGGAAGACGGGCGCTTCGATTTGCGCGAGGGCTTTGCGCTACAGATGCGCGTTCGGGCCGAGGATACGACCGGTGGGACGCTCCTGGATCTGGGAGGCGTGGTGCGCCTGGAGGTGCGCGACGGAGGAAAACTCGTTGCTTCGGTGGTGCCGCATGAATTGAACCGGGTTGACTTGGAGAGCCCGTTCGGGGCGCTTGGATTTGGGTATTGGGTTGAGGTCGGTGTGACCTACGACCGCGTGCGCTTTTCCATCACCGTGGACGGCTTTCTAGTCGCTCGCGTGCCGCTGAGCGATCCGCTCGCTGAGCCTGCGCGCGAGCTGATCCTGGGCGGTCGCCCGCGACCGTTCCCAGGCTTGGTGGACGAGCTCATCTTTTGGATCTACGAGCGCCACCAGCCCGTGGTACTCCCCGAACAGCGCCGTTGGCCGAAGGATGCACCGGCCCAAATCAGTTTCGGTCGCGACGGTTCGCTCGATCCAATCGCCCATCCTGAGGGCTTGGAACTCGTGTTTCAGTCCAGCGGTCAAGACGCGGACATCATCACGGTCAGCCGCTACGGGGTGGTTCGATGAATCCTCTGCAAACTTCTTCCTTTGGCGTGCGCGCGAAATCCCGCGATGGGTTTGCGCTGCTCGCTGTGCTCTTGGTGTTGCTCGCCTTGTTTGTGCTCGCGGTTCCGTTCCTGTGGAGCGCGGGCGAAGCGGACCGGGCTGCCGTTCGGGCTTCCGATCGCTCGTTCCTGCGGCTTTCCTTGGAGGACGCGGCTCGCCACGCGCGCTCGCGCCTCTGGGAGACCCAAACGACTTTCGATCGCACGCGCGACTTCGATTCCTTGGCGGAGATCGACGTGCAGCCGGATCTGGATTCGGAGTTCTACACCGGCGGCGGGCAAAATGGCCTCCCCTGGGATCACGAAGTGCGCGACTTGGCTGCTCGAATCGACTGGAACAGCGCGTCGCCCCAGCTGGTCGCGAACGCGATCGGCCAAGCGACCTATCTGCTCAAGCCCGTGGGTGCCGAGGGCGAGGTGTTCGAGGTGGCTCGCACGACCGGCTTCCCGGAGTCGTGCTACGTTTTTTGCGATCGAGAGATCGTTCAGGTGCGCCGCGAGCAGGGCAGCAACCGCTTGCGCGTGGTGGAGCGCGGTGTGGGCTCACAAGGCGGGGACTGTGGACCTTCTCTGCCCGAACCCCATTCGGCCGGCGCCCCGGTCCTTGGACTCGACGCGATCGCGTTCAGCCTGTGGCGCGCGTCACGCGGTGAGGACGAGATCCGGGCCTTCGACACCGGCGGGCTGGCCCGAGAGTTGGCGGCGTTTTTGCCGAGCGGACTGAGTCCTGAAACGACGGGCTCGGTCGAGGAAGCAGCCGGCCCTGCGCCGCTCGACGAGCTGCTCGAGACGCTGGGCGAGCGCGGCACCCTGTGGGGCGGGATCGGCGCGGGGCCGCGCTGGCAGCGCCCCGTGCGCATCGCCCAAGCGCTGCTGGGCGGCAACACGTGCACCTTTGCCGTCCAAGAGTCCCGCTGGTTCGCTCCTGGAACCACGGTGCTGATCGAAGGAGGCGGGAATCGCGAATTCGGCCTCGTGGTCGAAGCGGCCGCTGGGAGGGTGCGGCTTTTGGACTCGGTGGTAAACGACTACAGCCAGCTCGAAGCTCAAATTTCGGCGAGTTCCCGGCGGCCGGTCAATCTGAACACCGCCGAGAAGGACACGCTCGTTGTCCTGTTCGAAAATCTCAAGCTGCGTGGGCGGAACGAACGGGTGACCCGATCGGAGGCTCTGCAATTCGCGGAGCTCTGCCTGGAGGCACGGCCGTTCACAGGCTTCGAGGATTGGCTTGAGCGCGTGCTTCTTCCGGCGGGTGGGCTGCGGCTCTCTGCGGAGGACGACGATTCCCCAACCGGCTCTAGGCCCGCGGATTCCACCGAAACCGGCGGGTTCCTCGAGCGAGAGGATGTGATCGCCCTATACGCAAATGCCTACGGATCGGGAGACGTGGCGCTTGAGTTCTCGACGGCGCCTCTGACCTTCACCACGCGCGACGTGTACTCGCTCGACCTGCGTGCTGTACGGACAGCTCCGAACGGCCTCGAGCGCGCCCGGGGACGGATTGAACAGCTCGAGGTGGTCCTACCGCCGAGCCAATTGCTCGCCCTGTGGGATCGCCAGATCGATTTTGAAGAGAATCAGCGGCTGTTCGGACGAATGCCCGGCTGGCTCTCAGGTCCTGAGGCGGTCTACGTGCCCGACCTGGACGGGGGCGCGGCGTCGCCTCCGCGGCGGCGAGCGCACTTGTCCATCGACGAGGGCTCGACCGCAAGCGAGGCGCCCCAGGTGCTGAGTCAGTTTCCGGCCGCAACCGAACTCGGCTACTTTCAACCCGCGCCGGAGCGCACCGACGAAGCTGGCCAGCGCCAGGGGCGCGTGTTTCATTTCGATCGCTCGCGCTCTTCTGTGGAAGGCGAGAATCTGGCCCAGGGCGGCGGCGTTGCCTTCGATGCTCTGGATCCGCGGGTTGGCTGGCAGACTGCTGGCGAATTTCCGCTGCCCATGGCCCTGTCTTTCTGGGCGAGGCTGGCTGGCGGAGCCGACGGGACCCTGTTCGATGCGGGGTCTGCGCTCGCCGGAGACCGGCTGCACGTTCGGACGAACGGAGGACGGCTTGAAGTTCGAGTCCACGACGGACCCGGCGATCACCCCGCGACGGCCTTCGAGGAAGTGGGGCAGGCCAGTTTCCCGCTGGACGGCACCGGCGGTGGCCCGGCCGCGGGGGATTGGTTCCATCTCAACTTGGATGTGCGCGGCAACCGGCCGGACCAGATCGGCGTGCGCATCGACGGCTTTGCCCACACCGGTGCCAACGCCGCGATGCGGGTAGACCGCCGGGGTCTGACTCACCTAACGTCGTCCTTGGCCGACGGCCAGGCCGAGATTTCGGTCGAGTCGACCGAGGGCTTCCCGGAACGTTGCGTCCTGCGGATCGGCGATGAGCTGATCGAGGCGGTGCGCGGAACGAATTCGTTTGATGCTACGCCGATTTTGACCGGCGAAGCAGCTGGCTTCGGGGGTCGGTTGGCGCGCGAGCACCACACCCAAAGCGGCACGCTGAACGGTGGCTTGAGCAAGAACGCGAGCTACGCGGCGGGGACGCCGGTTTCGCTGTACGGCTACAGTCTGGACCTGCAGTCGGCGGCGCCCGGTGGAGGAAGTTCGCTGCAAAGCGAATTGGGGCCCTTCGCGGTAGCCCGAGTGGCTGGATTCAATGGGGGAGGGCTCGGCGGCGAGATCCTCTTGCAAACACCCAACGGCCAGACTCCAAGCTTGGGCAGAGGGTTCGACTCCGCGGTCGACAATGTCCAAAGCCTCGAGGTCGAGCACGCCGATTCCGCCTCGGGTGGGACCCGCGCGGATGCCCTAGCCGCGTTTTCGTCTAGCGGCGGGTACGCGATCTTGATGCAGCAATCTCGCACGTGGACGGTGGGGCCCGGCGAGGACGACGAACAACTCGTGGACGACCCTCACACACCGGAGGGGTCCAAGCTTTTCGGCCTCTCGGTGATTCGCTATTCGGGCAAAACTGCTCGATCCGTCGAGATTGCCGACATGGCGGTGAGCTCCGGTGAGCTTCCGAACTTGGCCATGCCCTATTCCGGAGCGGCGGCGGCCGAGCTGGGAGACCCCAGCGAACAGAAGGCCTTCGTCCTGGAATACGGTGGCAACGTTTTAGACCCGGCCGCGCTGAATTCCCTCGGCTTGAACTCCTCAGGCGCGGTGTATCTGATTCCGATTTCGGTTCCGGCTCCGGGCTCCGCAACGTCTTTCCTGGAACCGCAATTCGGCCCAGATGGTCAGGGGACTTCGGAGTTCGCACAGATCACACGCCCGGAAGATGCCCAGTTCACCGAGTGGGTGCGCTACGACTACGTGGGGACCAACGATCTGGTGCGAGATCACGCCGCAGCTCGCTTGAATGTGTATCAAGCGCTGGCCGGTCCCGTGGGAGGCGGCCTGCGCAGCGACGTTGGAGAGGGAAACGGAGGGTTCGAGGAACCGCCTGGCGATGGACCGACCGTGCCCGGCGGGAGCATTCCCGGGGGCGGAGAGTCGGGGATCTTCGATCCGAACGCCCCGCCTTCCGCTCCGGCGCCGGCTTCGGCGGTCTCGTCCAGCCCGGCGGCTCCGGCCTTGGCTTCGGGGACAGCGCCGAGCGCGAGCCCCGCTCAGGACACCGAGTTTGGCTATTGGCGACCGCTCGTGGGGGACAACCTCGACCCGTTGCTCCCGATTACTCAATCGGTCTCGGACTCCTTGCACCACCGCGGCGTGTTCGGCACCGAGAGTCATGAACAGCCCGGGGGTGCGCTGGTGCTTCCGGTCATCCGCTGCGCGCTGCCGACGCCCCAGGGCGTTCGGCCCGATCGCGGCTGGCCGGGGCGCTTCGATGCGGTGTTCGTGGTCGAGGGGTTGCCCTCTGATCCGGGCTTTCCTGCCGTGGTGCAGCGGGCCTACCAGCCCGTCGACCGGAGGATCAGTGACTGGCAGTCGACCGGTGGAAGCTCCGCCGCGGTTTCCGGGAGCGTCACGACCGAGACGTTCCCTGAGAACGTGAACGACTTCATTCGGCCCGATGCCTACTACGTGGCCTTCACCGAAGAGCTTGGAATTCCGCTGGCTCCCGGCTCGCTTGGAGATCCGACCGACGCACGCAGCTTTGCGCGACTCTCCAAGTTCCCGTCCGGCGAGCTGCCGCGAAGCCTGACCCAGGTGTTGCTGGGCGCGGACGCTGGGGGAGGAGCTCCGCTGGCGGCAACCGTCGACGAGGTGGTTTTTGGCTCGGCCCAGTTCGGCGGAACGGTGGTGAACGGATTCGGAGGTCTTGGAGCAGCCATGGTGCTGGCCAGCGATCTGGCCCCCGGGGCGAATGCCCTGCGCATCCAACCGGACATCGTGCGGACCGCTAAGGGCATCGAATTCGCGTTGCCAGGTAGCTCGATGCTTGGCGAGTTGCCGACTGACGCAGGGTTGCTGCGCATCGGCGAAGAGTTGATTCTGTACTCGTCGATCGACACCCTCAACGGGCAATTCGAGGTGGCGCCTCTGGGGCGTGGAGCATTCGCCAGCGAAGTGCGCGCTCACGCAGCAGGTGAGAGCGTTTGGTTCCTGTTCGATGTGGAAGTCAGCCAGTTGATCTCCGGCGCTGCAGGGGCAGACAACGAACTGGTTCTTGAGGACACGAGTGGCTTCCCGGATGTAGGCACCTTCTTGATCGAGGATGAGCTGATCCACTACACCTACCGGATCGGGAACGCGCTCGGCATGCCGCGACTCTCGAACGAGCCGGGAGCCGACGATCACCAAGGGCCCGGTCTCCTGCGTGGACGATTCGGCACCTTTCCGTCCGATCACGCCTTGGGAATGCCCGTGGTGCGATTCCCCGTTCGCTATCCCGACCGATTCACGCCCTTGGCGAATGCTCCGGAGCTGACTTACGCGGAGTGCGTTTCGACCACTCCCGGTTCGTTTGTCGACCGGATCTTCTTCGAGTTTCAGCCGCCGCCGTCCGGACTGTGCGAGCTTCTGTGTTTGGTACGCAGCGACCCGGGAGTGCCCTGGGACTCGGTGCCCGACGAGACGCCCGGACTGCGACGCGTGACCCTGGCTGACCCGAGCTCCGGCGGCGTAGAGCTCAACTCGCGAACCGATCGGCTTGAACTGAGGTTCTTCGCCCAATACCTACCGGGCGCCTTCGATGCCCGTCTTGGGTTGGCTCACGGCTGGAAGGAAATTCCACGGGTGGATCAGGTGGGTGCGACCTATTTCGCCCCCGGGCGCGTGCTGACCCGGAGGGTGCACTGATGCTCCTGCGAGCTTTGAATTCGGCTGGGGCGAGGCGCCGCGGCTTGACGCTGGTGGAGCTCTTGCTCGCGCTCGGACTCTTCGCGCTTGTCGCGGTTGGGCTGCTGCGGTTTCTGGATGGCACGCTTTCGATCCTGCGGAACGCAGACGCCGAAGCGGAGCTGCTGGCCGAGCGCACAGCCCTGTTCGATTGGTTGATCCGCGACCTTGAGAATTTGTCTGCGGGTTCCGAAGGCGACTTGCTGATCGACTGGGAAGTCTTCGACGTCGATGGCGACGGGCTCGCTGGTCGTCCGTGGCCGCGCGTTCGCCTGATTCGAGAAGCGCGCGCCGAAGAATTCGAGCGACTTGGGCTGGCTCCGGTGGGCGAGGAATTTGGACCGCGGCGCCGGCCGCTGATCGAGATCTGCTGGGCGGTGCTCCCGCGTGCGAATGGCCAGGCTTCACAGACCGAGCCGGGTCGGCGCGGGGACGGCGTCCTGCTTCGTGGCGAACGTCTGCACGACGCGCCGGGGCGCTCGTTCTTCGATCCCGCCTTCTTCGATTCAGCCGGGCGCCCGGGGGCCGGGCTCGACGAGCTGGCTACCGGCATCTTGAGCCTGAACGTGCTCGCCGCGGCCGAGACCAGCGTGATTCATGAGAAGTGGAGCCCCGGCGTCGCGATGGAAGAGGCCGCGATCGCCTGGGACGGGCGTGCCTTGGGCCGCCCCCAGCTTGAGCGTCATCCGTTCAACGAGCGCCATCGGTTCTTGCCGGCTGCCGGCGCCTCGCCGAGCGCCGAAGTCTTGCTTCCTCGGCGCTTGCGGATCGAGCTCGAGCTCGAGCGCGAGGCGGATACGCGGAGTCGCCCGGCCCTGCGAGCCCCGGCGGATCCAGAGTCCGAGTTCTTGGTTGTCACACGCCCGGAGCGGCTCCCGAGCGAAGCCGGCGCCATGGTGCTGGTTGGAGAAGAGTGGATGCAGATCACCAGCCTTCGCGAACAGAGGGCTTTCGTGAAGCGCGGGCTGCGCGGAACCCGCATCGCGGGTCACCGGGCGGGCACGCCGATTCAGTTCGGGCGGCCGTTCTCGCGCGAGATCGTGCTGCCGCTGTCCGGCGGAGGATGGGGATCTTGAAGCGGTTCGTTCAAACCTCTGAGGGCCCCGCCGGCTTCACCCTGGTCGAAGTGCTTCTCGCGGTGGGGCTGTTCGCCCTCGGGGCGAGCCTGTTGATCGGCGTATTCGCCGGTGGCGCGGGATTGGCCAGCGGAGCTGCGCTGCGGACCGAAGCGGCAGCTCAGCTCGAAGCCCTATCGGCCGACCTGGAGGAACGCCTGTTTCCGCTGCAACCGGACGGAAGCGTTGGCCCCGCGCGCGAGTTGATCGATGTGCCATTCCCTGGCAGCGATCGCTTGGTCTACTCGGCGCGGGCCGTGTTTGAACCGGGCGAGCCGATCGCTGTGGAATTCCCCCGGCGGGTCGCCGTCGATGTAGAGGTTCGCTGGAAAGAGGGTGGGCGGCGCTTAGCCCTCGAAACCCAACTACTTTTGACCCACAGCATTCCCGTGGGCGAGCGACTCCGGCGTCGCTTTGTCCTCGGCGCCAACTCGAGCTCCGCGGCTCCGCCGATTCCGCAGCTCTTAGATTCAACGACCGGTCCCGATTCCGGAAACTCCGAATCCCGATGAACGCACCTTCGATCTTGCTCACCCTCGCGCTTCCGCTGACCCTGCTTCAAGACGGGGCGGCTCCGGACTTAGAGACCGCTGAGCTGCTCAGCGCCGCCGGTCTCGATCCCTCCTCGCCGCCCCCGGTGGGCACACCAGCGGGCGAGTTTGGCAACGAAGGTCTGCTCGAGTTGCCGCAACTTCCCGTGCTCGCGCACCTGGACCAGCTCGAGATGCTCGCGTTGCGCGATGGTTCCATCTTGTGGGGCGCGATTGCCCATCACGCACCCAGCGGATTGGTCGTCCAGAGGCTCGACACGGGCGGAATTTTGGATCTGCCGTTCGAGCTGCTCGATCCGCGCATCGAGCTCGAGCTGCGCACACGCTTCGGTTACGTCGACGTGGTCGCCGACGAGGTCTTTGTGACCGCAGATCGGATCCCGCTGGTGGGCGGCGACGAGCTCGTCGGCCTGGTTCAGCACCGCTCGGGTGGGGTGCTCCACGTGAAGCAAGAAACAGGAGTCGTGCTGCTGCCGGCCGAGCGAATCGCCGGCGCGATTACCCAGCTTCAGGTTCCGGCTCGGACCCTGTTCACCCGTGAAGAGTTGATCGAGCAAGAGCGGGTGCGGCTGTTGCCTGGCCTCGAGTCGACCGGAGAGGCGCGTTCCACGGCGCTGTTCGAGCTGGGTTCTTTCGCCGAGCGGATTAGCGATCACCGCAGTGCAGCTGAGGCCTACGGTGCGATTCCGGAGGAGGATCGCGATCGATTCCTGGATTTCGAGGCCGTTCTAGCGCGCTCGATCGCCAAGTCCGAAGTGCAAGAGCAGGTCGATTTCCTCGACGACGCGACGCACCTCGCCCGGAGAGGCAAGTTTGCCGAGGCGTTGGCCGTTCTGTCCGAATTTCCCAAACGCTACAGCCGCTCGCCGCTGATGGAGGATTGGGGTCGCACGACGCGGCGCTTGGAGGAGGACCGCGATCGCGAGCTGACGATTTTCGTGACGCGGCGCTGGTTCACCTGGACGGCGCGCCTGGCCCGCGAAGGAGCTCGACTGGAGAGCTTCGAGCTGGCTCGCAGTTGGGTGGACGAAGAGCTGCCCGATGCGATCGCAGACGCGGTGGCGCTCGAATGCCAGGGCTTCCTCGCGGGGATCGATGGCACGCGTGTGCGCGCGGTGTTTGCGGACCGTCGTCGCCCTTCGACCCGGCGAGCCAGCTACGGCGAGGGGACCTGGATGCTCGGGCGAGACGACGCGCTGGCCGGCAAGCTGATCGAGGTGGAGGAAGCGGACCAGGCGCCTGTTTCGGACCGGGATGCGGAGCGGCAAGCGCTGCTCGAGCGGATCGATCGCTACCAGCGCAACACCCAGGCGGTTTCGGGAGGGGGCAGCGACGCGAACCTGGACCCGGAGGACGCCTGGGCGCGAATGACCCTCCAGAACCGCTCCCAGTGGCTTACGGCGTACTACGCCGAGAACGGCGGCGACTTTCTCGTTTCCTCGGTGACGCTTTTGCCCCATCGGGATTGCGCCGGACTCGGGTACCGCGAGATGCTCGACGCCAACCTGGCTGGCGAAACTCGCCGCCGCTTGATCCTGGATCCCAATTGCGGGGGTCTGGGCGTGACCCGACGGGTTTCCTACCGATGATCACCTCTGTGCCTCGTTCTCTCGCTCTGCTCACCTGCGTTCTGGCGGCTGCCTGCGCCTCGGGCGCACCGGGCCCGGTGCCCCGCTTTCTGCCGGAGACCGATAGCACTCCGTCGCTAGCCGGTGCTGGCGGGCCAGATCCCGCGGGGGTCCAAACCGCGACCGCGCCTTCGGCCGGTTCGAGTCTGGGGGCCGCAGACGAAGCCGGGTCGCTCCCGACGGAGCCGGGCGATCCGGTCTTGGCTCGAATCGGTGGCCGGCAGATCGCGACCAGCGACTTGCTCGAGGGGCTCTTGTTCCACGAAGCCGATCTGCTGCGGATCGAGCTCAACTTGCTGATTGGGTCCGCCCTGGCCAAGCTTGAGGCCGAGCGGCTCGGGCTGCGGCTGGATGCGGAACTTGTGGATGAGCGAGCTAGCTCGAATCTGGGCGAATTCGTGCGCCGCAACGTTCCGGAGGGCTCCAGCCTAGAGGAGTTCTTGAAGGGACGCATGGGCGTCGAGCCCGAGCTGTTCCGCTCGCGATTGCGCAACAACACGGTGCGCGAGATCGTCACCGAGCGGGTCGTGCGCGCGCACACCCTGTCGAACGAATTCGCGCGGGTGAGGATCCTCGTTGCCGACGAGGAAGGCGCGGCCGAAGCCGAACGCCGGTTCGCGGCGGGCGAGGAATTCGAGCTGCTGGTGCGCGAACTGTCCCGGGACGCGACCGCTGAGAGGGGGGGACTGCTGCCGTTCCTCGGGCGGGCCGAACGCTCGCCGATTTCGAACCTCGCCTTCCGAACCCCGGTGGGCGAGCTGGGCGGGCCGCTCGAGATAGGGGGCGCCACGATCCTGCTCAAGATCGAGGCCCGGCCGGACCCGCTCCAGGGGGATTGGGAAGCGCTCTCGGATGCGGTGCGGGAGAGCCTGGCGGCCGATCCGGTCGGCGAGGAGGAGTTCGTGTTCTGGCAGGTTTCCATGGAGCGGCGCTACACCGTCGACCTGGCGCCCCTGCGCGAGCTGCTGCCCGGCATCGTCGGGAGCTGACGACTCCCGAAGAAGGTGAGGCTCGGGCTTGCACCGGGCCGGTTTGGGCCTGCATCTTGGCCCCATGCAGGACATCGAAGCGACCGAAGTCGAGCTTGAGGAAGGTGACCCCCTCGAAGCGGAGCCCGAGGCGGACGAGCTGGCTGAGGGCGAGGGCGGCTTGGAAGCCGGCGCCGATGGGGCGGACGACGAGGAGCCCGAGGGCGATCTCCCGGAAGGGGAGGCGCTGGAGGCCTACGTTCAGTCGGCTTTCGCGCTGCTGTTTGCCTCGCCCGAGCCGCTGTCCGAAAGACGCCTGCGTGGGCTCTTGGTGGCTGGTCCCGAGGAATCGCCGAGGGTTACGGGCCAGATCGGGAAGGCTGGAATCGCCCTCGTGATCGAAACCCTGACCGACCGGATCGCGGCCTCCCAGCTCCCGATTGAGCTGCGCCGTATCTCTGGCGGTCTGCGCCTGTTTACCGATGCGCGCCTGGCCGAAGTGGTCCAGCGGCTCGACAAGACCCGCCGGAACGAGAAGATCAGCCACGCGGGCCTCGAGACGCTGGCGATCGTCGCCTACCGCCAACCGGTCACCAAGGCTGAGATCGAGGCCATCCGGGGCGTCCAGGCCGGCCCGATGCTGCGCCAGCTGACCGATCGACGCCTGATCAAGGTCGCCGGGCGCGCCGATCAGCCGGGGGCGCCCCTGCTCTACGGCACGACCTCGGAGTTCCTGGATCGATTCGGGCTGGCCGATTTGGACGAGCTGCCCCGGGACGGCGAGCTGGCCCGCGACTAGCACGGCCTCCTCGGGCGCGGGCCCGCCCGGCTAGGGCGGTGCGCCCCCGGAGGGGCGTGCGCCGTTCTCCGCGATCGTCGCTCTGGGCCCCGGGAAGGCCCCCCGTTAGACTCTTCGCCCCCCGCGCGCCGTCCCGGCCCCTTCGTTTTCATGTCCAGCAAGTCTCGCAAGCATTCCTCTCCGCCCGCTCGGAGCTCCAAGTCCACCGGCCATGGCTCCGGCCCCGACGCGGAGGCTGGCGCCCCGGTCTCGGGCGAAGTCGAGCACGCCGAGCCGACCCACAAGGATTTCCTCGACGCGGAGGAATTGTTGAACACGCCCCAGGGCCGGAACCCGCTCGTGTACGCGGGTTTGATCCTGATGCTGGTCTTCTTGATGCTCGTGTTCTTGCTCCCGCCCTCGATGTTCAACGGGCAGACGAGCACGAACGAAGTGATGATGAAGTGGACGCACCCCACGCGGGGTGAGATCCAGGTCCGTCAGAGTGAATTCCTCGGCAAGGCCAATGAGTTCTCGCGGTTGATGTCGTTCTTCAACCAGCGCAGCACCGACCAGGCCGAGCTAGCGCACTTCATGATCCTCGACGAGCTCGCGCTCGAAAATGGCATCACGTTCTCCGACGAAGAACTCAAAGCAGAGCTGAGCAGCTACGCCAGGGCGCTGGGCGGGACCGCGCCCTTGGAGGCACGACTGCGACGCTTCCCAGGGGGCTTTGTGGGATTCCAGGAGACCTTGCGGGCCTTTCAACGTGTCAATCGCTATCAGAGCTTGCTCGGCAAGCTGCAGTCGATTCCCGATCCGGCGCAGATCGAAGAGTCCTGGAACCAACAGTTTCTTGAGTACTCCTTCGAGTACGTCTTTGCGGGCGCTTCGGATTTCGTAGACGAAGCGCGCGCCGAGAGTCCCGATGACGGGGTCCTGCAGGCCTGGCTCGACGAGCGCCCCGAGTTCGAGCGCAACGCGCTGATGGAGCCCGAGCGGCTGGACGCTGAGGTCATCGGCTTCGTTCTGAACGAGGCCAACTTAGCTACCGCAGGTGATGAGCTGCTCGCGGCCTACCCGAATGCCGAGGACTGGGACGAAGAAGTTCAGGCCGACACCTACTACAAGCGGTATTCCTTCACGCGCTTTCGGCGCCCCACGGACCCGGACAATTCCGAGCCGCTGAGCCCGGACCAACTGACCTTCGCCTACGAAGAAGTCCGCGACACGGCGGCCCGCGAGGCGCGCCTGTTCGACGCGATGGGTTCGTTTCGCGCGGATCTCCAGGAGCGCCTCGAGGCCGGTGAGGCGATCGATCTGTCGGTCGAAGCCGCCGCGCTTGGCATGGACCGTTTGGCCGACGGAGTTGCTCGCTCGATCGACGAATGGAGCGAGGTCGAAGGGCTGGGCGGAAGATTTACCGGCTCCCAGATGTACGGCCTTGGCGACTCTGGTTCGATCACCGGCTCGCCGGCTGTGACCGAGGACGGCCTGATCCTCGTGCGCCTGGTCGAGCGCATGCCGAGCCAGATGCCGGCCTTCGAAGAAATTCGCGAGCAGGTGTTTGAGGATTGGATCGAGTCCCGATCGGTCGAACTGTCCGAGGAGTCCCTCAAGGAGCTGCGCGAAGAGTTGATCCCCACGCCCGATATTGCCGAGACCGACGAGGGCACGATTTCGGAAGAAGAGAGTTCGGAGCTTGTGACCTCGGAACTCCTGGCCGCTGCGGCGACCGCGCGAGGCCTTGAGCTGCGCACCCGGGATTGGCTTCAGCGCAGCGCAAAGCAGAAGGATGACCCCAACTGGGAAGACCCCGGACACACGTTTCTGCGCACCCGTGCGGACTTGTATCAGCTAGAGCAGGGGGCTCTTTCCGAGCCGTTGGCCAACCTCGAAAAATCCGGCGCCTACCTGGTGCGGTTGGTGGGCGAGCGTGAGGTGCCGATCGAGCAGATGACCCCTTCGCAGTACGAGAGCTTGCTGAATCAGGCGAGCATGCTTCAGTCCATCCAGCTTGCGGGGGGCGCGATCACGATCGACGACCTGCGTGAGAAATTCGGCTTGTGGCTGCTTTCTGAACAGCCGGATCCCGAAGACGAGGCGGACGAGGGCAACGCTTCCTAGTCCTTAGCGGTCGCAGGGTGCCGACTGCGAGCTGGGCCAGAGCCCCCTACGCGCATCGGTGGGCAGCGACTTACCGCTCAAGTGAGAACAGCGCTCGTCGCCATTGTGTTGGCTCCGGACCCAGTTCCAGCCCCGTGCGACGTCGCAAGGACTCTAGCGCCACGCTCCGAACTTCGGAACGCGGGCGCTCAAGCGCTTGAACCAGCCAGTCTTCCGCACGCAGGCTCGACTGCGCAGCCAGTCCGCGCGCGGCCAGCTGAGCGATGCCGACCTCCGGGCGATCCAGGGCGAGGCCGAGTAGGTCGCACAGCTCCTCGGAGCGGGTTCGCTTGAGGCAGATCTCGCGCACAGCGGCAACCGCTTCGGTCGCATTTCCGTGTTCGAGGCTGTGCCGCGTGGCGGCGCTCTGCGTTCGCCACCAGGTTTGTTCCTCGTCGAGCCAGGTATTCCAGGCGCTTGGCCGAATACCCAGCGGCAGCCCGGCGATCGAGCGCAGCGCTCGGTGAGCCTCTTCGCGCACGCTCGGCGAGGGATTGGTCAGGAGCCGGACCCAATCGTCCAGCGAGTCCTCGTCGCGGCAGGTTGCGAGCACCCTGCAAGCCAGACCGACTTGCTCGGGTTGGCCGGAGTCCAGGTACTCGCGTACGTCCGCAAGGCTCAAGGAATCGAGCCTTCCGGCTGAGTTGACCACCTGCTCGAGAGCATGCAGAACGAACGCATCAGCGGCGGGCCAGGTGCCTAGGAGGTCAGACAGGGCCTGTCCGCTGGCCGGGCTGGCCAGGCTCGCCAGGGCTCGAACGGCCGGCCCGGCCAACTTCTCCGAGGTGCCTTGTAAGCGTTCTGGGAGGAGGCCGAAATCGGATTCGTGGGCGCGCAGTCGCCGCGCAAGCGCTTCCTCGACGACCCGGGCACGAATCGGACGATTCTCAGGAGCAAGCGGTTCGTCCGCGAGTCGGATCAGCCACTGTAGCTCGCCTGGCTCCGAGCGATCTCCTAGGACCATGAGGGCAGCCTGAACTCTGGGCTCGGAGATGCCGCTTTCGAGCTGAGCGCTCAAGTAGTCCGTAAGGGCTGCCGTCGAGACTCGCTGCAGGGTGAGCTGCACGGTCGCACCGGCGGGTGTGGATCGGTCGATCCCCTTGTTCAATTGATCGAACAAGTACGCCACCGGAGCCCTGTCCAAGGCGCCGAGTTCGGCGCAGGCACCGGGCACATCGCCCCAAGTTGCCACTCCCGCAAGCACGGCTTCGGCCTCCGGATGGTCCGGCTCGGCCCGAGTCAGGCCGGGAGCCGGATTGAACGGGGGGCTGGCCTCGATCCGAAGTACCGGGGCCATCAGGAAGAGTCCGGCTACGAGTGCGGGCTTACTGAGCTCCAAGGACGGCATCGAGGTCGGTTTGGTTCATGGGGGGGGTGCGAGCGAGCAGGTCGTTCAGGACGTCGTTGGGCAGCGGCGAATTGCTGGTTAGGAGGTCCCTGAGATTTCCGGAGGTCAAGTGGTTCGTCTCGATGGCGTCCTTGAGAACACTGGCTGGCAGTCCGCTGCCTGTGGAAGAGCCGAGCAAGACGTCGAGCAGGTGCGTTGAGACAAGCGGCGGGTCTCGCTCGATGACTTGCTTCAGAGTGTTGGCCGACAGGGGTCCTCCGGCGAGCAGCTGATCTCGGACCTCGTTCGAAGTGAGGAACGGATTGGTGAGGGCATCCAGCAGCGGACTCAAGACCGCGCCGGCAGGCGGAGGGGGCAATAGGGGGGACGGCGAGTCGTTGGAGCTCGCCCCAGCGAAGGGCGTACCGTCGCGGTTGGCGGCCAGTACGGCCGATACGTCGGTCCAATCGAACTGACTTTCGGGCCCGTCGTAGACCCGGTCGATGCCGGCATCGTCGGTGTAGGTGACCGAGAGCGTCTGATCCTCGTGGGAGGCGGACAACGGCACGAGTGCCGAGGGATCGAGTCCGAGCAAGGCGATCGGATTCGCGCCGCTGGAGGTCAGCCCCTTCGGGATGTCTACGACGCGCCAGGCCTGCAGCTCGGGCAGGTTGGCCTGCCCAGCGAGGGTCTGGAGATAGCGATCCACGTGAAGCCGCAGGGCGGATCCAGGTGAGAGCTTGGCGGTGCGCAGACTCCCGAAGACTTCGAAGGTTGAATCGATGTCGACGGTACCAGCCGGCGCGTAGATCGACCCGTGGAAGGGTCCGAGGCCTGCGAGCTTGGCGACAGAGCCCGAGGGGGAGTCCGTTCCGGTCAGGGACAACGCCAGCGCGCTCGGGTCCTGATCTAGGTTCTCGATCGTGGCGCCGGCGTCCACTTCCAAGGTGTCGCGAACAAACCACTGAACGGGGCCAGCGTTGGTGTCGAAGGTGATCTTGGCTCCCGGGTCGAGTTTGACCGAACCGGTCAAGAATTTCGCCGGGCCGAGCACCAAAATTTCCGAGTCGGCAGAAACGTGCAGTTGCTCAAATTCGGTGGTGCCGGCCGCGATCACAAGCGGAACCGCCGAATCGTGGGTGAGTTTCGTACTGAGCTTGACGTCACTCGGGAAGGGCAGTGGCGTAAGTTCGGAGGCGCTTGCACTTGGCTTCGCCGCTCCGGTGATCGCACCGGTCTGATCCACAAGCGTAGCTCCATCGCCGTAAGCGACTGCTCCATGAACTTGGGTGGGGTTCAAGTTGTCCTGGAGGATCTCAAGGTCGCCATCCGTACCCAAGACGGTGGCACCCGGATCGAAGGTCACGCCCGCCGCGAGTTGAGTCGCGTAGTCCGCTTGGTTTGAGTCGTAGCTGTCCACGTAGCTGCCCGGGGGCAGCGTGACCGAGCCTTCTGAGAAGATCGGCGCAACCGTGGACAGGTCGACAAGGACGGGCTCGACGACGAGTCCGAGAGTGGCGCGTCCGCTGCCGGACATTCCGGTGCTTTCGAGCTCGACCAGCCCACTGGGATGCTCCGTGGCTTCGACCCAGACGAGGCCATTTCCCAGCTGGGCCGGAGCGGCCGCCGAACCCAGATTGCCTGACTTGGCCACGGCGAGGCCCATGTAGGCTTCGGCCAGACCAGCTTCTGCCAAGTAAAAGGCCTGCTTGATGTCCGAAACCCGGTGTTGGCGGTTTCCGATCGAGCGGGCGACTTGCAGGAAACCTCCAGCGAGCACGGTCAAGACGACGACCGAAACGAGCGCCATGAGCAAGGCTCCGCCGCATTGTGAGGCTTCGGATCGCCTCTGGCGGTGCGTGTGGTAGGTTCGCTTCATTGGCTTAGTTTCTGCAGGTGACAATGGACTCGACCGTGCGTAGCAACGGAGTGCCTTCTGGATTTGTGGTGCGGAGCGTCAACCGAATGACCACGGCTTCGTTATCCAGGACAAAGCTGAGGCCTTCTTCGTCGATGAGGCCGTTTCCATTGTCGTCGATCCCGTTAGGAAGCTCTCCTTCCAGTAGAGGCTGAACGAGGTTGCTCCAAACAACGTGGCGCTCTTGGGGCAGGCCTGGGTTTTCAAACCACTGCACGGAGTCTCCTGCGCCTTCGAGGCTGATTCGTTCGATGTCGCTCCACACGACGGCTCCGGACTCGACGCCCAGGCTGAATTTGTATTCAACGCCCGAGGTGTGGATCGACTCGATCGTCGGGATGAGCGTGTCGCGGTCGGTGCCCATCAGCGCGAGCCCGATGCGGTTCATGACGAGGCGCGCCTGGTCCTCGAGGATCAAGACATCGGATTGAGCGTTGCTGACCTCGGAGGTCAATTGCATCATGGTCAGGCTCTTGATGATCACAACGCCCGCCAAGCTGGCCGCCAGGACGACCTCAATCAAACTCCAGCCTGCGGTCTGCTGAGCGGAGTGGAGCCGGGTTCGGAGTCGCAGGATTTTCATGGTCCCACCGGCTTGCGATAGTTGCACAGGACCGTTTGCAGCTCGTACTCAGCAGGACCCGCGGTCCCGGTCCAGCGAACCAGGATCCGGACGGGCAGAATGCGGTAGTCCTTGGCGTGGTCCTCTTCGTCGATCAGGTTGTTTCCATCGAGGTCGCGTGGACCGCCGAACAATTCCAAGTCCAGGTCCTCGCGCAAGGCCTGCCCACCGGCTGGAGTGGTGGTGGTCGGGAAGTAGATTTCCCCATGCAGTCCATCCGGAGAGTCGGCCGGCGGCGTTAGTTGGGGGAGTCCGAAGCGATGCCCCGGGCTGTCCCCCAGCAAGGGGTCGTCGGCGGTCGTCATATTGAAACGAGCGTAGACTTCGTCAAACTCCGTGTTGCGCATTGCCTCCAGCAGGTCGCTGGCGGCCCAGGTTGCGGCCGCCCGTTCACGGGTGAGCGCCCCTTCCTTGGACAGGCCGGTCGTCAACCCACCCAAGGCCATGGCTGCAACCAGCAGCACCACGGTCGAGATCGACAGCTCAAGAAACGTGAATCCACCTCTGGAGCGCCGAACGTTCCGAATCCGAACGTCCGATTCGAGCGACGAGAAGCGATAGGAGAATAATTGCATGACAAAGGAAGTCATCCCTGGGAGACCACCGTTCCTATCGGGTAGGGGAACTCCCGCACCGCACCCCTTTTGGCAAAACCCTCGCCGGCGGCCCTCGCCCGGCGGGGAGACGCCCCCGATTCCTACTGGCTGCGGCGAGCGCTGGCCGCGATGGAGTGCCCCACGGGCCAACTGAAGCGCTTCGAGAGGGGCAGTTCGGCGGCGAACACCGCGTGAAGCAGATCGTGGGCGAACTGTGGAATCGGCCACGAAAGGTTGGTGTGGTCGCTGCGCGCCTTCAGGCTAAAAATTTTCTCGAGGGCTTTCGTGGCGAGGACGGCAGGGAGGATCAACGGGAACAGAAACACGTTTGTATGGGTGTTTTTCTCGACCTCCAAGCCGGCGCCGCGGAAGACTTCCGAAAGCCCTGAGCGGGTATAGCGGCGGTAGTGCTGCGCGATCCGGTCGTTGTTGGCGTATAGGAACTGGTAGGCTGGCACAGAGACGAAGACTCGTCCGCCGGGCCGGAGCACGCGGACGATCTCCGCCATGGCGCGGTGGTCGTCCGGGATGTGCTCGAGGGCGTCAAACAGGCATACCAGATCGAACGACTCGTCCGCGTAGGGCAGGGCGTAACCCGAGGAAGCGACTCCGCCCTGGAACCCACGTTCTCGGCAGTGGCTCAAGCTCTCGACTTCGACGTCGCTTGGGTAGACGCGGTCGCCGAGCTTTCCGAGGCCTTCCAGGAATCCGCCCATGCCGCAGCCAAGGTCGAGGATCCGCCGAGG
Organism: uncultured Planctomycetaceae bacterium; assembly: GCA_964619265.1. Lineage (GTDB taxonomy): Bacteria > Planctomycetota > UBA1135 > UBA1135 > CAZUCE01. Next base: position 29,381 of record CAZUCE010000041.1, read on the forward strand.
GCGATCCGCTTTCAGCAAGTGCCCCAGCAGACCCAGATAGACCGAGCGGCGCCCGCGGAACCACCAATGGGTGCGTTCCAATTCAAGGAACTGACGATGGGCATTTTGGTCCATCGGTAGAAAGGGGTCTAGGCCTTGGGCTTGGCGACCACGATCATCTCGTCGAACAGGTTCACGTAGAGCGAACGGCGTGCGACCAGTTTGAGCGGCGAGAACAGAAACGCGAGTGCGGGATGTAGGCGTGCTGAGCGTTCGGCGACGAAGCCCAAGGAGACGTACTTGCCGCCGAGTTTGGGTGTGTTCTCCAGAATTTGGAATCCCGATTCGTCCATCAGCCGGCGCAAGGTGGCTGGATTGAAGTGATAGATGTGCTCGGCGTGTTTGTAGTGCTGCCATTTGGGGCCGAGCACCTTGGCAGCGCGACTGTCTACATTCTGGGTTTCAATCAACAACTTGCCGCCAGGTGCGAGAAGCGAGCTGGCCGCGCGCAGAGCCGCCTTTACATCGGGGATGTGCTCGATCACGTCCCAGAAGGTCACCAAATCGAACGAGCCCTCCTCTAGCTCGGCCTGGCCGAGCAACCCAGCCTGAACCCGTGGGTGCCCGCCCGGAAGGGCCCCAAGGCGTTCGACCGCGCGAGCACGGATCGCCTCGGAGGGCTCGAGGCCGCGCACGTCCCACCCGGCCTTTTGCATGACCGATAGGAAGTACCCAGCCGCGCAGCCGACGTCGAGCACCCGACCGGGCTTGTCGAAGTGACGGTCAATCACCGCTTGGCGGCGCGCGTAGGTCTTGAGGTACAGAGGCTCGTCTGCACGGTAGTCGCTGTACCCGCGATCTTTGGCCGCATCGGAACTCCAGTAGCCCTCGTTGTAGACCGATTCGATCAGGGCGCCGGGGGCCAGCCGGGGTGTCACGTAGACCAGGCCACATTCCGTGCAGCCGACTACGGAGAACGGGCCGTCGGTGAATCTCAACTCGCGGTCTGAAGATCCGCAAAGACCACAGTCAACTTGCTCGAGATCCGCCCGGCGCACCTTCGCACCCAGGCCGGGAATCGCGACCTGCTCACCCTCGGAAGACATGACGATTGGCGGGAATCAAATCGAACGGGAGCAGCCTCCAGGCGACTCCAAGTCCGTTCACCCGAAGTATTCCTGCTCTTCCGCCACGTCGTCAGCGCGGGCATCGATGCCCTTCGCCAAAGTCTTCGCGGTGCGTCGACCCATGGCGATCGAGTGGTCCATGTTGTTGTAGCGGTACAAGCCCTGACGTCCCGTGGTGCGCATGTTCTTCACGACCTTGGCCGCGCTCTTGAGCTTGTCGAGATTCTCGCGGTAGGTCAGATCGTAAACCGGGTAGGCGTAGGGCAGCTTGTGGAGGTCGATCGCACGGCACAGGCCAGGCTCCAGCAAGCCCACGTTGATCAGGTCCTGCTCAGCGATCTTGCCGGCAGCGTCCATGTCCATATTCCAGTGTTCATCCCCGACTTGGCAGGTGATCTCACAACAAACAACGGTCTTGTCGCCGGGGGCAGCGTCGTCGGAGAAGTTCTTGAATTCGCTGATGCGGTGAATCGTTAGGTGCTTCTCCGGAAGATAAACCCAGTGATCGGGGGACACCGAAGGCTTGTCGATTTCGAGGTACACGAACACGATTCCGATGTAGCGCAGGTTGGTGATCGCGTTGCGGGTGTCCTCGGAAATGGGCGGGTCGAGAGCTTCTAGCAGACGCGGCAACGGGATGGTGTTGACCACCTCGTCGCATTCGATGATGTGCGTGCCGCCGTCGGCTGTCTTGCACACCACGCGTTTGGCGACATCGCCTTCAAGCTCAATGCGCTCGACGGGAGTCTCGAGCAGAACCTCGCCGCCATATTCGCGGATCTTCTCTGCGTACTTACGACCGATCTGGCCGATTCCGCCTTGCTTCGGATACCAAAATTCGGAGACGAGGCTGCGTACCTCACCCTCCCGCGGAGGGTTCAAGGTCTTCTTGATCGCATCCCACAAGTTGGCCTGACTGATCCGCTGACTGGCCCAGTCCGCCGAAATCTCGCTGCACGGCATCTTCCAGGCCTTCGACGTGTAGGTGCCGAAGAAGATCCTGTAGAGGGTCTTGCCGAAGCGCTTGATGGTCCAGTTCTCGAAGTTGTCGTCGGGGATCTTCTTGAAGATCTGGACCATCCGAATCCAGGCGTAGTCCCAGATCGCGCGGAACATGATCATCGGCGGCAGGCTCTTGATGACGTTGGTCGCCTTCAGCGGGTAGTCGAAGAACTTGCCCTGCATGTAGATCCGCGACATCCGGTCGCGAGTGACGACCTCGTCGTCCAGGACCTCGTAGATGTGGCGAATGAGCTCTTCGTCTCGGCTGTGAAAACGGTGGGGACCGTGGTCGAGCCAGTAGCCACCCGTTTGCCAGGAGCAGGCCATGCCCCCGGCGAAGTCGTCGCGCTCGACGACAGTGACCTTGACTCCGACCTTCGAAAGCTCGAAGGCAGTAGCGAGGCCGGCGAGTCCGGCGCCGAGGACGACGACGTGCATGGGAGGGAGGGGGGTGGGAGAGCTCGAAGGGGCCCGCGCGGATCAGCGGGGCAGAACGGAAAACCTTGCCGGCAGGGCGAGCTAAATCCTCGGATCGGAAGCAGGCCTGAAGGGGGGGACCTCGGGCAGGAGGACCTCAGGCGAATCGAAGCCGCGGAAGGGCTCTGGGAAGTGTATCCCCTAGGGCGCCCCGAAGTCGGAGGAGGCGGGGGGGAAGCCAATCCGAAATCGGGCACCTCCGCCGGGCCGATCGAGGACCGAGATCTCGGCTCCCAAGGACGAGGCGTGAAGAGCGACCAGGTGCAAGCCCAGTCCTGTCCCTGGAGCGCTCTCGTGGTCGGAAGTTGGGATCCGTTGGAATGCGTCGAAGATTCGTGCGCGGTCCTCCAGGGGGATGCCTGGCCCGCGATCGGCAACTTCTAAGACCACGCGACCATTCTCATAACTGGTCGAAATTTCCACGGGCTCTTCTTGCCCCTCTGGGTCTTTCGAAGTGCCGTACTTGCGAGCGTTCTCGACCAGATTCGAGAGGATCCGATGGATCGCCGACGGCGGGGCCTTTACGGGGGGGAGGTCTTCTTTCAAGTTGAACACGAGATCAAGTCCAGGAATCTCGACCAGTTCGCGACCCGCGCTTCGGATCTGATCGGATAGCTGAATCTCGACGGTTTGGACTCTGGCCGGAGAGCTGCTGTCGTTGGTCAGTCGCGCGCGCTCCAAGATGCCATCCACCAAGTGGCTCAATCGTTGGTTCTGGCCGGCGATTCGCTCGTAGTATTCTTGCCGTTGGTTGTTGTCGACGAGGCCTTGGCGCAGCATGTCCACGTGGAGTTCAATCGTGGCCAGCGGAGTGCGGAGCTCGTGGGAGACCATCGCAGTGAACGCGTCCATTTTTTCGGCGCGCAACAACTCGCGCCGCACGCCCGACACGAGGAAGTACAGGCCCAAGGTGAGCGAGGTGAGCACAAATCCCACGAACCCAAAGATCTGGAGCCAGCCGCGGCGAAGCTGACCCCGAATCTCCGTGGTGTCGGCGAGAACGAAGTAGTCGAGATGGGCGCCTCGAGTCTCACTTCGCTCAGTGTTGAATTGACTGAACACGTCGAGCGAGGCTGCGACGTTGCGTTGATCCTCAAGTTCTGGATCTCCGTAGCGGCACAACTTCAGGCGCGAATCGAGGGCTTCGGCAGCAATCCTCTCAACCATGCCCAGCACCCAGCTCCGCTCGATTTCGAAGCCGTGCAGAATCCAGAAGCTCGACCCGATGTCGTCTCCCAGATCGCTCTGGAATTGAAATTCTCCATAGTCCTTCCACGAGTCATTGACGCGGATCATCTGGGACAAGATCGCGTTGCCTTCGTGCGGGTGCCAGCTCCACTTTCGGCTACTGGTCGTCACGGTCAAGTACGTCTGCTTGACTCGATCCGCTGCTGCAGCCAACCGCTCGGTGCGCGCCGCTCGGTCTTCTCGACCGGCGTAGAGGTAGCCGAACACCAATTCCATCGGGAACGGCTCGTCGTTGTAGGGGCTGAAGTAGTCGCTGAGCATCCACTCGTCGAATGCGAGGATCGAGGCCGCCTGGTTGGCCCAAGCCTGACTCGGCGGGCCTGGAGCGCTGAAAACTGCGGAAGGCTCGGCGCTCGAATCCTCTTCGAAGGGCGACTGGCTGAGTTGCGAGACGCGCCGCAGGATCGGTCGTTGCGGGGTGTAGACCGGAAGCTCGCCCTCGATCCACTCGGATTGCTCCGTCAGGGGATCCAGGCGCAGGGCCACCGGAGCGAAACGAAAATCTGGGGCGAGCAGACGTTCGACTTGGAACAGCTCGTGCCTGACTGTGTTTCGGATGGTCTCGGCGGCAGCCTGCGTCTCCGGACCGAGGTTCTCGAGCCGGCTATTGAATTCACGGCGCAGCTGAGCTCCCACCATGCCAGTGAGGGCTACCAAAGGTACGAGCACGCCCACGATGGCCAGGGTCAACAGCAGCCAAGGATGCTGGCTGGCCTTCCTCAACAACGAATCGTGCACGCGCTTCCGCGTTGAGTTCGTCTGCAGAATCGACGAAATGGAAGAGAAGTCGGCGCCGGAGGGTGGTTGGTTGAGCCGCTCGACCAAAGTAAATCAGCCGCCCCAGCGGTAACCCTTCCCACGAACAGTCTGAATCAGCTCGTGCCGGTTGGGGTCGGGCTCAATCTTCTTGCGAAGGGAAACGATCAGGATGTCGACCGTGCGACTTTGAACCCAGGGATTCAGGTAGCCCCAGACATCTGTGAGCAGGTTCTCGCGCGTGACGACGCGATCGGCATGTTTGATGAGGTAACTGAGGACTTGACCCTCACGTTGAGTGAGCTCGATTCGTTCGCCGTCTCGGATGACCTCATTGCGCGCCAGGTCGAGCCGAATCTGTGGAGCGATTTCAAAAACCCGCTCGCCGGTGTCCGAATCGATGTTGGCGCGCCGGAAGTGAGCTTCGATCCGCGCGAGCAGCTCCCGCGCACTGACGGGCTTTTGCACGTAGTCGTCTGCGCCGAGCTCGAAACTGCGCGGCAGGGAGCTTTCACGTTGCCGGGCGGTTAGGACTAGTACGCGAACGTCGATGCCCTCCTGGCGCATCATGCGGAGCACGTCGAACCCACTGATCTCCGGCAAGCCCAGATCGAGGAGGACGATGTCGAACAGTTGGGAACGCACCATCTCAAGCGCCTCGGTGCCCGTGCGAACCAGTTCGACGTTGTTGCCCACTTTGGTCAGCAGGTCGCGCAGTCCCAATCCCAGGGGCAGATCGTCTTCGACGAGCAGGATGCGCCCGGATCGGCTGGAAAGCCTGGGCTCCGGCGCCTGTTGATCCGCTCCAGACCCCGGATTGTCCGGGATCAGTTCCAAGGACTTGCCGGTGCGCATTCCTCCAGCTTAGGCGAGCTGGGTGGGCTCGGGTAGTCCCCTTGAACAAGGAGGGCCGGTTCAGGCAACGCGCGGGGGGGCGGCTGGATGGGAGAGGGCCGGGATCCCGCGGCTGGCTGGCTCTTTGGGCTTGCCGGACGGCTGGTGCCGGGCGTCTCCGGGGGGGATTGGACGGCTCCTGTCAGGGCGCCCAAGGGGCAAAGGTCCTACCCAAGAAACCGCTTGCGGCAAATCGTCCGGAACATCCCGATGGCCGTTTTTGCGACCTTGAAGAAGCTCTCGGAGTGCTTGGATTTGCCACCCAGGCGCGCGCCGTAGTGCACCGGAATCTCAATCACTCGCAGGCCCCGTCCATAGGCTGCGCAGATCATCTCGGGGCTGAAGCTGGGGCCGGCCTCGCGCGTGTCGTCCCGAATCGTCCGCCAGGTTTCCAGCCACAGCGCGCGGTAGGTGCAGCCCACATCGGTCAGGCGGGGTTCATGGGGCAAGAACCACAAGAACTCCAGCAGCTTGGCCATCAGCACATTGCCCCAGCGCAGCTTGGCGTCCATGTTCGCGCCCTGTTCGACCATTTGCTTGGTCGTTCGCGTTCCGAGCACCATCTTGCAATCGATCAGGTAGTGCAGCAGCTTGAACATGTCCTCGGCCGCGAACGACCCGTCGGCCTCGGTGAGGACCGCGATCTCGGTGCCGGTTCGGTCGCAGTGGTCGAGGCCGGCTCGCAGTGCGCAGCCGTAGCCCGCCGCTGACTCTGAAATGATCTCCGCGCCGGCCGCTCGGGCCAGTTCGCCCGTCTCATCGGTACAGTTGTTTTCGACCACCAAGACGCGGTCCACGCAGGAAACGCCGAGGTAGTCGCTGACGACCCCTTCGATCGTTTGCGCTTCGTTGTGCGCCGGAACGACAACGGTGACGGAGTGGCCGCGGAACATGGTGGAGAATCGAAGTCGCTTAGAGCCCTTCGGGGCGTCGGTAGGCGCCCCTGGCGCGGAGCAGGCAGATGCGGCCGAGGTCGCGCAAAGACACGAGCACAGCCGATACCAAACGTACCTTCGAGTCCTCCTCGTGGTGCCAGTGGACCGGAACCTCCGACAATTGATGGCCTTGGGTGCGGGCGATCGTGACCAATTCCGCGTCGAAGGCCCAGCCGTCCAGCCGAGACACGGCGAAAATGGACTCAGCGGCCGGACCGCGAAATCCTTTCAGGCCGCAGGTGAAATCCGACACGCCGGGGGCGAGCAGCGTCCGAGTCAGGAGCGTGAAGCCTCGGCCGAGAGACTCGCGCAGACGCGGCTGGCGGACCGAGATTTCAGCCCCGGGGGCCCGGCGGCTGCCGAGGGCCACGTCGGCTTGCTCGAGGGCGGCCAGCAGCGGGGCGAGCTCGTCCAAGGGGGTCGATAGATCGGCGTCGAGGAACACCCGGCGGGCACCCCGGGCGGCTCGCATTCCGACCCGGACGGCGTTGCCCTTGCCGCGGTTTTCCGGGCAAGCCTGGACCACGATTCGATCGTCCTGTTCGGCGGCCGCGCGCGCGATCTCGAGCGAGCGGTCGGTGGAGCCGTCGTCCACGACCAAAATTTCAAAGCTCCCGGCCCAGTTGGGGAGGCGTTCAAGCAGCTGGGCCAAGGTGCCCTCGAGGACCCGTTCTTCCTGATAGACCGGCAGAACGACGCTGAGTTCCACGGGGGGCGGGCTGGAAGCGGAAGGGCCGGTCATGGGAGGAGCTCTCCGAGACCGGCGCGACGTACCTCCCACGGGCTACGCAGGGGGACGGGCTCCGGAGTGGGAGGGGCTTAGATCTGGAAGAGGCACAGATATACTGCCCCGTCGTCCGCCCGCGGACGCCGATCGACTCCCCAGCTTTTCCGATCTCGCACTCGGCGACCCGCCACGCCGGGCCCACCTTCGAGGTCGATCCGCGCGCCCCCCCGGGCGTTCCC
>CAZUCE010000042.1:0-35586 GCA_964619265.1 uncultured Planctomycetaceae bacterium
CTCCCCTCCAACCCCAGGTTCCGGCCCCGCCCAGGCGCGGCCAGCGCGCTGATCCTCGCCTGCTTGGCCCTAGCCGCCTGCACCAAGAATCCCGAAGACGCAGGGGCCCCGTCCTCCTCATCGGCTCCGGAAGAAGCAGCCATCGCGGAACAGGTCCGCCTGACCCGGCTGATTCTCGAACCCCGCGGGAGCGCTTCCCCGGAGGACATCTCCGAGGCGATCCAAACCATCGGGATCCCCGAAGACCTACGAGAGTGGAAGATCCTGAACGGTGATTTTCGCGTGGAAGAACTGGGCGGATCTCGGCGGCTCAAGATCGGAACCGGCGACCAGCGCTCGCTTTCGATCCCCGGCTCTTTTGATCCACGAGCCTTCCAGCGCGTCCGCGTGTACGTCACCGGCGACGGCACGCGCGTGCAATGCGCGTTTGGAAGAGGCGGCAAGGTGGCGGCGAAAGCCGGCGCGCGCAGCCTTGGTGTCGGGCGCGTCGAAGACTGGGTCGACTTCGACTTCCCCAAGCGACCCAATCCAGGCCAGTCCTACGACGAGCTGCTGCTAGGTTTCCAGGGGCGCTCGGCCTGCGTTGTCACCGGAGTCGAGCTGCGGCACGAACCCAGTTGGTCGCCCATGCCAAGCCCGTTCGAGCCGCCCCAGCTCGTCAGCATCGAGGGCGAACGAAGATCGGCTTGGGCCCTGACCACAGACCTTCCCATGCGCACGATCTTTGACGTTCCCGTGCGCGGTCGCCTCGGATTCTCACTCGCGTGGCCGGCTGAACTTCGCGCGGCCCGCCCAAAGCTAGAACTTGTGGTCACGGTCGACCCGGGCCCCGACGAGCGCATCGAACGGATCATCCTGAACGAGCTGGTTGCGGAAGATTGGAATTGGCGGACGCTCGATCTGGCTCACCTGGAAGCGGGCACCGACGTGGAGGTCGCCTTCGAGCTCGAATCCGAAGAGGCCGAGTTTGGAGTGTGCGCCCTGGGCGTCCCCCAGCTCTACAGCGTGCCCACGTCGAACGAACCTTCCCCGCCGACCGTGCTGGTGATCACCTCGGACACCCATCGCGGCACCTACCTCGGCGTCGCAAACAGCGGGATCGAGATCGAGACTCCGAACCTAGACGCGCTGGCTGCGCGCGGTCTGTACTTCCCGGACTGCCGCTCGTCGACCAACGTAACGCTCCCCTCCCACGCTGCTTTGTTCACGGGAATGCCCGCCCGTGACGTTGGCGTGTACTCGAACCACAGCGCCCTGAGCCAAGCGGCTCTGACCCTGGCCGAGACCTTCGCGGCGGAAGGCTACGCCACGTTCGCGTCGACCAGCAACGTCAGCCTGCTCACCTGGAATGGTCTGAACCAGGGATTCGATCGAGCGGTGTGCGCGCCCACCCCCGGCGGTGTGCCGGATGCTGAACAATCCCTGGATGCGCTGATCGAGTGGCTGCCCGAAGTCCAAGACCGGCCCCTGTTCATTTGGCTTCATCTGTTCGACGCCCACCACCCCTACGACCCGCCGGCTTCCCACGACGGCTACTACTACCCCGAACAGAACGACCCCTTCGACCCCGCAGCCGGCCCCCTCGACCTTCCCGCGGGCTTGCTGCCCGGAGACATGGCCGGGCTGAAAGACCTGTCCTATCCGGAAGCTCAGTACCGGGCAGAGATCACGTACCTAGACGAACAGCTCGCCCGCGCCTTTGAAGTCCCGCGCATCCGCGAGGGGATCGTTGCGTTTACCGCGGATCACGGCGAGCTGTTTGGCGAAGGCAACGTGTGGTTCAACCACGCGGGCCTGTATCCAGGCAACATGCACGTTCCGCTGATCTTGGTTCATCCCGGGGTCGAACCCGCCCGGCTAGGGGATCGCATCGTGCGGCAGGTGGATGTTGGGCGCACCCTTCTCGATCTCGCCGGCCTCGAACAGGCCAGCTTCCCCGGAAACAATCTGCTGGAAACTTCGAGCGCGCTCGATGAGCCTCAGTTCGCCATTTCAGCCAACGCGCTGACCGCCTCGGTGACGCGCGGAAGCTCGCACCTGATACTCGCGCTGCGGCGCGATCGGCTAACCGCGATCGATACATGGCAACCCCACGAGTTCCGCTTGTTCGACCTCGAGGCGGACCCGCGTTGCATGACGAATCTGGCTGAGCGCGAGCCGGCGCTGACGGCCGAGCTGCACCGCACCCTCGAAGTTTGGCTGCACCAGGTTCGCACCGAGTCCTGGTCGGAAGTGGTCGAGCTGAATGCTGCTGCGATCGAACACCTCGCGAAACTCGGCTACATGGACCCGGGTACCGAGGACGACTTTCGGGTCCGCGAGCTGTTCCCGCCGACCTGCGCATGCGAGTGGTGCTCGACGCTCGAGAAACCGCAGTAACGCGCAAGCGCCCGCGCGGCGGCCCTCAAGACGCCCGCGCCTTGGTGCGTTGGGAACGGCGCCACAGGCTCAAGCCCAGAAACAAGGCCAACACCGGTGCTACCCAGGTGGCCAGAATCTTCGCCACGCCGCCTGCCGCTTCCGCGCCGGACTCGATCGCGGCGCTGAAGCCCTCGGCTGCGCGATCGGACTCGAGAACGAGAAGCCCAACGCCCGCGGCGGTCAGCGCGAAGCCGGGATTCTTGCGCAGGTATTCCGCGACACCCTTCGCGTTGCGGGTGACGGCTCCGGCGAATTCCGAACGAGCTGCGACAGGTAGCGCAGCAGCCTCGTCGGCGTAACGTGCAAGCACGGCAACATCGGCGCTGGGTAAGTCGTCCAGCACACGGGCCGCATCTTCGCCGAGTCCGGCGGCGAGCTTGGCCCCAACTCCGGGGTGACGCAGCTCGGCGCGCAAGGCGGCCGAGCCAACGCTAGCGTAGGCCTCGTGCAGCACGGCGCCTTCTCGCTCAAACGCAGCTAGCGCCGAGGAACGCGACGGGGTAGGCAGTGCGTCCAAGTCGTCCAGCAGACGCGCTGGGTTCGGAGCGTCGTCGAGCGTGCGCAACGCGCGGGGCCCGAAGTCATCCGTCAGGCGCGCGGCCCGGGCCAGGAGCACTCCGCCCCCGTCCCGGCCCAACTTCTCGGCGACCCGCCGCGCCAGAACTTCGGTGCCGGTCTCGAGCACCTCAGCCGACCCGCGTTCGGCCGCCTCGCGACCGGCGAATCGACGGGCCGCATCCAGGAGCTCGCGGCCGACCGCACCGCGCTGGGAAAACGCTGGCGACGCGAGCAGCGTTAGGGCGCCCAAGACAAGCAGCACCGGACGAAAGCAGGTGGACGGCATAGCGAGGTGACAGAGATTTCCGGTTCAGGGCGCGAGCACCGCTCGCTCGAGGACTTCGGCTTGGGCTTGCTCGAGCCGCCGAGCGTGTTCGCGCAGCAGGTCTTCGAGCCCTTGGGTCTGCCCATCGCCGTGCAGCACGGCCTGATGAACATCGTTCAAGATTCCGTCGAGGCGTTCGGTCAGGTCGGCTTCAAGGCCTTCGGTCAGCCAAGCATCGAAGATCGCTCCGACCACGAATCCACCGATCAAACCGACCCCGGTCCCGATCGGGCCCGCAAGGCTACCTCCGGCTCCGCCGCTCGCACTGCCAGCAGCCGTCGCGCCGCCAGCACCCGCGATAACAGCCGGCAGCGCCCGCGCAATCAGAGCGGTCGCTGCAGTGGCAGCCGCTTCGGACAGCAGAAGTGTGCCGACCCCGGTCCAGGCCGACTCGGTGGTCATCGCCCGGCTGGTCGCCTGCAACTTGAGCGAGACCTCGCTGGCGAAGGTCGCGTAGTCGGGGATCTCCAGGTCCGGCAGCTCGGATTGGTCGATCGCGTGGCGCGCATCGCGCAGCAGCTTGTTGCGGTCCGCTTCGAATTCTTCGCCCGCGTGTCGCAGGGCGAGCTCGAGAAACTCTGACAGCTCGGGCTCGGAGAACAGATGGCGTTCGAAGGTCTGCTCGACCAACTCGCGCACCTGGGTGTCTTCGCGGAGCCAGTCCTTGGCGCTGCGCCACAGAACTCGGCCGCGCGTGCCCAACGAAGTCAGGTCGCGCACGAACGGCTCGACCCCGCGCTCGTAGCGCTCGAACTCTTCTTCGACCAAACGAACGGTACGCTCGATCGCCTCCTGATGTCGCTGGGCCGAACCCTCGAGCAGCGGAAGCACCTCGCGCTCGAAGACCGCGCGCGGATCGGGGGCCGGCTCGCTGTCCAAGACCACCGGGTTCGCCCGCGCCCGGTGCTCGTCCGAACGGACAGGCACTGCGGTTGGCCGGAGATCGCCGGCCACACAAAGCGCCGCTATGCCCGCCGCAGCCAAGGCGCCGGCCACCCACGGAAGGGCTCCCAGGGAGGTTCGGTTTGCTTCGCGATCGCTTTCCACAGGAATCAAACTAGCAGCGGGACTCGGCAAGCCCGCGCCCAAGAGCCCCCTGCGGTCCTCGTCGCGCGAAAAGCGCTGGGGGGCCCTCCGACCAGACCCAGGGGGGTACGCTGGGCAGGTCCCCCCTATTGCAAAGCCATGTCAAATAAGCTCCTCCCGGCGTCCTTTCTGGCCCTCGCGGCCCTCGCCGTCGGTAAGCACCACTCGGCCTCGGCAGCCGCCCCGGCAGCGAACCCGATCGCTACCCTGCGCTCGGCATCGACGCCCCAGTCCACGGGCAGCTTCCCGGACAGCTGGATCGCTGGGCTGGACTGCGATGGGGACCCCCAGATTCAGGTCCACGCCTACAACGAGGACACGTTCATCCTGCGTCAATCGAAGTGCGACACATTCGAGGCGCCGTTCATGTACCTGTTGTTCGGGGATGACTTTGCGCTGCTGCTCGACACCGGCGCAGCCCCGTCCAGCCCGGTTGAGCCCACCGTCCGCAATCTCATTCGGCGCCGCGCCTCCCAGACCGGACTCCCGCCGGTGCCGCTGGTCGTCGGACACACCCACGGTCACTTCGACCACATAGCTAGCGACAGCCAATTCATGGGCCTGCCTTACGTCGCCGGAGTCGTGGCCTCGAGCGGCCCGAACGCGACAGCGGCCTACGGCTTCAGCGACTACCCGTTCGACAGCCAGGAACTCGACCTAGGCGGCCGCGTACTGGACGTGCTCGGATCACCCGGGCATTTTCCCAGTGAACTCAGCTTCTACGACCGCAACACCCAGCTGCTGCTCACCGGCGACATCGTCTACCCCGGGCACCTGTTTGTCTTCTCGCCGAACGCTTGGCCGGACTTCGTGGCCAGCCTGGAACGCCTGGTCGAATTCGCGAGCACGCACCCCGTGCAGTGGTTGCTTGGCTGCCACATCGAAACATCCAACACGCCGTTCGAGCCGTTCGCCTACGCAACGGTCGCCCACCCGAACGAGCACCAGCTGCAACTCGACCCGAGCTTCCTCCAGGATGTGCTCGACGCCGCCCTCGAACAGAACGGCGACCCCGAGTGCACGATCTACGAGGAATTTGTGATCCACCCCGTCTACAAGTGCGGGATCCTCTGGAACGGTTGACGGCCCGCAACGCACCTTCCGCCCACCCACGCGACCGCGCCGGGAGACGCCTGCTTCGCTCTCTTTGGTCGTGAAGCCGGCGACTCTCGATCCATCGAGAGGGATCTAGACATACCGCTTCGCTCCGACAGTCCGCGCTGCCCGGCCCAGGATTCAGCAGCCCGCTGGCTCGGTCCGCTGCTGGCCGCCGTGCTTCTTGCGGCCCTACCGGGCCCGTCCTTCGGCGCGATGGCTCGCTCGGTCCCGAGGCACCCCGAGTCCCTCAGCAGCAGCGAGCTCGAGGTTTCGGGGAGTCAGGCCGTGCTTCGATTGCGCGCCCAGGTGCTGTCCTTCCTCGAGGTTTATCCAGAGCTCGACGCCAACGAGGACGGGCAATTCGACGAAGCTGAGCTCGTCCAGTTCGAGCCGCTGCTGTTTGACGAGCTCGCCCAGAACTTTCGGCTCGCAAGGCCAGGCCCTGAAGGAAGCGATCTCGCGCTCACGCCCCAACTCGTTTCGCTTCAGCTTCTCGAGCCGACTCTCGAGCTGGGCGGTGGCTACGAATGGGGCGCACTCGACTTCGTCCTGATCTTCTCGTCCCCGCAGCCAATCGAGTCGCTGGTCCTTGACGTCCATCTGTTCGAAGACACCAGCCCGGATCACATCGACTACCTGACCGTGCGCTGGCATGGCCGCGATCCAGAGATCGTGGTCTCCGATCACTTTCAGCGGCGCCACGTCGTTCCTTCGCCAAAGCCCAAGTCCTTCCTCCCGTTCTTGCGCGGCGGCTTCCGCCACATCCTCGGCGGCTTCGATCACCTGGCGTTTCTGGCCGCCTTGCTGCTCACGGCGGCCACCTGGCGCAGCCTCCTGTGGCTGGTCACCGGCTTCACCGTCGCGCACTCCGCCACCCTGGCGCTGGTTTCCACGGGTTTCGCGAACACGCGCGGTTACGAAAGCCTGATCGAAGCGGGGATTGCCCTGTCGATTGCCTGGGTGGCCGCCGACCTGGCCGTCCATCCGGACCGGCGCCGGACGCGCTGGCCGGAAGCTCTGGGTTTTGGGCTGCTCCACGGCCTGGGTTTCGCCGGCTTCTTGCGGGGATCGTTGCTCGCCCGTGACTCGGTCGCGGTCCCCCTGCTGTCCTTCAATCTCGGGGTCGAGCTTGGGCAGATCCTGGTCATCGTCCCCCTCGCTTTGCTCGTGGGATGGCTGGCCCCCCGGGACTCCGACCACCTCGCTCCGCGCTGGCTGAGGCGCGCCGGTGGGGTCTTGCTGGCGGTTGCCGGCCTGTTCTGGTTCTTCCAGCGCCTCTAGACCTCGCACGGGCCAGCGCCCGGGTTCTACTGGAACCGCCAGGACCTCCCTATCGTCCCGGTAGGTCCCTCCGCCCGGGCTCTGCACAGCCCACGTCCCGCAACGGTCCCCGATGCTCTCCCAAGCTCCGCAAGGCCGGCACCTCGCCGCCCTCTGCGCCTCGCTCCTGCTCGCCCCGGCAGCTGCGGCCCTCCAGGGTCCGCCCGGCTACTACGCCTCGGCCGACCCCAGCAGCGCGGCCAGCCTGAGGGCCTCCGTGCACCAGATCATCGACGACCATCAACGGTTCCCCTACACCTCGAGTGGTACCGACACGTGGGACATCCTCGAGCTGGCTGACGAAGACCCGAACAACGCCGCGCGGATCCTCGACGTGTACCGCAACGCGAGCTACCCCAAGCAGGGCGGTGGAAACCCGTTCTACGACCGCGAGCACGCCTGGCCGAGCTCTTACGGATTCACCAACGACGGCGGTAGCAACTACCCGTTCAGTGATTGCCACGGGTTGTTCCTCTGCAACCCAAGCTACAACTCAAGCCGTGGCAACAAACCATTCCGCTCCTGCGACCCGAGCTGTGCCGAGCAAATCACCGAATTCAATGCCGGGCAAGGAGGCGGCAGCGGAACGTACCCGGGTCAATCCAATTGGACGACAGGCTTCTCCACCTCGGGAACTTGGGAGACCTGGGTTGGTCGCCGTGGCGACGTGGCGCGCGCGTTGCTGTACATGGACCTGCGCTATGAAGGCGGAAACCACAACGTCACCGGGTTCAGCGAGCCTCAGCTGGTTCTGACCGACGATGAGAACCTGATTCAAAGCTCAAACTCGAACGAGAGTCTGGCCTACATGGGCATGCTCCAGACGCTCCTGCAATGGCACGTGGAAGATCCCGTTGACGCCCGTGAGATCGCGCGCAACAACACGATCTTTGCCTTTCAGGGCAACCGCAACCCGTTCATCGACCACCCCGAGTGGGTCGCGATCCTTCACGGCCAATCGGGCCCGGCGATCGAGGAGCTGTGGATCAACGAGTTCCACTACGACAACAACGGCGCCGACGTAGGTGAATTTGTTGAGGTTGCCGGGAGCGCCGGCGGCTCGCTCGGCGGCTATCGCATCATCGCCTACACCAACGCGGGAACCGTCTACGAGACGTTCCCGCTGACCGGCACGCTGCCCGACCAAGGCGGCTGCCTCGGCACGCTTTCTTTCCTAACGCCAGATCTCCAGAACGGCCCTGCCGACGGGCTCGCCCTGGTCGATGCGTCGGATCAGGTGCTGGATTTCATCAGCTACGAAGGCGTCCTGACCGCCATCGAAGGCCCCGCCTTTGGTCTCACCTCCACCGACGTCATCTTCTCCGAGCCGCCCACGACTCCAATCGGCGATTCCCTCGGACGCATCGGCACGGGCACCTTGGCCGGCGACTTCAGCTTCGCCACCGCCTCGACCGCCAGCCCGGGAACCGTAAACACCGGCCAAACCTTCGGCGATGCCTGCGGCCCCCCGCCGGCCGTGCCACCTCCGACCGGCCTGGGAGGAACCTCGTGCGCCGGGTTTGTCCAGCTCACTTGGGACGCCGGAACGGCCGCCAACCCATCCGGCTACAACGTCTACCGCTCGACGATCTCGGGCAGCAACTACGCCAGGCTGACCCCCTCGCCGATTTTGCAGCCGGCCTACCTGGATACGCAGGTCTCCTCTTCGGTGGCGTACTTCTACGTGGTTACCGAGGTCGACAGCAACTTGGGCGAGTCCGCATTCAGCGGTGAGTTCTCCATCACGGCCCAGGGCTCGGGTGGCCCGGGCGCGGAGGGCATGCCGTGGGTCAATGAGTTCCACTATGACAACGCTGGCACCGACGTCGGCGAGTTCATCGAGATCGCAGGACCCGCGGGTCTCGATCTCGGCGGTTACGAGTTGGTCGGTTACTCAACCTCTTCGGGCACCGTGTACACCACGGTTCCGCTGTCGGGCGTGATCCCCTCCGAGCAGGCCTGCGTCGGCGCGCTCGACTTCGCGTTCCCCGGATTGCAGAACGGCAGCTCGGATGGTTTCGCACTGGTCGATCCGTTCGGCATGGTCCTCGAGTTCCTGTCCTACGAAGGCACGATCACAGCCGGCGAAGGACCAGCGGCCGGCATGACTTCGGTGAACGTGGGCGTTCTTGAAACCTCGGCAACGCCCGCCGGCCAATCGCTGCAACGCTCGGGAACCGGATCCAGCGCCGTCGAGTTCCCGGTTTGGCAAAGCCCCCTCGCACAGACCCGGGGAATGGT
Source organism: uncultured Planctomycetaceae bacterium (assembly GCA_964619265.1). Taxonomy (GTDB): domain Bacteria; phylum Planctomycetota; class UBA1135; order UBA1135; genus CAZUCE01. The sequence goes on from CAZUCE010000042.1 coordinate 9,050, forward strand.
CAACACCGGGCAGACCTTTGCAGGTGGCTGCGGCTCGACCGCGCTGCCGTTTGGCTGCGGCGTCAACCCGGACGACAGCCTGACGCTGATCAACGGAACGCCGGCGCCCGGCGCAACTCTATCGTTCGCGATCGACAACCCGCTCGGAACCCAAGGGGCCGGCTCGTTGTCGGTCCTGACCCTCTCGACCGGCCCGAGCCCGCTGTTCCCCTGCGGCCTGCCGATCGTTGGGTACGGAATGGCCGGGCCGAGCGCGGTGGGCGAACTGCTCCTCGACCTGACCCCGGGCATTTTTGTCCCGCCGATCCTGATCGGCACACCGTTCGGCGGCGCCGGCAATCCCGGCCTGCGAGACTTCGCTCTGCCGGCCAACTGCAACCTGGTGGGCGTAAGGCTCTACGTGCAGGGCGCCTTGGTCGACCCGCTCGGACCCGTCACCATCGGCCTGACGAACGGTCTCGAGTTGACCATTTCCGGCTAACGAGTCGCACCCGCCTCACGGGAGTCCCGTTCTGGACCTCCGCCGGGATAGGGTGCACCCATGCAATCGACGCAGCCCCTACTCCATCCCTTCAACGCGGGCCAGGACGAGCTCGGGTACGCCTCGGCCCTGCGCCACGCGTTCAATACGGACCTTGAAGGCTGCCGCCAATGGTGGGAACTTGCCGGGCATGACCACGTTCGCGCCGTTCGTTCAGGCCGTCGCACGGTCGGCGGCTTGGTGCTGATCCCGATGAAGCAGAACTTCCTCGGGCGCACCCTGTCCTGCTGCGGGATTGCTGGCGTCGCGATCGGCCCTGAGTCCAAGGGCCAAGGCCTGGCCAGCAAGATGATGGCCGAGTCCTTGGCCGAACAGCACGCCGCGGGCTTTGCCGTCTCAGCTTTGTATCCATCTACCGCCGCCCTTTACCGGTCGGTTGGCTACGAGTTCGCCGGTACGCGCCTGCGCTGGACCGTTCGCTTCGCCGACTTCCCGCGACCCACCAGCGCGACCGAAGTCCGCCCGATGCGAGACGGAGACCTGGAGTTCGTTGAATCCTGCGCCAAAGAACGCGCGGCCACGGAACACGGCCACATGGAGCGTGGCACTTATCTGTGGCGCCGCGCTCTTGAGCCCAAGGGTCAACGCGCCTCGGGCTGGATCTTCGGGAGTCACGCGAACCCCGAGGGCTATGCGGTCTTGCACACACCGAAGGCCCACGAAGGCGATTTCGAAACCCTAGAGCTCGCGGACTGGGGTGCGCGCACTCCAGCTGCCTTCGAGGGCCTAGCCGGACTGCTTGCCGGGTACGGCACCGTCTGGAAAAAGCTCAGTTGGTACGGCTCCCCCGGAGACCCCCTGTTTCTGCGTTTGCGGGAACATCGCTTCGAAGCCGAGGTTTCCGAATCCTGGATGCTGCGGCTGGTCGATGCCCCCAAGGCTCTTGCGGCCCGCGGCTATCCGGCCGGTCTGCACGCGGATCTAGAACTGCAAATCGAAGACCCGATTCTCAGCCAAAACAGCGGCAACTTCTTGCTGCGAGTTGTCGGCGGGCGAGCCAAGCTCGAGCCCGGGGGTGCAGGAAAACTGCGCGCCTCCATCGGGGGACTGTCCGCTTTGTTTAGCGGCTACGCGAGCGCCGAACACCTGGCCCTGCTGGGCCAGGTTTCCGGTGACGCCGAAACCCTGAGGCGGGCAACCGGGATGTTCGCCAGCCCACCCCCGAACCTCCTCGAATTCTTCTAGAAGCTCCGCACTCCTCCGCGGCGCCGGGTACTCCGCTCTCCTCCTTCCCTCTCAACTCCTCAACTCGTTCGTTGCGCGGTCTAGACCTTCCAGCGAAAGCGGGACCATTCGTCCACCCATCAATTGGCGGATCATTCCGATCGAAGGAGTGTAGTTCCAGAACTTCTCCTGGACGGGGTTGATCCAAACGGCGCGTTCATAGCGTCGGAGGAGCCGCTGGAGCCACATCGCGCCGGCCTCTTCGTTCCAGTGCTCGACGCTGCCGCCCGGCTCGGCGATCTCATAGGGGCTCATGCTTGCGTCTCCCACGATGACTAGGCGGTAGTCCGGTCCGTAGGTGCGAATCAGCTCATAAGTGTCGGCCAAGCCCCGGCGAGGAGGGCCGTTCTCGCGCCACAGGCGCTCGTAGGGGCAGTTGTGAAAGTACAGCGTTTCGAGATTCTTGAACTCGGAGCGTGCGGCGGTGAAGAGCTGCTGGACGAGGTCCACGTGATCATCCATGGACCCGCCGACGTCCAGCGCCAGCAGCACATTGACGCGGTTTCGCCGTTCGGGGCGCAGAGCCAGGTCGAGGTAGCCCGCATTGCGCGCGGTCTGCTCAATGGTCGCGTCGAGGTCAAGCTCGTGAGCGGCCCCCTCTCGAGTGAAGCGTCGCAACCGACGTAGGGCGAGCTTCATTTGACGGGTCCCCAACTCCACCTCGCCGTCGAAGTCTCGGAAGTCGCGCCGGTCCCAGACCTTCACCGCACGCCGCTGGCCCGAGCCCTTTTGACCGATGCGAATCCCGGCGGGGTGATAGCCGTAGGCTCCGAAGGGCGAGGTGCCGCGTGTCCCGATCCACTTCGAGCCGCCCTCGTGCCGTTCGCCCTGCTCGGCAAGGCGCTTTTGCAGGGTTTCGAGCAGATCGCGGAATCCGCCGAGCTCTTCAATGCGAGCCTTCTCCTCCTCGGTGAAGTATCGCTCCCCGATTGCCTTGAGCCACTCGGGCGGGATCGCTTGAAAGGGGTCCTTCACGGCCTCCATACGCTCGAACCAAGCTGCGAATACACGATCGAAGCGGTCGAGCTGACGTTCATCCGCGCACAGACTCGTACGCGCCAGAAAAAAGAACTTCTCGACGTCGTACTCGGCGACCCCCGCTTCGAGCGCACGGCAAAAGGCAAAGTACTCCCCGATCGTCACCGGAACACCAGCTGCGCGCAGCTCAAAGAAAAGCTCGAGAAACACGAGGCTATTGCTTCCAGCCCCGCGCTCCGAGCCATTGGGCGAGGCGCCCCATGTCCTGTTCGTTCTTAACCATCGATCCAACGTAGGGCGGCACGGCGCCTTGGGCTGCCGTGTCCCGAAGCTGTTCGGGCGTCACATGCTCGATCACGAGCAAGCGCATCCAGTCGAGCAGCTCCGAAGTGGATGGGCGCTTTTTCATGCCCGGAATCTCACGCAGGCCAAAAAACAACCCGAGCGACTCGTTCAACAGATCCTTGTGCAACTCCGGGAAGTGCGCTCGCGCAATCGCCGCCATCGTCGCGCCGTCTGGGAACTGAATGTAGTGAAAGAAGCAGCGGCGTAGAAACGCGTCGGGCAGCTCTTTTTCGTTGTTCGAGGTGATGATGACGATCGGCCGGCGCTCGGCTCGCACCATTCTCTGCGTCTCGTGCACGTAGAACTCCATCCGGTCGAGCTCGAGCAACAGGTCGTTCGGAAACTCAATGTCCGCCTTGTCGATCTCATCGATCAGCAACACCACGCCCGCCTTGGACTCGAACGCCTCCCAAAGCCGGCCCGGCACGATGTAGTTCGAGATGTCATGAACTCGATCCGAACCCAGCTGAGAGTCGCGCAAGCGGGCGACTGCGTCGTACTCGTAGAGGCCGTTCTGGGCTTTCGTGGTGGACTTGATGTGCCAAGTCAAAAGCGGCAACCCCAGCGAGGCGGCTACCTGCTCAGCCAAAACCGTCTTCCCGGTTCCTGGTTCCCCCTTGACCAACAGCGGCCGCTCCAAAGCGATCGCTGCATTGACGGCAACGATCAGGTCCTCTCCGGCGACGTAGGAATCGGTGTTCTCGAAACGCGTTTGCATAAGGGCCTAGGGTACGGTGTCCCCGCGCTGCACGGCACCGCCAACCGAAGAGGGGCCGAAGGACTGGTGAATTTCACGTTGCCTGCTGGACTCAACACGCAGAACGCGTGGTGAACGACGAATTCCAGGCCAGCTGGCCACGGGCTTTGCGGCCAGTCAAACCCTGCGCTCGCGCGACCGTCGGAAGCCAGGATTCCGAGCGCTTCGGCGTACGGCGCCGAGCCGATCGACCCCAGGGCAAACTGCAACCAAGGATCGACACCAAGCGGCAAGACCCAGCCGTCGACCGGTAGCCCGTGCGGGTCGAGCTGAATGCAACCGAGCAAGAGGTACAGCTCGCCGCCGTGCTCGGATCCTGCGTCGAGGGAAAATTCCGCCGCCCCTCCAGCCTGTCCGTCCAGTGCGCCAGGATGAACCTCAAGCGCCAGCGGAACCGGTGAGAACAAACGTACCGATCCCGGAGAATCAAAGCTGTCCTCAAGCACAGGCGCGCCGGCGGCCAGCTCGGGGAATCCGTCTCCGTTCACATCGCCGGCCAGGGCCAGGGCCGCGCCCAAGCCCTGCTTTGGATCCCCCTCGAAGCGAACGAGTTCTTCTCCCGAGACCGCCTTCACGAGCCGGACCAGCCCGGATCCTGCCGTGCCCCCATCGGCGGCTCCAACCCACAGCTCGTCGAGGCCATCGCCGTCCACATCGCCTGCGTCCGCCATGGCCTGCAAGCGTTCCCCAGCCGCCGTCCCTTCGATTCGCGCGATCGCCGCGCCGGTGTCTAGTCGAAATGCGATCACGGCCCCGGAGTCCAAGCCGCCCGCGTCAGATCCTGGCGCGCTAGCTGCCAGGTCCCGGTTCCCGTCGCCGTCTAGGTCCCCAACCCGTGCGACCCGATCGCCGAGTTGATCCCCCGCCGCTTCGCCTAGGACGGCGAAGAGCGGACTCCCGTCGGCCCCCGAGAAAATCTGCACGGCCCCTGCATTGAACGCCGCCGAGTCCTCGAACGGCGCGCCAACCGCTACATCGGGAAGGCCATCCCCGTTCACGTCTCCCGCACCTGCGACGGACGTCCCGAACAACTCGACCAGCGACGATCCCGTCATCCCGTACAGCTCCGCCCCGTCCACACCGGAGAGCACCGAAACCCGGCCCGCCGCCGCAGCGGCCTCGTCGTTTTGGGGGGCACCGACCACCAAGTCCGGGATGCCGTCTGCGTTCACATCCCCCAACTCGCCAACCGAGTGACCGAAGCGATCCCCAGCAGCAGCCCCCGCTCGCCTCCACAGGACATCGCCGTCCATCCCGGACAGAACGAGCACCTCCCCGGCACTCGGCTCGCCCAGCGGCGACCCCACCGCAAAGTCTGCTCGCCCGTCCCCGTCCACATCGCCGAGCCGGGCCAACGAAGTGCCGAAGCGGTCGCCGATCGAATCACCGAGCCGATGCCATAGCTCAACCCCCGACGCCCCGGAGACCGCGGCCGTTCGCCCCGTCCCCACCCCGAAGCCCGGAGCACCAACAATCCAATCCGCACGGCCGTCGCCGTCCAAGTCGCCCGCCACGCACAGCGCGGCCCCCGAACGATCCCCTGCCGATTCGCCCAGGTAGATCGCCACTTGGTGACCAGCCGCGATCAGCGGCCAACAGAGAATCCAATTCGTCTTGAGCATGGCAGGTCCCGCCTCCAGGCTCACTCGAGCACGTGCGGGTTCCCTTTAGACGATCTCCCTCCGGCAGGGTTACCCATGCGACCGGATATCTGCGCAATCCGCCCGCGGCGCGGTTCCTCCTCACCGCACCACACAAGGGTCCTGGCCAGGCTCACGGAAACGCTGCGGCAACCTTTCGAAGCAGGACGCGCCCGGCCGGATGAGCTCGCAGGAATCCGGTGGCCGCAGAAGGCGGGGCCCCAGAAAGCGGGGCCCCAGCTTGCTCAACTCAGCGCTGCGAGCAGGATTTCGCCCAGGGTGTCGGCTTTCTTTTGGCCGATGCCGTCCACTTCCAAAAGCTCCTCGATCGTGGTCGGACGGTGTTGTACCAACGAGACCAGGGTGCGGTCGTTGAACAGCAGGTAAGGCGGAACCCCGCGCTCGCGGGCCATTTCCCGTCGCAGGCCGCGGAGTTTTTCGACGAGTTCCGGGTCGAGGCTCGGATCGTCGACAATCGGTGCGGGGCGTCCGCTGCGGCGCGGTTTCGAGGCCGTTTTGGAAGCGACCGGCCTGTAGAGCGTGACGTCCTTGTCGCCGCGGATGGCCTCGGCGCCCAGCTGAGTGAGCGAGAGGGTTGGGAAGCGGCCGGTGGCGACGCCGATCAGTCCCTGGGAGACGAGCTGGTCGATGAACGAGCGGATCTCAAAGACCGTGTACTCAGGGCACAGCCCGAAGGTCGTGAAGCGATCGTGACCGATGTCGGTCAGCTTCTTGGTGCGCTTGCCCACCAGGATGTCCGCGACATGGGCAGCGCCGCGGCCGGGGCGGCAGTGGACGACGCAGGACAGAATCTTCTGGGTGAGGACGACCGGGTCTTCGACGGCGGCCAGCTCGCCGAGGCACACGTCGCAGGCACCGCAGCCTTGTTCGCCGCCAGCGGGATGGAAGGTGCCGCCGAAGTGCTCGACCAAGAATCGGTGGCGGCATTCGGCGCCAGCAGCAAAGCGCCACAGTTCCGACAGGCGAGCCAAGCTCGATTCGAATTCGGCGCGCGCGCCCTGGACGCCGGCCTCTTCCGCTTCGTTCGCGGAGCGCTCCATCAAACTGCGCCAGCCGTGGTAGTCAGAACCGGAAAACAGCATGACGCACTCGGCTGGAAGGCCGTCGCGACCGGCGCGCCCCGTTTCCTGGCTGTACTGCTCGACGCCCTTCGGCAGCGACGCATGAACGACGAAGCGCACATCGGACCGGTCGATGCCCATGCCAAAAGCGACGGTGGCGACGACCACGTCGAGGCGTTCATCGAGAAACCGCGCCTGGGTTTCGGCGCGCTGCTGGCTGGACATACCCGCGTGGTACGGCTCGCAACGGACGCCGAGCCCAGCGAGTTGGCGGGCGAGATCTTCGGTGTCCGTGCGGCGCAGGGCGTAGACGATACCGGCCTGGCCGGAGTGTTTTTGAACGACCGCGTGTACCTGGCGCACCAAATCCTGACGCGGCTGGATGCGATAGGTCAGGTTGGGCCGGTCGAAATCACCGACGTGACGCTCGGGCTCGCGCAGGCACAGGGCCTCGATCACGTCGTCTTGCACCCGCGGGGTGGCGGTCGCCGTCAGAGCCAGCACCGAGATGTCTCCCCGGCGCGAGAACAGCTCGCCGAGCTGCCGGTACTCGGGCCGGAAATCGTGGCCCCAGTGGCTGATGCAGTGGGCCTCGTCGACGGCGATCGCCGAGAGGCCCTGACGGCGCAGATGATCGAAGAAGCCCGGGGACATCACCCGCTCGGGCGAGCAGAACAGGAGCTTCAGCTCGCCCTGTTCGAGCTGGGCAAACACCTCGGCGGTCTGCTCGGGACCGTTGCCCGAATGGAGCGCGGCTGCAGGCACGCCGGCCTGCTCCAGTCCGCGGAGCTGGTCCGCCATAAGGGCGATCAGCGGACTGACAACCAGCGTAAAGCCCTCGAGCACCAGCGCCGGCGCCTGATAGCACAGCGACTTGCCGCCGCCGGTTGGCAAAACAACCAGAGCGTCGTGGCCTTCCAAAACCGCCCCCATCGCTTCGGCCTGCAGCGGCCGCAACTCGTCGAAACCGAAGGTCTCCGCGATCGCCCCAGCCAAGGTCTCAAGGGTCGGTGCGGGACCGGTTCGGACCTCCTGGACGCGGCTCGATCCGAAGTCCAGGTCCGGGCTACCGGGCTCTTCAGCCCACGGGTTCAGTTCCTGATCGTTCACAAGCTTCTTGGACGTTCGAGCCCGCCGGCGATTTCAGCGCGCGCGGGATCTCCGTCCAAGCCCAATCCTCGAGCATTCGTCCCCCCGCGTGCCCGCCCCGGCAGGTCGGGCCCAGGGCAGGCGTCCGCACGGCCTCAGGAGCCCGGCCGAGGGAGGGCCGGAACGAACCGCGGAGTCCGGCCGTGGTAGTCCAGGTATTCGGGATGGAGCCCTAGCAGCGCTCGCTCCTCGTAGCCGGCCTTCACGCGGAAGAACACCGCGATGCAGACCGCCGTAGCGATCGAGAAGTAGTTCCCCGAACGCAAAGCCGCGCCCAGCGATGCAAACAGCAGTCCGCTGTAGATCGGGTGACGGACGAACCGGAAGAGGCCCGTCGCATGAACCTGACCGCCCGGCTTCGGGTCGGGATTCGGGGTCAGCTCTGGGCCAAGCTGAAAGCACGCCAAGAGGGCGATAGCTACCCCGAGGATGCCGGCTATCGAACCCAGCAGGTCGAGGGGCGCCGGAACTGCGAAATGGACTCCGCGGCCGGGCACCAGCAGGGCCGCCGCCAAACCGGCCTGCAAGCAGAGGAGGACGAGGCTCTTCATGGGAATCGGATCGTCCCGTTCGTCATCGTACCCTGCTACCCCTAGAGCCTCCCCCGCTCCGGCCGGCCGCTCTCCGGGCGACCCACGAACCGTCGGCGGCCCGCGCCCGGATCTCGCTCCGGTCTCTTCTTCGAGAGCGGGAGCGTTCTCCCGTTCTGAGTGCAAGGTTCCCCCTTGCCCGGCGCTCCCAAGCCTGCGGGACCTGATCTACGGTCCGCCCCCATGCGAATCACGGCTATCCAATCAGACGAGGCTCAGCTTGTGGAGCAAGCTGACGCGAGCCCGGAAACGGGAGCCGCCGAACTTGGCCGAGTTGGCTTCACAATCCATAGCCGCGTGGTGGATCCCTCGCAACTCGCCGCTCTCAAGCGCGCCTTTCGGAGCGTGCTTCGCGGCCAAGCTGGCCTGCGCACGGGTTCGTCGTTGCCTGAAGTTCGAGAGTGTGCCCGCAGCCCGCAGATTCGCCGCTTGGTTCACACCGCGATCGGAGTCGAGGCCATGCTGCTGCGCGCTACGCTCTTCCACAAGACCGAAGGCGCAAACTGGCCGGTGGCTTGGCACCAAGATCGTGTGCTCCCGGTTCGATCCGATCTACCGGGCGAGGGCTTCCACAACTTCTCTCGCAAGCCGGACGGTCTGTACGCCGAAGCTCCCGAATCCGTCTTGAGCCAACTCCTCACCGTGCGGATCGAGCTCGACGGCGCCCGCGCGGACAACGGCGGTCTCGAATTGGCGCCGGGCACGCACAGGCGCGTCTTGGCCACAGCGGAGTCCCTTCGAAAGGCGATCGAACGGTCACAGACCCTCCTCCCCGAGATTCCGGCGAGCGGCGCCCTGTGCTTACGTCCGCTGCTCCTGCATCGATCGTGCCGAGCCGCCGAAGGCCAATCCCGGCGCACCGTGCACCTCGAGTTCGCGCCAGCCGACCTGATTGGCTCGACGCTCCGGCGCGTTTAGGAGGCTGCTCCTCGCCGAATCTCGAGGCCTGAACTCAAGCGAACCGGCGACCCAAGCAACAACGGAGTAGCTCCCGAATTCGAGCTCCCGACCAGCCGGACCTGAACCAGCGGCGCGGCTCGCTCTACGACGATTCCAAACGTCTGGCTCCCAAACGGCGGGCGCGCTGGACACCAGCAGCTCGCCCGGTTCCTCGCGCCGGAAGAACCGGCGTTGAAGAAGTTCACGACACCGAAGCACTCTTCAAGCAGGCCTCCTGGATTCGAGCGCTGGCTCGCAGCCTTGGCGGATTCATCCTGAAAGAACGCCTGCCTGGTTCCAGAGGAGCCGAACAGGTTCGGGCCGCACGAGCTTAGATAGAAATCCGGCATGGCCAAAGGCCGCCCATCGCTGCCAGGCATGGCTTTGGCTGTGGTCTCTCTAGCCCCGTCGCATGGCTTCCGCCGGGCGCATCTGAGAGGCTTTCCAGGCTGGATAGGCGCCGCCCAAAAGGCCCAGCAAGATGCTGAAGACGACGGCCGTTGTGAGAACGCCCGGGGTCACGCGGAACGAGAACGCCACCTCCGTAAAGGTAGCCCAGTTCGTCGTACCCGTTTGGATACCGTTGATCGGCAGGATCAGCAGGCAGCCGAGCGCGCCTCCGACCAGGCCGATCACGAGCGATTCGAACAGGAACGAGCAGAACAGGCGGCCTGGCTGAAAGCCGTTGGCCAGGAGGATCCCGATCTCTCCCGTGCGCGAAGCGATCGCCGAGAGCATGGTGCCTGTCGCCGTAAAGACCGCGGCGACCCCCATGATGAGCCCGAGAAAAATGGCCAAACCCACGAGCAACGTTCCAATGATCTCGGTCTGGGACGCCAGGTAGTCCGGCTCGGACATCACCTTGGCCGGGTTGCGCTTGTCGTCTTCGAGGCGCGCGGCGAGCACGTCGATTTCGGCCTCGTCGTCGACCTTGGCGATCAGGCGAGAGGTACCGGGGAGCTGGAGGGTTTCGAGCATCCGCTCGAAGTCGCCCCAGATCTCCGAGTCGAAGGGACCGTCCGATTCAAACACGCCCACCACTCGAAACGGCGTGACGTTGATTTCGAGTACGTCGCCCATCCGGCAGTCGCTGATGCGCTCGGAAATGCGCAAGCCAACCGCGACTTCGTCGCTGCCGGGCTCGGGGAAGCGGCCCTCCACCAGGCGCAAGCTGTCGCCGCGGATCGCATAGGTGGCGGGCTGCACGCCGCGCAGGGGAACATTGGTTTCCCCGCCGTCGAGTTTGCGGCGTCGCACGGCAAGGAAGCACTCCATCGAGGCCAGCGGCTGGCCGTCTTCCCCAAGTGCGATCTCTGGCGAGCCCTTGATGATCTCGCCCGCCGTGCCACGGGTGATCGCGGAGTTGCTCTCCGACGTGGCGCCGGTTCGCATGAGCACGGCGACCGACGGGTCCCCGCTGTTGACAAACAGGCCGCGAAAACCCTGTTGGAGAGCCAGAACACCGGCCAAGGTCGCGACCGTGGCCGCGATCCCAAGGATGCTCAGCAAGCTCGACGAGCCGCGAACGAACAGACTGCGCAGGTGATAGGTGAGCAGCATGGTCAGTTCACAGCGCGCAGAGCGTTCACAGGATCGAGGCGATTGGCTAAGAAAGCAGGCAACAATCCGGCCAGCAGGCCGACGCCAGCCGCAAGGACGCCGGCCAAAATTAAGGTCGAGTTCTCGACCTGGTAGTTCGGGAAGAACATGGCCAGACCAGCCGCGAGAAAGGGTGCAAAGACCTTGGCCAGCAGGATTCCAAATCCACCGCCGAGCACCGACAGGGCTAGGGACTGGGCCAGGAGCATGCGCGAAGCCGCTCCATTCGAGAATCCGAGCGCTTTGATCACTCCGATATCACGGGTCTGTTCCCGCGCCGCCATCAGCATGATGTTCACACAGGACATCAAAATGGCCGCGAGCACCGCGCCGCCGATCGTGGTCAGAAAGAACGGCACGCTGCCAAGCATCGACACGAACTGCCGCTGAAACTCGGCCTCGGTGGTGGCCTGCACGCGCTGGGGCCCACCTGCAAACAGCGCATCGATACGGGCCATCACCGCGGGGGGGTCCGCGGAGCGCTCGACCAGCACCGCATAGGTGCCCGGGCCCTCGACAGGCAACGGCCCGGTCTCCATGCTCTCTTCGAAGTACTTCCAGTGGAAGAACATCGTGTTGCGATCGAAGTTCGGCGCATCTGTGTCATAGATTCCCGCGATCACGAACTCCCAGGCTCCGCCGGCGTCAGCGGGATTGGGGAAAATCTCGCCGATGATGGGCACGGTTTGACCGAGCTCCCAGCCGTACTTATCCACCAAGCCTTGGCCCACCAGGCACCCCCGCTGTTCGGCCAGGAACGCTTCGTTCGAACCTTCGACCACGTCGACTTCAGGGTAAATCGACAGCAACTCTTCGGGGTCCACCGCGAACTGAGCGAAGCGGTTGCCCGGCTCCTGGTAGTAGCCCCCGAACCACTGCCACTTGCCCAAGGTCTCGACGCCTTCGACGCCTTCGATCTTGGACTGGTAGGAACTCGGCAGGGTGACGAACAAGCTCACGGCCGACTGCACGATCAAACGCCGCGTGCTGGCCGCGTCGACGCCGGCGGAGAGTGTCGTGATCAGGGAACGAAGCGTGACCAACAGAAAGAACGCCACGACCAGCGCACCGAAGGTCAGAAACGTCCGCAGCCGGTTGCGCATCAAGTTGCGCAGTACCAGTTTGAGCTTGGTCACGCTTCGCTCCGGGGAACGGCAGCCGTCTCTTCGATTCTCCCGAGCTTGCCCTTGTCCAAGTGCACGATCCGCGTCGCCCGCTCGGCGGCCATGGGGTCGTGGGTCACCATCAGGATGGTCTTGCCCAGCTCGCGATTGAGCCGCACGAGCAAGTCGAGCACGCCGGTTGCGGATTCGCGATCCAAGTCCCCGGTGGGTTCGTCCGCCAAGATGACCTGTGGGTCGGTGGCAATGGCACGCGCGATCGCGACGCGTTGTTCCTGACCACCGGAAAGCTGCTTCGGGCGGTGGCTGGCGCGATCCTCAAGCCCGACCAGCTTGAGCGCGTATTCGGCCTGCTCGCGCCGGCGCTTGGCGCTGATCGGAGCCAGGGAGAGCGGCAGCTCGACGTTTTCTCGTGCGGTCAAGACCGGAATGAGATTGAAGCTCTGGAACACGAAGCCAACCGAGTCCGCGCGCCACTGGGCTAACTCCGAACCAGACAACACCGAAAGTTCCTGGCCCTCGACAACGACCCGTCCGGAGTCCGATCGATCCAGCCCCCCGATCAGGTTGAGCAGCGTGGACTTCCCGGATCCGCTCGGCCCCATCAGCGCGTAGAACTCGCCTCCCTTCATGGTCAAGTCGAGCCCATCGAGCACGGTCAGCTCTTCGCCGCCGCGGCGGTAGATCTTGGTGACGCCGGAGAGTTCGATCATGCCGAATCGTGGGGTGCGCGAGCGGGGGAGTGCTCGGAGAAAGGGAATTCGATCAAGAACCGAGACGAACGCGATCGCCATCGGAAATTCGTGCGGGAGGGCTAGCCAGAAACGCCTCCCCCTCCTCGAGGCCGGACTCGACGATGACGCGGCCGCCACGCGGATCGCCGAGTTCCAACAGACGGAAACGAACCACGTCGCGCTCGAGGACGAACACGCCGCGCCCGGCGTCCTGGGTCACCAGAGCGTCGGTCGGAACCAGCAGTTGGCCCGCCAGGGAATCGGTACCAAGCTCGGCATCGCCGGTTTCCTCCGGAGCAAACACGACTCGCGCGCCCATTTCGGGTCGCAGGAGCTCGTCGAGCTCGTCCAGGGCAACACGCACTTCGACCGTGGCTTTCTGCCGGTTGGCCGTCGGCCAGATACGCGTCACGCGCCCGGAGTAGCCGCGTTCGGGGAACGCATCGAGGAACACCTTGGCCGAAGCGCCCTGGCGGATGCTCGAGAGATTGCTCTCGGGCACTTCGACCTGAGCTTCCAGAGAGTCAAAGTCGACCAACGTCGCGACCGAACCTCGGCTCTGGCCGCCCTGGCTGTTCGGCGAGACGACCTCGCCCACCTCCGCATCCTTGAGCACGACCAACCCATCGAAGGGCGCGCGTACGAAGGTGTTCTCAAGCGCCGCGGCGGCGCCTGCACGGGCGGCCTCCAGCTCGGCGATGCGCGCTTCCGCCTCGCTCGCGCGAGCGGTCGCCACATCCACTTCGCGCTCGGCCGTATCGCGTTCGGAACCGGATCGATCGAGAACCGCCTTTGATGCCACCACGCGCGCGCTGGCGGAACGCTCTTCGGCGGTGGTCCGGTCCACCTCCGCCTGATTGCCAACACCCTGGGCCAACAGCTCGCGCGCACGCCCCGCCTCCTGTTCGGCAAGCTGCGCGCCCGCGCGATCGACCTCGAGCGTTGCGGCGGCCGAAGCCACGCTCAGCTCTCGCTCTGCGAAACGTGAGCGCGCGGTTTCGACTTCAGCCCGTGCACGTTCGAGGGCCACTTTGCCCGAAGCGAGGGCCGCCTCGGTTTGGGCCAAGCCGGCTTCGGCGCCGTCGAAGAACAGCCGCGCCACCACTTCGCCCTTCGACACGATCGAGCCTTCCTCGACGTTCATCTCCACCAATCGCCCGGGCGCGTCAGCCGAGAGCGCCGCACGCCGGCGCGCGACGATGTAGCCGTTGGCCGAGATCCCTCGCACGGCACTCGCCGCCAAGGCACTGGCCCGCGAAGCTCGCTGGACCTCAACCGCCGGAAGCGAATAGCGATCCACCGTCTCCAACAGCGGCAAGCGGAACAACCACAGGCCGCCGCCGATCAACCCCGCAATCAGCAGCTTCCCCCACGGGAAGCCGCTCCCGCGAGCGCCGCGAGTTCTGGCTGGCCCGCGATCGATGCGCAGGCGCTCTAGGTCGGCCGATTCACCCATGGGGCGGGCAGCCTACCACTCGACCTGCGGAAGGCAGGCGAGAAGAGGCGGGTCACTGAATCTGCACGGAGGCCGGATCCGACACACCGAAGGCGTCGGGCAGCGCCGGCAACGTCACAAACGCGACAAAGAACTCAAGACCGGACAAGGAGGGATTGTTCGGCAGCAGCACCAGGCCGGGCGCGGTGCCGGCCGGACCGATGACCCCGGCGAAGTTTACGAACACCGACGGGAGCTGGAGGCTCAGGTTGAAGAACGCATCCGGGTTGAGCGGGAAGGTCTGGAAGATCGGCGGGTCGCCCGAAGCGAATGGAATCCCCGGGGTGGTGCCCAAGGAGGCCGCAGCGAAGTACAGATCGCCTTCAAAGCCCGGTGCTTCGAAGGTCAAGTTCGCAAAGCCTCCGGGGGGCACGGGATTGCCGCTCACCTGGACCTGCAACGGGTTGCCCGGGGTGATGTCTTGTCCACAGGCGCGAATCGCCCAGTTCCCCGAGTAGAACAGCGGGCACAGCGGCACACCGGTCACCGTCGCCAGGGCCGCGTCCTGCCAGCCCTGCCCGGAGATGTCGATCAGGTTTCGTCCGGGCGGGGTAATGTTCGGGTCGCAGCCGAACAACCCCGACTGGGTGTTGTCGGTGATGAAGTTGCTCGTAAACCCGGCGGTGCAACTTCCGTTTTGATTGAACAGCATGCGCGCCGCGACAACGAACTGGGTGTTGCCTGACAGGCCCACGGCAACCGTGAACGGCGACAGATCGATCTGGTTGATCCCCGACGAAGTCACTTGCAGATTGCCGCCCACATCGTTCGCGTAGTCAAACACCTTGGGGCCCAGCGTCGCATTGCCCCCCACGATCGTGACTCCATCGTAAATTTCCAGGTTGATCAGCGCGGTGTTCCCGGAGACCCCACCGTTCGAACCGAAGCCGATCGAGACCGACTCGAGCGCTTGGAATCCGGTACTGGGCAAATCGAACACGGCCGCAGCCGCTTCATTTTCGCACAGGCCGGGAATGACAGAGAAGCCGACCAATCCAGACGCACCGTCGGGGAGCGCGTCGTTCTTGAACAGGTTGCCGCTGCACACCTGGGCGGCACCGAGCGGAGCAAGCGAAAAGAGGACGGGCAGCAGGCTAGCTAGAAGTCGGCGCATGAATGGGGGGGGCGAAGAGAGCGGGGATGGGGCGGCTGAACCGGCCCCAGGCAGAACCCTAGTTTCCCGGAAGAACCCTAGGTTCGCCAGCGTGGTGCACCCTGAAGGCCCCTGCTCGCCTCACCCAATGGCTGGAAGAGCCTCCCCCCGAGCCCTGGACCGCGCCTCAGTCCTGAATATTCAGGTGGACGGCGACTCGTGATTCAGCAAGTCCACCAGCGCCGAGCGGCGGCGGCGAACCAGCTGCGCAATCGTGATCGGATCCAGCGATGCGTAAAACGCTTCCTGAGCCACGCCCAAGGCGCCCTTCAAACCGCAGGCCGAGGAAATCGGGCACTGGTTGGTTTCCGCGTCAAAGCACTCGATCAACGTGGACCGGCGATCCAGCTCGCGCATGACCTGGCCCACCGAGATTTGGTCCGGCTCGCGGGCTAGCTCCAAACCACCACCGACCCCGCGCTTGAGCTCGACGTATCCGAGCTTGCCCAAACTCTGCGCGACCTTGGCGAGGTGGTTCTCGGAGATGGAGAACGACTCTGCGATGCGGTGGGTCGCAAAACGCCCTTCGGGATGGCTGGCGAGGTAGATCAGCACGCGCAGCGCGAAATCGGTGTGTTTGGTGATTCTCAAAGATCCGTGGGCTCCTCGCCCGTAGGACATGCTACGCCTTCGGGCGTGATCTTTGGGAATCGAACTTGGAGACTGGCAACTTTCAAGCTGGGAACTTGGGAATTGCAAAACCTCACGACTGGGGCGGTGCAGGAGTGAACGCATCGGCGTAGATCTCCGAGGACGGGGCTCCCGCGAGAAACAGCGCGCGACGGAGCTGAGCAACGAGCGCGGGGTCGCCGCAAAGGTAGGTACGAGTCTCGACAAGATCCCCAGCCACCTCGATGGCGACCTGGTCCAGCGCCCCGGCGCGCTCGCGCTCCGTCGCGGCCTCCAACACGCAGGCGTGAACGTGCAACACACCGTTTGCTTCGGCCAATTCGGCGAGCTCGTCGCGCAGATAGAGCCGGTCCGGGCGCAGCCCACCGTGGATCAAGTCGATTCTCCCACTGTGCCCACGGGCCAGGGCGTCCCGGGCAATGCCCAGCAGCGGAGCCAAGCCCGTGCCGGCCCCGACCAAGAGCAACGGACGCTCCGGAGTGTCCGCAACGTAGAAACACTGGCCATAGGGACCGCGCACCGAAATTCGATCGCCGGCGACGCGGTCGTGAAGCCAGGGACTGACTTGGCCGCCGCGCAGCCGGCGTACATGTAGTTCCAAAAAACCGTCGCTCGGCAAGCTGGCGAGCGAGTAGCTGCGGCTTGCGCCGCCCGGACCCATCACATCTACGTACTGACCTGACTTGTAGTCGATCGAACCGCTGGGCTTCAGCCGCAAGCGAAGCACGTCCGGAGCTACAGTTTCCGTGTGAACGACCTTGGTTTCCACGGGCTCGGGCTCCGACCCTGAACCACGCAACACGAGCCGCCCCGTGGGGCGCGCCTGGCAAGCCAAGAAGTAGCCTTGACTCGAGAGGGTCGGGCGCAGGCCCTTCTGACTCTCGGGCGGCGGCGAGTCACCGGCCAGGAGGCACTTGCAGCAGCTCCCGGATCGACATCCGCTCGACGGCCCAACCCCAATGCGCTCGAGAGCTTCGAGAACGGTCTCACCGGGGCCCAGCGAAATCACTTGGCCATCCAGTTCGATCGACCCGGCAGCGGCTCCCGCAGGGCTCATCGGCCGAGTACGTCTGCGCGAACGCTCTCCGCCAAGGCGGCGACTTCCGCGACGTCGGCCGGCGCAGCCCCCAGCTCGGTCAAGGTTCCACCGAGATGCTCCACCACTGCGTCGACGTGGACGTCTTTCAAGCCGCGCTCAACAAGTTTCGCGTGGGCCGCTCGCATGTCGAGCCCGGTGTACTCGGCGGGCCCACCGGTCACGAAGGTAAGGAAGGCCCGCTGCTTCGCGATCTGACCCTCCATGTCCACATCGTCGAAGAAATCCGAGATCCGCGGGTCGAGCAAGACGCGGCGGTAGAAGTCATCGACGGCAGCTTGGAAGGCGGGGGCGCCGCCTAGGCGTTCGTAAAGGCTCATGGGATGAGTCGTGGGTGGGAGGTTCATTAAGCGGCATCCAAAATGCCTGTTTGAGCAAGATAGCCCGCCGCTCCATTTCAGGCATCCCCTTTACCGCTTTTAAGAAATTCGCCCCAACAGAAGCCCAAGCCGTTCCAAGGCATGGGCTTTGCTAGGTCTTTCCCGGCTCCCTTTCGGCCAGAGCCTTGCTCCATTTAGCCTTTACCAAGGCGGCAAGCTCCGTCCCCTTGTGGGAACACAGCGAATCTCGCCACGGGCCCCCCCTTTCCTGGGTGACCCGAGGCTTCTTGTCTTTCCCCTTCCTTGCACTTCGTCATGAAAATCGCTCCCCGCACAGCGGCCCTCAGCGCCGTTGTCTTGAGTTCCCTGGCGGCCCACGCCGTCGCCTTCCAAACTCCTGGCGCTCAGAGCTTGGAGGCCTTCGCCCGCGCCGCCCAGCCGGCCGAGTCCCTTGGCCTGATGGTGGACCTCCAGGTCGACCTCGAGGCCCACGGTGCCTTCCTCGACCACCTGGCCGTTCTGCGCCAGACCCGTCAGTCCCAGGCTTTCCGGGAGACTCTGGCGGCCTACCGCGCCTCCCTTCACCAGAACGCGGCCGAGCTCGTCGAGCTCATCGAATCCAGCGGTGCCACCGTCGTTGGCGAGCGCTGGCTGCAGCCGGCCCTGATCGTCGAAGGCGCTAGCCCGAGCCTGGTCGCCGAGCTGGGATCCCGCGCCCACGTCGCAAACGGCGAGGCGCTCGCGATGCGCGCGCCCCAGGGCCTCAGCGAAGCGCTCGACGCCCAACACCACGACAGTCAAGGTGCGAACGCGCTAAGCGTCGGCGGCACTCCGATCGAGGGCGACGGCGTCACGATCGCGATCATCGATTCGGGCATCGAACTGTCCTTGGACATCACCGGTCGCCCGCATCGGACGTTCTATGAGGATGGGGATCCCACGACGAACGCCGGCGGAATCGGTGGCAGCCGAATCGTCAGCGCCGAAGGCGTCGAGGGCACCGGGTTCTTCCCGATCCCCAGCGGCGATGACGTCAATGGGCACGGCACCCGGATGGCCTCGATCGCAGCGGGCGCCAGCTACCCTTCGCTCACGTTTGGCGTGGCCGATGGGCCCGCTCCCGGCGCCTCGATTCGCAGCATCGAGATCTCCGACGGCCAGCTAAGCGGGATCGCCTCGGTGTGCGCCATGGTCAACGCGTTCGAGCTCGTCGCCACCTACCCGGATGTCCTGGTCGCCAACATGAGCTACGACGGGTCGCCGGGGCCAGGCCAAGCGCCGACGCCTTCGATCGAAGCTGCGGTGCGTTCGGGCATCGTCGTCACCCTCTCGGCCGGAAACCAAGGTACCGGCTCGATCATGCACGGCACTTACAACGCGATTCCGGTCGGAGCTTCGTTCCTGGACACCCAAGAGGTCTACAACGCCGGTCAGAACTTTACGAGCGCGATCGGCCCGCTTCCCGATGGACGCACCTATCCGCTCATGCTCGCGGTCGGGGAAGAACTCACTTCAGCGGCCCTCGATACCGAATCCAGCTCGCTGCTCAGCTTCGGCACTTCGGGTTCCGCGGCCATCGTGGCCGGCACCGCGGCCCTGGTCCGTCAGGCCGAGCCGAGCCTGTCGGCCCTGGAAACCAAGGCCCTGTTGCTCAACACCACCGACACCCAGGTCGCTGGAAATGAAAACGCCATCGGGTTCGGCTACTTGCAGTCCAAGGCCGCCGTCGAGCAAGCGCTCGCCGGCAATGTCACGACTCGCACGGCGATTTCTCTCGATACCGCCGTCTGGCCTGTCCAACTGGCTGCCGGCGAGACCTTCGACGTCACGACAACCTGGGAACGAACCCAGCTTATCGATGCGTCGAACTGCTTCTTCGCGCCGAACATCCAGCTGCCGAAGCCAATCATCGCCGACCTGGACATCGTCGTGCGGGACAACTCAGGAACTCTGCTTTCCTCCTCGCGCTCCGGCTTCGACAACGTGGAGTCGATCCGTTTCACGGCCCCCCAGGCCGGCACGTATCTACTCGAAGTCGAAGTCATCAACTTCGAAGTCGGCACCAGCGCTGTGACCTACGCGGTCGCCGGCGTGTCCGGTGCTCCGACCACGATCATCCCGAATCTCTGCCCCGCAACCACCCCGGTACTGCTGACGACCCAAGACGGAACGGTCCAGCTCCCCCTCCTTTCCTCGCCGACTCGTTCGGTCTTCAAGGGCTGTGGGCTCGAAGATACGACCGCAGTCACCATCGGTGGTCTGCCCGCGAGCTTCGAGATCTTCAGCACCAAAGCCATCGAGGTCGAAATCCCCTTCGGTCTCACCGAAGGCAGTCAAGTTGTTCAGCTCACCCTGAACTCTGGCGCTACGCTCGGCTCGTCGATCGCGCTCGGCTCAAGCACTCCGTTGCTCACCGCGCCGTTTGCCCTTGGTCTGCAACTCGGCAGCCAGGCCGTCACGATCCAACGCAACCCGTTCGAATCCTACGGAATCGGCCTTAGCCTGGCGTTCGGGGAAACGAACATCCCCGGCATCGCGGACCTTGAGATCGGAGGCGGCAACCCGGGGGCGATCTTCACGGTCAAATCTGGCGTCACCAACAGCCAGGGCATCGGCCAGCTCATCATCCCCGAGCAGACCTTCGGCCTGCTCCCGGGCACCCGGCTCTATTTCCAGGGGGTCGTGTTCGACCTCATCCAGCTCGAGCTCGTGCCCTCCAACGTGGGAACGACGTTGATCGCGTTCTGATCCCAAGGCCACGGCAGCGGGCGCCCCGCCCGCTGCTGTTGGCCCAGAACAATCCAGCAACAGCATGGCAGCCAAAAGAGCGCGTTGAGAACACGCCCTTCCGGCGGAAGTCCATCCTGGGTGTGCCTGCTTCCCGCGCGCTTTCTCCGAGTGCGCGGGAGATCGAAATGTCGCTCGCTCTCAACGCTCTCAAAGGAAATGCTAGAGCTGGGCCGGACGCGATCCGCTCTATAGAGGGATCAGGAATTGGGGGGCCGGCAAGCGCTCGGACCATCGGGGAACCACGTATCCAGCCGCCTCACGAAACAGGTTGACGCCCCCCTTCTCAACTTGGACTCACGGTCCAAACCCTGATTCGCTATTCGAGCGGATAGAGCGCGTGCTGGCTCCACCAGAGAATCCAACGGGAAGCGCATCCACGGCCCGCTTGCCGGGCCTGACTGTCCCTGTGCATAGGAGTCGTGATAATGTCTGCGCCGTTTCAACGAACGGCGAAAGACGCAAGGACTCCATCCGCGGCAACTGCAATGAGCCATCTTGAACCGGCCGGCAAGGACCCAACCAGCGAGACATTTGCAGCAACGCCGTCTGGCATCTGCAATGCGGCGAGGGCCGGTGCAGTCGATGCGCTAAAGAGCCTTCTCCGCGAGAAACCGGAGCTGCTGATTGTCGACAACCCACACAACTGGACGAAAACGACCGACGGCCATCACATTTCCGGCTCGTTCAACACAAAGCCAATCGAAGTAGCTGCGTTCTTCAACCAACCACAAGCTGTCGCCGCGCTCTTAGAGATCAGCGGTGATTCGAACCTGATCGAGGACCAACCCACCGGCAGGTATTTCAACTCACTATGTGTAGCGCTGGCCATGGGGCACGCCGAGGTTGTGGCGGTCCTCGAAGAGGACATCCTTGCTCGAGTCGACACGGCGCCCGAGTTGTTGCGCAGTCCAGAATGCAATCAAGACACTCTCCTGTTCCACGCCGCGCAACAGGGCCACCTATCGCTGGTGCGGAAGCTGCTCGAACGCGGCGCCGACGTCACGGCTCGATCTCGCATCGGCCACACGGTCATCCAGACGATCCTCGACGGTTCGGCGGATCCGGAGCGCCGTGACATCGCAAAGCTCCTGGTCAAACATGGTGCGCCAGTGACGATCTGGGAAGCAACGGCCATGGAAGACGTCGACCGTGTGACGGCGATCCTGACCGACAACCCCGATATCGCCAGGCGAGAATACCGATGGACGATTCGTTACCCACTTGCCCGAGCAAGCCTGCTGGGCAATCGAAAACTCGTTCAACTGCTGCTAGATCACGGAGCCGACGTGAACGCGACCAACGTGGGCGTCGAAAACCCACCGGAATTTGGGATGCCGCTGTACTGCGCGGCAGCGCGCGGCCACTACGACATCGCAAACTTGCTGCTCGATCACCGTGCTAGCCCCAACGCGTACGGAAACGGGGTGCCCCCGCTGGTTGACCTATTGCGACAACGCATTGCGCGGTACGACCCGGGCGGCCTGGGCTCCGGCTCACCCGCGCCAAAGACAGAGAGTCCCGCCGAACTGAAGAAGCTGTACGACCGACTGCGTTCGCTCGGCGTCCAACCTTTTCTGCACACGCTGGTTCGGGTTCGCGACCACGCCGAAATCGAACGCTTGCTTCGCGAAGAAGCCGAGACGATTCGCCACGTCTACGGACGAGGGCAAAGCAAACCGACGTACGAAGCTCTCGCGCAAGCATCAGCCTGGTTGGGCGACCTGGAGACGACGCAACTGTGTCTTTCGATTCGCCCAGAAATGCACTCCGCCGAACTGGCCAACGCGATGATCGACTCGGCCATTCGCAGCCACAACCGCGACGGTTCGCACACGGAATACGGAGGGATTCTCGAAGCAAACCTCAAGTGGCTCAAGGAGAACACACACCCCATTTCCGGCGCGCCGCTGTGGAGCCTTGCGGCCACTTTTTTAGAGAACTACTGCTACTCCCCAAACACCGACTTGCCGCGAATGAGCGAGCTGATCGAATTCGCTGAGCTGCTCCTCGAGTACGGCGCGAACATCAACGAACGCGATCAAAAGTCAAACCACTCCGCGCTGTCGCAGGCGGTTGTCGAAGGGCACACCGAATACGTAAAATTCCTACTGAAGCGCGGTGCGTCGACCCTGCAAAACGAACCACCCAAGAGCCATCCCCTACGGCTCGCTGAAGAGTCTGGCCTGACGGAAATTGTAGAGCTACTCAAGGCTGGCGGCCGAAAGTAGATGCTAAGTCCGCCTCGGGCTGCGAAAACCGAACCCCGAAGGCGAAGAACCGAGCCGAGTTCTCCAGCGATTCCCCTTTGAGGAGTCCGAGGCAGAGCCCCGGAATTACCCGGTTGTAGATCCTGTTAGGCGCGTGGGCTTCCCGGAGGGGTTTTGGTTCGCCCAGCTTGAATGTCGAAATATTCCATGTCGGGCATGGCTTACTTCACTTCACGGGGAGGCGCGGCCGCGTTGGCCCTTGCAGGTGCTTCCAGCTCCGGCCGGCTGGGGTTCGCGCTAGGCTTACCCCCTGCTTAGCCCGGGCTTCCTTCACGGCGCGTCCACCTGGCTTACTTGAGTCAAGTCGACGGGCAGCGAGACGTGATTGTGGATCTCACCGAGGCCAACACGAACCTGACGGGCGAGACTGAGCCTGCCGACGGGGAAGTCCCTCAAAACCCGAACCGAACCAGCGGCGATCGGCCCGGGAATTTCCTGGAGGCTCTTAAAACCGGATTTCGTGAGGACCTGCAAGGCTAGAGTTTCACGTTCCGTATAAGCCTCGGGGAACTTGACCTCGAGATCGAGGAACTCCAAGGCCAGGTCGATTTCGTGTTGCTCACCGGGATTGAAAATCAACTCGGACTCGAGAATCAGAGGTTGTTCGCCCGCTGCTGAAGCCTCGCGCGAGAGCCGCAGAATCGTCCGATCGAGGGGTGCGTAAGTTGCTTCGAAGTCACCGGATCTCTCCAGCTTGGGCTTTTGGAGCGTGCCTTCGAGCAACTGATCCATGAAGGGGTTGTCTAGAATCGATTCCAATTCGATGGACCACGGATCCAGCGAGAGACCTGGGTTCCAATTGCGCCCCCAGATCGAGACCAACGGTCGAGCAGGCAGCTCGATGGACTCCGGCCCCTTGGGTAGGGCATGCCCAAACCGGGGGTCCTTGGCTAGGGAGGCGAGCGCTGCGACTCGGTCGTAGCCCTCGGCCAGGGCATACGGCAGCAAAACAAGCCTGGCCTCTGGACCCGCCGAGCCGCTCAGCCAAAACCCACCTCGGCCATCGGGTTCCACCGAATCGACGACGGTCTGCCCATCCACCAACACGACACTCGCACGGGCCTCTGGGGCCCCGCCGAAGCCCAGGACACGACCGGCAACCGTCAGAGTTTCAGGAGTCTCCGTTTCGGTTGGCGCCGCTTCGCTTGCTCGATCGAGGGCAAAGGGCAGCCGAATTTCGACCTGCTCGCCCAAGTCCTCGGGCCGGGGGATTTCCAAGCTCGCAACCCTTGTGGTTGTATTCGGCTTGCCATCCACGGGCAAGGAGACATGAATGTCGAAGGGCCGGGCCAGGCGACTTGCACTGTAGAAGCCCGGCTGCTCCATCGCTCGAGCGGAACCGATCTGCTCCTGGGCCTGAAAGGCAGTTCCACCCAACGCCTCTTTGTCCTCGGACGTAGCCGGGACCAACCGGACCGTAGCCCCAGGAACCGGTGTGGCGTCGCTGTCTAGGACAAGAACTTGAAGGGGCCGTTGGGCCTCCACAACGACTCGTATCGGCTCGCTCCTCTCGGAGTCGATCAGGACCCGGCGGTTGTCAAAACTACCCCCGGGAATGAACGAACTGATGACCAGGTCGATCGCTCCGTTCTCCTGCCCCAAGAAGCTCATTCGACCGGCCGAGTCGGTCTCCCGGACCTCCACCACAGCCCAATCATCCGAGTAAGCGAACACGAGACACGCCTCATCGGCAATCGGATCGCCCGTCTCTGTCAAGACCTCTAGCTCTAGGATCTGCTCGTCCCGGGCCGCCTCCCCGCGGACAAGGACCTCAGACACTCGGTCTCGCTCGACGGTGACCGGGGTCACGCTCCAAAGATCGAACTCGCCGCGCACCCAAAGGGCGTAGTCGCCAGGAACAACCCCAGGTAAGACCGACTCGTGGTCGCCTTCCGCAGAGATCCTCTGGCGAAGGAACGGGAAGCAACCCTGCGGAGGTTGCGGCAACCCACCGAGCACCTTCCCATGGCCTGGCTCGAGGAGCGCTCCGATCAATTTCTTTGTAGAAGGCTTGCTGTGGGTATATCGCAACCGAACAGCGCCACGACGTTCACTTCGAATCGTCCCGAGGTCGACTTGCTCGGCTTTGGAAGTTCCATCCTCTAGAAAACGGAGATCTCGTTCGAGCAACACATCCGATACTTCAATCCCAATCGATGGGTGCTTCGCATTCCCATCGCGCTCGACTTGGATGGAAGCCAAACCGGTCTCATCGGTTCGCGCGAAAAAAGACTTCCGATCGACAAGGAACCTCAGCTCGCGGTCCGCAATCGGATGCCCCCCTTGGTCTACCAAGCGCGCGAAGATCTCCTGGCTTTGCTGGGTAGGCACGGCCTCGACGACAGCTCGGCTCCCCGGCGGGCCAGAGAGCACCGGTTCCAGGGACGTGATGGAAGGCTCAAAGCTCGACTCCACCGGTAGCGCGAGCTGCCCGGGCTCCCGTTCGGGTGCCATCGCGAGAACGAGCACCACACCGGCGCATGCCACAGTTCCTGCAGCGAGGGGCAAAGAGATCCTCTGCACCATGGATGAGACAGCCGCCGACCGACGCTTGGCCTTCTCGGCAAGTGGAACCAGGGCCACCGCCCATGCGTGCTCGTTGTCTGGATAGCGCTCCCGCAGTTGCTCCCGGACTTGCTCCAAACCACGGTGGATTCGAGACCGCGCAGTGCTCTCGGGGATCGCTTCCTCGCTTGCGATTCGCTTGACCTTCCATCCCTCTCGAAAGCGCAGGATCACCGCCTGCCGTTGATCCTCCGGAAGCCGAGCCACAGCTTCAGCCAGGAAATTCTCCAACTCCGCTCGATGAAGCGCCGCCGTCGCATCACCGGCAAGAGAATCGTATCGGGTGGAGGATTCAACCGCGTCGTGCTCTCGCCGGGTGCGCCGCTGTTCCGATTGCGCCCTTTGCCGAACCAGGGAGCGCAGGACTGACGCCAGCCAGCCGCGAGGTTGATCCACGTGAGCAGGCGGGCTTTGCAAGGCACGGACCCAGGTTTCTTGGACCAGGTCTTCAGCCAAGGCGGCGTCGCTGACCAGCCTCCGGGCGAAGCCCGCAAGCCAATCTCGTTCTGCTAGAAGAGTTGAAACAATGTTCTGCATGGTGGTTCAGGAAGGTCACCGCCGGCAAATCGTCCCACACTTTCTCCGAGAATTCAGCGAATCCCCCTACACCTCGCCCAGGCCCGCCCCTCCTCAAACCGTAGCCAAGGGCCCTTCAAACGGCCCCCCCGTGGGTGCACAGGCACAGACCCCAGACTTCAGGGCGTGACCGGGCCTACCCTGCTGAAGGCTGTCCACCCGGTCGCACATCGGGCGATGCGTTGTCCTGCCCCAGATGAGTTGCGGACCCGTTGTCGTACCGGAAGCACTCCCCCATCACGCACAGCAGATGACGATCGCTGAAGTCGATAACGCAGTCGTGGTACTCCGACCGGATTGAGCCGACCAACCGCTCGACAGGACCAACCTGCCTGGGCGACCACGCCTGGGTCAGGATGTCCAGTACGCCAAGGCTCTTCATTCGACATCAAATGCCTCAGGCGAATTTCAATTCTCGATCTCCTTGCAGAACCACTCCATTGCTAGCCCGAGTGAAGAGCTCCGACAACTGAGCGATGTAGGTCCCGGTCACCTCGTAGCCGGGCATCAATAGGCCGATAGACTCGCCCAGGGGCGCTCCCCTCAAACTCAGCCACACTAGCCGGAGTGGCGCCGAAGCATGGTGTCGGCCCTAGGGTTGAACTCCCTACCACCCTGAGACAACCAAATCAAACCCCAAGCTCTCAGACGATCCGAAAGGAATGAGCAACTCTGCCAAGGACCGAATTCCCCTGCAAATCGACCAACCCGGAACACACCTTCAGACTAGAGTCAGTCCGCACCAACCACGCTTCCGGTGCCACTATCTACTTGGTTTTCCTGACCCACACCCGTAAATCGCGACAAGATAGGCTTCACGCGACGCTTACCCGCTTCGCGGTTCTTGGAAGCCACACCCGCTCTAGTTGCCAGAGCTGGACCGATGTGCGAGATAGAGCAACAGTTCGTCTGTAAATTCGGGTGATTCGGTCAGTCGTCGATCTGG
>CAZUCE010000043.1:0-32951 GCA_964619265.1 uncultured Planctomycetaceae bacterium
GCACCGTATTACCGATCTAGCGCGCAGCATCACCCGCCGGGTTCAGGCCCGCGTCGTACCGCTGTCGCAGTCGGATCCAACGGTCTGGGTTCGGCGCCGGTGTTTGCGGTTCGTGTGGCGGCGCAGCCCGCGCGCGCTCGTAGACCTCGGCCAGGCGTCGTGCATAGATCTCGGGCGTCGGCGACGGCGGGGGCGCGGCCGCGGCAAGCCGTGCACGAAGTTCCGGGTCTGCCGCCAACCGACCCATGGCTCGAGCCCAGCCCTGTTGATCCCCGTCTGGCACGACCAAGCTGTCGCCGGCAGCCCGTTCGCCGTAGGCCCCCAGGTCGGTGAGCACCATCGGCAACCCAAGTTCGCGCGCTTCGTCGATCACGAACCCGAAGGTCTCGAGACACCGCGAAGGAAACAGCGCCACGTCCAAGCCGGCGGTGGCCAAGTCCGCAAATTCGAAGGCTCCGTGCTCGATCACGGTTGCCCCCGCCGCGGCTTGGAGGACCGAGCGGCGGTAGGAGTCCGGAAGCAACTCGCCGAACAGGTGCAGCTCGGCCGCTTCCGCCGGCAAAGCCTCGCAGGCCTCGGAAAAGGCCCGCACCGCGAGGTCGGTACCCTTGTGAGCCCCGAGTCGGCCCCAGGTAGCGAACCGCACCGGGCCCCCGGCGCGAGCTGGGGCGCGGGGCACATCCGGATGGGGAACGTAGCCGAGCGGGATCGCCTCAAGCTCCAAGTCTCCAAGCCCGCCCAGCTCGACCAGGCTCTTGGCTATTCCAGGCAAAAGCGTGACCAGCGCTCGAGCCCGCTCAAGCTCAGACCGCAGGCTTTGACCGAACAGTTCGATCGACTCCTCCACGAGGGCATCGTCCTCGAAGCCAAATCGCGGAGCGCAAGGGCCGCAGGATTCGAATCCCATCCGCCGCAGGCAGGCCGCCCCCGCCGAATCCTGGCGATAGGCGCGCGGGCAGGTGACGAGGAAGTCGTGCAAGGTGACGACGGCCGGGATTCCAAGCCGCTCGGCCGTGGCGACCAGATCGGTTGAAAGAGCGATCCAGGAGTGCACATGGACCAAGTCCGGCCGCTCGGCGTCGAACGTCTGGGCGATCAGCCGGCTGGCCTCCAGGTGGTGGCCGCGGGCGTGATGCACGTGGTGAAGATCGTCCCGGTACAGCCGCAAAACTCGCAGACCCACAGCCTCCTGCTCTTCCACCAGCGGCTCCGGGCGACCCTCCAAGCTGCCGGCCAAGATCGCAACCTCGTGGCCTGCGGCGAGCTGGGCGCGGGCCACATCGCGTACGTGGGCCTGGATGCCCCCGGGGCCCTCGGGAAAAAACACCGGAGCTACGTGCAAGATCTTCACGACGGGCCAGCCTACCAACGCCCTCCTGCAGGCGGCACTTCTCGGCTCCCTCGACTGGCGGTGGGAGAGGCGCTCCCGCATCCTCTATCCCGCGGGCCCTATGGTCCGATGGACTTCCTGTGACCGACGTCTCGATCCTGATCGTCAATTTCAACTCGTTCGGCGTGCTCGCCGGCGCGTTGGAGAGCCTCCACGCCCATCCAGCCGCCGGACCCGACGGGAAGCCGCTCGAGTACGAGATCATCGTCGTCGACAACAACTCTCCCCACCGGCCGGAGGCCGAAGTCCAAGCCGTCCGCGATGCTCTGCGAGAAGGCCGCGACCAGTTGATTCTCCATGACGAGAACGGTGGCTACGGCAAGGGGATGAACCTCGCCTACGGGCACTCCAGCGGACGCACGCTGCTGGTCTCGAACCCCGATGTGCTGTACCAGCCGCACTGCCTGACGCGACTGCTCGAACCCCTCGACCGGGACCCTTCGATCGGCGCCACGGCTCCGCTGACCTTTGGCGACCCGGGGCTCGAGAGCCTGCTGCCCACCGGCATCGTTCCACGGTTGCTCGATCGTCCGCGATTGGCCTGGGCCGCGATCAGCGCACGGGGTTTGCGCCACTATCACAAGCTGCGCACGCCCCGCTACCTCCCCCTGTGGCGGCCAGAAGAGAACATCGATCTGGAGATGTTTGCGGGCTGGGGCTTTCTCATTCGGCGCGAACTGATCGAGCGAATCGGGTTCTTCGACGAGCGCTACCCCCTGTACTACGAGGACACGGATTTGTCGTTGCGCGTGTTGCAGGCGGACCAGCGAATTGTCCAAGTGAAGGATGCGCACCTCGTCCACCTATACAACCAGTCAGGCAAGACGGCGCCGGACATCGTCACCCAGCGCCATGACCTTTCGGAGCGATTGTTCTTTCGTCGTTGGAAAGGCCCGCTCGGTGCACTTGTCCTGGATGCGACGCGGGCTTTCCTGCGCAGCAATTTCGCCCAGAAACGCGCCGGACTCCCCCGCCACGCCCAGTTGCAGTCAACGCGACTCGAGGGCGATCGACCGATGGTCCAACTCGCCTCGCCCTGTGAGGACTTCCTGGTCGAGATCGCGTTCGATCCCTACTTTTATCTTGCCGCAGCCTGCTTCGGATCCGGCGACCGCTGGTCCCCGGGCCCGGTCCTGTCCGCTCACCTCGTGCAGGACACGTATTTCCGAATCGTCGATCTCACCGGCTCTGCGCCGCGCGAACTCGGCGTCTGGCACCACGATCCCCACGCCAACCGTTGAACGCAAACTTCAACCGCACGCTGCGTCGGCTAGCCGACGAATTCCACGCTCCCGAAGCCGCTGCGCTGCGCGGTGAACTGCACGGGCTCGTTCACGAACTAACCGGCCTGGGTCTCGAATTGCGGCTCGACCACGGGCGCGACTGGGAGAACGTGCACTGCTTGCTCGAATTGAAGCGTGGAACAGGCGAGTATCCCGCCAAGCTGCTCGATGTCGGTGGCGGCAACAGCCCGGTGGCTACCTATCTGGCGCGCGCCGGCTGCGACGTGACCGTGCTCGACGTCGATCGCGGGGCGCTCGCCCAGCTCGAACACAACGCGAACGCACTGGGCCTCGCAGAGCGTCTACGCGGTGTGCATGGTGGCCTTGGGCCGTGGCCGCTGGCGGACAACGGCTTCGACGCCGTGCTCTCGATCTCGGTCGTCGAGGGCATCCTGCGCTCCAAGCGCCCGGAGCACTTCGCGGAACTGTGTCGCGTGCTGCAACCCGGTGGACACGCCCTGATGACCTTCGATTTCGGCCCCGGTTCGCGCTTCGTCTCCGATGCGCCGCACACAGCCGAAGAGGTCGAGCGGGATCTGGTAGCCCTCTCGGGCCTCGAGCGCGTGGGCGAACCGTTCTGCGACCTGGGCGTCGACCCCCACCTCGGTCCGCCCATCAAGGTTCTCGCCCCGACCCCCGATGGGCTCGATCAGCGGGTGATCGAGTACACATTTGGGGCGATACACTTGCGCCGCCGGGGCTCCTGAGGGCCCCCTGGACCCCTAGGCAGAGAATTCAGGACACCGAAACCGAGCTTCGGCCGATGATCGTGCTGCGGCTGGCTCTTCTCCCCATGCTCTCCCGTCTCCGTCCCATCCTTGTGCTGGCGCTGCTCAGCGTCGCGCAGCTCCTCGCGCTTCCGCTGGCGTGGTCGGGGAGCATCTGGAACGAATCGGGGCTCGAGCCGGCCGGCACCGAGAGCTGCTGCTGCTGCGGGGATCTCCCGGGAATCCCAGCCTGCACGGGATGTGCGCCGGCCGGGGAACGCGACTTTCCGGACGGACAAGAGCAGGCCGAGAGCAACTGTCCGTGCGCGACGGCGCCCTCGCTGCCCTGGCCGGAGGGTCCGAGCGAGCCGATGGGCCTCGAACCCAAAGGACCCGAGTCACCCAAGTCTCTCTGCGGCGATTCGGAATTGTCCAAGGTTTGGCCGTCCATCGCTACTCGGGGAGCCAGAGCTCCCGATCCGCCACCCGAAGTGGCGCGGAAGACCCAACCGGTCTTCACCCAGGCGTTCCGGCTTTGAGCGAGCGCTCGCCCCGTGGCGAGGTGCTCCCGTGTCGTCAAGGGAATCGAATTCCCGAAGGACGAACCTGCATCACGTGCGAGGCGAGCTTCGAACGGGGCGGCCGTGAATTCTCCGTGGAGATGCTCCGGGCCGCCGTGGACTGCTCTGCTTTGACCGTGACTCGTTCGAGAGATGAACCCTTCCTCCTGGCTGCTGCTCTTCGCAGGGGCCACCCCACTGCTCCTCGCCGGATGCGCGAGTCGCTACAACGTTTCCACCATCGACAGCCGCACCCGCGAGCTGTTCGCGGCAACCGAAGCTCCCTCCCTCGAGCTCGGACCTCACCAGCTGACGGACGCTGAGACCCATCTGCTCGAAGTAGCCGATCTCGAAAGCTACGTGGCGTTCGGTCTCCACAGCAGCGCTCAGTTGCGAACGGCCTTCGAGAATTGGCGCGCCAGCACCGAACGCGTGGTCCAGGTATCGAGCCTGCCGGACCCGCGACTTTCCTTTGGCGAATTCCTGGAGCAGGTCCAAACACGCACCGGGCCGCAACGCCGCCGCATCGGCCTGTCTCAGGCCTTTCCTTGGCCGGGCGAGCTCGATGCCAAGGCGAACCTCGCGACCCGGCAGGTCGAGGCAGCCTGGGAGCAGGTCGAGCAAGCGCGACTCGGAGTCGTGAGGCGCATTCAGGAGGCCTACTACGCCTATGCCTTCCTGGCCCGCGAGCTCGGAATCCGTCGCGAGCTGTTGACGCTCGTCCAAGGGCTCGAACCCGTGGTCCAGGGCCGCATTCGCGGAGGCGCCGGACAAGAGGACTTGCTGCGCTTGCAAGTTGAGCTGGGTCGGCTCGAGGACGATCTGGGAAGCCTCGAGCGCAGCAGGCCGGCGCTCTCGGCGCGCTTGGCCGATGCGATGAACTGGCCCCTTGAGTCGGCTGCGCTGCTGCCTTTGCCGCGCCTTGAGATTCCGTCAACCCAAACCCGAGCGACCGCCGAATTGCTGGACATCGCGCTCGAAGCCAACCCCAAGCTGCGCGGCCTAGAGCGACAGCTGGCTGCCGCGGAAAGCGCCGAGCAACTCTCGGCGTTTAAGGGTCGGCCGAACTTCACGGCTCGCGTCGACTACATCCAAACCGGCGAAGCGCTGAGCTCCACGACACCAGGCAGCGGCAACGATCCGTTGTTCGTTGGCTTCTCTATGAGCTTGCCCGTGTGGCGCGCCAGCATTTCGGCCGCCGAGCGCGAAGCGAAGCACCGGGTGCGCGCAGCCCGCGCTCAACTCGACCAAGGGCGCTCCCTGCTGCACGCCGACATCGTCGAACAGGCCTACTTCGTCGAGGATGCCCAGCGTCGCATCGAGCTGTTCCAAAATTCGCTCCTACCGAGGGCCCGCGAAGCCCTCCAGCTCACGACGGCCTCGTACCGGTCAGGAAACGCCACCGTCCTAGACCTCCTCGACTCTGAACGCGCGCTCCTCGAGTTCGAACTGTCCCTTTGGCGTGCCTGCCGCGCCTACTTGCAGGGCGAAGCGCGGCTCCACGAACTCCTTGGCGGCAAACAGCTGCTCGACAGTCTCCCTACGCCGGCGGAACCCACCCGATGAAAACCACGAATCAAGTCCTGATCTTGGCCGGCGTTGCCTTGGCCCTGTTCGTCGCCGGTCGATCCTCCGTGAATTGGGGCATCCCGAGCTCTACCGCGGAATCCGGCGAACCCCACGCCCACGGCACGGACGAAGCCCACGAGCCCTCCCTATGGACCTGTCCGATGCACCCCCAAATCAAGCTGCCCGACTTTGGGGTCTGTCCGATCTGCAGCATGGACCTCGTCGAGCTAACCGGCGGCGGCGAGGAAGATCCACGCAGGCTGGTCATGTCGCCCGCCTCCAAGGCGCTGGCTCAAATCGCCTCTGAACCGGTTCGGCGCCGAAACGTGACGCGCTCGGTGC
This sequence comes from uncultured Planctomycetaceae bacterium, assembly GCA_964619265.1. GTDB lineage: Bacteria > Planctomycetota > UBA1135 > UBA1135 > CAZUCE01. Next base: position 5,852 of record CAZUCE010000043.1, read on the forward strand.
GCTTGGTTGGCAAGGTTGACTATGACGAGACGGCGATCCGCACCATCTCGGCTTGGGTTCCGGGTCGCATCGATCGTCTGTATGTGGACTACACCGGCGTTCGTGTCAGCGAAGGCGATCACCTTGTGTGGCTCTACAGCCCAGAGCTTCTAACCGCCCAGGAAGAGCTGCTCGCCGCTTCCGCGAGGCTGGAGACCACGGCGGGCGAACGCAGCGAATTTCTTGCGACGAGCAATCGCGATGCCTACAGCTCCGCGCGCGAGAAGCTCTTGCTTTGGGGTTTGACCGAGGCGCAGGTCTTGGAGATCGAAACGCGCGGCACCGCCAGCGACCGCGTCGAGCTCACCTCGCCGAGCTCCGGAGTCGTGATCGAGAAATTGGTGGACGAAGGGGCCTACGTTCAAACTGGAACACACATCTACCGCATCGCGGACCTCAGCCAACTGTGGCTGCGGTTGGACGCCTATGAACAGGATCTGGCTTGGCTGCGCCACGGCCAAGAGGTGTGGGTCGAAGTCGAAGCGCTGCCGGGGATGCGCGTACAGGGCGTAATTGCCACGATCGATCCGTACCTGGACGAGCGCACGCGCACGGCCAAGGTGCGCGTGAACGTGGACAATCGAGATGGGCAGCTCAAACCCGGCATGTTTGTGCGGGCCGTGGCAAGCGCGCGGCTAGGTGCCGGAGGCGCGGTGCTCGACCAACAACTGGCCGGCAAATGGGTCAGTCCGATGCACCCGGAAATCGTCAGGGACGAGCCCGGGCAATGCGATGTGTGTGGCATGGACCTGGTGCGCGCGGAGGACCTGGGACTGGTGCCCGAGGCTCCGAATACCTCGGAGCGTCCACTGGTCATCCCGGCCAGCGCGGTCTTGATCACCGGCCAACGCGCCGTGGTCTATGTGGACGTCGCGGGAACGGCTTCGCCCACCTTTGAGGGGCGCGAAGTCGTGTTGGGTCCGCGAGCCGGAGATGAGTACCTGGTGCTCGGGGGACTCGCGGAAGGCGAACGTGTTGTGACGAACGGCGCGTTCCGTATCGACAGCTCGATGCAGATCCTGGCTAGGCCGAGCATGATGGACATGCCCGCCGAAGGAGATCCGGCGAGCAGCCCCGAGGCAAGACGCTTCCGCGCTTCGCTGGCACCGATCTACCAAGCCTACCTGGAGGCCCAACGCCAACTCGCGGGCGATCACTTCGCCGCGGCGCAGCGGGCGCTGAACGAACTTGCCCCGCAGCTCGAAGACCTCTCGGCGGCTGGCTTGGAATCAGAGGATCGCGAGCTGTGGCGCAAGGAACGCGGTGCCCTGACCGAATCGCTCGTCAGCGCGGCGGGCGCCCGCGATATCGAGGAGTTGCGTAGCGCCTTCGAGCCGGTGTCGCGTGCCCTGCTCGCCCTCGTGCGTGGCTTCGGCCACGACGGTCCGGCAGCGCTGGCGGAGGTCTACTGCCCGATGGCGTTCAATGACACCGGCGCTTCGTGGCTGCAGGAGGGCACGGAGGTGCTCAACCCATACTTCGGAGCTTCGATGCTGCGCTGTGGTTCCGTCCTTCAGGAAGTGCAGGCGCGGTGAACGACTCTCCTCAAGCCTCGGGGTCTTTGAATTCGGCGGACCGGAGAGGTCCGCTCGATCGAGCGATTCGGTTCTTCCTCGAGAACAGATTGCTCGCGTCGCTCCTCGCTCTGTTGATCCTCGGCTGGGGCGCTGTCGTCGCTCCGTTCGACTGGAACCTCCCCGGTCTCGAGCGAGACCCGGTGCCGGTCGACGCCATTCCGGATACCGGCGAGAACCAACAGATCGTGTTTACGCCCTGGCAGGGCCGGTCTCCCCAGGATGTGGAAGACCAGGTGTCCTATCCGCTGACCGCAGCGTTGCTCGGTGTGCCAGGCGTGAAGAGCATTCGCAGTTCGTCGATGTTTGGCTTCTCGTCGATCTTCGTCATCTTTGAGGACGACGTAGAGTTCTATTGGTCACGCAGCCGCCTGCTCGAGAAGCTTGGGAGCCTTCCCGCGGGCACGCTCCCACAAGGCGTGCAGCCAGCGCTCGGCCCCGATGCCACGCCGCTCGGACAGGTGTTTTGGTACACCCTGGAGGGCTTTGATGAACAGGGGGTTGCCACCGGCGGTTGGGATCTCCACGAGTTGCGTTCCGCCCAAGACTGGTACGTGCGCTACGCCCTGTCGAGCGTCGAAGGTGTGGCCGAAGTCGCTTCGATCGGAGGCTTCGTTCAGGAGTATCAGATCGATGTGGACCCGGATGCCCTGCACGCCTACGGAGTCACTTTGGACAGGGTCTTCAAGGCCGTCAGCGACTCGAACGTCGACGTGGGCGCTCGCACCATCGAGGTCAACCGAGCCGAATATGTGGTGCGCGGTTTGGGCTTCCTGGAAAGCCTGGACGACATTGAGGACACGGTGGTCGGCGTATCGGAGAATGTCCCCATCACCCTTCGCCAGGTGGGAACCGTTTCGCTGGGTCCGGCCCAGCGCCGGGGAGCGCTCGACAAGGGCGGCGCGGAGGCCGTGGGAGGCGTCGTCGTGGCGCGCTACGGCGCAAACCCACTTGAGGTGATCCAGCGCGTGAAACGCAAGCTTGAGGAGATCACCCCCGGGCTTCCGTCCAAGGTGCTCGAGGATGGCCGTAATTCGCGGCTTGCTGTCGTGCCGTTCTATGACCGCTCGGAGCTGATCCAGGAAACGCTCGACACCCTGAACGAAGCGCTGGAGCTCGAGACCCTGGTTACGATCATCGTGGTGCTCGTGATGGTCGGCCATCTTAGGAGTGCTGCCCTCATCTCCGGGCTCTTGCCGCTCTCCGTGTTGATCTGCTTCATCGCTATGAAGCATCTGGGCGTCGACGCCAACGTCGTTGCGTTGTCCGGAATCGCGATCGCAATCGGCACCATGGTGGATGTGGGCATCGTCCTCACCGAGAACATTCTCAAACAGGTCACCCCCGGATCGAGCGCGAAGCAACGCTTGGAATCCGTCTACCGCGGTGCAACCGAAGTCAGTGGCGCCGTCACGACCGCGGTTCTGACCACGGTCGTGAGTTTCCTGCCGGTCTTCACCATGGAGGGTGCCGAGGGCAAGCTGTTCAAGCCCCTCGCCTACACCAAGACGTTCGCGCTGCTCGGTTCCATCGTCGTGGCGTTGGTGCTGATTCCGCCGGCCGCGCACCTCCTGCTTGGCTTTCGAGCGCAGGATGGCAAGCGCCAGCGCCGGATTCGAGCCGCCCTGCTGTTCGCCGGCGGTGCGCTTGCCTCGGCGCTGGTGCAAGGCTGGGCCGGCCTGCCGCTGGTGGCGCTCGGCATCTGGACTCTGATCGAGGGTGCGCTGCCGGTGCGCCTCCGGACCGCCGTTTCGAAGTCCGTGAACCTCATTCTCGCGTGCTTCGCCAGCGCCGTGCTAGCCGGTCGCTGGGAGCCACTCGGCCCCGGCCGCGGGCTGGCCAACCTGTTGTTCACCCTGGGGCTGCTGGCCGGCGTGTTGATTCTCTTTCAAGCGGTTGTGTGGTGTTACGGGCCGCTCTTGCGCTGGTGCTTGTCCAACAAGCTCGTCTTCCTCAGCCTGCCGGCTGGCCTGGTCGTGATCGGGCTCGTGGTGTGGCTCGGCTTCGAGAGAGTCGCCGGGCCCCTAGCGCCCCCCTTGGCCGGAGCCGTCAACCTGGCACGCGCGGTCCTGCCAGAGTCCATCGCGGGTTCCGAAGCGGTCGAACCGGAGGACATGCGCAATTGGAAGCCCTGGGCGCGCACTGCACACGCGTTCCCGGGGCTCGGGAAGGAGTTCATGCCACGTCTCGACGAAGGCTCCTTCCTCTTAATGCCGGTCACGATGGCGCACGCCTCGATCGGTGAGTCCTTCGATCTGCTGCAGCAACAAGACCAACTGATTCGCTCGATCCCCGAAGTTGAGCAAGTCGTGGGCAAGATTGGACGAGCCGAATCGGCGCTCGACCCCGCTCCCATCTCGATGGTCGAAACCGTGATTACGTACAAATCCGAGTACAAACAAAATGCGGCAGGTGAGCGGGGACGCTATCGCTTCGACAGCGAGCAAGGAGCTTTCGTCTTAGACGAAGGCAACCAGCTCGTGGAAGACTCAAGCGGCCGTCCCTTCAGGCAGTGGCGTGACCACATCGCGAGCCCCAAGGACATCTGGGCCGAGATCGAACAAGCCGCCACGGTCCCCGGCATGACCACGGCCTCGATGCTCCAGCCCATTGAAACCCGCCGAATCATGCTGCAGACGGGCATGCGTGCTCCGATGGGTGTGAAGGTCTATGGACCGGATCTTGAGACGATCGAGCAGGTGGCCCTCGACTTCGAGCAACTCTTGCGCGACGTCCCCGGCGTTCGTCCGGCCACGGTGTTCGCAGACCGCGTCATCGGCAAGCCGTACCTTGAAATCGACATCGATCGCAAAGCGATCGCTCGCTACGGACTTTCCGTTCGACGCGTGCAAGACGTCATCGAGGTCGCGGTCGGCGGCAAGCAACTCACCACGACCGTGGAGGGGCGCGAACGCTATCCCGTCCGCGTGCGCTATCAGCGCGAACGCCGCGGCGAGATCGAGCAACTAGAGAGCATCTTGGTCCCCACCACGGGTGGAGCCCAGGTCCCGCTCGGGCAACTGGCCGATATCGATTACACGCCCGGTCCCCAGAACATCAAAAGCGAAGACACCTTCTTGGTGGCCTACGTGCTCTTTGACAAAGAGCCTGGCCTGGCCGAGGTCAACGTGGTCGAACAGGCCAAGAAGACCCTGGCACGTGCAATCCGCACAGGTCGGTACGCGCTACCTGCCGGCGTTTCCTATCGCTTCGCGGGCAACTACGAGAACCAGCAGCGCGCGGCTGCGAAACTGCGTGTGGTGCTGCCCTTGGCCCTGTTTGTCATCTTCCTGCTCCTCTACCTTCAGTTCCGCTCGGCGATCACCACCGGAATCGTGTTCTCCGCAGTGCTCGTGGCCTGGTCAGGTGGCTTCCTCTTGCTATGGCTTTATGGCCAGGACTGGTTCCTGAACACTTCGTTCTCGGGTACCGACCTGCGCGAACTGTTCCAGGTCGAGCCCTTGAATCTGAGCGTCGCGGTGTGGGTCGGGTTCCTCGCCCTGTTTGGCATCGCCACCGACGACGGGGTGATCATGGCGACCTACCTCGATCAGACCTTTGAAAAGGAACAGCCTGAAGATCGGCAAGCCATCCGAGAAGCGGTGATTGCCGCGGGCAAACGACGGATCCGGCCGTGCCTGATGACGACCGCGACAACCATCCTGGCCCTGGTTCCCGTCCTCACGTCCACCGGGCGTGGATCGGATGTCATGGTTCCCATGGCGATCCCCTCCCTGGGCGGCATGATCGTCGCCCTCGTCACGATTTTTGTCGTCCCGACCCTGTATTGCCTAGTCGAAGAGCTCCGGGTCCGCACGAGCTAGGAGCTCTACAACGCGGACCTTCGAATCAGCAAGCGGAGGTTCCTCGCCCTTCGCTGCGCGCGAATTGTTCGAGTCAACCGTTCCAGGCGTCGACCAACCGCATGGCAAGTCGAATGTCGCCGCGCGCCCTGGCGCGGCCTTCGTAAAACAGCTGAACCGGATCGGCTTCCCCCTTGGCGATCGCATTCAAGTCAGCCGCCTCTAGCTCAACGTAGGTGTCCGGCTCGCCGAGTGACTCGGGCACCAACTCGGCTTGCCCGTTCGCAACGCGCAGTGCGTAACGGCCGGCCTCTTCTCCGAGAATCGAAAATAGACAGGTCCCGCGGACATCCGCCGTTCCGGAGAGCGCGGAGCAAAGGTCGCTCAGGGCCTGAGGCGCTTTGGCCGGAGTTGGCGCGGGCGTTGCAAGATCGTCGCGAAATGCCGCGAAACGTGCCGGGTCGCGCGTCGAGTCGGGTAGCTGCGGGAAGCCAAGCGCATCGGGAATCCCGCTCGTGTCGTGGTTTGCATAGCGCGTGCCCACGAACGGCCCCGAGAGCAGAACGCGGCGCCGCTCGTTGACGCGCGCAAGCAGCTCGGGGCTGTAGTTGATCCCGTGCCAATTCGGGTAGTGATACGGAACGTAGGAGTAGTACAGGGTTCGGCGGCGCAGGTCCGAGTTCAGGGCCTTCGCGCCGTGCCACATGTCGTCGCTCATCAAAATCACGTCGCCGGCGCGCACGTGAACCTCGGTGTATCCGGGAATGTCCTCCCAGGCGCGCAATTCGCAGTCGGGCTGCTCGGAGAGGAACGCGGCCTCGAAAACCGGGTCGACGCCAGGCGCCTTCCAATCGGGGTGCAGACTGCCAAACGGCCAAGGCCGCTCAAGTTTGTGCGAGCCTTCGTAGACCACCATGGGACCGTCGTCGGCTCCCACGTCGGTCAAAGCAACCGCGCATTTCAGGAGATGCGTACGCGGTCCCTGAAGGGTCATGCGGTACTTGGCTTCCGGCTGGGAGTGCAGCGGTACGCCCAAGCCGCGCATGCGCGTAATGCTGTAAGCCTCTGCCAGCCGATAAGGCCTCGGAACGACCTCGTCGACCCAATTCAGCACCTCTTCGCGATCGATCAGCTCCTCAAAGACAGGATCCGCATCGAGCAAGCCCATTAGGCGGTACTCGTTGACAACCGGCGTCCAGCTTGGAACGCAGTGGCTGGGCAGTTCGCTCGGCCCCTTGCCTTCGAGCTGGGCGAGCGCGGAATCGAGGCGCGAGAGCAAGTCGGGCTCAAGCGCTCCGCGCAGCACGACATAGCCCTTGAGATCGAACTCATACAGTTGTGCGGGAGTCAGCATGACGAATCAGCGAGTGCCGAACTCGACAAGCCCGTGGCTCACGTCGAGCAGGAGGAGAAACCCCTCGCGCTCCAGGTCGTCGAGTACCCCGTCGATACGGCGAACCAAGTCGTCCTGGCTGGGGTCCACGGCCAGGGCATAGCGCTCGCGATTGAGGTCTACGGGAAGCCGTTCAAGCAGGCCCTCCGAGCCCTCGACCAACGCATCGGCGTTGGGACCATCCATCACCGCCGCGTCGACGACACCGTCCAGCAACAGCTCTGCCGTGCTGGCTTCCTTGGCCTCAAACAGGCCGGCCGCCTCTGGAAGTTGGGCGAGGACCGCCGCCTGGGAGGTCGTCCCGGCACCGGCGTAGACCTTCGAAGTGCGCAGTTGATCGGGTGCCGTGAGGCCTTCGCCTGCGCGGACCACGACGGCGATCTCGGTCTCGAAGTAGGGACGCGAGAATCGAATCCGCTCGGCTCGCTCGGAGCTAATCCCGAGCGTGGCACAAGCCAGGTCCGCATCGCCGGACTCCACCGCGTCGATCAACTCCGCGAAGGGCATCTTCCGCCAGTCGAGCTGGACCCCCAGGCGCTCGGAGACCTCCTTCAGCATCTCCACATCGCGACCCGCCGGACGACCGGAAGCCACATCGACGCGCACGAACGGCGGGTTGTCAAGGTCTGAGACCACGACAAGGGTATCGACCCGAGAACCGGGCGAGGAGCAGGCAAGCAGGAACCCACACAGGAGCGCAGGGAGAGGGCGAGTCGGAAACATTTCGAGGAGCCTTGAAGGTGGCGGGAAGGCGCAGTCTATTCGCCGGACGGCGAGGTAGGACGGTCCGAGGCGCTCTCCGGCTCCCTGCTTCTCGAATCCCGGCCGGGAACTCGCCGGACCCCAAGTTCGTCCAGTACCTTTGAGAGTTCCGAATTCCCCGGAAAGACCGTATCGGTGCCCTCCTGCAGGGTCCCCTCCGAAAGGACCCATGCCTTCAACCCCTCCGCTCCACCGAAGCCCGTCTACGCGACACCTGCTTGCGCGACCCAACGCCTCGATGATTGCGGGATCGGTCTGGCTGTTGCTATCGAGCCTGCCCGCTCACGCGGGGGACGGCGCCGTTCCCGGACCTCTGGCGCGCCACGTCGCTCTCGAGCAGTGGGTCGCGGAGCTCCCGGTGGCCGAGCAGGCGCCGTGCTGCGAGGAGCTCCACCTAGCGCCGGAGCACCTGGACCGGGCCGTTGTCGCGCTCTATACCAACGGCCCGCTCGGGCCCACCGACGCGACCGAACTGGCCGCGCGCGGGATCGCGCTCGTTCCGGGCGTCTACATCCCCCCGGTTCCCGGCCGCCACCCGCTTGGCTTCCACCTGGCGGACGTTCCCCACGGCGAGTTGGCTTGGCTGGCCGCCGATCCGCGCTGCTTGGACCTGGCCAGCGCCGAGTCCGCGGCCCGCGGGGCGAACGACACGTCAACCGCGATGTTGAAGATCGACCAGATCCAAGACGGCGAGTGCGTCTTTCCGCGCAGCGGCCTGGGAGTTTCGATCGGCTTCGCAGATACAGGCTTCGACACCAGTTTGCTCGACATCGGCCCCGCGGCCGAGGCCTACGACATCACCACAGGGACCTCGCCCCTCGACTGGAGCCCCGACGTCTTCGGTCCTCAGCCCGGCCACGGCACCCACGTGCTCGGGGTCGCGGCGTCCAGCGGGTTTTACTCGGCCGGCAGGTACGGCGGCGCGGCGTTCGATGCCAACTTGCACCTGTACAAGACCCTCGACGACTCGAGCGGCTTCCACCACGTCGACAGCGTCATCTTGGCACTGATGCGCGCCGTAGAGCTCGACTTGCGCATCTTCAACTTGAGCATCGGCCTCAGCAGCCCGTTCCTCGATGGCTCGAGCCCGCTCTGCCAGGCGGTCGACCACGCCCGCACGGAAGGGGTCTTAGTGTTCGCCGCGGCGGGTAACGAGCAGTCCACTTTTGGGCATGCGAGGTTCACGCTGGGCCCCGGCGAGAGCACTCCCATGCTGCGCTACGGCATCCAGAACCTGTTCGCCGAAGACTACGACACGCCCCAGTCTCTCCAAGTTATCTGGCACGACTCCGACCCGACGACCGACAACGCACTGCTTGAGGTGACGAACTTGGAAGCCGACGAGGAATTCGTGGAGAACTACTACGCGACGTCTCCGCGCGACACCGAGGCAAAAAACTACTCGCTGAGCACCTCGCTCGAACCAGGCGCCATTCGGGTTTTCGACCTGACGCTCACGAATACGGCGACCGACGGCGACCCCGTTGAATTTCACATCTACCGCACTGTCGGCTTTGGGGCCTTCAATCCGCCCGACTCGACCAGCACCCTGCTGGAGCCCGGCCTCGCCGATCTGGCCGTGACCATCGGCGCCTGGACCAGCAAGACTGGCTGGGTCGACGTGGAAGGCAATCCCCAAGTGGCCAGCGGCGCAGTCTTTGACTCCCTCGCCAATTTCTCCGGTCTCGGCCCGCGGGTTGACGGCCTGCGCAAACCCGATCTGGTCGCACCCGGCGTCGCCATCGTCTCGAACACGGCCACCGGTATCCCCGTCGTGACCAGCTTCCAGGTCGACGATGACGAGTTGTTCGGCGAGGGCACCAGCAACTACTCGGTCCGCAACGGCACCAGCTTCGCCACCCCTGCTGTCGTAGGCGCGGCCGCCCTGATCCTCGAAGCCGCTCCCCATTTGACCGCTGACGAGGTCGACCTAATCCTGCGCTCGACCGCCAGTCAGGCCACGGCACCCGACGATGTCTCCGGATTCGGCCTGGTCGATGCCCAGGCTGCGCTCCAGATGGCCACTGGCGCCGGCTGCTTCGCCCTCTACCCGTCGGCTCCCGCCGTCGAGGTTGCCCTTGGCGGCGACGTACGCCTGCAATTGGACGCAGGAGAAGACGAGGCCGGCCAGTTCTACTTCCTACTCGGATCGACCAGCGGCACCGATCCTGGCTTGCTGCTAGAAAACGGCGACACACTCCCACTCACTCAGGACGCGTATTTCCTCTATTCGCTTCTGTGCGTGCCTGGCGCACCGCTCGTGAACGGCTGTGGCTTCCTGGACGCCGAGGGACGCGCCGAGGCTATCTTCCAATGGCCCGAGGGCCTCGGACCTCAGATGTCCGGCATCGTCCTGCACCACGCCTACTGCGTCGTCGACGTTTTCGATGTGAACGCCCCGGTGCGCATGGTCAGCAACGCCGTGGGGACCGAGCTCCTCTAGGGAGGACGAGCGCCGGGGAATCCCTATCGGGGGGCGGAGCGAAGAAGGCGGACGGACCGTCTATCCTCTGGCGAGCCGCTCCGGGCTGAAGACCCTGCCCTTGCCGCGCTAGTGCGTAGCCCCTACCCACATTTCTCGCTCTCCGGTGACCGAATCGACCCCCGCCGCCTTCACAGCGACCCGCTATACCCTTCGCCGCAAGCTGCTCCAGGTTCTTGGCGCCAGCTTCCGCATCCTCGACGAAGAAGAACAGTTGATCGGCTTCTGCTCGCAAAGAGCCTTCAGGCTGAAAGAGGACATTCGGATCTTCGAAGACGAAGAAAAGACGAAGCCGCTGCTCACGATTCAGGCCCGCCAAGCCATCGATTTTTCCGCGTCCTACGACATCGTCGATGGAACCACCGGCCAAAAGGTCGGTGCTGCGCGGCGCAAGGGCCTCAAGTCGATCCTGCGCGACTCCTGGGAGGTTCTCGACGCGGAAGATCAGGTGATCGACAAGCTTGAGGAGGACAACATGATGATGGCTACGCTGCGCCGCTTCCTCAGCAACTTGATTCCTCAGTCGTTCGAGCTCGAAGGCGGCGCCACCATCAGCCAGCGCTTCAATCCGGTCATCTATCGGCTCGACGTCGAAGTGCAAGATCACTCCAAAGTCGATCGCCGGCTGATCCTCGGGGTCGCCACGCTCCTGGCTGCGGTGGAAGGCCGCCAGGGCAGCTGACCCCCCGCGGGCGAACGCGTCGTCAAAACCTGCTAGGCGCGTGGTGCACACATCTTCGAGTGGCTGTATCCGTTAGCCGGCAGTCTGCAGGACCGCTCGTCTTGTCAGCGGGTCCATGAGCCGTTCTAGGTTTCTCCGGCGCGGCCGGCGGCCTGCTTGGCCTCTCAACAACCGGCCACCGGTGCGGAGTCAGCGCTCCAGAAGCGGCGTCAGGTAGCGGTAGTAAACCTCGAGGCACAAGACGGCCATCGCCGTGGTGTACGAGAGATCGTCTGGGTCATCCCCGGCGTAGTCGCGGGCGTAAACCGAAATCGGAGCCCAGGAACCGTTGTCGTTCTGGGAGGGCAGCAGAAAACCCTGCAGCGCGGCGTTCCAACGCTGCCAGTCGCGTTCGCTCGATCGCAGCATGGCCAGGCTCCCGTAGTAGACGAAGTACAGGTTGCCGCCGGCGTTCTCGACAAACGCGTCATCGCTTGCACGAAGGAAATCGGTCGGCATGCGCTCGAGGAGAAAACTGCGTGCCGCAGCAAATTTCGGGCTCGAAAGGTCCTCGCCAAGCACAGACAAGGCGAACATCGCAGCAGGGGTAGAGCCGGGAAGGGTTGGCCACCCTGAACGCAAACGCTGGGGATCGTGGCTATAGCGATAGTAGCCTTCGCGCGGATCCCAGGCGCTCTGAAGGAACGACCGAGCTTGAGCGAGGGCGTCTTCGCGAACCTCAAGACCGCCCAAGCGAGCGGACTCGAGCGCCATGACCTGCCAGGCGGTGATCGAAGTCCGCGGATACTCGTCCACATGGCGGCCGGCCGGGCGGTAATACCCCCAGCCACCGCGCCGAGTGCGGTCCCCGCTTTTGGTTTGGTTCTCGAGGATGTGCGCGATGGCACGCTGGAGCGGACCGCGGAGACGTTCGTTGGGCTCCATCGCAAAAGCCTCGGCAAGCGCATAGGTCGCGATGGCGTGGGAGTAGGAACTGGTGTCGCCGAAGTGGCCCGACTCAGGTCCCTGAACGGCGAGCAAGAAGCGGATCGCGCGTTCGACAACAGCGGAATGCTCGCTGCCCGACTCGGGCGTGTGCCCGGCGCCAAGGTAGGCCAGGGTGACCAGGGCCGTCTTGCCAACGGCGACGAACCCGTACTTGTCATGATCGTCGGTCGGGCTGCCCCAGTAACCGTCTTCGGCTTGGGTCTCCGAGAGATAAGCGAGCCCGCGAGCCACGGCAAATTCGGTCTCGGTCGACCCGCCGAGCTCTTCGAGGGCGCGCAATTTTTGCGGACCGCGGCGGCCGGAAAACGACTGCGGGGTGTTGTCCGCCATCGGTGCTTCTGGCACTGCGCCCAGCTCCATGGGCGCCTCCGGAGCAGCCGAGTCGGGCGCTGCGCGAGCGACCAGCGGAATCGGCTCGGGCCCGGGCTCGCTTCCGCTGGTAGGTACGGGATTCGCGTGGAAGACGCTCGGAGCCTGCGGTGCGGCGAGCGCGTCTCGATCGCTCCCGCCCAGAGCCGGGCGCGAGAACTGACGTGCGGACTGCAGCAAGGTGTCTGCCGAATCGGTCGTTTGGAGCTCCTGGCCTGAGGCCTGGCTGGAAGCGGGCTCGGCTCCAGCTTCTGGATCGGGGGCAACCAAGGCAATGTCGAGCGATCGGGAAGAGCCGCGCCGGAGGTCAAAACTCACCGGCTCGAGCAGCGAGTCCGCACCGGCTTGGCTCTCGCGGTTCTGCTGGGAGCGCCCGGAGAGGTTGAAGACGCCGGGTTGCAGCTCCGAGGTAGGTTCCCCGGAGCGCGCCAATGGAACACCTGCCGCCGGAGCGGTTGCGGGCGAAGAAGTGGGGCTAGAGGGGGCGGACCGCTGGAATTGCCGGGCGCGCACGTCGAGCTGGGCAACCCCCGGATCGGCCGCCCCCGTGCTTCCGGGCAAAGTCCGCTGCGGCCCGGCCGGAGCCTCCAGGCTGCGGGCAGCCCGAGGGGTTTCCTCGGCGGATCGTTCCGCCACCGAAGTCCATTCCGGAGCCGCGCCAACCGAAGCCGACTCTCCCCTGGAATCGTCCCGCTGTTCGCGCTGAATTCGAGGCGCTGCAGGAACGGCGAGCTGGGTCTTGGCGGGTGGCGCGAAGCTGGGCTGGGTGACCGCCTGCGCGGGGGGCGCGGCCTGGTCGTCAGAACCCGTCCGCCCAACCTCCCAGCGCCGGGCCTCCAGAGGATCGAAGCGCACGACGTCTTCGCTGGGCCGGTGAAACGACTCGTCCGGTGCCGCGAGGCCCATGGGCGCCGTGCTTCGCAGCGCTTCGCGAGCCGGCGTAGAGCTCTGCACCAGCCCGGGCGCCGGCAACTCGGCTGCGCCCGCGCGTTCACGCGCCGCGAGCTCGAAGGACTCGGATGGAACGGGTTCCACGACCGTCGCTTGCGCGCGCGGCGCCTCGGGAAGCTCGCCGACCGGCGCACTTTCCTTGAACGCCGAAGCACGGGCCGCGCGCGTGACCTCCAAGGCTCCACCCCGTTCGGCGCGGGCCGCGAGATTCTCCGGAGACTCCATCAACCTCACCCGCAGCCGCGTCGGGCCTTGCTCTGGCACCACTTCGCTTGGCTTGGGATGAACGCGCTGGAGCAACATAGCGATCAGCAGGTGCACCAGCAGCGAGACCAAGTAGCACCGGAACAGAACGTCCATCGCTCGCCAGTGCCGAGCTGCCCAGGCGAGAAACGCCAGAAGAAACAGGGCGATCAGCAGTGAAATTTCGCGCCAGCCGATCGGTCGACCGGGCTGATGAAACAACTCGAGAGACTCGGCTGCAAAAAGGTCCGCTTCCCCGCCGCCGGAGCGCACGAAGCGGAGTTCGAAGCCATCTGGCTCCGGGTCTGGAGCACGCTCATCGAGCGGCGAACAGAGTCCTTCCAGGGGGCGCGGTTGAGTCCATCCTTCGCGGCCAAGCCCGGACCGGTACAGGTCGTACCCGCCTTCTCCCCCCTCTCGATCGGAAGCGAACAAAAGTGCGCGCCCGTCGAGTCCGAACACCGGATCGCGGTCCTCGAACGGTGAATTGAGCGCACCGAGGGGTTCGACGAACAGCTTGCCGCTGGGCGTGGGCGAAGCGAGGAACAGGTCGTGATCGCTGGCCCGCCGGCGCGCATCGGCTGCCTCGCCGCGATTGGAAGCAAACGCCAGCTGCCCGTCTGGTCCTCGGGCGGGATCGGTTTCGTCCCACTCGCTGTGCAGCGAACCGTCTAGACGCTCGGCCTCCCCGAAGCGCTCGCCATCGAACGGAACCCGGTAGAGGTCCAGCCCCCCGGCTCCGCCGGGTCGGTTGGAGGAAAACAACAGCTCGCCGTCCGCAAAGTGCGGCGCGACCTCGTCGAAGGGTGAATTGAGGCCGGTCAACGCCTCGACATCGACCCACGCGCCGCCCGCGAACCGGGCGCGGAACAGATCCGCAGAAACCCCGCGTTCGCCCGCGGCGAACACCAACCATCGCCCGTCGACCGAGCGAGTCGAGCGCCCCTCGAGCCCGGCGCTGTTCACCTCCCCGTGCAGTGGTTCGGGCGCCTGCCAAATCGCATAACGCAATTCATCGGCCCGCGCTACGTCGACCACGCGCGTCCCATCGGAGTAAAAGCCCTCGTCCCCCAGGTACGGACGAAAACGCGCCCAGGCCAGTACGAATCCGGCCGCCACCAGGGCAACGACGAGAATCAGATCCTTGCCCCAGCTGGCGCGCATCGGAATCAGCCTTCGCGGGTGGAGAGGCCTGCGTTCTCGAGCCCAGCAACGCGCGCTAGGTCGAGCACTTGAACAATTCGGCCGTAATCGGTCGTGCGATCGCCCCGCACGGTTACCGGCGTCGAGGGATTGCGGCGCGCCGTGCGCTGCATCAGATCAGCCAGTTCATCGTCACTCATCGCGCGACCCTCGACGAAGACTTGGCCAGCCTCGGTTACGTCCAGCACCAGTTCGTCGGGAGATTCGGCAGATTGGGTGCCGGATTCGGCCTGGGGCAGATCCAAATCCACACGTTCTTCCATCGTCGCGAACGTGGTCGCGACCATAAAGAAGATCAAGAGCAGGAACACGACGTCAATCATCGGAGCCAGGTTCAAGCTCTGATCATCGACGGCTTCAGGGTCTTCGCAGCGCATGGGTAAGGCCGGATCAGGCCGTACGGTCGGCAAGCAGAGCTTCTTCCACGTCGCGCTGGGCATCTTCCACGCGCCGTGCGAACCGCTCGATGCGCCCCTTGAGCCAGTGGTAAGCGACGATGGCGGGAATCGCGACGGCTAGCCCCGCGGCCGTCGTGGTCAACGCCTGATAGATCCCACCGGCGAGCAATTCGGGCTTGCCGAGACCGGATTGGGTGGCAATTTCCCCGAACGAACGAATCATGCCCCATACCGTTCCAAGCAAGCCGAGCAACGGCGCGATCAACCACACGATCAGCAACGGCCGTAAGTTGGCCGAAAGCCGGCGCATTTCGGTTGAGGCCGCGTCGCCCACCGCTTGGTCGCGATCGA
Source organism: uncultured Planctomycetaceae bacterium (assembly GCA_964619265.1). GTDB lineage: Bacteria > Planctomycetota > UBA1135 > UBA1135 > CAZUCE01. Next base: position 21,089 of record CAZUCE010000043.1, read on the forward strand.
GATAGGGCTCGCCTGCGCGGCGCAAGCCCACGGCGAGTATACGGGTCAAGCTGGTGGGTTTGGATTCGCAGCGCGCAAGGGCTGAGCTCGGCCCGCCAGACCGCAATTCATCGACCACGCTCTTCGCGAGTTTGTTCGATCCAAGCGCTCCGGCGCGCAAGTTGACTACGCGCTCCACCACGTAGGCCAGGCCCACCACGGAACACAGCGCGATCGGGATCATCGCGAAGCCACCTCGTCGGGCGAGCTCGAACACCGAGTCGAGCGTCGGCTCCGTGACTGCATCGCCGGCTTGAGCCACCGCGATCCAAGAAGAAAACAACCAGGACATGAAAGACAGGGAGGAACGGAGTCTGAAGAGGTGTGCGTGGAATTGCGAGTTGCGTTAACGGCGGGACAGCGCGTCCAGACGCTGCTTGGCGCGTGGCGCGAAAGGGCTACCTGGGTAGACATCGAGGATTTCTCGGTAGCGCGCTTCGGCCACCTCGAATTGCTCTTGAAGCTCAAGGATGCCCGCAGCGCGGAACGTGCCGTCGGCGCCGTGCTCAATGCCTTCGAATAGCACCGAAACCTTGAGATAACCAGCCAACGCCGCGTCGAGGTCGCCGGAAGCGCGGTCCAGATCGCCGAGCGCCAGTTGGGCGCGGGCGTACAGTTCGCCGCGGGTCCGCTCGCCGACCTGGGCCAAAGCCGCCCTAGCGTCGCGATCGCGCCCCAACTCGGCCAACGCGAATCCGCGTTCCAGGTCGGCCTCAGCCAATCCGGGAAATTCCGGAGCGCTGCGGGTCAGGGCTTCGAGCGCCTCGACGGCACCCTTCCACTGCTCGTTGCGCGCATGCGCAAGCCCAAGCCGAAACAAGACTTTGGGAAGCACCGCGTGCTGAGGATGATCCCGGCGCACCGCGCTCAACACCTCAGCGGCCGCCTCGAAGCGCCCGAGACGATACTCGGCCTCGCCCAGCAAGAACGCGACTTCTCCGCCGAACGAACTCCCTGGAAATTCTGTCAGGAGCAGGCGCGCGCTGCCGGCCGTCGCGGCCCAGTCTTCCAGCGCCAAGCCGGTGAAAGTGGCCTTGTACAGGGCTCGCTCGCGCAGCTCGTCCGCCACCACCGGATCGCCGAGCGCGATGGAATAGCAGCTCGCTGCAGCCTGGAGCTCGCCTGATTCAAACCGGGATTCGCCGACGAAAAACGCGGCTTCGCGGACGTCGTCTCGAACGAATGCGCCCTTGTCGAAGCGCGCCAGGAGCCGCTCGGCCCGGTCGGTCTCGCCAGCTTCCAAGAGCGCAAAGACCTCCTCCACGCGCAGGCCGACCTGCGCATCCGGAAAACGCACAGCTAGCTCATCGAACAACCCCGCGGCGAGGGCCGGATCGAGAACGCCCGCTGCCCGCTGGGCGGCCGCGAGCATTCGCGGGCCATCTGGCTGGGTCTCCGCGAACGCGACCAAGGCCGCTCGACTTGCCTCGGCGTCTCCCCGAGCCGTTTCGATCCACACACCGAGTTCGGCCGCGGCTGCGCGCCAGGCCGGGTCGACGTCGTCGCGAGCAAAGAGCGGAGCCAGGCGTTGCTTGGCGCGATCCACGCGCCCCAGTTCCAGCTCACACCACGCAGAGCCCCATTCGGCCGCGGCGCGGAAGCCCGCGCCTTCCGACGCCTCGTAATGCGCAAGTGCGGACTCGAGCCGACCTCCGATCCGGTCCTGTTCGGCAAGGTGAAGGTGCGCCTCGGCGCCATACACCCCCGGCTCGCTCTCTTCGAGCAGGCTCGCGTAGGCCTTGGATTGCTCCTCGCCGCCCGTCGCACGCGCCAGTCTCGCCCAAGCCTCTACGCGCCGCGGGTGACCTCCGGCGTGCTGGAGGAATTTGCGCAGGTGGGCAGCGGCTTGCGAATTTCGCCCGGTGCGTTCGCAACACTCGGCGGCCAGCAGGCGAGCTTGCTCGCGCTGGGCTTGATCGAGCCCGCCGTCCGCGTAGACCGCGAAGGCCTGCTCGGCGGCGGGAAGATCCTCCATGCGCCAACGGCACCAGGCGCGGCGCAAACGAGCCGCGTCGGAGGCTTCCGCAGCGAGCGTTGCGCCGTGTCGATCGAGCAATTCAGCGAAGGCCGAGTCGGCCAGTTCGAAGCGACCCAACTGAAAGAGGCACTCCGCGCGCGTGGTTCGCATCGTGTCGGCGTAGGTCGACTCCGGGAACTCGCTGAGCTGGCGCTCAGCCAGACTCAAGGCCCCTTCGAGATCGCCGGCCTCGGCGGCGGCGATCGCAGCCGCGTGCAGACCGTAGTCCCCGCCCGCCGCAGCAAAACTCTTCGCAGCAGCCCGCGCGTCGCCGGTGGCCGCCACGGACTCGGCCAGCACCAATCGAGCCTCGCGCTCTAGGCCAGCGTCCAGCGAACCCTCGAGCGCGGTTCGAAGTTCGCGGACCGCACGCCCGTGATCGCGCGCTGCACTGGCTGCGAGTCCAATCCACGCTCGACGCTCGGCGGTCACCTCCGCCTCGATCGCGTCGAAGCGCTCGAGCGCCTTGCCGGGTGCACCCGCGCGCAAGTGAGCCAGCGCTGCGCGCTGCAAGAGGTCTTCGCGCCATTGAGCGTCTTCGCGCAGGCCGGTTGCCTGATCGAGGACTTGAGCTGCCTGCTCGTAGCGCCCGAGCGCAAACAGGGCGGCGCCGCGGCCGCGCTGGGCAGCGCCGCGATGTTCGCCGTCAGGCACCCGCCCGAACTGATCCAGGGCCTGCTCGGTACGGCCCAAACCAAACAGAGTCTCGCCCGCGAGCAGCATCAACTCTGCGCCGCGCGGATCGTCCGCATGGATGCGCAAGAACTGCTCCGCTCGCTCAACGATCTCCTCTGGGGCTCGCAGGTCCTTCGCGCACCACACCAAGGCGTAGCGCGCGTCGGCTTCGAACTCTTCGGCGTCGTCGCGCTCGAGCAGCTCCAAGTAGGCCGCACGGGCCTGACTCGGTTCGCCGCTTTCAAGCAGCGCTTCAGCCAGCAGGAATCGAGCGGGTGCGTGGAGGTAGGTCGCTGGCCCGGCTGCGGCTCGGCGCAAAGAAACCACCGCGCCCTCGGTGTCCCCAAGCGCGAGCGCGCACTCACCGAGCCGGTATTGCACCTCCCCGGCCAGCTCAAAACGCGGGCTCTTCGCCAGGGCGCCGAATTCAGCTCGGGCTTCCCCGTGACGCCCCAACTGAAACAGCGCCTCGGCGAGCCGGTAGCGAACTCCCTCGGCCCTTGAGCTCGCCGCATGCCTTAGGAGGAACTCGCGGGCTTCGCGAACCACCTCGGCATGCAGGCCCCGCTCGGCCAAGCCGGCCACAAGGCGGGCAGCTTCCTCATCCTCCTGGGATGGACCGGCCCACCTTGTAGGTGTCTCCGGAATGGGGAGGACGGCCAAGGGGGCCGCCGGCCAGGTCGGACAGAGCAGCAACCAAGCAGCGAGGGCGATCATCGGGGTCGTCGAGAGGAGGGCTGCGGGAAGTGGATCGAACGGACGCGCCCCACGGTACCGGCCCGCTGGAGAGCTGCTTGGGATTCGCGAGCCGGGGACGGCCCGCAGAGGCCCCAGCGTGGAGCCGGCGCAACGGCCGGCGGTTTTTGGGAAACGCCCTCCGGCGATTTCAGGGTTCTGCCCCCTTCTAAGCCGCGCCGCTCTGATCTGCGCTGTTCCAGGCTGCCCCGTTCGGGGGCCTTAGGCAGCAGCTCGCCTGCAAATCCTGACTTGCCTGTCCGCCGCCGGTTTGGAGGCCCGCCCCGGCAGGTCCCCCACTCCCCGGAGACTTCGGACAAGAAGACAGAGATTGAGAAAAGCGAGGTCTCGATCGGAAAGCGGTTCGCGAAGCGCTTGCGCCGCTTGACTTAGTCGCTGCCCAGCAAGATGGAGCCGCTCGCCCCGCGCTCAGGTTCCACAGAAGGTCTCGTGAACGAGCTGCTCTTCGCGCGGGGCAAGCGCCAGCTCAGCGTCGGCCTGGGATAGCTCGAAGGGCGTGTTCAAGGCCCGGTGAAGACGCCGAAAAGGCTCGAAGTCACCGGTGACGGCGGCTTCGATGGCTTCTTCCACCCGGTGATTGCGCGGGTGGAGCGCCGGGTTGACCCTGTCCAGGTGCGAGCGGCGGGACTCGCGGGTGGCGCCTTCTTCGGCCAAGCGAGAAACCCAAGCCTGCTCAAAGGCGAGAAACCCGGAGGGCTCTTTGAATTCGGCGACCGCCGTCCCCTCCGAGAGGCCGCGGAACGTCCGGGTGAAGTCCGCTTGTGCCTTGGTCATCGAATCGAGCAGGGACTCGATCAGCTCGCGATCTCCTTCGCGGGGCTCGAGCAAACCGAGCTTGCGCCGGAACCGCTCCAACCAGGCAGCTTCGTAGCGCTCGGGGAATTGCCCGAGCACCTCCTCCGCCCGCGAGGCGGCGCGCCCGGCGTCCTCGTCGATCAAGGGCAGTAAGGCCGTGGCGAGCTGCGCCAAATTCCACAACAGGATGCGCGGTTGATTCCCGTAGGCGTAGCGTCCCCGGACATCGATCGAGGAATAAACCTGCGCCGGCTGGTAGTCGTCCAGGAACGCGCACGGACCGTAATCGATCGTCTCACCGCTGATCGTCGTGTTGTCGGTGTTGAGTACGCCGTGAACAAACCCGATCGACATCCAAGCGGCGGCCAGCTCGGCCTGCGCTGAAGCGACCGCGTCGAGCAGCCCGAGCGCACCGGTGGCGCCCGGATGATGGCGCTCGCACGCGTAAGCCACGAGTTCGCCGAGCGCTTCGCGATCGCCTCGCGCCGCGAAGAACTGGAACGTGCCGACCCGCAGATGGCTGGCGCCCACGCGCGTGAGGATCGCGCCCGGCCGAGGCTGCTCCCGGTAAACCGGTTCGCCGGTGGTGACCGCGGCGAGGGCGCGCGTGGTCGGTACCCCAAGCGCGGCCATCGCTTCGCCGACCAGGTATTCGCGAATCACGGGTCCGACCCACGCTCGCCCGTCGCCCGACCGCGAAAACGGAGTCGGGCCACTGCCTTTCAGCTGCAGATCCCGTCTACGGCCAGCCGGGTCCACCAGTTCGCCGATCAGCAGGGCCCGGCCATCGCCGAGCTGGGGAACGAAATGTCCGAACTGGTGGCCGGCGTAGGCCTGGGCCAGGGGCTCGGCGCCACCGGGGACTCGATTGCCGGCAAAGACCGCCAGTCCCTCGTCGCCGGACAGTTCGGCCGGATCAAGCCCGAGCTCGCGGGCCAGCGGCTCGTTGAAGGCGATCCACTCCGGTTCGCGGACCGGGGTCGGCTCCAGACGAGCGAAGCAACGCTCGGGCAGCCGGGCGTAGCTGTTGTCGAACGGGTTGCTTTGGAAAGGAAGGGTCGGCACGAAAGTGGAGGGTGACCTGAAATAGGCGCAGAACGAGGCCGCGTCATGAACGCAGCGGAGCTTTCTTGAGCCCACTTGAAATCAAGAGACAAGCCGGCCCGGAGAGATTCGAACATTTCGGGCCACGAAGCGATACCCGCACCTTGGGCTCTCACCATCGAACGCCGAAAAGCCCGAGCGGCCCGCACTCCAGAGGGGAGTGCGGGCCGCTCGGGCTTCTCAGCTTGAGCTCGTGGCTCGGGCGGCTTGCGTTCAGTCGACCAGCAGACGGTCGATCAGGTGAACCACACCGTTGGTGGCCTCAACGTCCGTGTGGACGATGCGCGCGCCCTCGACGAAGAACCCGCTCGAGCTCCAAGTGAACTCAAGGCCGGTCTCGCCAAAACCCATCATGGTTCCGGTGTGGAACTGATCCGAGTACAGGCGGCCAGGCAGGACGTGGCCCTGCAGAAGCTCGAGCAACTCGGCGCGATGAGCCGGATCGAGCAAGCGCTCGCGAGTCTCGTCGTCGAGTGCGGCGAAGGCCTGCTCGGTCGGTGCAAACACCGTCAGCGGCCCTTCGCTTTCGAGCAGTCCCATGACATCCGCGAACTCCGCCGCCATGCGGAGCTGGAGCAGGGAGTCCGAGCTTCGGACGATCTCGCCGATCGTCTGCGTCGAAGGCAGCGCAAAGCCGTCGAGGATGTGAAGGATCCCGTCGCCCACCAGAAGGTCGGGCTTGACCACTCGCGCCGGCGCAAGGCCCAGCGCTTGGCTGCCTGATCCAGAAATCTCGACGGTTCCGTTCCAGGTCGAAACGTGCAGCCGCTGGCCACCGAGGGTCTCGAGACGTGTGAACTTGGAGAGTTGGTGCGCGGTGAGCTTCCCGGGCAGCACGTGGAAGCCCATGACCGAGTCCAATTGAGTGGGATCCGTCACCTGCCGCAGCAGGTCCGGGCTCATCTCGGTGAGGCTGGTGTCGCTCGTTGCAAGGATGGTGAACGGAGCACCCGAGAACAGGCTCGAGAAGTAGCTCGATTGCTCGAGCATGCTGGTCATCACCTTGAACTCGCCCAAGCTGGCACCCGACTCGGCGAGTCGAACCGGGGTGCTGGCCTGGACTTCCAACGTGGAAAGATCCCCGGTGGTTTCGGCGGTCGTTGCGGGCTTGGAGCTCGAGCAAGAGGCCGCGATCAGGGCGGCGAATCCGAGCGGAAGGAGGGCGGGCTTCATGTTCCGGCGTGGTCAGTTAGGGGCGCCGGCCAGAGGTGGACGGCAGACGAGGTCGTGCCGGGACATCGGCCAACCTGAGGCTCGAGCCAAAATCGAACTGAAGAAAAGGGCGGCTCCGGCTGGATTCGAAGCTGAGAGCCCCCTTGAGCCGCGCGAACCCGTGAAGGCCGGGGCCAGCGGTGCTAGCCTCGGGGGGTGGAATCGACCTTCGGAAACCGCGAGCCACAGATCCACTACCCGGCAATCTGGGCCTACCGCCTGATCGGGGAGGACGAGGAAGCCATCCGCCAAGCCGTCGTGGAGGTTGTGGGCGAGCTGGATTTCGAGCTCCGCCCGGGCAACGAGAGCGCGGGGGGGCGCTATCGCTCGCTCTCCCTAGAGCTGGTGGTATCGAGCCACGAGCAGCGTCGGGCGATCTTCCAGGGACTGGCGGAGCATCCCGACATCCGAGTCGTAATCTAGGGTTTACGCGCACTTTTTGGCGCCTGCTTGCCGTTCAGGCAGCCTGAAGGGCTCTTTCTCCCCGTCTAGGCCTCCCCCAAGGCGATCCATCCACTAATCTAGATCAGATGGTGGAATTAGCCACAACCTCTCGCCTGATGAAGGCCCTGGGCGACGAGACCCGCTTGCGCCTGCTCAATCTCCTGCTCACGGGAGAGTTGTCGGTCGGCGAGCTGGTCGAGATTCTCAACTGCGCCCAGAGTCGCTGCTCAGCTCACCTTTCCCTGCTTCGAGAAGTCGGTCTGGTCACCGACCGCAAGCTCGGCCGGCGGGCGCTCTATTCGCTCGCCGCCGGGCCGGCAGCCGACCTGGCCCGTGGGATCGTCTCCGAGGCGGCCAACACCCCTGAGTTTCAGGCCGACCTGGCGAGCTTGGCGGCGGTGAAGGCGCGACAAAAAGCAGCTGCGCGTTCCTATTTCGATCGCGTCGCCGCCAGCTTCGGCGAGCAGGTCTTGCCGGGGCGCACCTGGGAGGGATTGTCCCGCGGCTTGCTCCAGCTCGCCCCGCCCGTTCGCTACGCGGATCTCGGGATCGGCGATGGTTTGCTCACGTTGATGCTCGCGGAAGTCGCAAAGAGTGTCACCGCCGTCGATATCAGCTGCGAGATGCTCGATCAGCTTGCGAGTCGCGCCAAGCGAGCCGGTCTCAACAACATCGAGACGGTGCAAGGCGAACTCGATGATCTTCCGCTTGAGGACTCTTCGTTCGAAGTCGTCGTGTTGAGCCAAGCGCTCCACCATGCGGAAGCTCCCGATCGAGCCCTGCGCGAAGCGCGCCGCATCCTGGTCCCGGGTGGCCGAGTCATTGTGCTCGACCTGCTTGCCCACAACGAGGAATGGGTGCGCGAGAAATTGCAGCACACTCACCTCGGATTCACCGAGCCCGGCTTGGCCGAGCTGCTCGAGTCCAGTGGTTTCGAAGGCGTGCGCGTTCAGCGCGCCGCCCGCGATCCCCACCCCCCCCACTTCATGACGCTCTTGTCGACGGCGCACGCCTCGGCCCGGGTTTCGGCCCCCTCTTTGCGATGACGAATCCCGGCAACTCCACCTCTGATTGCGCGACCGGCACTCTGCCGGAGCCGCGAACGAATGACCTGCGCCAACGACTGGAGGCCATCCTCGAGCGGCGTATCCTCGTCCTCGACGGTGCGATGGGCACCATGATCCAGTCCTACGGACTAGGTGAAGCCGACTTCCGCGGCGAGCGCCTCACCTCGGTCGAAAAGCCCCTTGCCGGCAACAACGAGCTGCTCACGCTCACCCGGCCGGACATCATCACCTCGATTCACCGCTCGTTCCTCGAAGCCGGCGCGGACATCTTGGAGACCAACACGTTCAGCGCGACCCGCGTCGCCCAGGGCGAGTACGGCACGGAAAACCTGGCCTATGAGCTAAACGTAGAATCCGCCCGTCTAGCACGCGCGGCCTGCGACGAGTTCACCGCTCGCAACCCGGATCGTCCCCGCTTCGTAGCGGGGGCCCTCGGCCCGACCTCGAAGACGCTCTCCCTGTCTCCCAAAGTCGACGATCCGGCCTTCCGAGCCATCGATTTCGACACCCTCTGCGACGCCTACGAGGAACAAGCCCGCGGCTTGATCGAAGGCGGTAGCGACATCTTGTTGGTCGAGACGATTTTCGACACGCTCAACGCCAAAGCCGCGTTGGTCGCTCTCGAGCGCGCCCAAGGGCAACTCGGGACCGATCTACCGATCATGATCTCGGTGGCGATCACCGACGCTTCGGGTCGTACGCTCTCTGGACAAACCGTCGATGCGTTCTGGCGCTCAGTCGAACACGCCAAGCCGCTTTCGGTTGGTGTCAACTGCTCACTCGGCGCTGAAGACATGCGACCCTACGTCGCCGAACTAGCACAGCTTGCCGGATCGTTCGTTTCCAGCTACCCCAATGCGGGTCTGCCCAACGCGTTCGGCGAGTACGACGAAGAGCCCGAGGTCACCGGCAAGTTGGTCGGCGAGTTCGCGACCTCGAGTCTGGTCAACCTAGTTGGCGGCTGTTGTGGGACAACGCCCGCCCACATCAAAGCCATCGCGCAGGCCGTAGAAGATGTTCAGCCTCGCGCCAAACCAAAACCCAAAGGCCGCACCACGTTCTTCTCCGGGCTCGAGCCACTCGAGGTCCGCCCGGAGTCGACCTTCCAGATGATCGGTGAGCGGACGAACGTCACTGGCTCGGCGCGCTTTCGCAAGCTGATCAAGAAGGGCAACTTCGAAAAGGCCGTCGAGGTCGCGCTCGACCAAGTCCGTGGGGGCGCCAATATTCTCGACGTCAACATGGACGAGGGCTTGCTCGACTCGGAAGAGTGCATGACCACGTTTCTCAATCTGATCGCCACCGAGCCTGAGATCGCCCGGATCCCGGTCATGGTGGATTCCTCCAAGTGGACCGTGATCGAGGCCGGCCTGAAGTGCCTCCAGGGCAAGGGCATCGTGAACTCGATCTCGCTGAAGGAGGGCGAGGGAGAATTCCTCGAAAAGGCGCGCATCATCAGGCGCTTCGGCGCGGGCGTGGTGGTCATGGCCTTCGACGAACTTGGCCAAGCTGACACGACCGAGCGCAAGGTCGAAATCTGCGAGCGGGCGTTCAAGCTGCTGCGCAAGGAACTCGACTTCCCAGCCGAAGACATCATCTTCGATCCGAACATCCTCGCAGTCGCCACCGGCATCGAAGAGCACGCCGAGTACGCGAAGAACTTCATCGAAGCCACACGAATCTTGCGCGAGCGCTGCCCCGGGACCCATGTCTCCGGAGGCGTTTCCAACCTGTCCTTCTCGTTCCGCGGAAATGACACGGTGCGGGAGGCGATGCACTCGGCCTTCCTGTTCCACGCGACTCAGGCCGGGATGGACATGGGCATCGTGAATGCGGGCCAACTAATCGTCTACGAGGACATCCCCAAGGAACTACTCGAGCATGTCGAAGACGTACTGTTCAATCGCCGCGATGACGCCACGGAACGACTCGTGGAATTCGCCGGCACCGTGTCTGGCAAGGCCAGCAAACGCGTCGAAGATTTGTCCTGGCGCGAACAGACCGTCGACAAGCGCTTGGCCCACGCCCTGATCCATGGGGTGGTCGACTTCATCGAAGAGGACACCGAGGAAGCGCGGCAGACGGTGACGCGTCCACTCGAAGTCATCGAAGGGCCGCTGATGGATGGCATGCGCGTGGTCGGCGACCTGTTCGGCGCCGGCAAGATGTTCCTGCCGCAAGTCGTAAAGAGCGCCCGTGCCATGAAGCGTGCGGTGGCGTACCTCGAGCCGTTCATGGAGGAGGAGAAGCGCACCAACCCCGAGCTGTCCCAACGCGGCAGCAAAGGCCGGATCGTTATGGCCACCGTGAAGGGCGACGTGCACGACATCGGCAAGAACATTGTCGGCGTGGTGCTCGGTTGCAACAGCTACGAGGTCATCGATCTGGGCGTGATGGTGCCACAGAACAAGATCCTCGAGGCTGCCGCCGAGCACGGCGCGGACATGATTGGCCTTTCAGGCCTGATCACTCCATCCCTCGATGAGATGGTCAACGTCGCGACCGAAATGAAGCGGCGCGACCTCGACATTCCGCTGTTGATCGGAGGTGCGACCACTTCGCCCCAGCACACGGCCGTCAAGATCGCCCCTGCCTACGACTCGCAAGTCGTGCACGTTCACGACGCCAGTCGTGCTGTCGGCGTCGTCTCGGATCTGCTCGACCCGGATCGTCGCCAGACCATGGACGGCGTCCTGCGCGCCGATCAGCAACGCCTGCGCGAAGTCCACGAAGGCAAACAGCGCAAGCCGCTGCTCTCATTCGCGGAGGCCTGCGCCAACCGCCAGAAGTTGTCCTTTGAGGAGGCAAAAATGCCTCGCCCTGAATTCACCGGTCGGCGCGTGGAAACAGCCGACTCGGTACGCGAGCTGCTGCCGTTCATCGATTGGACCTTCTTCTTCCACGCCTGGGAATTGAAGAAGAAGTTCCCGGACGTTCTCACCGACGCCAAGTACGGCAAAGCAGCCACCGAGCTTTACGAAAACGCCCAGGAGATGCTCCAGAGCATCCAGGACGAAGATTGGATTCGGCCTCGCGCGGTTTGGGGCTTCTGGCCTGCCCATTCCGATGGCGAAGACGTGGTGCTGTTCGAAGACGAAAGCCGCACCCGAGAGGTGGCCCGCTTCCCCATGCTGCGGCAGCAGGCGCCCATCGCGGATAGCAAGCCGAACCGTTCGCTGGTCGACTTGGTCGCGCCCCGCGAGTCGGGAGTCCTCGATCACGTCGGTGCGTTCTGCGTCACGACCGGCCACGGCGTCGACGAACGCGCCAGACAGTTCGAGAAGAACGGCGACGACTACTCATCGATTCTGCTGAAAGCGCTGGCCGACCGCTTGGCCGAGGCCTACGCCGAATTCCTGCACGCGCGCGCACGGCGCACCCTCGGGGATGAGGCCCAACTCACCAACGAGGACCTGATCGCCGAAAACTACCGCGGTATCCGTCCAGCCTTCGGCTATCCCGCCTGCCCGGACCACCTGCCCAAGGAACGCCTGTTCCAACTGCTGAACTGCGAGGAAATCGAAGTCAAGTTGACCGAGTCGATGGCCATGTGGCCGGCAGCCTCGGTTTCCGGCCTTTACTTCCCCCACCCCGAAGCGCGCTACTTCAACGTCGCCCGCGTCGGTCGCGACCAGGCTGAGGACTACGCCAAACGCCTCGACCGAACCCTCGAACAAGTCGAGCCCTGGCTACGGCCTGTCCTCGACTGACCCCCCGGCCCGATCGGTAATACGGTGCCAGAGCAAAATGCACC
>CAZUCE010000044.1:0-30802 GCA_964619265.1 uncultured Planctomycetaceae bacterium
CTCCCGCTTCGCCCCCCCCACTCCGGGTCCATGCCTCCCGATCGTCCCCCCCGGAGCCTCGTCGTGCTCCCGACCTACAACGAGGCCGAAAACGTCGAGCCGATGATCCGCGAGGTGTTGGCCGCCGCGGAGGATTTGGCCGTGCTGGTCGTCGACGACGGCAGCCCGGACGGCACCGCCGATCTGGTCCGCCGGGCCCGCGCCGAACCCGATCTCACGCCCCGCGTCCACCTGATCGAACGCGAAGGCAAGCTCGGACTCGGCACCGCCTACCTGGCCGGGTTTCGTTACGGGCTCGAGCAGGGCTTCGAGCGCGTTCTGACCATGGACTGCGACTTCAGTCACAAGCCCGCCTACCTGCCCGACCTTCTGGCCGGCATGGCGAACCACGACATGATGATCGGCTCGCGCTACGTTCCGGGCGGCGGCATCCGCAACTGGCCCTGGCACCGCAAGTTCCTCTCGGGATTCGCGAACGTCTACACCCGGGCCCTGCTTCGTCTGCCGGTGCGTGACTGCACGAGCGGCTTTCGCTGCTACAGCCGCGAGGTCCTCGAAAAGGTCGATCCCTTCGCCGTCCGCTCGTCCGGGTACTCCTTCCTCGAAGAGATGGTTTGGCGCGTGCAGCGCAAGGGCTTCCGCATCGGCGAGGTTCCGATCCTGTTCGAGGATCGCGAGCGCGGCCAGTCGAAGATCGATGGCAGCGAGATCTATCGCGCGGCCTGGCACGTGCTCACCACGGCGTTCCGCAAGCCATAGATCCCCCAGGTTCAGCCGCCGCTGATCACCGACACCAGCTCAAGCCGATCGCCGGCCTGCACCAGATCGCAGGCTTCGAGCCGCCGGGCCTCCCGCCAAACTCCGGGAACCGGCCTGCCGCAACGCAGCAGACGCGAGCGCATCGCGGGAGCTCGTTCGGCCAACGACTCCAAAACGTCGCCCAGGGAACGGGGCAAGTCGGTTCGAAACTCGAGTTCACCGCCGAGCTCGAGCGCGAGCTGATCGCCCAGCTCGCCGGCCGCCGAAAACCGTACGGGACCGCGGTAGAGCCCAGGGAGAACGCGCTCGGGCCGGTTCGCCTCGCCCGTGAAATTCGCGGGCAGCGCCGCCCGCCCGTGGGGACCTGGGCCGGAGAGCTCCACAAGCGCTCCCCGTTCGTCGAGCCCGCGCGCCGCCCGATAGTCCGGCCACAGCTCGGGCGCAGCCAGCTCAGCCCGTTGCCCTTCGGGCAAGGCGCGCGGCCCGCACCAACGCTCGTCGAGGGCGCGCCGAGCCCGGACGATCTGCTCACCCAGCGCGAGCCAGCGATCGCCCGCAGCTGCGCCACTCGGATTCTCAAGGCCTGCGGCATCCAGCCAAATCTCCGCCAGCTCGTTGAGGCTCACCAGGCCATCTCCCAGCAATGCCGCCGAGCTGAAGGCGCAAAAGCCCACCGCGTCGAGCGCCGCCGCGTGGTTTTCAAACCACCACACAGCCATGCCTGGCGTCCACGGGGCGAACCGCGCCACGGAACGCTCATCCAGAACACCATCGAAAGCGAACGCGCGCATCGGGTCGGAACCGCCACAGGCCACGGCGCGCGCCAGCGCCCGAGTGGGGTCCGCCTCGGGAACGGCCGACTCGCGACCGACCAACGCCTCCCCCGCAGGAACGCCCAAGGCCTCGGCGACGGCGGCCGCACCATCGAGCCACGGTCGCAGGCCTGCATCGCCTGCGACAGCGCGATCCAATCGCTCGCGCAGCTGCGCGGGGCTCGTCCTTCGCCCCAGCGCCTGTTCTTCGAGCTGCAAGGCGACGCCGACCTCCTTCGCATCCAGACCGAAGGCGTCGCAGACTTCGAGCTCCGCCAGGCGCTCGGTGCGCGAGAGTCCGCCGGCACTCAAAGCACGCAAAGATCCGAAGCGTGCCGACTGCCAAACGCCGGAAGGTAGCTGGAGTCGCACGCCGCACGGCGTCGGGCAACCGTCGCAACCGTGCCGCCGGCGACGGTCTTCCTCGCTCGCGGGCGCGGTGCGATCTCCTGCTTCGAGAGCCCGGGCCTCAAACAGCTCGAGACTCCCGCCGCGCGCCCGCTCGAGCAGCCGTTCGGATCGAAGCAACAACGCGTTCAGCCGCTCGGCAGCGGTGCGTGTTCCGGATCGCCCCACCTGCTTGGCCGCGACCTGCGGCCGAGCCGGAGGCGCCACGATGCAAACCGCCAGGTAGCCGGCTCCCACCAGCAAGGCGGCCAGTCCTCCGCGCCCGACCCGGCTGGGCGGAGCCACCGATGAGGTCGCGGTCAGGACGGTGGCGAGCCCGCCTGCCAAGGCCGCTCGCCCCGCAATCAAGGCCGCGCAAGCACCGAAGCGGTCGGTCAGCGCGGCCTGGAGCTCCGCTGGAGACAACTCGTCCGCCCGAGGCACCAAGCCCTCCGAGACTCGGCCATCGGCCTCGACCCGGAGCACCCGTTCGCGCCTGGCGGAATCGGGCTCGGAACGTGGCCGTAGGACGAGGCCGTCCAGTCCGCTGGCGAGCCGGAAGCCGAACTCCCCGCCGACCTGCCCTTCCCCGTAACGGCCGGTCAGGGGAGCCCGTCCGGCTACGGTCGCTCGGGCGGCGGTTGGCAGGCCCTGGAGAACTCCCGCTCCAACCCCAAGGAAAAGAGAGCCCTCAGGCTGACCCGCAAGGACCTGGACCGCGAGTCCGGAGCCCCCTAGCCGAGCCGAGCTAGAAAGCCCAGCCGTCGGCTCCCACGGGCGCCCCAAGCCGTCCTCAACAACGACCACCCGCGGTTCCGCGCTCTCCTGCGGAACCGAGGGGCCATCTCCCGCCCCGCTGACTTGGCTCTGACTCACCTCCTTTATGTAGCACTTGCCCTATCCATGCGGGGCCCGGAGCTCCAATCCCACCCGACAAGCCGCCTCTACCGCTTGTCGCGCGGCGCCGCACGGCCTACGGTCCCCGCGTGTTCGGATCCCTTGAGCTCGGCTCCCTGTTCGGCATCCGCATTCGCGCGAGCTGGACGTTCGTAGTCCTTTTGATCCTGCTGCTCCTGACCGGCGGCGGGGCCACCTCGATCAGTTGGATCGGGATGCTCCTGCTTTCGGTTCTGCTCCACGAGCTGGGGCATGCCCTGGTCGCCCAGTCGTTCGGCATTCGGGTGATCGACATCACCTTTTGGCCCCTGGGCGGGATGGCTCGCATGAGCGAAATCCCCGAGCAACCAAAAGTGGAAGCCTGGATCGCCAGCGCCGGCCCGCTGGTCAACTTCGCGCTCGCGCTCTTCACGCTCCCGCTCGTGTGGATGTTCGAGCGCGGCGGGCTGCCTGGATCGGCCTCGATCTTCATAGCGATCAACCTGGCACTCGGTGTCTTCAATTTGATTCCAGCCTTTCCCATGGATGGCGGCCGCCTGCTGCGCGCGGGCCTGGCCCTTCGGCTGGACTGGGTCGCGGCAACCGAATCGGCTGTGCGAACCGGGCGCTACGTCGCGCTCGCCATGGTCGTGTTCGGCATCCTGGTGATGTGGCCGTCCGGCCTCATCCTGATGCCGCTGATCGGCCTGTTCGTTTTCTTCGCCGGCGCGTCGGAACTGGTGCAGGTGCGTCTCCGCCACGGGTTGCCACCGATCGGCGGAGCCGCGGCGTTCCCCGGCGGATTCCCCGGCGCCCGCGATCCGGGGGGCCCCGATGCGAACCAGGCCCGGACCGCACAGACCGGCCAGGCCCCTCCCGCCGCGCCCCGCGCCGAAGTGGAGATCGACCCGGGCCCCGGCGAAGCCCGTCGTCCGAAGGACTGGGATCTGGAACTCGACGGCAAGCCGGGCTACAGCAGCGAAGACGTACGCAAGCTGGAGCAATTCCGGGGTCGCATGCGTCGCGACTCAGACCAACTTTGACCCGCACCATCCTGTCCCAATGAGCACGGCCCCCTCGACGCCCTTGTGGATCGGCGGCCGGCCGGAACAGCCCAACTCGGACCTCGAAGTTCGCGACAAGTTCAGCGGCGAGCTGCTGGCTCGCGTCGCCCGGGCGGAGGACGCGCTGATCGAACGCGCGTTCACCGAAGCCGCAGCCGCCCGCGAGGCCTGCGCCCAGCAAAGCACCCAGAGCCGAAGGCACCAGCTCGAGCAGCTCGCCGATCGTCTGGCCGCGCAGCGCGAGGCGCTTGCCGAACGCCTGTGCATGGAAGGCGGCAAGCCGATCACGGCCGCCCGTGGTGAAGCCGATCGCGCCGTCGCTACGGTGCGCAACGCGGCGGCGCACGTGGTCGAGATCGGAGCCACCTTTTGCGAGCTGGATCCCAGCGAGGTCGGCGGGCGCCGAGCTCGCTTGGCGCGCTTCCCGGCCGGAGTGTGCAGCTTCGTCACGCCGTTCAACTTCCCGCTCAACCTGGTTGCGCACAAGGTCGCCCCGGCCATCGCGGCCGGCTGCCCGTTCGTCCTCAAGCCGGCCAGCTCGACTCCGCTCTCCGCGCTCGCCCTGGGTCGCGAACTCGCCGAACTCGAGCTTCCCCCGGGCAGTTTTTCGATCCTGCCCGCGACCCGCGAAGGCGCCGGACGTTTCTCGACCGACGAGCGCATCGCGCACTTCTCGTTTACCGGCTCCGACGAGGTCGGCTTTCGCCTCAAAGCCCAAGCCCGCAAGCCCTCGGTCGTGCTCGAATTGGGCGGCAACGCCGCGGTGATCGTCGCCGAGGATTGGCCCCTTGACCATGCGCTCGATCGCATCGTCGCGGGAGCGTTCACCGGATCGGGGCAAAGCTGCATCTCGGTGCAGCGCTGCTTCGTGCATCGCTCGCGCCTCGACGAATTCCGCGAGCAGCTCTTGAACCGCGTTCGGGCGCTGCCCGTCGGCGATCCGCGCCGCGAGGACACCGTGGTCGGCCCGCTGATCTCCGAGAACGAGGCGAAGCGGGTCGAGGCCTGGATCCAAGAAGCCCGCGAGGCGGGCGGCCGGCTCCTGTGCGGCGGCGAGCGCGAAGGATCGATCGTCACCCCAGCCGTCCTCGAAGAAGTTCCGGAGAGCTGCCGCGCCGTGCGCGACGAACTGTTCGGGCCGGCGTTGATGCTGTTCGCCTACGACGACTTCGAGGATGCCCTTGGCCGAGTCAACGCCGGTCGCTTTGGGCTGCAAGCGGGGTTGCTCACCGAGGACGCGGGGAAGATCGAGCATGCGTTTCGCACGCTGGAAGTCGGCGGGTTGATCGTGGGCGACGCGCCTTCCTGGCGCGCCGATCCCATGCCCTATGGAGGCGTGAAGGACTCGGGCCTCGGTCGCGAGGGCCCGCGCTACGCCGTGGAGCACATGACCGAACTACGGTTGCTCGTAACAGCTACGCGCTGATCCGGCATCACTGGGGTCCAGCCCACGACTCCAGACCCCGCAGCACACGCGCCGCCTGAGCCTGGAGCCCCAGGTCGCGCAAGTGCACCGAATCCGCGAAGTGCGCCGCATCTCCGGGAATCGAGAACCGTTCATCCACCAGCAGCGCGCCGGTCGCCTCCGCCACTCGCTCGATCGCGCGGTTGTATTCGACGTACCCGGCCAACGTGTCCTCGGGGCTGAGGTACGGCATGAACGTGAAGGACTGCTGGAGGTTCGCGAGCTGCTCTTCGGGCGACTGCTCGGCCCGAAACTTCGTCGCGAAGGTCACCAGCACCACTTCAGCGCCGGTCGCCTGGACTTCCTCGACCAACCCCCGCAACCGCTCCTCAAATCCAGGTGACGTCGCGGCCGGATCGAAGTCGAGCTTGGCCGACTCGCTGAGACCGGCCTCTTGGCTGGCCCCATAGCGAAGGTTCTTGACGATCAGGCGCCATAGCACCGAGTTCTTTTCAAGGAACCCGGGAGCGCGGGGCGCAGAAACCAAGCCCGCCGCTTGAGCCAGGCCATGCGAGTCTTCGGCCAAGTCGTTCGTCGCATGATAAATAAACACAAGGTCCGGCTCGAGGGGCCGAACGCGGTGCTCGAAACCGATGCGCGACTGCTTGACCCGATAGCCGGTTACCCCACCGCACACATAATCGAATTCGGTCTCCGGAAAGCGCTCCGCAAGCCCCTGTGTCACCAGGTAGCTCCACATGGACTCGTTCGACGAAGCAAAACTATTGAAGGTCGTCGAGCCGCCCAGAAAAGCCAGTCGAAAACGCCCCTCTGGCTTGGGTTGCTCGAGCTCGGCGCTGCGGAATCCAAAATGGTCGGTGTTGACCTGACTCTCGTTTGCAAAGAAGACATCGAGGCTTGGCTTGCCAACGCGAATCCCGATCTGCTCGTCAAACTCAAACAGCTCTCCGATCTCCAGAAGCTCGCCGTATTTTAGGTGTGCGCGCACCCGCACGCCGATTTCAGCCAATGCAAAAACTCCGCCGACCACAATCAAAAGGAAGAGCAAGCTGCGTGCCGGGCTGCGGCGCGGTCGACCGGCGGGTTCAAGAGGAGCCATTCCCCAACTCTACCGGAAGCTCCTTCCGCTCTTGTGCGCTCGCCGTGCCCGCGCGCGAGAGTTTTCCTGCGAATAGCCGATTGGTCGGTGGCCTAGTGGTCGGTGCTCTAGTGGTCCGGGGCCCTAGTGGTCCGGGGCCCTAGTGGTCCGGGGCCTAGGCTTCGCCGCTCTCAGCCTGCTCGAAGGTTGCTTCACACCGCCCGTGCTCGGAGGCGAACGACACGAGGACCCGGACCGGGTCATCGCGCAGCGGCTGGCCCTCGAGGAGGGCTCGCCCCTCGTTCCGGTCGCCCTGGCAGGCGACGAGGCTCCCCCCGACGGGTTCTTCTTCGACGTCCCGGGCGCGCCCGTGATCGTCCATTTCTTGGCCAGCGGCGTGAACTTGTCCGACCGGGACCTTGGCTTCCCGCGGTTCGCGAAGGAGCTGGCCGCCCTGGGCTTTGCCTCGCTGGCCTTCGACTACCCCGGTATCGGCCTCTCGCGAACGCCCAAACAACCGAACGAGCTGGCCGCTTTCGGACGGAACGTGATCGCCCGAGCCCGGGACCTCGCGCCGGGCCGCCCGTTGATCGTTCGCGGAACTTCGCTTGGTTCGATGGTTGCCGCCTCGGCCTTGGCCACTGGAGAAGACATCGCAGCGGCTGTGTGGGTCGCACCGGTGCGGCCGGACACAATCAACTTGCGCTTCGCGCGCTGCGCGGTCCTGTGGCTGCCAGGCACGCTGCTCGCGCCGTTCTTCCGCGACCCGCCCCTCTCCAGCGCCTGGGATTACGCCGGCGATCAACCGAGCTTCGTCATCGCAAGCGAAGGAGACCCGCTGCTCGCCAAGCATCATCTCACCGAACTGCTTGAGCTCGCGAAGCGCGGTGGCGGCGGCTTTCGCCTGCTCACCCCAAAAACCCACCTCATCCCCTCGCACTACTCAGGCTGCCTCGCCGAGGGCGAAGCCACCTTCCTCGCGCAGCACGGAGGCCTCGAAGAAGGTCAATTGCGCAGCTCGGTCTTCGAGCGGATGCGCCAGGATTTCCAGGTGGACGATGCAGCCCTGGAAGAATTCGATCGGGTGCTCGGGAGCTCCGCCCTGGAGACCGGTGTGAGCCTGCTGCTCCTGCATGCACACCGCACGTCGCCTGATCCGCTGAACTTGCTTCCTCGCCACCCAAGCGGAACGCCCTTGTCCCCAGATCTGTGGCTTCCCTACCTGCGCGAGATACGGGAGTACGAGGCCCTCAAGCGGGGCGGCTTCCCGGGCTGGAGATTCCCGGAAGTGATTGGTCACCTGCTCTTTCAACGCAGGACGCAGAAAGGCACGCCTGGAGGTGCGAGTTCCCCTTTCTCCAAGCTCACCTACAGCCTGCGGGGCTGGCCATTTTCCGAGGAGTTGGAGCTCCACTTCGACGAGTCGTTCCTCCGCTCCCGCAACTTCCTGCCGCTCCAGGTCTATTGGAGCGACTCCCCCCACCGCTGGATTTTGGACGAACCGGATGGCCCATGGCTAGCGGTGACGCGATCGGACCAGTCCGTGCTCTGGCTCCATCCCGATCCGGATGTGGAATCGCGGCAAGTGGAGCCGGCAGACGCAGACTCGTTCGGCCAGCCGGGAGGCGCAGACTCCTTCAGTCAGCCGGGAGGCGCAGACTCCTTCAGCCAGCTGAGAGCGCGGACTCCGTAGCTCCCGCGGACTCGGCCCGCGGGCCAAGTCCCAAAAGTCGCCGCTGCTTGTCCGTCCAGCGGCGATCCCCGGTCGGCGCCGGCGCTCGGAGTTGGTCCAACCGTCTGGGCTGATCGCGACGGGCGAAAAAGGCCTCGACGGTGGTTCGAGGCGTCCCGCTAGCGTTGCAGGTGCCCCCGTGCCAAACGTGGGCGCAGAGGATCACCACCGAACCGGCCGGCGCCGTGATCCGTCGCTCGCCGTCCACCGGACCGGCGGGATCGTGAAGCTCTTGAGCTGGAATCCGGCTCGAGCGGTGGGTTCCGGGAACCACGCGCATCGACCCGTTGTCCGCGAGGGAATCGTCCAGGAGCCACAGGGTTTTGCAGGCCGTCGCGCCGTGGTTGCAAGGGCCGTGCTCCGAGTCCGTATGCAAGGGCTCCGCGCCACCTTTGGGCAGCACGGTCCGCGCGTCGAGGGAGGAGAGCCTCGCCTGTCCGCCAAGCAAGTGCTGAACCGCGGCCAGGACGCGCGGATGGTCCAAGCAAACGTCGAAAGCGGCGTCTTTGCCGGGCAGGTTGGCGATGCGCCGGACGCCAGGCTCGTGGAACGCGGCCGCGATGAAAGCAGCTCGCAACTCAGCGAAGCCTGTCCAGCGAGCCACGTGCGTCAGCCGCCCGGGAGGCTTGGAGTTCCCCGCAGGAGCTCCGAACCCCGGCGACTCCTCAACGGATCGCAGGGATTTCTTCCAGCCAGGCAGCAGCGGGAACACGATCCGCCCGGCGACGAATCGCAAGAGTCGATAGCTGGCGCGCAATCCCGCCGCAAGCGGTGCAAGCGCAAGCGGATGGTCGCGGCGCCCGGCAAAACTCTGGAGCCGAGTCGGTTTGACCACGCCCCCAAACGACCCTTCGGCAGCGATCCACTTTCCGTGCCGGTGCCGCAGCCGGGTGAGCTGCTGCTCGTCGAGGACGCTGCTCAGAACCACGTAGCCGTCCTGGTCGAGCGCCCTGCGCTCCTTTGGGCTCAGCGCAGGGACCGAAGGGCGGGCGCCCCCCTTGGACGGGCCGGCCCCCGGTTCGTCCACATTTTCCGAAGCCGGACCTTGGCGGCCGGGCCGGCTTGCGGGGTCTCGGGGAATCGGGAGCAAGGAGGGATCGAGCAGGGCGGTGTCCATGGCCTTCCGGGCTGGAGGATCGAATCGAGTTCTCGAACGAAGTGCCGCAGCGTTGCGCTTTTGACCCGACAATCTGCGTCCAGGACGTGGCTCTGGAACCGATCGCGCCTAGAGACCTAGGTGATTCCCCGCCGGCCGTGGCGTACGTTCCCCAGGGACCCCATTCGCTCCCGTTTCCAATATCCGGTACCTCTTCCCATCCATGGCCGTATCTCCCCCTGACTCGGGTCAGCCGGCGCGTGACCCCAAGTCGCGCCGACGGCTAACGCGCCGCCAATTCGTCCATCAGGGCCTGCTCCTCTCCGGAGCCGCCGTGACGCCCGGTCTCGCCTCGAGCTCCCACGCGGCCCCCGTCCGCTGGCGCGGCGACGACACCCTGCGCGTTGGCGCGATCGGCGTCGGGCGTCGCTCCCGCAACTTGATCTCGCGCCTGGGCTATTCCGTCGCAGACATTCGCTCCGGCATCGTGCAGGCGGTCGGCAAGCCCGTGGAAGGCGCCGAATTGGTCGCGATCTGCGACGTATTCGACGGCAACCTACAGTCCATGGCCGCTTCGATCCGCAAAGCTGGAGGCGACCCCAAGCTCTACCGCGACTACCGGGAAATGCTCACCCGCGAGGATTTGGACGCGGTGATCGTGGCCACGCCGGACTTCTCCCACGCGCCGATCGCTCAGTTCGCTGTCGAGCAAGGCTGCGACGTCTACGTCGAGAAGTGCGCGGCGCATTCGCCGGACCAACTGCGAGCTCTCGAAGCCGCCGTCGCCAAGCACAAAGCGATCGTGCAGGTCGGCTACCAGCTGCGGCAGGACAACATCAATCAACAGGCGGCCGAGGTCGTCCGGCGCGGCTGGATCGGTGAGGTTCGGCTGGTCACCTGCGACATCCACCGTAGCGGCACAACCGGAGCGTTGACCCATCCGCTGCTTGAGTACGGCGACCCGCCGTCGCCCGATTCGGTCGACTGGGATCTGTTCCTGGCCGGGCTTGCCCCTGAACGCCCCTACGATCCGGAGCGATTCTTCGAATGGCGCAAGTTCTGGGACTACTGCAACGGAACCTGCGGGGACAACGAGTCTCACGTGATCGACGCGGCCGAGTTCGTCGCCGGCGTCGGAATGCCCGGCGCCGCCGTGTCTTCCGGTCGTGTCTGGGGCGACAGCGGCAAACGCGAGACGCCCAACATGCTGGTCGCCTGCCTCGAATACCCCGAGGAAGAAATGACCCTGCGGTTCACCGAAATCGACACCAACTCGGGCAAGGACGGAGGTCAGATCTACTACGGCACCGAAGGCACGATGCATGTTTCCTGGGAGCTTGCGGTCTACCCCGATCGATTCTCCGAGAAGTACGCGGAGAGTTTCCGGGAGAAGAAGCTCAACCCCTCGACTCCGATGATCCATCTCAAAGACCCCGCAGCAGCGGCCATGCTGGAAGGCAACCCCAGCGAGCTGTGGCTTGCCGGCCGCGGTGCGGCTCGCACGACGCGTGGCAAAGGCGAATTCGACACGACTCGTCTGCACCTCGAGGAGTTCTTCGAGTGCGTGCGCTCGCGCCAGGAGCCCTCGGCCAGCCTGGCGAAGGCTCGCGCATCGACGATCGGCGCCCAGATGAGCGCCCGCTCGATCCGAGAGGGCCGCCGCATCACGCCAGCCGACCTTGGATTTGGGGCCGAGGCCCCCGCTGAAGACGAGTAGCGCGCTCGCTATTCGGCTGCGAGTCCGAGCTCCAATCGCTCCAGCTCGTTGCTCTCCGATTCGCTCGAGACCGTGATGAAGATCGCGCGGTCCAGCGAGGTACCCACTTCCATGGAGAGGTTTCTTGCTACCTCGGAGCCCATCACCATCAAAGCGGTCGAAGCAAAGTCTGCTTCGAAGGCCGAGCCGGCAAACACGACCACGCGAACCGTCCCGTGTCGAACCGGATGACCGGTGCGTGGATCGAGCACGTGGCTGGCCAGGCGGCCGCCTGGAAAAAACGGCTCGGACAACTGTCCGGAAACAGCCAACGCGCCATCGGTGAGCCACACGCGGTCCGCGCCCTCGCCTCCTAAGTCCAGGTCGATCGGCCAGCCAGCCTCCTCGCTCTGCGGGTCGTCGCCCCGGGCTTGGATCGAACTAGCGCCCGCCGAGACGAGATAGTGCTCGACGTTGCGCTCGGAAAGCACGCGACCGATGCGCTCGCAAGCGAGCCCCTTGGCCACAGCTCCGAGGTCAAGCTGAACGCCTTCGTTAGCCGGACGATAGAACTGGCCGTCGAACAGGAACGCATCGGCTCCACAGCTCCGGCCCGTGGCTTCGCGCTCCTCCTGGCTCGGCAATTCTGGCCGGCCGGCCTCATCCGCGTAGTAACCGTACAGCTCTAGCCAAGCGCCGATCGTCACGTCGAATGCGCCGCCGGAAAGCTCGCGGGCTGCTTCGCAGCGAACGAGTAGGTCGACCAAAGAAGCGCTCGGCTCGAAGCCCTCGGCCTTTGAGAAGGCCGCGTTGAGCCTGGTAACTTCGGAATTCGGATCCCAAATCGAGGCCAGCGACTCGACCTGCTCCGCGGCCTCGAAGGCCGCTTCAGCGAGCGGGGCTCCGTCGCGTTCCGGCTCCAGGGCGAGCCGCAATTCAAAGCGCGTGCCGAGCAGGAAAGTCTCGAAGCGCTGCACAACCCGCTCCGAGTCCGCGGCTTGTACGGACCATCCCGCCCGCCCGCAGCCGAGAGCCAAGAGCCCGAAGAGCAGGCAGGCCTTAGAGGTTCCCAAGCCGGATCGCACCGGTCGGACAGTTTCTTTGGCAAGCATGGTCGCGGGTGCACTCGTAGTTGGAGAGCTTGCGGACGGTGGCCTTCTCGCCGCGCGCCCAGAAAGCGTCGGTCTCGCAGACCATCTCGCAAATGCCGCAGCCAATGCAAGCGGCCGAGTCAATTCGAATCGAAACGTAATCGCGGGGGGTCACCGGGCAAGCGAGCCCCGGGACGATGTCGTCCGTGATCAGGTCGCGGGTTGCCGCGTGGGCCGTCAGGGTCCGAAGCGTCTCTTCCTCGCCCAGCTTCACGACCGACTGGACGTCCTGGAAATCAAAGCGCGCCAGGTGCCCAACCTTGGGTTGAATCAGCGCCGTCTTGTAGTCCACGTGCATGTGGAGGTTCTGCTCCGCGACCACTTCCTCGGCGATCTCGAAGGCGCGAAGCATTGTCGACATGACCCGTGACTTGTAGTCGGGGGTCTTCATGGCCGCTTTGATCGTGAGATCCACAGCGATCGTGATATCCGGACGCAGGGTCTTCGCGTAGCGCAGCGGAACCGGGTCGACGATCCCGCCGTCCATGTAGTGGAACTCGTCGTCGTGGTAGGGCTCGAAGATGCCCGGCAGGGCGCAGGAGGAATACACCGCATCCACCAACGACAGATCGCGAAACCCGGGACTGCCCCAGAAAATCGAACCGCCCGTTTCCAAGCGAACCGCGTTGCAATAGAACGGGATCTGCAGATCGTCGAAACCACCCTCCGGCAAGATCTCGCCGAGGCGATCCCGGAAGCGCTCACCGCGATACATCGAGGGCGTGCGCGCGCCTTTCACCAGGAACTTCAGGAAGTTGAGCTGGAAGTAATCTCCCTTCTCAATGTCGCTGATCAGCTGCTCCATCTTGTCGATCGAGTAGCCGGCCGCACCCATCGCGCCAACCAGCGAACCGATCGAGGTGCCCACAATCGCGTCGGGCTTGATCCCAAGTGCTTCGAGCGCCTTGAACACACCGATGTGCGCCATGCCGCGCATGGCGCCACCGCCCAGGACGAGCACGACCCGCGGCTTGCGCGGAACCGGCGGGCCCTCTGAGGCCGAAGATCCGGCGGAGTTCGGGGCCTGGCTAGGCGAAGAGTCGGATTCGGTCAGGGACATCGGGCAGAGCGGCGCACGCGCGGGTTTCCAGGAGGGAGATCGACCAGGACCCCAAAGAAGATTAGGCCCCGGGCGGCCTCGATTCCCGGGCTGGCTTCCAGGTCGTCCCAGCGGTCGATCTAGGATCCGCCCCTGCTTCGCTCCGATTCTCGGCTGCTCGCCCCTCTGCCTGGGCCGGCGGTTTCCCGGCGAGACCAGCACGAGAGAAAGTCGACTCCCGCAGCCCCCCCAGAATCGGAGCTGTTCACCGCCGCGGTGTGCTCCCGAAAGCTGCTCTCGCTCAAGTCGAGCCGAACTCAGCCTGGAGTCAGGAGCTTCCGGACCATCCAGCCGGATGAACCCAGGGCCTTCTGTGGCGGACGGATCGTCCGGGCGGGTGCTAACCGGCGCGACTGCTCTCCTCGAACTCGAGCCGATCGGGATCCTAGAAGCCGCGTGGATTCGAGCCGGAGGGGCCGGGAAAGAGCGCCTCGGGGCTCGCCGAGGTGGGCACGTCCGGTCCAGCCTTGGGGCAAGGCGTGCGTCCCTCGGCCCAGGCCGTACCCGCTGGCTGGGCCCAGGTCTTGCTCGAGATCCCGTAAACGGCGCAAGCGAAGCGGCAAGGCCCGGCGCCCTGGATCGGGCGAGCCGGATTCGCGAACCTGCCGGGGTCGAGCGCGGGTCTGCCCGCGCCTTCGGCCGCGACCGGCGCCTTGCCGAGTCGCCGAGCACCGCTCTTCCCCTACGCCCAGCCTCGCCCGTGATCGCTTCCAATCCGCGACGGGCCGTCCTTGCTGCCGGCCTGCGATACCCGCAGGCCCGCGCTGGCGGCCGCTACACCCAAGAGGACCCCGGCCATTTGGCCGCTTCCCTGTCGCGCGAGCTCCTGGCTCGCACGGCCGTCGACCCTGAGACGATCGACGAGGTGATCGTTGGCTGCGTTGGGCCGCCCCATGACCAGGCCAACGTGGCCCGCGTCATCGGGCTGCGTGCTGGCGTTCCCCAGTCGGTGCCGGCCTACACCGTGGCGCGTAACTGCGCGAGCGGCATGCAGGCCGTAACCAGCGCGGTGACGGCGGTCGAGGCTGGCCGCGGCGATCTGTTCCTGTGCGTCGGCGTTGAAGTGATGAGCGGCTACCCGCTGATCATGAACGACAAGGCTCGCGATTTCTTCGGGGGCATGGCCAGCGCGCGAACCCCTGCGGCGAAAGCCAAGGCCGTGGCCGCCTTCCGTCCCGGCATGCTGGCGCCTCGCATCGCGATCACCGAAGGGCTCACCGATCCGATCAGCGGCTTGCTGATGGGTTCGACCGCCGAGTTGCTCGCCCGCGACTTCGGCATCTCGCGCACCGACTGCGACGACTACGCACTGCGCAGTCACGTCCGTGCGGCCGGCGCGATTGAGTCCGGGCGCTACGAGCGCGAATTAGTTCCCTACCTGCCGCTTGGATCGGGACGCAAGGATGCTTCGCTGACCAGCGACGATGGCGTCCGCGCAAACCAAACGCCCGAGGCACTGGCCAAACTGCGGCCGTACTTCGAAAAACCCGACGGGGTCGTGACAGTCGGCAACGCCTGTGGGATCACCGACGGCGCGACCGCGCTCTTGATCACCTCCGAGGAACGCGCCCGCGATCTCGGTCTGACGCCGCTGGCGGCGATCCGCGACTTCGCCTGGTCCGGCTGCGATCCGGCGCGCATGGGGCTCGGTCCGGTATGGGCCACGACCAAGCTGCTCGAGCGCACCGGGATCCAGCTCTCCGACCTCGACGCGATCGAAGTCAACGAGGCCTTCGCGGCCCAAGTGCTGGCCTGCAAGATGGCTTTCGAAAGCGACAGCTATGCCATGGAGCACCTCGGGCGCAACGTCGCTGTCGGCGAGCTCGACCTCGCGAAAACGAACGTCAACGGCGGCGCGATCGCCGTTGGACACCCGGTCGGCGCCACCGGCGCCCGCTTACTCCTGACCACCGCCCACGAACTTTCCGTCCGCGACGGCGAGCTGGGCCTCGCCACGCTTTGCATCGGCGGCGGCCAAGGCGGCGCCGTTCTGCTCGAGAGGATCGACCGATGAGCCCCGCTCCCGCATCCCCCACCATCGACCCGGCCCGCTTCCCGATGCCGAAAGACGCTCCCGCCCTAGGTGAGTGCGTCCGCCTCGAATGGCTCGAAGAGGATCGAGTGGTCCGATTGGTCCTCGATCCGCCCCACCGCAAGCAAACCGTGTTCGATGCACCGTTGCTCCGCGATCTGGACCTGGCTTTCGGCGAAGTCGAGAAGCGCCAGGACTTGGTTGGCTTGATCCTCACCGGCCGCAAGCCGCTGCACTTTTGCTACGGCGCCGACATCGACTCCTTCGAGCAACTGGAAAGCGCCGTCCAAGCCACCGAGCTGGCGCGCGCCGGGCAGCTCGTCTTCCAGCGGCTGCACAAGCTCGGCAAGTCGGGCGGCGGCTCGCTCAACACCGTCGCTGCCGTAGGCGGCCCAGTCCCTGGCGGCGCTTGCGAGGTATCGCTCGCCTGCGACACGATTGTCTTCGCCGACGACCCCAGCTCACGCATCGGCCTACCCGAGGTCAAACTCGGCATCCTCCCCGGTTGGGGCGGGTGTCAGCGCCTGCCGCGCCGCGTCGGAGTGCCCGCCGCGCTCGACGCCATCCTGAACGGAAAACTCTACGACCCGCGGCGCGCCAAGAAGATGGGCTTCGTCGATCGCGTGACACCGCCGGTGTACCTCGAACGCATCGCCCTCGACCTGGCTTCGGGCCGTGAGAAGCCCCGTCGCAAGGAACGCGGCTCTGCCGCCTGGGCCGTCGACAAGAACCCGCTAGCTCTCGAGATCATCGCGACCAAGGCCCGCAAGACCGTGATCGCCGCCACCGGCGGACACTACCCCGCGCCCCTGCGCGCCTTGGAATTGGTCGTGGCTGCGCCGCGCACCGACCTCGAGGAAGGCCTGTTGAACGAAGCCGAAGCGCTGGGCGCCCTGGCGGTTTCCAAAGAGTCGCGCTCACTGGTTGGGATCTTCCAAAGCTCCGAGCAAGCCAAGAAGCTCGGAACCGACAAGAGCGGCAAGAAAGCCGAGGGCTTCCGCCGCGCTGCGGTCGTCGGCGCCGGGGTCATGGGCGGCGGCATCGCGAGCCTGCTCGCGACCAAAGGGCACTCGACGCGCCTCGCCGACCTCTCGCGCGCCCAGCTCGACGACGCCGTCCGGGAACACCAAGACGGAATCGGAAAGCGCCGCAAGCGACGCCGGATGGCCGGCAACGACGCCGACGCCGCGCTCGACCGCCTGGAAGTTTCTCAGACTTCTGAGGGTTTCGGCGGCTGTGATTTCGTGATCGAGGCCGTCAGCGAAGTGATGGGTGTCAAGCACAAGGTGCTCGGGCACTACGCCGCGCTCGCCAAGGACGACGCGGTGATTGCAACGAACACCAGCTCGCTCTCCGTGGACGAGATCGCGAACGGAGTGTCGAACCCCGAGCGCGTGGTGGGCATGCACTTCTTCAACCCCGTGGCGAAGATGCCGCTCGTCGAAGTCGTGCGTGGCAAGCGCACCGACGAAGCCGCCCTGCGACGCGTCGCCCAGCTCGCTCTCAAACTAGGCAAGACCCCGGTGATCGTCTCGGATGCGGCCGGCTTCGTGGTCAATCGCCTGCTGGGGCCTTACTTGGATGAATGTGTCCGGCTGTATGAAGCCGGCTGCGCGCCGGCTGAGCTGGACCGCCTGGCCAAGAGCTTCGGCATGCCGATGGGTCCGTTCGTCCTGCTCGATCAAGTCGGCCTCGACATCGCGGCCCACACCGCAACGTCCCTGCACGAGGGGTTCGGCGACCGCATGGAACCGAGCTCGTGCCTGGCGCCCTTGGTGGAAGCCGGCGAACTCGGCAAGAAGAGCGGCGCCGGCGTGTTCTTGTACGGCAAACGCGCCGCGAGCCAAGACAGTCTGCTCACCAAGTGGGGCAAGAAGTTTGGCTTCGGCAAGGACGAAGGCCCGCCGCTCAACTCGCGCCTCCGGCGACCGGCCGGCGCACCTCCGATCTCGCCGCTCCCCGAAGAGGAGAAGGTCGACCGGATGATCCTGCCGATGGTCAACGAAGCCGCCCGCGCGCTCGAGGAGGGCGTCACAGCGACCGCAGCCGAACTCGACCTCGCCACGGTGTTCGGCATGGGCTTTGCCCCCTTCCGCGGCGGCGTGCTGGCCTATGCGGACCACTTGGGGGCCCGCGAAGTCCTGCGTCGACTTCAGCGCTGCCTTCGTCACCCCGACGTCGCGGAACGCGGGGCTTCGGCCGAGCGATTCGAACCCGCGCCCCTGCTGCTGAAGATGGCGGACGAGGGCAAGCGCTTTCGCTGAGCGTCGGGCGCTCCAGTCGGGCGCTGTGTGCGCAAGCGTCTGTGAATCCTAGGCGGAGTGCGTCGCCCCCGGGCTGATGGCAAACCGTCCTGGATCCTGCCCCCCTTTGGCCTGCTGAGCGTGTAGGGTCGTCCTTCCGATGGAAATCAAGAACAAGACCAAGCTCCCCCTGCGCGTCAAATTGCCGGGGGGCAAGCTGCTCCGCCTAAGCCCCGGAGGAATCGGACAGATCGCTCCCAAGGCAGCCGAGCACCCCGCCGTGAAGAAGCTCCTCGACGAAGATTCGATCGAGATCGTGGGCGACGGCGGTAGCACGCGCGGGACCGGTGGATCCTCGAAAACGCTCGGGCCCGGTACCAGCGAGGGGGGATCCGGCGGGGTTCGTCACACCGGCGATCGATAACCGCCCGGGAGAATCGGGAGCAAGCCGCGGGAAGCGCCTCGCCACCTGGACGGAGAGCTTGAGTCTCCCAGGAAGCGTCGCGGGGCCCAGCAGCCATCACGGCCAGAGCCGGATTCGGTGAGGCCACCAGGAACGCCGTCCCGCCGATCGGTGCTCCGGCATTGGCTCGCAGGTCGAGCTGCGAAGCAGCCAAGAGCAGGAACTTGGAGCTTCGCGAGGTGTAGCCCGTCCCGGATTCGGGGGGGCGCCTTTCCCAGGGCGCCTGCCTCCTCCGTTTGGCTCCGGGTTCTCCGGGCAGATTCTCCGGGCGGGGGTTCGGGACGGCCCCCCGCGACTTCTATCCTGCGTTGCCCCAGCTCCTTCAGTTCCAACGCCCCCCATCCTCCAGGCCGGACCCATGACCACGAGCCAGCCCGCCAAGGCGTCCAGCGCGGACTCCACCCTCGACTCCCGCTGCATCGCCGCCATCCGCGGCCTCGCCATCGACGCTATCGAGGCCGCGAACTCCGGGCACCCCGGCCTGCCGCTCGGGGCGGCACCGATGGCCTACGTCCTGTGGGATCGTCACCTCAAATTCGATCCCGCAAACCCCGACTGGGCCGACCGCGACCGGTTTGTGCTTTCCGCGGGCCACGGTTCGATGCTGCTGTATGCCCTGCTTCATCTTTCGGGCTACGAACTGCCCATAGAGGAGCTAAAGAACTTCCGTCAGTGGCAGAGCCGCACTCCTGGACACCCGGAGTTCGGACACACCGTCGGCGTGGAAGCCACCACCGGCCCGCTGGGTCAGGGATTCGCCAACGCGGTCGGCCTGGCCGTGGCTGAGCGCTTTTTGGGCGCACGCCACAACCGCGACGAACACGCGGTGGTCGACCACTTCACCTACGCGCTGGTCGGCGACGGAGACCTGATGGAGGGCCTTGCCTACGAAGCTGCCTCCTACGCAGGCCACGTCGGGCTCGGCAAGCTGGTTGTGCTCTACGACTCGAACGACATCTCCCTCGACGGGCCGCTTGGGCTGTCCTTTGGCGAGAACGTCGTCCAGCGCTTTGAGGCCTGTGGCTGGCACGTCCAACGGATCGAGGACGGTGACCACGACTTGGAGGGCATCGATCGTGCGATTGCGGCGGCCAAGGCCGAGTCTGGCCGCCCTTCGCTGATCGAGGTCAAGACCACCATTGGATTCGGATCGCCGAACAAGGCCGGATCCTCCAAGGCGCACGGCGCGCCGCTTGGAGGCGACGAGGTACGAGCTACCAAGCTCGCGCTCGGGCTCGACCCCGAGAAGAGCTTCGACGTCGCGGACGACGTTCGCGATCACTTCGCGAAACTGGCTGCCAAAGGCTCGTCCGTGCGCGCCGAGTGGGCGGCTCGCTTCGAGGCCTGGACGCGGGTTCATCCGGACCTCGCGGCCGCCTGGCAGCTAGGCGCAACCGGCCTACTCCCCGAAGGCTGGGACGAGGGTCTCCCCCATTACACGCCTGCCGACAAACTCGCCACTCGCGCCGCGGGCGGACAGGTGCTGAATGCGCTAGCCGATCGCCTGCCTTGGCTTTTCGGCGGCGACGCCGACCTGTCCGAGTCGACCAAGACTTCGATCCGAAGCTCCGGCGACTTTGGACCGTCCAGCCCTGGCGGTCGCAATCTTCGCTACGGAGTTCGCGAGCACGCCATGGGCTCGATCGCGAACGGCATCGCCTATCACGGGGGCGCACGCACCTACACCGCAACGTTCTTTTGCTTCGCCGATTACATGCGCCCGGCCATGCGGCTGGCCGCCATGAATGGTCTGCCGGTCGTCAACGTGTTTACCCACGACTCGATCGCGCTCGGAGAGGATGGACCGACCCACCAGCCGGTCGAGCATCTGATGAGCCTGCGCGTCATCCCGAACCTGGACGTGATTCGTCCCGGCGACGCGAACGAAACCCGAGTGGCTTGGGAATGTGCCCTGCGCCGGGTGGACGGACCGGTGGCGATTGTCCTGTCGCGCCAGTCCATGCCGACCCTAGACCGCACGATTCTGGCTCCGGCCTCGAAGGCTGAACAGGGCGGGTACGTCCTGTGCGAATCGACCCAGCACGTACCCAAGGTGACCCTGATTGCGACCGGCTCCGAGCTCTCCTTGGCCCTCGAAGTTCGCGAACGGCTCGAGCGTGAGGAGGTCCCGACCCGGGTCGTCTCGATGCCCTGCTGGGAGCTGTTCGAGCGGACGGAACCCACCTACCAGCGCGAGGTCCTGCGCCCGGGCGAGACTTTCACCGTGTCGATCGAAGCGGGGGTCACCCTCGGATGGGAGCGCTGGGTCGGCCACGACGGCCTGGCGATCGGCGTGGACCGCTTCGGGGCCTCGGCGCCGGGCGGCGAACTGCTAGAGCGCTACGGTCTCGAGGCGGGAGCCATCACCGAGCGGATCCTCCAGGCGCTCTCCGCCGTCTAACCCCCCCGAAGCCCCACAGAAGGTCCGGCCCGCCTGCTCACGAACGGGATTTCCTGGCCGTAGGGCCTCCCGATTCTCCGCCGCGCGAGGCGGCGCGAGGCCAGAGCCGTTCGAAGGCGCCTCCGCGGGCCCGATCTCCATCGTCGTATGAGCACCGAAGCCTCCCCCCCCGCCGCCCACTCGAGCCCTTCCGAGCCGAGTGCCCTCCTGCGCGCCTTGGTCGCGATCCTGACGATCGCGTTCTTGGTCAAGCCCTACCTGCTCGACAACGAGCTGGTCCACGACGGTCGGAAGATGGCCACCCGGCACGAGGTGTTGAGCCAGGTCCCAGCCGAACCCGGCCGGATCACCGAGACGCTCACGACCTCCTGGTGGGGCGATCTAGATCCCAATTCGGGCCTCTACCGGCCGATCTCTTCGTTCGTGCTGGGCCTCGCCGGAATCGTCTCGGGCGAATCCTATGACGTGGGCGACTCGGCGAAGGAGGACCGGCTGGGTCAGCTCGCGATGCCCTACAAGTTGTTCGCGCTGGCCCTGAAGGTGATCTGTGCCTTGCTCGTGATCGAGCTAGCCTGGCTGTATCTGGGCAACTCGTCCGCTGCGATCGCAGCCGGTCTGCTGTTCGCCACGCT
Organism: uncultured Planctomycetaceae bacterium; assembly: GCA_964619265.1. Taxonomy (GTDB): domain Bacteria; phylum Planctomycetota; class UBA1135; order UBA1135; genus CAZUCE01. The sequence goes on from CAZUCE010000044.1 coordinate 20,948, forward strand.
TCCCGTTCACGGCGAGGTGCTGTTCGACGTGGTCGGGATCGCCGAGCTGCTGGCCGCGGCCTTCGGGTTGGCTGCTTGGGCCGCTTGGTTGCGTGGGACCGAGCCCGACGGGACCAAGCCACTTCAACTGGGTCTGTGCGCTGGGCTGGTCTTCCTGGCCTCCTTGTCCAAGGAAAGCGCCTTCGCCCTCCCGCTGGTGTTTTTCCTCGGCGACCTCGGCCGCGGAACCGGCGGACTCAAGCGTGCGCTCGCAGGTATCCCCGGGCACGTCTTGCTGGCTATTGTGCTGCTCGGCTCGCTTGCCCTGCGCTACGCCGTGCTTGGCTCGCTGACCCCCGATTACAACGCGACGATCGCGCTGGTGAATCCGCTCGCCGATGCGGACTTCGCGACCCGGGCCATGAACGGTCTGCGGCTCCTCGCGCTTTCGTTCCCGGCCATGCTTGGCTACCAAACTCTGTCGAGCAACGGCGGCTACAGCGTCGACTACTCGTTCTCGCAGATCGAAGCCCTGCCCGCCTTCGCGCCCGCCAACCTGATCGCGGTTGGCGTCCTGACCGCGGGCGTCGTTCTCGCATTCGTGCTGATGCGCAAGATGCCGCGCACCGCCGCGCTGTTCCTAGCTGCTATCGGCGCCCTGCTGCTGACCTCGAACGTCTTTTTCGTCAGCGGCACCGCCTACGGCGATCGCCTGCTGTTTTTCGCCAGCGCCAGCTTCGTGATGATGATCGGCGGCCTGCTCGGCCGGCTCGGCATGGTTGGCGTCGTGGCCGCCCTCGCCCTCTCGCTAAGCGGTGGAGCCTACACCTGGCAACGCTCGGGCGACTGGAGCAACAGTTTCGACCTGTGGAAGGTCACGGCCAAAGAAACCGCCACCGACAGCGCCCTAGCCCACTTCAACCTGGGCGTGTCTCAAGCGACCGAAGGGCTCGACTCGTTCGCACGCCAGGAGTTCAACCGCACGCTCGAGCTCTACCCCGGGTTTGTGGATGCCCGAATGGCCCTGGCCCAACTCGACTCCAACGATGACCAGCGCTACACGGAGCATCTGCGAGCCGCGCTAGAGACGATGTTCGAACGCGACAACTACACCTGGTCCAAGGAGCAAACGCGTGAAATCGCACGGCCTTCCATTCTGCTAGAGCTGCTCACCCAGCGCATGGCCATCGAGCCCGGCCTGGATCCGGCCGGTCACTTGGCCTGGCTCGATGAAGTCTCCGCCAAGGGCTACGAAAGTCCGTACATCGTTCACCGCCGCGCCGACACCCTGCGTGGCATGGGGCGCCTCGAAGAAGCCGAAAGCGAACTGCGCCGCAGCATCGCGATTGCGCCGACTCCCTCCGCCGTCGGCGGTCTGGTCCGCTTTCTGCGCCTCTCCGGTCGCTCCGAGGAAGCCAGCGAGCTTCTCGACGAGCACCTGGCCCTGCTCGAAGAGACCAGGGAGCAAACGGACGGAGCCTACTTGGAGTTCCTGCTGATCCGCGCCGAAACCGAACTTGCTAGCTCGCCTGCCCAGGCTCTGAAGAGCGCTGAGCAGGTGCTTGCCCTAGAGCCTCAAGGAGAGTCGCGACTGCGCGCCCTGACCCTACGGGCTCAAGCGACCCTGGACGTTGCGCCAAACGAAGTTGTCGCCAACGCCAAGGCCGCGCGCAGCGCCACCAACGACCTGATCTCTGGACTGCAGGCCTTCCCCTTCGACTCTCCATCCTCCGAAGTCGCCGTTTCCATGCTTGGCACCCTGCTCCCCAAGCAAGGCAACGAGCAGGCGCGCGGCGTGCTTGAGGCCGCTCTTGAAAACCGCGAGTCACCGTCCATGCGCTCGCTGCTCGGCAGCGTCTACTACCGCCTAGGTGACCACGAGCGAGCGGCCACTCAGTTCGAGCTCGCCCTGGCCGGTTTCACAGAACCCGATGCCTCCAGCGAGGTGGCCTCGGTGTGGACCGAGGTACGGCTCCTGCAGCTGCACAACCTTTCCCAACTGGACACTCCCGAAGCGCAGGCTCAGATCCTGTCGCTCCTGGACGAAGACCGCGCGAGCGCTGGCGATCGCGGGCTCCACGTGCGCCGCAACTGGTTCGCCGCCCAGGGTCAGTTCAGCTCGGCGCGCGAGGCCATCCAAGGGCTCTCGACCACGCTTTCAAGCAACGAGATCCAGCCCATGTTGGGCCTCATGGATCACATGGAGGGCTTGCACCAGCGCCTCGCCGTGGATCCCGACGACGTGGAGGCGCTTTCGAACTTGGCCTTCAACGAGAAGCAACTCCAAGCGCGCCCCCAAGCGCTCGAACATGCGCGCCGGGCTGTCGAGCTGTCCGAAGGAGCCTCCGACGAAGACCGCGCTCTGCGCCTCTTGCTTTTGTCGCGCACGCTGGCCGACGCAAAGGGCCCCGAGGCTGGCCTCGACCCGCTTCGCCAGGCGCTCAAGCTGACCCAGGTCAGCAGCGAGGGGCGCAGCCAGATCGAGCGTGAACTGGCTGTGCTCGAGGCTCTGCTCGACACCGCATCCAGCTAACGGGGCGAGCGCCGCGTAGCAGCCGGCGACAAAGAATCAAGCGGGCCAGCTCGATGCATCGAGCTGGCCCGCTTGGCGTGAAGCGCTGGTGCCGGACGGACTACTCCTCGGCTTTGATGCGCAGGAGCTTCTCGCCCGACCCAACGGCCTGCCCTTCATTCACGTGGACCTGCTCCACGACGCCGGCCGCAGGAGCGCCGATCTCGTTTTGCATTTTCATGGCTTCGAGGATCAAAAGCGGCTGACCTTCCTCAACGGCGTCGCCTTTCGCCACGAGCAGCTGCACGACAACTCCGGGCATGACCGATTTGAGATCGCCACCTTTGCCTTGCTTCTGACGAGCGGCCTGGGCAGCCGCGCGTTCGCGCTCGTCTTCGAGCTCCACCGCGTAGCGATAGCCCGCGATGGTCAGGTCGCTGTGGTTACGGCCTCCGTCGATCGAGACTCCGTAGGACTTCTGCCCGACCGTGATGGCCAATTGGCCCGAGCCACGCTCGAGCCTTCCAATCTCGCGGTAGGCGAGCTCCACGGGCTGGCCGTCTACCCGAACTTCGAGCTGCCCCAGGCGCTCGATGATCTCGACCTCGTGGTCGGTGCCGTTGACGTTGGCGAAATACTTCATGGCGGCAGTCCCTTAAAAGTCCGAGTTCTGGCGACGGTCGCGAGCCATCCAACCTTCCCGGCGATCAGCGTCCGGGCCGAGTGCGATACGGCGCGACTCGTGCCAGCGATGTAGGCAGGCGGCCGCGGCCGCCACGCTTCCAAGCTGGAGCGGATCTTCGGTGAGGTCGAGCCCCTCGAGCATCTTGGTGTCGTAATCGCCCTCGACGAAGCGAGGCTCGCGCAGCACGCGCAGGGCCGCGGGGGCTCCGGTGGAGACACCGCCGACGTTGAGTTCTTCGAGCGCGCGCTTCATGCGGCGGATCGCGGCGGGCCGGTCTGGGCCCCACACGATCAACTTGGCCAGCATCGGGTCATAGTCGAGTCCGACCTCGAGGCCGCTGTACAACGCGGAGTCGAGCCGCACCCACGGGCCTGAAGGCATGCGCAGGTTCCCGATTCGTCCGGTCGAGGGCAGGAACCCGTTGAGAGGATCCTCGGCGTTGATGCGCACCTCGATGGACCAACCATTCCATGAGATGTCCGACTGGTCGTACCCAAGCGGTTCCCCGGCGGCCACCCGCAGCTGCTCGCGTACCAGATCGATGCCGGTGACCATTTCGGTGACCGGATGCTCGACCTGGAGCCGAGTGTTCATTTCCAAGAAGAAGAACTCGCCGCGGCTCACCAGGAACTCCACGGTGCCGGCGCCTTCGTAGTTCACAGCACGCGCGGCCTGCAAAGCCGCTTCCCCCATCGCCGCGCGCATCTCCGGCGTGATCGCCGGCGACGGGCATTCCTCTAGCAGCTTCTGGTGACGGCGCTGGATCGAGCACTCGCGTTCTCCTAGGTGAACACCGTTGCCGTGTGCGTCGAACAGGACCTGAATCTCAATGTGGCGCGGCTCATCCAGGTATCGCTCGGGGTACATCCGGCCGTCGCCGAAGGAAGCCAAGGCCTCGCCCGAGGCCGTGCGGAAGGCGGCTTCCATCTCACTTTCCTCGCGGACGATGCGGATGCCCTTGCCTCCGCCGCCGGCCGAGGCCTTGAGCGCAATCGGGTAGCCGATGTCGCGCGCCGCCTCGATCGCGGCCGCCGCGTCGGCGACCGGCTCAGCGAGACCGGGCACGATCGGGACGCCGGCCTCACGCATCAGCTTGCGCGAACCAATCTTGTCGCCCATATCGCGAATCGCATTGGGCGGCGGGCCGATCCAGGCCAGCCCCGCAGCTTTCACCTTCTCAGCAAAGACCGCGTTCTCAGACAGGAAACCATAGCCGGGGTGAATGGCCTCAGCTCCGGTCTCCTTGGCCGCCGCGAGCACCTTGTCCATGTCCAGGTAAGACTCGGCCGGCGTGTGCCCGCCCAGCGGATAGGCCAATTCGGCGAAACGGGTGTGCAGCGAGATCGCGTCGACCTCCGAGTACACGGCGACCGATTCGACGCCCAGCTCGCGGGCGGTGCGGATCACGCGCAGTGCGATCTCGCCGCGGTTGGCGATCAGGATCCGCCGGAACGGCGGCTTGCCGTTCGAAGCGGCAGGTTGTTGTGCGCTCATCGAGATGCCCCCTAGAGCGGGATGTTGCCGTGCTTGCGGGTCGGACGCGGCTCGTTCTTCGAGCGCAGAAGTTCCAGGCTGCGAATCAGCATCGGGCGGGTGTCCGAAGCCGGAATCACGTCGTCCACAAAGCCCCGGGCCGCCGCGCGGTAGGGGTTGTTGAATTTCTCTTCGTACTCAGCCGTCTTGGCCGCCTCGGTCGCGGCGGGATCGTCCGAGGACTGAATTTCTCGGCGGTGGATGATCTTCGCGGCACCCGCGGCACCCATCACAGCGATTTGCGCCCCGGGCCAAGCCAGGTTCACGTCTGCGCGGATGTGCTTCGAGCCCATCACGTCGTAGGCGCCGCCATAGGCTTTGCGCGTGATCACGGTCAACTTCGGCACGGTCGCCTCACAGTACGCGTACAGCAATTTTGCTCCGTGCAGGATGATCCCGCCGTACTCCTGCTCCGTGCCTGGCAGGAAGCCCGGAACGTCTTCGAAGGTGACGATCGGAATGTTGAACGAATCGCAGAAGCGAATGAACCGGGCGCCCTTGATGGAGGCATTGATGTCGAGGCAGCCGGCCAGCACCGCAGGTTGGTTCGCGACGATGCCGACCACGTGGCCGCCGAGACGCGCAAAGCCCACCATCAAGTTCTGGGCGTAACCCTCGAGCACCGGCATGAAAGAGTCTTGGTCGCAGACCAGCTCGATCACCTTGGTGACGTCGTAGGGCTTCGTCGAATCGGTCGGCACCAGGGTGTCGAGCGCTTCCTCGCGGCGGTCGGCCGGATCGTCGGTGGAAACGAACGGCGGATCCTCCGCGTTGTTCAGGGGTAGGTAGGACAGCAGCTTGCGGACCAGCTGCATGCAGCTCTTGTCGTCCGGGCTCGTAAAGTGCGCAACGCCCGACTTGGAAGCGTGCACTTCGGCTCCCCCCAGCTCTTCGGAGGTGACCTCCTCGTGCGTCACTGTCTTGACGACGTCCGGTCCGGTGATGTGCATGAAGGAGGTGCCCTCGACCATGCAAATGAAGTCGGTCATCGCCGGGCTGTAGACCGCGCCGCCGGCGCAGGGGCCCAGAATCGCGGAAATCTGCGGCACAACACCCGAGCTCTGCACGTTGCGCCAGAAAATTTCGGCGTACCCGCCAAGGCTCTGCACGCCCTCTTGGATTCGCGCTCCGCCCGAATCGTTGAGACCGACCAAAGGCACGCCCACGCGCCGCGCCAGGTCCATGACCTTGCAAATCTTCTCGGCGTTGGTTTCCGAAAGGGACCCGCCGAAAACCGTGAAGTCTTGGCTGTACAGGTACACCGAACGCCCTTCGATCTTGGCGTGGCCCGTGACGACTCCATCGCCCAGTATCTGCTGGGATTGCATGTCGAAGTCCGAGCAACGATGCGTCACGAACCGGTCGATCTCCACGAACGAACCCTCGTCAACCAGGAAGTCGATCCGCTCACGCGCGGTCAACTTGCCCTTTTTGTGTTGGGCCTCAATTCGCTTCTCGCCGCCGGCGGCGAGACTCTTCTCCCGCATTTCGCGCAGGCGATCCAAGTGGGTCGGCGCGGACGCCGGGGGGTTCGATCCGCTCATGGAGGTCGGGGGGACGGAGGCGCACGCTGGGTGCCGCACGCAGGGAGTCGGGGGCCGAGAAAAAGGGGAATCGAGAACCCGCAACTGCGCTCCACCGGCGGTGTGCCGGCGCCGCGCGATGCGGGACTCCCGTTGGGTCAGTCGGGAACTTCGACGAGCTCGGTGAGCACGCCACCGGTGGCGCTCGGATGCACAAAGGCGATCCGCGTGCCGTGCACCCCAGGCCTGGGAGCTTCGTCGATCAATCGCAAACCGGCTGCCTGAAGAGCCGCAATCGCGGCGGCCACATCGTCCACCCGATAGGCCAGATGGTGTAGGCCGCCGCCGCGCTTCTCGAGGAACTTGGTGACCGGCGAATCCTCGGACGCGGGCTCCACCAGTTCGATGCGCTGGCCGCCGGCATCGACGCACAACACGTTGACGCGCTGGTCGGCAACGAATTCGACCTCGCCCCCGCCCATCCCCAAGGTGCCTTCATAGGTCTTGCGGGCCTCGGCGATCGACGGCACGACGATGGCGATGTGATCGAGACCTCGAACGAGGCCAGCCAAGGAATCGGGGGGCGTGGAGGCGGCAGTCATGGGGCGCGGATTCTAACCCTCGCGGGCGCGGAGCCACGCGAGAAGCCGCTCCAGGTCGGCGGGGAACGGGCTCTTGAACTGGAGCGATTTTCCAGACACCGGATGTTGAAAACAGAGCTGGGCGGCGTGCAGCGCCTGGCGCGACGGCCGCGGAGCCTCCTTGGGCCAGCGCGGCGGCGGCTTGCGCAGCCCGCGGCCGGAGTAGGAATCGTCCCCCACAATCGGGTGACCCACCGCCTCCAGATGGACTCGGATCTGATGGGTGCGGCCGGTCCGCGGAGAGACATCGAGCAGGCTGGCCACCCCGAAGTTCTCGCGAACCTCGTAGAACGTCTGGGCCTCGCGGGCGCCCTCAGGAATCGTCCCGCCGTCGCCGGGGTCCTCATCGGGCTGCCCGCGCACGGCGCGGTCCCGGTGGGCCGTGTCGCGGCCGACCGCCAGCATGCGCTCGCCCCCGGGGCGCCGCACAATCGGGTGCTCGATCCAGTCCGACAGAAACCGCGGAGCGCCCCGGACCAGGGCCGCGTAGGTTTTCTTCACCTGCCGCGCCCGGAATTGATCCATCAGGTTTTGAGCTGCCCGGTCGGTCCTGGCCACCACCAGCACGCCCGAGGTCTGGGCGTCGAGCCGGTGGACGATTCCGGGCCGATCCTCCCCCTGCAGATCCGGAAGATCCCCGAAGCGCTCGACCAGCCGCTCTGAAACCGAGTCACCGCGGTGCGTCCCCGCCGGATGGACGATCTGGCCAGCCGGCTTGTCCAGGACGCAAAATTCCTCCTCCTCGTGGAGGAAAATCAACTCGGTCCGGCCGCTCGCGCGTCCCGGGGCCTCGGCTGGGGCCTCGAAAGTCACCACTTGCCCGATTTCCACCTGGGTCGAGGGCCGGGAGGATTCGGCCCCGTCGATCTGCACGCCGCCCTCGCGAATCCAGGCCTGGAGGCGGGTCCGCGAATGCGCAGGGAGAAGCTCCGCCAAAAGCCTGTCCAGGCGCTCTCCAGCGCGATCGGGGGGGACTTGGTAGCGATTCAAGACTGGATCTAAGGGTTCGGGGAGGCCACACGTATGAGCCCCCATGGGGTGCCCTCCCCAGGTCTCTGGCCAGGGAGCGTTGCGACTGGAGCCGCGGCAAGGTAACAAGGCCTCCCCGCCGGGCTATTCGAACGAATCCTCCCGGCGACCAGCGGCCAGCCCAACCGGCAGCCCAACCGGCCCCGCTCGAGTTCGACCTCTAGAAACTGAACAGAATGATCTCTTCCGCCCTGCTCCTAATTCTCGCGTGCCAAGAGGACGCCCAGGGCCCTCCCGGGATGCGCCTTGTCACCGGTCAGGAATTTGAAGTCGGAATCACCCTGGAGGACCTCGAGAACCTCCTTGAGGCACACCCGGGGGAGGAGCTGAGCCTGGGGCGTGAGCTCGGCACCGCCAAGGGCAAGCGCCTGCCGAAGATCGAGGTGGATGCCTTCTACATGCAGGCCACCGAGGTCACCAACGAGCAGTATCTCGCGTTCGTCCGCGCCACCGGGTCCAAGCCTCCCTTTGCGTGGGCGAGCAAGGACATCGAGAGCGCCCAAATCGCCTACGTCGAAGAGCAGGGAAGACTCCGGAAAGAGGCCATCGACGCCGGCCAGACGCCGCCCACCTCCAAGCCCTTTGATCCCTACGATTGGTTCGACTCCAACTGGGAGGACATCGAATACGACGTGCCCGAGAGCATCGCCGGGCTCCCCGTGGTCGACGTCTCCTTCGAACAGGCTGAGAAGTACGCCGCCTGGGCCGGTCTTCGGCTGCCCACCGAGTACGAGTTCCAGGCCGCCGCCGGCCGGGGCCTCGACAAAGAAGCGCGGCAGTTCCCTTGGGGGGCCGAATGGGAGACCGGCCGGGCCGTCACCTCCGAGGGCGAATCGGCTCGCGAGCAGCCCATGCGGGTGGCTTCCCTGCCGCCCCAATCCGAGAGCTTTGGCCTTTACGATTTGGTCGGCAATGTTTGGGAGTGGACCGCTAGTCCCTTCCTCCCCCTGGAAGGTGCGCCCGACGGGCTCACGACGCTCAAGCTGGGCAAGAATCGAGAGGTCACGCTTCGTTCGACCTGGGACGCCGACAAACGCATCGTGGTGGGCGGCAGCTTCGCCAACGACGCGTTCGCCGCCCGCCTGACGTTCCGTCGCCCCACCTCGCGAAGCCAACAGGCTGCCGCGCTCGGCTTCCGCTGCGCCGCCGACGAAGGCGTTGGCTTGACCCGCGCCGTAGAGCTGTCCGGAAGCCTCCCTCCTCCCTCGCGATTCGACGAGGACTACGCGCCGGAGGCGACCGTCGGCCGCGATCGCTGGGCCACGATCGAAGGCAGCGTAGACGTCCCCGGCTACGGCATCGTCGTCAACTACGAACGCGCCCTGTTCATTCCGCTCGAGAAAATCCCCTACGCCGAAGTCGGCGGCCGCTCGCGCAGCAGCATGGGCAATGCGTCGCTCCAAGATGCTCCGGTCCCCATCGGAGTTTTGGATATGAGCCTGGGCGCAATTGAGCCCGAGCTCTACCCGGATTCCTATGTCCTCGCTTACCGGGCCCCAGGCACGAAGCGCGAAGCCGGCGGCGGCGGTGGCGACGATGAAAACGAGACCGAGAGCAGCGTCCGCGGACAGGATGAAGAAACGGTCGATCCGGCGCTCGAGTTCGTGGACACCAAGGTCCCTTCGATCGTCGTGTACGACGTGCAGGGCAATCCGGTTGCCGCGTTCGAAATCGGCGAGCCGCAAATGATCAGCAACCGCAAGCGCGAAAAGAAAAACGAATTCGCGATCCGGCGCTGGGTCGAGCCGAAGAAAGTCGAGGAGGGCGAAGTGCTCGTCCCGATGGACACGCTTGAGTTCACGATCCGAATTCCGTCCGACAAGCGTGGGAAGGACTTCGAGTTCACCATCCCGCTGAAGGTCGCCGCCGACTCCATCACCGAGAGCTGGCGCTGACCCGCGGCAGCGGGCACCGACCGGGGCTAGATCGGTAATACGGTGCCAGGACCACGTG
>CAZUCE010000045.1:0-30627 GCA_964619265.1 uncultured Planctomycetaceae bacterium
GCCCCGCGCTCCACCTCCTGCGTCGCCGCCCCCCCCGCCGATGAATCCCGGCAATCGCGTCCTCTTATTTCCGCTGTTGGTCATCTCGACGATCCTCGTCGGGTGGCTTCTGCGTGTCGGCGCGCCGATTGTCCAGCCGCTTGTTATCGCGCTGCTGCTCGCCTCGATGCTCTCGCCCGTGGTCAGGGTGCTCGAGCGCTTCCGGATTCCTCCAATTGCCAGCGTGCTTGGAGTCGTGACGCTGTTGTTCTTCGGTCTGTTCCAGTTGGCGGTGGTCGCCCAAGAGAATATCGAGACGTTCCTGCGCGATACGACCGCCGAAACGGCGGGTCGGCGCCTGGAACCGCTGCCCCCTAGCGGAGAATCCAAGGCGGAGCTGAATTCCACCGCGACGAGCCCGGTCGACCCGATCGGAACCGAGCTCCAAGGCAGCCAACCGGCCTCCCCTGCGGAGCTCGACCTGGCGAGTTCAACTTTCGAATCGACGGAGAGTTCAGAGCCTGCCCCCGAAGAACCCGACAGCGGGACAGATTCCCGTGGAGAGCCAACCAGCGAAGGCGCTGGCGGCGAAGATTCCTCCAACCCCAGGGGCGTTCTGGGAAGCATCCAAGAGACGCAAACGGAGGCCATCGAACAGGCCGGCGGACTCGGCGCGCTGCTCGACAAGCTCAGCGCCCGGGTTCAGCGTTCGGCGCTCCCGGCGCCGGTGATCGATTACTTGTCCGAAGAGCTGAACGACCTAAAAACCGACGGACGTCTCGGCCGGCTGGCCAGCGCCGTGCTCGGCGGTGGTCTCGCGTTCACGCGCGTGCTGCTGCTGGTCGTGATCTACATGCTCTTCATTTTCGCCGAACAGGCCGTTTTCCGCCGCAAGATCCTGGCCGTCGCAGGCGAGCGGCGCGAAGAAGCTGCTCGTGTGCTGGATACGATCGGCCGCGGAATCCAGCAATTCCTGGGCATCAAGACGCTGATTTCGATCGCCACCGCGGCCCTGTGCTACACGGTCTTGGTCGTACTGAACATCCCCTACGCGCTGCTCTTCGGCTTCCTCACCTTCGGGCTCAACTTCATCCCGTACTTTGGCAGCCTGATGGCAGGCTTCCTGCCAACGCTCACGGCGCTCGCGATCGAGCCAACGCTTGAGAAGGCGATCATCGTGGCGATGACCTACATGATGGTGAACGTGTTCCTCGGGTCGTTCGTGGAACCCAAGATCCTGGGCCGCGAACTCGACCTTTCACCGCTCGTCATCATCGTTAGCGTCGTCATCTGGGGCAGCCTGTGGGGCGTGGTCGGCGCGTTCCTCGCTGTGCCGCTCACCGCGACGCTACAAATCGTGATGGCGTCCAGCGAACACACCCGCCCCATCGCCATCTTGCTTTCCAGCGGTCCACCCAGAGACTCCCGCCGAAGGCTTCGCAGGCTCGCGACGGAGTAGACCTCCTGGGTCTCGCGAGAGAGCCCCCTGGAACGGCACCCCGGAGCGCCGCCCCGGAACGTCAGACGCCCGTTTCGTCCAGAGCTTCGATCGGCGCGGTGCTTTCGGCTAAGAAGAAGCGTCCGATTTGGGCTTGGAAGCGCTCGCCGTCTTCGCGAAGCAACTCGTACGACCCTTCCATCGTGCCCCAGGGGGTCCGCAATTCGGATCCGCTCATGTACTCAAAACGCTCGCCGGGAGCTAGGTCGGGCATTTTGCCCACGACGCCAGGACCTTTTACCTCGCGGACCTCGCCTTCGGCGTCGGTGATGATCCAGTGGCGGGACATCAATTTGGCCGGCAACTCGCCCTCGTTTTCGAGCACCACCCGATAAACAAAGGCGTAGCGCCGCTCCGCCGGCTCGGACTGGGACGGCAGGAACTCGGCAGCCACGCGGACGCGGATACCTTCGGTCAGGGTGTCGGAATGGCCGGTCTCGTTCACAGGCACCAGCCTAGCAAAGCGAGCCCGGAACACCTCATCGGCCCACTCCTCAAACCCTAGAAGGGAGGATCGGCCTCACAGGGGGTCGCCACAGTGAAAGCAAAACCTCGCGCCCGGTGGCTGGCCTTCGCGCATGCAGGACGGGCAGCTCTGCCCGGTGAGCCGCTTGGGGCCGGAAGAGAGCTCGGCCGACAGAATGCCGGTGGGGACGATGATCATGCTGTATCCAAGGACCATGATCGCAGCTGAGAGCAGCTTGCCCAAGGGAGTCACCGGGGCGATGTCCCCATAGCCCACGGTCGTCATCGTCACGATGGCCCAGTACATGCTCTGGGGAATCGAGGAGAACGCTGGATTCGGGCCGCTCTCGATCAAGTACATCAACGCCCCGAGGATCGAGACCATCGACAGAACCGTTGCGATGAAAACCACGATCTTGCCACGGCTGTCCCACACCGCGCGCCGCAACTGAGTCGACTCGCGCACCAGGTGCGCGAGTTTGAGGACGCGAAAGACTCGCAACAGCCGCAGAATACGAATGACCAGGAGCGACTGCGCTTGGGGGAAGAAGAAGGCCAGATAGGTCGGCAGGATCGACAGGACATCGACGACGCCGAAAAAACTAAGCGCATAGGCCGACGGCTTGCGCACACACAAAAGGCGCAGAACGAATTCCACCGTGAAGGCGACGGTGAAGACCCACTCGAGAACCCGGAACAACTCGCCGTAAGTGAAGGTGGTCCCAAACACAGACTTGGCCGCGAACCCGCTGACCGTCTCCAGGCTCACCACGATCACGCTGGCGAGGATCATCAGGATTAGCCCCAGATCGAACCAGCGGCCAGCCGGCGTATCCGATTCGAAGATGATGTCGTGAAGCTTGCGCCGCCAGGGCGTTAGCTCGCCGGCGGTCGGCGCCGGCACGCTGGCGGGTTCCGTGGCTGACGCGGTGGCTGGCTCCGCTGCCGGCGCCACGACCTCAGGTGCCCGGGCCGCCTTGGCGGCCGGCCCCGGCTCGCGAGGAGCAGGATCGGAGGCATTCCCTGTGGGGGGGCGATTGGGCGGGTCAGTCATGGGGTGCGGGCAGGCCAGATCCCTGGAAGTCTAAGCGAGCGCCCTTGCGGTCCCGCCAAGCCGTTCTGAGACTAAACCCCCATGAGCACTGAATCGGAAAAGCAGGCCCCCGGGTACGTCCACGGCTTCACGGAAAAGGAACAGAACCGCCTCTACCATCAGGCCCGGTTCATGGAACAGCGCGTTCACGACCGGTTGCCCTTCCACCGCTCGACCCAAATGCTCGAGATCGGCTGCGGGGTCGGTGCCCAGTCCGAAATTCTCCTGCGTCGTTACCCGGGCTTGCACGTGACCGGCCTGGATGCCTCGGACGAAAATCTTGGGCGAGCCCGGGCCCACCTCTCATCGCTGGCCATGGCCGAAGGGCGCTATGAGTGCGTGAAAGGCAACGCCTTGGCCCTCGAATTCCCGGCCAGCAAGTTCGACGCTGCCTTCCTGTGTTGGGTGCTCGAGCACGTCCAGGATCCCGCTCGAGTTCTCTCCGAGGCGCGCCGCTGCCTGCGACCTGGGTCGCACATCGCTGTGACCGAAGTTCAGAACATGAGCTTCTTCCTAAACCCCTACAGCCCGAACACCATGGCCTACTGGCTGGCGTTCAACGATCACCAGCTCGAGCTGGGTGGCGACCCCTTCGTCGGCGCCAAGCTTGGCAATCTGCTGCTTCAAGTCGGCTACCGAGACATCCGAACGCACGTCCAGTCGGTCCACCTCGACAATCGCTCCCCCGGAGAACGGGCCGAGTTCTTGGAGTTTTGGACCGACCTGCTGCTCTCCGGCGCGGAAGGTCTGCTGAGCGCCGGAAAAACGACCCCCGACATCGTCGCGGGAATGCGTGAGGAATTGGACCAGGTTGGCCACCACCCCGATGCGGTGTTCTTCTACTCGTTCGTGCAGGCCACCGCGCGGGTCTTCTGACCGTCGCGACCGATCAGGGCCGCGAAGAGTTTGGCTCCAAGAGGAGTCTCCAGCAGTTTCGGCTCGGGAACAAATCGACTGAGATCCTCCACCTCCAGGTCGGCCTCCGACGGATCGATTTCGCGACCGTCGGAGTGCAAGACGGACAGCTCGAGCCGTTCTCGATCCACGTCCAGGGAAACCGCGCGCACCACGACCTCCTGGCCTTCGCGGTAGCGATGCCGAAGCGAACGGGTGGGATCGGGATCGGCCTCGGCCGCCCGGATCAATCCGGTAACGCCTCGCGAGACGCGGACGAACACGCCGAATTCTTTGATGCGCGTAATCTCACCGCGCAGCAGCGCGCCCGAGTTCACGCGTTTCTCGAGACCCAACCAGGGGCTCGGCCCAACTTGCTTGAGCCCCACCGAGATTCGACGTCCACCGCGACGAATCGCGAGAACGCGTAGATCCAGTCGTTGCTCCGGAGTCAGGCGATCGGCAGGCTCCTCGACCCGTTCATGGTCGATATCCGAGACGTGTAGGAAGGCCCGCAGTCCCCCGTCCAGACGAATCATCGCACCATTCGAGAGCAGGCGATCCACGCGACCCGCGACGATCGATCCGAGTTTGAGGTTCTGGGCGCTGCGCGCGTGCTGGCTTTCCGCGCGGCGCCGACTCGCACGCTTGCGCGAAATCAATACTCGCTGGCGTTCCGGATCGATCTCAAAGACTTCGGCCCAAAAACGCCTGCCTACCAAGGCATGCGGGCGCGTCCGGCGTCCGATTCCGCACTCGGAACGTGGCATGAATCCGTGCAACTGGCCGACCTTGCACTCAAGCCCCCCGGCGTTGGCGCCGATGGCGCGCGCCTCTACCAAACTGCCAAGCTCCATGGTCTCCCAGGAAACCATCGGCTGGGTCTCGGCCAACTCGACGGCCCACAGGCCTTCCTCTTGACCGCGCAGGGTGAACTCGAATTGTTCGCCCCGACCGGGCGCTTTGGGGAACCGCTTGAGCGGAAGGACCCCTTGCATGCGCGGTCCGAGATCGACGAACACGTCGCGACCGTCCACCCCCTCCACCGTCCCGGTCATCACCCGCAGAGTGTGCAGCCCACGCGGGTCGGCTGCTTCGGGCGGCGATTCCAACTCTTGGCGCCCGCGGTCTTTGGTGCGGAGCCTAGCTTTCGATCTTCTGGCGGCCATGGTTCGAGCGAAGGGGTTCGGGTCGCGGCGTCGGAGTAGCTAAGTGGCGGTTTCATCGAGGGAGCTCGGTTTGGCGTCTCACGCCGCGCAAAGCTCGCCTGGGCTTTCAGGGCACGGCAGCTCCGCGTTCGAGGCCAAGCAAGATCCGAGCTAGCGTTGCAACTCGGGTGGAGTGCGCCGAACCGTGCTCTTCTTCGAAAGCGAAGCCGGCCCGACTTGAAATTCCAAACGGTGTCAGGTGTCGAAGGCTGGCTTCGAATCGCATGGGCTCGCAGCCCCGAAAGCGAATCTCGACACGAATGCGGGGAGCGAGTCGGAGCTCCGCCGCCACCGACGAACTGAGCGAGCAGCGCAGACCGTGCAGGCAGAGATCATCGATGTCGCAGCGCAAGCTGACGCCGGGCGCCACCAGGCGCAGGCTTGGAATCGACGAGTCCTCGGTCTCGCCAAACGCAATCCGCTCGGCGCGGCGCCGATTGAAAAAGGCCCAACCTGCGGTGTCGAGTTGGGCGAACAAGCGACGCGGATCGGTAAACTCTAATCCGACTCGAACCCGGGTCGGGTCCTTCGGACTGGGCTCCAGTCGGACAACTCGCGCGGCCGCCCGAAAGGGCTCGCGCTTCCTGGAGAGCTTGAAATCGACCAGGACCTCGCCGTCGACCTCGAGCCAGCGGGCAGACCCCTCGGCCAATTCGAGGCCTGCCCCTCCCGCGCTGGTGTTCAGCACGGCCGCCGAGCGCTGGCCCTTTCCGGCGTCCGTTAGGGACCCGAGGGCCGCCGAGAGGCCCCCACGCTCGCTGGCATGGACTCGGTAGTGGCGTCTGCGTCCCTGGTTGGTCATCGCTGGAAGACCTCGGTCGATCGTCGTACTCAGATGAGCCGATCCGGCTAATCTGGGAGGGGCGCCCAGGGAGGACTCCCCCCCGCGTGCCGCCCTCGCGCGACCCTCTGGTTTAGCCCCACCGGGCGCGAACCGGAAGGGGCAGCTCCCAGACCTTCTCTCAAGCGGCCCTACCACCGCCTCGCAGCGCGCCTCCGCCCGGCCCTCCTTTGGCCAGGCGCTGCGTCAAGCGCCGTGCCTTCCTAACCCGCTTCGCCACTTCCGCAGTCCAGATCATGTTCTTCGCGCTTCTCCTCCAAGTTCCGCTCGCCACGATCCCCGGAGAGGTATGCGATTTGGCTCCCGATCCCTTCGGCCCCTCGGGCGCCGGCTTTTACGCGACCACAGAGGGCGAGATCGGCCGCTTTGATCCGGCCGGGCAACTCACCCAGATCTTGCCGGCGGGCAGCTTCCCTGCCGCCCTGCGCGCGACCTACCCGGCGCCGAGCGGCGACCTGATCGTGCTCGACGAACTGGGCGACCTCTATCGGCTCCCCCAAGCCACCGGTCCCGCGACGCTCTATTACGATGACCTGTTCCTCGTCCAGGAACCGACCGACCTGGTGGTTGACGACGCCGGGGTCGCGTTGCTTGCCTGCAGGACCATTTCGACGGGGACTTTCGCCGTCGCGCATGTTTCGCCCGATGGACAGGAATGGGCCTACCTGGACGTAGCGAATCAACCCCTGGCGCTGTCCCCTGATTCAAGCGGCGTGGACTACGTCATGAGCGACGGCCAGGGTTTTTTGCAGGCGTTCGAGGAGCTGCACGAGGCTCCGCGTACCACGGTGCTGACCTCGGCTACGGGATTTGCTACCGCGACGCTCGATGGTGACCTAGCGGTGGAAGAGGACGGCGACGTTTGGTTCATCGCCGGCAACCAACTGCGCTTTCTCGACCGCTCGACCAACATCACCAGTCTTGCGCTCACTGCACCCGGCCCCTTGCGCGGTGTTTTGATCGCACCCGCATCCAGCGGCCTGGGGCACTCCGTGTTTTATTCCGGCGGAGCAGGCGGCAGCACCCTGTGGGAAGGTCCGGCCTGCGGCCCTCCGGTGCCGGCGTTCACCGCCAGTTTCGGACCGGTCCCCGGGCGAGGAGCCCAGCGTGCGTTCAGCGGGATGAACATCTTCGACCTGACCACAGATCTGACCGGAAACCTGCTGCTGGCCGGAGATTTATGGGGCGCGGAACAGGCGGTCCGCCGGCTGACGATCCCCGGCTTCCAGAACTCGGTCATCGCTGGTCCCGCCGATGGAATCAGCGGCCGGCTCGAGGGCGCGGCCGTAACTCCCGGCGGACAGATCGTTGCCGTCACCAGCGCCGGAGTCGTGCACACGGTGGACGAAGACCCCCTGGGAACGGTGGTCTCCACGACCTTCAACGACCCAAACAACGTGATCGTGCGCGCCAAGGACCTGGCGATCGGCCGTCAGGGCCAGGTGTGGATCGCCGACTGGCGTGCTTACCAGCAAGGCGCCATTCAACACGTGGACGCGAGTGGCCAACTCACCACCTTGCACGCAAACCTCGAAACCCGCGGCCTGGCGCCCGACCCGTTCGGCGCCAAGCTGCTGCTCACCGAGTGGATCGGCGAAGGCTTCGAAGGTCGCATTCAGTCCCTGAACGTCATCACGGCGCAGACGGAGACGCTCCCGAGTATGGGCGACCTGAACATCTCGAATGGCGGCGTATGGGCCGACGGGGATCTCCTGGTCGACGCCAGGGGAGATACCTACGTTGCCTGTGAAGATGAGTTCAGCGTCCTGCGGCACGACCGCGAACACGACGTCAAGGTGCGTGTCTCCTCGGGCTACCTGAATCGCCCGGCGGGCCTAGCGCTTGCCCCGGCCTCAAGCCCAGGGACCAGCGCGACCGGCTGGTCCTTGTATGTGGCCGAGCGAAACTTCATTTGGGAGGTAGACGACGCGCTGCCGCCCGGTCCATCTGGCCTCGACCCGTTTGCGCCAGCCGCCGGAACACTGCTCGGCTGGACACGCCCGGAGCACGGCAGCCCGGCCGACGTGATTCGCGATCCGGCCAGCTCGGATTTGCTTGCTGTCACCGATGCGGGTTACTTGTTGCGCTACTCGCTCGGAAGCGTGGAACCAGCCTCCGTGCTTCGCGGACCGGCTGACGGCCTGCCCGTTGCCTTGTCCTCGATCACCGCGACCCAGGACGGACGACTGGCGGCGGTCTCCCGACAAGGAACGGTGCTGCGCATCGACACCTGGGCCGGCTACGCGGTGTCCACGCTGTTTACCGACCCACAAAACCTGGTGATCGATGCGGTCGAACTGGTCGCCGAGCCCAGTGGAGATTTCCTGCTGCTCGAAGCGGACCCCACAGTGTTCCAGGGCGGCCGCATTTGGCGTCTGGCAGGCACGTCCTTGAGCGAAGTCGCCGACACCCATCACGGGCAGGCCGGAATGCTCGATCCGACCTCGGGCGAGCTGTGGGTTCTCGAGCGCGGCCGGGACGGCGAGGGCGGAGAGATCCTGCGAGTCGACCTCAGCGAGGCTCCGGTTCGCGCAGGGCACGCGCGCAGCTTCCCTTTCCGCACGTTCTTTGGCGAGCGGGGTTCGGGCGGCCTGGCCATGAACGCCGGTGGCGACGCCTTTGTGCTCGAAGGTGCGACCGGACGGGTTTGGAAACTCGACCGCGCCAGCGGGGCCGTCCTCCCCGTCGGCGGACAGTATTCGAGGCCGCGATCCGCCACCGTTTCGGTCGGACGCAGCGGCATTGCGGGCCCAGGGGGCGCCAGCCTATTCGTCCTCGACGGACCGGCCATCTACGAGCATGGCATCGAAGGAACCGCCCCTGGCCTTTTGACCGCGAACCTGGGGCTACCCAGGGCCGACCTCACGGCCCCAGCGCGCCGCGTGTTCCCTGGCTTCAACTCAATCCGCGTCGAGGAGCCCGGTTCCGCCGGCTTGACCTTCGCGATCCTCTCCGGCTTCTCCGGCAAGCTGCCCGGCCTCCCGCTCGACGTCAACCTGCTCTTCCCGCTGAACTTCGACTCGATGTTCCAGCTCAGCGGCAGCTCGGTGTTGCCCGATTTTTCGGGAACGCTGGACGGCGCGGGGGTGAGCCCGGCCACCACGGGCGTCCAGCTGCCTGCCACGATTCCGATCTCCAGCACCGGGCTCTTCCTTGACCTCGCGTGGGTTGCACTCGACATCACCGTCCCGAGCCTGATCGGATTCCGCGGGGCAACCGCTCAGGTCTACCTCGGCCTCTGACGGCTTGCAGGCGAGAAGGTTCCAGCCCCGTTCGGGCAAGCCCCTCGCCCCCGTTCGATTCCGGCGCGCTTTCGTGTCCACGACTGAAACCCACCCGCCCGCTTCCAGGTCCGCGCTCCGTCGCCTAGCTGGAGCCGTCCGCTGGAGTTTCGCGTTCGACCTCTACGATGTGTTCATCCGAGAGGTGCTCACGAGCGACGCCAAGTTCCATCCACCGGAGGGCTACGCCTTCCGATTTGGCACACCGGAGGACCTGGAACGCTGCACGCCTTACCACACAGAGTTAGGCGAACGGGATCGCAACCACGGCCAGCTTCGACTCGACGTGGGTCATCGCCTGGTGGTTGGCCTAGCGGACCAACTCCCTGTGTTCACCATGTGGATCAACCCCCGGAACCTGAATGTGCCGGGCGAATTGAAACGCCGCTTGGAGGAAACTCAGGTCTTTATCTACAAGGCCTTCACCAGCCCGGACCACCGCGGGCGCAAGCTCTATCAAGCCGGGATGGCGTTTGTCCTGGCCGATCTGGTCGCAACAGGTGGAACCGAGTTGGTCGGCTACGCGCACCTCCAAAAGCGAGCCTCGCGCGGGGGGCTCGCTCGCCTGGGATTCAGCTCCTGCGGAACCTATCGAGTGCTCGGCTTCCGCAGCCTGCGACGCGTCCTGGTGTCCAGGCAGCTCCATTCCAAATTTCCCGAGGCCGTGCCGCGCAGCCACAGGAACTGGACCTAGGCGGCCGCGAGCTCCGAACGGCACTCAAAGGCGCGAAACCGCTCCCTTCCCGCTAAACAACCAGCCCCCCACCCATGTCCGCCCCTTCTGCCGACCCGCCGACTTCCATGCCGCGCTTCGTGCTGCGCTGCGCGCTCGGCGGCGGAGCGCTGGCTTTTGTGATTCTGGGTGGACTTTCCGTCCGGCGCGCCGTCACGGCCGAACACGTCCGCGAATTTCAAGCCGGCGAACCTTCCGGCCTGGCCGAGCGCCTATCCGCTATGGTCCAAGGCTTCGCGCTCGAGGGCCTTGGCTTCGCCTTGCTGTTTGGACTGGCCGCGGTGGTCGGTGGGCTGCTAGGGGGTTTGTTGCTGCGGGGCGGATCGCGGGACGGCGCGCGCTTCGGCGGTTTCGTCCTGGCTCTGGGCGCCCTTTGGCAGTGGTGCTACCTCGGTACATACTTCGCCGGCCAATACCTGCCGTTCCTCCCGCCCCTGTCGCTCGCCGCGGTAACCGGCGCAAGCCTCTTGGCTGCCTTGGCCGGCCTTTCGGTTCACACGTTCCTGCACAGCCTGGCGCCTGGCGGGGGCTCCCGTCCAGCTCCCGCCCGCGCGCTTGGCAGCGCTGTGGCCCTTGGTTTCGCGCTCCCGTTCGCGCTCGACTTCATCCAGGAGCACCCGGCCGGCTCCAGCAGTCCAGGCGCCCTGCTCGGCGGCGCTGGCGCGCTGCTGCTCAGTTTGCCCGCCGCTTACCTGCTCGCGCTGCTTTTCAAGCCCCTGGTCGGTCCTGCCCGAATCCCCGCTTCGCTGAGCGGAGCCACCACAGCGATCTGGACCTCGCTTTGCGCTTGCGCTCTCGCGATGCCTTTCCTTTGGGACCTCGGCGCAGGCCAGATTCCTCCCGCCCAAAGACTGACCTCGGCTACCCCCAAGCCCGCGGGCCCCAACGTGGTCTATGTGGTGGTCGACACCCTGCGTGCAGACGCCCTGTCCTGTTACGGCTACGAACGGCCAACTTCGCCCTTCCTCGACAGCATCGCCGAACATGGGACGCTGTTTGAGGACGCCATGTCCGCAGCGGCCTGGACCAAACCCTCGACCGCGACTTTGCTCACCGGCTTGTACCCCTCGCGACACGGCGCCTTGCACCACGGATCGCTGTTGCGAGTACCCGAGGGAGAACAAACCCTAGCGGAGACCTTCTCGAGGGCCGGTTACGCCACGGGAGCCTTCGTCACCAACCCCAATATCAAACGCATTTTCGCTTTCGATCGCGGCTTTGCGCACTTTTTTGACTCACCGGTCGAGGACACGGTCACCACCGCGGCTCTGCGCACCAGCTTGTTCGGCCGGCTGCTGACTGCCGTGACGCGCCGCCAGTTCAATTGGAAGTACGAAAACGACGTGCTCGCGATGAACGCGCAGATCCTTCCCTGGCTGGAGGCCAATCGAGACGAGCGTTTCTTCCTTTATCTGCACTACATCGATCCGCACTCGCCCTACGAACCACCAGCCCGCTGGCGCCGGGAATTCGAAGGCGATCACGGTCTGGTCCTGCACAACGAGCGCAAGCGCCTGGTCGGTCGAGATCGCTACGACGCGGAAATTCGCTACACCGACGAGGGTCTCGAGCAGCTCGTGAGCAAACTGCAAGACCTAGACCTGTGGGGCGAGACGGTGTTCGTACTCACCTCGGACCATGGCGAGGAGTGGTTTGAAAAGGACGAGGTCCTAGGGCACGGCTTCTCCCTGTACCAACCAGCGATTCACGTGCCGCTCATCGCCCACGGTCCGGGGGTGCCTAGCGGGCGTCGTGTGAAGGGGCCGGTCGAATTGGTCGACCTGCCGGCCACGCTCGCAGACCTCGCCGGCCTGCTCCCCAGTTCGCCGGGCCATCCCCCGCGACATGGCGACGGAACCAGCTTTCGCGCAGCGTTCGAAACCGAGAACTGGGAGGACCCGGAGCTCGCGTTCCTCGAAAACGATTTCGGCATGCGCCATGATGAATCGCGCAGCTTTGTTTTGCGCGGCGTCCGGCGCGGCCCCTGGAAACTCGTCCTGACCGAAGAGAGTCTCTACCGGCCGCCGGCCGACGGCTACCCCGAGCAGGAGCTGTATCACATGGGGCTCGACCCCCTGGAGCAGGACAACCTGTTCTTCGAGGAGCAGCACCGCCCCCTGGTCGACGAGCTGATTCAGGCGCTCTTCGAACACGGCTCGTTCCTGGAGACCTTCGGTCTCCGCGACGGAGAGGAAGCCATCTTCGGCGCAGCCATCGAAGCGCAATTGGAACAGCTCGGCTACTTGGACGATTGAGTTCCCCGCACGACCTTCAACTAGAGACGTTCCGCGGCTTCGCGGAATTTCAGGCCCGAGAAGGGCTGTGGCGCGACCTGCTAGCCCGCAGCGCTGCTGCCCAGTTGCCAAACGACTTCGACTGGCTAAGCGCCCACTTTCTGAGTTTTGCGCAGCGGGACAAGCTGCGCGGCGCTGTGGTACGCGACCGGAACAACACGCCCCTGGGCGCCTTCGCCCTGGTCCCTGAATTCGACCGTTCCAGTCCGCTGCTACCGCGCCTGCGCCCGATCGGAGACGGGAGCTTCGATTCGGACGATCTCGAGCCGCTCGCGGTCCGCGGTCACGAGCCGGAAGTGGCCGAGGCCTTCGTCCACCATGTCTCGCACCTGCGGCGGGCCTCCGCGGTGGTTTTGGGCTCTGTGGATGGGGAGTCTCCGATGATTCGCGCACTGCTCGCCGAGCTGAAGCGACGCGGACAGACCCCGCGGATTCACCCCGGAGAGGCCGGCGTTTCGGAGTTGGGCGAGGACCTAGAAAGTACCCTGGCCTCGCTGGCCAGCCGCATGCGCAGCAAGGTCCGCCAGGCGCTGCGCAAGTGCCAGGCCGCGGGCGCCGTGTTCGATCGCTGTGAAAAGTCGGACCAGCTCTCCGAATTCACCGGCCAACTGCTGCGCTTGCACACCTTGCGCTGGCAGGCGCTCGGAGAACCCGGAGCCTTCGGCGACACGCGACGCGTCGAGTTCTATTCCCGGTTGCTACCGCCCTTTTTGGAACGCGGACAGCTTGCGCTAACGCGACTTTCCATCGGCGGAGAAGCCGTAGCCCTGCAGCTTGGGTTTTGTGCCGGCGATCGGTACATCCAGCTCCAGGAGGGCTACGACCCGCGCTTTGAGGACCTACGTGTGGGCGTTGCGCTACGTGCGCAGTCGATCGAGTATCTGACGGCGAACGGCGTGCGGGTTTACGACTTTTTGGCGGGCTTCACGAAGCACAAAAAGGACTGGGGGGCGGTTTCGCGCCCGGCGCCGACGATCGCCATCCCTACCGGCAATCCGCTGGGTCGGGCGCGCTTCGCCCTGCTCCGCCTGCGAGAACGGTAATTCGCAGGATCCCTCCGTACTCAGGGCCCTAGTCGTGGGGATTGCGACGACCTTGCTTGCGCTCGGAGTTGCGTTTCTTGGCTTCCAGGCGCTTGCGATTCGCCGATCGCGGCTTGCGGGTCTTCTTTCTGCGGCGCGGCTTGTGGTTGAGCACTTTCAGCTTTTCAATCAAGCGCTCAAAGGCCGTTTCGCGGTTGCGCGTTTGACTGCGCTCCGAGGTCGCTACCACGGTGATCCCGCTCGGCGGATGGTGCAACCGGACCCCTGTTTCGACCTTGTTGCGGTGTTGACCACCGGGACCGGATCCGCGCACGAAGGACAGCTCGACCTCTTTTTCGAGCACCGAGCGCTCGATCGAGTAGTGAACCGGCTTGGGCGCCGGGGCAGGATCCGGGCGCGGCTGCTCTGGCCGTAGATTGTCCGGCCGCAGGTTGTCCGGCAGCTGATCCTCCGGAAGCCGATCCGGCGCGGGGGGGGACGGCTGTGTCATGACGCCTCGACCTCCTGCTGCTCGCCGGTTTGCACGCGCCACAAGGCGGCATAGGCACCGTCTTTCGCGAGCAACTCTTCGTGGGTGCCTCGTTCGACGAAGCGACCCTTCTCGAGCACCCAAATCGCCTTGGCGTGGCGCACGGTCGACAGCCGGTGCGCGATGACCAGCATGGTTCGCTGCTTGCCAAGCACTCGCAAGGAGCGCTGGATGGCAGCTTCGGTCTCGTTGTCCACGGCCGAGGTCGCTTCGTCCAAGATCAGCACCGGCCGATCCCCCAGCACTGCCCGAGCGATCCCGAGACGCTGACGCTGGCCACCTGAAAGTCGCTGCCCCCGCTCGCCCACGATGCGGTCGAGCCCTTCGGGCAACGAGTCCACGAATTCGTCGGCCTCCGCCGCGGCCAGCGCCGCGCGGATTTCGGCTTCGGTCGCGTCCGGTTCGCCCAGGGCCACGTTTTCAGCGATCGTTCCATGACGCAGAAAGACCTCCTGGGGAACCAGGCCAATCGCACCTCGCAGGCTTTGAAAGTCCAGCTCGCGCAGGTCGATGCCATCCAAAGTCACGCGTCCTCCGGTGGGATCCGCGAAGCGCAGAGCCAATTTGACAAGCGTGCTCTTTCCCGAACCGGTCGAACCGACGATCGCGGTGGTCTGTCCCGCGGGCACCTCGAGGTCGATTCCCGAAAGGACTTCGGGGCCGTCTCCGTAGCGGAACTGGACACCCTCAAAGCGCAGGGCGCCGCGCACGGCTGCGCGCGGAATACGATGGGTCCCCGGAACGACGCTGGGGGAATGATCGAGCAATCCAAACAGCCGGCGCGAGGAGGCCATGGCGCGCTGGTAGAGATCGAGCGTTTCACCCAGGCGGGTGAGCGGCCACAGCAACCGTTGGATCAGAAAGACCATGGTCGCGTACAAACCGACCTCGAGCGCTCCGTCCAGAACGCGCCAGCCGGCCAGAACCAGCATGGCCACAAAGCCCAGCACGATGATCATGCGAATCAGCGGAACGAACGCGGAAGAGAGCCGAATGGCCGACCCATTGGCTTCGGCGTAGGCGCGGCTCTTGCGTTCGATCCGTGCAGTTTCGCGAGCCTCGGCGGTCGAGCTTTGAATCGTGGTGATCCCGCCCAAATTGGCGGCCAGATCCGAATTCAGGTCTCCGGCTTTCTCGCGAACCTCGCGGTACCTTGGCTCCAAGCGCTTTTGATAGCGCATGGCTGCAATCGCAACGATCGGCATCGGCACCATCGCCACCCAGGTGACTTCACCGGCCGCGACCAGAAAGGTCCCGCCGATGGTCAAGACGGTGGTTGCAAGCTGCAGGAGATCGCTCGCGCCCCGGTCGAGAAACCGTTCGAGCTGATTGACGTCATCGCCCAGCACCGACATCAGACCGCCGCTCGTGCGCTGTTCGAAGAAGCCCACCTCAAGGGTCTGCACGTGCGAATATGCGTCGATCCGCAACTTGTGCTGGAGATCCTGGGCCAATCCCCGCCAGGCCACTTGGAACAGAATCTCGAACAGCGACTCCAGCCCCCACACGATCACCGTCAGGGCAGCCAGCACCACCAACTGCCCCTTCGGGTCGGCCACGCCGAGGTCGCCGAGCAGCGAGGCCTCGCGCTCCACCACGACGTCCACCGCCAAACCGATCAGGTACGGCGGCGCCAGGTCGAACAGCTTGTTCGCGACCGAACAAAAACTGGCCCACAGAATCCGGGGACGGTCCCCGCGTAGGTAGGTGGCGAGCCGGCGCAGCGGCTGGGTCTCGGCATTCAAGGGATCCTCTGCGCGCTATTCGGTGGCTTGGGTGCGCTCGGCGAGCTGTTCAAGAGCTGCCCGGTCGCGGGAGCCTTCCGGTGCCAACTTCAATCCGGCCCGCACGGCTTCCGCAGCTCGCGAGCGGTTGCCAAGGGCCAGGCTCGCTTCGGCTAGCACGATCAGGTCGCTGATTTCAGAGCCGACAAATCCGATGGCGCGGTGAATCGAACGGGCCCGGGCGGACTCCAGGAGCGCGAGCTCTGAATTCCCCTGTTGCTGGGCGATTCTTCCGGCTAGAGAGCGGCCCATCCCGGTCCCCCACCAATCCCCCAAGGGCTCGGCAAGCTCGACCGTCTTAAGAGCTAGTTCAAGCGCACGTTCCAGGTCGCCCGCTTCCCGGGCTTCCCTTGCCTGCCCGAAGGTCTGCTGACCCTTGCGGAATTGGATCTGCTGCGCGCGATTCCAACCGGCAAAGCTGACCGCGTAGTCGGCTAACAGAGGCCGGTCGAGCACTTCCGCGGCGATGCGTGCACCGAACAGCGCGCGCGTGCGCAGGGCCTCGACCTCTTGCTGGATTTTTTGGGAATCTCCGGCAGGCTCGCCCTCACCCTCTCCCTCACGCAGCTTCTCCACGAGCCTCAAGCTGCGCTCCAGGTCAGCGTCGATCGTCCACAGCACAGGCTGGGGCGCGTTGCTCCACAATTCGGATAGTCGCTTGGAATCGCCTGTTGCGGCGGCCTCCCGGTAAGTGAGGACGAAGGGGTCCACCTCACCTGTTTCCTGGACGGCGGGAGCTGCGGCGAGCTGAGCCGGGGGCATCACCGCATCGGTGCGCAGCGCTCCGGCGATGAGCAGGACGAAAAAAGTGGTGTTCATGGGGAGCATGGTACGCCGCGCCCGGGCCCTGCTCCTGGATCCGAGGTCGAGTTCCTGGATTCAGAGCAAGGACACCTGTCCGGCACCCCGGAACAGCGCGCACCAACAAGTTCCGGCCGGATACGCAGCGTCGCCCGCGAACCGCACCGGCTCCGATTGGCGAGCTCGCCTGGAGGGGGCCGCGAAATTCACGGGGCAGCGCGCAGCAAGCCAAAGTTCCCCAAACCGCTTCTACAAAGAATCGGGGGGCCCGACCTTTGTGCCGGGCCCCCCTTGCCCACCCAACCAGGGGGACGTTTCGCACTCTAGCGGAACGGGGCGCGGACGCCTCGCTCCACCCAACTCTTCGGCGGGGAAGCGAGTTCGCCTGGAGGTTCGAATCGGCGCGACGCGATTCCGTCCCAGGCTCGCCACTACGCCGCAACCGGAACCCGCGTGACCGGCCGGTGACCCCTGGGTCCCGGTCCAGGGCTAAGCTTGAGCGACCCCCTCCAACACCACGATGTCTTCCCAGCGCCCCCCTGCCGTCCCGCGGCCGACGATTCTTGTCGTCGAAGACGACCCCGCCATCCGGCGAGGTCTCTGCGACATCCTGAAAGCCAGCGGCTATGGAGTCACCTCCGCTGAAGATGGCCGCCGCGGACTCGAGCTCGCCGGACGTGGCTCGGTCGACCTGGTGCTCCTTGATGTGATGCTGCCGGTGCTGGAGGGCTTCGAGGTCCTGACCAGGCTCAAGCGTGAGCAGCCGCTGATGCCTGTGATCCTGCTCACCGCCCGCGGCGCCGAGTCCGACCGGGTTCGTGGACTGCGCGGTGGAGCCGATGATTATGTGGTCAAACCTTTCAGCACCGCCGAGCTTCTGGCCCGGGTGGAGGCCGTCCTCCGGCGCTCCGTCACGCGGCCTCAGGCAGTTGCCGAATTGCGCATCTCCGGGCGCCGAATCGACTTCGAGCGGCGTGAAGCGCACCTACCGGACGGTGAGCTCGTCCAACTGACCGAGCGGGAATCCGAGCTGCTCCAGCACCTGGCCAACAACACCGGACGCGCCATCAGTCGCGCGGAACTTCTACGTTGCGTATGGGGCATCGACCCGCGCGGAGTCACGACTCGCACGGTCGACATGGCGGTCGCTCGCCTCCGCGAACGACTGCAAGACGACAAGACAGACCCGAGAATCGTCCAAACCGTTCGCAACAAGGGCTATGTTCTGGGTGAGGTGGAGCCGAGCAGCGCCCCGCCCAATTCTTAAAGCGCGGACGCCCGTTGCAGAACAAGATCACCCGCATCGCGCTGCTTGCGTTGGTCCTGATGGCCCTCCTCGCCCAGGCGGCCCTGTCGGTACGCGCCATTCGCGTCGAGCAGCGCGAGGCCCGCGAGCGATCCGAGCGCAGGCGGGAAACCGCTCTCGATCTCGCGCTCTGGCGACTGGACGCTGCGCTGGCTCCCTTGATCGCGGCTGAATCCTCGCGCTCTTCCGAACAGTTCGAATCGGTTTACGAGGAGCCCGGAGCCGCCAACCGCGAAGGCGCCGTGCCGATCCTCGACGGACTCGGCGAACCGCTGCGCGTGTTCGTCCCTTCCCCCTTGCTGCGCCGAACGTCGCCGTTCTTGCGGCTGCACTTCCAGTGGGCGAATGGAGCCTTCCGGTCGCCCCAAGTCCCCCGCGGCCCCGTGCTGGAGAGCGCTCTTCAACGTGGCTGGACCGATCGTGAGTCGGTGGAGGAAGCCCTCGGCAACCTCGTTGCGCTCGAAGCCGGTGTTGAGGGTGAAGACCTCGCGCACTTCTTGTCCGCTCCCCGGCGGACGTTCCGCGAAACTCCTCGATCGCGCGAACTCGCAGAGTTGTTCGTCTCGTTGCAGCGTGCTTCCCGGCGTGGCGTCCAGCCGGTCCCCGGCGCCCAGACGGATCTATCCCAGGGCTTCGTCCCTTACTTACATCCCGGCTCCCTCGACCCCAGCGAATCGGGCACTGAATTCGAGCTCTTCCTGCTGCGCTTCTCCCGCTCGGAAAGCGCCCCGGAACGCCGAACGGTGCAAGGCATCTGGATTGATTGGACCGTGCTCCACCCTTGGCTGCTCGAGCAACTCGAAGCTCACCTGCCCGCCGGCACCCGCTTGCTGCCGGTCGACGCCAAGTCGGGGGATCCGCGCCACCGGCTGGCTACCCTGCGCGTACTGCGCCTCGAGGCTCCTCCCCTAGCTGCCGGAGACCGCTTTGCGGTGACGCCGGTACGCGGCGCCTTGGCCCTCGCCTGGGTGATGCTGCTCGCGGCGCTGTTCGCCATGACGCTGGCCCTACGCGCAGCCTGGCAACTCTCCGATCGCAGGGGCCGCTTCGTCGCCGGCGTCACCCATGAGCTGCGCACGCCGCTCACGACCTTCTGCCTGTACTCGGAGATGTTGGCCGACGGAGTTGTGCGCGAACAGACCGCAAAGCAGGAGTACCTTGAGGCCCTGCGCACCCAATCCCAGCGGCTGCGCCGCGTGGTCGAGAACGTCCTGGCCTACGCCGGGTTGGAAGGCCACCGGGCCCGCGCGGAGCGGCAGGTGGTTCCGCTCCAACAATTGGTCAGCCGGGTTCTGCCCGTGCTCGCCTCGCGGGCTGGCGAAGCAGGGTTGAGCTTCTCGGGTCCCGAGCCAAATGAGATTCCCCGCGGCTTCGAACTCGACACCGACGAACAAGCCGTCGAGCAAGTGCTGTTCAATTTGGTCGACAACGCAGCGAAGTACTGCGAAAGCGGCACGCCCCTCGACGTGTCCGTCGCCGTAAACGGCCAAACCGCGGCGTTTGCGGTCGAAGACCGCGGGCCCGGCCTGCCGGACGACGTGCGGGCCAAAGCATTCGACGCATTCCGTAGGGGCGCCGCCCATTCCCGTGGTGAAATCGGTGGGCTTGGGCTTGGGCTCCATTTGGCTCGCGAGTTGTCTGGACTCGCGGGAGGACACCTGCACTTTGAGAGCCCTCCGCACGGCGGCAGCCGATTTGTCCTCGAGCTCCCGGTCTGTGTGGCGAAGCCGGCCGAGCCGGCCGCTGGGGACTAGATTGCGGACTTCGGCTCAGCTGCCTTCAAATCCGCCCACAGATCCTCGTGGGTGGTCGCTACCCCTCCGAACTGGCCCAAGAAGAAATCGAAGAAGCGCCGGATTCGATCTAGAAACTCACGCTGATCCGCCTCTGTATGGACAAACTCTGTGTGTCCGGGAACCAGCGACGGTGAATGGAAGTAGAAAGTGAACGCACGTTGGCCCCGGCTAAACAGGTCCTCTACAAGCCGAATCATATCTCCCGTCTCGAATCCCTCGGGGCTCAGCCGAATGCGTTCGACCAAGCGAGCTCGTGACAGGATGCCGGCAAGCCTGGCCCGCTCGAGGCCGGGGCGGGTCGCCCATCGATACGCCCCTCGCCCCCGCGAACCCAGTCGTCCGATGAACGCTCCAGTCACCGGGAGCATCAGAAGGTCTGGATGCTCGCGCGACCAGCTCGGACGAGCTTCGAATCCCGAGTGGTCCGGACCGCCCAGGTAGTTGTAGTCAAACGGTGGCGCGAGGCTCGCGTCGACGAGATAGCCGAGCTCGGCGAGGCTCTTCAGACTCTGACGCCCGATTCCGAATCGTCCGGCCTGATAAACCCTTGGGCGGGCCCCGACCTCGCGCTCAATGCAGTCTGTCAATTCAGTGAGCTTAGCCCGCTCCAAGGCCGCAGGCAGATAGCACGGGTAGGAGTTTTGGTTGGTGACCGCTTCGGTCAACGGCGGATTGACCCACGGGTGCAGGTGAGCCCCAACGCGAGCTCGATTCGAGGTGCACAACTCGCGGAACAACTCTCCGCGCTGTTCGGCCACCGGATGATCGATGGCGTAGGTCGGCCGAACGCCATATTCATCGAAGACGGCCTGACCGGCTTCCAGTCCCTCGATCGCCGTGGTCGCAACGGACTGGCGATCGAAATCTGCGCGCCAATCGAATTCCTCTTCGGTCGCCACCAGGACCATGACCCGAGGGGGCATCTCCGGGGCTAGAGCGATCGGAGCAAGCTCACTCGGCTGAAGTTCTTGGCTACGCATAATGACCCGGAAGCCCCATGGGCTCCCGGGTCATTTAGGCTACCAGGCCCAGGCCCACCCTGCGCCAGAGCAGCCGCTGCGCGCGGCCTGCGCCAGATCTGGGTTCAGCCGTTCTTCCCTACGAACCGGAAGCGGCCATTCGGGGTCTGGCCTTCGAACACGAAGTCCGTCTGAGCAAACAGGGTGGCCAGCGAGCTGACGAACGACTGGACCTCCGAAGCTGCCGCGGGCGCGTCGTCAGACTGGTGAAGCGGCGTGGTGCCAAGAGCCGTTTCGGTCGCGGTGGCGACCGAGCTGCTGGCGCTGGCCGAAGTGGTTTGCTGTCCTTGGCTGGCGAAGGGCGCCGCCGGCTCGTTCGAAGTCATGGCCATTTGGGGGATTGGGGTAGAGGTATCTTGGGAAGCCGAAGAACTCGGCGACGGGAAGCTCCCAAAGGACTGGGGCTCCTCGCTGGATGGAGCGTTGGAAAAAGAAGAAGAGAAGTCGCGAGACTCGGACGGGAAGGACTCTGGAGCTACCGGTTCGATACCGAACTCAGCCGCCAGTTCGTCCGCCAGATCAGGGGTCGAGTCCTCGTCTTCCGCCAGGGCCTCGGGCAAGGCCGCCATCGGTTCGGAGATCGGGTCCGCAGCGGTTTCGCCCGCCTCGGAGAAGAACTCCTCGGTCCCCTGCGTGTCAGGGAACGCGCCGGCGATCAGCTCCTGGTCTGTGGAAGGGTCCAAGGTCAGTTCTTCGAGCTCCATCTCAAGCGGGCCTTCGAGTCCGTCTTCTTCGCTTCCTGCCGCAGCGTTCGACGGGCTCTGAATTCCGAACTCAGCCATCAGCTCGTCTCCCGTGGGAAACTCAGCCACTTCAGAGGGCTCCGGAGAATCCGCAGCGAAGACTTCTTCGAGCTGCTCGGGCTGTTCCGAACCGGAGTCCATCGATTCCTGACTCTGGCCGAGGATGACTTTCATCGCGTCGTCCATCGCCGGATCGGAGCTCTTCATCGACGAGAACTTCGACTCGGGCGCCTCGAACCCTTCGGAGGGAAGCTCAGCCTGGAATTCCAGAGGAGCCTCCAACCCGACCTCGACCTCGCTCTCGAGCCCCGGCTCGTTCTCCACCAAAGACTCGTCGACGAACTCGAGATCGCTCTCCAAAAGCGGCTCGATGCCCGGCTCCTCTTGAACTTCAGAGAAGGGCTCAGCGGGGAAGTCCAGCTGTGGCTGTAGGTCGTTGTCCATCGACGCCATCTCGGAGGTGGCCGGCTCAGCCTGCCCAGCCTCGTTCTGCTGAGCCTCCACCATCGCGAGCTCGAGCGCTTCGACCTGGGTCTTCAGCTCCTCGATCGTGGACTCGACTTGGTCGTAGTTGTTGGAAGCGACATTCTCGAAGAAGGACTCGCGTTCGGAGACGACCTCGGCCAGCCGCATTTCTGCTTCGTGGTGGCTTGGCGTCCCGCCCACGGCCTGCTCTCCTTCGCGCAACTCGTGCTCCGCCTGGCGGAGGCGCTCTTCGAGGCTACGGATATGGGCCAGGATAGGCTCGGACTCGGCGGTGCCGAGCTCTAGCTCAAGGCGCTCACGATCGGCGTAGAGCGCGACGAGCTGTTCCTGGAGGCTGCTTGCCGGTTGGTTGTGGTCTTCGGTCATGGTGGTGGGCGTAGCGGGTAGACCCCGCAGCGAAGTCGTGACGGAGTCGCAATCGCTCCGTGTGCGAAAGGGCTTTCGGACAGGCCCTGCCCGGGACCTTCGCTTTCAGGCTGGCTGTTCCCCGCGGCGGGAACCGTCCCCATCGCTCGAGCCCCCAAGAGGGCCAATCCTCAAGGGTCTCCTCCACCGGGCCGATGCACCGGAGACCTAAATCCCATGGAAGCCATCCAACTAGCCGGAATGACCCTTGTCACCCTCGCCGCCGGCGGGGGCTATGCCTTACTCGTGAGGCGTAGGTTGGTCCAAAAGCAACGCGCCCAAGCACTCGCTTCGGAAGGACAGATCCGCAGTTTGGAAGCCGAGATCTCCTCCCTGGGCCGCGTCGCGGGCCAGCTCGCGGAGCAGCTCTCCCCTTCGGGCTCCCATGCGGATGCCCATGGCTCAGAAGCCCTCAAAGAACTTCAGCAAGAGCTGTCCCAGCTCGCCCGCGTGGCCGAGGAAGGCCGAGTCGAATCCGGGGAGCGCGCCCAGCGCTTGCAGGATCAGCTGGCTTCGCTGGCCGAGCAGCTCGAGCCTCTGTCCACCCCGAACTCTCCGGAAGTCGATCGGGAACTCGGCGCCTTCTGGCCCGATCCAAGCGAGGCCTCCGGTCAACCCGAGCCCTCCCGCGTCGAAGAGCTAGAAGAACAACTGCGCACCCAGGAAGCCAGCCACGCGGAGACTCGCGAACAGCTCGAGCTCGCGCGCGCCGAATGGACCGAGCAGATCGAACGAGCTCAGGAGGCCGAAGCGACCCTGCGAGAAGCGCACGAGGCCGAGCTCGATCAAGCCCGCGCCGATCGTTCCGACCTGGAAGCTCGCTGGTCTGAGGCCTTGGCACGGCTCGAAGATCTCGAGCGTCAGTTGGCCGAGCGTTCGCCGGTGGAAAGGGCTGAAGAGCCCTCCGAGCCGGTGGACGAACCAATCCTGGAAGAGCCCAAAGCGCTGGGGAATCTCCCCGAGAACGCCGAGGTCGACCAGCTACTCAACGAAATAGGCCAAGAATCCCTCGAGGACAATCCTCCCGCGCGGCAGGTCCTCGACCTGGTTGTGGAACTGGATCAATGCCCGGTTGGATCGTACGAACGCCGGGAACTGGTACGCAGCCTAGACGAGCTGTTGGCCGGAATGCGGTCTCGACTGGGCGCTGACAGCTGACCCTCGCGACTCCCTCGGCAAGCGAGCTCAAAAGAAAAACAGGCCCGGCTGGTCGCCGCTTGCGCGCCGACCAGCCGGGCCCTCTCCGAAGGTAGTCCCCTCTACCAGATCGCGACCTCGTCCGTAGTCACACCCAAGGGCGTGTACGGAGGGAGGTTCGCGAGGTTGTTGAAGCCCGTGTCGTAACTCCAGTCCCGGACCGGAGCGGTGTATCGATCGCTTCCGTACTTCCAAGCGCCTGTGGCGCGCTTGCTCTCCCAGAGGTTCACGAACGAGCCCACGATGGTCGCGTCCTTTCCGCTCCACTTTTCATGGAACCGCGGAAGGTTCTCGAGGCCCCCGCTGTAGGCGCCGGATTCTGTGGCCACGTTGCCGGTGACGATCGCAACGTTGTAGGTGGTGTCGCTGGCATTCGGCAGCGACCCCGGCGACTTCGTGTTGTCCCAAGCGTTGGAGAGCAAGTTGACGGCATCCCCGATAACCGAGGCTCCGACCTTGTTAACCGTGTTGAAGTCACCTTGGACATACACAGCCCCTTCGGTCACGACAGTCAACTTCCCAGCCAGCTCTTGACCGTTGAAGACGTGAATACCACCGGTCTTGGTGCCTTCGCCTGAGTCCATGTGAGCCGCATAGATCAGCCCATTCGGCGGAAAGTGTCCACTCGCGTTGAGGGCGGCCAGATCCAGGCTCACGAT
Organism: uncultured Planctomycetaceae bacterium; assembly: GCA_964619265.1. Classification (GTDB taxonomy): domain Bacteria; phylum Planctomycetota; class UBA1135; order UBA1135; genus CAZUCE01. Next base: position 24,055 of record CAZUCE010000045.1, read on the forward strand.
CTCGACATTTTCGGACGAACTGTCCGCCTGGCGGGCGTCGTAGATCTCATCGACGGTAAACACGCCCGACAGTTCTGAAGTCAGGTCTGCTCCGCCAATCGCGGTAATTTGCAGCTCGCCACTGGTGTCCACCAACACCTGAATCCCGGCTTGCTCATGGTAGAAGCCCTTGCCGTAATCGCCGGTTCCGGGGGTCACCGCAACGTACTGTCCCAGGGACTCATCGAATGTCCAGTTCCCACCGGTCCCCGCCTCGAGTTCCTCGAATTTTTCAATCGAGCCGATCTGAGGCGCCACGGACTCCTCGATGCCGTGATCTCCGGTTAGGACCGTATGCCCATCACCGCCGGTGTAACCATCGGGCGGGCCCCAGGTCTCCAGTGCACCCAACACGAACGGCGCGTATTCGCCAAGGTCAGAGAAGTCCCCGTCCCCGTTGGCGTCCCAACCGAGTTCGAAGGTCGAGTCGTACGCCGACAGATTGGTGAGGTCCGAAGACCAGACTCCCTCGCTCCACATATCGAGTAGCGAGGGCATGTTCACGAACTCGGCCGGCTCAGACGCGTCGAACGGGTTGGCGACCCACTTGCGAACTTCGACGGTGCCGCTCGATCCCAAGGGATTGAATTTTCTGTAGCGAAGAATATCACCCACGGCTCGCAGGTAATTCGAGTCGACCCGCAGTGTGCTGGATCCGGTATTCAAGTACATGTCGCGATTCGAGTGGACACGGCCACCTAGCGTCATATCCGGACCCGGGTGAACCTCGAGTTCGTTGGCGTAAAACACAGCGTACTGAAACAACGGCGTCGCTTCGGCATTGACCAGCTTATGAGCGGTCACCTGGCTGCCGTTCTCCTCGACCGTCGCCTCAAGGATGTAACCGATCCACCAGGTCTGAATCCCAGCGGGGTCGGTCAACGCCTCCACATGGCCTGATGGCTGCACCGATACGTCGACCATTGACCCACCGACCTCGACTTGGTACTGGCTGTCCGGAGGCGTCCACTCCGCAATCCCGCTTAGAACCTCGCGCTTAGCGATTTCCACCGCGCCTTCGGCCACATAGCGAGCCTCGGTCCCGAATCGTTGGACACTGGCGACCTGGTGAGTCGAATCAGCCAGAGTGAGCATCACCCCAACCATTGCCGCAGTCGCAAACACGGTAATGACCGTGGCCGCCATGGCGAGCCCGGTTTGTGAATCGCCAGCGAACTTTGCTCTGGCTTGGATTGGTTTCCTGATCTTCATGACCTCGTCCCTCCAGGACTAGAAGCTGTCCCCATTTCTCAATCGCACCAGCGTTTCGGCTTGGGATCGCGTTTCGAACCCCTTCTCGTTCACGCTGTAAAACCACATCCGGACGCGAACCGCGCCCAGAGGAACTTCAAGGGGACCTGCGGTTTGCGCCGTGTCAAACACGATTCGCTCCACGTCTCGCGCGATGGCGCGTGAATCGCCACCAGCTACCGTCCGGAAGAGCGCATTGCGGCCGTCGGCCTGCGTCCGAACCGAGTAGGAAATCGTCTCGGCCTCCTCCCAGCGCAACACCGGCTTGGGATCGGCGTCCCAGTCGATATCGGGGATGCCGTCGTTGTTGGCATCCGCATAGCGAACAAAGATCAGCCCACGGTCGGATCCGAACGCCGGATCCTGGGGGGCCACGTTCTTGACCACGCTCGGATGGGAGTGATCTCCGTGATATCCCGCGGGCGCCACACCATCATCGATCAAAGCGGGAAAGGCCCGGCCGTCGCCCAAGGTGACGAAACCTGATGTTCGCAGCTCCTGTGTGATGCGATTCATGGCCCGCTCGACCGAGTGCTGAATGTCGGTCTCGGCGGTCCCCACATTGGTCATGTTCTGCATTGAAGACGTCGACTCCAAGATCGCGCCGAGCATCAAGGCAAGCACAAGCATGCCGATCGAGGTCTCGAGCAGCGTGAGCCCGGATTGCGCGCCGAACTTCGAATTTATCGTTCTGAGCTTCATGCTGATTGAGTCAGCGCACCATGGCGGAAGAGAGGTCCAAGCTGCGGCGCCGGCCTTCGAAGTCGGTCCACGAACAAATCAGAGTGACCTGCAACACGTCGGGGACCAGCCCGCCTACCAGATTCGTGTAATCGGGAACGATCTGTTGATCGATGAGGTGCAAGGAGTCAAAGCCGGGCAGCGGCTGATCGGGCGGAAACAGCGCCACGGCGCTATCCGGTCCGCGGGCAACGATCGACTCCATCGCCGCCGCGAGGTCCATTACAGCAAACCGCGTTTCATCGCTCGAGGAGATCAGGTTCATCGAGTTCACCTGCCCACTGAATGCGGCCATCACGCCGACCGAGAGGATCGTTAGCGCGAACATCAGTTCGAGCAGCGTGAATCCTCCCTTTTGGAGCCTTTGCTTGCATGTGCTGGACTTCATAGCGTTCCGAATCTCGACTTCCCTAGCCCTAAGTGCAGCCACGACCCCACACCAAAGCCTCGCCTGGTGTCCTGTTCGCGCTCCATTGCCGAGCGGAGCCTTCCCCACAATCGACTTCCTCTGTCCCCCTCGCGGCGCCTCCGAGGAGCACTCTCCGCTGGGCCCTATTCGGCATCAGGGAAATCGAACCTAAAATTCAATTCCCAAAAACTCCGCCAAGCACCGTTCGGCCCCGAGCTCCATTCCGCTAGGCGACCCTTACCCGAATGCGTCCCCGAGCCTTCAAGGCTCCGGAACCAACTTCCAGGTCGCTCGCCCCCCGTCGTTCGCTGTGGCCAGCCCAGCTCCCGGAGTCGCAAGCTCGCCCGAGAGCCAACCCTCGAACTGATCGAAGGCGTGCGAGGAGCGCGGGTGCTCGGACTGCCCGCCGGGCATCGTCCACCAAAGTTCCTTGGAGCCTCCCGGTTCGGCGATCAGCCGCATCGAAGCTCCCCCGGTCGCTCGCGCCTCCGAGCCGGATCCCTCCAGCCACACGGCGAGCGGACTGGACCAGTGGCCGTCCGCCCGCAACTCAGCATCCGGGAGGCCTGGCCCCAGGAGGGGGCCAAGACCTGGAATCGAACGGAGCGACGATTCGATCGCCCACGAGGGGCGCAGGTCGATCCGCCTCGCGCGATGCTGGTCCGCGACAGCCCGCGCGCGAGCTACCGCGCGTTCCAAACGCTCGCGAAGCCGCCCTTGCGGATCTTCCTCGCCGGCCAATCCAGACCAATCCGCCTGGGCGGTTCCCTCCAAGATCGCCAACACCAGGCGGTCCCGGCGACGCTCGCTCGGCGGCACCAGGCCAGCAGCCGCGAAGCGCGCTCGTCCCAGCTCGTCCCACAAGGCTGCTGAGAATTCGCGAAGGACATCGGCTTGCGCGCCGCGCACGCGAGACGTCCCATCGGCCAGTCCCAGCCGAACACGCAACTCTTCCCCCCCGAGTCGCTCCTGCGCGGCCGCCAGCAGGGCGTCGAAGAAGGGAGAGCCCACATCGAGCGCCAACTCGGCCGCCCCGCTGGGTGTCCAGTCACTGGCCGCAGCGATCCTCCGGCTAAGTTGATCCCGGCGCGAGGGATGTGCGAAGCGCCCGGCAACCGGCGTTCGATCCCCCAGCACGTCGTCGTTCGCACTGACCAAGTAACCCTCGGGTCCAGCCCTGCGCTCTGGCCGGTCTCGCTCGGGCAACCAGCCCTCCCAAGCACCTGTGGCGAGGCCGGTGGGCAGCAGACCTTGCCCCGAGCGGCGCAGGGGCAACTTGCCGATCACCACGTGGCGCAGCTCGCCGCTCGATTCGGCCACGATCAAGTTCTGGCACGGGCCCGCGAAGTGCTCGAGCGCCGCCGCACATCCCGACCAATCCGGCGAAGACCCAAGTTCGAGGAACAGCCGAAGCGGATCGGAAGGCTCAAGGGCGGTCCAAGCCAGGCTAACCGCCGGGCGCCCGGAGCTGGGCTGGCTGAACGGTCCCAGGTCGCTGCGCAGGAGCTCCACCTCACGCGACTTGCCAAACCGTACGTGGAAGACCTCCGTGCGCCGCTCCAGCGGCTGCCAAGCGCCTGCGCGCCTCACCGAGCCGGTCTCCGCGTCATATGTTTCGACGAACAGGTCGTCCACGTCGAGCTGGCCGTAGGTCACCCCAAACGCCCGGTGCTCGCCGCGTCCGATCACCACGCACGGCAGTCCCGGCAAGGTCATGCCCGAAGCCTGATACTCGGGGCAATCCAGGATGACCCCATACCAGGTGCCTGGCAGGCCGAGCCCCAGATGCGGATCGCTCCCTAAAATCGGGATCCCAGCAGCGGTTCGGTCGGCTCCGATGGCGAACGCATTGCTGCCCCCTCCCAACCGGTCTGCAAAACTCGCGTCCGGGGCGGCCTCCACCGGACTCCCAGCGTCTTCGGGTTCGTTCGCGACGAGCCACTCCCTGAGCGCCGGGTCGAGCTCGATCGGCGCCCCGTCCGCCAAATCGGAAAGAGCCTTGGGGCCGAGCGTTCGCAACACATCCAAACGCCACCAATCCGCGTCGCTGGGCCCGTCGAGCCGCAGGGCCATGAGCCCCGCAATCAAAAGCGGATCGGACGGTTCCCAGGGCTCCAAGGGTCCCATCACGCGCGCCAGGAGCGAGGGTTTGCGCTGGTCCGAACCGAACCATGCGTTGACGCCACGAACGTAGCCCTCAAGCCACGCACGACTGCGCGGGGAGGAGAGCTCCAAGGACTCGCGCGCCACGCGATCCAAGTCGTAGCTGCGCAGCCGCAGGTCGAACCCGAGCAGCCCCGATCCAAGCTTCTCGGCGAGTCGCCCCGTCGCGGCCAGCTTCGAGACGTGCAACTGAACCGGCCGATCGCGTGCGTGAAGAAACCCGATCGCCGCGGCCAGGTCGGCCTCGTTCTCGGCTCGCACCACCGGAATCCCCCGTTCGTCGAAATCGATCTGAACCTTGGCCGTGAGCCCGGGAATTTCCAGTTGCCCTCCCGCCGGCGGCACGCCCTGCCGGAAGGCCAAGACGCCCAACATGCCCGCGATCACCACGAAAAGGGCCAAGGCGAGAAGCACTCGCCGCAGGAAGCGCCTCAAACCGAAACGGTCCCGCTAGAGGCGGCGGCCAGCACTTCGCGCGCAAGCTCCAGGTGATGTAGACCGTGCAGCCGAGCGAAGCGCAACCACTGGGCCGCGGACAGCGGTCCCAGCTCCTTGTGGGGAATCCCGCCAGGAACGCGGGTGAGCGTGGGGAGATCCGGAGTTAGCTCGTTCAGCGCGGCCGCGCCCGAAGCCATGGTCTCGCGCACGATCTCGAAGTTCGGTTTCTCCGGTGGACGCACCGTTCGCGGACTCTGTCCCACGCCGCGCGGCATGAAGTCCCAGTTCAGAATCAGGTGGCCGAGAAACGTCGGCGCCGAAGTTCCCTGAATCCAAGCGCTCTCACCGGCGATCAGCATTCGCACGTTGCGCAGCGCGAGTTCATTGGCCAGGAACACATGAAAGAGCTGTCCCAACGCCGACCAGCCGGAGACCTCCGGAGTGACCTGGCGCAGGTGTTGCTCGGGCTGCTCCAGGAGCTCACCGGCCGCGACATAGAAGTCTTGCAGCCGAGCGGCATCGCGCTTGGGTTCGACCAAGTACATCAGACAAACAGCGCCATCTGGAGTTTCCGCCGATAGTCGTTCGTCCGCTGATCCTCGGGGCCGAGCACGTCGAAAACCGACAGCATGCCCCGGCGTGCTGCTTCCTCGCCGTGCGCACGGTCCAGGCGAACCGAGGCCATCAGGGCGGCGAGCGCCTCGTCGAACTGCCCAGCCCGCGCGAGCGCCATCCCCCGGGCCGTGAGCACTCCGGGATCCTCCGGCTTGCCGGCAAGTTCGGCCTCGGTGCGCTCAAGTTCGCCGGGCTCCGGCAGGCCCAGGGTCAACCGGGCCGCCAACTCACGGGCGTCCGCTCCTTTGGCACCCTTCTCGCTCAACTGATCGAGCCAGCCCCGTGCGCCAGCCGCGTCGCTGGTCGACATGGCGATGCGCGCCGCGAGCAACCGGGCGCGATCGAGCTGCTCATCTTTCTCTGGGCCCTCGCCGTCCGCTTCCAACGCAGCGATCAACTCCCCCAGTCCGGCCAGGGCAGCCTCAGGTTCGCCGGCCGCAGCGATCCGCTCGAGTCCGGTGATCGGATCGGCTTCTTCGGGCCCCTCTCCCAGAGCTTCCGAACCCGGGGCGGGAATCGCACCGCCGCAGTACGCGTCGAGGAACTTGCGCAACGCCTGTTCGGGCAGGGCGCCCTCCACCTGGTCCACCAGCTGACCGTCGACGACCATCTTGAGGGCCGGAATGCCCTGCACGCCGAAGGCCTGGGCAAGCCCCTGGTTGGCGTCGACGTCAATCTTGGCCAGCTCAAAGCGGCCTTCGTACTCGGCAGCGAGCTTCTCAAGGGTCGGGGTCAGGATCTTGCAGGGTTCGCACCAGGCGGCCCACAGGTCCACCAGCACGGGGACAGTTCGCGATCGTTCGAGGACGTCTTGGGCGAAGGTCTCTTCGGTGACGTCGCGTACGTGAGCTTGGGTCATAAGGGGGGCTCCGGTCGGGCCGCGGAGGCGGCCGAAGGAGTCAGGGTAGGCTCCAGAC
>CAZUCE010000046.1:0-29909 GCA_964619265.1 uncultured Planctomycetaceae bacterium
GAGTTAGATTCTGGGGATGAAGGCACCTCTTGCTTGGTCGGTTGCGGCTTTTGGAGTTTCCGTGGTGGCTTTGGGGGGGGCGTTCTTCTCCGGGCGTGGGCCTGGAGGGGGGCAGGCTGCGGCGGGGGTTTTGGAGCCGGGTGTGGCTGGACGGGTGGTGGAGTTGGAGGCGCAGGTCTTGGCGCTGAAGGAACGGGTGGAGGCGATTGAGATTCGGCCGGCTTCGTTGGTGGCTCCGCGGACCTTGGCCTCGGGTGCGAGCGTTTCTCAGGAGGAGTTGGAGGAGCTGCGCGCGGCGTTGGAAGAGGCGTTGGCGGCCAAGGAGATGTTGAAGGACACGCCCTTGGGGGATCCGGAGATGTTTGAGGAGCAGGTGGCCGATTCGCTGACCAAGATTCGAAAGGAAGAAGCGATGCGGAGTTATCGCCAGCATCAGGACAAGCAAGCGGAACAGCTGGAGGTGGACGTGGCCAAGATCGAAGGCTGGCTGGGCTTGAGCGCGCCGCAGTCGGATTCCTTGCGAACTGCGTTGCTCACGCACTACGACCGTCAGGCGGAGGTTCGCCGCCTTTGGGAGGAAGGCGCGCCGGACGAAATTCTGGGCGAGCAAAAGCAGGCCGACGGCGAAGCGTTCTACGCCGACTTGGGAGAATTCTTGGATCCCGAACAGCTCGAGATGTACTGGGGTGCGACCGGAGGCGGCAGCGGAAAGTAAGCCCGGGGGGCAGCGGGGCTGCGCCGGATGAATACGCACCGGATGAAACCGGTCAAGGGGCGAGCTTCTTCTTCTCCTTGATCTCGCGCAGGAGTTCCTTGGCCTCGTCGAAGTACAGGTTGCGTGGATCGATTCCGCTGGCGACCAGTTTCTGGGCTTGTTTGGGCGTGCACAGGCCGACCGCCTTGCGATCGAGGAGCATCTCGCGCAGCTCCTCCGCTTGGGCGCTCGACAGGTCCGCGACCGAGTCGGTGGGGAGTCCGGCTTTTTTGAAGTAGGCCAGTTGGGATGGGGTCGCGCGTTCCCCCGACGCGCGCCGGGACCGGATGGGTTTGAGGTCGATTCCCACTGCGGCGAAGGGGTCGCGCTTGCGGAGTTGGTAGGCCACGTCCGCGTCTTGAACTTCTTGTTCCTGCTGGGCGAGTTCGAGCGCCTGCTCGAGGGCAATGGCGTTGCCTTCCGCGCTGGCCGCGGCGGCGATCGCGCGGGCCCGGGCGGCGACCTCGTCGTCCTGCTTTGCAAAGATGTCCACGGCTTGGACAAGCGAGTGACGGCAGTTGCCGGGCAGAAAGTCGAGCACGAGCAGATCTTCCTTGCCCGGCGACAGGCGCGTGCCGCGCCCGACCATTTGCGCGTAGAACGATCGCGAGAGGATCGGACGGGCGATGGCGACCAGGGAGATCGCGGGAACGTCGAAGCCCTCGGTGAACAACGAGCAGTTGACGAGCACCTTGATGCGGCCTTCGCGAAAGCGATCGAGCACCGGAGCACGTTGTTCCAAGGACATGGTTCCGTCCAAGGCAACGGCGAAGGCACCATCTTCGCTGAGCTCGCACAAAACCCGCGCGAGCGCTCGCGCGTGGGCGACCGAGGCCGCGAAGACAATGGCCGGGCGAGTGCCGCGCTCGCGCAGAATGGGCTCGGCAATCTCAGCTAGGTGCAGGTCCTTGGTGAGGATCTCCTCAACGCCACGGATGGACAGTTCGCCGGCGACCTTTCGAACACGGGAGAAGTCCGCTTGGGTCTGGACCAGAAACGACTTGATCGGGCACAGCCAACCATCGGAGATGGCCTCGCGCATGTCGTAGTCGAAGGCAACTTCGGAGAAGACTTCGCCGAGCGGGACCTTGTCGCTGCGATCGGGCGTGGCGGTCACGCCCAGCACATGGGCGCGAAAGTGGCGCAGAATTTTCAGGTACGAATCGGCGGTCGCGTGGTGGGCTTCGTCGACGACCACGATCCGGAACGCGTCGGGCGGGCAATGTTCCAGCCTTCGTCCCAGGGTTTGCACCGAAGCGACCGAGATCTTCGGACGGCTCCCGTCGGGCCGGGTCAGGTCTCGGCGATGTCCCATCTCGACCGCAACCACATCCTCGACCCACGCCGAGATCTTCTCCCGCGCTTGCTCAACCAACTCCTGGCGATGGGCGAGGACCAAAACCGGCCCCTTGGCCAGACGCGAGATCTCCGCGAACAGCACGGTCTTGCCCGTTCCGGTCGGCATGACCACGAGCACAGAGCGATGTCCGCGCTGGTAGGACGCCCGGACGGCTTCCAAAGCGTCGTTTTGGTAGGGCCGCAGTGCCATGTCCCGGCGAACCCTAGAGCATCGCTCGCCTGGGTTCTACTCAGCGATGGAATCGACCTGGTGCGGACCGGCGGGCGAGCCGCGTCTGGATGCAGATCAGCGGTGTGGGCTTAGCGTCTTAACGCGGCCCTGGCATGGCCCTCCAAGCCTTCCAGGCGAGCTAACTCGGCCGCATCGCTGGCGATGCTGTGGGTTTCTTCTAGTTCGAGCCAGGTGCTCGCCCGCAGAAAAGTCATCACGGAAAGACCAGCCTGGAAGCGCCCTCCGCGTCCGGTGGGCAAGACGTGGTTCGGACCGACTCCGTAGTCGCCAAAAACTTCGGCGCTTCGAGCCCCGAGAAACAGACCTCCGTAGCAACGCACTCGATCGGCTAGTTCCCTGGGGTTCTCGACCAACAATTCCAGGTGCTCGGGGGCCAGTTGATCGGAGAGCTCGGCGGCCGCTGCTAGATCGGCAACCAAAGCGCACGCCCCGGATCGAGCGATCGATTCGCGGGCGACGTCCGCTGTGGGAAGGTCCGCGAGTTGGCGTTCCAGCTCGTCGTCGATGGAGGCTGCGACACGCGAACTGGTGGTCACCAAAATCGCGCTGGCCGCGGGATCGTGTTCGGCCTGGGCCAGCAGATCCGCGGCGATCAGGCCGACATCGGCCGAGTCGTCGGCGATGATCAGCAATTCACTGGGACCGGCGAGGCCGTCGATCCCAACCTCGAACGCCAGGTGCTTTTTGGCCGCGGTCACGAATCGGTTGCCCGGACCGACCAAAACGTCCGCCGGCGAGTCGTGGGTTCCAAAGGCCAGGGCGGCGATAGCCTGGGCACCGCCCAGAGCGAGCAGGCCGTCCGCTCCGGCGACGTGAGCCGCGGCGAGCGTGGCGGGAGCCGGTTTGGGGGAAGCGACGAGAACCCGCCGGACGCCGGCGACCCGAGCGGGAATCACGGTCATCAGGACCGAGGAGGGCAGTGGGTATCGCCCGCCGGGTGCGTAGGCCCCGGCTGTGTCGGCCGGTAACCAGCGGTGTCCGGCGCGCCCGCCGGGGACCGGAGTTTCCAAGGGCTGCAGAGTTTTGAACTGAGCCTCTGCGAACGTCCGGACGCGATCCGCGGTTCGTTCGAGGACTCCCCGCTGATGGGCTGGAAGGCCCTCGAATGCGCTGCTTAGCCCGGGCGGATCGACCCACTCGGAGCCGGGCAGGGCCTGGGGGGGGAGGTCGCCGAGTCGGCGGGCGTGGTCCAGCGCCGCGGTTCGCCCACCCTTCCGAACGTCTTCGACGATGTCGGCAGCCACGCGCAGGGTTTGAGCCTCGAGGGGTTCGCGGGAACGCGCAGCTAGCTCTGCACTGGTCCGGCGGGTCAACGGACATCGAGGGTTCATGGCTTCACCTGGTTCGGTTTCGCTTCGCAGGGCCGGCGGGTGATCCGGCGCTCGCGACGGTCCAACTCACGCTCGATTTCGGACAGCGAGACGCCGGCGGAGGCCGCGCGGACCAGGGCGAAGTACAGAAGATCCGCAGCTTCCTCACGCACGTGGAGGGCGCCTTCGGCCTGCGCCAGTTCACCGGCCTCTTCCACCAACTTGGCGGCGAGCAGTTTGGGTTCGCGGGCGAGGCGCGCGGTGTGCGAACCCTCTTTCGCACTCGCGATCCGCTCCAGCAGCCGGCGTTCGAGGCGGCCGAGGCCGCTGTCGGCGCCGAAACAGGTACGAGTTTGGCGGTGGCAGAAGCCTGGCCCGGACTGCCGGACCACGAAGCGCAGGGCATCGCGGTCGCAGTCCAAGTCCACCGAAAGCAACTGTTGGGTTGCACCGCTCGTCGCGCCCTTCTCCCACAGTCCGCGCGAGCGACTGTGGTAAATCCCGCGTCGCTCGGTCACCGCGCGGACGAGGCTTTTGTGACTGGAGTAAGCCAGGCCAAGCGCGAAGCCCCGATCGTCGGTCACGATCGTGGGGAACAACCCATCGGGTCGATCGCTGACCAGCGGGGCCGCGATGGCTTCGCCGAGACTTAGGCGCCCGGTATAGAGGGCCATGCCGACCTGGGCGTCGGCTCCGATGCGGTCCAGTTCGGCGATTTCAGCCGCGGTGGTTACGCCGCCTGCGATGGTGACGCGCCGGTCGCCGGCCGCCTGAACGAGGGCCGCAGCGCGCTCCACGTCGGTGCCTCCGAGCCGGCCCTCGCGTTCTACGAAGGTGACCAAGAAGCCACAGCACAATTCCCGCAGCTCCTCGATGCGATCGGTGACTCGGCGGCCGGTCGATTGCCGCCAGCCGTGGGTCACCACGTCCCCGTCGCGAGCATCGAGCGCGACGATGACGCGCTCCCGGGGGAGCTCCCGGAGAATTTCGGGGGTCGCCGCCGTGCCGAGGACGATTTGTGTGGCTCCCGCATCCAGCGCAGCGACAGCCCGCTCCACATCGCGCAGACCTCCGCCGACGCGAACGCGAGCCCGGGTGCACAGCTCTTGAATCAACTCGCGGTTTTCGCCTTCCCCCTTGGCCGCGTCCAGATCGACCACCGCGACTTCTCCGGCCAGGGCGAATCGGTCCAGGATCGGACGCGGATCGCCAGCGTCGACCGCGAGCTCTTCACCGCCGATCAATTGCACGGTTCGCCCGCGCTCGAGGTCGATGGAGGGAAGGATCATGCTGTCACCTCCGCGGCGCGCATGGGCACGCCCAGTTCGGCCAACTCTTGCTTGAGCTGGGAACAGGTCGTCCGCCCGTCGTGGAGCAGCGATGCCACCAGGACGGCCGAAGCTCCGGCCTGCAAGGCATCGCGCAGATCTTCCGGTGAGTTGGCTCCTCCCGAGGCAACGATGGGCACCTGGACCGAAGCTGCTAAGGAGCCGAGCAGTTCTAGGTCGTAGCCGAGGCCTGTGCCGTCCCGGTCGAAGCTAGTCGCCAGGATTTCGCCGGCTCCGAGGGCCACTGCGGACTGGACCCATTCGAGGGCGTCCCGTCCGGTTCGCCGGGAGCCGGAGTGGGTCACGACTTCGTAGCCACCAGAGGTGGCGCGCGCCGCGTCCAGGGCCAAAATCGTGCACTGGGCTCCGAAGCGCGCCTTCAGTTCGCCAAGCAGTTCGGGGCGTTCGACGGCGGCGCTGTTGACGGCGACCTTGTCGGCCCCGGCCTCGAGCAGGCGCTCTGCATCCGAGATCGACCGCACGCCCCCTCCGACCGTCAACGGCAGATCGAGGACGGCGCGCACCGCGCGAACCACTTGGATTCCGTTGGCTCGTCCTTCCGGTGTGGCGGAGACATCCAGCAAGGTCAATTCATCGGCGCCTTGCGCGGCGTAGGCGGCAGCCCGTTCGGCGGGGTCTCCCACATCTCGCAGGCCGGAGAACTTCACGCCTTTGACGACGCGACCGTCGCGCACGTCCAGGCAGGGGATCAATCGGGGCTTCAGCACGGGGAGGATTCCTCGATAGGGCTGTACCCGCAAGCGAGCCAGCGGGTCAGCAGCCGGCGCCCCAGGGAGCCGGAGAGTTCGGGGTGAAATTGACAGGCGAGCACGGCGCCGCGCTCGACCGCTGCGACGAAACTCTCTCCTTCGTAGTTGCACACAGAGGCTTGCCAGCCGGCTAAACGAGCGGCCGGCGGAAGTTCCCGCCAGCGGAAGCTGTTGGCGAAGTAGACGTCTCCCTCGGTCAGCAACGGACCTCCTGAGTTCGCGATGCGATTCCAACCGAGGTGGGGGATTCGCTTGCCGGATGCGAAGCGCGTTGCCTTCACGTCGAGCAGGCCCAGCCCGCGTACGCCCGGGCTCTCGTCGCTGCCCGTGCCGAGCAGTTGAAGGCCCAAGCAGATTGCGAGCGTGGGGCGGCCGGTTGCGAGCCGCCGGCGAAGGGGCTCGACCAGGCCATCCTGCTCAAGGCGTTGCAGGGCGGAAGCGAACGATCCGACGCCGGGAAGGACCAGCCGTTCCGCGCGTTCGACGTCGGCTGGCTCGCGAACCAAAGAAGCCCGCGCGCCGGCTCGCTCGAGCCCCGCCCCCACCGAGGCGGTGTTCGCGGTTCCTGTGGAGAGAATCAGGACCGAGCTGCTCATCCGAGTACCCCCTTCGTGCTGGGCACGAGGGCGCCCTCGCGGGCGAGGGCTGCGCGCAGGGCAAGGGCCGTGGATTTGAAGGCCGCTTCCGCTCGGTGGTGATCGTTGGCTCCACTGAGCATTCGGACGTGCAGCGCGAAGCGCCCCTCAAAGGCAAGCGTGGTGAGAAAGTGCGTGAGGTTCTCGGTGGCTACGGTGCCGATCGTCTCGCGGACCAGGCCCAGGTCAATTTCGGCCCAGGGGCGACCGGAGAGATCGACGACGGCGCGCGCGAGAGCTTCGTCCAAGGGTGCGAAGGCGAACCCGAAGCGAGCCAGGCCACGGCGGTCTTCCACGACTTCCAGGAGCGCTCGACCGAGGGCGATCGCGCAGTCCTCGGCGGTGTGGTGGTCGTCGATGTGTGTATCTCCGCGGGCGGTTAGCTCCAAATCGAAGTGCGCGTGGCGCGCGAGCGCGTCGAGTAGGTGGTCGAGGAACGGGAGTCCGGTGTCGATCCGGGAACGACCCGAGCCGTCGACATCGAGTTTCAGCTCCACGTCCACTTCCGAAGTGGTCCGGCGCAAGCTCAAGGCGCGAGTCCCCGAATCCGGCGAAGGTGTTTGCGAGGTCACGGGAGAAGGGGAAGGAGGTTTTCGGTGCAGAACAGGACTTGAGAGGCGCCGCTGCGAAGGAGCACGGCCTGCTCGCGAATCGGGTCGGTGCCGGGGGCCACAACGCCGATCGGAAGCACCCCGGCGCCCCGGGCAGCCCGCAGGTCGTCGGGCGTGTCGCCGATCATCCAGGCGTTTTGAGCGCCGAGCTGCTCCAGGGCTAGCCGGACGGGCGCAGGGTCGGGCTTCAGCGGCGCGTCCTCCCGGGTCACCACCGACTCAAACAAGTCGGAGATCCCGAAGCGTTCCAAGAACGCCCGCGCGTCTGCAGCGGGGCGCCCCGTGACGATTCCGAGCCGGTACCGCTTTGCCGTGGCTACCAGCTGTTCGCGGGAGAGCAACAGTCGCTCTTCGCGGCAAAGGCCGGGGGTCTGTTCGGTTCCTTGGTAGAGCCGCTCGAAACGGCGCGTGACTTCCTCAAGCGGGATGTCCACGCCCCGGGCGGCGAGGAGCCGGTGGGTGAGAGCCCAGTCATCGTTCGAGTGGCCGCGCGCCTTGGCCGCAGAGATTTCGTCTCGGCTGAGCTCGACGCCGAGTTCCAGGGCGACACCGAGGATGGCGGCTCGGTAGCTCCCGGAAACATCGGCGAGGACGCCGTCCAGGTCGAACAGGATCGCCTCGGGAGCCAGAGTTGTCTGGATCGTTCGCTCGAGTCTCGCGAATTCCTCGGGGTCTCCGGGGACCGCGATTCGCACGGCGTCTTCCAGCCCCGCGCGACCGGGGAAGGCTCGCACCCCAATCCCCAGCGAGGCCAGGTCGTCGCGGAAACGTTCCGAGTCGAGCCCGCGAACCAGGATGAAGTTGGCTTGGGAGGGACGGGCCGGCTGGGCGCCAAGCTCTTCGAAAAGCCGGGTCAAGCGCGCGGTCTCCCGCCTGGCAGAGGCGACATAGTTGGTGAGATCCGCTTCTCCAGTCGCGAGGCGAGCTAAGGCCGCGGTGGCGGAGGCGCTCGAAACGGGGAAGGGGTTGCCGGCTGCGGCGAGTCGCGAAATTTGCTCGGGAGGACCGAGTGCATAGCCGACTCGCAAGCCCGCGAGTCCCCAGGCCTTGGAGAGCGTTCGAACCACGACGACGTTGGGCAGGGTGAGTGCCAAAGGGGTGAGGTCTTCGTCGGCGAACTCGGCATAGGCTGCGTCCAGCACCACGGTGGCTTCTGGGTTGACTTGTGCCAGGGTCGTCGAGATGCGGGTTAGATCCTCCCCCGATGCGACCGCACCGGTCGGGTTGTTGGGAGAGACGACGAACGCGAGGCGGGTTTGGAGCTTGACCGCAGCCAGGAAGTCCGCGGTGGGGAAGCCTCCTTCGGGCCAGTTCACCTCGTCGAGCTCGAGCCCGGCCAGCGCGGCGTAGCGCGGAATCATCTCGAAGGTGGGGCTGGCGATCAGCGCCCGTGCTCCGGGGGCCGCCGCGGCAAGGCACAGGCGCAGGAGCGCGTCGTCGCCCCCGGCGGTGACCAGGATGGAGGAAGCGTCGATCCCAAAGCGGGCGACAGCTTCTCGCTCAAGGGCGCCTAGATCGGGGTAGCGCCCGAGTTCGAGCGGGGTGGGCGTGGGCGGAGGAAAGCCGCGCGGAGCGCGACCTTCGTTGCGGTCGAGGCGCAGCTCGATGGCGGCCGTTGCGACCGGCGGGGCGTAGCGATGGAGTGTTCTCACGGGACGATTTGTTCGGGCCGGGACACCACGATGTCGGTTGCTCCGCTCGCTTTCAGCGCTGGTACGAGGCGCGGAAGTTCGGCGCGAGGAACTGCAGCGCGAACGGCGAATCCTCCGCTGCTACGCAGATCCGAAACAGTCGGTTCGCGCATCGAAGGCAGCGTCGCGACCACAGCCTCCAGGGCCTCGGCCGTGACATTTAGGTCGACCATCGCTCGCTCGCGAGCTTCCAGCACGGAGCGCAGGACCAACACCAAGTCGTCGATGCGCCCGCGCTTTGCGGAATCTTCAAGAGACTTGGGATTCGCGTACAGCCAGGTGGACGAGGTCATGACTTCCTCCACCTGGACCAGGCCATTCGCGACCAAGGTGGCGCCGGTGGCCGTGTTGTCGACGATCACATCGGCGTCTTCAGGGGGGAAGACTTCCGTGGCGCCGTAGGTTCGGACGAATCGTCCCTCGATCTCGCGCTGGTTCATCCAAGCGCGGGTGAGTCGTTCGTACTCGCTGGCGACGACCAAAGGCCGGCGCGGGAGGACCCCATCCTCGAGCAACTCGCGGGGAGCAGCGGCCACCAGGCGAACCGGATCGAGGGAAGTTTCTAGCAAGGGGACCAGCTCGGCACCCTTTTCGGCGACCCAGTCGGCGCCCGCGAAGCCAACGTCCCTGGAGCCAGCCGCCAGCATCTCGACGATGTTCTGGGGTTTGAGCAGCTTGGTTTCGAAACCGGGCAAGCTGAGGGTTGGGCGATAGCCGCGGACGCTCGAGGTGACTCGGACGCCGGCTTCTCGCAGGAGCCCGAGCACACCTTCTTGGATGCGCCCCTTGGGGAGCGCGAGGTGCACGGGCTGGATCGGATCGGTGGGGTTCATCGGTGGCTTGGCTAAGCCGACCGATCGCGATCAGAGTCTTCCAGGGAACGAAAAACGCCGACCGCGAGGGTCGGCGTTGGGCGCGTTCGGGATGGATCTACGGGCGCCTAGCCGACCAAGAGGGTCGGATGAAGATGCGCATGCAGATGGGCCCGGGAGGACATGGGGGGGAGCAAAGCACAACTCACCGGGATTCACAACCCCGGCAAACAGCAAAAGTGCTCTAGGCCCAAAGGCTGAACGGAGCGAACTCTAGGCAGCCGAGGTGAATCACCAAGCTGGTGCGAACTCATAAAAAGCGGGACGCCTTCCCTTGGGAAAGCGTCCCGCATCAAGAGCCTAACGGCCCCATTCGATTCGGTTCAGTTGACGATCGGCGCGGATCCGGTCCACTCGACCTGGGTCGAAGTGAAGCCGAACACGCTGGTGACCGCACCGATGAATGAGGTCCAGTCGCGGGGCGAGGTGCCCACGGAGTGGACGTCAGCGCCACTGGGAACCATGCCCCAGGCGGCTTCCTGGTCATCGTGGGGGAACTGGAGGCCGAAGAAGTTGAAGGCTTCGGCGTGGGCCATGTTTTTGTCGCCGGTCGAGCGGGTGCCCTGGCAGGAGCTGGCGAGAACGAGCAAGGACACGGCGGCGATGGTGGACTTCTTCATGGTGTTCTGAGGGGTCAGGGATAAGGGGGGGAGCCCTCGGAAGGGCATTCCGGACGCGTGAAGGCTGCCCGATTGGGGAGGCAATTCGAGGGGGGGATTCGGCCCGATTCCCGAATCTCGCACTTATGCCCCAGGGGGAGAGGGCCCCGGTCCGGCCTGTGAATGGCTGCCCGGCCTGTGAACTGCCGTGGTTGGAGCAGCCATCAGGCACCACGGGGGCTTGGAAGCCTGGGAGGAGCTTCGGAGCGAACTCAAGCCAAGCGGGACAAAGGTCGACGAGGACGTCGGTTCCGTCCTCTTTGCTTCCCTGCGGGGCAACTCACTTCTACCGACCGCCCTCTCTCCGACCATGGCTTGGATCGACTCCCTGTTTCGCAAAATGACCGCCGAGGGCGCCTCGGACCTTCACTTGACCTCGGGCCTGGTTCCGAAGTTTCGCTTGCATGGCGAAATCGTAGATGTCGCCGGCGCAGAGCCGCTCGACGCCCAGCGGCTGGGCGAAGTTCTGGGGGAGATACTGCCGCAGGAAAACCGCGAGCAGTTCGAGGCTGAGTGCGACACGGACTTCGCGTACGAGCTTCCGGGGACCGCTCGATTCCGAGCCAACTACTTCCAAGACCGCAACGGCCCGGGCGCGGTCTTTCGGCAAATTCCCGACGAGGTGCTGACGTCCGAACAGTTGAACCTGCCCAAGGTCGTGACGGACCTTTGCTATTTGTCGAAAGGCCTGGTGTTGGTCACTGGTCCCACGGGCAGCGGAAAGTCGACCACGCTGGCTGCGATGATCGACCACATCAACAAGAACCGCTCGGACCACATCATTACGATCGAGGATCCGATCGAATTCGTTCATCGCAACCAGCGCAGCCTGATCAACCAGCGCGAAGTCCATCGCCATACCGAAAGCTTCAAGCGCGCCCTGCGGGCCGCCCTGCGAGAGGACCCGGACATTGTGCTGGTCGGCGAGATGCGCGACCTGGAGACGATCGAGATCGCGATCGAGACTGCGGAAACCGGTCACCTGGTGTTCGGAACGCTGCACACTTCGACAGCAGCCACCACCGTGGACCGAATCATCGACCAGTTCCCGGCAGACCGTCAGTCGCAGATTCGCACGATGCTGGCGAGCTCCTTGAAAGGAGTCATCGCACAGACCTTGTGCAAGAAAAAGCCGAGCGGCCGGGTTGCCGCCCTTGAGATCATGATCGGAAACGCCGCGGTGGCCGCCAACATCCGCGAGGGGAAGACCCACCAAATCGTCTCGGCGATGCAGATGGGTGGCAAGGTCGGCATGCGCCTGTTAAATGACTCGCTGCTTGAGCTGGTTCAGTCTGAGACTATCGAGCCGATGGAGGCTTACGTGAAAGCCATCGAAAAACAGGACCTGGAGAAGAAGTTCCAAGAGAACGGAATTCCGTTCGACGCCTCGCGACTCTCCGAGGGCGGGGCCTCACCGGGGTCCGCGGCTCCCCAACCGCAAGCGACTCCGATGGGCGGTGCGGGCCTGGGCCTGGCGACGCCGTCGGGCGGCGCCTCAAACAGCGATACGGCCGAACTGCTCAAGCAACTCGGAGTTTCGGATTCCGGTCCGGGATCGACGCCCGCCCCGCTGCCGGGTTCGCGCCCGGCGCCGCCTCCGGCGAGCCCGGCGCCGGGCGGATACACCGACCCGTTCGAGGAGTTCAAGCGCGGTCAGGGTCGCTGACAGAGGGCAGACTTCTCGGTTCGTAGATGAATCGCTAGGTCCCGCGTCCCACTCAGGGCGCGGGGCCTTTCTCTTTGGGAGGCTGGTCTGTTTGGGAGGCTGGCTTCGAGTGCGAGGCTCGGCGAATCGCTGGAGGGATGCCCTATGCTGCGCTGATGCGATCCAAGTGCGAACCTGACCGGTGGCGATCCTGCGGAGTTTCCGTGTTGCTTGCTGGGTGGACGGTGGTGGGCTCGGCCTGTGGGCCAGGAACTGGATCCGAAACTCCCCGCGCTTTGTCGCCACAGGTTCCAGGCACAGCACCCTCCTCCGCGGACGTCGACCCTCCCATGAGCTCCGAAGCCGAAAGTCCCTACAGCCTTCCACGGCGAAACGGTCAGTTGGTCGTCCCCGGGCCCGAGGTGCTCGCCGAGCTCCCGGTGGATGGAGGTCCGGAATACAACCGGCTCATTTTCGAGTCGAGTCCCTATCTCCTCCAGCACGCCCGGAACCCGGTGGACTGGCGCCCGTTTGGCGACGAGGCTTTCGCGGACGCGAAGCGCGAGAACAAGCCGGTGTTTCTCTCGATCGGATACTCCACGTGCCATTGGTGTCACGTGATGGAGCATGAGAGTTTCGAGAACCCGGAGATCGCCGCTTTGATGAACGAGGCGTTCGTGTGCATCAAGGTGGATCGCGAAGAACGCCCGGACGTGGATCAGGTGTACATGGCGACGGCCCAGGCGATGACCGGATCAGGCGGATGGCCGCTGACCGTGGTGACCACTCCCGAAGGCCGTCCCTTTTTCGCGGGAACCTACTTCCCCCCCGATGCTCGGATGGGGCGAATCGGTATGGACGAGCTGATTCCGCGGCTCGCGGAACTGTGGACGACCCAGCGGGACCGGGTGGAGGGCAGCGCGGATCAGATCGTCCAAATGGTCCAGGGCCTTTCGGTGCGCGAAGGCTCGGCGCCCCTCGGGCGGGAGGTTTTTCAGGCAGCGGAAGACGAATTCCGTGGGCGCTTTGACAAGGCCCACGCCGGCTTCGGAGACTCCCCGAAGTTTCCGGTTCCGCACAACTTGCGCTATCTGTTGCGTCGCTCGGCGCGCACCGGGCAAGCCGATCTGAGCACGATGGCCCTGCGGACGCTCGAAGAGATGCGGCTCGGTGGGTTGTTCGATCAGGTCGGACTCGGCTTTCATCGGTACTCGACCGACGAACACTGGCTGCTGCCGCACTTCGAGAAGATGCTGTACGACCAGGCGCTTTTGGTCGAGGCCTATGTGGAGGCTCACCAGTTGACCGGGGACTCGTTCTATCGCCGCGCGGCCTTGGAGACCCTGGCCTACATCGAGCGCGAACTTTTGTGCGAGGACGGCCTCTTTCGTTCCGCGGAAGATGCGGACAGTCTCAACGAACAGGGCGAGCTGGAAGAGGGGGACTTCTATGTGTGGAGCCCCGAGCAGCTCCGTGCCGCGCTCGAACCGGAAGATGCCGCGTTTGTGGTGGAGGCCTTTGGGGTCCGCGAAGGCGGAAACTTCGTCGAGGAGGCGACCGGCGAGCGAACCGGGGCCAGCATCTTGCACTTGAGCCGCCGGCTCGAGGCCCAGATGGAAGGTGAAGGGGAAAGCCCAGCAGCCCGCTGGGAGCGGATCCGAGAGCGTCTGTTCGAGGTGCGCCGTGACCGGACCCCGCCGTTGATGGACGACAAGCGTCTGACCGACTGGAACGGGCTGGCGATCGCGGCGTTTGCCGCGGCCGGTTCCGCGTTTGAACAGCAGCGCTTGGTCGGTGTCGCCGAGCGGGCTGCCGATCGTCTGCTGGAGCATCTACGCGACGCGGAATCGGGCCGGCTTTTCAAGCGGAGCCGCCAGGGAGAAGCTGGAATCGACGCAGTTCTCGATGACTATGCCTTTGCGACCCATGGATTGCTGTGCGTCTACCGGGCTGGGGGGAAGCCGAAGTACCTGGTCGCTGCTCGTGACTTGGCCGAGATCGCCTTGGCCGAATTTTGGGATGCGGAGCACGGAGGTTTCTATCTCACGCCGGCGAGTGCACAGGGGCTGTTCACCCGGCCGCGAGAGAGCTACGACGGGGCGCTTCCCTCCGGCAACAGCGTCCTGGCGGACGGGCTGGTTCGGCTCGGGCTTTTAACCGGAGAGCCCCGCTACACGGAGCGTGCCGAGCAGACGTTTGCGGCCTTGGCGGCCGATGTGTCCCGGGCGCCTTCGGGGCACACCCGATTCCTGCTCGCCTACGACCTGGCGACCGAGCCGGCCTTCGAGGTGGTGCTCGCGGGCCGGTCGGGGGACGCGGCCTTCGACGCGATGGTTCAGGTGGCGAGGACCTCCTACGGGGGTCATTTCGTGCTCCACGTGCTGGATGAGGCCCGGGCCGGAATTCGTGAGGAGCTCTGCGCACAGGCTCCCTTTTTGGCGGAGCTTCGCCCGATCGCCGGACAGGCAACCGCCTATGTGTGCCAGCGGTTTGCGTGCGAACAGCCCCTGGACGGCGCGGAGGCTCTCAGGGAGCGTCTGATCGCTGGCCGGCTGGCCGGATCGATGGCCGGACCCCATGCCGAGGCAGGCGACTCGGAGAGCGAGTAGAATTGCCTCGAAGAGTCCTCGAGGCGTCTCCCGCTGAGGGCCCAAAAGCCTGGACAAGGGGGGCGGCTCCGGAGGGCCCGCTGAACGGGTTCAGAGCCTGTTCCACGGAACAGAGCCCTTTCTTATAGCGTCCAAGAGCACTGAATCGTCCCCAGGGAGGCCATGTCACGGGCCTTCGTAGCTCGTCACGTCTCCCTCCGGGCCTGGTAGTCCCCCCGCGAGACGCGCATTCCGCGTCCATCAGGCCCTCCGAGTCGGTCATCGCCCGGACCCATTCTGTCCGGCCGAGTCCCGACGGCATCGCCTCTCTCCCACATGCAATACTCCCCTCGAGCCGCATCGCCGGCTTTGGTCCCTTGGGTGCTTCCCGCGCTCCTGCTGGGTCTCCCTACCGCTTCCGCCTTCCAAGAAGAACTCGTTCCGGAGGGCTCTGACGGGCCCATCTTGGAACGCTCCTTGGAGGAGTTTCGCGCTTCCACAGGCCAGGCCTGGCGAATGCGGCGCGATGCGCTGACCGGCTACGCCGACTTCGTCTACGGCGCCCGGCTTGCGGCTAGCTTCCAGCCCCGGGCCGACGCGGACTTCGCTGAGCTGGCGCGCGGGTACCTGGCGGAGGCGTATTCGGTGATGGGAGTCGATCCCGCTTCGCTGGGAGAGCCCACGGTCCACGTGCTGCCGGCTGCCCTGGGCGGCGGATCGGACAAGGTCGCGGTCAGCTTCGAACAACAAGTGCGGGGCATTCCGGTGCATCGCGGACACGTCAACGTGCTGCTGAGCTTCGCGGGCGACCTGCTCGCGCTCGACTCCCGCGGGCTGCCCGAGCTGTCCGACCTGAACATTCGTCCGGCGACTTCCTCGTTGATCGCACGCGCGACCGCTTCTTCAGCCTTCGTTTCCCAGACCGGCGAAGCGCCGACTGAGATCGGCGAGCCTCGCCTGGTGATTGAGCAAGAAGTGAGCGGCAAGCGCCGTCAACCTACGCTTGCCTGGGAACTGGAGGTTCGGTTTGTGGACGAGGTCTCCGGGTTAGAGCTCGGGCGCCGCTACGCGATCGCGGCCGATGGTTCGCCGCGCGTTCTGCGCAACGACGATCTGATCCACTTCTTTGACGTCGGCGGGCAGGTTTTGTCGAACGCCTCCCCCGGTGAGCTGCCGGACACCGGCGCGAATCCCGAAACCGCCCAGCCGGCCGCCTACATGCGAGTCAGCTCGAGCGCCGGGACCGTCTTTACAGACACGGACGGCAACTTCAACTTTCCCGGTGTAACGGGGCCGCTCAGTGTGACCTTCGAATACGAAGGCCTGTACAACGACGTGGCGAACGACCAGGGCGACCAGTTCACCTTGACCGAATCCCTGAGTGGGACGGGCAACACCGTGCTGATGAATGCGGATTCGCAAGCTCAGGTGACCTCGCAGTCCAACGTCTTTGTCGAGTTGAACACGATGCGCGACTGGATTCGCGAGATCGACCCCTCGGACGGATCCATGGATTTCGTCAACACCTCCGAGGTGAATGAGAACTTTGTGGACTTCGGTGGCGGGCAAGTCATTACGGCTTGCAACGCGTTCTACAACGGCTTTAGCACCAACTACTTCCTTCCCGGCGGAAGTTGCCCCAACACGGCCTATTCGACGGTCATCGCCCACGAACAGGGGCATTGGCTGAATGACCGCTATGGCAGCGGTAACGGGCCAGATGGATTCGGAGAGGGCAACGCCGACGTGTTCGCGATGTACCTGTACGACACCCCGATCGTGGGCGCCAACTTTAGCGGCGGCGGATTCATCCGTTCGGGGGAGAACACCCTCCCGTATTGCGGCGATGGCAACAATGGCTGCTACGGCGCGGTGCACACCGATGGTCAAGTGCACATGGGCGCGATGTGGAAAATGCGTCGCAACCTAAAGACGAAGCACGGATCGCAACTCGGCGGCTTGATCGCCGACCAGCTCTTTAGCGGCTGGATGAACACCTACGATCAATCCCAGATTGACAGTGTGATCGAAATCCAACTGTTGACGTTGGACGACGACGATGGAGACATCTCCAACGGTACGCCGAACTACGAAGAGATCGACGGTGCCTTCCGTGAACAGGGCTTCCCCGGGTTCGACATCTCTGTGATCTCGATCGCAAACGTCGTGGCCTTCGAAGACACGCTGGACGAGGCCGGGCCCTATGGGATCGCGGTGGACGCCAGCTCCTTGATTGGCAGCTCCCTGACGGACGTGCAGGTTCGCTTCGATTTGGGCTTCGGCGAGCAAATTCTCCCGATGGCGACGGCTGATGGCCTGACCTACACGGCGCTTTTGCCTGGGCTTCCTTCGCCCAGCGAAGTTTCCTACTTCGTCGAGGTGAACGACGCCGCCGGCAACGTGGGCGTTTGGCCTAGCACAGGGGTCGCTCGCTTTGCGGTTGGCGATCTGGAAGTGCACTTCGCGGACGATTTCGAGGGTCCTGGAGACAACGGCTGGGTGCACGAGGAAATCGCCACTCAGGACGATTGGCAAAGGGATGTCCCCCAGGGCCGAAGCGGTTCCTCGATGGGGGTTGCGTGGTCCGATCCGGAGGTAGCCTCCAGTGGTCTGCGGGTGTGGGGCAACGACCTTGGACCTGACGGCTTCAACGGGGCCTACCAGCCGGACGTGGTGAACTTCCTCCGTTCGCCGGCCATCGATCTTTCCAGTGCCGCCGGTGCCATGCTCCGGTTCGATCGCTGGTTGACGGTGGAATCGGCCGCCTTTGATCAGGCTCAGATTCGAGTGAACGGAAACGTCGAGTGGGAGAACCCCACCAGTGGCAACCTGCTCGATACGGCGTGGACCACCTTTGACTTGGACCTGGCCGCCTACGACGGCGACGCCAACGCCGAGATCGAATTTCGATTGATCACCGATGGTGGCCTGAACCTTGGTGGATGGAACATCGACGACCTGTCGGTGTTCTCGCTGGCCGCGAGCCCGGTCAACGACCTGCCCGTGGCCTTTGGAACCGGCGTCGCCGGGCAAGCTGGGCTTCCGACCCTCGACACACGTGGCGAGCCGGCGGTCCTTGGAAACGAGAACTTCCGGATCGCGCTCAAGAACGGCGTGCCCAGCGGCGCGGCCATCCTAGCAGCCGGCTCGGTTCAGACGTCGATTCCGCTGGAGGCGGGTGAGCTTCTGCTCGTACCGACCCTGCTGATCAACCAGTCGCTCGACCTGTTCGGCCAATCGGATCTGCCCGTGCCGCTCGGAGACAACCCGGGCCTGGTGGGAGCGACCCTGTTCTTGCAGGGCTTCGTCAGCGACTCTTCGGTCGTGGGCGGATTCGCAATCACGCCGGGCATCGCCGTGACCTTCGGCGCCTAACAGGCCCCACCTGCGGCGGCCGTCTCCCCAAGCGGGAGCCGGCCGCCGGAACGCCTTCCTCCCAAGGCCGCGCTTCCGCACTCACCTGCGAGCGCGGCCTTTTTCGTGGGCAGGCCGAACCGGTGGAGTTGGATCGCATTCCCTGGGGCCTGCCTGTTCCTGGCGAGAATCTGCCCTGTTCACCCTGGGCGCCGTCCATCTTCCGTCAAGGGGCCCTAGGAGCCGATCAGATGGGAAAAGCGTGACGATCGCGCCAGGCTGAGCTGCACGCTCAGCTTTGAATTTGACTCCGTGGGGATGATCCGATCGCTCTGCCGCTCGAGGTGCAAGCTGGTGCTCGAGTGAGGCAACCCCTTAGTCGGTCCGCAGCCTTCTAGAATTCGAGGGCGGCAGTGGCTGCCTTGGGGGTGTTTGGCTAGGTGAGTTGAGGGCGTGCGGAGCAGCGTGGGCCCCGAGGGGGTCACGCTGCTCCGCAATGAACTGCTTCGGACTGCGCGCGCCCAAGGCAGCCTACTGCCGCCCTCGAGTTCCAGAAGGCTGCGGACCGACAAAGGGGGTTCCCTCACAGCCGCCAGATTTTCCGGAACCCACATCTGGCAAAAACGGCTACGTCGAGCGGCTGATCGAGAAGCCCTCATCCGTCTCGATCAGGACGTGCCTCGAATTCGGTGGCCCGCACCATCGGTGCCACGGAGAGGCCGCCTAGGCGACTCATCGTGCATATTGTGGAGGACAGGAGATCAGCCCCGGATGTTGGCGGTGCAACAACGCCCCAACAGGCAAGCTTACTCGACTCCGAGTTCTCCCTCTTGTCCGTTTATACCTGGAGCCGTTTGTAGGGGGGGCAGAGAATGTAGACCCGCCGAGGTACTCCCTTCAGCATTGGCTGCGAGTGCGGTCAAGAAATCTTCTGACTTGCCTAAGAAGTTGGGTAGGTCACGAATGCTGTTCAGGAGAGCAGTCATGCGGGTCCAGGCCTCGGGGTTAGGCTCGAAAAAATGTTCCCGAATTTCGGGGTGATGCCAAATCGTTGCCAGCCGACCAGCGTAAGAGCTGTCGATCAATTCGATATCGATGATATTGGAGACCCGCCAGGTCTCAAGGTATTCAAGCACTCCCATGTAGCGACGTATGCGATTCCAGCTCGCGTCGTCGAGTCCTACAACGCCGGGTCCCCAATCTCCATTAGGTCCGAGAAGGGTGTGGATCTCAAGGATGTCCTCGTCGCGAAGAAGCGAATTGAGCTCGAGCATCAGGCCTGCGAGCTCAGTCTTTTGAATCGTCTGGTGCTCCCTGTATTGGAGCCAGACCCCTAGCGCAAGAACAACTAAAGCGATCGACTCCATCCACAGGGGGATCAGCGTCGCTAGGCCAGATCGTTTTGATTGGCTTTCCCGGCCAGGGTCTGTGACGAGCGAAGCCGAGCGTGAGATGGTCATTGCGTTCAGAGTTTCTCCAGAGGTGAGTGGGTACTTGATGCCAAGATAACGAATGGGCTTCTCCGAGGGCAGGCTCCGCTTCTACGTGGCCAACTTCCTGTCGATTGATGTCATTTGAATTGAGCCGTAGTGGGGCGGCTAGCAGGCTCCGAGGTACCGTGGTTGCAGCGCCGATAGCTGCTGAGTTCCTGATAAGCGACCGGGACTCCATCTGCGGGATTCACTTCTGCTAGACGGCGAAGGCACTTGAGCTAGAGGAGATGGTGACCGCCTACCGCACCTCGAAGATGAATGCGCGCTGAGAGCGGCTGATTGGAATAGCTATGCCGGGATCTTCTGAATCACGTAATCATGATGAGGAATGAGAGCATGCTCGGGGCCTGCTAAACGAGTACGCCAGCTACTACAAATCCGAGAGATGGCACCAGGCTCTCGATGGTCATCCATCGAGGACCGCACTCAGGCTGATTTCATGCCAGAGCGGAGTGACAGGTCGACGCGTCCTGTGCAGATTTCACCACACCTACCGAAGGGCGGTCTAGAACGCCGCAACGAGGTTTCTGGACCAACAGCCGATCGGGTGGCGAACATGTGACCGTCGTGCCAGGCTGGGGTGCGTGCTCCGCTGGGGGTTTGCCCTAGTGGGGCTGGTCCGATTGGCAGTTCGGCCAAGGCGTGATCTCATGCCCGAGAGCTTTGCTCTACGACATGAGCTGAACATTCTGCAGCGGGCAGTCGCTCGACCGGCGATTCGCGGCCGAGATCGGCTGATATGGATCTCGATCAGTCGACTTTAGAGCGACGGGTGAGAGGCTCTCGCGATCGTGGAGCTTGAAGCTGCTTTCCCATGGCGGAGGAGGCTTCGTACGTATTGGAGACGCAGGAGGGCCCGAGTTCCCGGGGAGGCCGCTGATCTCCGGGCGGGCTCAAAGCGTCAAGGCAGCACGCGTCGCTTGGAACCAAAGCCGCGCCCAGGGGGGGGGCTGGGTTCGGGCTAGGTGGGCTTTGCGCCAGGCTAGTTTGCCTAGATCGGCCCATGGGTTGAGCCGGTCGAGGAGGAGCCGGCACTCCCCGTCCAGGGCTCGCAGGGAGACCCGGTGCAGTTGGCCAGGCGCGACGTCGAAGAGCATTTGATTCGAGATTTGGAGGGTGCGGCCACGTCGTGGCAGCTCGATCTCGAAGTACAGCCAGGCGTCCAGGCCTTCTAGCTCATAGCCCACATAGTTGA
Organism: uncultured Planctomycetaceae bacterium; assembly: GCA_964619265.1. Classification (GTDB taxonomy): domain Bacteria; phylum Planctomycetota; class UBA1135; order UBA1135; genus CAZUCE01. Next base: position 20,497 of record CAZUCE010000046.1, read on the forward strand.
GCTGGCCTGGACCACCCTTTGGGCTGCGAACCAAAAAGCCCGTCTTGAGGAGGTTTTCGAGCAGCGGCTCGACGGCCTTGTCTTCGAGCCGCGGCGGATCGGAGTGATTGGCGCGCAAGGACCGCTCCAGATCCATGGAGTCGATCCGCAGGGCGACTTCGAGCGTACCGGCCTCCCCGTTGACCTCGGCCTCGGCCAAGGTCTCGTGTCCGGGGTGCCGATCGGCCTCTGCCGCGCTCGGGGCTGGCGTGAACCAACTCGCCGAGCTGAGCAGCAGGGCCGCGCAGGAAAAGGCCTTCTGGATCAACGTTCCCGGGCGTCTTGGGTTCCGGCCGCCTCGGATTCGGTGGTAGCTTCAACAGCACCGGCCTCTTCGGTGTTCTGTTCGGCCAACTCCTCGGCTTCTTGGGCGGCCCGTTCCTCTTCCGCGATGGCCTTTTGCATCGGGTTCTTGGACTCGCCGCGCTTGAACAGCTTGAAGCGGGAATCGACCGGCTTGGGCGGGTACTCGTTGTCGGACAGATCGGTGTCGGCCAATTCGAGGTGCGGGTCCAAGACGACCCGATCGATGGGCAGTTCGGTGATCAGCAGCTTGGCGACCTGCTCGGAGTTGCTGGTCCAAATCTCGGCCGGCAGGCGGACCTCTTCGGTTGTGCCGTCCGAGAAGTGCAGGTCGAGGATCAGCGGCATGACCAGGCCGCCTTGGTTCTCGAACCGGACAATTGAGAAGTGCAGGGGGGTGCCGAGCAGCTCGGCTTCCTGGTCTTCGAGCTTGGCCACGAGCTCTTCGTAGTTGCGGCGATCCGCCGGGGTGACTTCGAGCTCGTCAAACGAGTTGTAGAAATCGAGCAGCTCCGGGTAGCGCGAAGTTCGCTTTTCGAGGGAGGCGTTGCGCTCTTTTCCGCGGGTCACGGGCTCGGCTTCGCGCTCAGCGCGCTGTTTCGCCTTGGCGATTTCGGGGTCCCCGTTGTCTAGCGTGTAGCGCTCAAGCCCGGTGATGGCGATGTCCACGTGATCGGTCGTGTAGAACCAGCCCCGCCAGAACCAGTCCAGATCGATGGCGCTCGCGTCTTCCATGGTGCGGAACAAATCCGCGGGGCGCGGGTGCTTGAACATCCAGCGCTTGGAGTATTCGGCGAAGGCGAAGTCGAACAGCTCGCGGCCCATGACCGTCTCGCGCAGCACGTTTAGGGCCGTAGCAGGCTTCCCGTAGGCATTCGAGCCGAACTGCAAGATCGACTCGGAGTTGGTCATGATCGGCACCTGGTTGGGGCTCTTCATGTAGCTGGTCATTTGCGCGGGTTCGCCGCGGCGAGAGGGGTAGCTCTCTTCCCAGGTCGACTCCGCCAGGTACTGACAGAACGTGTTGAGCCCCTCGTCCATCCAGGTCCATTGGCGCTCGTCGGAGTTGACGATCATCGGGAACCAGTTGTGCCCGACTTCGTGAATGATGACCGAGATCAGGCCGTACTTGGTGCGTTCGGAGTAGGTCCCGTCTTCTTCGGGGCGAGGCCCGTTGAAGCAGATCATCGGGTACTCCATGCCGCCCACCGGACCATTCACGGAGATGGCGATCGGGTAGGGGTAGGGGAAGGTGTGCTCGCCGTAGACCTCGAGGGTGTGGGCGATCGATTGGGTGGAGTAGCGACTCCACAGGGGCTCACCTTCGTTGGGGAAGTAGGACATGCACATCACCGTGCGGTCCTCGACCGGGCGGCCCCAGGCGTCCCAGGCAAACTTGCGACTGGAGGCCCAGGCGAAGTCGCGGACATTTTCTGCTTCGAAAACCCAGGTCTGGGTCGCGTCAGTTCCCTCCGCTTGGTTTTCGAGCGCCTCCTCGGGAGTCACGATGAACATTGGCTGATCCGCGGTGGCGGCTTGTTCCAGACGAGCCTGCTGCTCCGAGGTCAGCACATCGCCCGGGTTTTGGAGTTCACCGGTCGAGGCCACGACGTGGTCGGCGGGCACGGTGATCGCCACCTTGTAATCGCCGAATTCCAGGGTGAATTCGCCGCGGCCTAGGAACTGCTTGTTGTGCCAGCCCTGGCTGTCCGAATACATCGCCATCCGGGGGAACCAGTGGGCGACTTCGAAGAGCCAGTTGCCGTCTTCTTCGAACCACTCAGCGCCGGTACGCGCGCCGACCTGATCCGAGCGATTCATGATGTAGGTCCATTCGACTTCGAACGGAACGCTCATGCCCGGCGACACCGGCGCGGGCAGGTCGACGCGCATCATGGTGCCGACTACGGTGTGCGGTAGCGCTGCTCCGGCTCCGTCCCGTACCCCGAGCACGTCGATACCCCCTTCGAATTCCTCGCGAGCGAGCATGCTTTCGAGCGCGCCGTAGGAAAGCGAATCCAGTTCGGTCGTGGTGCGCGCCAGCTTGCCGTCCGAGTGGCTGGAGAGCTGGTTGTTGTCGAGCTGGACCCACAGGTACCCGAGCGCATCGGGGCTGTTGTTGGTGTACTGGATCCGTGCGACACCGGTGATGCGGCGCGAGTGCTCCTCAAGAGCGACCTCGATGTCGTAATCGGCCCGCTGCTGCCAGTATTCAGCGCCAGGAGCGCCCGAGGCGGTCCGGGTCGGTCCGGGGGTCGGCAGGAGCTCTTCGAGCTGGCGGAACACGTCCGGCTGATCTCGCTTTTGGATGTCTTGGGCTGTGGCCGGGGCGGCCAAGATCAAAAGCGGAAGACTGCGGAGCACGTGGGGCCGGATCGTAAGGAGCTGCATGGGTGCGGGGGTGGGACTTCGAGGTCTCGGAGGGGACCCCTTATCGTCCCCCGAAGCGACCCAGGGCACAAGGTGAGGCTTGCCTAGAAGCTCCGCCTGGCCCATCCAGCGGCCAGTTGGCCGGCCCCCTGCCGTTTCTGGATCCTGCCGTTACTGGATAGAGAACGCGCGTCCGTTGGACAGGCTGGAGCCCAGCGGTGTCCAGGAAAGCGCCTGCATGTGGAGCACGAGGCCTGGCAGGGCTGGAGTCGTGAAGCCGTAGGAGATGCTGCCACTGCCGGGGAGGCTTCCGAGCGAGAGCACGGAGAGCCCGTTCAGCGAGGGCCAAATCAGACCCGAGGGATGCGAGGCCGGAGGAAGCCCCGCCGCCAGGGAGTAAGCCAGAAACAGCGAAGACCCGCCGGGGCCGGTGAAGGTGGCGTTGAAGCTGTTCGAGCCCGTGGGGGTGACCTGGAACGTCGGCGCGCTCTTCGCAAGCAGACCCAGGCTCTCCCACACTTCACCGCCGGCCGGCACCGTGTCCGATCCCCAGGCCATCTCGAATCCCGGTGCCGTCGCTCCAACCGAGTGGGTTCCAGCACCGACGGCAAACTCGTAGTAGCCGAGGTTGTCGCTGACGGCCACCGACCCGTCGCTCAGGGCGACGGTCCCGCCTTGGATTCGGGCGCTGGTTCCAAGGGCAGCGTTGTAAAGGACGCCCTTGAGAAGTCCGGTTCCGCCGGACCCGCCGTTCAAAGTCGACGCGATGGCGGCCCTCAGGCCGGGAAGCTCGGCGTATAGCCCGTCGCCCGGACAGGCCGTTGCCTTCACATCGCGGTGCCCATACACGTTCGCCTCGGTAGCGCCGAGTCCTGCATAGAACGAAGAGCCGAGCGGGTCGATGCCCTTTTGGGAGGCTTTCCAGGCGAACAAGTCGGTGACGGCGCCAAGCAGTCCACTGGTGGGCGAGTTGGCGAAGGGCGGATGGAAGAAGCCGAGGCCGCAGGCCGCCATGGATCCGCAGTTGAATCCATCGTGGGCGCCCTTCACGTCGTCGCCACCCGCGCGCCCCTCGAAGATCCAGCCTTGCTTCGAGACCAGGTAGTTGTAGCCGACGTCGCACCAGCCATTGGAGACCTGGTGAAACACCTGGATGGCCTTTACGTTCGCCGCGGCCTGGGCCCAGGTGGTGGCGGCGTAGTCGGAAGTCGAAGCCGAGTGGTGCAGCGCCAAGTGGGTGACGTTGCAGTAAGACTGCGTGCAAGTCGGTGCGCTCGCGCCCCAGGAGGCTCGGTCGTAGACGAACGGTTTGGGGACCGTCCCGGTGCCTTGAGTCAAGTGGACCGGCGGGGTCGGTTGAGCGCCGATGACCGGCGCGGCAATCCAGACCACCGCAAGCTTTTGGAGGGTCACGTCGCGGCCAGCTGTGATGCGCAGCGCTTCGATCGGGTCCGAGTACGTGTGCATCAGAGCCGACACGGAGCGCTCGCCCGCCGGCCTGTCTGAACCGACCACCGCGGGGGCGAGGTCGGGTTGAACAACCAGGGAGTGAGCGCTGAGGACCTGCCCTTGGCCATCGATCAACTCGACGACGACCGGCACCTGCCCCGCAACCTCTTCGAACCAAAACCCGACGCTGCGTGCAGAGATCTCTGCTTTGGCGATGAAGCCGCGCTCGAGGTCGATGGAAACGTCGCCGACCTCGACGACCCGCGCTTCAGGCGGATCGGGAATCTGTCCGGTCGCCTCGGGAGCGCAGAACAAAGGGGTTAGAACGAGCGGGACCAGAACGCGGAGCCAGGGGGGGGTGCTCATCCCGCGAGCCTAGCTCCACCGACCGCGGTGGGTCGAGAGTCAGTAGCCCGGTTCGCCCGGCAGCGCCGCGTCGAGGACCAGCAGGCCGTAGGCCGTGGCGAGAACAGGATTCCCTTCCCACCAGCGGGGGCTGTTTTCGTTCAGCCAGGACCCATCCGGGCGTTGCATGGCGAGCACTCGACCGGAGAGTTCGGCGCGCCAGTCGTGAGCGTTGCCGGCCGCATCGAGGAACGACTCCTCGCCGAGCGTGTCGAGCGCCTTGCCCATGGACAAGAAGTAGTAAAAGAGGCCCTGGTAAGGCGCGGCGGGATCTTCTGCGCCGTCGAAGCCGGGATTCAGGTCGAGGGTCCAGTTGGCGCGGATCCAGTCGATCGCAGCGACCACACGCGGATCGTCGCGATCCAGTCCGGCAAACAGGTAACCGCGCAGCAACGCGTAGGTCATGGACCCGTACGAGCGCGGGACCTTGGTTCCGTCGGGCAAGACCGCGAACCCCGCCTTGGATTCTCCCGGGGCATAGGCCGCGCCGCCGTCGTCGCCTCCGCGCACGGGGCTGCCCGCGTCCACCAGGGCGATGTCGTTGGACTCGGAGCGGTTTTGGGTGCGCTGCAAGAACGCGAGCGCCTTGCGGAACGACTCGTCGCCTTCCTTCAGTCCCGCTACGTTCAGGGCTTCGAGCGCCAGTTGCAGGTTCGAGAGATCCGGGCGCTCGTCGCCGCCGTAGCCCACACCGCCGTAGTAGCGGTGACTGGCGTCGTAGCCTTCGCCTTCGTCGGCTTGCAAGATCTGGAGGTACTCGCGGGCCTTGCCGATGGCTGCGAGATCGCGCTCGGAACCCCGCTTGGCCAGCGCGAGAATCGAAGCGGACGTCACGTAGTTGTGGAGGCTTCCGTCGTGGATGGAGCCGTCTTCTTTTTGGAGACTGAGCAAGTGATCGAGGGCCGCGTGGATCGAGGCTTGGACCTCGTCCGGCCGGGGCTCCGGAACCGAGAGCAGGGCTCCGGCGACCATCGCGGTGATGCCGGCATCCGGGCGATCTGCGAAACCGAATTGTCCCGGCTCGATCGCTTGGGCGGCGAGGAAACTCGCACCGCGGGCCCTTGCTTGGAGGACGCGTTCGCGCGTTGCGGGATCGAGGGCCGGCAGGGGAGCGACCGAAGCTTCCACTTTCGAGCCTTTGGGGAGGTGCCCCATCGCGCTCGAGAGCCGAATCACCGTAGAGGCGGTTTGGTTCACCGCGCTGGGGTAGCCCATCCAGGCCACGCCCTCTAGATCGCGGCTAGACAACTTGCGCTCTGCGTAGCGAAGGGCTTTCTCGCGGGTCCACTCGGTCGCGGGAGCTGGATTCTCCGCCGGGATCCCCAGGAACTTGGCGAGGCGCACGCGCGCGGACAGACCCGGCTCCTCGTCGACCAGAGCGAGCGCCGCGTACGAAAGGAGCGACTGATTCAAGCGCTCGAGTTCGTTCACTCCCCCTTGTGCGATGGCCCCATCCGCCTGCTGGTGGGCAAGCAAGTTCTCAAGCGCTCGCGAAAGAAAGGGGCCGTCCGAAATGTGGTAGCCGCGCGGACTCGCCAGGAACGCCCGCAAGACCAGAGCCGTCTCGCGGACGCTCCCGTAGGACCCTGAGTCCCGGTCTTGCTGCGTTCGTAGCCAGCGCAGAGCGGCATCGAGCGCGGTCTTGACCTCGTCGGTGGTTAGCGGGGCGACCTGGGCCGGTTCAGCCGGGATGGCCCGAGCCGGGACCGGCTCTTGATTTCCTGGGGTCGCCGGGGCTGCAAGACCAAGCCATGCCGAGGTCAAAAGGGCCAGGCCGGAGCCTGCGCGGAGAGCTGCGAAATTCATGGGGCGGAGACTGTCCAGGGGAGGGCGGCCAAGAGGCTGGTTCGCTGGAAAGCGAAGGAGCGTGCCAAGAGGATAGGCCACCTACAGCCATCTGCGAACGCCCGGGAGCTCCGCCGGTTCAGTCCTGTTCAGCCGGCTCCGCGGGAGTTTTCCCGGCTCCCACTGGCAGGAGCTTGATCGCCGTGCCGTAGGCCAGCATTTCGGCCACCCCAGACGCGATTTCGCAGGTTTGAAAGCGCAGGCCGACGACCGCGTCGGCACCGAGGGTCTGAGCCTCGGCGACCAGCCGATCCAGCGCCTGCTCGCGAACCTCTCCCAGCAGCTTGGTGTAATCGCCCAGTTCTCCGCCGGTCACCTTCCGCACGCCGGACAGGATGTCGCGGCCCAGATGGCGGGAGCGGACCGCGTTTCCTCGAACGAGCCCGAGGGAACAATCAATCGTTCGTCCGGGCACGTTGTTGATCGTGAAGAGGAGTTTGGAGTGCATCAGCGTTTCACGGAGACGTAGGGATCGAAGGGCAGCTCTCGCAGGCGGCCGCGAATTCCGCGCCCCAGCAGAACGAGGCCCGAACCGAGCATCAGCAGCGGACCGAGGGAAGGCGCGCCAAGGGCACGCACACCCAAGGGTCTAGCACCGAGGGAGCCCAGCCAAAGAACGAGTCCGGTCGTGCCAATCAGGGCCGCGAGGGCCAGCAGAAACCGCTGGAGGGGATCCCTGCGTTGTCGGTCCCATTCGGCGTCGATCGGCTCCGCGGGCGCCGCGCTGTGGAGGGCGAAATCGAGCGAACGATAAGCGGCGACGTCGCGGGCGAGGCTGGGATCGGCTTCGAGTTGCTGCTCAAAGCGTCGTCGCTCTTCTCCCTCGAGCTGACCGTCGAAGTAGGCCATCGCGGCCAGTTCGTTCGGAGTCGGTTCGGATTGCGGATTCATGGCAGAGGTGGAGGACGCTGCAGTTCGCTCACTGGGGAGCGGCCGAGCTGGTGAGCTGGACGGCGTGGTCCTCGAGATGCCCGGCGAGCTGATCGCGCAGTCGGCGGCGGGCGTGAAAGAGACGAGACATGACGGTTCCTTCTTTGAGTTCGAGAAGATGAGCGATCTCCTTGTAGGAGAGCTCTTCAAAGTGGCGGAGGCTCAGGATCTCGCGGTCGTTGGGCGAAAGCCTGGCGAGAGCGGCCACGACCACGTCTCGCAATTCGGCCTGTTCGAGTCCGGTCTCGATCGGCGGCAAGTCAGCCGGTAGATCGAAGCCGCCCTCGTCCGGGTCGGGGCTCGCATCCAGCGAAACGGCACGCTTGCCGCCGCGCTTGCGCAAGAAACTGATGCAGGTGTTGCGCAGGATGCGCTGGAACCAAGGGAGGAACGGGTCGTTCTCGCGGTAACTCGCCCGAGCCTTGTAGACCTTCAGGAAGGCTTCCTGGGACAGGTCCAGGGCGTCCTCGCGAGAGGCGACCAGGCTGTAGGCGATTTGAAACGAGAGCCCGCGGAGGCGGCGAACCAGTTGGTCGAACGAACGCGAGTCGCCTTGTTTGGCGGCGCGCATCAGGGAACCGACCTCGAGTTCGATGGGGGGAACGGTTGGGGGAGGCAATTGAGGCATTGTCAGGGGTCTGTACGCACCGCTCCCTGGTTCCTTCACGGCTCCTGCTCTGAATTCACGTCAGCGGGCGGAATTTCGACACGGGCGGCCACCGCCAGGGCCCAGTGGGCGGCACGGCCCACCGCCCCAGGGGGCCCCAGGCGCTCCGCAGCCCGCTCCAGACCCGCCAGGCAGGCCTCCCGGGGGGGCCCAGCGGCCCACAGGGATTCCAGGGCCTCGAGCGCTTGCTCCTGGGGCCCATCCCCCGCAAAGCAAAATTCGGGGCAGGTTTCCTCGCCGGTGAGCAGATTGATCACGGCGAAGTACGGCACGGACAAAATGCGGGTGGCGAGCCAGGCTTCGAAGCGGGAGCCGAGCCGGTAGACCACGACGGTCGGCAGGCGGTGGTGGAGGAGATCCAGAAGGATCGTGCCCGAGACCGAAACCGCCGCCCGGGCCCCGCGCAGGGATCCGTGGAGATCGCCGATCTCGAGCCGGATTCGCGGGTCGGCGGCTTCGAGCTCCCCGCGCATTTGCTCAGCCCACTCGCTGCGGCCCTGGGCCAGCACGACCTCGGCGCTCGGGTGGCGTTCGAGGAACTTGGCTGCCAAGTTCAAAATCCAAGACAGGTTGCGACCGAGCACCGAGCCGCGACTTCCGGCCAGGAGCACGAGGCGTTCTCGGGCCGGGGCGCGCTCGCTGTTGGGAACGTCGCGCAGCTCGTCCAGCAGCGGATGCCCGATGTGCTTGGAGAGCACGCCGCGGTTTTGAAACCACTCGGATTCGAACGGCAGAATCGAAAGCCCCAGGTCCACCGCACGCCTGTACTTGCTGGTGCGCCAGGGGCCCCAGCCCCAGTACTGGGGCGTGACGAAATGGACGGCCGGGATCCCCGAGCGTTTTGCGAGTCGAAACAGGGGAACGTGCAGCGCAGGGGAGTCCACACCGATGACGATCTGCGGGCGCTCTTCCCCAAACACAGCAGCGCTGTCGCGCAGGAGCCGTAGATAAAACGGGAGCGCACCCAGCACGCGAAGCCCCATCGTTGAGTTGGTGACCGGATCGGCGAGGGTCTTCACGCCAAGGGCTGCCAACCTGGGGCCTCCGAGCCCGCGGAATTCCGGCTCGGGCAATCCAAGCTGGCGCGCGCGGTCCAGCAGAGCGTGCACCAGGTTGACCGCGTGAATCTCTCCGGAGGGTTCGGCGCAGGCCACGAACACGCGCAGGCGCTCCCGCGAGACAGGAATCGGCGGGGGATCTGGAATGGCCCCCGGGGGGCGCGCGAGCAACTCCCGGACTTCTGCCGCGAGCTTCGGGCGCTGAACAAGAAATCGCCCCAGACGGATCGGGAGGAGGACCAATTCGAAGGCGGCCCGCGTCAGCTCCAGAGCGACCTGAACACGGGGCGAGAGGCGCGTGAGGGGGGGGAGCTCGAGGGGGCGCGGGCTCGGATTCACCTTCTCGG
>CAZUCE010000047.1:0-29142 GCA_964619265.1 uncultured Planctomycetaceae bacterium
GGCTCGGACTTGGGAAGCGCGGTAGGCGGATTCTCGACCCGAGGGGGGCGATGGGGTTGGCTGGGGTTGGCCCAAGGCGACCTCCTAGACTTCAACATGCCCGTACCTGCCCGCTTTCTGACCGAACTCATCGAGCACGAAGGCAGTGTGCCGCACATGTACTTGGACACCCGGGGTCATGTCACGGTGGGCGTTGGCCTGCTGTTGGCCTCGAGCCGCGAAGCGGAAGGGCTCGGGTTTGTGGAACGTCACAGCGGGCGCCCGGCTTCCAGGTCGGAGATCCAACTCGACTGGCAGCGCGTTCGCGGCGAGCCAGCCGGACGCGTGGCGGCCGACTACGAACGCGTGACCCGCCTGGAGCTGCCCGCGATGCAGATCCGCCGTGAGCTCTCTAGACGCGTCGACCAGTTTCAGGTCGGCTTGCGCCGGACTTTTGAGAATTACGACCGCTACCCCGACGACGTGCGGCTCGCCTTGCTCGACATGGCCTTCAATCTGGGCCTTCGCGGACTGACCGCGAAGTTCCCGAAATTTTGCGGCGCCATTCGCCGCGGAGATTGGCCTGCGGCGGCCAAGGAGTCCGCGCGGCGCGGCATCGCCTCGAGGCGCAACGAGTACGTGCGGACTCTGCTGGCCGGTACGCCGAAGGAGTCTTCCTGGGGCGGCGGACTCGGCTCCGAATCGGACTAACCGGACCCTATTCAAAAAGGCGAGCTCCCCGTTCGCCGGCGAGCTCGCCTCAAGAACCTTGGGGTTCGCTAGCGTGCGTGGGTCAGCCCTTCAGGCGACCAAAGCGCTGGTTGACCGCGTCCCAGTTGACGACGTTCCACCAGGCCTTCAGGTACTCCGGCCGGCGGTTTTCGTAGGTCAGGTAGTAGGCGTGTTCCCACACGTCGTTGCCCAGCAGGACCTCGTGGCCGCTTGAGATCGGCGTGTCCTGGTTCGGCGTCGCGACGATTTCGAGGCGCTTCTGACCATTCAGGGTCAGCCAAACCCAGCCGGATCCGAACTGTCCGCCGCCGGCGGCGTTGAACTGCTCCTTGAAGTTGTCGAAGGAGGTGAAGGACGAGTCGATCGCGGAGGCCAGTTCGCCCGTGGGGTTGCCGCCGCCGTTTGGGCCCATCAGGGTCCAAAACAGGGTGTGGTTGGCGTGCCCGCCGCCGTGGTTGCGGACGGCGCCGCGAATGTCGTCCGGGACCGAGCCCAAGTCACGCAGCAGGTCGTCGATCGGCTTGTCGGCGAGCGCCGGGTGCTTGGCCAGCGCGTCGTTCAGCTTGTTGACGTAGGCCTGGTGGTGGAAGTCGTGATGCAACTGCATCGTGCGCTCGTTGATGGTGGGAGCGAGCGCGTCGTAGCCGTAGGGCAGCGGCGGAAGTTCGTGGGCCATGGCGGGGGCTTTTGGAGGGGTGGAGAGAATCGCAGAGGGGCGAGGGCGGACTCGCCCAGGCGTTAGCTAGGCGGAAGTGTAGGCGAGCTGCGCGGTAGTTCCACTGCCCGCCGCCCGGCCCGGGTTCCGGTCCAGGCGGCTCCCAGGGCAAGTTGGAGCCCAAGAACCACAGCGATCGTCCCTGCGGCGCTCCAGGCCGGTCCCAGATCGAGGGCCATGGGCAGGCGGCTCGAGAGACCGTATCCGAGGAGGACGCCGGTGCTGGCGAAGGCCAGGGCAGCCCCGTGAAGCGTCCCGAAGCCACGTGTGGTGATCCGAGCCGTGGCGGCGGGGCCAAGGAACAAGGCGACCGTAACGAGGGTTCCAACGGCCTCGAAGGCGGCTACGGCGGCCAAGGCCACCAGCGCCGTATGCAAGGAGCGCTGGAGGCCGGGCCGTCCGGCGACCAGGGCGAGGTGTCCAGGATCGAACCCGAGGAGTTTCCAACGACGCCAGCAGATCGCCCCGAGCCCGGCGGTGAGGGCGAATACGAAGGCCAGGAGCCCGAACTGGGGCGGCAGGCGCAGGAGCTGACTCGCAGCGAGCGGAGGGACGTCCGGTGCCAGGGGCCAAAACAACAGTTCGAGTTGACCATTCAAGACGTGGCTTGCGTCCAGGTCGACGTTGCCGCCCAGTCCCAATTCGAGCATGAGGACGCCAGCTGCGAAGAACACCGGAAATACACAAGCGATGGCGGTGCCGCGCTCGAAGCCGGTGATACGGCCCATGGCTTCGACAGCGAGGACCGCAGCGAGTGCGGCCAGAGCGCCGCCGATCAGCAGGGCGAGCGAATCCCGTTCGCCGCGCACCAGGAACGCAAGCACGAGACCGGGGAGCACGGCGTGCGCCAGGGCGTCGGCCAGCATGGCTTCCCGGCGCAGCACCAAGCCGCAGCCAAGGAACGCGCAGGTCCAAGCCGCGAGCAGCGCGCAGGCGAGTGGTACGGCATCGAGAGTCAGGAAGCGTTCGAGGACCGGGCTCATGGATTCACCGCCGAGGACTCAAGTTCCCGTCGCAAGCGCGCGCGGGAACGGCGCACCGCCAGCCATCCGGTGCGCGGCGCGAACCCTTGGATCAGCCCAGCGACCATGCCCAGGAGGACCACGATGGCCGGGCCGGTTGGGAGATTCGGAACGGCCGCGGAGGCTAGCGCTCCCGCGATGGCCCCGGCTGCGCCGATCGCACTGGCCAGCAGGATCCAAGCGGAGAACCGTCGCGTCAGTGGGCGGGCCGCGGCAGCGGGAAGCACGAGGAATCCCAGCACGAGCAAGAGCCCCACGCTCGGGAGCGCGACCAGGGTGACGGCACCGAGCTGAAGCCCGAACAAGGCGGCGGCGACCTCGGGAGAAACGCCCGCCGTGCGCGCTTGATCGGGGTCAAAGCCGGTCCACAGCAGTGCGCGATAGGTGAGCCGCAGCGCGATCAGGCTGAACAACGCGAGTCCGGCGAACAACCACGCGTCCTGGCTGAGCAAGGTAGCGGCCTGGCCGAAGATCCAGCGATCAAGCCCCCCGGCGGCTGCCCCCGAGCGCTGGATCACGCCGAGCAGAACGAGTCCAAGCCCAAAGAAGGTCGAGAGCACCGCACCGGTTGCGGCGTCCGCGGCCAGCCGCGTGCGAGAAACCAGCAGCTCGATGGATGCTTGGGCCGCGAGGGCAAACAGCGCCGCTCCCGCGAGCAGCAGCGGCAGCGAGCGGGCCGGCCAGCCCAGCAGCGGCGCGAGCAGGAAGGCACTGGCGACTCCCGGAAGCGCGGCATGGCCCATCGCGTCGACCACCAGTACGCGGCGGCGCGCGATGGCGAATGCCCCGAGGGCACCGGCGTTGGCGCCGAGCAATCCAAGCCCTGCGGCAACCACGAACGTGTTGTGCTCCAAGGTTGCCGTCCCGCGTAGTAGGGGGGGCTTGGCTCAGGCGCTCGAGGCGGTCGCCGCCGCGGCGCCGAAGGCGTTGCTCAGGTTGTCGCGCGACAAAGCGTTCTCGACCGGGCCCTCCGAGATCACACGGCCCGCGAGCAGCAGGGCCCGATCAAAGTGCTGGGCAACCGAATTCAGATCGTGATGGACCACGACCGCGGTGCCGCCGTTTCGCGAGTAATCCCCGAGGAGTTCGTGCAAGGTAGCCGTCGAGGCGGCATCGATCCCGCGGAACGGTTCGTCGAGCAGCAGCAAGTCGGCCTCGGCGCACAGGGCGCGGGCCAGGAACACGCGCTGCTGCTGGCCACCGGACAGCTCGCCGATCGGCCGCTCGCCGAGGTCCTCGAGTCCGACCCGATCGAGGGCGCGGTGGGCGTGCAGATGGTCCTCGCGACGAAGCCGTCCGAGCCAGCCCAGCCGCCCGTAGCGTCCGGTGGTGACGACATCGAGCGCCGTGATCGGGTAGGTCCAGTCCACCGCGTCACGCTGGGGAACGTAGGCCACGCGCATTCGCATGCGAGCGAGAGGATGCCCGAAGAAGAGCGCGCGCCCGGTCAGCGGCTTTTCCAGCCCCAGCGTCGCACGCAACAGGCTGCTCTTGCCGGCGCCGTTCGGGCCGCAGATTGCGGTGCGCGAGCCGGCGACCACGTCCCAGTTGGTCGGGGCCAAGGCGAGCCGATCGCCGTAGGCAACCGAGAGTTCGCGCAAAGAGAGCGGCGCGGCGCTGGAAGAGTCACTTCGGCGGATCATCGCGTGCCCTAAAGGCGCTCCGGACTCTGTTGCAGATCCTGCTCGGACCAGTGCGAGGCGGTGCCGCCCAGCGCCAGCGTGATCGTCTCCACGTTGTGGCGGAACATTCCGATCACCGTGTCGGCGCCGGAACCCGCGGGTCCGGTCGCGTCGGAGTAGAGCTGGCCAGCGAGCTGAACCTGATGACCGCGCGCGGCCGCGCCTTCGATCAAGGCGCGCAGGCCCTGGGTTGAAACGGTGCTCTCACCAAACAGCGCAGGGACTTCTCGCTCGACCAACAGGTCGACGAGCTCTACAACCCGCTGCAGGCCGGCTTCCGATTCGGTGCTGAGCCCTTGCAGTCCGCGAACTTCAAGTCCGTAGCGCCGGCCGAGGTAGCCGAAGGCATCGTGGGAGGTGACGAGCAGGCGTTTGGGGGCTGGAATCGTACCCAGCGTTTCTGCGGCCCAGGCGTCCACGCGCTCGAGTTCGTCCACGAGTTGTTCGCCGCGCGCAAGGACTGCTTCGCGTTCGGCTTCACGGGACTCCGGAAAAGACGCCGCGAGTTCGCCCGCGAAACCGCGAACGACGTGCGCCCACAGGCTGGGGTCCATCCACACGTGGGGGTCGTGGGAGCCGCCCGATTCGGTGGTCGAGATCAAAGCGGAGGCGTCCAGCCAGTTCTCGCCGAGCCACAACGACGTGCCCGTCGCGGCGGTGCGTTCCAGGGCCGGCAGGAGCTGAGCCTCCAAGTGAAGGCCGAGGGCGACCACGACCGGTGCGTCGAGCAGGGCTTGCACCTCTTCGCGCCCGGCCCGGAACAGGTGCGGATCGATGCCTGGTCCCATCAAACTGCGGACCTCCAGGCCAACCGGTCCGGCGACCTGCTCGGCGACGTCGGCCAGCATCGTCACCGTGGTCAGGATCAGGCTGCCTTCGCGCAATTCGAGGGACCCGGAAGGATTTCCGGGGGTCTGCTGCACCCCCGGCGAGCAGGCGCAGGCCAGCCCGATCGCCAGCCAGCCGGCGAGGCTGGACCGCAGGGGGCGGGAGGGGGCATCGGGTAGGGATCGCACAGGAAGGGAGGAGCTCGTCCGTAGCTCGAGCTACACGGTAGCCTGGGCTACGGTTCTGTCCAAGCCGGAGTCTCGAAATCCAAGGGCGGAGCGTCAGCGCTCGCGCGCGAAACGCTGGAACAGCTCGAGCGTTCTGGGGCTCACGTGATGCTCCATACCCTCGGCGTCGATCTGGGCGGTTTCTTCGTCGAGCCCGAGGGCCAGCAAGAAGCGCAGCACGATTTCGTGGCGGGCCTCGCAGGCCTCGGCCAGCTCGCGGCCCTTGGGCGTCAATTCGATCGACTTGTAGGGCTCGGTGTGAGCCAGCCCATCGCGCACCAAACGGCCGACCGTGCGGCTGACCGTGACGTGACTGACGCCGAACACCCGCGCGAGATCGGCGACTCGCGCCTGACCTTTGGATTCGATCAGCTCGGCGATGGCCTCCACGTAGTCTTCGGCCACCTCGGTCGAGTGGGCGTCGCGGATGTGAGCGTAGTAACGCGCCTTGCGACCGATGGCGACTTCGCCGGCGTCCTCCCCGGGGTTTTCGGGTGCGTCGGGAGTCACTGGGGAATCGGGACCGATGAATCGCTTTGAATCATCCCGTCCTCCATGGACAGGACACGGTCACAGCGGGCGGCGACTCGCTTGTCGTGGGTTACGAGCAGCATGGCGACCTTGCGCTGGCGCTGCTCCTCGAACAACAGCTGGAGGATCTTCTCGCCGGTTCCCGTGTCGAGATTGCCGGTCGGCTCGTCCGCGATCAAAATCGAAGGATCGTTGAACAACGCGCGGGCCAGGGCGATGCGCTGGCGCTCGCCGCCGGAGAGCTGGCTCGGGCGGTGCCCGAGTCGTTCGCCCAGACCGAATTCGGTCAGCATGCCGCGGGCCCGTTGGCGCAATTCGTTGCGGCGCTTGCGAAAGCCCCGCCGCGAGAAGTGGATCATCGCCGGCAGCAGAACGTTCTCGACCGCGGTCAGCTCGGGGAGCAAGTGATAGAACTGAAACACGAAGCCAATGGCCTGATTGCGCAGGTCGCAACGTTCGCCGGTGTCCAGCGACCAGCCGTCGCGATCGCGAACGATGACGCGCCCCTCGCTGGGGCGGTCGAGCAGGCCAAGGATGTGCAACAGCGTCGACTTGCCAGCACCGGAAGCTCCCACCAGCGCCACGCTCTCGCCCGCGTGGAGTGCGAGGTTCACGCCGTGCAGGATTTCCATCGAGCGGTCGCCGATTTGAAACGACTTGCGGATCTCCTCGGCTTCGAGCATGACGGGTCCGAGCGCTTCGCTGGGCTTAGCGGCCGGCAGCTTTTGTTCAGGCTCGGCTTCGGGGTCTGCGGCTTGACTACTCATAGCGTAGGGCGTCGAGCGGGTTCAGGCGGCCAGCCCGCCAGGCGGGAATGGCGGCGAACAGCAGCGTGCAGGAGAAGGCGCCCAGGATGATGAGCGTGACCGGCAGCCACTCCACGCGGCTTGGAATCTCGTCAAAGTAGTACACGCCGCGATCGAAGATTTGAGTCCCGATCAGGCCGGAGAGCCAACGCTCGATGTTGTCGATGTAAGCGGCTCCCAGGATGCCGGCGATGGCGCCGACGACGGTGCCGATCAGCGCGTTCCAAAAGCCGATCATCAGGAAGGTGCGCAGAACTCCGCCCGGCGTGGCGCCCAACGCCGAGAGAATGCCGATGTCGCGGCGCTTTTCGGTGACCATCATCGTGAGAATCGAGAAGATCGTAAAGCCAGCGACGACGAGGATCAGCGACAGCATGATCGCCATCAGGACGCGCTCGTTCTTGATCGCGCCAAGCAGCGTTTCGCGGAAATCCTCCCAGGTGCGCACATGGTGGGGCGAGACCTCGCCGGAGCGGCCGCGGGGCAAAATGCCGACATCTGCCAGATGCTCGCGCAGCTCAACTCGCAGCGCGCCCGCGTCGCGGTCGTAGTTCTCGAGCTTGGCCACCACCTCGGTGTAGGTGCGTCCGTCGTTCAAAAGATCCGCGAGCGCGCTGCGGGCGAGGTAGATCCGTCGCCCGTCCATCTCGTTGTCCTTGGTGCGGAAGCTGCCGGCGATTACGTAGGAGCGCTTGCACTCGTGAACCTCGCCCCGCGAGTCGGTCACGAAGGTGACCAAGGTCATCTGCTTGCCGCGCGACAATCCGAGTGAGCTCATCAATTGCTCGCCGAGGATGATCGACTCGAGGGCGCGCCCCCGGGAGGCAAAGCCGGGCGGCGTTGCGAAGGGCATCCAGGGATTCTCGACGCGCGAGGCAAACAAGGCTCGATCGGGGTGCGGATCGCGAACCAGCGCCTCGAAGAAGGCGGTTGTGTCGAATTCGTCCTGGATGCGGGCTTCGGGAATCGAGAGCCCCATCTGGGCAAACGCCACGCGCACCGTCGGGTAGGCCACGCGCCAATGGGTTGCGACGTCGACACCGATGAGTTGAACCGCTGCTTGCCCAGCCCATTCGGGGTCGGACATCACGGTCTGCACACGCAGGCCGTCGTCACCGCTGGGGGCGATCAAACCGAAATAGGCGAGCCGCGGTGAGGCGGCCACGATGCGCTCGTCCCGCCGGACTTCGCTGAGCAGCGCACTCGGATTGAAGTCGGTGGCCGCGCTGCCCGGCGCATCGAAGTTCTTCGCCGGCGGCGTGATGATCAGGTCGGACAGTCCGCCGCGGACCATGGCTTTGGTCTGCTCGAGGAAGCCGGTCATGATCGAGAGGATCATGATCAAGGCTCCAACCGCGACGGCGATGCCGGCGGTTCCGATCAAGTTCGTACGACGCGTTACGAGGTAACGCCAGGAGAGGAAGGTCTTGTACACGGGGAGATTCAGCCTTCCTTCGTCGTGGCGGACTGGGGCTGGGTCGACTCGTTCGAATCAAGCTCAGCGCTATCCAGGGGTTTGGGTTTGAGCGCCGGGAACAGCAGTACGTCTCGAATCGAATCCTGGCCGGTCAGAACCATGACCAGTCGGTCGATGCCGATGCCGAGCCCCGCTGTGGGGGGCATGCCGACCTCAAGGGCTTGCACGTAGTCGAGATCTACTTCACCGGGCGCTTCAGGGTCCTTGGAGGCGACCTGCTCTGCGAATCGAGCGTGCTGCTCGGCCGGGTCGTTCAACTCGCTGAAGCCGTTGCCCAGCTCCATGCCGTCCAGAAACAGCTCAAGCCGTTCGGCGACCCGCGGATTGTCCGGCTTGGCCTTCGACAGGGGGCTGAGCTCGATCGGATAGTCGATCACGAACACCATACCCACGAGATGCGGCTCGACATCCTCTTCGTAGACGTCGCCGGCCAGTTTGAAGTACCCCGCATCGGTTTGGCGCGCGGCTTTCGTATCGAGCTTCAGTTGCTCCGCGCGAGCGAGGACCTTCTCGCGATCGTGGAAGTCGCAGCCTACGTATTGCTGGAATTGTTCGAGGTAGCGCTCCTGGCGGAACGGCTGGGCCAGATCGATCTCCCGGCCACGGAAGGTCAGTGTGGTGGTGCCGATCACCTCCTGGGCAAGTCCGCGCACAATCTGCTCGAAGATCTCGATCATCCGGCGGTAGTCGGCCTGGGCCTCGTACAGCTCGAGCATCGTGAACTCGGGGTTGTGCTGCAGCGACAGGCCTTCGTTGCGGAAGTTGCGCGAGAACTCGAACACGCGCTCGAGACCGCCAACGATCAGGCGCTTCAAGTAGAGCTCGGGAGCGATGCGCAAGAACAGATCCATGCCGAGCGCATTGTGGTGCGTCACGAAGGGGCGCGCTGCGGCGCCCCCGGCGATCGGGTGCAACGTCGGGGTTTCGACCTCGAGGTAACCCTGGTCCTCAAGAAACCGTCGCGTCCAGGACACGACCTTGGAGCGTTTCACAAAGACGTCCATCACGCCTTCGGACGCCCACAGATCCACGTAACGGCGCCGGTAGCGTTGTTCCTTGTCGGTCAATCCGTGCCACTTCTCCGGCGGGGGGGCGAGGCTCTTGGCAAGCAGCTGGACTTGCGTCGCCCAAATCGTTGGCTCACCCTTTTGGGTGTGCCCGAGTTCGCCGGTGATCGCCACCAGGTCGCCGCCGTCCAGCAGTTTGCGGCTCGGCCACCAGTCGCTCAATCGGTCCCGCTGCATGCCGATTTGCATGCGGGCGGTGCGATCCATCAAAGGGGCGAAGATCAACTTGCCGAAGTCGCGCAGGCTGAGCAGTCGGCCAGTCACCGTGACCGGCTCACCGAGCCTCGGTCCGGGCGCGTCCGGGGTTCCGGCGCCTTGGATCGCCTCGGCGATCGGGGTCGCTTGAACTCCGCGGGCCGGATAGGGATCGCCGCCTTCGGTGCGTAGGCGCTCGACCTTCGCCAGGCGGTCGGGGTGGGCCATATCGGTCATCGGAAGGCGAGCGTTGGGAGGCTGGAATCTGTGGAGGGGATCGTCCGGCCGAGGGTGCGTCCCCGAAAACGAGAGCGCGGCGGGCGGGGCTGAGCCGCAGAGCATCGCAGGAAAGCAGCTCCGACCGAAGCTTCCCTTCGGGTACGCAAGAACCGGGGCCGCGTTATGGGGCGAGGCCGATTTCCGAGGGGCCCAGCGCAAAAGCCGGTCGTCCAGCTCCAGGGCGCCCTTGGATCCTGTGGCCCGCGGTGTGCCCGGTCCTCTAGGGGGCCCGATCCCGGGGTGCTCGCGACCCCGATTCTGCCCGGCGTTTCTGCCCGGCGACGGCCGCGGCGGTGGGGTTGGTGGAGGATAGGAGAGTCGAACTCCTGACCTCTACAATGCCATTGTAGCGCTCTACCAACTGAGCTAATCCCCCCACCTCGGCGCCTGCCCGACGGATCGAGACCGGCGACGTGGGGGAGAGAATGCCGGAGGCCGGGGGGAGCGTCAAGGCCCCAGCGGATCCGGTCTCGAACCGCTCGTTGGCCTGCGACCGACGGTTAGTCTCTGCCCCCCTTCTTCTCCCGGAGAGACCCCGCTCGGATGAACCGTTACGACCCCCAAGGACTTGAGGCCCGCTGGCAAGCTCACTGGCGCGAGGACCGCACCTTTGCGACCGCAGGCCCCGGCGAGCCCGGCTTCGACCCAAACCGCCCCAAGTGTTACGTCCTGGACATGTTCCCGTACCCCTCGGGGGCCGGCCTCCACGTCGGACACCCGCTCGGCTACATCGGGACCGATGTTTACACGCGCCGTAAGCGGATGGAGGGCTTCAACGTCCTGCACCCCATGGGCTACGACGCCTTCGGGCTTCCCGCTGAGCAGTTCGCGATCCAGACCGGCCAACATCCGGCCGAGACGACCGAGGCGAACATCGCGAACTTCCGGCGCCAGCTCCAGATGGTCGGGCTCTCCTACGACTGGGAGCGCGAGCTTTCCACGGCGGATCCCAAGTACTACCGCTGGACCCAGTGGATTTTCGCGCGTCTGTTCGACCGTGGCCTGGCCTACCAAACCGAGGTTCCGGTTTGGTGGTGCGAGGCGCTCAAGACGGTGCTGGCCAATGAAGAGGTCATCGGCGGCCGCTCCGAGCGCGGCGACCACCCTTGCGTTCGCCGTCCGCTCAAGCAGTGGATGCTGAAGATCACGGCCTACGCCGATCGGTTGATCGACGATTTGGAGGGCTTGGACTGGCCCGAGTCGGTCAAGACCATGCAGCGCGAGTGGATCGGCCGCTCGCGCGGCGCCAGCGTGAAATTCGCGGTTGAGGGCGCCGACCAGGAGATCGAGGTCTTCACGACGCGACCCGACACGCTGTTCGGAGCGACCTTCCTGGTGCTCGCGCCCGAGCACCCGTTGGTGGCAGCCGCCACCACCGACGACCAGCGCGCTGAAATTGAGGCCTACATCCGTCAGGCCGCGACCAAGAGCGACCTGGAGCGCACCGACCTAGCCAAGACCAAGTCCGGTGTGTTCACCGGAGCCTACGCCCACAACCCGGCCTTCGACGCCGATGACGAGCGCGGGCGCCTTCCGATTTGGATCGCGGACTACGTCTTGTCCGGCTACGGCACCGGCGCGATCATGGCTGTTCCCGGCCAGGACCAGCGCGACTGGGAGTTCGCGAAGGCCTACGACCTCAACATCGTTCGAACGGTTCAGCCCCCGGACGACTTCGAGGGCGAGGCCTACACCGGCGAAGGTCCGGCCATCGCCTCGGGCTTCCTGGACGGACTTCCCATCGCGGAAGCCAAGGCCAAGATGATCGATTGGCTGGTCGACCAGGGCCACGGCGAAGCCAAGACCACCTACCGCCTGCGCGACTGGCTGTTCAGCCGCCAGCGTTACTGGGGCGAGCCGTTCCCGGTGCTGCACAACGAGGACGGCTCGATGACGCGCGTGCCCGACGAGCACCTGCCGGTCGAGCTGCCGGTGATGACCGACTTCGCGCCAGCCGAGGACGGTCGCGCGCCCCTGGGGCGCGCCGAGGATTGGGTGAACGTCACCAACCCGGTCACGGGAGCTCCGGCCAAGCGCGACACCGACACGATGCCCGGCTGGGCTGGCTCCTGCTGGTACTACCTGCGCTTCATGGATCCGGGCAACCCGGGCGAGCCGTTCTCGAAGGAAGCCGTTGAATACTGGCAGGACGTCGACCTGTACGCGGGGGGCGCCGAACACGCCGTACTGCACCTTTTGTACGCGCGGTTCTGGCACAAGGTGCTCTACGACGAGGGCTTGGTGCCCACGAACGAGCCCTTCAAGCGTCTGTTCAACCAGGGGATGCTGACCGCGTTCGCCTACAAGGACAAGACTGGCCGCCTGGTGCCCGGCGACGAGGTCGAAGAGAAAGACGGCAAGGGCGTGCACAGAACCTCCGGCGAGGTGCTCGAACAGGTCGTGGCCAAAATGAGCAAATCGCTGAAGAACGTGGTCACTCCCGATGAAGTCTGCGGCGAGTACGGCGTCGACACCTTCCGGCTGTACGAGATGTTCATGGGCCCCCTGGCGGACTCCAAGCCGTGGAACCCGCGCGATGTTCCGGGTTGCCGGCGGTTTCTCGATCGGGCCTGGCGTCTGTTCGTCGACCCGGAGGTGGAGGCGCCGATTCGCCCGCATCTCCTGGAGCCTGCGAGCGGCGCTCCCGAAGGCGAATCCCTGGCGCTCGAGCGGGCCCTGGCCCGCGCGCTGGAGAAAGTCGACCATTCCTTCACGGCGTTCAACTACAACACCGCCGTGGCGGCGCTGATGACCTTCGTGAACGAAGCCACCGGAAAACCCGAGCACGTCCGCCGGGACCAGGCCGAGCGCTTCATCCTGGCCCTGTCGCCCTTTGCGCCGCACGTTTGCGAAGAGCTGTGGTCTCGGCTGGGTCACGAAGGCTCGCTGGCCCACGTGGCCTGGCCGACCTACGACCCGGCCTACCTGATCGACGACGAAATCGAGTACATGATCCAGGTCAACGGGAAGCTGCGCGCCAAGGTGGCCTGTCCGAAGGACGCGCCCAAGGACGACGTCGCCGAGGCAGCCAAGTCCGAAGTTCCTAGCTGGCTCGAGGGCAAGCAGCTGGTCAAGACCGTCGTCGTGCCCGGCCGCCTCGTCAACTTCGTCGTCAAATGACCGAAAACAAAAACTCAGGGCGCCGCGTGCTCGTCACGGGCGCCTCGCGCGGCATTGGCCACGCCACGGCCAAGGCGCTGGCGGCCCTAGGGCATCCCGTGACGCTGCACTACCGCAGCTCGACGGCTTCCGCCGAAGCGTTGGCTTCCGAAATCGAATCCTCCGGCGGCCGAGCGTCGCTGCTCGGCTTCGACGTCTCGGACTCTGTGGCCGTGCGCGAGGCTCTCGAAGCCGACGTGGAACAAAACGGCGCCTACTGGGGCGTCGTGCTGTCGGCCGGCGTGACCGCCGACGCGCCCTTCGCCGGCATGGCCGAGGAAAATTGGGATCGCGTGCTGCGCACCAACCTGGACAGCTTCTTTCACGTGCTGCGCCCGTTGCTGATGCCGATGGTCGGTCTGCGCGACGGCGGTCGCATCGTCGCCCTTTCTTCGGTGGCTGGCGTTGCCGGCAATCCGGGGCAGGTGAACTACAGCGCCTCCAAGGCCGGCCTGATCGGAGCCGTCCGTTCCCTGGGGCTTGAGCTGGCCAAGCGCAAGATCTCGGTCAACGCGGTCGCGCCCGGGTTTATCGCAACGGACATGATCGAAGGCCTGCCCGAAGCCGAACTCAAAGCCCAGGTGCCCATGCGACGCGTCGGAACCCCCGAGGAAGTCGCTGGTCTGATCACCTACCTGTTCGGCGAAAACGCGAGTTACATCACCTGCCAGACGATCTCGATCAACGGCGGAATGACCTGAGCGTGGCGCGGGGCTCCCCGTTCAGCCGGCGAACTGGACCGAGCCGGACTCGACCGCACCGGAGAGCTCCGCTCAGCGGTCGGTGGGGAGGCGGGTTGCCGTCCAGCGCCGGCTGGGTGACGCGGGCGGGTGGAGGGCGAATTGGTTTTGCTGGAGCCAATCCCGGAGAGGCTCATTGAGCTCGGATCCAAGCACGATCTCGGGCGCCCCGCGGCCGTAGTAGCTCGGGCCCGCAGAGGAAAGCCAGGAGGGTCCGCGCGTCGTTTGGAGCGTCCCCCCGGTGGGGATGCCGCGCACCCGTAGGCTCGGTTGTTCCAGCGGCGTTTCGTTGCGCAGGATGCGGGTCGAGCTTCCGCACTGCACCAGCACGAGATCCGTATCGCCATCGCCATCGAGATCGCCAGGCAGCAGGGCTCGGCCGATGAAGCTCTGTTCGGCAAGCGGGCCGAGCTTCTCGACCGCCGTGGCGAAGCGGCCGGTCCCGTCGTTTTCGTAGAGGCTCATGGGCTGGGCCCAGCTGCGCTCTTCGTGATAGCGAGCGATGTTGTGGATGATGTGCCCGTTTGCGACGGCGATGTCCAGGTCGCCGTCCAGGTCGAAGTCCTCGATCGCTGCGCCGAAGCCGACCCACGGGCGACTGGGTGCGTCGAGGCCGGCGCGCGAGGTGACATCGGTAAACCACTCGCCGTCGTTGCGGTAGAGCGTGTTCGATTCCTCGTCGAGGTTGGTCACGAACAGGTCGAGGTCTCCGTCGCCGTCCACGTCACCGGCAGCCAGCCCCATGCCGGCCTCCGACATGCCGTTGGAGTTGACCCCGGTCCCGGACATCAGCGTCGCATCGGTAAATCGGCCCGGCTCCTCTTGGGCCCAAAGCCGGTTCTCGACCGAGTCGTTGGCCACGTACAGGTCGAGCCGCCGATCTCCGTTGAAATCGGCAGCCAACACCCCGAGGCCTTTGCCGGCGGTGTCGGTCAGCCCGGCGTTCGCGGAGCCGTCGACAAAAGCCCCCGCTCCGTCGTTGATCCACAAGCGGTCGTGCAGGCCGCCATACTCATCGGGGCTGCAGTAGGCGCGCATGCCATCCTCCCGGCGGCCGCAGTACACCGGATCCTGCGGATCGATCGCGACGTAGGCGGTTACGAACAGATCGAGATCGCCGTCCGCGTCCGCGTCGAAGAACACGGCGCCAGCGGTCCAGCGAGCGTCGGAAAGACCGGCGCTTGAAGTGACATCCGCGAAGTGAAGCTGGCCCGAATTGAGGAGCAGCACGTCGGCTCCGAAGTTGGTGACGTACAGGTCCTCGAAGCCGTCCCCATCGATGTCGCCACAGGCGCAGCCCTGGCCATAGCCAGGGTGGGCGGCGTCGCCGGAGCTCGCGGTCACATCGGTGAAGGTTCCGTCGCCGGCGTTGGCGAACAGCTGATTCGGAGGTTCGGCCTCCCGGGAATTAGCGAGGTCGATCGGCATGGAGCCGCTTTGAACCAAATACAGGTCCCAGTCCCCGTCGTTTTCGGCGTCGAACAGGACTCCGCCGCCGCCCATGGTCTCCGGCAGGTGGCGCTCGGGCGTCGCGCCCATCTCATGGACGAAGCGAACTCCGCTTGAGAGAGTTGCATCCTGAAACCAGGCTCCCCGCTGGTCAGTCGTTTCGGTGGGGGGCGTGGCTCCGGTCTCGGAATTCGCCGCAGGGCTCTGATTCGGCGACTTTCCGCACGCGACGAGCAGCAAAAGGGCTAGGCCCGCAGGAGCCGGTTTCACGGTTGCTCCGCTTCAGCGGCTTCCAATCGAGCGCGGATCTGCGCGTCGTTGGGTCTTTGTTCGAGGGCGCGACCGTAGCGCAAGCGCGCGAGCTTCGCATCGCCCGCGCGCAGGGCGATGTCGCCGGCTCGCACCAGGAATCGAACGTCGGGGAGGCGTTCGAAGGCTTGATCCAAGACGCGCACGGCCTCGGCGGGGTGCCTGCGACGTTCTTCGGCGTGACGCGCGGCTCTCAGCGCGATCGGAATCAGGTCGTCCAGGGCTGCGAGCTCGAGCGCGCGATCGTAGCTGGCCGTGGCGGCATCGATTCGATCGAGGGCCGCCTGGGCGTCGGCGAGCTTGGCGTGGTTGGGGCCGTGGAGCGGCGCGAGGGCCAGGGACTGGTAGGCGAAGTCGAGGGCGTCGCGCAGGGGCAGGATGCGGCGGTGTTCGGTGAGGACAACGAGTCCTGCTTCGCGATCTCCCAGAGCGATCAGCGCCCGGCCGCGACCGAACAGTGCACCGGGGTCGGTGGAATCTTGGAGCAGCGCGAGGTCGAAGCAGTGCAGCGCCTCTTTGGGATCGTCCGCACGCAGCAGCCGGAGACCGTCTCGCCGAGCGACTTCGAGGGATTCGGGGCCGAGCCGTTCCGAAAGCGCGGCCAATTCACGATTCGATTCCTCGAAGCGACCGAGCGCCGCGGCCGCATCGCAACGCATGGCCAGCGAAGCGGCGTCTTGGGAGGGAAGCTGCTCGAGCGCTTCGTCGAAGCGCTCGAGCCGGAACAGGAGCCGGCCGCGCTGGGCGCGAGTCGCTTCGCCAGCGGGCAGCAGGTTTTGCTCCGCGAGTCGCTCGATCTGTTCGGAGGCGGAGCGGATCCGGCCGATCTGTTCGAGCCAGGTGGCCAATATCTGCCGGGCACCGGCGTGCTCGGCTTCGTCTGGCGAGGCCTTGGGGATTCGCTCCAGAATCCGTTCGAGTTCGGCGACGGCGGGTTCACGCGTTCCGCTGGCCCACAGCTGCTCCAGCGGTGCGGCGCGTTCCGGGGCCGAAGGCAGGCTCAACTCGCGACCCGGCTGGACGCCCTTTGCCTGGGCGGCCAGGGCAGGAATCTGCGCGATGGGGTGGATCGCTTGAGCCAGCGCAACCGGACTGCCGGCTAGGAGTGCGAAAACGGTGAGGTGGTGAAGCACGGGTGGGGCGCGAAAGGTGGCTCCGGAGGGCCGCGTCCTGACCCCACTCCGGGACCCGCGAATTCGATCGGGGTTCCGGGCGTGGTTCGGGGCGCTCGAATCGGCATTCTATCCCGCGAGCCGAGCCCTTATGCGCGACAACGACGTTCCGATCCCCGTCCTGCTAGTGGACTCCCATGCCGGGCGGGCCTCAGGTCTCGAAGGCGCCCTCGAATCGATTGGCTTCGAGCCCTGGCGCTGCAGTTCAGCCGTCGAAGCCTGCCGGCGTGCGGCCGCAGGCCCCTGCCTCGCACTGATCTCGGTGGACGACGCGCGCCGCTCGGGCTGGAGCCTGCTGCGTTTCCTGGTAGACGACCTGGGCGCGCGCGTGCCGCTGGTGGTTTTCAGCGAGGAAGAGCTCGATGACTCAGCAAAGGAGGTCCTCGACGACTTAGCGGTGCGGGCCATCCAGATTGCGGCCGAGTGGCGTCGCGGGGACAAGCCCGAGCAGTTGCTCGCCGGACTCGACCGCGGCCTATCCACGTTGCTCGATAGCGCGGGGCGCGACCTCCTGCTGCTGGACAACGAGCCTGGACGCGCCCACCTGTCCTGGCTGCGCGAGCTGCGCGCGGGGGGCATTCGGGTTCACGCGGCGTCGCGACCCGAGGAAGTCGCGGACTACGTGGCCGGTCAAGTTCACGTCCGCGCGCCGGAGCTGGTCGTCCTGCGGGACGTGCCCAGCATCGTGGGGCACGACTCGGGGCCGCAGGCCTGGGCCACCTTGACCAGGCAGACCCGCTGTGTCGTGCTGGCTGATGAGGAACGAACCGACCGGCGGACCGCCTGGCTCCAGGCCGGCGCTGCGGCCTACTTGGTGGAGCCAGTCGATCCGGCCAGCTTGTACCTGGCGCTCGGACTTCGAGCCCCGCGCGAGCGAGTCGAGGACCGGGTTTTAGATTCGAACCAGGGCGCTACCACGCAACCTTCGGCGGCGCTTCCGCGGATCAGCGACCTGTTGCCCCAGGCAAGTGGTTCGACGAACAACTTGGGGCTGCTTTGGATTCGTACGGATGGCGAGCGAAAGCTACGCGAGTGGAACACGGCCGCTCGTCTGCGGTACGCCGGCGGCCACGAGCCCCCCAGCGAGTGGTGTCTGGAAGACCTGTTCGAGGATGCGTCCCTGCGCGAGCAGCTCCGCGATGTACCCCGCGAGCCTCCCGGGGGGGGCCCAGCGCGCGGCCTTGATCTGGGGCTCTGTCGCCTGCGCGGGGAAGGTTCGGCCTTCCTCGAAGTCCATCTGTGGCCCCAAGAAGGCGATGGCTGGGTACTGACCGCCCTCGAGCCCGCGGCCCGGGAGGCCCTGGTCCGGGCCAGTTCCACCGAAGCTGCCGTTTCGCGCTACCTGGGGATGGCGGATGCCGCGGTTCCGGGAGAGTCGTTCCTTTTGATGGGCCTCGACGAGACGCTGACGCTTTCGGTTTCCGAGGAGCCCGAGTGGAGCGAGCTCGAATCGGGGCAAACCGTTTTGTCTCGCATTCCCGCGGCGGACTGCGCCACGTTCCGGTCCGCCTGGCGCGAAGCGGTGGGCGGCAAGCCATCCCAACTTTCCCACCGGGTCAGCGAACCCGGGGGGGGCCCCGACGTTTGGTCCCAGACACGGTTTTTCCCGCTCGCATCGGACGGAAAGGTGATCGCCGTCGGTGCGCTCTCGCGGCGCGTGGGCCGCGGCGGAACCCACGCGCTCAACCCGAGGCGTCCGGATCCGATCTCAAATTCGCAGCCCGAACCCCAGCCGCGTCTGTCGGAGCTGGTGACCAGCGCACCGGCCGTCCTGTTCGACGTCGACCCGACCGGCAAGCTGGTTCGCAGGCAGGCGCACCAACCGACCGGTGACGGAATTGCCCTGGGGCCCGTCCAGGGTTCGGTCTTTGAGCCCTTTGGAGATGTGCCCGAGCTGGTCGAGACGATCCGTTCGGCGCTCTCGGGTCGCACCCGCGAGATCTCTCTCGAGGTCGCTGGTCGGACCTTGGAAGTGCACATGTCGCCGTTTCAAGGGGCGAGGGGATCGATCGCTGGCGTCAACGGCGTGGCCATCGACGTTTCGGACCGAGTCCGCGCCCAGTCGCGCTTCGAAGCTGTCGTCGAGGCCACCTCCTCCGTGGTCGGGCAGGGCTTTTTCCGCAACTTGGTTCGAACGCTGACGCGTTCGCTGGGGGTGCGCCTGGCGTACATCTCGTCGCTGTCGGAGGCGGAGAGCCGTCCGCACTTGCGCATGCTGTCCCTGTGGTCTGGTGGCGAATACTCAGAGGACTACAGCTACCCGGTTCCCGGGACGCCCGATGAGTTGGTGCTGACGGACGGTCGTGCCTACTTCCCAAACGGGATTCACCATCGGTTCGGCGAGAACCCCTGGATTCGGCAGCAGGGGGTTCAGAGCTTCCTGGGTGTCGCCATCCGCGATTCAGCCGGGCAGTCGATCGGTGTGCTCGGCGTGATGCACACCGGGCCTCTGGACGAGCAGCAGGAGACCGAATCGATGCTGCGTGTGTTTGCTTCGCGCGCTGGCGTCGAGATCGAACGCTTGGGACGCGAAGCGCGATTGCAGGAGTCCGAATCCCGCTGGCGCTCGGTGGTGGAGAACGCGCCCGAAGTCGTGGCGACGATCGATCGCGATTGCGGCGTGCTGTTTGCCAATCGCACGCTCGAGGGGCGCGAGCCGAAGCTGCTAGTCGAGCTGCTGGGAGACTTCGATACCACGGCCTTCGACGCTGCGGCGAGCCTTGTTTTTTCCGATGGGAAGGCGCGCTCGGTGGTTCTCGAGGCGCGGGCCCGCGATGGTGAACGTCGCTGGTACGACTGCCGGATCGGGCCAACCAGCGCCGAGGGACCCTGCGAGACGGCGATCGTCCTGGCCACCGACACCACGGCGCGCAAGACGGCCGAGCTAGGACTCGAAGCGCGCGTACGTGTCGAACAGTGGATTCGCGAAGTTTCGACCCGGTTCATCAACATGAGCCTGGACGAATTGGATTCTG
This sequence comes from uncultured Planctomycetaceae bacterium, assembly GCA_964619265.1. GTDB lineage: Bacteria > Planctomycetota > UBA1135 > UBA1135 > CAZUCE01. The sequence continues at coordinate 19,345 of CAZUCE010000047.1, forward strand.
GCCTCGCGCGAGCCTTGGAGCAGGTCGCGGAGGTATGCGGATTCGATCGCGCCTACGTCTTTCAGCTCGATCCCGCGGACACCGCGCTCGAGCGAACCCACCAGTGGGTTTCGGAGGGCTCGCCGGATTTCTTGGAACGCATCGGGGAGCAGACGCCGCTGGGTCTCGGATGGGTGCTGCCTCGCATTCGCTCCGGAAAGGACGTGTACGTCCCAGCGGTGGCCCGGCTCGGCGAGGACTTTGCGCGTGAACGCGAACAGTTGCTCGCGCTCGGGCTGAGCTCCTTCGGTGGGTTCCCGATGACCTGCGGCGGACAGCTGCTCGGACTATTCGGGTTTGATCGCCTCGATTCCGAGCTGGTTTGGGACCGCGAGATGGCCGCGCTGATGCGAATCGTCGCCGATGTGTTTGCCAGCACCCTGGCGCGCAAGCAGGCCGAACAGGAGCGCCGCGAGTTGGAAGAGCGGCTGCGCCAGTCCCAGAAACTCAAGGCGATCACGACTCTGGCCGGCGGAATTGCCCACGACTTCAACCAGATCCTGATGGGTGTGCGTGGCCAAGCCGAGCTGTTGCGCGAAAACATGTCCGGTCAATCGGCCGCTCAGCGGGTTGCGTCCGTGCTGGATACAGCCGCCGAGCGCGGAGCTGAATTGACCCGCAAGGTGCTCGAGTTCGCTCGGGAAACGCCGCCTAAGGAAAGCACCGAGCCGACCTGTTTGCACAACATCGTGGAGGAGGTTTGCTCGCTCTTGCAGCACTCCCTTGAGAAGACGATCGATGTGGAGCGCGAACTTTCCGCAGAACGCTCCCATTTGATTGGCGATCGTGGTGCGCTGCAGCAACTGGTGATGAATTTGGCGGTCAACGCACGCGATGCCATGGAGGCCGGCGGCGAGCTGCGGTTCACGACCCACGACTTTCACCTGCAGCGCAGCGAAGCGCACCGCTACCCCGAACTCGAGCCGGGCGACTACATCCGGCTGGACGTTCGCGACACCGGCTGCGGTATGGAGCGCGAGACCCTTGAGCGCATCTTTGAGCCGTTCTTTACGACCAAGGAACAGGGCAAGGGCACCGGACTTGGGCTTTCAGCTGCCTATGGGGTCGTTCGCAAGCATGGCGGCACACTACGTGTGGACAGTCAAGTGGGCGAAGGCACCTGCTTCTCCCTTTGGTTCCCGGTCTCGGCCGCAGTCGATCGTCCGGCGCCGGTCAAGGCCCCCTTGCCCGCTGTGCGAGGCCATGGACTCGTCCTGCTGGTCGATGACGAACAAATCGTGCGACTGACCGCGACCGCGCTGCTGGAGAGTATTGGCTACGAGGTCTTGGTGGCTAGCAATGGGGTCGAAGCCGTTGAGCTGTTCTCCCAACGCTCCGAGGAAATCGACGTGGTCTTGCTCGATCTGATCATGCCGGAGATGGACGGCCGGGAGTGCTTCGCCGCGATGCGCAAGATCGACGCGCGCGTGCCGATCGTGCTGTCCAGCGGCTGGGGCTATGAAACCGCGCGACAGGACTTCCCTGAGGAGGGGCTTGCTGGCTTGATCACAAAGCCCTACCCGAGCATCGGCGAGTTCTCGCGAATCCTGGCCGGTGCGATCGCAAAGCGCGGCCGCGACGAAGACGAAGAGGAAGAACTCATCGGCGGCGTGCTGCAACCGGAGCCGAAACGCCCGCTGTCCGAGCACGTTGCGCGCCTGCGCCCGATGACGGAAGAAAGCTGAGCCCACTCGCAGGCTCGCTAGCCGCCCGTGGCGCGAAATCCGCGCCAGCTGCACGCCCCAAGCGGGAACCTAACGGACGAGGTGCGAACGAAACAAAGCCTGCGCGCGAGGCTCGAAACGCTCTTCCAGTTGCAGCGGTCCTGGTTCCCGATAGCTAGCCTCGACGAATCGGAACCGGAAACCGCGGGCAAATCCCTCCATCCACGCCGCGAGAACCTCATCCGAGAGTTCGGGCAGGATCTCGTAAATCTGGTCCTGGGCGCGTTCGTAAGGCGTTGAGCGCAGCCCAATGAAGAACCCCATTCCGAAAAGGAACGGTGAGCGTGCCGATTCGTCGAGTTCGGCCGCGACTTCGAATCCGAGCTTGGCTGGATTGCGTGCGTTGTTTTGCCTGGGCTGCCCGAAGAAGCGCTGGATTACGCTGCCGACTTGCGCGCGGCACAGCCCTCGGCCGAGTCCGCGCAGGTGGTCTTCGCGAACTGCTTGTGGAACCCGGGCGAGGTCGGCTTGGATTCGGGCGCCGACCTGGCGCGCGGACCCAGGCTCGGCCCACTTCGTTTCTCGGACGTATTGAGAAGCGCAAACCGAACCCAGGCCTGAGGCCTGGTAGGGGTGCAGGCGCGCAGGTTGCGCCGGAAGCGCACGGTACGCGCGAAAGATGGCGTCGAGCCCGCGGGCTTCGGGGTGGGTGAATTCGTCCGAGTAGACGAGCGGGCGGTCCTCGGGCCAAGAGGGCTCGATCTGTTCGATCCAGTCCAGACGGGCCTCGTAGTCGCCAGGCGTGGCAAACGACAGGTGGTCGCGGAACTCGTAGAGCTCGCTACCGGTGATCGGAGGGAGGGCGGCGCCGACCCAGGGCCTAAACAAGTCCGCGAAACCGGCGGCGCCGGCGACCGTCGCCGGGGCAACCAACAACCAGGCGAGCCCTCGGCCGAAGCGCAGGGAGGCCTGCCGGGCGCCGATCGCAACGAGCACCGCTAGGGCGGGCAGCAGCGGCATCATGTAGCGGCTGCCCATGCCGTCGGCCGCCGCATCCAAGTTGATGCGAAAATCGGTGATCGCGTACGCGCCGATGAACCCGGCCAGATGCAAGAGGGCGAATCCAAGCAGCCGGTCGTTCCACGGAGCCCCTGAACCGCGCGAGAACCACGTGCGAGGGCGCAAGGCGGCTAGGCCGAGCAGCGTGCCGGCCATCAGCGACCCCGCGAACAACCAGCCGAACAGGTACCCGCCGTGCAGATCGAATTGCCAGGAGCGGAAGAAGTCGCCGGCCAGGAAGTTCCAGGCTCGGTCGAGCGCTCCGCTGACTCCCTCGGGAAGAAAGCGGCTCTCCAGGCTCTTGTTGACCACATCGGTGGTGGGGCTCAGCCGGTTCTTCCAGAGTAGGCCGGGGAGGGCCAGGGCTGCGCCGGCGAAGCCGCCGAGCAGCGCGGGGCGAAGTCCGCGCCAGGGGCCGGTGGCGAGCACGAAAAGAATCGCCGGCAGGGCGACGAGGAATTGAATCGAAAACAACACGCCCAGGCCGAGCAGTGCGCCGAACAGAGCCAACCGGACGGGCCCCGGTCCGCGCGAATGGGAGCCGGCCAGGAGCAGCAGGGGGGCCACGAGCACCGGAACCGTGTCCGCGTGACTTCCGAGGGCCAAGACGTCGACCTTGAGGAAGGACGGCCAGGCGAACAGAAAGACCGCCAGGGTTCCCAAGCCACCGGCAACCCCCAGGGTTCGGCGAGCCAGCGCGACGGTCAGGGCAGCTCCGAGAGCGCTCCACAGAACCGCGAGGGCTTTGACCACCGTCATGGTGTTGCCGAATGCGGCGACCGCGGGGGCGAGGGCCAGTCCGAACAAATAGGAGCCGCGCAGGTGCGCGATGATCGGAAGCTCATCGGGGTCGAGGGGCAGCCCCGCGAGTTTGGAGACTGCGATCGAGGCTCCGTAGCGCTCGAGCTCGATCTCGTCCATGCGGGACGCCGCGATCAGGCCTCGGACCATCAGGACGCCTAGGGCGGCGAGAAACCAAAGGGGCAACCAGCGGGGCCACCGGGTGGCCTGCGTCTGCGGCGTAGATTGGGAGGGCCCCGAGCTCGGCTCCAGGGGGGCGGTCGCGGGCGAGGGGACCAAGGGGGCGTGGACAGGGGAAGAAGCCATGGGAACCTCTAGAGCCTATCCGGCCCTCGGGACCGGGAGCGGGTTTGGGGGCGACGCATCGGTGACGGGACGAAACGGCACCCCGGATCGGGCCCGCCCAGGCTGCTTGCCTACACTCCCCCCAAGCCATGCAGTCCACTCCGAAAGGCTCCGCGAGCCAACCCGATCCCTCCTCCTCCAAGGCGCCCTACCCCAAGGTCCCCTCCCAGGCGGATTTTCCGGCCCTCGAGCGCCGAATTCTCGAGCGCTGGCAGAGCGAAGGGACCTTCCAGCAGTCGATCGACGCGCTCCCGAACAGCGGCGACGGTGGCCACGAGTTCGTGTTTTATGACGGGCCGCCCTTCGCCAACGGGCTCCCGCATTTCGGGCACCTGCTGACCGGCTACGCGAAGGACATCATCCCGCGCTACCAGACCATGTGCGGGCGGCGCACCGAGCGCCGATTCGGCTGGGACTGTCACGGACTTCCCGCCGAAATGGAGACCGAGCGCACGCTTGGCATCTCCGGCCGCCAGAAGATCCTCGAGTACGGCATCGATCGCTTCAACGACCACTGTCGCGAGTCGGTGCTGCGCTATACCGAGGAATGGCGCGCCTACGTGTCGCGCTCGGGCCGCTGGGTCGACTTCGACAACTCCTACCGCACGCTCGATACCGACTACATGGAGAGCGTCCTGTGGGCGTTCGGCGAGCTGTACAAGAAGGGGCTGGTCTACGAGGGCTTCCGCGTGATGCCGTACTCGTGGGCGGCGGAGACACCGGTCAGCAACTTCGAGACGCGGCTCGACAACGCCTACCGCGAACGCACCGACCCGACGGTCACCGTCCGGTTTCCGCTCGAGCCCCGCGAAGGCGATCCGGGGCCCTTGGACCTGTTGGTCTGGACTACGACGCCGTGGACCATGCCATCGAATCTGGCGGCGGCGGTGGGGCCGGACATCGACTACGCTTTGATGAAGATCGGGGACCGGATTGTGGTGCTCGGCGAGGGGACCCGCGGCACCTACAAGAAAGAACTCGCGAACGCCGAGCAGGTCGGGACCCTGCGTGGCTCGGAGCTGGTCGGCCGCGCTTATGCCCCGCCGTTCGGGTATTTCCGGGGCCATGCGGGCGCCCACGTGGTGCTTGGCGCGGACTTTGTGGACACCGCGGAGGGCACCGGCATCGTGCACTTGGCACCCGGCTTCGGTGAAGAAGACCAGCGGGTCTGCGAGGAAGCCGGCATCGAATTGGTCGTGCCGGTCGACGAAAAGGGCCAGTTCACCCCCGAAGTTCCCGACTTCCAGGGCATGAACGTCTTCGAGGCGAACAAACCGGTACTGCAGGCGCTCAAGGACCGCGAGCGCGCGTTCAAGATCGACCAGATCGTTCACAACTACCCGCACTGCTGGCGAACCGACCAGCCACTGATCTACCGCGCGATGTCTTCGTGGTACGTGGAGGTCACCAAGCTGCGCGATCGCATGGTCGAATTGAACCAGTCGATCCATTGGATGCCCGAACGGGTGCGCGACGGTCAATTCGGCAAGTGGCTCGAGGGGGCGCGCGACTGGTCGATCAGCCGCAATCGCTTTTGGGGCACCCCGATCCCCGTTTGGAAGAGCGACGACCCGAGCTACCCGCGCGTGGATGTGTACGGCAGCCTCGACGAGCTTGAGCGCGACTTTGGCGTGCGGCTCAACGACTTGCACCGCCCGGGGATCGATGCGCTGACGCGGCCGAATCCCGATGATCCGACGGGGAAGGCGACCATGCGCCGGGTGGAGGATGTGCTCGACTGCTGGTTTGAGTCGGGCTCGATGCCCTTTGCACAGGTGCACTATCCCTTCGAACGCAAAGAGTGGTTCGAGGCACACTTCCCCGCGGATTTCATCGTCGAATACGTCTCACAAACCCGCGGCTGGTTCTACACCTTGATGGTGCTGGGGGCCGCGCTGTTCGACCGCCCTCCGTTCCAAAACGTGATCTGTCATGGCGTTCTCGGGGCGGCTGACGGGCAGAAACTCTCCAAACGTCTGCGCAACTATCCGCCGCCCGAAGAGGTCTTTGAGACCTACGGGTCGGACGCGCTGCGCTGGTTCCTGATGTCTTCACCGCTCATGCGCGGAGGGGACCTGCAGATCTCTCAGGAAGGCAAAGAAATCGGTGAGGTGATTCGGCTCGTCCTGAATCCAGTCTGGTCTGCTTGGAGCTTCTTTACGCTGTATGCCAACGCCGATGGTCTGCGTGGCCACCTGATCGAAGATGCGGACGGTGTGCTCGATCGCTATGCCCTTTGCAAAACCCGCGAACTAGTCGAGGAAGTCACCGGGGCCTTCGACGCCTACGACATCAGCCGCGCCACCCAGGGGGTTCGGGGTTACTTGGATGCCTTGAACAACTGGTACATCCGTCGCTCCCGGCCGCGGTTTTGGAGTTCGGAGATCGATGCCGACAAACAGGCGGCCTACGACACTTTATACACCTGCCTGCATACCTTGGTTCGGACCGTTGCGCCGCTGCTGCCGTTCCTGGCCGAAGAGATCTACGCCGGTTTGGTCCGCGGAGACGCCGAGGCGCCCAGCTCCGTACACCTGTGCACCTGGCCTGATGCGGCGCAGCTTCCGAAGAACGAGGAGCTGGTCGAAGCCATGGATCGAGTTCGCGACGTGTGCTCGACGACGCTCGCTCTGCGGGAGGCAGAACGCTTGCGCGTTCGCTTGCCGCTGGCCAATCTGACCATCGCCGGGCCGGGCGCCGAACGGCTCGAACCCTACGCGGACTTGATTCGCGACGAGGTCAACGTGCGCGCGGTGACCACGTCCCAAGACGTCGGAGCCTTCGCCAGCTTCGACTTGCGCCTCGATGCGCGAACCCTCGGGCCACGGCTGGGCAAGCGCATGAAGTCGGTGATGACCGCCGCCAAGTCCGGACAGTGGAAGTCTGTGGACGGCGGGAGGGTCGAAGTCGACGGCGAAGTGTTGGAGCCAGGCGACGGCTTCCAGCTGGTGATCGTCCCGACCGCTGGCGAGTCGCGAGCCGTGGCCGGCCTCGGCTCAGGCGACGGGGTCGTCGTGTTGGAAACGGCGCTCACCGAGGATCTGCTCGCCGAGGGCCGGGCCCGCGACTTCGTTCGACTTGTGCAGCAGGAGCGCAAGCGCGCCGGGTTGGAGGTTTCCGACCGGGTCCGCGTGAGCTTCCAGGGTTCCGAAGCCCTGGCTGCGGCGCTCGCGTCCTACGGCGAATACGTCGCGACCCAGGTGCTCGCGGATGCGCTGGACGGGACGGCTTCACTCGCCGGGGATCCGGCCGGCGAGATCGACGAGCAGCCGGTCCGCATCGCAGTCGCCAAGTCCTGTTGAGCGAACTCCCGGGCTCCCCGGGGGGCTAGCTCGCGGGCGAAGCGGCGGGGGAGCTTTGAGGAACCCCACCGCCGTTCAAGCGGAGGGGAGTGGCGGACAGGGCGTCCGTCGCGAGCAAGGCCCGGACGGCGAGGCGCTAGCCCTGTTCGATGGGTTCCTGCCCGTTCTCGCCGGAGTTCCCTCCCTGGCCATTCGCTGTTCGCTCTTGGCAAACGCTGACTCGCGCGCGAAGTCCCCGTAGTTCGGCTCGAACATCCACAGGAGTCTCCGAGCCGATCTTCTTTCACGGAGGCGCAAATTCGTCAGCCGAAGCGCACGCTGTAGATCGGGGGCAGATTGTTCGCCACGACTTCCCAGCGATCGCCGCGATTTTCGCTGACGTAGAGATTGCCCGTAGTTGAGCCAAACGACAACGAGTCACCGCTCTGGGACAGCGCGTGACGATAGACCACATCATAGGCATTTTCCTGGGGCAGTCCCTCGCGGAGCTGTTTCCAGGTCTTGCCTCCGTCTTCAGTTCTCGCCACGAACAGGGCTCCGTCGACGGTGATGCGCTTCATGTCGGAAAGCCCGGGGACGAGCCAGGCGGTCTGCCCATCTTTTGGATCGGCAGCGACCGGAAAGCCGAAGTGCACGCCGGCGTCCGGCTGGCTGACCTGGTTCCAAGTCTTCGATCCATCCGTGGAAGTAAAGACACCGCAGTGGTTCTGCATCCAGACGCGATTGGGGTCGGCGGCGCACAGTTGAATCGCGTGGGGGTCGTGCCCGGCCCATTCGTCGCCGGGGTCCGGGGCGTAATCCATGATCAAGCCCTGGTTGCGAACGGCCCAGGATTCTCCACCGTCGGTCGATTCGAACACGCCTGCCGTCGAGATGGCGACCAGGATGTGCCTGGGGTCGCGCGGATCGATTTCGATCGAGTGCAGGCCCGGCGAGAATTCATCTTCCGCGGCGGGAGTTCCGAACCACCTCGTCGTTCCGTTGCCTGGCCCATCCCACAGCTCACCGCCCCGAGATTCGTGGTCCCAGAGCCCTCGGCACAGCTCAAACGACTGCCCGCCGTCGCTCGAAATGAACAGACCCCCGGGAATCGTACCGGCATAGATCTTTCCGTCGCTCCCGAAGGCCAGGCACCACAGCTTGAGCAAGGTGGCTTCTTTCAGGGTCGGTTCGCCTTCGCCGGGGCCGGAATCGGTTGGAGTTGGCGGCAGGTAATGGCGGGCGCCTTCGGGGTAGCGAATCTGAGGAGCATCCTCCCAGGTTTCGCCACCGTCGGAAGACGAGGAGAGCTTGGCGCCCCAGTGTCCGTGACCCAGCGCCGCCCATAGCTTGCCCGTGTTGGGGTCGCAGGAAACGAAGTTCACGCCGGCTCCGCTGTGACCTGCGAGTCGCGTCTTCCACGCGCCGTTTGATTTCTCAATGAAGAACGTGCCCTTGCGGGTACCGACCAGAATGCGCTTGGACATGGTTCTTACTTGGCGGATTTTCTTGGCGGCTGGGGGAACGGGGGGGGGAGGCCTAGCCTCCGCTGAGCGCTTGCAGGATGTGAACCCGCTCGCCGGGAGGAATCGGGTCGGACAGGGTGGTGCGGTCCTTCACGCGCTGCGAACCCACAAACAGGTTCACATGCTGGCGCAGTCGGCCCAGCTCGTCGCAGATGTAGAAAGCAAACCCCGGAGCGCGCTCCTCCATGGCTCGGACGACTTCCACAACGGTTGTCGCCTCAACCTCGATCGATTCCCCTTCCAGCTGGGGGAAGAACTGAAACAGGTGTCGGGTGAGCTCCACGCGGACCATGCTCCCATTCTATGGGGAAGCGATCCAGCGGGCCACACCCCAAGCAACCGGGGGGGGACCCCAGGCCACAGGCAGCTAGCGCGTGGGCCTCGGCCGGGTGGCGACAGCCAGGTCGGCTGTTTCGTCGAATTCGAAAGCGACCTCGAGGGGTCTCACCAGGTGCTCGTAGGTGCCAGGGTTTCAGTCGATGCAGAGCGTGTGTTGGTTGCATTCTCATGAAGACCCGGAGGTCAAAGGGCCGGTAGCAAAGGGCTGCCTTCTTGCTGGGGCCGCTCGCGGATCTCAGGCGAAATCGGCAGCTCGTGTTTCGCCCGAGGCGCGGGGCTCGGGCTGCTCGAGCCCCGCGATGCGGTCGACCGAGTTCGAATTCCAGGCTGCCTGGAACCGGCTGGGAAGGTCGCGAGGCGCCGCCTTGGCCGCGCCCAAGTCGAGCACGGCCCAGCCGGTCTCGAACGAGCTGAAAGTTGCCGAGGCCATATCGGCCTCGGCGCTCCATTCGGCGACCCAGTTCGATTCGGTGATGATCGGGGAATTCGATGGGTCGGCTGAGATTTGCATCCGGGCCCTTGGCGCCCGGGCCTTGGGGCGGACCGGATTTTGCTCCTCCGGCGAACGGGGACCAGGCCCTCGGGCTGCCTTGTGAGGCCCTGGGGTGCGCCAGGGCGGTCTGGCGGCTGGTTTGAGGGTCGGGCGTCACCAGGCAGGGAGGGGCCGCGTAGCCACCGCTCTGCGGTGTCCGGATCTATTCTCCCCTCCAGGCTCTGCTACCCCCGGTCCTGCTACCCCCGGCC
>CAZUCE010000048.1:0-28938 GCA_964619265.1 uncultured Planctomycetaceae bacterium
TTCCCCCCCCCTGCGCCCCCTGCGGCGTCCTCCCTTCTTGAGCCGGCAAACGCTTCGCCGCGATCTCGGCCTGGCCTGGCTCCTCGGGCTGATGCTCGCCTGCCTTCCGCTTCGCGAAGGCCTGCTCAAGCCCGGGGACCGGACACTTCTGGCCCCCGATACGGCTTCGGTGCATCTGCCCTGGAGCCCGCACCTTCCGGCTCTGGATGCGGGGGGTCAACGGCCGCGAAATCCGGGGCTGTCGGATCAGGCACTGTTCTTTTATCCCTACCAGCGATTCGTCCTCGAAGGCTGGCTGCGGACCCTGCGCGAGCGGGATCTCGGACATGCGCCCCTGTGGAACCCGCAGATCAACCTGGGTGTCCCGGCGCTTGGCAATCCGCAGGCGGGGGTGCTCGACCCGCAAGTTCTGGGGCTGTTGCCCCTGGTGGCCGCCTTCGGGGACCGCGGCTTTCATCTGGGCAGCCTCCTGGTTGGCGTTCTGCGGCTTGCGGCAGCTGCCGCGGGGGCCTTTCTGCTCGCCCGCAGGCTGGGCCTTTCACGCTCGGGCGCCACGCTGTCGGCCGCTGGATTTGGACTCTCGGGTTTTTCGGTGGCCTGGCTGGGGCACGCGCTCGGACACGTCACTCCTTTTCTGCCCTGGATGCTGCTATGCGTTGAGCGCTCGACCGGCGCGCGGCCGGGGCGCGCCGTCGCGTGGCTAGGCCTCTTGTTTGCTGGCTCGATCTACGCCGGCCATCCCGAGACTTCGTTTTACGCGGGCGCTGCGACCGGGCTCTACGCACTGACCTTGTTCAGCCGCAACCGGCGTGCTGCCTGGTTGTCTCTCGGGGCCCTGGTTGCCGGAGCCCTGTTGAGCCTGCCGATGGTGCTCCCGTTCCTTGAGTACCTGTCCCTGTCCGGCGCCAAGGCCGCGCGATCGAGAACCTTGGCTCGACCTGTTCCGGATTTCGTCGCGCTGGGGGCGATCGCTCTCGCACTGGTCGCCCTCGGCGGCTTGCGCGCGCCCGCCCGGGCTGAACAAAGCACCGGTCCGGTCGATCTTCGCCGCTGGGTTGCAGCGGGGATGGTGGTCGTGGGATTGCTGACGCTGCTCGCTTCGCGGGGTCTCGCCGAGAATGCCGGTTTGACTCTGGTGGCCGACCTGCTCGGCCGTCCGGGATTCGGCGATGGCTATGCGGGGTCGGGCTCCTACCCCGAGGAAATCAGCGGTTTCCTTCCCGCCGGCCTCCTGGCGCTGGCCCTATCGGGAGCCTTCACGCGAGGCGGCACCCTTCCAGCCCGCGGGCTTTTTCTTGCGCTCGGATTCGGCGCGCTCGCCCTGGTTCTTCAATCGCCCGGTCTGCTCGAACTCAAGCGTTGGTTGCCCGTCGTCGGTCTGGGAGCGACCGTTCGCGCCGCGGTCGTTTCTTCCCTGTTCCTCTCCTTGCTGGCCGGAGAAGCGTTCGACCGAGCGGGACGCGGTGCCCGTTGTGCAGGAGCCTCCGTCGTGCTGGTTTTGTTCGCGGCATTGCTCGTGCCAGGCGGCTCGGAGATTCCCGAAGCCGTCGCCCCGGAGAGCGATGAGTTCGTCCAGTTTACGCAGGTTCCGGCTCCCGACTTGTCCGGCCCGGCGGCGCAGCTCAAGGGTTGGATCGCCCCGGGCCTCTCGGTCAGCCGGGTCGCTCTGGCGGTCATCGCCGAAGGCGAAGATCCCGCGGATGCGCTGGAAGTGCCCATCGAGCTGTACGACAGCACCACCGGTTTGGCACCGCCCGAAGTTCACTCGCCGCTGCCTGCGCCCGAGGGCGCGCGCGGCTTTAGCGCCGAGTACTTGCAGACGAACCGGCTCGCACCAGGACGTTGGACGTTCGAGCTGCGGCTCTACGGCGACGGTCCAGTGCCCATCGGTCGCCGCCTCGCTGCCGTCTCCACTCTCAATCGAAGCCCGCGTCCGTCGTGGCTCGGACTCGGCCTAGCGCTCGCTTCTGTTCTCGCGGTCTTGCTGCGTGGGCGCACCGCCGGTGCCGCGGTGGTGTTGTTGGTCGTCGCCCAGGCCCTGTGGTTCGCCGAGCGTCAGAACCCTGCGGTCCCCGTGGATGAGGCCTTCCCGCCAACCCGCACCGAAGCGCTGCTCGAGGCCGACCTCGGCCAGTATCGCTTCCTCTCCGACGCGGGGATTCTCCCGCCCTCGAGCGGCATGGTGCGGGGCCTGCGATCCCTCGACGGCTACGACGGTCTCGAGCCGTTCGAGTTCTCCGAGCTCAAGCTTCTGCTGCCCAAGCCGGGCAGCAGCGGGTTGCTTGGTTTTCATGCCCGAGGCGTGCAGCTCGAAGGCCCCATTTTCACCCTGTGCGCGGTCAGCCACCTGGTGCTGCGCTCGCCGATCGATCGGCCTGGCTGGCGCTTACTCGCGAGCCCGCCGGCCCTCGAGACCTTCGTTTATCGCTCGGAGGACCCGGCTCCGCTGGTTTACGTGGCTCCGGCCATCGCGCCGTTCGCCAAGGTCAAAGAGGACTGGCAGCGCGAAGGCACCTTCGATCCGCTCGGTGAAGCGATTTACGACGGAAAGTTCACGGTCGATCAGCCAGCGACCCGCGTGCAGTTCCGCGAACGTCAGCGCACATCCAGACGCATCGATCTTGAGGTCGAGCTGAACGGCGACGGTCTGCTGGGCTTCGCCGAACAGCACTACCCGGGTTGGCGCGCCACCGTCGATGGCAGCCCGGTCGAACTGGAGCGGGTCAATTTGTTTCACCGGGGCGTTGGTCTGGAAGCCGGAACACACCGCGTCGTGCTCAGCTACGTTCCAACGGGGTTTGCCGTGTCGCTTGGGCTAGCCCTGCTGGGCCTGTTGGTGCTGCTCGCCTTGTGGCGGGTGCGCGCTCCCAGCCGCTAGTCGTGCGAGGGGCTGTCCGCCGCGGGAGAACCCGCGAACTCGGGCAGCAGCGCGGGGCGCGGGAATTGTCCAGGAGTTGCCGGGGCCTGTCCGATCGCCAGGCGCTCGCTGGCGGCGCGCTCGACCTCGATCAGCGGTGAGCCGAGGCGATTCCCGGCGCGCGAGTAGCGTTCGGCTTGGCGATAGGTCCGCAGCGCGGTCTCGAAGTCGCCGCGGGCCGCGTGGTCCCGGGCCCACAGATGGTAGGCCAGCGAGCGCAAGGCGCCGGCCAGCGCCGGGTCGGGCTCGGTCTTGGACCAAGCGTCCGCGTGTTCTGGAAACGGATCGGGTTGGCCTTCCAGTTCGGCGACGATCGACAGCACGACTTCGGGGGCGAGCCAACCTTCGAGCTGAGCTTCTAGGGCGAGCGAGCGACGGGCTTCTTGGTTGTGAAGGTGCTCGTCGTCGCGGAGCAGCTGCTCGGCCAGGACCGGATTGCCGAATTCAAGTTCGGCGCGAACCGCATTGAAGCGCAGCGACGCGTTGTCCGGGTCGAGGTCGAGGGCTTCTTGGAAAGCGTTCTGGGCTTCCGATGCGCGCCCTCCGCGGGCGGCCAGCACGCCAACTTGCAAGAGGCCTTCGACCGAATGGGGGCGGATCGAACGGAACCGCTCCCAAAGCAGGCTGCGAGCTCCGTCGAGATCCGCGTCTGGCGGTAGATCGACGCTGTGTCCCAGCTGCTCAAGCAACGGCGTGGCACCCTCGCGGATGGCCTCGATGGGGGACGCGGCGCGTTCCCCGAGCGCACGGGCCGTGAGCGACAGAAGTAGCGGCGAGTCCGGACGCATGGAAAGCCCGCGAGCGAGGCTTGCGTCCCGCCGTTCCAGGTTGCTGATCAGCGCCGATGTGGAGATCGCCGGTTGGACGAGTGTCGCGCGAGCTTCCGTGGCCCTGGCCAGCGCGAGTCCGTGTCCGTGAAGGCCAAGGGCGCGGGGCAGGAGAGCGAGCACGATCAGGGCGGCGATCCAGGTACGGGTCGATCGCCAGGGACGCGAGCCGGCGGGCGGGCGCGCAAGCAGCATGCCCCCCAAGGTTGCGGCGACGAAGGAGCTTCCCGGATGCACGAGCAGCGGACCGTGGGCCGCAGCCGCCGTCCACAGGCCAAGCGTGGCGGCACCGGCCGCGGCAAGAGCGATCTCCTTTTGTTTCAGGGCGCGCAGGGCCCCTAGCGCAATCGCCAAGGACAGGGCGATCCAGCTCGCTCCGCCGATCGGTCCGAAGTCGCACAGGGCCTGCAGCCAATCGTTGTGGGCGTGGTCGACCTCGGACAACTGCGAACCCTCGCGCACCAGGCGCGAGGCGTCCAGTTCGGCTCGTTCGCGGTAAGGCGGGAAGCTGGCCGCGAACTGTCCTGGTCCGGCGCCGAGTAGGCCGGCATCGGCGGCCATTTGAGCGGTGGCGCCCCAGACGCCAAAGCGAACCGGCAGGCCGCCGAACACTTGGCTCCAGCGCGGCTTGTCCATCGCGGTCTCAGCTTCGCGGCCGGCTTCCGAATCGGTGGCCAAGGCGAAGCGGGCCTCGGCGGCGTGCACAACGTCCGCACTCGGGCCGCGGTCGCTGAGCGAGGCGATGCCGAGGAACAGGACGCCGGCAGCCATCGCGGACAATGCCGAACGCAGGGCGCGAACCTCGCGCGGCCAGGTTCCCAGCAAGACGCTGGCAACCAGCGCCGCGACCAGCGCGACCAAAGAGGTGACCACCGGCGCGAGCAGCGCGTGGGCGACGGCCAGCCCAAAGGCCACGAAGCCAAGCACGCGCGGTAGGCCGCGACGGGCGATCCCCAGCCAGGCTCCCGCGATCGCGCCAGGTAAGGCAAGTTGGGCGGTGGGTCCCGAGTTGCCGAGCGGGCCGGCGAGTCCGCCGCGATCGGAGTTCGACGCGAATTGGATCAGGGCGGGCGCCAGAGTGAGCACGCACAGGGCGGCGAGTCCTTGCACGAACACCCGCCGGCCGTTGCGATCGAGCGCGGCGCCACCGAGGGCTGCGGGGACCCAGGTGGCCGCCAGCAGCAGCAGTCGATCCCGTTCGAAGGTGTCGGTCGATTCGAGGACGCCGAAGACAGCGAGCAACAAGACGACCGAAGGGGGGGCCGCGAACCACGCCGCCCGGCTGAGGCGCGGGCGGGCGCCGCTGATCCAGAGTGTGAGCACCAGCGGAAGCGCAGCCAGCAGAGCCAGGGCCGTCCCGGTGATGTGCGGGAGTGGATCGGTGCCCGGAATCCAGCGCGGTACCGGCCACACGAGGGCAAACGGCGGAATGAGCAGCGTGAACGGCAGGAGCCGTTCGAGCCACTGGGTGTCGGTGCGTTCGGGCGCTGGCGCGGTCATGGGTTCGGGGCCGGCGAGAGAAAGGTCGGGGCCGGCGGGAGAGCGGTCGAGGCCGGCCGAAGGGTCTGGTCTCAGACGATGAAGGGCCGCCGAGTCTTCCCCCTCGGAACCTCGATTCTACGAGCCGCCGCCTCCCAGAGGGCGCTCAGGGGCGCGACTGCCAGGGGTCATGCTCCGGGCGGGCAGCTCTGCACCGATCCCCGAGCCCATCTTGGGACAAGCCGGGGTCCCGGTCGAGGTGGCGATCAGGAAGAAGGGGACGCTGATTCGGTGCCGAGCAGCGCGTCGACGAAGGCGCTCGGCTCGAACACCTCAAGACCCTCGAGGGACTCGCCGGTACCCAGATAGCGGACCGGAAGGCCAAGGGCGGAGCGGATCCCGAAGACCGATCCACCGCGGGCGGTGCCGTCGAGCTTGGCCACCACCAGGCCGCCGACGTCTACCGACGCGGTGAACTGTTTGGCCTGGGCGATGGCGTTTTGGCCGTTGGTTCCGTCGATGACGAGGATCGTCTCGTCGACCGATCGCTCGAGGCGCTTCTCGATGACTCGGCGGACCTTCTCGAGCTCGGCCATCAAGTTGGTTTGGGTGTGCAGCCTCCCCGCGGTGTCGACCAGCAGCAGGTCCCAGTTCTCGCGGACCGCGCGATCGGTAGCGTCGAAGGCGACCGCCGCCGGATCCGCGCCCTCGTTTGAGCGGACCAACTCGGCACCGGTGCGACCAGCCCAGATTTCTAGCTGATCGGCAGCCGCCGCGCGAAACGTGTCGCAAGCCGCGATGCCAACCTTGTGCCCGGCTTGCACGAATCGCGCGCTGAGCTTGGCGATCGAGGTTGTCTTTCCCGATCCGTTGACCCCAACGACCAGGACCACGGTGGGCTGCGCGGTGACGACGAGTTCCGCGGTGTCGGTTTGCAGTCGATCGAGCAGTTCGGTGCGCAGGAATTCGCGCAGTTGCTCTTCGCCCTTCAATTCACCGCGGCGATGCTTGCGAGTGGCCTGCTGGACGAGCTCGCTCGCCAGGGTTCCGAGATCGGCCGTGTACAGCACGTCCTCGAGCTCGCTGAGCAGTTCGTCATCGATCTCTCGCCCGCCCCGAAACAACCCGCTGAGGCCGTCCGAGATGGCGGTGCGCGTCTTGGTGAGACGATTTTTGAGTCGATCGAGCAGTCCCATGGGTCGCGTTCGAGAATTCTGAAAGGGGGAACCCTAGGGCTCCGTTCCGAGCGTTTCGGGACGTTCCGCGCCCGAGTTCTTGGGCTTGGAGCTCTCGGGCTGGCGATCTGTGGGCTCGTGGGCCGCCGCGCCGTCTTTGGACTCGCGCTTGGGCGCACGATCCTTGATGCGGTCGAGGACCCCGTTGATGAAGCTGCCCGACTGCGCCGTGGAGAAGCGTTTGCCCAGTTCGATCGCCTCGTTGATCGATACCTTCGGCGGAATGTCGTCGCAGCAGAGGATTTCGTAGGCGGCGAGCCGCAAGACGTTGCGATCTACGACCGCCATGCGCGAGATGTTCCAGTTTTGAGCGACGGTCGCGATTTCTTCGTCGAGCCTCTGGCGCTCGCGTTGGGTTCCGAGCACCAGGTGCTTGGCGAAATCCCGTGCCCCCTGGGCCGATTCCATCTCGCCCAAGCGTCGATCCAGGTCTTCGAGGATTTCGGACCCCAGCAGGTCGACCTGATACAGAACTTGGAGCGCGAGTTCGCGCGACCGGGTTCGCTGCTTCATCGCCCGACCTCTTCGGCCCGGCGGAGAGCGCCGAGGACTTCGACGGCTGCCCGTGCGACTTCGCGGCCCTTGTCCTGACCGCCTTCGGATTCGCAAAGGGCGCGGGCGCGGGCCTGCTCGAGGTTGTTGGGCGTTAGGACGCCGAAGAGCACGGGCTTCTCGGCGCTGAGCCCGACTGTCTGGAGCGCATGGGCCACCGAAGCCGAGATGTAGCGGTCGTGATCGGTTTCGCCGCGCAAGACGAGACCGAAGCACAAGACCGCATCTACGTCCTCGCGCTGGGCCAGGCGCTGGGCCACGATCGGGAGCTCGAAGGCGCCGGGCACGGTGACCTCCAACCAGTGCTCGTCCTTCAGGCCGGATTCGGCCAAGACGGCCCGGGCCGAGTCGCGCATCGCATCGATCAGCTCGGCGTGGTAGGTCGAGCGGACGCAGGCTACGCGCGTCCCGGGCTTGAGGAGATCGCCGGTGGGGCGGGGGTCGTCCGAGCTTCTTGCCATGGGGGAGGCACCCTGGGAAGTTCCCACCGGTGCGGGCGGGAGTATAGGTCAGCCGGAGGCTCGGGAGCGGGCCCGTGTTCCCGAGAACTCGCCCACCCGGTGCTTTCTGCCGCAGCCGGGCCCAGGCGTTAGGCGGCGGTCGGCTCCTCGGAGAGCGCGGTCTTTGGGCGCGAGGGCACGGAGCCGGGCCGGACTCGGCTTGCCAATCCGGCCAGCGAGTGGCCGAAGTCATCGAGGATGGCGTAGGCCAGGGGGACGACCCACAGGGTGAAGATCGTGCTGCTGACCAGTCCGCCAGCCACGATCGTGCCGAGCGCCCGGTAATCGATCGAGTCGGTGGGGGGCTCGGCGATGATCATGGGCAGAAGGCCGAAGACCGTGGTCATGGCGGTCATCAGGACCGGCCGCACCCGATCGGCGGTACCGAGCAGGACAGCCCGGTCGCGGTTGCCGCTTTCGAGGCGCATCCGGTGGATGCGATCGATCAGCACGATGCCGTTGTTGACCACGACGCCGGCCAGGATGATCAGGCCGATCCAGCCCATGATGTCCATCGTCGTCCCGGTCAGGAAGACGGTCCAAATCGCACCGCAGATCGCGAACGGGATCGAGAGCAGGACGCTGAACGGAAGCAGCAGCGACTCGAACAGAATCCCCATCAGCAGGAACACGAGCACCACGGACAAGAGCAAGGCACGTTGCATTTCCAGGGCCTCTTCGGCCCCGCGCGCCACGGTCGAGGCATCGAGCCCAAGGCTGAAGCCGCGCGGCAGGTCCAGCTCGCCCAGGGCGACGTAACCGCGCTGGGTCAGCTCGTTGAGCCGGGTCGGATCGGAGACTTCGGCGGTCAACACGTAGTTGGTCTGCCCATCGACTCGACGGATGCTGGTCGAGGCGGGCTTCAGCTCGAGATCCGAGATGGAGGCCAGGGAAACCTGCTCGGCGCCGTCGTTCTTGAAGACTTGAAGATCGCGGACGGTGGAGAGCCCTGCGACGGTCTCCGTGTCGTACTCAAGGATCAGAGGGATCTCGCGCGATTCATCCATGAAGCGCGGCAGGGGCCACCCGCGTAGAGCCCAGGAGATGTTGGTCAACGCGGTCTCGGAGTTCACGTCCATCTGCGCCGCCTTGTCCCGGTCGATGCGCACCACCAGTTGGTCCGGAGCGTTTTCGATCGGCGAAGAGATATTTTCGAGACCTTCGATCCGTTCGAGGATCGGAACGGCGTCGCGGCCGAGCTGCTCGAGCACGCGGCTGTCAGGACCTCGCAACTCGAAGCGCGCCATCCGCGTGCTGCGCTCGTTCTCCGACTCGGTGTCTTCGAAGAAGACCCGGTGCCCGGCGGGCCGCGGAACGCCCTCGCGCACGCGGCGCGCGTAGTCCGCACGTTTCGAGGGGGGCACCGACTCGTCGAAGTAGATGTTGATGGACCCGCCCCGCGCATTGAACTGAGTCGAGTAATGGTCGAAGCCCAGATCTTCCTTCAAGGACACCATGTAGTCCTCGTGGAGTTGCATTTCGTTCGCAGCTTCGGACAGGGTGAAGTCCGCATCGAACCTCACGTAGTAGTCGATCGAAGAGTTGTCTGAGTCGTTTGCGAACGCAACCATCTCGATCTGCCCGAAGGGGACACCCACGGTGACCACGAACAGGAGGGCGAGGCCCGCGGCGGCTAGGCGATGCTCAAGGGCCCAGCCGAGCAGCTGACTGTTGCCGGCCACGACCAGGTCGAGCGGCGTGCGTTGGCTTGGAACGAACTGTTCCGGGCGCGCGGGACGTGCGCCGCGCAGATTGGCCAACCAGGCCGGGACAGCCCAGACGGCGAGCCCCAGCAGGACCGAAGCCACCAGGAACATCCAAGGACGGCTCTCCGGAAAGCCGGCGAGACCGAGCTCTTGGAGCTCTGCGCTGTGCTGCCGGGCCTCCAAGCTCAGCAGGTAACCCGCGTAGATCAGGCCGCCAGCTACCGCCCCGCGACCCACAAACGCCACGTGTCGCCAGGGGCCGCGGCGGGGCGCGAGCACGGCCAACACGAAGCGAACCACGGCATGGGCCGCGCGCGCGATTTGGAACGCCAGGGCTCGCAAGCCACCGATCGAGTAGGCGAGCCCGTGTCCCGGGAGAGCCATGGGGACCGCGAGCCAGCCTGCGACGCGTCGGGCGACGGCCGGCCGCGGCCCCAGAATCCGAGCGGCGACCACCGGCAGGAAGACAACCGCAATCGCGAGGCTAAACAGCAGCGCAACACACAGGGGCAAGCCGATGCCCCCGAAGATCACGCGCGCCTCGGGATTTGAGTTCATGAAGATCAGCGGGAGAAAAACCACCACCGTCGTCGATGTGGCCAAGGTCACGGCGAGGGCGATCTCTCGCGCTCCGCGGGTCGCCGACTCAAGGGCCCCCAGGCCCGCCGTCCGGTGCCGCGCGATGTTCTCGACCAGCACGACCGAATTGTCGACGAGCATGCCGATGGCCAGCGTGATGCCGGTCATGGTCAGCATGTTGAATGAGCCACCGGTAAAGTACTCCCAGGCCAAGGCGAGCAGCGCGCTGACCGGGATCGACAGGGCCACGCACAGGGTCAAACGGATGCGGCGCAGAAACAGAAGCAACACAATCAGCGCCAGCGCTCCGCCCCACATGGCCGTCGAACGCAGCTGAGCTAGGCTGTTTTCGATCAGGTTGCCCTGCAGGAAGAACGGCAGGAAGCTGAACTGTCCCGCGAGACGGGGATCGGCCTCCAGTTCGCGGAACGCAGCGACCAGCTCGCGGGAGGCTTCGACCACGTCTCCCTGGGCGCTCTTGCGAGCCACCCCGAAGTAGGCGTAGTTGCCGTCGATGCGCGAGAGGTCGTCCCGCACGCTCTTGGCGCGGATGACGCGTCCCACATCGCCAATCGTGAGCCCATTTCCCACGGGATAGCTCTCGATCTGCTCCGGGCTTGTAAAGCGCATGTCCGAGCGCAGCAGCAGGTGTTGACCGCCGTCGTCGAGCTCGCCAAGTGGGCTGGCGAAGTTGTCGCTCGACAGCCGGCTGATCAACGCGCCGATGTCCAATCCGCCAGCTTGAACAGCATTCTCGTCCAGCAGAATTCGAATCGAATCGTCGAGCATCCCGAAGATGTCGAGTTTGCTGATTCCCGCGACAGCTTCTAGCCGCGGCCGGACGATCGTCTCGATCAGGAAGTCTGTGCGATCGGAGTCCCCGGGGTTCAGCAGGCCGAACCAGGCGATCGGAATTTGGTCGAAGTCCTCGGACCACAGCTCGATCTGGCCGGCCGTATCGGGCAGCAGCGGCCTGGCTCGTTCCAGCCGATCGCGAACCTCAGCCTTGGCGAGGTCGATGTTCAGATTGGCGTCGAATCCAACCCTTAGAAAAACAGAGCCCTCCCGGGAAGTCGAAACGATGCGTTCGATCCCGGCCAAGGTGCGGAGCTGTTCCTCGATCGGTCGCGCGACCTTCTCTTCGTTTTCGCGGGCCCCCGAACCTTCGTTCGGAATCCACATGAGCAGGCTGGGTGCTTGCAGCCCCGAAGGCATCAACTTGAGCGGAATGCGCACGTAGGCGATCACGCCGATGACCAGCAACGTGACGAAGGCCACGCCTAGCCCGATCGGGCGCCGGACCGTGGAGGAAAAAAAGCCCTTCGACTCCGAATTCATGCGGTTTCAGCCTCGGGGAAAGGGGCGGGAGCGGGCGAACGCTTGAACCAACCTTCGATGCGCGCAACAGCCACATAGACGGCCGGGATTACGATCAGAGTCAGGAGCGTCGAGCTGACCAGTCCGGCGATAACGGTTACGGCCATGGGCGCGCGGAGTTCGGCGCCCTCACCGGAGCCCATCTCGCCGATCAAGGGGATACCGGCTAACCAACCGGTGAGCGGCAGGAGACCGAGCGCCGTGGTGGTGGTTGTCATCAGGATCGGGCGCAGTCGAACCCGGCCGGCCTGAACGACGGCGTCGATCAACTCGAGGCCTTTCGCGCGGTTTTGGTTGATGCGGTCGACCATCACGATCGCGTTGTTCACCACGATGCCGGCCAACAGGATCAATCCGATAAAGACGATCACAGACAGCGGCATCTCTGCCATCTGGAGCGCGAGCACCACGCCGACCAACGACAGGGGAACCGAGACCAGGATGATCAGCGGCTGAAGCAGCGATTCGAACTGGGCCGCCATGACCACGTAGACCAGGAACACAGCCAGCGCAAGAGCGAAGAGCATGCTGCGTTGGCTCTCGGCCATCTCTCGCTTTTGGCCGCCAAGCTCGATGGTCACGCCGTCAGGAACGACCACATCGAACAGACGCTGCTCGATGCGATCGGCCAACCCTCCGAGGTCGAGCCCAGAGCTGGAGGCCTCGAGGACCACCGCGCGCGAACTTCCGATGCGTCGAATCTCGGCCGGTCCCTCGACGTTGCGCACGTTGGCCACGGCTCGCAGGGGCACCTGGTTTTCGGCGCCTGGGTTCACCACGAGATCGAGCACATCCTCGAGCGTTTCGAGCCGCTGTTCGTCGGCGCGCACCCGCACGTCGACCCGCTCGTCCCCGCGTGTGAAACGTGTCGGAACCGTACCCTGGACCTGGTTGCGAACCAGGCCCGTGACCGAAGCCAGGTCGAGTCCGTATTCCAGGGTCTTGTCGCGGTCGAAGTTGACCCGGACTTCGGGGTAACCGGCCCGCAGGCTCGTTCGTAGATCGGCGAGCCCATCGACCTGGCTTAGTTCGTCGTGGATCGTTGCGGCGACCTCGCCCAAGGCCTCCAGGTTGTGACCGCGGACTTCGACTTCGATCGGGGAATCCAGCGCGAACGGCGTGGGGCGGCGGATCTCCACCACACGCACCGAAGGATGCGCGAGCAACAGGCCGCGGACCTGCTCGGCGAGAGCTTCCTCGGGCCCCTTGCCACGCACCTCTTCTTTCATGCGCACGGTCAGACGCGCGGTGTGCGGGCCTTCCACGTCGCGACTGAGCGCGTCGCGTTCGACACCGACGGTCAGGGCGGTCTTGGCGACCCCCTCCAGGTCTGAGATCTGGCGTTCGAGCTGCGAAAGCACCGCGTCGGTGGTTTCGATGGGGGTTCCGACGCCGCCCTGGACGAAGGCCGTAAATTCCCCCTGGTGAATCTCGGGCAGGAGCTCAAGACCCAGTTCGTCCATGCGGCTCAACGCAAACGCGAGCAGCACGCCGCCGATGGCGATGACGATCACTGGGAACTGCAACGCGGGCTTGAGAAGGCGAGGGTAAATCGCGTCGAGCACACCAAAGCCGCTCTCGAACAGCCAGCCGAGGGGGCGAAGCAGGAGGGCGAGAACCTTGTAAAGGGCTCCGGCGCAGCGCGTAAGAACGAAGAAGAGGCTGAAAGCCAGGTACCAAAGCAGCGCACCGGCCGTCCCAACCAGCGCTCCGGGCCATGTCAACGGATTGCCAAGGCGCAGATCAGGGAAGAACTCAGGCGGAGCCGGGGGCTCTCCGGTTTCGGCCTCGGGTTCGCCGCCTGACAGGATCGGGCGCGAAGCGAGCATCGGCAGGAAGCCAATCGCCACGACCAAGGAGACCAACAGCGCGGTGACGACGGTGAGGGCTTGGTCGCCAAAAATCTGACCCGCGATACCGGTCACAAAGACAATCGGCGCGAACACCGAGATCGTCGTCAGCGTCGAAGCGGTGACTGCGCCGGCCACCTCGCGGGTGCCACGGATCGAAGCTTGGCGCAGGCTGTCGCCTTCCTCGCGGCAACGCGTGATGGACTCGAGCACAACGATCGCATTGTCGACCAACATTCCGACGCCGAGAGCCAACCCGCCGAGGGACATGATGTTGAGCGACACGCCCGACAGGAACATGGGCGCGAAAGTGACGACCACCGACAGCGGGATCGAGATCGCGATGATGACCGTCGGCGCCAGTCGTCGCAGGAAAATCCAGATCACGGCGACTGCAAGCCCCGCGCCGATCAGCGCGGCATCGCGGACGTCCTTGACGGCGTCCTCGATGAAAACCGACTGGTCTGAGAGCAGGGTTAGGTCGACTTCGTCGCGCAGTTCGTGGGCGAGGAAGGCTGTTTGCTGACGGGCGCGGTAGGTGTCTTCGCGTTCGCCCTTCTCGAGCAGCTCGCGGGCGCGTTCCTGTTGCTCCGCAGTACCGAAAACCTTGGAGCGGACTCGTTCGGCGAGCTGCACGATGTTGCTACCGGCCTCGCGATAGACGGCCAGCTCGACCGCTTCCCGCCCGCCGATGCGGGTGATCACCTCGCGCTCGGCGTGGCCAGCTTCCACGGTGCCTACATCGCGCAGGCGCACCTGGGACGCGCCGCGGGTGGCGACCGACAGGTTGCGCATCTCCTCGAGATCTTCGAACTCGTTGACCGTGCGAACGATGTACTCGGTGGACCCTTCGCGCAGAGAACCGCCCGCGGCGTTCACGTTTTCTTGGGCCAAGCGATTGGCCACGTCGCCTGGATCGAGATTGCGAGCCGAGAGCTGGAACGGATCCAGTTCCACGCGAATCTCTTCTTCGAGGCCACCGCGCACCTGGACCGCGGCGATGCCCTCAAGCGACTCCAGTTCGCGCTCGATCCGGTTTTCAGCGGTCCAGCGCAGGAGCTTTAGCTCCGCCTCGGGCGATCCGTTCTCAACTTGGGTCTTGGCCGTCAGCCCGATACGCAAAATGGGGTCCAGATTCGGGTCGTAGCGCAGGATCAGCGGTCGCTCGACACCCTGGGGCAAAAACACGCCGTCGAGCTTCTCGCGCACGTCCTGGACGGCAAAAGTCATCGGAGTACCCCAGTCGAACTCGAGCAACACATCGGACGCTCCGGCACGGCTGGTCGAACTGGAGCGAACCAGACCGTTGAGGGTCGAGAGCGACTCCGATATGCGTTGAGAGATGCGCTGCTCAACGTCTTCGGGCGCTGCGCCGGGCCAGGTGGTTCGAACGGTCAGGGTCGGATAGCTGACTTCGGGCAGCAGGTCCTGACGAAGTTTGAAGAACGACACGACCCCAAAAACGGCCAGCGACAGCATGGCCATCGTGATGGCCACCGGGCGACTGGTGACGAAGCCCAGAAAGGACAGGCTCTCGCGGTCCGCGGGCTCCGGACCAGAGCTCATTGACCTTCGGCGCGAATCGGCTCGCCGTCTTCGAGGTCCCGGGCACCGACCACGACGATTTCCATGCCGGCGGTTAGCTTGGCGTCGCCCACGCCGAGAATCTCGATCGAGTCCTCGTCCGAGAAGCCTTCGGTGACCTCGAGCTTCGTCGCGATGCCCTCGTTGCTCGCGTACACGAACACCCGGTCGCCCTCGCGCTGAAGCGCACGCTTGGGCACGACCAACGCGCTCGGGTGACTGTCGGTCACCAGCTCGAGGCGTAGCAACATGCCAGGCAGCAGCCGGGCTGGCGGATCCCCTCCAAGCAGACTCGAGTCAAATTCGAACGGTACGGGGTCGAGTCGCGCGGTCACCCGGAAGTTGCCCGATGTCGCTTCGATGGTGGGGCTGGTGCGTTGGATCTCGCCGCGGAAACGCGAGCCCGGGAGGGCTTCGGCGGTTGCGGTGAGTCGCAGGGCACCACCGCCGGAAGTGAATCGAGCTAGCTCGCTCTGGGGCCGGAAGAAAACAGTCCGCAGCACGGTGGGGTCGGTCAGCACAAAGGCTGGCTGTCCCGGACCGGTTTCGGCGCCCACGCGGATCCGTCGTTCGGCGATGATTCCGTCGAAGGGCGCGCGAATCCGGCGTCGCTCCAGGGCGAGCGCCGATTGATCACGGGTCAGCTCGGCCCGGGCCAGGGAGGTTCCTTGAGCCTCTGCGTCGAGCCGCGCGCGCTGCAGGGTCAGTCTGGATCGCTCGAGCTCGGCGGCGGCTTGGTCGCGGGCCAATCGACTGGCTTCGACGGCCTTCTCGGAAACACTGCCGAACTTGGCTGTACCGGCGCGCAGGGCTTCGTCCCGTTCCAGATCCCGTTCGGCCTGGGCCAAGTTGGTCTGGGCGGTGGTGACGGCGTTCTCGCCTTCGGCAACGGCGACGGCCAGAGATTCGGCTTGTTGGCCCGATTCCTGAACCGCGATTTCCGCCTCACGCAACGCGAGGGTCTCCTGCTCGTCGTCCAGCTGTGCGAGGACCTGACCGGCTTCGACAGCGTCGCCTTCCTCGACCATCAGCTCGACCAAGAAGCCCGCCGAGCGGGGTGTGATTTCGACTTCGCGTTCGGACTCGAGCACCGAGGTCGTTTCGAGCAGCCGGGTCATCTCGCGTTGCTCGAGTGGCGCGGTCAGGACCGGGGTCGCCTCACGCTCGCGGACGGAGGAGTCCTTGGAGCTGTCCTTCCCGAGGCCGCTTCTTCCGGCTTCGGCGGGACTGCCACCGCTGCAGGCGGGCAGGACCAGGGCGCCGGCAGCCAGAGCTAGGAGCTTGCGGCCGAGGCTCCGGCCGAGGGGAGAGGGGTCCGAGGTGAGAGGCGTTTGCACAGGTGGGGACCGGGCGTGTCCGAGAGGCGGGGAGGGCGGAACTTGGCCCCTAGGGGGCCTGCGGTCCAGCCGGAGGGGGGAAGCCACACCGGGCTGCCACTCCGCGAGCATACGGCCCCTGCCTTGAGCTATTCCTCCGCGGGGCGGTCCGTCTCGGATGTTGCGGATCTGGACTCCCTGTAGCCCTCTCCTGGACCCCGCCCATTCCGAAGCTCGTTCCCGGTGGCCTCAGATTTCGAGGCCCCAGATGTACGAGATCCAGTCCGGTTCCTCGGCGCTGTTGTGGAGCCTGGTCAGGCGCCCCGTGAGCGGTCTGGGGCCGTCCTCCAGCATCATTCCGATCCCGCGCATGGCGGCGGCGCGGGTCGGGTTGTCCTCGCTCTGGTCCTCGGCTAGCTCAAACAGCAATTCGAGAATCTCTTCGCTGCCGTGCAGGGAAAGCGCCCACACCGCGGCGACGCGCGATTCGGCATTTCCAAGCCCCTTGAAGAGCTCGATCATCAGCGGGGCGTCCTCGGCTTCTCCGGCCAAACCAAGGCCGATGAGGATCCTCCCAACCAAATCCGGCGACTGATCGTCGGCGGCAGCTTCAAGCAGCGCGGCGCGCGCCGACTCGCCGCCGATCATCCCGAGGGCCTGGGCGGCGTTTCCACGGACCTGGGCGTTCGAGCCTTCGAGCAGGACTTCCTTCAAAACTGGAATGCCCTCGCGGACGCGTCCGATGCCCATGGCGAGCATCGCGCCGTTGCGCTCCGAGTCGCTGCGGGCCCCTTCGAAGGCCTGTTCGAGGACCCGAGCTGCGCGCATGTCGGTTCCCTCCCGTGCCATGAGAGAAAGCCCCAGCAACGCGAACGCGCGAATCTGTGTGTTGCCTTTCTCCCATTCGCGGAGCAGGAGTTCAAAGGCCTCATGACCGCCAATGCGGCCAATCGAGGTCAGCAGGTTTTGACGCACCGCTTGCTCGGCTTCGTCGTCGTAGGCCTCGACCAGGAACTCGGCCATGTCTTCCGAGTCGACTTCGCCGATGGCCAGCGCGGCGGTACGGCGAAATTCGATGTCGGCTCCACGGGTTAGAGCCTTCTTGAGCTCCTTGGCTGTTTTCTCGTCGTCGAACACAGCAAGACTCTCGGCAGCACGCCGGCGTACCGCGGTGTTGGCTTGACCGTCGTCGATGCGCTTGAGCGCGAAATCGCGCAAGTCGTCGGTGGGGGAGATCGCCAGGAAACACAAGGCTGAATAGCTGTCTTCGTCGTCGCGTTTGCGCTTGCGAAGTTGCTTGTGGAACGGCTTCTCGATGCGGGACCCGCCGCCATGTTCGCGAGCCATAGCCAGGGCGATCGTTGCATACGAATCCGCGTGGACATCGAGTTTGACGCGACCCCACAGGCTGTCGGTGGAGATGTCGAGCAGGGCGTCGATGCCGACCGGTGTCGCGCCGAGGCCGAGCGCGAGCAGCATGCCGTAACCGACGACGCCGTCTTCGTGGGGCAGGCGCTTGAGGATCGCTTCGGCGCCCGCCACGCCGCCCACGCGTCCGATGACCAAGGCCGCCGACATGCGCACGCCGTCGTGTTCGTCCTCGAGGTGATCGAGCGCAAATTCTCGCGCCTTCTTGGCGATCGTCGGGGCACGCGACGCGGTGGTCTCGTTCGCGGCTGCGGGGTCGTTGAGCTTCTCGGCCCCGGGCAGGCGATTGGGAATCAGATAGTCCTGGCGATGGAGACCCCACCAGCCCTGCCAGGCCGGATCCTGGGCCAGGGCCGGTCCGGCGAGGAAGGCCCCCGCGGCCAACGCGAAGGCAAGCGGGCGGACGAGCGAAAGGGACAAGCAGCTCATGGCATTCAGGTCGAGGTCGGGCCGGTACGAGGGGGGTTCGCCCCATCGGTCCAGCAAGCTACGCAGGAGCTCCCTCGATATGGCCCCCGGCTCGTCGAATTCTCTTGTCCTGGAGGGCGAGCTCTTTTGGGGGCGTGATTTTCGGGGAGAGGCTTCGGAAAAGGAGCCCCGGCTAGGCAAGTCAATCAAAGGAACCACGGGCCCTTCTGAGCTTCGGGCCCCACGCAAATTGCTCAAGGAGCCCGTTGGCAGGACCCGAAGCCAGGTTCCGTTACCCGCGAAAAAGCTCCGGGTAGGGGGGGCTGGCAAGTGATCCATGGCGGCCAGCTCGCCCGGCCCCGCGATCACGCAGATTTTCCCTGCCCGGTTACGGGGCGCGCGCTCGCCCCGTGGTTGCCTTGCCACTCGTGCTTCGCGAGGTCCTTGCCGGCCTTGCGAAGCCTTGGCTTCCCCCCGGGCTGCGAGGCTCGCGCCCGCGGTCCATCCGTCTCCACCAGATGGACCCAGGGCGCTTTTTGCAAGCTCATCCGGCCCTTGCGCCGGTCTCGCAGCGGTAGCCACCCTGTTGCTCTGTAGCCCAGCGGACGCCGCGTTTCCGCCGGACAGCCTGGAGGTCGTGATCGGCGGCTATTCCTTGGGCGGCTCGCCGGACTCCGGCGAACCGCTTTCGGATTCCGCCTTCGCGGTCGCGGCGATTCGAGCCAGCACCGCCCTCCGGTAGTCTTCGTCGGCCCGCTGCCAGGCCATGATCTCCTCAACGGTGCGAGCGCACCCAAGGCAGGTCCGGCGGTCCGGGGCCAGGACGCAGTCCTTCGTGCAGGGGGATCGTACGGGAGAGGTCACGGGGTCCGGTGCCAGAGCCAAACACACCGGTGAGAGATCGGTTCTACCGTGCCAGAGCAAAATTCACCGCTGAGGCAGCCGCGGCAAAGCCGCGGCCCGGCAGCGAAGCTGCCGATGCCTCAGCGGTGCATTTTGCTCTGGCACGGTAGAACCGATCTCTCACCGGTGTATTTGGCTCTGGCACCGTATCACCGATCTAGAGGGCAGGCCTGCTATCGTCCTCGCCCCATGCTCACTCCCAGCGAAGCCCTGGCCGAGATGCTCGGCCACATCGAACCCCTCGGCGAGGTCGAGGAGCTCCCCATTGCCTACGCCTGCGGGCGCGTGCTGGCCGAAGCGCCGGCCAGCGATGTCGACATTCCGCCCTTTCGAAAGGCGATGATGGATGGCTTCGCCGTTCGCGCCGCCGATTTTGAGGGCGCTCCCCGAGAAGACGGTGGGGTGTGGTTCGCGGTGGCTGGAGAGTCACGGGCCGGCGTGCCGTTCGATGGGACCTGCCAGTGCGGGCAGGTGATCGAGATCTACACCGGGGCCGAAATTCCGGACAACTTGGACGCCGTCGTGATGGTCGAGCATTCGACCCGCGACGGAAATCGCGTGCTCTTGAAAGATGCACCGCCCGCGAATCAGCACGTCCAGGCTCGGGCCGAGATCCTGGCGACCGGCTCGAAGCCGTTCGAAGTCGGCCGGCGGCTGTCGCCTACCGACCTCGGTGTCCTGGCCGCGATCGGCGCGCACCCTTTGCGCGTGTTCCGGCAGGTGCGCGTGGCCGTCTTGACCACCGGCGACGAACTCGTTCCGCCGTGGGAACCACTCGGCCCCGGGCAAATCCGCGAGGGCAACACGCTCACGCTCGCCGCGCGTTGCCTACAGCTCGATTTGGAAGTCGTGCGCGTTGGCATCGTCCCCGACGACGAGGAAGTGCTGAAATCCGAGTTCACCACGGCGCTGGGTTTGGCGGACGCGCTGATCACCACGGGCGGCGTGTCGATGGGCAAGTACGACTTGGTCGGGAAGACCTTCGAGGCGCTGGGCGTCGAGCCGCTGCTGCACAAGGTTGCTGTCAAGCCGGGCAAACCAATCTGGTTCGGCAAACGTGGAAAGCAGCCGGTCTTGGGCCTGCCCGGGAACCCGGTCTCCAGTCAGCTCGGCATGGAGATCTTCGTCAAGCCGGTGCTTGCCAAGTTGGCCGGCGTCGTGGGGGAGGAACTGGGAGCCGAGGTCCGCCGCGGCGTGTGGCTCGGTAAGACCAAAACGGCCGGCTGGCGCCAGGAAAACCTGCCTTGCCGGGTCGAGCACGGCGCCGATGGCCGCGTCGAGCTGCACCCCCTCGTGTACCGCGGCTCCGCCGACCTTGTCACGGTCGCGAGCGCCGAGGCTTTCGCGGTCCTGCCCGCCGAGTCAACCGTCGAGCCCGGCGAGACCATCGACTACCGCCCGCTAGACCGGTAATACGGTGCCAGAGCAAAACGCACCGGTGAGGGGGATACCGTGCCAGAGCAAAATGCACCGCTGAGGTATCGGCAGCTTCGCTGCCGGGCCGCGGCTTCGCCGCGGCTGCCTCAGCGGTGCATTTTGCTCTGGCACGGTATCCCCCTCACCGGTGCGTTTTGCTCTGGCACCGTATTACCGGTCTAGCGGGAGGAGGAGCAGCTCGCCGTCTTGGTAGCCGGCCCACAGGGATTGGCCATCGTCCGAGAATGCTAGGCACGCGACCGAAGTGATTGCCAGCTCCGGTTGGACGCGCCCGAGTTCCTTTCCGGTTGCCCATTCCACGAGGCAGACCTCCTGGCCGTCGCCATAGGCGAGTCTCGATCCATCCGGCGAAACGGCGATGGCTTCAACCCGGGTGCTCGCCGGACCCAAGGTGCGCTCGAGTTCGATCGCGGAGGATTCGCCGAGGCGGAATAAGTGCACCGCTCGGTTCGCAAGCCCAGCCGCGACATGGGTTTGACTTGCGTGAACAGAAGTGATCGGCGCCCCAAATTCGTCGACGGTGCCTATCAGTTCGCCGCTCGACGCATCGAACACCCGCAATTCGCTGCTGGCGGAAAGGACTCGCGGATTTGGACCCTCGGACCAAGCCACGTGGAACACAAGGCCTGCTCCAGCGTCCGCTTCGAATAGCAGGGTTCCCGCCGGGTCGTAGGCGTGAAGCTCACCTTTCGCGGTGGCGGCCGCGAAGCCGGAAGGCCCCGAGGCGAGGCCGGTGATGGGCGCATCGAAGGCGGCGTGGATCCGGAGCTCCCCCGAAGGACCCGGCTCGAACAGCAACCGACCGTCCCGACCAGCGCTGACCCAGCTGAACTCGCGGTGCCTCCAGGCTGCACCGTTGACCCAACCCTCGTGCTGAGCGGTCGGCTCCAAGATCCAACGGGGTGCTTCTGGCTCATAGGTCCACTCGATCACTCGGCCGTCCAACGAAGCGGTCAGCACTAGGCCCTCCAGGACGGAGATCGCTGAAATCGGCGCCGCGTGCCCGAGAAACGGGTCGATCGCAACCGACGGGCGGGCCTCGGCAACTTCTCGCCCGCGCGAAACCAGCAGCGGCAGCGGCTCGCCCTCGCTGAAGGGTCCTGGGTCCGGCACATCGCGTACGCCGCGAAGGGCCACCCCCGCGCCCAGCGGAGAGGAGTTTTGGATCTCACCCTCGGTGGAGACCTGGAAGACGCGACCCCCGCCCGCTGCCCAAAAAAAGCCCTGGGAGGTCGTCGCAAGCCAAGTGAGCTCTTCGTTCAGCTCCGCGCGCAGGCGCGGGGCGATTCCAGGGGCGCTCGGGGAGAAGCCGAGGACCTTTCCCGTCGCGGTCCCGATCAGGAACTCGGAAGTCTCAGCGTCGTGCTCAGGCCCGGCGGTCCAGCGCTCGACTTTCGATTGACCCAGTTCGAAGGGCTCATCCGCTGTGGGGTTGAACGCGAGCAGTAGCGACATGGGACGTTCCTGCGCCCGGGGCCGGAGCAACGCCTTCTCTCGGTCCAAGAACAAGCCAGCTAGCTGGTTTGAACTCGGGCTGAATTTGAGGCTCACTGGGGCGAGAAACGGAAGCGAAACCTCTCGGCTGGGCTGAGCTCCGACCGACTCGAACCAGCGAAGCGACTCGCCCTGTCCTCCGGCGACGACGATCCAGGACCGATCGTCTGCGATCGCCAAAGCGTGTCCGTCGCAGGGGGCGTCAGCGACCGGTGCACCCGAGGGAAGCTGGCGTTCGACGAGCCGGCCGTCCTGGGTCAACACGACGACGCTGTCTTCGACAAGGACCAGGTCGCGCAGGTCGGAACCAAATTCAAACTCACCCAGCAATGCTCCGTCCCGACTCAGGACCAGGGCTCCTCCGGTCCGATCGATGGTCAGCGTCCCATCTGGGAGGTCCACCGCGCGCGAAATTGCTGCCCGGTGGGGCAGGGGCGCTCCAAAGGGGCGTTCAAACTCGAGCTGACCGGCGGTCAACGCGAGCGAGGCGAGCGCGATCAACCGGTATACGCCCGCTGGAAGATCAGGAAGTCGCGCAGGTCGAAGTCCGCGTCCTGATCGATGTCTCCGATGGCACCGTCGTCGTCGGGCGTCAGAGGCTGTGCCGGAGCCGGGCCGGTGAAGTTCGGCTCGAGCAGCGCCCAGTCGAAGAAATCGACGCGGTTGTTGTGCTCAAGGTCAAATTCGGCGCGGCCGAGCGAGCCGAGGAACGCGAACAGAGCGTCTTGTTCCGCTTGGGTCAAGCCGTTGAACGCATTGCGCGAGGAGGCGGCTTCGCCGTCGTGAAACTGGATCGTGCTGTCCAGGTTGCCCACGAAAGTGCTTCCGGTGGCGCGGCCGTCGTGGAGGAAGCTCTGGCGCAAGGAAATGCCCCACAGGGGACGCGTCATCATCAGCCGCTCCGTCGCGGTACCGGAGACGATGCCGTCGCCGAGGCTGCCCATGTCGTGCAGCAAGAAGTCTGAGTAGGGGCGAATTTCGACCCCCGACAAGCCAGCCTCCGGGGAGCTGCCGGTGGTATAGCTCGGGTGATGGCACGTCGCGCAGCCGATGGACGTGAAGATGGCTTCGCCGGCCATCCCGGTCTTCGGCGTCTGGGGCGGGGGGGCGAGGAGCCGCTGGAAATCCGTCTGGCGATCGATGCGACCGGTTCCCGGAACCGTGGAGTCCTCGGGGTCAGCGACCGTGTCGTAGGTGTCCAAGGTGGCCTGATTGCCGTTCGGCGCGTTTTCCTCGGTAAGGAACCGGTTGGTTAGGCCTAACTCGTTCAAGGAGGCGTCGGCCGAGAAGTGCAGCACCGTCGGGACGTCGGCTTTCCAGCCGAATCGGCCGGGGCGCGGAGCTCCGCCTTCGAGCGGCGCGACCCACTTGACGATGCCGTTGTCGCGAGGATCGAGCTCGTTGGCGACAAAGTCGGCGTCTTCGATGGCCTCGACCAGCCCGGCACCGAAGACGTGCGGCGTGTTGCGGCCGATGATGACATCGGCCTCAGCGGGGATTTGTTCCCACAGCACGGTCGGAAGGCTGGAGAGCCCGGTGCTCTGCAGCAGGCTGCCTCCCAGGTCAGCCAACGGATCGAAGGGTTGGCCTCCATTGGCTGCCTTGGCGAACCGTGTGACGTTGCGGGTCGAGAACCCGCCGACCGCCGGAGTCGAGTGACACTGGGCGCAGCCCGAATCATTGAAGATCGGACCGAGTCCGTCTGCTTCGCTCAAGACAGCCAGGTACTCGGCCTTGCCAGCTTCGAATCGCGTGAGCTGTTCTTGGGTCAGTCCGCTCAGGGGCTCGCCCATGCGAGGCTGGAAATCCTGGGCCGCGATCGGAAGCGCGAGAAGCGCGCCGAGGAGCGGCAAAGAGGCGAAGCGATTCATGTCAGCTGGAGCGTAGGAGGGCTGGGCTTGAAATAGATCGGCCGGACGGCCCCTTCGGGTCGTCCGGCGTGCCGGTCAGGTTCAGTTGAAGTCGGCTTCGATCGCGTTGGAGATCGAGAACAGCTCTGCTTGGCTGGCATCGAACATCACGGCCTGCATGTACAGGACGGCGGCGGTCGGACCGACGTTGATCGGAACGGACCACTGTCCGTCCGCGTCGGTGCTAAACGGCAGGACCAGATCCGCGGGCAGCGGAACGATCGTGCCGCCGAGCAGCGGGGTCGGGTTCAGGCTTGCGCCGATGGCGACCACGCCGCCCGCATTGGCCAGGTTCGAATCGACCGCAAGGGTCGCGGTTCCGCCGTCCACGAGCGCGTCGCCGCACAGGGAAAGGGCCACTGAACCGGGACCGGCGAAGCCGAGGTCCGCTTGGCAGGTGATCGGGTCGAGTTGGTTCAGGTAGACGTCGGTGCCGTTTTCACGGGAAATCACGAGGTCCAGGTCGCCATCGCCATCGATGTCCAGGGCCGCAACATCGTGGGTGCCGCGCAGATCGGCCTGGGTGAGGCCCACGGCTCCGATCCAGCCCGCGCCGGCGGTTTGGCGCTCTTCGACCATGACCGGCGAGCCGGCCTCGTCGAACACGTTGTGATAGATGTGCATGCGGCGGTTGCCGCCCGGGATGTCCACGTCGACGTCGGCGTGCAGCGAATCGGGCCAGCCGTCGTTGTCGAGGTCGGCGACGAGATTGTTGCTCGAGAAGCCGTCGTCGTCGTCGTTGGAGAGGAACGAGTAGGTGAAGGCCTGACTCCACTGGACGCGACCGAACAGATCGTTGCCTTCGTTGAGGCGGAAACGGTCGTCGCCGTCGTCGCTGGAGATCAGGTCAAGACGTCCGTCCTGGTTTAGGTCGCCGACGTTCACGTGGTAGGGCGCGAAGCCCACGTGGAAGTCGTCGAACACCTGGAAGGTGCCCGGGTTGGCCGGGTTGTTGTACGTGGCAGCGATGTACTGGGGCGGGTTGAGCGCCGTGTCCTTCAGGACGTCGTTGTAGCCGTCGCCGTTCAGGTCGGCGATCACCGAGGCCATGCCGAAGGCCGACAGCAGCATCGTCGGGGTCATCCGGGTCTGGCTCTCGTCGGTAAAGAAACCGTTGCCGTCGTTGATAAGCAGCCGATCGTTCAGGTCTTCGTTGCCGGCTTGCTGGGCACCGCCGGCTCCCGAGGAATCGTAGTCGCCGAAGTACAAGTCGGGGAAGCCATCGTCGGTCAGGTCGCCCGCGGCCACCGAGCAAAAGCGCGGGTTCTGGGGGTTGCCGGTGCCGAAGTGGAGCAGCTGGGGAACGCGCGCGTCCTGATTCTCAAGGCCGAGCCAGGCTCCTGCGCTCGAACCCAGGTTCATGTAAATCCGCGGGTGCCCGATGTGCTTCGGGTCGCCGTCGGAGATCGTCGTGGCGGTGACCACGTCGAGCAGACCGTCGAGGTCGACGTCGACCAACACCACGTCGCGGTCGTTGGTCGGTGTGAGGAATCCTTGGTCGCCAGCAACGTCGGAGGCCGTCGCGAATTCGCTGGTGCGATCCACGAACTTGCCGCCTTCGTTCATCAGCAACAGGTTCGGGCGCTTGCCCGGGGAGGTGAATGGCTGCTTGCGCACGACGACCAGGTCGGGGGCGCCGTCGCCATCTAGGTCGCCCCAGGCGAGATCGGTTTCGAGCTGGCCGCTGGAGACGGTCGTACCGGTGAAGTGACCGGTGTCGAGCTGGAATTCAACCCACTGGGTGTCGAAGGATTGGGCGCTTGCGACGCTCGCTAGCGGGAGCGCCAGGAAGGCAAACGGAGTGAGGGCTCGTTTCATGGTGGATGGGGTGGGGCTGAGGGAGTCGGGTGGATTCGAGTCGGGAGCGAACGGCTGCCCGAAGGCGGCCGTCCGTCCGTCACGGCACCAGATAGAGTTGGACGGAGTTGCTGGCGAAGTCGATCGCAGGGGTCACCAGCAGGTAGGTGTGAAAGATCGTGGCGCCGATCAAGTTCGGCGAAGATCCAGGCTGCAGGACGAACGAGGCTTGGCCCTTGCCCAAGTCGTCAAGCAGGGACAAGGAGTTCGCGAGCAGCGGGCTGTTCGGCGAACTCAGGGTGAACTGGGTGTAAGCGTCGAAGACAATCGGAACCTGGATCGAACCGAATGGAATTGCGGGCGCGTCGCCGGTCGCCGAGCCCAGCATCAGATAGACGCGGCCGGCCTGGGCGGCGCCGGCGTCGAGCAGAAGTTCCTGCTGGCCACCGGTCGTTACGGAAAGGGTGCCAACGTCGGCGGTTAGCGATCCGGGCACAATCACCGTGAGGTCCGAGGTTGGCCCGGCCTCGGCTGGCTCGACACGCCAAAACGGGAAACCGGTTTGCCCTGGTTCGAGCACGTTCGCCAGCACCTCGCTCGGACGCACGAGGTACACGCCCGGGGCAAGCGGGGCGGTCAGCGTGCCGAGCCCAACCTGTTCGGGGGCGCCGCCGTTTGCGATGCTCTGGATCACCGAGCCGGTCGGCTGCGGAGCGAAGAAGTTCCCGATCGTGTTTTGGGCGCCGCCCACTTGGACCAGCCGCCCGCCGACCTGGGTCCCGCCGTAGCCGGCGGGATTGGCGAGACCGACCGGGCTGACGAAGTTCGCCATGGCGCCGGTGGTCGGGGCGGTCAGCGGCGCGAGCGCACCGCCGGTGAATTCCAGGTCAAAGGCGAATCCAGCGAGGCCGCCGTTCGCTGCGTCCGACAACTGGATCTCGACATCGAACGCGACGGTTGAGCCGGGCGCGGCCACCACGACGTCGGAGCCGTTGGAGCGGACTCGGACCTCCACGTCGCTGGCCATGAGCGAGGGCGCCGTGAGCACGAGTCCGAGGAGGGCAGAGCAAGCCGCGGTCGCTGCATCGCGGAGATCTAGGATCGCCATGGAATCGGGGGTCGCCATATAGAAAAAGAGGTGAGGTCGGGAGCGGCCTGGACCTAGGTCCGGGTGGTTTCAGCCTAGCTCGCCGAGAAATCCCTGGGGAAGCAGATGTCCCGAAGGTAGGTGGTCATCCGGAATCGGTACCAGCATCCGTGCCTGGATTCCCGTTCCAACGGGCCCGCGGGCATCATGCGCGTGCCCCGCGCCGTTCACGGCCAGGGTCGGCCCCCTCTTTTTGGAACACAGTTTGAACGCAATCGACCGAGCCCTTTGCCTGAGCCTGCTGGCATTCCTTGGGGCCTGCGGCTCCGGATCCGAGGCGGCGCCGGCCCCTGAAAAGGAGCGGAGTGCCCCACTGGAAGAACGGTCTATTCCGGATCCGAGTCTGCTCGTTCAAGCCGAAGAGGCTCTGCTGGGCGGCGATTTCGAGGCGGTGGAGCGGTTGCTGGAACCGGTTGTCTCCGCGGAGTTTCCGACCGGTCGGGCCGAGCTTCTGTTCGCGCTCGCCCATCACAAGCGCAAACGCTATCCGGCCGCCGAGCCGTGGTTCGAGGCTGCGGCGGCCGCGCCCGGCGAATGGAACGGCGTGGAGTCGGTGCCCTACTACCTCGGTTGGTGCTGCTACTACTTGGGAGATCTTGAGGGAGCTCGAACCAGCTTCGTGGAGCACCGCGAGTTGAATCCCGAAGAAGGTGACACGGTCTTTGCGCTGGGGGTGATCGATCTCGACCTCGGCGAGCCGGAGCGCGCAGCCGAGCGGTTTGAGGAGGCCATCGGGTTGCACCGGGCCGCTCTTGCTCAAGGCAAGCAGCACCTCGTGCCGGACTTGGCAAAGTCGTGGGCGCGGCTGGGCGATGCGCGTTCGGCGGTCGGGGATCTTCCGGGTGCGCGCACGGCGCTCGAGCGATGCGTTCAGCTTTACCCGCCGTTTCATGTGGCTTGGTTCCGGCTGGGCAGTGTTCTGCGCGAGCTGGGTGAGGAGCAGGCCGCCCAGGCCGCGTTCGCGGAGCACGAGCGTTGGAGCGCTGCTGATTCGCAATGAAGCGTTGTGCGATTGTCCCGGCGCTCGGCTGGGTGCTCGGCTTGGGCGCCTGCGATCCGGATCCCCAGCTAGGTGCGCCGGGGGGGGCCTCCACGATGGCCTACCGCTGGGTTGAATTGGAGGCGTCGCCGATCCTCGAGCCGGCCATCGAAGCGCAGGAAATACTAGAAGCCAAAGGCGGCGGGCTGGCGGTGTTCGACGCGAACGGCGACGGTCTGCTCGATGTGTTCTTGCCCGGAGCCGCGCGCTTGGAAGAGCTCCAAGGTCAGGGCGCGAGTACGTTGATCGGGGACGGGAGCCTCGGGTTTCGCGGGGCGAAATCGACCCCTTGGCGCGGGGCCGGGATGGGCACGGCGACCGGCGATGTCGACGGCGACGGGCGCTGTGATGTATTCGTAGCGGCGTTTGGCGCGGACGCACTGCTGTTTGGCGGAGGCAGTGGACTCGCGGCTCGCGTTGCTGGGGTGGAGCACGAAGGTTGGTCCTCGGGAGCCGCATTCGCCGATGTCGACCTCGACGGCGATCTCGACCTGGCGGTCGCGCGCTATGTGAAGTTCGATCCCGGTGACTTGCCCGAGCCTTCTACGTTCTTTGGGACGCGTGTGTTCGGAGGCCCAGCCGGGCTCGAGGGCGAGCCCAATGGTCTCTATGAAAACTCAGGGGACGGGACCTTCCGCGATCGTTCGGCCGAGCTCGAGGCCGGGCCGGCGCGTGCAACGCTCGGCGTGCTGGCCATGGACCTGGATCAGGATGGCGCTCTAGATCTGTACTTCGGCAACGACAGTCAGCCGAATCGCGTGTACTTCAGCAGGGTGGGTGACCCGTTTGCGCTAGAGGAAGCAGGCGAGTCGTCGGGGCTCGCGCGCAATGGCGACGGGCACGGGCAGGCGACCATGGGGATCGCGGTGACCGACGTGAACGGGGATCACTTGCCAGATCTGTTCACCACAAATTTCGCGCGCGACACGAACACGCTCCACGTCTCAAGTGGCGAACGGCGCTGGCGGGATGGAACGGCGCGCTTTGGGTTGGCGGCGGCGGGGCGCGCCGAGGTGGGCTGGGGCTGCGTGTTCACCGATTTCGACGGCGACGGCGACGAGGACTTGGTGGTGGCGAACGGTCACGTGTATCCGGACGCGGTCGCGCGCGAGCTGGGTTCGGCGCGGGCGCAGGACCTGCACTTTTGGCGACGGGATCCCGAACGCTTCGTGCGCGTGGAGACCGCCGGCCTATGCACTGGAGCGCGCGCCGGTGTGTGGCGGGGGCTGGCGGCGGCAGACTTGGACGGGGACGGCGACCGCGACCTGGTGTTGACCGGACTGGGCGAGCGGGCGGTGCTGCTGGAGCGCTTGGTGCCCGGCGGCTCGCCATCGCCGTTCCGGTGGTCCGGGGGCAGTTACCTCTCCAGCTCGCCCTCCGCCCACGCATCAGGACCAGATCGTTGATCCAGCGCCAAAGCGAACCACCCCCGGCTAGATCGGGAATACGGTGC
>CAZUCE010000049.1:0-28477 GCA_964619265.1 uncultured Planctomycetaceae bacterium
GGGTCAAGCTCCAGCCCAAGAGGGGGGATCGGTTTGGCTACTGGGAGGGACTCCACGAGGCGGGCCGCAGGGGGACCCGGTCCCAGCGGAAGGCACGGGTCAGCTCGTCCGCCGAGGCCCGTTCGTTGCTTGGAAGCTCGATTCCGAGGCTCCTCGCGCACCAGGCGACCAGCTCCCGGGGGTCCAGGCCGGCCTGCCGGAGCTCCTCCAGGGTCGAGCCGCCGTCTCGCTTGGCCAGGCGGTCCCCGCCGGGTCCCTCGACGAGGGGCAGGTGGGTCCAGGCCGGGGGCTTGGAGCCGAGGGCGTGGTGGACCAGCTCCTGGCGGGCGGCGGAGGGCAGCAGGTCGTCCCCCCGAACCACCTGGTTGATCCCCTGCCGGGCGTCGTCGACGCAGACCGCGAGTTGGTAGGCGATCTGCCCGTCGCGACGCAGGAGCACGAAGTCGCCGCATTCCTCCGCGGGCTCGAACTGCACGTCCCCGAACAACCCGTCCTGGATCGAGTGGCTGCCCGGTTCCACGCGCAGCCGAACGCCGACCGGAACCTCGCAGGATCGCTCGGCCTCCTCGAGGCTTTGAAATCTGTGGGCGCAGGTTCCGGGGTAGCGGCGCTCGCCGGTCCGGCCGTGGGGCGCCGATTGAATGGGCTCGAGG
Organism: uncultured Planctomycetaceae bacterium; assembly: GCA_964619265.1. Classification (GTDB taxonomy): domain Bacteria; phylum Planctomycetota; class UBA1135; order UBA1135; genus CAZUCE01. The sequence continues at coordinate 654 of CAZUCE010000049.1, forward strand.
TCCCGGCGCGAGCAAACGCACGGGAAGGCGAGGTCCTGTTCCAGCAACCGGCGAACCGCCTCCGCATAGGGCTCGAGGTCCTCCGATTGAACGAGCGGTTCGCCGTCCCAGTCGAGCCCAAGCCAGGTGAGATCCTCGAAGATCCCTGCCGTGTACTCGGGCCGGCAGCGATCGCGATCGAGGTCTTCGATGCGCAGCAACACTCGCCCGTTCTTGGAGCGCGCGCTCCACCAGGCGGCCAAGAAACTCCGTGCATGTCCAATGTGGAGCCGGCCCGTGGGGCTGGGCGCGAGCCGCCCGGTGATCGCCGCGGCAGGCTTCACGGCGCGAGCTCCACGTGCAGCGGATCGGAATAGGCACCGGGCGGGCCGGCTTCCGGAAGTCCATGGACCACGAGCCGCGTGTGCCGCCGGTCGAGCCCTCCGTGGGTCAGCAGTTGCGGCGCGATCGCGGCCCAAGGTGTTCCGTGCGGGGCTGTTTCACCCGGGCTCAGCTCCGGGCGGAGGTGCCAATGGGAGAGCTGAACCTGGGTGGGGGCGGGCGAGGACGCCCATTCGCCCGGGGCGGGCACATCGCAGTAGGCGCGCAAAGGGCGATGGAACAGCTGGACGGTCAGCTCGAACCGCAGCCAGTCCGGTGGCGCAAAATCGCTGGGCCAACTCACAAGAGCCGCGGGCTCCCGGTCGGCTGCAAAGACCAGCTCACTGGCAGCGCCTTCCCGGGGAACGGGCTGCAACTCGATCTTGGGCAGTTCGGTCAGCGGCGTGAAGCTCGCGAGGGATGGTCCCATGGGTCCCCCAAGGCGAGTGCGCGTCCACGGGGACTCCAAAAACTCGCGGGTGCGAGGAAGGCCCACCGCCGCGGTCCTCTCAGGGTCCGGTTTTCCGAACCGGATTTGGATCTCGGACTCTTGGCCGGAAGGCTGCCCATGGAGCAGGCGCAGGGAGCCCGCTTGGGCAGGGGCGATGGCGAAGCCAGCGAGAGCTCTCGGAGCTAGATCTTCGATCGCAACCACTGGGATTTCAGGATCCGAATCGTGCAGCGCCATGGCTGGATCGAAGCGCGGCAGCAAGAGCCGAGCCCCGGGATCGAGGGGAGCGAGCAGCGCATTCCGCTGGCGGTGGTTCGGGTTCCAACTACGCGTCACCAGCGCCGCGACACTCGTGTCCTGTTCGAGCAAAAGGTCGCTGCGATCCAAGAAGGGCGGCAGGAACGACTTGGAGAACAACCCTCCGTTCTGGGCGATCCCCGCGAAGGAGTCCGGGGGAACTTCGAGCAAGATGAGCCACGGCTCATCGAGCGGAGCATCGGTCACCGAGGCCTCGAGGTCGGCGAGCCCCTCGAGGACTCGGTGGCGTTCGAGAACTCGAACCCGATCGGCTTTGCGTTCGATGCGGACGACGTGAGCGTGAAGTCCGGCTGTGGGAACGGCGAGTGCGAGGGCTCCCAAAAGCCCAAGGAGCGGCTTCCTCGAAGCGATGGCTGCAAGACCCAGTCCCGTGAGAGGCCAAACCACCAGCAGCGCAAGCATCATCGCGCGGGCCGTGCTGTTGGTTGTCGGATTGGCCAGTCGATGGGGCCCGCCGTCGATCGGGCCTCCGGGGAGCACAGCAATCAAAAGGGCGGCGAGGGCGCACAGAATCGGCAGGGCGCGGCGTTTTGGCACCAGCCACAGTCCGATCAGTAGCGGAAGGAAAATGGCAGCCGCGACCAGCGCCGAGAAGCGTCCGGGGGCGGAGTCCAAGTGCGCGGCGAGCAACCATGGACTGAGCTCGGCTGCTTCGGCGGATCGGTTCCACGGGACCAGGGCTTGGCCGAGACGCAGCAGGCCACCCGCCAGCCAGGTGGGATCCGGCGAACTCTCTCCGGGATACGTCGGAAGGAAAGTCCCCAGGTACAGGCGCCTCGCCAGGAGCGAGAGCAAGGTGATGCTTGCGAGACCAGCGACTTCGAGATTCAGCCGCTGGCGACGTGGATTGGCGATCAGCGCGAGGCCGACCAGGGCCGGAACCAGGAGCGCGGGCCCCTTGGAGAACAGGGCTAGGGCGATCAGCGCGAGGCCCAAAGCGAGTGAGCCGCGGCGATCCGAGTCGCGCGCCGACCCAAGTAGCGCGAGGCCACCCAGGCCAAACAGGTTCACAAACAAATCGGGGTGACCGGAGATCCAGCCCAGCGCGGCTGCGCTACCGGCTCCGCAGCCGTAGCCGAGGCCTGCGATCACCGCGGCGATGCGCGCGATTTCAGGGGGGGCGTGCCTCAGGATCAAACCCGTCAACAGCGCCGCGGTCCCTGCGTGCAGCAGGAGCCCGAGGAGGTGAAACGGCCAGGCCGGCAGGGGGGCCGGCAGCCAGCCATGGACCAGCGTCCAAGCGATCCACACCGGAAACCGCATCATGTGCGAGGTCTGTGGCCCGCCGGGCGCGTTGTGCAGCGCGGTGAAAAGCTGGGCTGGGTCGGCCAGCAGGTTGTAGTCGTCCAGTTGGAACGAGAGCTGCAAGCTGAAGCGCTGAACGAAGCAGGTCAGCAAAAAGACACCTGCAATCAGGCCGGCCGAACTTCTCGGGGAGCGACTCACGGACAGCAGCGGGTCACCACGCGTGCTTGGAGTCCGCCTTGCGTTTGGGGGCGTGTTCGGAGGCGACGCTGAGGGCGAGCTCGAAGCTCCGGACCTTCTCGTCCCCCAGGCCGACGACGCAAAACAGCCGATCGTGCCGGTCGTGGTCGAAGCGCCGCTCTCCACTGGGTTCGTGAACCGGGATCGACGAGACGTCGGCGCCGAGCGATTGGAGCAGAGCCGGGATCGTGTTCGAGTGGCCCGCGATGCACGCCACGTCGCCGGAACTCAATTCTCCGATCCAATCCAGCAGCGCGGCGGGGTCGCTGGGTGCGAGGGTGACCACTTCGGCTTGGGCCCGTTCGGCCAAGGGTGCCAGGGTCTGGTCGGTCCGCGCGTAGCCCGAGCTGGACAGGTGGGTGACCCCGGTCGAACCGAGGAGTTGAGCGAGGGCCGCGGCGCGCGACTGGCCCAGTTTGGTGAGCGACGGGTCTCGGCCTTCCTGTTCGGCCTCCGCGTGTCGCAGGGCAAAGACCACAGCGCCGGCTGGCACCGTGCGGACCTCGACTCGAGTGGGCTGGGTCTGCGTGGAGGCTGATTGGAGAGCTGCCTCCGGGACACTGGCGCAGGCGGAGAGCAGCAGGGCGAGCGCGCCCGGGATCAGGGTCTTCATGGCGCGACTCTAATCGATGGCTGGTGTCCAAAGCGCCCGGACCGAACGAACTCGGGCCCGCTCCCAAGAACAGGGGAACGGGCCCGATGCCATCGCGGGATGCCCCGCGAGAGCTTTTCGCGGGAGGCTTAGTAGCGGTAGTGGGCCGGCTTGAACGGGCCGGTCTGCGGGATCCCGAGGTACTTGGCCTGCTCGTCGGTGAGCGTGGTCAGCTTGACGCCGAGCTTGTCCAGGTGCAGGGCCGCGACCTTCTCGTCGAGGTGCTTGGGCAGCACGTAGACGGCCTTTTCGTAGTTGCTGGTGTTGCCAAACAACTCGATTTGAGCCATCACCTGGTTGGTGAACGAAGCCGACATGACGAAGCTCGGGTGGCCGGTGGCGCAACCAAGGTTCAAAAGGCGGCCTTCGGCCAACACGATCACGGAGTGACCGTCGGGGAAGGTCCAGGAGTCGACCTGGTTCTCGTGCTCGACCGGGTTTTTGATGTTGACCTTCTTGATGCCGGGCACCTTGGCCATGGCGGCCATGTCGATCTCGTTGTCGAAGTGGCCGATGTTGCCGACGATGGCGTTGTGCTTCATCTTCGCCATGTGATCGGCGGTGATGACGTCTTTGTTGCCCGTTGAGGTGACGAACACGTCGGCGGTCGAAACCACGTCCTCGAGGGTCGTCACCTCGAAGCCTTCCATCGCCGCCTGCAGGGCGCAGATCGGGTCGATTTCGGTGATCAGCACGCGAGCGCCTTGGCCGCGGAGCGACTGGGCGCAGCCCTTGCCGACATCGCCGTAACCACAGACGACGGCGACCTTGCCCGAAAGCATGACGTCCGTGGCGCGCATGATTCCGTCGATGAGGCTGTGACGGCAGCCGTACAGGTTGTCGAACTTCGACTTGGTGACGGCGTCGTTGACGTTGATGGCCGGGAACAGCAGTTCACCCGACTCCTGCATCTGGTACAGGCGGTGGACACCGGTGGTGGTCTCCTCGGTGACGCCCTTGATGCCGGCAGCGATCTTGGTCCACTTGTCGGTGGACTCCGAAACGCTCTTCTTGAGCAGCTTGATGATCTCGTGCCACTCCTCGGGGTCCGAGTCGGTGGCGTCCGGCACAGATCCGGCGAGCTCGTACTCGCGGCCTTTGTGGACCAGCATGGTGGCGTCGCCACCGTCGTCGAGGATCATGTTCGGGGCGTCGCCCTCGGGCCAGGTCAGGGCCTGCTGGGTGCACCACCAGTACTCCTCAAGGGTCTCACCCTTCCAAGCGAAGACCGGAACACCCTTCGGGTCGGCGGGGGTGCCGTTCGGGCCGACGACGATCGCGGCGGCGGCGTGATCTTGGGTGGAGAAGATGTTGCAGGAGGCCCAGCGAACGCGGGCACCCAGGGCGGTCAGCGTCTCGATCAGCACAGCCGTTTGGATGGTCATGTGCAGCGAGCCGGTGATGGTCGCGCCCTTGAGGGGCTGGCTCTTGCCGAACTCCTCGCGGAGCGCCATCAGGCCGGGCATCTCGACCTCGGCCATCTGGATTTCTTTGCGGCCGAATTCGGCCAGGGCGAGGTCCTTGACCTTGTAATCGAGCTTGGTCTGCGTTTGGGGAGTCATGATGGAGAGTGGGGTTTCTTTCGGTTGTGGAAAGAGAGAAGGGAAGGAACGGAACCGACACGCTGGCCGGTTGGAGGTGAGTGGATGGAACAGCTAGGCGGCTGGCGCACGACCGCGGACCAGGAACATCGGGAGTTCGACGCTTTTGGCTTCGGGGTGCGCCGGTCGATAGCGATCGTCGACCGCGTCGAGCACCACGGACTCGAACCCGGCGCGTTCGAACGCTCGTACGACGTCGCGGGGAACGAGACCCAGATGGCGATCGCCTAGCGCTTCGTGCATCCAACTTTCCCCATGGGGCAGCAGATCGACGAGCACCAAGGATCCTCCGGGTCGCAGGCAGCGCCGCAGTTCTCGAAGCGGCTCCTCGAGGCTCGGCAGATGATGGGCGACCATGCCGGCCACGATTCCGTCGACTTCGCCGTCGGCCAGGGGCAACGCAGCGAGCGTGCCCCGCCGGAATTCAAGTTCGCAGGTCGAGTCGCGCAAGCGGCGGGCGGCCTCCTCGAGCATGCCCTCGGAGGCATCGATGAGAATCAGCCGGTCGGCAACCGAACTCAGCGCCCCGGCCACGTAGCCGGTTCCGCAACCGACGTCGGCCACGGTGTAGCCCGCGGGCATCAAGTGGCTGATGGCGCGCTGGCGAGCTTGGCCGGTGGCGAAGTCGCCGGCGACCGTGTCGTAGTTCTCGGCGAGCTGATCGAAAAAGTCGGTGTTCGAGCGTCGCGCTGCCAGGACGACTTCGAGGCGCGAGAGATCCGCTCCGTGCTCGGGCAGGCTGGTGAGTCCGGGGCGCCCGGCTTCCCACAGGTTGCGCTCGAGGTCTCCGGCGGGCGCGAAGCGCAGGTAGTTGGAAGAGCCCGCGTGGCGCTCGGCGAGCAGGCCAGCTTCGCGCAGGGGACGCAAATGGTTGGAGACTCGGCTTTGGGCAAGCCCGAGGGCGCGCACCAGTTCGCCGACCGCCAGCTCCTCGCGCTCGAGGAGCGCCAGGATCCGTAGACGGATCGGGTCGGCTAGCAGCTTGAGCAGAGCCGGGAGGTCGCGCTGGGTCATCAGCATAAGGCGGCGATCATAACATCATGAAGGCCTGATGCAACCCCTCTCTGGGGCCCCTGAGGGGGTCAGGCCCCCCAAGCGGGGCGGAATCGGCCGCCTCGTAGCCCCCGGGCGGGGGCGCCGGAGGGTCCCGGCTCCGGCCCAGGGAGGCCCGCCCCAGCCACCGGATTCCCAGGGCGAGCTGCTGCCTTCGGCCACGACTTTTGGGGGATCGTGGTCTCAGCGTCCGGTCCCGCTACGCTCCTCCCCCTATGGCTATCCAGATCCGCGACCTGCGCGTGCGCTACCGGCGGCATCGGGCCCTAGCGGGCGCTAGTTTCGACATCCCCGACGGGCGGGTGACCGGTTTTCTGGGGCACAACGGCGCTGGCAAGACGACCACCCTGCGCGCGGTCCTGGGCTTCGCGCGCCCGGCCGGCGGCACGATCCGCGTGGACGGGTTCGACCCCACGCGCCAGCGGCTCGAAGTGCTGTCGCGAGTTGGGGCCTTGATCGAACAGTGCCGGGTCCACGAAAGGTGGAGCGGCCGTCGCAACCTCATCGAGCTGGGCCGGCTCGCGGGCCTTTCCCGTTCCGAGGCGCGATCGGCGGCCGGCGAGCGACTCGAGCAGGTTGGGTTGGCCGGCGCCGCGGACCGCTCGGTGGGTGGTTACTCCCAGGGCATGCGCCAGCGGCTCGGGATCGCTCAAGCCCTGTTGGCTTCCCCGCGCCACGTGTTGCTCGACGAACCGACCAACGGACTCGACCCCGACGGCATTGCGGAGATGCGCGATCTGTTGTCGGATCTGGCCCATCGGGAAGGCCGCGCCGTGTTGCTCTCCAGCCACCAACTCGGAGAGGTGACCCAGCTGGTCGACCGCATCGTCGTTCTTCGCGAGGGGGTTGTCGTGGCCGAAGGCGATCGACGGGATCTGCTCGCCGATCCGCGGCGCCGGTACTTGGTTCAGTCGCCGGAGAGTCAGCGATTGCGCGAAGCCCTGGAGCGCGACGGCTTTGGGATCCGCGGGCGCGATCAGGAATCCGGCGAATTCGAGATCGAAATGGGAGCCCGCGAGCCGGCCGAGTGCCTGGCGCGCTGGGTGCGCGCCGGTTTGCCCGTCGAGTCTTTCACGCCGCGTCCGGTGACGCTCGAGGAGTTCTACCTGCACGCGAGCGAGGGTCAGGTCGAGGGGCGAGCGCTGGCGCCCGCTGGGACAACGGGATCCCCTCAAACGGCGCCGGCGGAACCCCAAAAGGGCCTGAAGAGCCTGGCCCCCGGCGGTGGTTTTCGGCGCGTGTTCCGGCACGACGCGGTGCGGCTGGCCAAGCCGTTTGCTGTCTTTCTCGTGCCTTTGGCGTTCGCCGGAATCGGGCTTTGGCGAGATCTCGCAGATCTCCGGGCAGGGAGCGACGAAGTCGCGGCTCGAACCCTGGCCAGCGACACCGAGACGACCGCCTTTGTTTTGGTGGCAGACGGCCTGGTCCGGGCGCTTCCCGCGCTCGCCATCTTGGTCGTGGGCTTTTCGAGTCAGCTTTTGGCCGCCGAGGACGGACGCGGAACCCTGCGCAATCTGGTGGCGCGTCCGCTGGGCCGGGGTGCCATCGCGTCCGCGAAATCCGCGCTGGCCATGGGTGCCTCGAGCTTTGGCTACCTGCTGCTGGTGGGGGCGCTCACGCTGCTTGCGAGCAACCTCTCCGAATTCGGCGAGCTGTATGAACTCCTCCCCAACGGCAACCGCTTCGAGTTGCTCTCCACGGGCGAGGCCTGGCCGGTCTTTTGGGAAGCGCTGCGCGCGCCGTTCCTTCCGCTGGCCGCGGCCGCCGCGATCGGCTTTGCCGTGGGGTCTTTGCTGCGCAATGCCGCTGGAGCGCTGGGCCTGTCCCTCGCCGTTTGGCTGGGCTTGGATTTGGCGCGCGGCTTTCTGGCGCCGTTGAAAGCGGATGCGTGGTTGCCGACGACCTACCTGCCCTCGTTCCTCGATGAGCGTTCCGCGATGGACACGGCCGCCACGCAATTGGACGGTGCAGCCAACGCGACCTTCGACCACGGCGCCACCGCGCTGCTTGTGCCGGCCGTGTGGATCGTGGTTTGCCTTTTGATCGGATTCCTTCGTTTCCGTACCCGACGCTTCGCTTGATGAAGATCCTCACTCGACCTGGGCGCAGCCCTTGGCTGGCCGTCTCGCTGGCCGGACTCGGCGCGTGCGCGACACCGCTGCCCGAGGAACTTCCCGTGCTCGGGGATCTCGAGCGTCCCCTGGGTCTGGCCCAGGAACCTGACGACGAATCCGCGCGGCGCGAACTGCCGCTGGGTGCGTTTTCCGGCGTCGAGGTCGGCGCGGCGGAAGACACGCTCGAGGCGTTGACCGGCGGAGGCGAAGGCCTGCGCGTTTTGCGCATTGTCGAGAATTCCCCGGGCCAAGCGGCCGACCTGCGTCCGGGCGATCTGTTGCTTGAAGTTGCGGTTTCGGAAGAGGCGGAGTTCCTGCCGCTCGGCTGGCCCAGCGACTGGGCCGCCGCCGAATTGGCTGCGACTCCCGGAATAGGCGGGCTGGTGATTTTTGACCGGGCGGGCCGTGAACTGGAAACGGAGATCGTCTGGGCGGAGCGCATCGCGCCGCGCGTACGCGCCGAGAGCGTGGTCTTCGAGGAAACCGAACACGTGGGCATCGTCCTGCGCAGCGCGACGGAAGTGGAAGCTCACCGGGCCGGACTGGCGCCCGGGGCCGGCGCGGTCGTCATCGGGCTCTCCAAGGCGAGTCCATGGCGCAGCGCGGGCGTGACCTTTGAGGACTTGATCGTCTCGGTGAACGGCGCCCCCCTGCGTGCGCCCCAGGCATTGCTCGACCTGATTCGCGAGACCCAGCCGGGCAAGAGCCTGGACCTGGAACTTGCGGGGGATGCGGGCCGCGAGCCCCCGCGAGCTGTTCGCGGCCGCGTCTCCAGTCGCGAGCGCGCGTTCCATCGGATTCACATTCCGCTGGTGTTTCGCTGCGAACGAACCGGAACCGGTCGTTCGGAATGGAGCTTCCTGCTGGGACTGTTTGCCTTCGAGCGCACGCCGGTGGCCTGGCGCGGGCGCTTCCTGTGGTTGATCGACTTTGGCCGAGGGGATACCGATCGGCTCGTGGAGTTGACCGAATGAAAACACTGTTTCTTCGATGGGGTCCCGCCGCAAAGGCGACCCTGCTGCTCGCGACCTATTCCGGCGTGGCCTCTGCTCAAGGGCTGGTGGCGGAAGCCACGGTCCCCTTGGATGGCGAGCTGCTTGGCTTCGCGCCGGGGGACGTCGACGGCGACGGGGATCGCGACCTCGTGGTGCTCACCCGGCCCGAGGAAGGCCGCGATCGACTGCGGATCTTCCTGCGCAAGGGGCCGGCTGCGTTCGACGTGCCCGGCGCCCAGACCATCGAGCTTCCCGGCGACGTCATCGGATTCGACGTGGGGGAGCTGGGACCCGGCGCTGGCGCCGAGATCTTGCTGCTCTCCGGCAGAGGCGCCTTCGCCTTGGATCCCTCCGCGCCGCCCGAGTCGCAGTTCGCGAAGCTGCTCGACATCGACCTTTTGTGGCTCGCACCGAGTCCGGACCAAGTGCTCCACCTGCCGCGCAGCTTGGTCGACTTGAACGGCGACGGACTCGATGACCTGGTGCTGCCCGAGCCGGGGCGTTTCCGCGTGGCCTTTCAACGCCGCACGGAGGAGGGGGTCCGGTTCGATGCGATTCAAGCGCTGCCGGTGCCTGGTCAAGCTCGGCGCCTCACCGACCGGGTACGGGATGCGACGCTGAGCCTCGAGGCAGGCGTCACCAGCGGGTTGGGAGCCGGAGTGCAGCTGGCCGAAGAACCGCTGCTGCGCATCTCCCACGAACTACCGGCTCCGTTCTTGCTCGACTTCGATGGCGATCGCCGCTTGGACCTGGTGGCGCAGACCGACGCTTCGCTGCTGGTTTGGCGCCAGCGGGCGGACAGCCTGGCGCCGGCCCAGTCAGTGGGCTCTCCGGTGCCCTTCGATGAGCAACGTTCGCTGGACGTGTCCTACGCCAGCATGTTGGCCGACCTGAACGGAGATGGAGCTAGCGACTGGATCCTGACCGCCGGCGACCAGCGGTCGAAGGACACGCGCACCCAGGTCTTGATTCATCTTCAAAAGACCGGCGAAGCCGCTTCGAAGGGGCCGTTTTCCGATCAACCCGACGGGGTCTTGGTCCTCGATGGGTTCCTATTCGAGCGCGAACTGCTCGACTTCGACGGCGATGGAGACCTAGATTTGGTCCTGGGGGCCGTTCGACCTGATTTGCTCTCTCAACTGACCAGCGACTCAAAACGCATCGAACTCGAGCTGTACGTGTATCGCAACGACCAAGGGACGTTCGCCCGGCGCCCGGTGCTCGTGGAGCGGGTCGCCATGGACACCGGTGCGGCCAAGGGACTGGTTCGCCTGGTGCCGGACGCGACTGGCGACAACGTGACGGAACTGTTGGTTCGCGACGCCGCCGGTTCCATGAAGTTGGTCGGGTATCGACCGGGCAAGGACTTGTTCGAGCCCTATCCGAGGCCACTGTGGACGCGATCGCTGGAAGACAGCGCGGAGGTGTTCGTGAGGCGCGGTGCGTTCGGCGAACGGGATCTGGTGGCTTTGCGCGAGCGTTCGCGCCTGGTGGAGCTGTGCTGGTGAGCGGCGCCGTCCTTGGTCTGCTCGCCGGCCTGGCGAGCCAAGCCGATCCGACTCCCGCGGCTTCGACTCTGACAACCCGTCTGGTCGTGGCCCATCTGCAGGTCAGTGACGCGGGCGAGGTGGAGCGGTTGGTCGCCGTAGGAACCGGCGGTCGCGTCGCGATTCTGCCTTTGACGCCGGACGAAGCTGGGCAACTGGGCTTTGGTGAGTCCGAGCAATTCAGCGCGACCTTGCCCGATCCGGGGCGCAGCCTGTTTGCCTTTGCGCCCGCCGAGCGCGGGCGGCCGGAGGATCTGTGGGTTTCAGGGCCTGAGGGGTTCTTCAGGTTCCCCTCGACCGAAGCTGGCTTTGAAGTCGAGGCCGAGCGAGTTTTGCGCCGCGCCAAGTTCGACCTCTACACCGGAGTTCCGCTCGCGGTGCCACTTTTGACCGACGTCGACGAAGATGGCCGCCCGGACCTCAGCTTGCCGGGATTGGATTCCATAGGTCTTTACTGGAACCGGGTGGGGGAAGACGGCGAGCTTGTTTTTGAACGCGGCGGCTCGATCGGGGTACGCACCTCGCTTGGCAACGAGTTCGAGGACTCGGACCTTTCCTATCGCATGCGGTCGAGCTTGGTCGTTCCCCAGCTCGAGCTGGAAGATCTAAACGGCGATGGCCTTCCGGACCTCATCGTTCGCGAAAAGCAACGCGTTGCCTATCACTTGGCAGGCTCTGGCGAAGGCTTCGGGCGGGACCCCAGCGTCGTCTTGGACCTTTCCTTGTTCCGCGACAACGAAAGCCGGCCCAGCAGCCTTGGGACCGGCCGGGCGCTCGAATTCGAATCGGAAGCCACCGTCGAGCGCCGCGACCTGGACGGCGATGGCCTGCCGGACTTCGTGGTCTTCCAGGGCCGCAAGCTGTGGGTCTTCCTCGGAACCGGCTCGGGACCTCAGTTCGAACAGCCCTCCACCGTTCTGAAGAGCGCCGAGCCGATCACGGGCACGGTGTTCATGGATCTGGACGACGATCAACAACCTGAATTGGTCCTGCTGCGGCTTGAGATTCCGGCCCTGCCCAGTTTGATCCTCGGCTTGTTTTCCGAATGGGACATCCCGATTCAGGCCGGTGCCTATCGGGCGCAGGGCGAAGGGCGATTCGAAACGCGTCCGTTCAGGTCCCGTGAACTGCGCCTGCGCCTGCCACCGATTCTCTCGGTGATTCGCGATCCCTACGCGTTGCTCCAACGCTTTCGGGGTGCCTCCAGCCGTTTTCGAGACGCCGAGAGCGCCGACCTCGACGGGGACGGTCGCGATGAGCTCCTGTTGCTGAGCGAAGACCGCGACGTGCTTGAGATCTACCGCGGGCGTGGCGGCAGCGACCTGGTGCTGGGGCCAGACGAAATGGAAGCCCTGCTGCGCGAACAACTGTTCGAAACCGAGGGCGACGTTTGGGACACCGACCGTTTGCTAGCCTTCGTGGGCGACGTCGCGGTGCAGCAGGTGCGCGCCCAAACCGAAGGGGCCTCCCCGAGCGCTACGATTCAGCTCGACCTGCGCGGGGGTCGCAGGCTGGACCAGATTCTGCTGCCGGACGCAGATGGCGACGGAAGTGCCGAGCTGATTCTGTCCTACCGCATCGCTTCACGGCCGGGAACGCGACGGCTAGACCTGCATCGCATCCAGTTCTGAGCTCGACCGGAGGCGGGGCGTGCAGAACGTGCGAAAAACACGAAGCCCGCTTGGCCCCGGAAAGAGCGAAGCGGGCTTCTTGGGTGCCTGCTGACCGGCCCTCCGAGGGGCCGTCTACTTGAGGGCGACGAGCTCCACGGACACGACTTCAACTTCCTTGGTTCCGCCGGGAAGGCTCAGGGTGGCCTTGGCGCCTTCGCGGCTGCCGAGCATGCCCTGGGCGACCGGGGAGCGGTAGGAGATGTCGTTGTCCGCCTCGGAGTCCCAAGGACCCATGATGCGGACCTGGCGCTCTTCGCCGGTGTCCACCTCGCGGTAGCAGACGACCGTTCCGGGAGCGACAACCCCTTGGGGGATCATGGCATCTTCGATCAGGTGCGCTTTGCGCAGTTCCTCTTCGATCTCCATGGCACGCGCCGTGAGGTTGCGCTGCTCTTCCATGGCGGCTTCCCACTCGGAGTTCTCCGAGAGGTCGCCGTAGGAAGCGGCCTTGCCGATCGCTTCTGAGTTGGCCGGGATCTTCACTTCCCGGAGATCCCGCAGCTCGTTCTCGCGCTTGGCGAGGCCCGTGCGGCTGGTCCAGGTCGTGTTCTCTTCTTCCCAGAACGGGCGGCTGCCGTCGCGGAAGATGTCGGGGTACATGGACACGGCGATGTGTGTGAAGGTGCGATCGATCGCTCCGTCCACGCCCTTTGAGATCATCGGCATGAAGTTCTTCACTTCGTTGCGCTTGGCGCCCTCCAGGAGGGTCTGCAACAGCGGCGGTTCGCCGCCGGTCAAAAGTGTGACCAGACGCGCCGTGGCCCGGGTGCGGAAGACGTCCGCGCCGGCCTGCTCGGCCAGGTGCTGAGCTAGAAGCAGGAACGAGTGCAGGCGCTGAAGTTCGGCGGGGAAGTCGCCTTCGATCTTGCCATTTTCGGCTTGCTCGGCTGCGGCCACGAACAGCGTCGGGTTGCGCGTCGGGCGGATCAAAAGAGCCATGTAGGTTTTGGAGAGAACCTCGTGGCGTTTGGCCGTCAACAGCGCGTCGACCAGTGCGCGAACCATGCCGGGGGGGGCATGGAACAGGTTCTTGGCGGCTTCCTCGATCCAGGCGTCCTCGGGATAGAGCTCGCGCAGCAGGTCGATGGCAGCCTCTTGATCCCGGGCGCCGGGGAACTTGGCGAACAACTTCCACAGTTCGCTGGGCTCTGCCGGATCCTCCGGAGCTTCCGCTGCGGCGGCAGCGGCCAGGCGCTCGCGCAGGGGCTCGGGGGTCGCGCCCCGTCCCGAGCGAAGCAGGAGCCAGGTCGAGAGGCGACTCGACTCTTCTTCGTCCTCGGCTTCGGCCAGAGCTTCGAGCGAGGAATAGGCGGCTTCTTTGAGCTCGTCGTTGAGGCCCTCACCGGTGGACAGGTCGCGCACGCGGGTGAGCGCCGCGCCTAGGTTCTTCGAGAGACGCAGCTGGCGCTTCATCGATTCGGCCGGATCCGCGGCTTCTTCGAGCAGGCGAACCAGCGAGTTGTTTCCGGTGCCGGTGACCTCGACGTGGTTGCTGGTTTCGGCGGCCTTGCGGGCCTTGCGCCACCAGGAGTTGAAGGTTGGACCTTCAATTTGGATTTGCGACATGGCGCTTTTGAGCACCGAAATCTTCACGCGGTCGCCGTAACGGCGAACGACGCGAGAAAGAACCTCAAGGGGTTCTTCGCGGAGCATGCGCTGGAGCTCGTCGGGTTCGCGAACGAGCACCGAGCGCAGATCTTGCTCGTCGAGCACTTCGCAAGTCTCGATGATCGATTTGATCGGAAACCAGTCGCGGCGCCCGCTCAGGAATTTTACGCGGACTTCGAGCTTGGCCAGCTCGAGCTCGGTGACCTGTCCAGCGCCCCAACCGGAGCGGTGGAACACCACCGTTCCCTCGCCCAGGCCGATCAGTTGGCTGAGAGCTTTCCAGGAACGGCGCACGTCGGCGGTCGCTTCGTGGAAGTCGGCTAGGCGCGCGTACTCCTCCCACCAGGGCTCGCTCCCCCAGGCGGCTTCCGCGGTCCGGAACAACCGCACGGAGAGTTCGCCGGGAGGGCCGCCTGCGAGCAGCGCACGACCCAGCAGCTGGGCGGCTTCTTTGGAGCGGCTAGCAGCTTCGAGGACGTCGGAGTATTCCCGGACGAGCGGAAGGACGCGCGTTAGCTGCTTGCGTTCGCCGGCCACGTCGACGGCGGCCAGCGCTTGGTCGATCGGATCGGATCCGGACATCAGCTGGGCCCAGGCGGCTTCGAAGTCGGACCATTCCGAAGCGCGGAGTTGACTGGCGAGGCTCATGGAGTCGAGGAGAAGCGGAACCGATGCGGTGGGGGGGGCGGAGAATCTGCCCTCGGGAAAAAAAAAGCTCCCGACACACGCACGCCCGCCGGGGGGCGGGCGCTCAACGCCCGGTTGCACGGAGCCGGGCGAGGGGGGGGCGGAGGAGAAGGTGCCGGGCGAGACGCCCGGTGCGTTGGCTTGAGGGCAAACGCTTTGTTGTCTGGCGAACCAGGATGCCCCACTTGTTCCCAGGATTCCACCCTTGGGGGCCCGGGAAGGTGCACGAAGACCCGAGGACGGAACCTGGACGGTCAGCCGTCGACCGCGCAAATGGCCCCTTTCAGGTACCTGGAGCGCGGGAAGTCGGGTCGTTGGGGGTGGTCCGGACCGGCGCCCAGAACCTCCAAAAGCTTCAATTCCCGGCCAGCCCGCCGGGAGGCGGCGAAGACCGTACCCAGGAACGCGGGTAGATCGACGGCTCCCGAGCACGAGAACGTGGCCAGAAGCCCCCCCGGCCGGACGGCTTGGATCGCCAGCGCGTTGAGGTCGGTGTACTTGATCAACGCTTCTTCGACCCGAGCTCGCCCGGAGGCCAGTTTGGAGGGGTCCGCGATGACCAAGTCGAAGGCGCTGCCTTCCGCTAACTCGCTGCGCAGAAATGGAAAGGCGTCGGCGTGGACAAAGTCGACGGACAGTTTGTTCTCGGCAGCCGAGGCCCGGGCCCGGTCCAGCACGACCTCATCCAAATCGACGCCGGTGACCCGGCGGGCTCCGCGGGCAGCGGCATGGATTGAAAATCCGCCGGAGTTGCAGCACAGGTCGAGCACATTTCGGTCCCGCGCCAGGCCGGCGACCTTCAGGCGGTTGTCCCGCTGGTCGCAGAAAAAGCCCGTCTTGTGGCCCGTCCCGGGGGTAGCCAGGAAGGCGACCTCGTGTTCGTGGATCCAAATCGGCTTCTCGGGGGGAGGCGGAAGGCTCGCAAGATCCCGGTCGCCGAAGCCTTCCGAGCGAATCGCCGAGGGCGCGATTCGCTCCACCACCGGTCGATCCGGGTGGAGCTGCCCGAGGGCGGCCAGCAGGTCCTCGCGCATCCGAAACCAGCCGAGGGCGTGGTATTCGACGACCAAGACCGGGCCCAGGCGGTCGATGACCAGGCCTGGCAGGTCGTCGCCCTCGCCGTGGACGATCCGGTAGGCATCCGTGACGGCTTCCAGGCGCAGGGTGCGGCGGCGCAGCCGGTCGGCCGCCGCCAGGCGGCGGGTCAGGAACTCGCGCGGCCGGCCGAGGTCCGAGCGCTTGCCCCGCGAGAGCCAGCGCAGGCGCACGTCGCTCCAGCCATTCCACAGGGCGTGTCCCACGAAACGGTCCGAGGCGTCATGGACCTCGACCAGGTCGCCAGGTTCGGTCCCCTGGGCCACATCGCCGACTCGGCGGCCGTAGACCCACGGTCCACGTTCCAGGCGGTCGTCAGCCAGCCAGACCAGGGGAAGTTCTGCCGTCTTTCCTCGTGCGTTTGCCATCGCAGTCGATGATAGGCCGTACCCCCGGATCGCTATCCTCCCGAGGGGCTCTGAATCCGCGCGACGCGGCTCGGCTCCCCTCGTCCGGCCTGATCCAGGCGCACCCGACCCCTGCCTCGAACGTCCATGCTCGTTTCTGCTTCTGCCTTTGTCTTGGACCTGATCGCGATTGTCGGTGCGACCGTGCACATGGGCGATCCCGGTGCCGAGCCCCTGGTGGCTACGGTCCTGATCGAGGATGAGCTGATTGCGGCCGTCGGGAACGACATCGAAATCCCCGAGGACGCCCGGGTGCTGGACGGCTCCGGCCGGCACCTCACACCGGGGCTGATCGACGGAATGGTCAGCTTCGATCCCGAGCACGACCTGCTGTACCTGGCCCATGGCGTGACCTGCGTACGCGACCTTGGCGGAGACGCTTCGGTGACCGCGCTGCTGCGCGCGCCGGAGCATCGCGACTTGACGCCTGGCCCGGCGCTGCTGACCGCGGGTGCCGTGCTCGACGGGCAGCCGCCCCAATCGTCCGCCGCGGTGGCGATCGCAACGCTTGGGGACCTTCAGCAGGCCATGATCGCGCTGGCCGATTCCTTCAAGGTCGACTTCTTTTCGGTTCAGCCCAAGTTCCCGGCCGCGCTCGTCGGCGCGCTCGGAGACTACGCCGAACAAGTGGGCCTTCCGGTGTGGGGCCTGCTGCCCGAGTCCCTGAGCTTGGCGGGCGCCCTCGAAGCAGGCTTCGATGGGTTGCTCGGCCTCGATGTGCTGCTGCCCGATGGAGTGAGTTGGCTGTTTGCTCAGCCCGGTGCATTCGATGCCGGGGTCCAGTTGATCCAGGATGCGGGAGCGGCTTTGGTCCCCGTCGTAGGCGAAGCGGAGCGCCGCGCGACGCCGGCCGACCCCGAAGATCCCGCCCTGGGTTGGTTGGGCACGTTCTACGAAGCCCAGTGGCTAGCCGAGTGGGCCGCGCGCGAACCGTCGCTCGACGAGCAGTTCGCAAAGACAGCAGCTCGGGTGGCGGACAAGCGCTCGGGGCTGTTGAAGCGTCTATACGACGCCGAAGTTCCGTTGCTGCCCGGTTCGGGGGCCCCGCTTTCCTGGGTCCTGCCCGGTCGTTCGCTGTTGGATGAGCTCGATCGTTGGGTGGCCGCGGGAATTGCCTCCGAACAGGTTTTGCGCCTCGCGACGGCAGAAGCTTCCAAGCTCGTGGGCGAGCAGGACCGTCGCGGGCGGATTGTTCCCGGTCGGGTCGCGGATCTGGTTCTGCTGGATCTCGACCCGCGCGAGAGCCTGAGAGGCTTCCGGGATCCGAGCGCCGTCTTTGTGCGCGGGCGCTTTTTGGATCGCGACACCTTGACCACTCGCCTCAACCAGCTGCGCGCCCAGCAGACCGCCGTGCGTGAACGCGACGCCCTTCCGCTTGCGGTTCCGGAGTTGAAGCTCCCCGAGGGGCGTCCGCTGCTGACGGGGGTCGTCGAGACCCGCAGCCTGGGCCTGCGGCTTTCCGCTGAGCGCTTTGCCGTCGTCGGAGCCGAGGACGGGTCGATTTCTTTGCTTTCGATTCTGGTCTCTCCGCCGACGGCAAGTTTGGCCGGCAAGCAAGTCGAGATCGCGATCCGAATCCAAGCAGGGACGATCGAGGGCTTTTCGATTCGTTACCTGTCCGGCGGCGAAGAGCTGGTGCTGCGCGGCGTCTGGCAGGCCCAACGCATGCGGCTTGAGCGACGGCTGAACGGCGAGGGCTTTGCAACTCAAAGCACGCCGGAGCGACCGCAGGTCCTGAGCCTCAGCCCGCTCGCAGACACCGTCCTGGCGGCCTTGCTGCTCGGGCAGATCGAGGACCTGTCCAGGCCCTTGGTGGTGCTCGATCTTGGGCCAGAACTCGAGCCGGTTCTCGACCGTTGGTTGGTGGAGGATGCCGAAGACGGGTCGCGCTGGATTCGCAGTGGCCAGAGCTTCCAACAGTTCATCTACCTGGACAATGGAGCCCCCGCGAGCATCTACCGCCGGACCGGCCACCAGGCAGCCCGCGGAGAGATCCTGCTCGACACGATTTCCGCCTTCGGCGGCGTTGGCTATCCAGCTCGAGTTGAAAAATCGAGCGCGCCGCTCGGCCCGGTGGCGCCGAAGGTCGAGGACCCGTTGCCGGAAGTTCCCGAGTCGGACGACCCCAAGCGCGAGGATCCGCCGCAGGAAGGTGACGGGCGATGACGTCCTCGGGCCGAGTCGCAACTCCGGTCAACGCGGAGGTTCCCGTCGCCGCCGAAGGCGAGTTCCCGAAACTCCACATCGGGCCGCTCGAAGTTTGGCCGCCGGTCGTTCTGGCGCCTATGGCTGGCGTTACCAACGCGCCGTTCCGGAGCCTGTGTCGGGAGTTTGGTGCGGGGCTTTACGTGTCGGAGATGATTACGGCTCGCGGCTACTTGATGCGCAATCGCCTGACCCACAAATTGGCCAGCTTCGACGCGGACGAAAAGCCGCGCTCGCTGCAAATTTATGGCTCGGACCCGATCGACGTGGGCGCCATGACACGCGAATTGGTGAGCGAGGACGCGGTCGATCACTTGGACATGAACTTCGGCTGCCCCGTGCCCAAAGTGACGCGCGCCGGGGGAGGCAGCGCGATTCCGCTCAAGCCGCGGTTGCTCGCACGGCTCGTGCGAGCCGCGGTGCGGAGCGCCGGGGATATTCCGGTCACGATCAAAGTGCGCATGGGGCTCGATGTGGATCTCGAGACCTACCGGGACGCCGGACGGGTAGCCCAGGAAGAGGGAGCGGCCGCGATCGGTCTTCACGCGCGTACGGCGAACCAGCTCTATTCGGGCGAAGCTGACTGGGCGGCAATCACGCGCCTGGTCGAGGACCTCGACATTCCGGTGCTTGGCAACGGAGACATTTTTGAAGCGTTCGACGCCCTGCGCATGATGCGCGACACCGGCTGCGCCGGTGTGATCGTTGGCCGCGGTTGCTTGGGGCGCCCCTGGCTGTTTCGCGAGCTGGCGCAGGTCTTTGATGGGCAAGAGCCAGACACGCCTCCGAATCTCGGCGAGATCGGCCGGATTCTCGAGGATCACGCCGGGCGGCTGGTTGCGTTCTTTGGGGAGACGATGGGTTGGCGCCAGATGCGCAAGTGGTGCGGCTGGTACACCAAAGGCTTCCGCGGTTCGGCTTCGGTTCGCGCCGAGCTCTCGCGGATCGACGGTCTCGAGGATTTGCGAGCGGCGTTCGCCAGGCTCGATCCAGACGAGCCGTTTCCGATCACAGCCTTGCGTGCCCACCGCGCCAAGGGGAGCAAGACCCAGCGCGTCAAACTGCCCGAGGGCTATCTGGAGGATCTCGACGACGACACGCCGCCGAGCTCGCCCCATTCCGAAGCCGATCGGCAGGCGTTCGAGCGCGCCCTGTCCGGCGGTTGATGGAAGCCTCTGAAGAGTTGTTCGACGTCTGCGTCGTCGGTGCTGGGGCGGCGGGACTGTGGGCTGCTGAACGGGCTGCGCGCGAGGGGGCTCGCGTGCTGTTGCTCGAGAAGACGCCGCGTACCGGAACCAAGGTCCTCGCCTCAGGCGGCACGCGCTGCAACCTGACGACCACCCTCGAGCCCGAAGAAGCCTTGCCCTGGTTTGGACCGGTGGGGGCGCGGTTCCTAACCGAAGCGGTCTGGAATCTGCCGCCGTCCGCGATTCGAATTCGCTTCGAACAGCTCGGGGTTCCGAGCGTAGAGGCGCCGCTGGAGAAGGTCTTTCCGGAAAGCGGCCGGGCGCGCGATGTCCGCGACGCTTTGGAGCGAGCCGTTCGGGAGGCGGGTGTGCACGTGGAATTGAACCATGGTGTCGCCCACCCCTCGCGCGAGGACTCGACTTGGCGACTTCGGGCGCAGGGCGGGGTCAGCTGGACGGCTCGGCGGCTTGTTCTGGCGACCGGAGGCAGGAGCTACCCCAGCACGGGGACCACCGGCGACGGTTACACCTGGCTGCGGGATCTGGGGCTTCCGATCGTGGAACCGGTTCCGGCGCTCGTACCACTTCGCTCCCAGGCCGCCTGGGTGCACGCGTTGACGGGCATTGCGCTTCAAGACGTAGAGGGCAGCGTCGTATCGCCGAGGGGGCGACGCCTTGAGTGCCGCAGGCGTCCGATTCTCTTTACCCATGAAGGCCTGTCCGGCCCGTGTGCCATGGACCTGTCAGGCCGGATTGCGCGAGGGCTGGCGCGAGGCGAGCGCGGCTGGTCCTTGTCGCTGGATCTGCTGCCCGAGCTCGAGCGGGAACAGCTACGCGAGCGAATCGTGGCAGGGGCCGGGGCCCGGGGCGCGCCGCGACTGTCCGAGGCGGTCGGGCTTTCGCTTCCCAAGCGGGTTTGGAGTGCGCTTGGAGAGCTTCTGGGCGACGGTCCCGATCCGCGCTGTGGAGAGTTGTCGAAGGAGGCCCGGCACGCTTGGATCGAGCATCTCAAGGGGGTTCCGATTCCGGTCTCGGGCACGCTTGGATTCGACAAGGCCGAGGTCACGGGCGGTGGGTTGGACCTGCGTGTGGTCGACCCTCCAACCTGCCGCGTGCGCGGTGTTCCCGACCTTTGGGTATGCGGCGAGTTGCTCGATCTCCAGGGACCGATCGGCGGCTTCTCCTTCCTTGCGGCCTGGGCCACGGCCGAGCTGGCTGGCGCAAGTGCAGCCACGGGCTGCTAAGGCTGGAACGCGCGAGCCGGGTTTGCGCGGATTTGGAGGAGCTCAACGCCGCTCAGGTTCCCTTGGGGAAGCGTCCCGGCGAAGCGCAGCCGAGTAGGCACGTCCCGTCCGATCCTGTGGCTGTAGCGTCCACCGATCCACTCTTGCGGGGGGGCAGACGGGCGCTCCGGCTGCACGGGCTTGCACGGCTACCCCCGCGGAATTCGGGGTCGAACGGCGCGCCCTCGGGCTACTTGGGTTCTTCGAACCAGCCGAGGTCCTTCATCAGCGCGACGACTCTGCGTTGAACGAAGGCTTCGGACTGTTCGAGGGCCACGCGTCGATTGATAGCTCCCTGTAGGCGATCCTTGTCGCGATTCGTTTCCTTGACCAGCTTGCCCAGGAAGTCCTCCCACTTCTTGGTGCTGGGTAACTCGCCGGCCACGGCAGTGGGCGTCGAGGCGTGCAGCTCCCAGAAACTGTGCAATGGGTCGTGGTGCGCAGCGGTGAATCCATCGTGGAGAACCGGGCGCGATTGCAAGTAAGTCCGGGCCAGGGACTCTCGCAGGCCTCGGTATTGCTTGGCGGGCGTGAAGCGATCGAACAGCTGCCCGTACAGGTTTTTGTGTTGGGAGCCCGGAATCGGCGCGACCCAGCGGCGGTCGAGCTTGGGGAGCAGCGCGGTCGCGAGGCCCAGGACATCCACGTCGGGCATCTCCATTTCGACTCCGCTGGACCAGGCGTCGAACAGGGTGATGCCTGGATACACGCCGCCGTTGCGGTCGGTGTAGGCGTGGGCAAAAGCAGCCAAACTCTCGGCTTGGCTGCCGTCATCTAGGGCTTGCAGAACGAGCGCTTCCGCGAGGTCTAGCTGGGGAGGGAATCCGGCGCAGGCGTTCTCGAAGTGCCGGACCGGATCGTCCGGGTCTTGCAGACGCACGGGTTCGCGCAGTTGCCAGTCGTAGGCCCATGCGGCTCGGTAGCGACGGGCTGGACGCGGACGCTCAAGTTGAGCGGCGAACGACTGGTAGGCCTTGGAGTCGAGGTCGAGGGGCTTGCGTGGAATCGGCTGGCCGGGGGCCAGCGTGCTCGGGTCAAAGTGCGGCGTCTCGGGCGCATCGGAGAAGAAACCCGGATCCTGGTCCGCGAGGGTCAACGCATGCCTCACGCAGGTGAGCGCGAACGACTCCTGGTGGGTTAGGTCCAAGTTCAGGTAGCCGATCAGGCGCTTCTGGTCCTTTTCGGAGCGTTCAGCAAAGACCTCGCGGACGCGAGCTTCGCCGTAGGGTGCAAACGGATCGGCCGGAGCCTGGGGAGCAGCCTCTTGGGAAGCCGCGACCAACGTCAGAAGCAGGGCAGTGAGCATCCGGGCATCTTGCCATGCCGGGCAGGGCTTCAGCTGGAAGGGAGTCCAGGGGGAGCGGGCTCTCCGGGCGGTTCGCGTCCGGCAGATTTTCTCCGGAAAGGGGAAGAGCCGACCGACCGAGGGGGCTCGGCAGATCGGCTCTTCGGAGGGGACAGGAGGTTCCAGAACCCTTGAAGGGGCAGGCAGCCGCACCACGACTCCGCGTGGGGCGCCGGACGCGAATCCAAGGGAACTCAAAAAGTTCCGGACTCGCCGGCGCGGCTCCGGTCGGGGAGCGGCTGAGCCTCGGGAGGCAAGCCTCCCTCGGACCCTTGAAACCTATCTTGCCTGATCCGGTGGGGAGGAATTCTGCAGATTTTCCCAAGGGACGAGCCGCCGGGGAGCCTTCCGGGCTTGTCCCCTCGAGGCGGCTGGAGCCCAAAAACGCCTAGGGAAGCCCTAGCGCTTGCGGGGGCGGCGCCGCCTGCGGGGCTTGGGCAGCTCGTCTTCTGAAATTCGCCCGGCCTCCTCGGCGCGCTGCTCCCATTCGGCCACGCGCTCAAGGGACTCGTCCTTGGCCAAGCGGTGATCCCTGTAAAGCGCCAGCGAGGCTTCGAATTCAGGCCGGCGAGCGAACAGCACCGGGCGGAAGTTCTTGCTGGACTTGAGTTCGAAGCGGCGCTGGTTCGCAAGCAGGCGCTTGGCGAGCCCGAGATCCCTGCGGGAAACACGCGTGGCAGCCGAGAGGGATTCGAGACACTCCTCGGCCACTTCGGCCGCGAGGGGATCGGAAGGACTGCTGTCCTGCTCGGCCCGTTCGAGTCGCGCTTCGAAACTGGGGAGGATCAAGTAGGCCAAGGCTTCCCCGACCTTGGGGGATTCGCCGGCGTTCACACGCGAATCAAATTCACCCAGCAGGTTCCACTGGATTTCTTCGCGCTCGTCGCTGTCGTCTGAGTCGAGAAAGTCTTCAAGTTCGGGAAGGATGATTCCGAGCGCACCGCAGCGATCGAGCATCTCAAACGCGTCGCGAGCGTGGCCGGATAGCAACAGGCGCAAAACCTCTTCAAAAACGCGCGGCATCGCCGAACGCTCAAGGGCCGGAGCGAGGGCGCACATGGCTTCCCAGGTGGCTTCTTCGATCTCGAATTCAAGCCGGGTAGCGAATTTGACAGCCCGCAGGATGCGCACCGGATCTTCAGCCATCCTCAGGCGCGGTTCGCCGATGGTTCGCAGCAGCCTGTCGTCGAGGTCGCGTAGGCCGCCGACGAAGTCGAGGATCTGACCGTCCAGGGGATCGAGGAACAGGCCATTGATGGTGAAGTCGCGCCGGCGCGCGTCCTCCACGGCGGTGCCGAATCGGTTGTCGTCGACGATCAGAAGTTCTTCGCTGCCCTCCATGTTGACCGGGTCGCCGCCAGCTTCGCTGGGGGCCGGGGATTCCTCGGGCACCGCGCGGAACGTCGAGGTCTCAATCACATTGCGCCCGTAGGTCACATGAACCAGCTTGAATCGTCGGCCGATGATGCGGCCGTTGCGGAACAGCCGCTTGATGCGCTGCGGATAGGCTTCGGTAGCCACGTCGAAGTCCTTGGGCAGGCGATCCAAGAGCAGGTCGCGCACGCAGCCGCCGACCAGGTACGCCTCGTAGCCAGCGTCCGAGAGTCGCGAAACGACTTTCAGGGCATCGCGATCGATGTCACCCGGGTCGATGTCGCCCGCGGCTACCACCTTGGCTCCGGCTGCCCGAGCATCTTCGAGGAAGTCGCGGTCGGTGGGGGCCAACTCTTCCTCGCTGACCTCGCCGAGTTCTGCCAAGGCGCGCTCTTCGCGGGCACGCTCGCGTTCAAAGCGCCGATCGCGCCGGCGAGAGGGAGTCCGGCGGCGCCGTTGCCGATCGGCTTCGATCAACGAATGGTTCTGACTCTTGGAGCTCGGTTGGCTAGAAGAATCGCCCCCGGCCGAATTCGGCGAGCCCGGATCGGTTTGTCCCGAGGTGCGGCGGCGACGCCGGGGCGGGAAGTTCCGGCCAGAGTCCGATTCCCGGGCCGGAGACTTTTGGGAGTCCGAGTGCCCGGACCTGCGGCCCCTGCTCTGGGGCGCTCCAGAGGAGGGCTCGTTCGAGGGGGCGCGCGGCGTCTCGGATCCGGACGTCCGGTTGGCCGAGCGGATGCGCACCTTGCGCCGAGGGGGCTCGTTGGAATCGGAATCTGCGGTCATGGAGCCCGCAAAGTACCCCCCCGGAGCCGCGCGGTGAACCGCCCATCCGTTCGACTTGCATCGCATCGCCGAAAAGGTCCGCCCTCCGGCAGCTCCGCCCGCTGCGGTTCGCCCACCAGGGCTCCCTCAGCTACCGCCCCCGCACGGAGGGCAAGCGCAGCTGTCTCCGGCGATCGGGGGGGATCCCAGCGCGCTGGCCAGGAACGGTTTGGCCGCTCCAAGATCGATGCCTTACCGTTTGGCTTTCTCTTCCATCCGAAGGTGCCCTCGGCGCCGGCTAGCGGCGCGGGATCGAATCGAAACAGGACCATGAACATCCAAAAAGACAAGAACCGGCGCCTTGTGGAGACCGAGGTCGAGATCCGAGCTTCCCCCGAGGCGATCTGGGAGGCCATCGCTACCGGATCCGGAATCAAAGCCTGGTTCATGGCGATGGAGACCGAATTCGACGCGCGTGTGGGCGGAGAAGTGCGCACCAAGCTGGGCGAGGAGTTGGTGCCTATCGCAAAAATCACGGCTTGGAATCCGCCCCACGAGTTCGCCACCGAGGGGGAGAACTCCTTTGGCCCCGGTTCGCCGAAGATCGGTTACGAGTGGAAGGTTGAGGCGAAGGGAGAAGGAGTCTGCGTCTTGCGACTCACCCAGACCCTGTTCACCGACCAGGACTCATGGGATACGCAGGTCGAAGACACCGCGGCTGGATGGCCCGCGTTTTTTCATGTGCTGCGCAACTACGTGGAGCGCTACGCCGGAAAGCCGAGCGCCGTCGTCCAAGCCATGGGCCCGATCCCAGGCTCCAAGGACGAGGCCTTCGAGCGCCTGGCTGGGGCGCTGGGCGTGGGCGAGATCAACCAAGGAGCCATCGTCGATTGCAAGGCGAATGGAGCGCCCGCCTTTTCCGGCGAGATCGAAGACGTGGTCCACGGCCGCAGCAACCGGATCATGATTCGCCTGGAACAGCCCTGCCCTGGCACCGGCTGGATCGGCGTAGGTCCGATCGGAGGCCAGATGACCGCGATTGCCACCTTCTACTACTACGGTGAGAACGCAGCCGCGGCGAGCGAACGCGATCAGCCGCAAATCACAAATTGGCTGCGGGCGTTCGGTGGCGCTCCGCAGTCGTAAAGCTCCAGCGTCAGCTTCCGAGGCCAGTGCCCAAGCACCCGGGGCAGGCGACCAGGTTTGCTTGGCACTCGAATTCACCTGGTGCCGGGGAAGGTGTCGCCCGATGGGAGGGCGATCGGGGACCTGGATCAGGACGGCTTCTCGGAGCTTGCCGTGGCGAACAAGTTCCCCACCTATGCGTCGGTGCTGTTGGGCAGCGGCGACGGGACCTTTGGTTCAGCGATGAAGTTCGGGGTAGGCGCCGCAGCCGACTCGGTCGTGATCGGGGACCTGAATCAAGACGGCGTACCGGACCTCGCCTCTGCGGACAGATCTGGCGATCGTGTGTCCGTAATACTCAATCGGATTCTGGAACCGTGATCGGTCTCTCGCACAGCCTCGGCGCCTAGCAGCCCGTGGCAAACGACCCGCCGCCGCTGGCGCGGCGGGAGTCGTCGTGGATCGCCTCTTCGCGGGGCGATTCAACGACGCTGCTCTGACGGCCGCTTCGAGGGCCTTGGCGCGCGCGAGGGGAGCGCTGGCGTGCCTTGAGTTTTGGTGCGCAAAGGCCTGCGGCAGTGCCGGGTGCCGGTTCCCATGGCGCGAGCTGGCTCGTGGGGGGGCAAGCGCCCCCTTGCCGCCTG
Organism: uncultured Planctomycetaceae bacterium; assembly: GCA_964619265.1. GTDB lineage: Bacteria > Planctomycetota > UBA1135 > UBA1135 > CAZUCE01. Next base: position 26,628 of record CAZUCE010000049.1, read on the forward strand.
GACGTCCATTCGCTACACCTTTCGTCGAGGTCGGCCCGGTGGCGCTCCCTAGCGGGAGTCTCCGGACCCTCGACCCCAAGGGCAGTAGCTCCAACGGTAGAGCGGTTGATTCCAAATCAATAGGTTGGGGGTTCGAATCCCTCCTGCCCTGCCACCCCTCCGAGGCCGATATCGCCAAGACCAGACCCTCACGGGCGGCCGTCCTGAGTGCTCCGGCTTCGGTCCCCAGACCTCAAGGATCCGCTCCCATCCGGGTCCGCGCGCCTCGAGTTTCAAGAACACCCTGCGACTACCTATGCTCCCTTCGCCCGACGAAGAGCCGCTTTCCGAAGACGAAGTTTCCGGAGAGGAAGAGGAGACCGAGCTGGCTGGGTCGGACGACCTCGATGACCTGGGGGTTGAGGACGACGGACCGCGCGAGCGGGGCAAGTCCAAGGGAGAGCCGGAGGAAGACCCCAAGGTGGTCGAGGCTCGCAAGCAGGCCGAGGACGGTGAGGACGAGCCGGACCCCAAAGCCGCCAAGACCCCGATTCCCAGCGAGGACGAGCTGCTCGCTGCGATGCGCTGGGCCTTCGAAAAAGAGGAGGTCTTGCCCGGTGTTCTCGAGAGCTACGCCAAGCACGCGCGCCTTGTCGCCGAGGGCAACCGCCGCATGAACCTGACGGCGATCCTCGAGCCGAAGGAAGTCGCGGTGAAGCACTATCTGGACTCCTGGCGCGGCGCTCGCCTACTGCCGCTGATGGGGCGGTCCGTGCTCGACATCGGATCCGGTGCGGGCTTTCCTGGGATGCCGACGGCTCTCGCCGAGGACATGTGCAAAGTCGTGATGGTGGATTCTCGCAAGAAGAAGGCGGAGTTCATGGCCGAGACGATCGAGCAGATGGGCGTGAAGAACGCTTCGGCGGTCTGGTCGCGAGGGGAGGACTATCTGCTTTCCAACAAGGTGAACGTCGTCCTCGTCCGCGGGCTCAGTTCGGTTCGGGAGAACGTGCGCATGCTGCGAAAGGTGCGCCACGCGTTCTCCGACCTAGTCCTGTTCAAAGGACCTTCCTGGTCCCGCGAGATGCGAGCCGCCGAGCGCGAGGCCGAACGCCTTGGCTTCCACCTGGACACGGTCCTCGAGCACGAGCTTCCCGAGGAAATGGGCAAACGCGCGCTTTTGGTCTACCGGGCTCCCGGCGCCCAATGAGCAGCGGCATCCCTCTGTGGGTTTGGATCGTCGGCGGTTTCGCTCTGGTCACCGGAATCCTCGTTGTCCTCGCGATCCGCGGCTACCCCGAAGACGGCTCCTTCTAAGGGGCGCGCGGTGCCGCACGCCGCGAATCGGCAAGCGCAGCGCTCCGAACTCAGGCCGGGCAGCCTTCGCGAAAGCCTGCTCTTCGGCAACTCGCGCTCGCGCGCAGGGCAAACGCGTGAAGCTCGCGAGCCAGGGCCCGCTTCGGGTGCGACCCGGTCCTTGACTCAAGGGTCGAGCTACCGCTCAAAGGCCAAGGCGCAAGCCGCTCGAGCGGTTGGGCCACGCGGAAACACAGGGAGTTTCCGGCGGAACCGAAAGATCTGGCTCCTCGCCAGTGACCTCCTCACACCGCGCCCCGTTCACAGCACTCCCTCACAACGAATCAGCCGCGGGTGGGCAAAGCCCAGCCGCGGCTGTTTCGTTGTGAGGGGGGTGCCCGAGGGGGGAGTCGAACCCCCACCTCCTTGCGGAGACATGGACCTGAACCATGCGCGTCTACCAATTCCGCCACCCGGGCACGGGGGGAGGCGCAGGAAACTACTGGCGCGCCGGGGGCGCGTCAACGGCCTCACTCTGGAAAGGCTGGCTCGCCCTGTCCGGCGCGCACCTGGAC
>CAZUCE010000050.1:0-27909 GCA_964619265.1 uncultured Planctomycetaceae bacterium
GTTCCCACCCAACAACAACCCAAAGCCAACTCCCCCCCAACCTTGCCCCTGCTGAACTAGACCAACCTCTAGGGTCCAGACAATTCCGGCCGCGCACCCTACGCGGCCGGAATTTTTTTATCTCAGCTTCCGTCCGTTCACATCAATCGCCCGCCCCTCCCATCCACAACTCAACCCTCGTTCGGCGCGCTCCCTGCAAAACGAATCAGCAAACCAAGCCGCAACTCCACAGACTCCCTAGTTCACAGGAAAGGCACGTCTAGCAGAGCAGCAACAAAGCTCCAGGCCTCGTACCAGCTCCTGCTCACCTTCCCCCGCCAACAGCGCCTCCTCAACCGAGAGTCATCAGGTTTCGCTCAACTATCGTCCTTGGCGGAGTAGCCCTCAGACCCTAGCCACCAGCTCGGAGGCAATCCAACTCCCATGGACCTGCAACCCTGGCTCCGAGTTCCTTGCAGCCCCACTCCCCTCCCCCGCATTGCAAAAGCCTGGCCTACTGGGATGCCTTAAGCTCCTGAGCCATGCCCTCCCCCAAGCGCGGCCTGCACGAATCCCTGCTCACCCGAGCGCTCGAACGCGAACTCGAAAAACTCCAAAACTGCCTAAAATCTGAGTAGCGAGCAGCTTGTCAGCAGCTAGACAACTACTGAATCACGGCAACCAACTCCGCCAGAACTTGAAATTCGTCGTCCTCCTTAGTCTCCAGGACGATCGGAGCGAAATGAGACTCCGTGGAGTCGGGCCGCAGCACGACGCGTTTTCGGCTCGTACCGTCTGCCGTCCGTACGACTTCGCTGCCGTAGATCTTGAGAGTGAAACGGCCACCGAGCTCCGGATCAGATAGTTCGCGATGCTGGACAAGGGTTAGGCGCCCTTCTCGGGTTCCTGCCGGGCGAGCTTTGAATAGGCAGTACGAACCGTTGGGGACACGTCGATTCATCGACTCCCCAACGACCTGAGCAACAAATCGATCTGAGCCGCCTCGGAAGTCCTCGGGCAATTCGACCCAGACGGGGTCTTCGGCTACCTGCTCGCCGCTGAAGTGACCTGCAGCAACCGCTAGATCGTAAAGAGGAACAGCGTTGGGTCGGCCTTGCGCCTCCTCTGGACTCAATACGGTTAGAGACAAGTCGCGCAACTCGGCGGAACGTCCTTGCGGCTCCGCCGTGGTCGGTTCAGAAAGCCTGCCGGCGGCGTGACGAAACCAAGCATTGGTTTCGGGGTCGACACAGAAGATGTAGCAGCCCTTCATGCCCCTGCTCATGAGGGTCCGGTACGTATTCTTTATGATGGAATCCGCCTGGCGCTGAGCGGCATCGGGATCTGCCTTCTGCAACTTCTTGAGCCCCTTCACCGAGGCATCTTGTCTCGCCCGGCTGTTCCCATCGGTCACAACGGCTCCGCCACGCACAATGAAGTCCTCGCCGATGATGACCCCAACATAGTCAAGCTCTAGACCCTGGCAGGTGTGGATGCAGCCGATCTGCTCGACGGAGCCGCGAGCCAAGATCCACAGGCTTCCGTCCTGGGTGAGATTCCATTGCATCCCGAAGTTGTGTTCGGGGATGTCCACGTCGATCGCGCCAGGGTCCTTCTTGCTGGCCCAAGGCCAGCAGTAGCCAGCGACCATTCGGGAGCGATTGCGGCCGAGATTGCGCTCGCGAATTAGCTCCCTCAGCTTGTTGGGCGAATCGAGGACTCGAAAGTCAAAGTCGACACCTTCGAGGTCTTCGTGGGCCGTCTCCTCGATCTGAAGTGCGTTGTCGAGCCAGGCCAGGTAGCTGTCCGAGCCGTTGCAGCGAAACTGGGAAGCTAGCTTGAGGTGGATGATCTCGGCACCCTCTTCCTTTGCTAGGCGATCGATTTCGGCCTTCGTTCCGATGTCCTTCAGCGTAACCCGCTGACGATCGTCCACGAAAAAGACCGAACCACGCGCCGATCGGATGATCTCGGAAATCTGGTTGTCTCCTTCATTGCCATAGAAACCGGACTTCTCTGTCAACCGGTGCGCCTCGTCCACGATGAGGACGTCGTAGGCGTCGGCATCCGTGGACATGAACTTACCGGAGCTCTGGAAGAGGCTCGAGATCCTCGACTTTCGCATGGATCCTGTCAGCTTGCTCTCGTAGACAGCACGGGGCGCCGCGTTGCGCGTCACGTAGGCTGCATTTAGCTCGGATTTCCCCAACAGCTCTCCGAGGAGATTGACTGCCACGACCGATTTGCCGGTTCCCGGCCCCCCCTCGACGAGAACGACTTGCTTGCGAGCGCCTTCCCGCTGCGCCCGCCGCATCCGGTCAAGGCAGGTTTCATAGACCAACTTCTGCTCATCGATCAGGACGAAGGCCTGATTTCCTTCGAGCAGAGATTGCAGGTGATCCGCGAGCTGCTTGGAAGGCCGTATACGCCCCTTGTCAATGCGGTAGAGAAGCGCCCCGTCGTCGCCGCTTCGCACGTGCTCCTTGATGAAGCTGGTGAGCTTCGTGACATCTTGCCGCAAGAAGACGGGGACTTTCGAGGTCCAGGCTTCGTAGCGCGGCGCTCGGAGCACCTCCCCTGAAGAGCAGTTGTGCAGATAGGCACAAGGCCGGAGCCCGACCCGATGGCTGTAGACCTCTTCGTTGAAGTCGCTCAACAAGGAGGCGTAACTCCAGGCCTGGTAGGAGGGGTGGGTGACGTCCTGCATCCCACCGCCTAGCCCGGTCTTGACCATGTCCGTAAGCGGGCTCTCGGCGACCTCGGACCACTGCTTCAACTCTACGATCACGACCGTGTCGGCCCCGCCAGCGTCCTGCCCTGTCAAGAGGAAGTCGATGCGCTTGGCGCTGGCCGGGATCCGGTATTCGATTGCCACCCCGGTGGTGTCCGGGATCTCCGGATCTTGAATCGCATTGCGCATGTACTGGAGCGAGTTCTCCCAGGAGGCTCTTTCGCTCTTGGAGGTTCGCCGCCCTAGCCTCGCCTGAACCGCTGCCTCGACTCGCTCGGCGATCTTGTTCAGGGCGACGTCGGAGCAAAACCCCGCCTTGTTGTCCGAGTAGACGATCATGATCGCGAACCTCTACTCGTACTCGCTGTACTTCTTGGCGCTCCCGCGGTCAGAATCCGCCGGGTACTTGGTCCGGTTGAGGTCGAGCTTTGCGGTGCAAGCCGCCAAGAGATCGACACCCAATCGGTCTGCCAACCTCACCAGGTAGATCTGAACGTCGGCTATCTCCTCCTCAGCCTTCTTCAGCTGAGATTCCCTGAGATCTCCGGATTCAGCCTCCGTCAACCACTGGAACACCTCAAGCAACTCCCCGGCTTCACCCGCTAGGGCCATGGCGAGGTTCTTCGGGGAATGAAACTGCTCCCAGTCCCGCTCTCTTGCGAATTGCCGCAGTTCAAGCTTCAGAGAATCTAGATCGGTCATGGTCGTGTGCCAGCGGCGCGCAAGTGCTCCTGCGCAGGAACGGAGTAGCCTACCCTCGGCAGAAACCAGGCCCAATCGCGCCCGATCCGCACCCTGGGCTGAGCGCCCCCACTCTTGCCCATTTTCCACGGGCATGCCCAGCTCGGTAGGGTTGCACTTTCCGTCTCTCGCCACCGGTGTTTCCATGACTCGTCGAAACGGTCTCCTTCTCGCCCTGGTCATCGCGGGGGCTTTGGGTTGGGTCGTGGTCCGGACCGGGGCCGCCGAGCGGCGTTCGCTCGTTCCGGAGGTGGATTCGGCGCCCGTGTTACGTCCGGGGGATGCGCTTGCGGCGGCCCAGGAGCTTCCACCGGGGGAGAGGTCTTCGATCGCACCGGAAGCTGTTGAAGTCTCGGCCGAAGCCAGCACGACGTCCGACCCGTCTGGGATTGATCCAAGGTGCGAGTCTATGGCCGTATCATCGACGCACAGAGTGGCCTTCCGCTCAAGGAGGTGCGGATTCGGTTGCGCGGAAGGCGTGAGAAGCTCTCCGATCTGCTTGAGCTCGGGGACCTTTTCACGGGCCCGGACAGCCGGTACGAGTTCAACCTCACGGCGCCGTTTGCCAGTTTCATCCTGGGTACTCGCCGGGCGGGTTACGTCGACTCGGGAGATCTACTATTCGTTCAGGAATCGTCCGAGGTGGAATGGAACGGAGAGTTGGATGCGGGGCTTGTGGTCCAGCTCTTTGCCTTCGATCCGATCGACGGGCGGCCGGTTCCGGGTGCGGTTGTCCGCGGGGATGTGCTGCCCGCGAACGGGGCGATTCCGGGACCGATTCTCGAGGCGGTGCTACAGCGCGCGGAGTAACTGGGTGCGACGTTGGCGGGGAGTCACGCACCTTGTTTTTCTAAGGCAATCAGCTAGAGCCAGGTACCCCCGCTCTCGCCCCGTTTCTACGGAGTGGATCTGTAGAGAAGCCTGGTTCGCTCCGGGCGTGTGCTCTGCATCATCGGATCCGTCTGCTATCGGCGAGGATATCCGTGCAGGCCTTGTGGGCATCCAGTTAGGAGGCCAACTCATGCTCGGTCAGCTCGCTTGAGGACAGACCAGCTCGCCCGCAAAGCAACCCGGCCAACGCGACGGGGTTACGGCTTCACTGTGCACCAGCTCGTTGAGGAACTACAACACGGTGCGTGACTACCATGAGGAAGTCTTCTCCACTATGCGTCTTGGCGCAAAGACCAGATAGGTGAGACCCTGCTCTGCAAGCTCCCCATCGCACTCATGAGGGCCTTACTTGGCCGTGCGGGTTGGGCTGAACGCTGCTGGCGTCGACCCTCAAGTACGCTTACGGCGTCGGCTCGATCCGGTTGTGGCGCCCGAACGAATCCAATTTACCCCAATCCAATCCGGCTCCCGTAGGCTCCGCCGGCGAGGTGTCGACATCACTCTAGGAGCGCCCGGAATCCGATATTGCAGAGGGCTTGCTTTGATTTATTGCGAATCCAAGGTGAGCGCCTGGGGTAGGGAGGCTCAAACCGCAATGTGGAAAACCCTCCCACGCCGGGACTGGGGTGGCGCAGAAGAGGGTGAAGGGCGAGCAAAAGGCGGATCGAGGCGTTCGGCTGACGGGGATCGGCTGAACTGCCCTACCATGTCAGGGCTTTGATGTTCTCTTTTCTATCTCGACGAATTCAGGCACCCATGAATATCCCGAAGGCTCTGGCAGTCATATTCGCCCTCCCGCTTGCGCTTGTGTTTGGATTAGGTTTCGGCAACCGAGAGCACCTTGCGCCCGAGGACTCTTCCAGATTCAATTCGAGGCGCAACTCGGCCGCATCGGGAGACCCACAGTCGGTGGAACATCGCTATGAACGATGGAAAGAGGAGTACGACCAAGCAGGCGGCTATCGAAGCGTTGTGATCGGCTTGGGCTGGTCCAAGGGACTATCCAAGCAGTTTACGAAAGCGGCCGGACGAGCCGAGTTCAATGGCTTCACCGGAGTCATCAACGTCGCGATCGACAACCTCCCCACGGAGGCCGAATACAACGTGTGGCTGGTCGACAACCAATCAGGTCCTGGCCGAAGCCTCTGGCCCGAACCGGGTGATCGCTTGTTCGACTTGGGCACGCTTGAAAACGCGAACGAAGTTGCCTGGCTCCGAGCCGATCTAGGCCCTACCGCCCTGGAAGACTTCGAATTGAATCTGATCGTGGTAGCGGAGGCCGGGATGGACCCTTCCGCTGGCGGCTTGCTATATGGCATGCCAACTCTCTTTCAGGATCGTTACATGGCAGAGGGCAAGCAAGCGATCGGGCCCTTGGCGCACCCCGGGCTTCAGGCCATCGCACTCCCCCGAAGGGGAGCGCCCTCTCCAGCTCTCAAGCCGTTCTCTGAACTCATCGAGCTCGGCGAAAAACTCTTCGTCAACGAGGAGTTTGAAGGAAACGGCCGTGCCTGCGCGACTTGTCACCCCGCTTCCAACAACTTCACGCTCGACCAGCACTTCATCGCGTGCTTGCCCGACGAGGATCCCCTGTTTGTCGCCGAGAATATCCCCGCGCTCGCAACTCTCGAGCGCCCGGAGTTGATGCGCAAAGCCGCCTTAATTCTCGAGAACACCAATGGTTTCGGAGACCTCGAAAACGACTTTCAGATGCGGGGCGTCCAACACACGCTAGGGCTTTCCCAGTCGATCACCCCAGCGATCTTCGACGATGGATCAACGACTCCTCCGGACCAAAGACTAGGCTGGTCGGGTGATGGGGCCCCGGTTGGCCCAGTTCGCGATAGCGGATTCGTCGGCGCTGGCACACTCAAGCACTTCACGGTAGGCGCGATTGTCCAGCACCTGCCCAGAACTCTGGCTCGTCGCTTTCATCCCAAGCCATCCGCGAAGCCTGACTTCCGCCTCCCGACGGATCTGGAACTCGTGGCTCTGGAGGCCTTCCAGCTCTCGTTGGGCCGACAAGAAGAGCTAGTACTTTCCTCCCTGAGCTTCGCCAATCCAGTTGCAGAGCGAGGCCGTCTCCTGTTTTCGGAGTCGCAGTGCATTCGCTGTCACGAAGGAGCCGGTGCAAATGCGGATGTCGGGACGGGGAACCCCATCTTCGATATCGGAGTCGACCTTCTGCCCGATGCGATTGGAGTGCTTGTCGATCCAGAAAACATTTTGGAAGACGATGGCTTCGGGAGCCCCGGCCAAGGGCGATTCAATGTCCAATCTCTCATCGAAGCTGCCGATACAGGGCCATTCTTCCACAACAACGCGCTCAACACGGTGGAGACTGCGGTGTCGTTCTACAACACAACGGCCTTCAATCATTCCCAGGGCGCGACGTTCCTCGGGGATGAAATTGACCTGCAGGCCACCGAGGTGATCGCCGTGGCAGCGTTCCTGCGCACCATCAACGTTCAACAGAATATCCATGAAGCCGTTGATTTCATTCAAAGGGCTTCGGCGACGATCGATCCAGATCGCAGGTCTGCCCTCTTTCGGCGTGCGGCAGATGAAGTGCAGGACGCAGCCGAAGTCCTCGAAGAGGGTCAGCTTGATCTGGAAGTTGCGAAGTTGTTGAGGACTGTCCTCGAGTGGCTAAATGCCCTGAGCGACGACGACAATCTAATTTCGCCAGCCGCTTCCCTAGAATTCCAGGCCCTCAATGAGTTGAAAGGAATCCTCGACCAAATTGTCAACTGACGAGCTACGGGGCCGCAAACCCTGTTGTTGCCCAACGACGTTGTTGCCGAACGACAAACTAGAGCCAGTCATCACTCGCTCGTGACCCGCTCCATCCAGCCTGGTGACCTAGGGCAGATCGACGATCTGCCCGCGAGCTACGCTCGTCGAGTCAGCATGCAACCCACTTGCTCCCCATCGCTGCAAGTGGTTTGGGCCCTCGACGGCCTTGCGATCAATGGCCGAGTCAAAGAACAAAATTGGCGGTGACCTGTCGCGCTCGACCAGGTCCTCAACCACCAGACCTTTGTCCACCAGACGCATGAGCAGCCGCTGGACCGTGCGATGCTGGGCGTTCCGAGGGCCTGGGTAGAGCTGCTCGCGAAGGGATCGCGCGGCTGCCCGGAGCAGCTTCGTGATGGCCAGCTCAGCGGTCGTTGGGGGAGGGACAGCCCTTGGAAAGGAGAATTGCCCGGTACGCCAAGCTGTCGTACCCAAAGAACGGGGCAGAGCCGAGGGGCCCTCCGTCGGCTGCAGAAGCGAGAAAGAGCCGGTCGGGACCGGTCTGCGCACAAAAAAAAACCAATCTGGTCGCAACGCCTCGCGGGTGGAGAGGATGGCTGCAGCGCGTTTGCCCCTTTTTTCCTCTACGCGTCTCCCCACCGACCTTGCCGATGCTGCTGTCTTGCCTTTTCTGCCTCGCTCAAACCATCGACGTTCACACGGATGTTCCGACCTGGTACACGTATAGCCCCGCGAATCCAGGAGTCGACCTGAGGTTTGCGGGCCGGCTCGGTCCGGACCTACTGCTGCGCGCGCGAACCGGCCTGGGTTCAAATCCTCCGGGCACCGGTACCGCCGCCGTGAAGGATTCTTTGTGGTTGAGCGATGGGTCGGCCGCCGGAACAATTCCGATCGCCCAGGTGGGTTCGACAGCTCCGGACTCCTTGCTGTTCACCATCGATTCCGCGAGCCTCCCGAACGGCGATCAGGTTGTCTTTCTCGATTCACAAAACACGGGCCTGGAGCCCTTCGTCGTCGACCAAGCGAGCGGGACCGTGCAGCTACTTGAGGACATCGTCCCCGGGCAGGCAGGGTTGTTTCCCAAGAGCGTCGTTCCGTTCGGCGGGAAAGTGTGGATGAGCTTCAACAATGGGCCGGGCACCGGCTTCTTTGAAACAGACGGAACGCCACTCGGAACTTCGGAGGTCGTGTTTCCGGTCCAATCTGCGCTCGTAGAAGCTCCCGAGTTCATCCCAGCAGGTCCGCGCTTGTTCGCCACCGGGCACCTCGGCCACTTGTTTGTGAAGGACTCCGCTGGCGCGCCCTGGAAGTCCCTTCCATGGCCGGCCGGAGTCGAACTGCTCAGCCCTCTCGGCGGACTGGACGATGGCCGGTTGATTTTGCTCGGCGGCACCTCGGCGACTGGCGCCGAACCGTGGGTCACCGATGGAACACCGGCCGGCACATCTGCCCTCGCAGACATTTTCAGTGGTCCGAGCAGCTCCCAAGTCAGGTTCATGGCGAACTCGGGGGACAAGCTCTACTTCTCAGCTTCCAGCCCCTCGACGGCGCGCGAACCCTGGGTCACCGACGGCACCCTGGCTGGCACCTTCCTGTTGCGTGATGTCGGCCCCGGAATGGCGCCGGGCATTGACTCTTTTAAGAACAACACCCAAGCGGTCGCCTTCCCCGGCGGTATGTATTTCACCGCCTACGATCTCGACGATTCTCTCGGGATGCTGTGGTTCACGGACGGAACCCAAGCTGGAACCGAACGCGTTTCAGGCGCGGTCGCAGCCGGGGCCCCCACCGGTCTGTACGTCCAGGCATGGAGACTGCATTGGTCGGGGACCGAGCTGTTCGCCTACACGGACATGAACAACGTGATCCTCTCGCACGTGCCCGGTGCAGCCCAGCCCGTGCAGGTTTCCACGGGCGTAGCGGTGGCGGAATGGCTCGGGGAATTTGGCGGGGCGACTCTGTTCCGTCAGTCCCAGTTCCCGCGGGTCCATCAAATCCAAGGCGGTTCCTTGTCGACCGCGTTCACGATTGAGGAGATCCTGACCTCGGATCACTCAGCGCCGGAACACATCGAGCGCTCCGGGCTCCAGGGTCGATTCATCGCGGACGACGGCCCTTCAGGCCGCGAGTTGCGGCGCATCGACGCCTCGAACGGTCTACCGGACTTCACCTACGAAATCCACAACGGGGTCCTCGATTCCGAGCCGGACGCGCCTTTTGGAGAAACCCCTCTGGGCCTGGTGTTCGCAGCAAGCGACAACTTCTTTGGACGTGAGCTGCGCCTTGGTGGCGAGCCAGCCCAGAGCTTCCCGCTGCTTGAGATCGCCGCCGGGCAAGCGAGCACGACCTTCGGAGCGGGGGGCGCGCAACTCGACGGAATCGTCCTGTTCAGTGTGCTGGCTCCGGCCGATCAAGCAGGTGTTTGGCGCAGCGACGGCACCCCCGGCGGTACTTCGCGGCTCCTCGCCAGCGACACGCCAACCGAGTTTTTGAAAGATCAACACGCGCGCTTCGGCGGCCGCGTGTGGTTTGCTTCGGACGGGGCGCTCGTTTCCACCGACGGCGTCCAAGTCACCACCCATGCCTCGAGCGCGCCGGTTTTGCCCACCGGCGCTCTGTTGCTAGCCCTAGACGACGTGCTTCTGTTCGAAGCCGGTATCGACGGGCCGAGTACCAGCAGCGGCCTCTATGCAACCGATGGCACCGCGGCCGGAACAACGCTCGTCAGAGACTTCGCGCCCGGTCCCGACTCGGCCCAGTTGCGCGACTTGCAACGGCTCGGTGACCTCGCGATTCTTCGTGCCACCGATGAGACGCACGGAGAGGAAGTTTGGACCACCGACGGCACGCCTTCGGGAACCTCGATCCTCCTCGACGCCGTCCCCGGCTCGGCCGGCGAGATCCTCGATTTGGTCGTTGCCACCGACCAAGCGTTCTTCCTCTCGCGCGCCAACGACCTCTCGACGCCAGACCTTTGGTCGAGCGACGGAACCAGCGCGGGAACTCAAGTCGTTTCCTCCGGCGACCCGCGGGTCGGCGGCTTGATCGCGACCGAGCTGGTTCCCCTCGCGCGCGGGGTCGTCGGCTTCGCCGGACTCACCCCCGAACAGGGAACCGAGCCGTGGATCAGCGACGGGACCGCCGCCGGCACGCGCCTTTTGGCAGACACCCTGCCCGGCCCCCGCTCGGGCTTCCCGACCCAGTTCGCACGCATCGGACGCTTCGTGTTCTGTGACGTGCTGCATCCGGAGCTAGGCCGCGAGTTGTTCCGCTTGCCGTTCACCGACCTCGACGCGGACACCGCTGACCCGATCGGATTCGGCTGCGGCGCCATCCTGACCGCCTCTGGCGGCGCGGCGAGCCAAGGCGAGACGCTTCATGTCCAACTCGCTGATCTCGAACCGACCGTCCCCGCCGCTTTGCTCGCTGCAGCACCCAGCACGAGCCTGCCCGTCGGTGAGGGTTGCCTTTCCTATGTCGGCGCCTCTCCGCTCGTCCTGACGCTCGGCACCTCGACCGCCGAGGGTCGCCTGGACGTTCCCTTGAGCCTCGCAAACAACCCCAGCCTGGTCGGCCAGCGGGTGATCCTGCAAGCGCTCGCGGTCCAGGTACCCGGTCCTGTCTTTGGCTTCTTTGAACTGTCCAACGCGCTCGACCTGGTGATCGGCTCCTAACTCCGGCGGAGTCGCGCAGCTGGTTGCTTGCCTAGCAACAACCCAGAGCCGGGTTCCTCACGCTGAGCCCGGCCTGGAGAGATCGATCGGCTGGCTCGATCGGCCGGTCCGATCGATTGAATCCAGCCGGCCCGTGCGACCGATCCCGGAATTCACCGAGTACCCGCTTGTTGATGCGGGGGAACCCAAGGTGGGCGATTCCGTAGCCGTGATATCTTTCCGGATGTGAAAGAAGAACTAGCGCCTGATGTGCCTGCCGCCGACTGCGTCCGCGAAGGATTGGATTTGTTTGACGTCGACGAGGGGCAGATCCGTCGCGTCCTCGGCGCCGCGCTCGAGCGCGGCGCCGACTTCGCGGATCTGTACTTCCAACACCGCAGCAGCCGCTCGATCGGGCTGGAGGATGGCTTGGTCAGCCGGGCTTCCAGCTCGGTGGATCGCGGGGTCGGAGTGCGGGTCGTGGTCGGCGATCAGACCGGCTACGCCTACTCCGAGCGACTCGAAATGGAGCCCATGATCGCCGCCGCGCGCACAGCTGCGACGATTGCGGCAGGCGGGTCGGCAGTCGCGCCGCAAGCGATGGAAGCCCGGAGTGTCCCGCAGCTATATCCCCTCAGGCGCCCGATCGAAGCGGTCTCCGTGGAAGAGACGCTGCCGCTGGTTCAGCGGGTGGAGCAACTCGCGCGCGCCGGCGATTCAAGCGTGGAGAAGGTCAGCGTTTCCTGGGGAGACTCCGGCGACCAAGTCCTGCTCGCCTCGAGCGATGGAGACTTGTTCGGAGACCGGCGGCCGATGACGCGGCTTGCGCTTTCGATCACCTGCTTGGTGGACGGGGAGCGACAGACAAACTCGAGCAGCCTGGCCGGGCGCCGAGGAATCGAGTGGTACACCGAGACCCGCCTGAAGGAATTCGTGAAGGATCTAATCCAACGCACGCTGATCTTGTTTGAAGCGCGGCGTCCTCCGGCGGGTGAACTCCCGGTGGTATTGGCGGCCGGCGCCTCGGGAATCCTGCTGCACGAGGCGGTTGGGCACGGGATGGAGGCGGACTTCACGCGCAAGGGCATGTCGATCTACGCGGACCAGATCGGCGAGAAGGTGGCCCCAGACGACGTCACCATCGTCGACTCAGGATTGCACCCGGGCGAGCGTGGGGCGCTGGCTGTCGACGACGAAGGGCAAGCGACGGAGCGGACAGCGCTGGTCGAAAGCGGCGTGATGCGTTCCTACCTTCACGACCGGATTTCGGCGCGCCACTACGGGGTCGATCCTACAGGTTCCGGGCGAAGACAGTCGTTTCGCCACGTTCCGATGCCGCGCATGCGATGCACGTACATGGAGAACGGGCCGCACACCAGGGAAGAAATCATCGAGTCGATCGATCACGGGGTTGTGTGCGAGAACTTCCAGAATGGACAGGTGCAAATTGGTGCCGGAGACTTCACGTTCTTCGTGAAGAACGGCTGGCTGGTGGAGAATGGCAAGGTCACGGCACCCATCAAGGACGTGAACATCATCGGGAACGGCCCCGAGGCGATTCGGCGTATCCAAATGGTCGCCGGCGATATGAAGCTAGACGACGGAGGCTGGACCTGCGGCAAGGAGGGGCAAAGCGTGCCCGTCAGCCAAGGCATGCCCACCGTGTTGGTTTCGAAATTAACCGTGGGAGGCAGCCATGCGGAATGAACTCGAAGAACGGGCTGCCCAAGCCGTGCAGCTGGCCCTGGACTGCGGAGCGGATGACTGCATGGCCTCGGCGAATTGGGGGCGCTCCATCGAGCTCGGTTGGCACGCGGGCGCGGTCGAAAAAATCCAAGAGAGCGACGGCCTCAAACTGTCGGTTCGGCTGTTCGTTGATGGGCGCTATTCCGCCCACTCTACGAACGACTTTGCGGGTGAGCGGCTGAAGCGATTTCTGACCGATGCGGTGGCGTTGGCTCGGGCTCTCGAGCCCGATCCGTACCGCAAGATCCTCCCCGAGGAATTCTTCGCGAACCTGCGCGACGTGGAGCTGGATCAAGTGGACCCAAGCCTCGCCCACCTCGATCGCGAGCGGCGAATGCAGATCGCAGGCGAACTCGCCGCCGCAGCCGAAGCGGACCACGCTGTGATCGGATCCAACTGCATGGTCTACGACTACTCCGGAGCGAGCGCTCTGGTCGGGTCGAACGGATTCCGAGCGAGCCGTGAGAGCACCGGCTTGTGGTACGGCGCCGAAGTCTCCCTACGCGACGGGGATCGACGCCCAGAATCCAGCCGCTACGTCGGAGGGATCCATGCCGAAGATCTGCCCTCCCCCGGGGAGACCGGCGCCGAAGCCCTGCGCCGGGTGAAAGCCCGGGTCGGAGCGCACAAGATCGCCAGCCACAAAGGCATGCTGATCCTGACGCCCGAAGCCGCCACCAGCTTCCTGGGCCGATTGATGGGCGCCCTGACGGCCAGCTCCGTCCAGCAAAAGCGGACCTTCCTTGCCGAGTCCCAGGGCAAGCGCATCGCGAGCCCGAAACTCACCTTGACCGACGATCCGTTTCGCTCTCGCTCTAGCGCCTCGCGCACCTACGACGGCGACGGGGTAGCACTGACCCAACGTTCCATCGTGAACGAAGGGGTGCTTGAGAACTTCTACGTGGATGCGTACTACGGAAGAAAGCTCGACTGGGCCCCCAACGGCAATTGCACCACCAACGTGCTGTTCGCCCACGGAGAGCACGACTCCGCCGGGATCCTCGCAGACGTCGGAAACGGAATCCTCGTCGAATCCTGGCTCGGCGGAAACGCCAACATGACCAGCGGGGACTTCTCCTTCGGCTTCGCTGGCCAGCGGATCGAAAACGGCGCAGCGGTGGAACCGGTGACCGAAATGAACATCACGGGAAACTACGCCAGCTTGCTCAATCAGCTCGTCGCGGTCGGCAACGACCCCCTACCTTGGAGCACGTTCCGGGCGCCGACGCTGGTGTTCGAGGCCGTCGATTTCGCTGGCAGCTGAGGACAGGACCGCAGCCGGCAGAAAGGCGTGAGCTTCACATCGCCCGCTCGTGTTCGGCGGTTGTTCCTCCTCAAAACCCAGCCAAAGACACTCAAGCAGCCTCCCGGCGGTAGCGCCGGCGCAGCGTACGGCGCCAGAGCTGGATAGAAACTTCACCGGGCCCGACGGGCAAGGCTCACGCCGTGGACTGCCTGTAGCTAGACTTAGCGAGGCGGCGGCTGCCTCTGCAGCTCCTGCCCTACGACCCAACACCCTCCCAAGATGAAGCTCACGACTTTCCCCCTCCTCGCTCTGTGCGGAGCAGCCCTCAGCGGTTTCGCTCTCATCTCCTCCAACACGTTCGCACAGGACGCATCCGATGCCCAAGAGGAGGCTGACCCGGCGCAGAAAGAACAGATGCAGGAAAAGCCCGAGGCCATGCCTGCTGGCGAAGAACTACACAGCAGCATGGAGCTGCTCGAACAGAGCATGCGCGCCTTGCGTCCACTGATGGGCGATCCGGAGAAGAAGAGTGAAGCGCTCGCCAGCTGCGTGGAGATGGAGAAACACCTCCTCGCCAGCCTCCACCACGTGCCGAAGCCGCACAGCGAACTCGAGGACCAGACCGAGGTTGAGTACCAGGTCGAGTTCAAGCGTCGCATCATGAACGTGTACAGCATCGTCCTCGACATGGAAGTCGCCCTGGATAAGGGCGACACGGACGCGGCTATGACGGTCTACCGATCACTCGGAATGGAGCGACGCGACGGCCATCAAATTTTCATCCCTGAGGACCAGCAGCGCCGCAACCGCGGTGGCCGCCGGGAAGGAGGCGGTCCCGGTGGACCTGGTGGTCGCGGTGGCTTCGGCGGATTCGGCGGTCGCGGCGGCGGCGGAAACGGTGGCGGCGGCAACGGTGACGGCGGCGGTGGCAACGGCGGTGACGGTGACGGTGACGGTGATCAATAGGCCGGCCTAAGGTCCTGTCGAGGGCGACCGAGAGGGAAGTCTCGCGCCAGTCCAGCCTCTGTTTGGACTGGCGCCCCTCGGCTGCACAAAGCTGAGCCCGATGGACGCCACAAGGATGGCGCGCTTTTCCGCCGACTAGCTCACCGGCTCTCTTGATGGGGGTTGTCGTTCAGCGGGGCCCAAATCAGCGCCCGCTTGCTCCTACAACTCGTCGCGACCCGCAGCGGTCCCTTGCCTAGGGGGGGGCCTCCAAGCACAGGCGCAGGCATTGAGAGCCCTCGACTTCGCGCGCAATCGAGGGCCAGGCCAGAACCAGCAGGCGACGCGAGGTTGCCGTCGCCCGCTAGAGTGCGCCGGTGCCAAGGCACCGCACGCCGGAGATCAAGCGCCTGCTCCTACTTGGGGAAGGCGATGAGAGGCGAATTTCCGATCGTGAAGTCGAGCGCGTTCGTCAGACCGATCCCGCCCGACCCTAGGGTCCCGCACTGGGTGTAGATCGTGGCGCCGATCAGGTTGCACGACGCGGGAAGGTCAAAGGGCAGCTGAAGAAGAGTCCCTGGCGGTCCGAACACGCTCAAGAACTGGGGAAGGTCGATCAAGAGCGTGCCGATGCCGGGGATCGGGAGGCCGGGGCTCGGAGCCAGCGAAAGGCCCCAGAAATCCAGGACCGGATCTCCAACACCGCCCGGCGAGGTGACCACGAGGACTGCTGGCGTCGAGAAAAACCCCGAGGAGTTCTCATCGTGTGCGGCGGACCCGGTCCCGGAATTGAAGAACCCGAAGGGCTCGGCAACCCCTTCGTTCGGGTCGCCCGAGGAGCGAACTAGGACACTCGAGTCTGCGACCGCCTGCTGGATGGACATGTAAAACGATGCGATGCCGAGGTCGCTACCCGCGTCGTCGACGAAGTTGAAGGGGCCTCCGGCGCCACAAGCGCCCGTACCGTCACCGGGCGAGTAAATGTCAAAGCAATTGCTGGTCCCCGGAATAGAGGAAGGCGATTGGCACGTCGCGGAATCCGGAACCATCAAAGTCGGGCCCGTAAGGAGCGGATCGCTGAGGACCCGATAACTCCACCCCACTCCCCCTAGAGTCGACATGCTAAATCCGGGGAGGTTAAATCCGTCGCCAATCGAAGAAACATCAATCGTCATGGTCCATGTGGCGCCCAGCCCATCACCAGGAACATCATCGCCGGGCAAGTCCGTGAGCAGGAATCGCGCGACTTCAACCCCCTTGCCGATGCCCGGGTAATTCGTGCCGTTGCAGTCCCCGAGCTCGAGGAATTCAAAGTTCGGTTCGGCGTAGAACGCGAGCTCCAGATCGACCACACCGGCTCCGGCCAGGTCTAGTTCTTCGGTGGCGTATTGGATCGTGAACTCACAGACCGTCGACTCAACCAACGGAACGGAGTTGAATCCCCAGTCCATCCACTCGTCGTCGTTGCCGGGGGTCGAAAAGAAGCCGGACGGCGTCGTGTTGTCGACGGTCGTCATCGAGCTAGTACCCGTCGTCCCGAAGGAGATCGAATCCGTGAGGACACGCTCGAAGGTCTGGGTTGCCAAATCGTAGCGAATGTGGCGCTCGGGGCCGTGAGGGCGAACTTGAGCCGCGACCGGAGTTTGAGCCAGGGCGGGTGCGGCGGCCGAGCAGGCCAGCAGGGAGAGGAACAAGCGAGGGACTCGGGACATAACAGGGAACCGGTGGAAGGAGAATTGGGTCAGGAAACCGCGAGCGCCTCGGGACTCAAGGCACCCGCCTTGGGCTCCCACGGGAAGGGACCGCCCGCTCCCCACTTTTTTCGCCAAAAAAGGGCTCGGCACCCCTTCCTCCCTGCGGGCCCCGGCTTGGCTTTACTCGCGGACGTGAATCCGCTGCCCGGCGGCGATCTCTCGGAGCGTCTGGACCACCCCGCTCCGGGGGAAAGTCACCTCGACCTGATAAACCGAATCCACGCCTGGCCCCAGTCCGAAGTGCAAAGCCAAATCATCCTGTGCGAGAAAGTGAGTCCCCACCCCAACCTCCTGAACCAACGGCCGGTCGCCCGCGGAGGGCGTGACACGAACGATCGCGCCCAGTCCGGCGCGATTGGTTTGGGTCCCCTCGACGGTGACTTGAAGCCAAGAGCCGCTCGGGCCGCGATTTTCGAGTAGGAGCGCGAGCTGGCTGTTGCGGCTGATCAACAAATCCGAGTCTCCGTCGCGATCGAAGTCGAGTGGGGCCAGCCCCTTGCCAGAACCGGAGTCATTGACCCCCAGGGCCTCTCCCATTTCCTGCATGGGCAGGTCCTTCCCATGAACCCAAAAGCGCGTGCGATCCGTGTGAAACGGAAGCGCGGCCCCCGCGTCAAAGAACACTCCGTTGGTGGCCGCCAGATCCAAGTCGCCATCGTTCTCCAAGTCGAGGAAGGATGCGCCCCATCCCCAGTCGCTGTTGCGCACACCGGCCAGGTCGGTCACGTCCGTGAACTGCCGGTTCCCATCGTTGCGGTAGAGCCGGTTTCCGGACGGCCCCCACCCACATCCTCCGAACTCGCAACTCCAGTTGCGCTCGTAGATCGACGTGACAAACCAATCCAGGTCTCCATCGCGATCGAAGTCGCCAAACGCCGACCCCATTCCGTTTTCGTCCGTACCGACACCGGCCGCCACCGTGCCGTTGGTGAACGTGCCGTCTTGATTGTTCCACAAGAGCGCGCTGTTTCCGAAGTCTGCCGCGATCGCCAGATCCTGCCACCCGTCTTGATCGAGGTCTACGAAAGTCGCCCCGAACGCGTGGAGTCCCACCACACCGGTCCCTTTTGTACTCAATTGCTCGAGTCCGGCGGCAGCGGTCACATCCTCGAAGTGCCCCGGCGCTTCAGCGCCTCGGTTCCGAAGCAACGTCGATCCCGAGCTCGCCTTTGGTGCCCAGCACGTGATGTACAAATCGATCCAACCGTCCCGGTCGTAATCCCCCGAAGCGATGCTCCATCCATTGATTCCGTCGGTCACCGGTTCGCCGATCCCCCGTGCGATCCCTTCCTCTCGGAAACCGCTCGCATCCCGTACAAACAGTCGGTGACGGTTGTTGACCGGGTCACCGGGAATGCCCAACACGGTGACGATCAGGTCCTGATCTCCATCGTTGTCGATATCGACGAACCGAGCCCCGTTCGATTGCAGCGGCCCGCCTAGGCCAACCTCGGAAGCGATGTCCACGAATCGCTCGCCCGCCAGGTTCAGATACATCGAGTCCCGTCCGCCCAACCTGGTCATGTAGAGATCGGGGAACCCGTCGCCGTCGATGTCGCCAACCGCGAAGCCACCCGACATCAGCTCCATCTCGCAGCCAGGAACATTCACGTAGATCAAACAGTCTTCAGTTCCCCGGCGCTGCTGGTGGAGCAGTCCGATTTCAGCCGTAACGTCCTCGAAGCCCGCACCCTGCGGGAAGGCCAGCGCGAAGAGGCTAAGGATCGAGAGCATGGGGACGGAGTCGAGGGTCAGCCTGGTAGGGAAGGGCGATAGCTATCTTCCCACGTCCGACGTCCCTTAGGGCGATCGACTCGCCAGACTCACTGCATGAGGATCGGATCTAGCATCGGCCCAGCCTCATAGGCGCCGAGCTCCCGGCCCGAGTCCACCTCTAGAAGGAGGACTTCCCCGGTGCCCGCGCAGGCAACCGCCACCCGGGCTCCGTCTCCAGAGATCGCACCCCCCTGGGGGGAGACGTTCGCACCTCGGCTGGACTGATCCAAGGTGTGAAGGAGCTCGGCGGAATTTGCGTCAAAGACCCGAATCTCCTGGCCCATCGGGCAGCTCACCGCCATGCGCCGACCATCTGCGGAAGACTTGATGCGGAAAGGGATGCCCGGGCACTCACCTGGCTGTGATTCTGTTCTTGCCTCTGACTCGGGGTTGCGTCGCCGCTTCGATTTGGGAGCCATGGTACGGCTGACGATTCCCTTTGCCTAGGGTCGGCCATGCCTGAGTAAACGAAGCTCATTGCTCCTCGAGAGCCCACGAAGAGGAGAGGCTCCCAAGAGCTCCGAATCAACCTGCTCCGTTTCTGATCCCCGCGCCGCACCCATCGCAGTACTGCGCATCCGGATCGTTCACGGTTGCGCACTTGGTACAGGAAATGGAAACCGGCATCGCCGCGCCACACTGGTCGCAGTACTTCGCCGCCGCATCGTTCGAATGATCGCAATTCGGGCAAGCGAAGACCTGCTCTTCCGGAGTCCCCCCTTCCTGAAGACCCTGGGCCAAGGAGGCCGCCATCGTCCGCACACCACTCCTGGTCTCTTGGGCGACGTAGTTGAACTCGTCGGCTGCGACAGGGGCCGTCTCACCAGAGACGTAGCGAGCCAGGGCACCCTTGTAGCCCATCTCGAGTAGCCCTAACCCGATGACCAGGCAAGGCATCCCAAGGAAGACGCACCAAAACAAGTCGGGGAAATCACCGCCTCCGAATGCGGAGAAAAACGAGACCAGGCCGATCGCGCTCATGATTCCACCCACCACGACGAGGAGGCCTCCGATCCGGCGAAACCGGGTTCGCTGGGAGCTCCCTTTTGGGTTGATTTGGGTAGTCATGGGCACCTGGGGGAGCTTTTCGCTCGTGGGACGAGGAGTCGTATCACGAACCCCGTACGCAGAGGGCTGGTGGCCTATTCAAGGAATAAAGACTTCTCCAGGATATCTACCAACTCGCCGTCCACGCATACCACCCACCTCCGAGCCGGCGAAAATCCGGCCGCTCGAAGTTGCCGTTCTCCAGGTTCCTGTGGGGGCCCTTTGGCAGGTAGGCAAAGCCGGCGTCGTCGATCCAAGCGCCCCATCGCTCGTAGAACAAGACCCCCCCGTCGACCTGGTGGGCGCCTGTGATTTGGTAAGACCCGATTCGGTCTGGCACGGAAACCTGATCGCCTTCCTCGAGACTCTCGTTCGCTGGAAGGCTGGAGAGGACGGCCTGGAACTCGGCTCGCGCCAGCGCGAACCGGAGCTTGACGGGAAGGCCGAGTAGGTAAAAGCCGGCGGCCGCGATGCCCAGACCCGGTGCAAAAGACCACCGCCCTAGACTCCATTCGGCGCGCTGCGCGATCGCTAGCGACAGCCGCACACACCACAAGCCGCCCAGTACGAGCAGGGCCAACACGGCGAGCAGCCCGATCGGGTGCAGGCCGGGGTAGGTGGCTGCCCACAAGAGAGTGCCCAGCGGAACGGCCACGAGCAAATGAAAGCCGAGTCCCGGTGAGCTGGCCAGCGCGGCAAGAATCCGGCGGACGCGACCTTTGAATGCCGGAGAGCCCTTCGGCGGGGAATCAGAGTCCATCGCGTTCAAATCAGACTAGGGGATTCTCGCAGGGGATCAGCGAAGAGGCGTCGCGTGTCTTGCGAGCACTCAGCCGATCGCCGCCCGGAACTGATCTTCGTAGCCGTCGAGGGTCTTGTCGAGGCTGAAGATTCCGGCGATCTGTTCGCGAGTCTTGACGTAACGCTCGGGGTTGCCGCCCACTTCGCAAAGTGCTTCCGCATGCGCCTGGAAGTCTCCGGCGGGGGCCAGTTGGCCCATGCCGGTGACGCGCACAACCTCGCGAGCTCCGGGGATGTCGGAGGCGACCACCGGGGTGCCGCAAAGCATCGCTTCAACCTGAACGAGAGCAAAGCACTCGGAGTCGCTCGGCAAGGCGAGGACGTCGCAGGCCGCGTAGAAGTCGGCCATGGCTTGGGGATCTTGGAGCAGGCCGAGGAAGTGGAGGGCGTCCTGGCGCTCGTCGATCAGGGGCTTGTTGTCCCGGTAGGTTTGCTCGTAGGCCAGGTCGTAGCGGCCCGAGAACACCGCGACGCTGCCAGGGAAGCGCTCCCGGATCGTGTCCATGGCACGGATCAGGACATCGGGGCGCTTCTCTTGGACGAACCGTCCGGCGTAACCAACTAGCAGCGCTCGCTCCCGTTGTTCGGGAGGCGTTTTGGAGAGCCACTCGGCGCGCAGCTCGGCAACGCGCCGCGGATTCGGCTCGGGAATCACGCAGGGTGGGTAGAGCGGCGTAGCGCGGTCTTTGAACGGACGCAGCCAGCGTGAATAGTCCAGGTAGTCTTGGCTGTAGGCGATGAACCGCTGGGCCGCGCCGGCGAACACCCGGTGGATGCCGTAGGTCGTTTCCTGAACAAACTTGCTGAACCAACCGCTCGGCAAATTGAGGTCGCCGTGGTGGGTGACCACCAGGCCGCGGCGGAGCAGCTTCGTGTAGACCGAGAAGACCGGCGTCTCGAGCATCGGGGTGTGGATGCTGACGACGTCGTGCTGCCGGACGAGCTGAAACGCAGCCCAGGGATAGGCCGGCATGATCGTGCCGCGGGTGACCTGAATCGGAGCCCACAGACGCACGATGCGAACGCCCCCGACCCACTCCTCGTCCCGTGGCGTGCTTTGATCGTGGCGCGCGCAAAGCACCGTGACTTCATGCCCGCGGCCGGCGAGGCCCTCGGCCAAGCGCTGAACGTGGAGCGTCAGGCCGGTGCGGTGCGGCAGGTAGTACTGCAGCGCAATCAGGACCCGGAGCTTGGACATCGTCGAATCGTATCCCGTCCGAGGGGAGCCGGCCCCGCCCTTGCCGGTCACTTCGTGAGGATCCCGAAGTGCTCCATGGCCTGCTCACGCTCCCGGATCTTGGCCAGCAGATCACCCGCCCGGGGCGCAAGCGACTCGGGCAGGCCACCGGAGTGCTCCTCCAAGAGCTCGATGGCCCGCTCGACGCGACCGGCGCGGTACCAGGCGTCGGCGGCAACCAGAGCCAGGTGGGGCACAGCGGCGAACGTGCCGGGAACATCCAGCGCCGCAGCGCCCTGCGCAAACTGCCGGCGGATCAAGTAGGCCGTTCCAAGCGTCTCTCGCTCGGCCAAGCCAGCGGGACCCTCCGGGCGATGACTTCCAGCCAGCTCGGTCACCGCCAAATCGGCACGCCCCACCGCTGTCCAGGCCCGAGCCAGCTCGAAACTGGGCGTGGCTCCGGCCTGTTCGGTGCGCGCCTCCAAGTGGGCGAGCAGATCACCCAAGGCCGCGGCTCGCTCCGGCGACAGTTCGGCCATCGCGGCCCGAGCCTCGCTCAGCCCACCCGCCGCGGCCCAAGCCACGGCATAGTCCAGCCAGCCGCGGTCGTCGCCGAGCGCCGCCTGCTCGCGGGCTGCGCGCAGCAGGTCCGCGGGCTCGAGCTCGTACACAAACCAAGCGGACCCCACGCTTTCCACAGGCGGATGAGCGTCGAGCCAATGGCGCGTACGGTTCGATCGCTCACGGTCCTTGGGCACCAGGTCCGCCATGTACGCAGCCACGCGACCAAAGCCGGGTCCATCCAGCGGTTCGAGCACCCGCACCTGTTCGCCGTAGCGTTCCGCAAGGACCACTCGCCCTTCTTCGTGCAACTGTCCAAAATCGTTGTTCGAGTCGCGGAAGACCTGAATCGAGGCAAGCCTGCCGCCGCTCGAAGGCGTGAAGTAGCCCAGATAATCGGGTGCGTTGCGGCCCGTATCGTAGAGCTGCCAGCCCATCGCGAGCAGGCATCCAGCTCCGAGTACGCGGCGGGGCACACGAGCCCAAACAGGAAACGTCGCCACGCTTCCGATCAACACACAAAGCGGAACCAAGCACTGATGAACATAGCGAATTCCGCTTTGGATCTCGGCCACGAAGCTCATGTACAAGAGCGGAGGAATCGCAGCCGCAATCAGAAGCGCATCGAGCCACAGCTCACCCCTGCGCACGCGGCGCAGCGCAAACGGCAAGCCAAACAAGGCCAAGACGAGGAGCGCGCTCCAAAGCTCTGGCGACTTCAGCCAGATCGAGCGCACAAAGTACGAGGACTGGACCAACGCCAAATCACCGGCCAGCCAGGTGAGTTGTTCGTAGTCCTGAAAACTCCCGACCATGTCGAGACCCGCCACCCAGGCGTTTGGGAACAGGCTGAGGAGCAGCCCGACTCCAGGCAAGCCGGCCAGGCTTGCGAGCGCCGGCGTAGCGAAGCTGTCCGGATCGGTGGAGGCCAAGCCCCCGCGAAAACCGTAGGCCGCGTGCATCGTCAAGCCGAGGGCTAGGAGGGCCGCAAGCGCAGAGCGAACGGCAAACAGCAAGCCCTGGCGTAAGGCAATCGCGACCGCAAGAACCGCGATGCCTGGAACCGCCAGAACCGAGAGGTACTTGGTACACAGCAGGAGCCCCAGCGCAACCCCCACTCCGCTTGCTCGCAGCCAGCCGGGCCGTCGCTCGAACGCTACCGCCGCCGCGACCGCAAGCAGCACCATCGCCGCATGCGCCGCATCCACATTGCATAGCCCCGCGTACCCGATCACCATCGGGTGCAAGCAGTAAGCCAAGGTCGCGAGCAGGCCCCCGCGCGGACCAAACCCACGCCAGGCGAGCCAGAACGTGAGCAGCCCCCCCAGCCAGCCGAATGGCAGCATCCCCATGCGTGCCGCGGCCACATAGTTTTCTGGGCCCGACTGCAAGTCGGCCATGCTGGTCCCGTTCAAGAACAGGTGATTCGGCCACAGCGCAATCGGGCCGTGGAACTGCAACAGGTAGTGGTCCCACGAAA
The DNA here is from genome assembly GCA_964619265.1 of uncultured Planctomycetaceae bacterium. GTDB lineage: Bacteria > Planctomycetota > UBA1135 > UBA1135 > CAZUCE01. The sequence continues at coordinate 23,286 of CAZUCE010000050.1, forward strand.
CGCCCTCCCACAGAGCCAAGCTACTGGCCAGATAAAGAGGCTCGTCGACGGTCATCCCGAGCCGCCGGGCCGCGTCGAACGAAGCCCCCCCGAACAGAAGCAGAGCCAGCAAGCCCAGCCCTAGGCACCAGCCCTTGGACAAGCCGGACTCGGGCTCGCAACGGCGGCCGTCCGGCCGGCCAGGGCCTTCGGAGATCGGGCTAGAAGAAGTCACCAGGCCCGAAGGATAATCCGCCGAGCCCGCCCTGGCCTGATCGGAGAGTCCATCTGTGCCACGCGCTGCCTTCCGATTGGGTCCGCCGTCCTCGCGCGTCGTCGGTCACCGCACCCAATCGGCTCTCGCAAGCAGCTCCCTCCAAGCAACGCCGGCAACTCCCCATCGAAACCGTGCCCGGAACGGGCGATCGGTTTCGCGACACCGAATCGTTGTCTTCATCCGAAGAGCGCGAGGACCCAGTGCACAAGTGTCCTGGCGTCACCATTTAGAATCCAGGCCAAAATCGGCACGAACACCAGCAGCGCGATCCAGCCAGACCGAGAAAAGGGTGTGGACCAAGTCGCACCTTCCGCTGCGCGGAAGCGCTTGGCAACTTCGAGGATCGGCCTTTCAAGGAGGACGTAGGACGCGGCCGCGACGAGCAAGCACAGCGCGACGGCGGCCGCGACGTGTCCCGGCTGAGCGCCGCCCCCAGGCGCAAACGCGCCGGAGACAAAAATCGGGAAGTGATACAGGTAGATGCCGTAGCTGACGCGCCCGATGGCGCGCAGAGGGCCGGCGCGGAGGACGATCGCGTGGGGAGCGCGCGTCCCGGTGAACGCCACGGCAGCGATCACGGCCGCGAGGCTTCCAAGGGGGACCGAGTAAACGTAGAACCCCTGAAACGCAGGCAACCAGGGCTGACCGCGGTCTGAGTAGAAGCGCGCAATGGGCTGGTCCAGGCCAAGGGTCTCCAGCCCGCCCAAGGAAGTCGCCCAACTCAGAGCAGCTGCGCCGCAGACCACACCCAACGCAAGACCCCGTCGTCCGCGCAGGAGACTCTCGTGAAACGCAAAGGCTGCGCCCAGTCCGAGGCTAAAGCAGCGCACCGTCGACGAGCGCGTCATGAACTCGAGCCAAAACGCCCCGTTGTTTTTCCAATCCGCAAACAGCAACACGGCTCCGCCCGACAACAGACCCAGCGGCAGCACAACTCCGAACAAAACGCGGCGGCTAGCCCGCGGCGTCAGAAATGCGACGACTGGCGGCCAAAGGAGGTAGAAATGCTCTTCGACTGCAAGCGACCAGGTGTGTTCCAGTGGACTGATGGCGTCTTTAACCAGGAACGCGAAGTTCGAGGTGTACGTCGCGCAGGCCACAGCCTCCTTCGCTGATAGAGAAGGAAGCATGACCCCGATCGCCAGGTAGTAGATCGGGAAGATCCGCAGGAATCGCCGCAGGAGGAAATTGCGCAGCGGCACCCCCGCCTCGCGATCCACAAGCAGGATTCGCGTAATCAGGAAGCCCGATAAGACAAAAAACAGATCGACGCCAACGTTGCCCGGCAACACAGCCGTCGAGATGGACTGCACCCGCTCTCCTAGTGCGCCGGCGGGCAGGTGGACCCACAAAACGAGCAGAACCGCGAACGCACGCAGCCCGTCGAGTTCGGGGACCAGATCTTTGCGGTAAGTTCGATCCAAGGCGTGTACGGGACCGCACCTGCGGCGAACTCTGAGGATACGACCCCTCGCGCCTTACCGGAGTCCCTTCGCAGGCAGCAGGATCCGCCCGCCGGTTCCCGAGTGAACCGACTCAACCCGGAGCCGGAGCTTGGAACTTCGCGTTCCAAACCCGGAGGCGGCCCCCACCTCTAGGTCCGCAACCCAGGGGCTGGGGCATTCCCTTCGGGGGATGCTCCGGGCCAAGGGCTCAGTCGCCCGCGGAATCCATCATTCCCGTGGCCGTCGCCTCGTCGCGCAGGTCTGACTTGCCCGGCGGCTTTCCCGCGCGACCGAGCGCATACCTCGCGATCATCGCGTCCTCGATGTTGCCCCCCGTCAAGCCCGCCATCGTCGCGAGCCGCCGGGCCTGCTCTTCCTCCGGGGTGGACTTGGGGAGCGGCTTCGAGCGCGCCAAGAACAAGACCATCAGGCCAAAGCCAACAAGGATGACAATTTCGGTCATGGTGGAAACGAGCGTGGGGGGGGCGGCCCTTGGGGCTCAGGCTGCTACGCCTGCAATCCGCCAAGCTTCGAAGGAGAGGGCCCTTTTTGAGGAACCCACGGCCTAAGCCTCCGCGATCCAGGACGCTTTCTCTCCAAATCCGAATTTGGCACACCGGCGGGACGGCTGCGCGGACGGTCCCTAACACCGAGGTCGAGACCGGCGAAGCGGAGTCTTGACCGGCCCCAACCGCTGAACTCAGCCGTCGAACCCAGCCGCGGGCCTCTAGCCGATCCGCTCAGGACCCGCTCTTGTGTCTAGGTCGCGCTGGCCCCGACCATCTTGAAGTACTGCTCAAGGTTGTTCTTGAGCAGCATCAACTCGCTATCGATCCGGGCTTGCTCGGGGCCCTCGTAGCGCAGCTCTTCGACCAGAATTCGACTGATCGAACGGTTCATGCGCTTCATCGGAGAGAGCATCTGACTGTATTCGCGAGGCAGCGGAACGACCTTGTTGCTCTCTTCCTCAGCGGCCAACAAGCCACCCTGAAGGGCAGCTGCGACGATCTTGCGCGTTTCCTTGGCGGTCTTGTTCGCCACAAAAGGGAGGATCTCGACCTGCGCCTCTTTATCGAGTTTGATGATCTCGTTGGTCTTGGTGGCGTTTAGCTCGCCTTCGCTGCGGGCTTTCTTGACAGCTTCAGAAGCGAGCTCATCGCGCTTGATTGCGCTGTGGATCACCGACCGGGAGAGCCCGGTCTTTTCGGCGGTCACCGCGGCAAAGGAATCGCTGTCCTGTTCTTCCAGTTCTTTGACTTGCTTCTTTTCCTCAGGTGTCCGCTCTGAGGCGGATAGGTCCACCTTGTTGGCCCCGGGGTTCAGGCTCTCGTAGATCTCGCGGCCACGGTTCAGGTACTTCTCAAGCTCCAAGGATTGCAGCGGCGACCGGACCAAGTTTTCGTCGATCGAGATCAACTCCTGCACCAGCAGATCGCGATCGACGACCTGCACCGGAACCTCTTCCCAGCCAAGCTCGCGGACCGCCTGGAGTCGCCGGGCTCCGGCCAACAGTTCGTCGTCTGCGTTGACGGTAACCGGATGAATCAAGCCCACGCTCTCGATGCTCTTCTTCAAGGCTTCCACGTCGGTTTCGACGCGCAAGTACTCACTGTTCAGCTGGATGTCGGCGATCTGACGAACGGAGATGTTCAAAGCGGAAGGGGCAGTCCGGAGTTCGGGGGGGGCAGTTCAGAGGCGCGGCATTATCCGCAGCAACCGGGCGATTCCAAGCAACGAGTTCCACTCCTCTCCTCAAAGGGCGGAGCGATCTTCAAAGCGCATTCAGGGCGCCTTGAACTCGAAGAATTCCGTGTCTTCCAGCTGCGGGGTGGCTTGGCGGCGGATCTGGAAGGTGCGCGCTGCCCACAGGTCCTTGAAGACACGGTACTTGAGGGCGGTTTGATCCAAGTAGTCGACGCCCGCCGAACCGCCTGTGCCGGTTCGCCGGCCGATGGTGCGCTCGACCATGCGCGCATGGCGCTGGCGGAAAATGACGAAGCGTTGCTCGAGTTCGTTGACGGCTTCGAGCAACGCGTTTGGCCAGGCCAGAAGCGGAAGATCCTGGTAGGTCACTAGGAACAGCAGCGCGGCCCGGATGCGCCGGCGGCGCGCGTCGCCACCCGCTTCGAGAAACTCGACCAGCGCGAACTTCTCCTTGTCGTAGCGCGCGTCCAACTTCTGGCTGTCCGCTTCCGATTGGGCCAGATGCTTGGCGTGCTCGCAGGAGGCGCCGACCTCGGCGGCATGGGCCTTCGAATAGGCTGCCACGAAACGGTCGACCGCGGCTTCGGCACCAGGGTCGCCGGGACCCGCCCCAAGAATCGGCGTCCGGTGAAGCCAATCCTCGAAGGCCTCGAGCAGGCTGGGCGTATCCTCAAGCTGGAGGCGAACGCGAGCCTCCGCCGACGACGGAGCCCCGTCGTGCGCGCGCAGCGCCTGCAAATAGGAACCGTCGAGACCAAGCCCGATGCGCTCGGAGTCCGGTAGACCCATCAGGATTTCGATCTGCCGCATCTGGGCGCTCTGGAAACCGCTGGCCGGCATGAGCTTGTCCCGGAAGGACAAGTACTCGCGGGTGGTCAAGGTCTCGATCACGTCGAAGTGGTCGATGCAGCGCTGAATCACGACCGAGACCCGCCGAGCGCTGCGCACTGCCTCGGACATACGTTCCTCACCGACCGGCCTGGCCAGCAGGTCGCGCATCGTGGTCAGCTCCCGGAGGCTGAGTTTGAACCACAGCTCGTAGATCTGGTGGACCGTGATAAAGAGGACCTCATCGTTAGCAAGATCGGACTCCTGGCCGTCCAGGCCGCCTTGGAGGGCGAGCAGATCGTCAACGCGGATGTACTCCCAATAGTTGGGGTGCTTGGCGGCCATCGGAGGGGCGTGGGATGAGACGTTCGAAAGGGGGGGATCCCGGGGG
>CAZUCE010000051.1:0-27714 GCA_964619265.1 uncultured Planctomycetaceae bacterium
GGGAGACCGGCCGTATCTACCTCCAGATCGACGACTGACCGACTCACCCGAATTTTCAGACGAACTGTTGCTCTATCGGAGTGACCCTCGCCCAGTTCGGTAGACACCAAGGTGGTGATGGAAGTGGACCGCTCGAGGTCCTTAAGGCGCTTGGCCTGGTCGACTTTCAGGCCGCCGGGCTCCTTTCTCCGGCGGTTGCCGGTTTGCTTGGTGATTTCTGGCTGCTTCGAGACGTCCTGGACGTCTCTGCCTTGGCCGAGGAGTCCGCGGCCTCGCGCAGCTTGAGAATTGAGTTAGTTGTTCGGGGGTAGGGGGCTTGCGTGCCATATCGGGTCTCCTGGGTCTGGGGTCCCAACGAAGAGGGGGGATCCGGTTCTGGGGGGCACGTCGGCAAGAGTTAGCTCTTCGTCGATCTCGCCGTCCTCCGTCCAAAACTCCCAGTCCTCTGCCCGGACGCCATGCTCGAAACTTCCGCGGCTGGCGAGTTTTCCGTTGGGGTGGAATTGAACGCTGAGTCCGTGCTTCTTATCCCGGAACCAGGCTTGCTCCAGGAGTAGGGTGCCACCTTCGGCAACCCGCCGCCGGACGCCGTGTTTTTCGCCATCGCGGTACTCGGTGGTCTGCTGCACGCCGTCCTCGAATTTTTTCACCAGACCCTCTTTGCGGTCATAGCGGAACGTCAACTCCTGGAAGAGGTTTCCGTTCTCATCCCATCGGGTCCAATCTCCGTGTTTTTGACCAGCGAAGTAGGTCCCCTGGGACTTCCGCTCGCCGTTCGCGTGCCAGTGGGTCCACTCGCCGTCTTCGTGACCATTCAGGATCATCCCCTCGGCTTTGGGGCTGCCGTCCTCGAAACGGCGAACGAGGTAGCCATCGGGCGGCAGGGGAACCTCTTTGACGAACCGCTCCTCGAGGAGGTACGGCTGCTCCACTGAGTATTCGAATTCCCAACCCAAAATCACCGGTTCGTGGAATTGGGCCGGCGGCCGCCGTTCTTTGGAGAGCCTGGGATCCACCTGAGGCTCGTCCGTGCCAGCGGGTTGCAGCTTGGCTTCTGGAGCCGGACTGACCACCGCGCGCTCCGTCATCGGCGGCTGGATAAGCTCCTTGGGACTCAGGTCTACTTCGGTGGGATCCGCAACCAAAAGGGGCTGCGCTGTCGCGACCTCGGCGCTTCGAAGCTCTGCATCCGGTTCGACCGGAGAACTCGTCAGAACAGCGGCCGTGATCGCGAGACCAGCCAGCGATGCACTGGCAACGAGGGTGGTTTGGGTCGTGCCCATGGTGACAACTCCGAGTTGGGTCGAGGGAGGACCGGCGACCGGGAAAGGGATCAGCCAACCAAGCCCAAAGAGCCCGGACAGCGGCGTGGGATTCAGGGCGGCTCGCAGTCGCTGAAGACCGCGCGAGAGCCGTTTGCGGACCAAGGCTTCGTTCGCGCCGGTCTGCCGCGCGATTTCCCGGGTCGAAAGACCATCCAGGAACTTCAAGAGCACCGTGGTCCGGTAGGGCTCGGGCAACTCGTGTACGGCTTGGACGGCGCGCACCAGTTGGGAATTGCGCTCGACGATTTCGTGGGTGGACGGCAGCACCTCCGGGCGGGCGGCGAGCCGTTCGCGATCGAGCCGGCGAAGATGGCCGCGGCGCAGGTTGGTTGCCAGGTAGACCGTGGCTCGCGAAAGCCAGGCGCGAACCCGCGGGCCGGTTTGGGCTTCGCTGGCGCTGGCGATTCGGCCCCGATCCAGGGCCGCAACGCACACCTGCTGCACCAAATCATCGGCCTCAAGGGGCACCAAGCGCCGCGCCAGCGCCTGAACCCAGGCCAGGTTCTCGAGCAGCTCCGCCTCGGTGATGGTCCGTTGAACACTCACACAAGCAGAGTATCCAGGCCTTCGAATCCGTGACCGAAAGCCCGTCTTCCCCGGGCGGAGCCCTACATCGCCACGGAGAATTCGTCGTTCTCCGCGAGCGGGTACTGGGGTCCGCCTGGACCGCCGACGCGATCACCCCAGGGGTCGGTGGGCAGCGGGCGCACCAAACGGCGCGACACGATCAGTGCTGAGGCGTAGCGAGCTCCGTGTAGGATTTCGCGAACCACCAGCGCAGACGCTGCCACCAGCAACATGGGCAGGAAGCTCCACCAACCGGCGCCTCCGTCCATCCCGCTTTCGAGCGCACGGAACAAGAATGCGAGGCCGAGCAGCCCCGCGAACTCGAGCGCCACCAAGCAGATCAAGGGACGCAGCGTCGAGAACGGATGTCGAACCAGCATCCAAAACGTCGCGCTACCCGCAACCAAGGCCGAGTGACGGTTCTCGAGCACCATCCGCGCGCGCGTCAGCAGCGCCCAGGACAGAACCAGCGACAGTCCCACCAAGTGCAGCAGATCCGAGGCCCAGCCGAGGCGGGCCACGGTCAGCTCAGATGTCGAGTTCTCTGCCTTCCCGCCTTCCCAACCGGCCCAACCTTCGAGCACGAGTTCGCGCCAGATCGCCCCTTGGGTGACGACGCCGACCAAGTGGAACAAGACGATCACGACCAAGGCGAGCCGCAGAAAGCGCCAGAAATAGCGCGCGCCGCCCGCGAAGAACAGCCGGCCGTAGCCGCGGCCCGGGTCGAGCAGCAAACGCAACCAACCGCCGGCCGTGAAACAGCCAAACAGGAACGCAGCCAGCGCAAGGAAACCGCCCGTGGTCGCGAGCTGGGACCGAACAACCTCGATGCCACTGGCCTGGTCGTTCCAGAACAGCTCGCTGAGGTTGAAACGCTGGGAGCCCGGTTCGTAGCGATGCTCGAGGCTTGAGTCGACAAAGCGGTAAACCGGCGTGGCCGCAAACATGCCCATGGCAGCGATGCCGAGCGCCGTGGTCCCCCAAGCGGCGGGACGCTTGACGGCGGCGAGCAGTGCGGTCAGGAAGACCGCTCCATCTTTGGGGTCGAGAGGGCGTGCTGTTGAGTGAGTTGCCATGGATCAGCCTCCGATTCCCTTGTGCCAGTGGAGTCGCTGGCAAAGCTGCGTGAAAGCGCGCTCGGCCCAGCGAACCGGAGCGATGCGATCGGACGCCTCGTACCAGTCGTTGTTGCTGCGATCGGTGTCCAAGTAATAGCCGGCGTCCGGGTCGACCGAGGCTCTCACGAGTTTTTGGGCCTTCGAACGTTCGAGCCGCAGCCAGCGTTTCTCTTCTTGCTCGGCGCGGGTCCAAACGATGCGCTCGATCTCGCCGCCTTCCCACTCGAGTTCAATCTCGACCGGCAAGCGCAGGGCCCCGTTGCGCTGAACAACCACATCCTGCAACCAGGGCCGAGGAGCTTTCTCGCCGTCCCCGGAGGAGCTTTCTCCGTCCTCGTCGCTGGGAACGGAGTCCGCCGCGTAGCTCGCGAAGCGACCGTCGTCGCCCATTCGGAAGCCCTTTGGATCGCCCCCGCGTCGCTGGTCCACACCGATCGTCCAATCGACGGTGCCGGTTCCGCGGAACAGTTCGTCAAAGAACGGCCCCAGGTCCAGGTCGACGCCATCGCTCTGTTGGAAAGAGGCAAAGAAGTCATCGGGGTAGGGATGCCGGAATCGCCAACCCTCGGCGTAGCCGCGCATTCCGCGCAGCAAGGCCAGTTGGCCGTCGACTTCCGAGTCGGCGGCTTCGAACAAGGCCGGCATCGAGCGCAAGACCGTCGCCGTGCGCGCGTAGGTGTTCGTACGATGAACGCCGACGTCGCGACAGCGCCAGCCCCAGGTATCGACCGGATCGACGTTGGGGGCGCGCAGGTAGCGCGAGCGGCTTTGGTCGCGCGGATCGATCCGGCGCGGCATCAGCGTCAGCAGTGGCTGTTCGCGCCACAAATCGAGGAAACCCGACGAGCGCATGGGCTGAATCGAAAAGCGCTTGTCAATCCCGAGCCAGCCGAGCGACGGCATTCGCAACTGTTCGAAGGTCACGGCGCGTCCGCTGGTGCCCGAGCCGAAGCGTGCCCACTGAACGCCATCGAACGGCACGCTGGCGTAATCGGTGGTGCGGTGTTCCTCCCCGTAGACCAGGTATTGCACCTCGGCGTCCGCCCAGGAATTGAATCCCTCGTCCAACCAGGCGGCTTCGAATTCGTTGCTGGCCAGAACACCCTGAAACCACTGGTGGCCCGCTTCGTGGATCGTCACGCCCTCGGGGGTCGCCATCGACTCGCGGGTGAACAGGCGCGTGCCGGCTGTGAACAGTGTCTGGTATTCCATGCCGCCTGCGGCGCGCCCGCCCCAGGGCGGATCGACCACCGTCAACCGCTTGTACGGGTACTCGCCGAACCAAAGCCCGTAAAAGAACAGCGCGGCAGAAGTTGCACGGAAGTGTCGATCCGCCTGAACCACGCGCTCGGGCTGGGTCAGTACATCCACCGTCACCTCGCGCAGCGCCGGCTGGAATTCGTCCCCATAGGCCGCGCGAGCTAGCGCCACTTGCTCCGGGTAGGCGTCCGCCCATTCCTCAAAGCGGAAGGTGCGACTCTCGATCACGAACTCAGGGTCCGCGGTGAAGGTGAAGTCGTGCACCAGGGGCATGTGGCCCAGAGCATCGGTCTGTCGCCGGTCCTCTTCGGCGGGAGCACGGAACAGCACCTCCACGCGATCTCCGCTCGCGTTCTGGAGGGTCCGCTCGCCGCTGCCGAAGACCCGGTCTGAAAACTCGGCCGGCAGATCGAGCATCACGTCGTAGGTGCCAAAGTCTGCGTAGAACTCGGTGCGCGAGGAGAACGGATGGCAATTCCAGCCGCGTCCGTGTTCGTAGACACCGAGCTTCGGGAACCAGTGGGCCACCAACAGGAAGTTGTCCTTCGAACCGGTCCGCCGGCGAACGCGCGGTACCACCGAACGCCAATCGACCTCGACGTCGAGGGACTCACCGGAAGCCAGCGGCGCAGCGAGCGGCACGCGGAAAACCGACCGATCCGCAGAGGTCTCCAGCCCGGGAGCTCGCCACTCGAGCGCTCCGGTTAGATCTTCGCCGCCAGCGATCCGCACTCCTTCGATTTCGGTGAAGCCCCACTCGTCGGTGAGCAGGGTTCCGCGCAGCCGGCCGCGCGTGTCGGCCAGGAAGTCCGACTGGTCGTTCGCGAAGGCGTTCCAGTAGACGTGGAAAAAAAGTTCCTCCAGCGCATCCGGGCCGCGGTTCTCGAGGGTCAGCGTGAGCGAGCCATCGAGGGTGTAGTGCGGGCGCGGCGGAGCGACCAGGCTGTCTCCCGGTTCAGCTCCGTCCTCGAGCACTTCCCCTTCGGATCCGGCGGGCCGTTCCTCCAGGCGAGCCTGGATGCTGTAGCTGGCCAGATTGGTCCCGCCGGCCCCTTCGACCCCGCGTAGGGGCTGTGGTTCCTGCCCCTGGGCCACGGGCTCTGGCGGACCCACCCCCGGAAGGAAGACAGCGGGAGCCGCCAGCGTGGCGGCCGGCAAGAAGAACGCCGCAAAGGGCACGAGGAGGAGCTTCGGTGTACGCATACGGAGCTCGGCCTGCTGCGCCCGGCTAAAAACGAAGGGATCACCCTGATTCCCCCTGGATTCCGGCGCCGGGGACCGGCCGCGGAATTCTAGAGGACAAAGCCCTCAAGCGGACTTTCGGGCTGTCGATAAAGGACGTAGGCGGGAATTCCCTTCGGAACCTGCCGGCAACCACCCAAACCATCATGGACGTCCAACGCAACACTCCCGGCGGCTCTAGCAACCTTCGCCCGATCGACCCGACCCAGGGCCCGACGCGCTCTGGCGGCGAGCGAGGCCGATCCGAACAGGCCGGCGGCGAGAGCCAAGACCGCGCCACGACGTCTGTGGACCGCCAGGCCAGGCTTCAGGCGCTGCGCCAGCGCAACGCGCGCCGAGCCCAGCAGGACAGCTCCGGCACCCAGTCCCAGAGCAGCGACAGCCGGGACGTCCAGGAATCCGGCACCCAGGAGGAGCAGGGCCTGACCCGCTCCCAAAGGGCCCGGATCACCGCGATCCGCACGCGCCGAGCGCGCCTGGCGAACGCCGAGAACGCCCAAAACACCGAGCAGACACCGGCCAGCCCCGCCGGCGACCAGGTCGATCTCTCCGGCGGTGGCCTGACCGTCGATCAGGCCCGCAACCGCATCGCGCGGCTCCAGAACTTCATCGCCAACCAGCTCGGCCAAAGCCCCGAGGCCACCGAGTCAGCCGACGAGACTGCCCCTCCGCCGGCGCCCGAGCCGCCGGCTGAAACCCCGGTCGAGCTGCCTCCCGCACAAGAGGAGGGCTTCACCATCGAACAAATGCTCCTGCGCATCGCTCGCTTGATCAACGCTTTCGAGAACGGATTCGTGCCCGGCCAGCAGTCCACCGGCGACACGCCTGCGCCGCCCCCCCCGGCGCCGAGCCCGGAGGCAACCCCGAACCCCGGTACAGCCGAGCGCGCGTCCGGCACCCCGGTCGTCGCCTCGCCGATCCTCCAGGCTCCGGTCAACGTCACGCTCCCGGGCTTCCAGCCCACGACTGACCTGGAAGCCAACCCCGCGGCCGAGACCTTCTCGCGAGCCGGTGATTCCCTGAGCGTTTCGAGCGACAGCTTGGTCCTCTCGGCCGGAGCCGCTGCGCTCACCAATGCCGCCGAGCAACTCCAAAGCCAAACCCGCGCCGCCGCGTCGCCCGAGCGATTGGACGAACTCCGCGCGGCTTTCGAGGCGGGCACGCTCAACACCGCCGAGCTGGTCGAGCGCGCCGCGGACTCGCTGCTCTCACCCGAAGTCGAGCGCGCCCGCAACTAACCGAGCCCGCATCGAAACCAAGCAGCGCGCGCCGGTGGAGCCTTCCACCGGCGCGCGCTTTTCTTGTTTGAAGCGTCGCGGCGAAGGGGAGCCGCGACGAGCGGCCAGAAAGAGCGAAAACCCCGGTGGTCGACCGCACCCCCAACACCACCGCGCTCCTGGGAGATGCGCGGACTTGGGACGTCCGTGAAGCCCAGCCGGGCTTGCTTTCCGTTTCGGCCAACCCCGGCAGCAACGGATTTATCTGGATCGATCAGGTCGACCTGGAGAGCGGGGATGCACAGCAGCGAGTGGCCGACCACCGGATTCTTCGCGCAGCCTGAATTTGCTGAGTCCCCCGATCACTCCTCTTTCGGTGCCGCAGAGAGCAACTTCTCCCCGAACGCGCTCACCAAGTTGGACCTGACCCAGGCGAGTGCTCCGGCCATCCTGGAAGACGACCGCGGCGCCATCTCGGGCGCCCGCGACATGGCCGTTCACCGAACAGGCGCCTCCTACTCAGGAGGCGTCTTGCCCTGTTCAAACGCCTCGCTGTAACCGAGCTGGCGGAGGCGCTCGATTTGGCGACGGTCGAGTGCTTGTTGGCCGGCGAGATCGAAGCGTAGCTCGGGGAGTGGGTCGGCCAAACTCGCCGGCTCGCCGTGATCCAGCAACGCGGACCGAAGCTCCTTGGCCTCGATCGGTAGCTCAAGCCCCTCGCGCTCGGCCGGATCTCGCGACAGGTCGAACAGGAGCGCACGCTCCTGTTCCGGCAATCGCACCAGCTTCATCGATCCCGCTAGGCGCGCCGTCGGGCCAAGCGGGAGCCGCCTGGCGATGAAGTGCAAATCGCGAGTCGACCCCGGCTCTAAATCCAACGCCCGGCCGGACCAAGCATCGGGAGCCTCGAGCCCGAGCCAGTCCATGAGTGTGGGCGCCAGGTCGACCAAGCAGGCTGGAGCTTCGACAGCTCCGGTGAAGCCGCCGGGACGCCGAACCAACAAGGGGACACGCGTTTGCTCCTCCCAGACGCCATCCCAATGCCCAAAGAACTCGTGTTCCAGCAGCGCTTCCCCGTGGTCGCTCGTGAACACCAGTAGATCCTGCTCGTCGCCGAGTCCGAGCGCGTCGAAGCGCTCGAGCCAGGCACCGAACTCGAGGTCGAGTTCCCGCGAGCCGGCTCGATAGAGGCTCGCGAGCTCAGCGGCGGCGCGCTCAAACCGGGCGCGATCCTCGGCTCGCTCGCCACCGCTCTTCCAGATTCCAAAAGCCTCTCCCAGCGCAGCAGACGAAATCTCGTGCTCCGGACCCACCTCGAAACCCTGGGAGGCCAATTCAGCCCGCACCCGAGGGCCCGCCACGAAGGGTTCGTGGGTTCGATAGGTCTGCAGAAAGACAAACCGCGGGCGCCCATCGTCCTCGGCTGCGAAGCGCTCGAACTCGGTTCGCGTGCGCGCCAGGTCTCGCTCCCCCTCCAGCCACAGATCGAAACCCTGGGCCAGCCCCAAGGTCTCGGAGCAAAATCCGCCATCGGTCACCGCGAACGTCCGGTAGTCATTCGCACGCAGTTGCTCGGCCAGCGTCACCGCCTCGGTCGAAAGCTGGAACCCGGCCCAACCGGCACCGTGCTCGGTAGGCCACAAACTTGCGAAAAGACTAGCGTGGGAGGGCAGCGTCCACGAAGAAGGCGCCCAGGCGTTCCGATACAGCGTGCTACTTTCAGCGAACGCGTCCAGGACCGGAGTCAACTGGACCTCCACGCCGGCCGGAGACCCGCGGTAGGCCGAGAGGTTGTCCGCACGAAACGTGTCGGCCAAGAAGACGACCACGTCCTGACGAGCGCCCGGCGAATGGCCCTCGAATTCGATGCGCGGCTCGAAGACGGCGCACAGCGCATCGTCGCAGCGACTGCGGAATTCGAGCCGCCGCTTTCCTCGGCCGGGCGGCAACTCGACCTCGAGTCGTTGAACCTCGGGAGTGGCTGTCGCGGTCAGATCGAATTGAGCCAGCAACTTGCCATCCAACGAAACGTCCATCCCACTGGAGGATTCCACGCCGGATCGGACACTGAAACTCTGGGCGGCAACCCCGAATCGCAGCCGGCCCGCGCGTTCGTCAAGCAGCGTCAGCCGCTCCTCCAAGCGCGGCAGCAAGAGAAACCCCGCCCCGGACATACCGATCAGCCGGGCCGTCCAGGTCCCCTCGTCCTCAAAGCCAAGGGAAACGTAGGTGGCCAGCTTGCCGGCTCCGGGAGCCTCGCCGCTGGCCCCGGTAAACGCGACGACGCTGTCGCCGAGCGCGGAGAATCGTCCCGCCTGCAGCAAGTCCTGTTCAAGCGCTCCCCGGTCCGGATCGATCCACTCCGACTCGGCGCCCCCCAACCACAATCGCGTGGGGGCGGTGCTGTCCGTTGGGATCCCGACCTGACCGATGGCTCGCCGAACCGCAAAGGTGCCGGGGAGCGGACCTGGAAACCAATCCTCGGCGCGGATGTCGCGCTCGATCCAAAGTCCGTCGCCTCGATCCGCGATGTAGCGACGCCCCGACCCGTCATCGAGCAGCACCTCACCCGCCCCGTGCGGCCGAGGTTCGTAGCCCTCCGCAAGCAATAGAAATTCCCGCTCGGGAGCCCCTCCGCAGGCGCCCAACAGCGCCAGGGCCGGAAGCCAAGCCATCAACCGGGCTGGAGAGAGTCGATCGGTGCTGGCCATGACAGCCAGCCTAACCGTTCGGCCTATTGGGAGATTCGTGCAACGCTGGTCGCCCGGTGACGTCCCTTCTGTATCCCCGACACAGAAGCCCTATGGATTCGCTATCTCACCTCACGCCCCAGTCCTTGATTCAGCACGAAGCGTTCGTGCTGCGGCTGGCCCGCAGCCTGACCCGCGACGAATCGCAGGCACGAGATCTGGCCCAAGACACCTGGATCGCGGCCATGTCCAATCCGCCGCGAACAGAACGGATCCGCGGATGGCTGGCTCAAGTGGTCCGGAACCGCGCCTACGATCTGGCCCGCAGCGAGCAGCGCCGGACCGACCGTGAGCGGCGCTCGGCCCGAAACGAGGCGGAGAGCTCTGAGGCGGCCTCCAGCGAACAGCTCGAGCTTCAACACGGCGTGGTCGCAGCCGTCCTGGCTCTGGACGATCCGTACCGCAGCACGGTCATCGCCATCTACTACGAGGGGCTCTCGCCAGCGGAGTACGCCAAGACCATGAGCTTGCCCCCGAGCACCGTCCGCTCCCAACTCTCCCGAGCCCTCGAACAACTTCGTGGGAAGCTCGATCGGGAATACGGGTCGCGCAGCGCATGGTCGATCGCTTTGACCGGATTCTGCGCGGGGCGGCTCTCGACTCCAGCGTCAGCTGGCGTCCTCGCATGGACCGCCGGGGCGGGCGCCGCCGCCATAGTCGGCGCCGCGCTTTGGTTGGGTTCGGCTCCCCCCCCAATTCCCACCGAATCGCTTCCCCAGCAAGCCGCCCTAAGTCTGAGCATCCAGGAGGAGCCTCAGGCCCCCGCCGAATCTAGGCGGCAACCAATCGAGGCGGACGAAGCGGATTCTGCGAGAGTCCTGGAAACTCCCTTGAGCGACGATCCCGCTTTGCTGATCGAGCGCATGCGACAGATCAAGACCGTGATTCTCGATCGCGCGCTCGAGGTCGATCCGTCGATGGCAGAGGCCTATGCCCACCTCGGCGCCCCTCCCATCGGAGGCCTTGTTCGCCTGCTCGATCGCGAACAATTCGGGATAGCGTTCAACCTCCCCTGGATGCGAGAGGGAGGCAGCTACTACTCGTTCACAAAGGACATTCACGACTTCAACACGCTGCCCCAAATCAGTCTCGAGGGCGGCTGGCTCGTTTCGCGCGGCGACGAGAGCTTGCTTCTCGATCTAGGTCGCTTGCCTCTGGATCAGGTCCCAAAAGGCGCTTCACACCCTCCGGATGGCCTGACGTTTCCCGAGAGCATCGATTGGAAATGTGCGTGGGTCGATCTCTCGAGTTCCCAGCAGGGCCCCACCCAACTCAGGGAAGTTCGAAGCCGCATCGTGGACGACATCTACGATTCCAAACAGCTCGGCTGGCAGGGCATCGAGGAGGGCCTCCATCTTCGAAAAACGACCGGGGCGCACCCCGCAGTGGGCCATAGCTATCTGTTGCGTTCCAGGATCGACAACGAAGTAGATATCCTCGTGGCGTTCGAAGTCGTTCAGCTCGACGAGGAGGGCTGCACCTTGGCCTGGAAGCTCCTCCGTGAGTGGAGCGTGCAAGACCATAGGGACCACATATATCCGCTGGTTGTTATGAAGCGAGTCGAGCTCGCCCCGATCCCGATCGAGCTGGAACAACTCACAAGCTTGGAGCTCCACGCGGAACTCGACCGGGTGCGAGATGCCGGCCACTCGGTCCTCTACAACCGATTCCCGCCCGAACTCGAGCTCGAGATCGAGACCCTTCGAAAAAAGCCCGGCGTCCAGGTGGCACGCGTAGCCCACTGCGGCGGCGAATGGAGCGAGCTGCACAACGATGAGACACCGGCGGGAGTGCTCTCGCTCACAGATGGCCAAGCTTCACACAATCCCCAGCTGAGCCTCCAAAGATCCTGGAAACAGCCAAATTTCAGGGTCGGCGGGGATACGGGAGCTGCGCTGGATCTCGGGACCGTCCCTCTTGGACTGGTGGACCTCAACTTCGTTCGGAACGAGTTGAGGGAGCTTGGCGACCTGATGATCGACACCGACTTCACTTCCAAGGTGTTCGACGCGGAAGACTGGCGACAGCGAAACGCCGTCCAGGGATCCGAATCGGAAGCAGTTGAGACTTTCGTTTCGCAGCTTCGGGAGCACGGGATCCGTCAAAACCGGACTCCAGTCCTGACGGGCCACAGCTACTTTCTCCGCTCCGTAGATTTCTCTGACTTAGATGTGCTCGCCGCGGTGCACGTCCTTGCCGTCGACGAGTACGGCGCGATTTTGGCCTGGCGCGTCTTCGAGTCGAAGTTCACTCGCCAATAGCGAGCCCGTCCCTTCGGGCAGGCGGGTTCAACCGGCGGCGTTCCAGAGCGCACCCTGCACGGCGATCGCGATCCCCACAATCGCGTGGGGGATCAGCCCGATGAGCAGCGAGGTCCAGACCCCCCAGCTCATCGTAAAAGCCGCTGTCGCTCTCGCGCGGGAAGAACTGGTGCGGTGGACGTGGATCAGGCACAGCCTCAGGTTTCGCAAACTCCAAAAGGCCGCTATGGGCCAGCCGATCACGAGGCACCACGACGCGATCGTAGGTTGAGCCGTGAGTCGCAGCAACCAGTAGCTGAAGAGCAGGAAGCAGCAGGGCAAAAGAGAAAGCGCGACGGAAAATCGGCTGGACGCGAAGGTCCCGCGGCCGCCAAGTGCATGCCCGATCCATGTCGCCGGAAACGCGATGGCCTGGATCCAGAACAGCCCGATCAGAATCCCAACCGCGACCCAAGTAATCGGATTCGTCCACAGGGGAAAGAACTTGCTGTCCGCAGAGCTAGCGAACGCGACCGGTAGCAGCATGGCGCCATAGAGCGCGGCGATCGGAAGCCACCGGGCATCTTCGTGTCGGCCCTTGCGCGCGAGAATCCCATGGGGTCGCAGCAGAGCCTCGCGGAGGAGCGGTCCGGCCGAGGACAAGTCGGGGGCGGAGGGAGCAGTCGTCATGGGCCTCGATTCTAACCAGCCGGAAAACCGAGTTCAGGGAACGCCGCTTTGGGCCCCCTAGCTACGCGTTCTCACAGGTGCGCCGACCCAACGCCCCGCCCCGGTTCGCCTGAGCGGCTAGAGCATGCGCGCAAGCTGCCAGGCCCCAAACGTTGCGAATCGGCTCGGAGACAACAGGGCAAACCTCCAGTCTTCGCCCGTATCGAGTTCCTTCCAGGTGTTGAAATAGAAGGCGCGCAGAGCTTCTCGAACGCGCTCGTGCCCCGCGTCCAGGTGCACGGCCGAAGTCCAGATGACCAGCCCGGTATCGGCCGCCACCAATTCAGCCGTCATAGCGAGCTGCTGGGGCGGGTAGGTACGGCGTTGGGTGATGTGAACGAACATCAACGCGTCCAAGCGATAGCGACGCGCGATGCGGATCAAGGTCTGCGGCTCGTAGGTGCCCAGTCGCAGCGGTTCGCTGGTGGGGATTTCCACGAAATCCGAGGGGGTCAGGGCCACTAGCTCCTGGGGCATGCTCGCGGAGAATTCGCCGAACACAGCTCTGTCCAGGGCCGCACGTTGCTCGTTCGTGTCGTCGGCGACTCCCGCGGTGTAAATCGCGGGCACCAAACCGATGCGCGCCAGCGCGTAGGTATCGAAGTCTCCCGCAATCCTGGCGCTAGCCAAGAGCGGGATTTCCGGCGGCCCCAAACGGCAAGCACCGAGCAGGACGGCCAGGAACGCGACCCACCAAGTCCTCTTGGAAGCCATCACGGGGCGCCGGCCTCGCTCGGATTCAGGCTGTTCACTGCGGCCGAAAGGCCCGCCGAGGCCGCGTCGAGCTCACCTTGAATCCACTGTTCGATCAGACCCTTCTCGGCTTCGAGGCGGCGGATCTGCGCGGTAAGCAGGCGTCCTTCCAGTTCGTCCTTCTCTTCCTGCAAGCTCTCGATTTCGTCTCGCAGGGCGTCTCGTTCGGTCTTGGTTCGCTCGAGTTCCGAATTGGCTCCCGCCGTGCTCTCGCGCAGCGTGTTCAACTGGCCTTGAATGTCCTCGACCAGCGCGAGCAGCTCGTCGTTCTCGACTCGCAACACATCGCGTTCGTCGCGAGCTTCCTGGAACAGCTCGAAGAGAAATGGCCGCCCGCTCCCATCGGCTTGCACTTCGCGCGTAGGCATCCCCAAGTCGGTCGTGCTCCCCGGAGGCTCCGCTACCAGCGCACCGGAGTCGGCTCCGGCGCGCAGGGCCGTCGGCCCGTCGGTCCGCTGCAAAGCGAGCGGGTCTTTGGCTCCAAACGAACCCGTCCCCGTCGAGCCGGGTGCCACCGGTCGAGCGCCATTGCCGTTCACCAGAGGCGCATTCGGCATGCGTCCATAGGCCTGGGCGGCGTATTCGTCCTGGCCGGGCAGGGTGGGCTGCCCGTCGCGAAGGGTGCCCTTCGCACTTTGGGGCTGCAACTCCGAGCCCCAAGCCAAATCCTCGAGGGAATGGGCTCGGTAGAGATCCGGAGGCGGTCCTTCCGGCCATGCCGAAGCGTCCGATGACCATCCGGCCGCGGGGCTGGTTCCGGCTGTTTGCGTCCACGCGCCGCTTGCCTGATCGTCGGTCGGGCCGACGGCATAGTAAAGCGGCGTGGTGCAGGCGCTCGTTGTAAGCGAGAGGAGGAGCAGGAGAGAACGCACAGTGTTGGAATGCAGCGGGGCTTGGCGAGCCGGGGCGATAGGGAAGGAGGCTCCGCCGTCAGTGAGCAGGGCCTGAGATTTCGTCTTCGGGATAGGCGAGTTCGACGAGCGTCAGCTCGCCGCAGGAACAGCGAACCTCGATGGCGCGCGCCACGCCTTCCACGTGAACGACCCGTGCAGACTTCTCGCAGGACACTTCGCCGCGAGGGCGAAGGGGGGCTGCTTCGAGACGCACACGGCCGGACTTGATGACGCTGGACATAGCAGGGACGAGTTTCGTGGAAGGGACTAGCAGCTGTCGGCGGTCACCGACAGATCGCGATTCAAGCGGAAAATCGCTCGACTATGCAGCTGGCTCACTCGCGACTCCGTCACGCCAATCACCTGACCGATCTCGCGCAGGAGCAGGCCTTCCGCATAGTACAAGGTAATGACGGTCTGCTCGGGCTCCGGCAACGCGCCGATCGCATGGACCAAGCGAGCCTTCAGCTCTTCGTGCTGTGCGCTACCGGCTGGATCCGGACTGGAGGGATCGCCGAGCAAAGCGCCCAGATTCTCGTCCGGCCCGTCCTCGAGGCTGACCATCGCGGCCGAACGACCAGCGGCCAGAGCTTCGTCGAGTTCTTCCAAACTCCAGCCGAGCTCCTCGGCTAGCTGTTCAGGAGTGGGCTGGCTCCCGAGCCGTTGTTGCAAAACCGTTAGCGCGCGCTCGGTATCGCGCACGGATTCGCGTCGCCCGCGCGGGAGGAAATCCTGCCGGCGCAACTCGTCGAGCATCGCACCACGAATTCGGTTGTAAGCATAGGTCGAGAACTTCAGGCCGCGCTCGGGCTCAAAGGCATCGGCCGCACCGATCAAACCGAGCATTCCCCAGCCCGCGAGGTCTTCACGTTCGACGCGGGAGGGCAACTCAAGAGCCAGCCGTCCCGCAAGATGATGCAGGAGCGGCATATGCTCGAGAATGAGGCTCTCGCGCTCTTCCGAGCTGAGGTGGGGATTGCTGCCGACTTGGTTCACGGGTTTTTAGGCGGGGTGAGACCCCTAGCGCGCACGCGTGGCAGGTGCATGGGCCGGGATCGAAACGGATTCCGAAGCGGACCCGGAGTCCTCCGTTTCATCGAGTGGGACTCCCATAGGGCTGGAGCCGAGGGCCCGGCCGCCTAGGCGAAACAGTGCCAGCACCGAGATCCAAGTCAGCGCACCCCGCCCAATGGCCGGCAGGAGCGGTACATCGACCAACAGCGAGATCACCACCGCGGCGGACCCGGAGGCTGCCGCGAGGCGCCGAGCCAGCGCAGACCATGCGGGCTCGACCCACGCTGCAGCGAGATGCTTGGGTTTCTTAGGCTTTCCCATCGTCCGTTCAGGCTTGAGCTCCGCTGCACAGTTCAGCCTCGTAGCGAGCGGCGAGTCGCTCCATCGAGCGGCTGGCCAGAGACGGCCGCTTGGTGCGAGCGAACGGACGCTGGGCCGCGGTAGCGCGCGCGACTTCACGCGACTCCGGGCACCAGCCCGCGAGTCGCGGGGTGCGGCCGAGGAACCGCTGCGCCACTCGCGAGATCCTCCCGGCTATCTCGCTCGCATGCTCCGGATCGGCCACCCGGTTGGCGAAGATCGAAGGCGTGGCCAGGCTCACACCGCGCTCGCCGGCCAGCGCGTCCAGTGCTTTCAAGACGCCGTAAGCATCCGTCAGCGATGCGGGCTCCGGGGTTGCTACGAGCAGGGTCCGGGTCGCGGCCAAACAGAATTCGAGGACGTCAGAACCGATGCCCGCTGCGGTATCGAAGACAATCCAGTCGTACTGCGAGCTGATGCGCTCCAACTCGCCGAGCAAGGCGCGGCGCCGCCCTTGATCGGGGCGGGCCAAGTCACGGGTACCGCTTCCGGCCGGCAACAGGTCAAAGTTCGGTTCGCCGCCACCTCCCGAGGGCACGATGCACTCTTCGAGAGGGACGATCCCGTCGAAGAAATCCTCCACGCGCCGAGCAGGCTCGAGGCCAAGCAGAACGCCTAGGTTGCCCAGCGCGAAGTCAAGATCGCAAGCCAGCACTCGGTCGCCGCGCTGGGCGAGGACGGTCGCCAAGTTCGCTGAGATCGAGCTCTTGCCCACGCCGCCTTTGCCGCCGGTGACCGCCAGCGTCTTTGCGGACAGGGGCGAGCCGCCGCGAGCTTCCATCAAGAACGAATCCTGATCCGGCCTTTGGGACGCACGCGCTAAGCCGCTTGCTTGCGTGTTCACGCGAGCCTCCCACGAAGAATCAAATCGGCAACGCCGTCGCGAGTTGCGCGGTGAAGGTGACGCACGACCTCTTGGCCATCGCATAAGAAGGCCAGCGGAGCGCGCGCCGCCCGAACCACTTCGAGGGCCACGCCGGGCTCGCGAGTCTCGTCCAACTTGGTCAGGACCCACCCGTCCGGTTCGAACGAAGAATAGGCCCGGGCCACTTCGGTGAGCACCCGAGTCCCTGTCGTAGCGCTCTGCACCAAGTAGGTGGACAGATCCACATCTTCGCGCAGCCCGGAGAGGGCCAGGCGCGTGCGCACCAGTTCGCGCACATCGTTCTGCGAGCGCCCGCTGGTGTCGACCAGGACGATTTCCGGCCCGGAGAGTCCCGGGCGACCGATTCCATCCAGCAAGGCTCCGATTGGGCGCTGGGCTCGAAGGGCCAGGAACGGCACTTCGAGTCGTTCCGCGAAGATCCGCAGCTGGTCGTGGGCGGCGACCCGGAAATCGTCCAGGGTGGCGAGCGCCACGCGCCGGCCGCTGCGAACCATGCGATCCGCAAGCTTGGCGATGGTGGTCGTCTTTCCGACGCCAGTCGGTCCCACGACGGCGATCGCGCGCACGCGACCGGTGGGCCGCGGACCCGGAGCGATTCGGAACTCCTGTCCGATCTTCTTGGCAGCCAGATCGATCGCGTGCAGACCGCTGCTGGCCGCGTGCTCGATCGTCCGCGTGATTCCGAGCGTCCACTCCGGACTGCAACCATGCTCGCGCAGCCGGCGTCGCACATCGCGGACGGCCGGCGAACTGTCCGCTTCGCGGCCCGTTTCGGGAACCACGCCTCGGCGCTCCGGCTCTGCGGGTCCAAAACCGAAGTGACCTAGACGCTCTAGCGCCGATGCACCCTCGGTGGAGACCGCGAGGGTCACGCCGCCATCATCTTCACGTTCGGTACTCAACACCAAGGCATCGCCACCCAACATTCGCTGAGCGCGACGCAAAGCATCGTCGAAACTCTTGCCACGAATCCTTCGGATTCTCATCGATCAATCCTCCATGCGGACAATGCCAGCCGTCTCGACCGAGGCGGCTGGGGTAACTTCGTTGTAAGAGAGCACCGCGGTCTTCGGCAGCGAGGAGCGCACCAGCTCGGCCGCAAAACGCCGGACACCGGAGCGCACCAGCAGGACCGCTTCGCGCCCGCCGCGAGCTGCTTCGGTCAGCCCTTCGCCGATGCGTTCCACCAACATCTGCAAGTAAGCAGGCCCCACGGGCTCCGCTTCCGGCGAGGTCCGCTGGGTGACCGCGGCTGCAAGCCGTGCTTCGATCGCAGGATCGAGCGTGACAGCGTGAATAACGCCACCCGGACCTGCGTGTTGCTCACACAGGGACCGCGCCAATCGGCCGCGCACGGCTTCGGTGAGTGATTCGGGATCCTTGGTGCGCAGCGCCTGATCCGCCAGCGTCTCGAGAATGAGCGGTAGGTTGCGCAGCGGAACCTCTTCGCGCAGCAGGTTGCGAAGCACGGTCTGGATCTCGCCCAGGCCGAGCTTATCGGGCACAAGCTCTTCGACAACCGCCGGGCAAGCGCGCTTGGCACCCTCGACCATCTGTTTGACGTCGTCGCGAGTCAGAAGATCCGGGAAGTTCTTTCGGATCGTCTCCGACAGGTGCGTCACCAACACGCTGGTCGGGTCGATGACCGTCGCGCCACGCAGCTCGGCTTCGTCTCGGTCCCTTTCGCCGATCCATACGGCGGGCAATCCAAAAGTCGGATCGACGGTCGCTTTCCCCTGCAATTCGGGGGCGTCGCCGTCCAATCCGTCTGCACCGATCGCCAACCAGCGATCCGGTTCCACCGAACCGCTTGCGACCTCAACACCACCCACCATGACTCGGTAGGCGTTCGGCTCGAGCCGAATGTCGTCTTTGATCCGCACCGGCGGAAGCAGCACCCCATCGGTACGAGCCATTCGCTTGCGCAGCTGAGAGATGTGCTCGAGGATTCCACCGCCGCCGGTGTCCTGAACGAGGGGGATCAGTCGGTAGCCGATCTCCAGGCCCAGGCGATCCACCTCGAGCATCTCGGCCAACTCGCGGCGTTCGCGTTCTTCGGAATCTTCAGGCTCTTCATCGCCGAGCTCCCCAGGAAGGCCCGAACTGCTCCCCTGCTCGGATTCGATCCCTGCCAACAGGTCCTTCGGGCCCTCGGTTCCGCGCGTTGAGTTCCACAAGAGCAGCAGCACCGAAGCCAGCAAGAAAAACGGAAGCCCCGGCATGCCCGGCAAGGCGCCCAGCACAAACACCACGAAGGCGGCCACTAGCGTCGCGCGTGGACGCGAACCGAATTGAGCCGCCAGGTTCTGGCCCAGGCTCTGACGCCCGGAGGCGCGCGTCGTCAAGACCGCCGCTGCCGTTGAGATGAACAATGCGGGGATCTGGCTTACCAGGCCGTCGCCGATGGTCAGCATGGAATAGCGCCCAGCTGCTTCGCTGAGCGTCATCGCGTTCATCATTCCAATCGCAACGCCGCCCAAGAGATTCAAGGCGGTGATGATCAGGCCAGCGATCGCGTCTCCGCGGACAAACTTGCTGGCACCATCCATCGCTCCGTAGAACTCGGCCTCAGCCGCGATGGCGGCCCGCCGCTCGCGGGCATCGTCGGAGTCGATCAAACCCGCGTTCAAATCGGCATCGATCGCCATTTGCTTGCCGGGCATGGCATCCAGCACGAATCTGGCCGCCACTTCGCTGATCCGGCCCGCGCCCTTGGTGATCACCACAAATTGGATGACGATCAAGATCAGGAAGACGATCAGACCAACCGCCAGATTGTCACGCACCACATATTTGCCGAACGAGTCGATGACGCTGCCTGCGTCGCCTCCCGACAAAATGAGGCGCGTGGATGCGACGTTCAATCCAAGCCGGAACAAGGTGGCGAATAGCAGAATCGTCGGGAAGGTCGACAGTTCCGCTGGATCTCGGACGTTGAGCGTCAGCAACAGCGTCAGGAGCCCTGCCGTGATGTTCAGCGTCAACAACAGATCGAGGATCGCTGGCGGCAGCGGCACCACCAGGGTGATCAGCAGCCCAAGGACGCCAAGCCCAAGAATCAGATCCGCGTGGCGGACCCAAGCAGCGACCTCCGAGCGATCGGTTTGTGCTTTCAGCTCTGCCATGGATCCACTCACGCCCGCTGGGCGGAAGCACCCTCCAAGTCGTAGACAAAGCGCAGGACAGCTGCGACAGCTTCGAATAGGTCAGCCGGGATGCGGTCGCCGATCTCGCAGCGATGGTGCAGGGTCCGGGCGAGCGGAACGTCTTCGTAGAGCGGGACGCCGGCGGTCGATGCGATGCTCTTGATTCGCTGGGCAATTTCATCGAGGCCCTTGGCCACGACGCGCGGGGCGTCGTAAAGCGGCTGGCCACCCCCGTCACGGGGATACGACAGAGCCACCGCAACGTGCGTCGGGTTGGTGACGACCACCGTGGAATCAGGGACGTCGTCCATCATTCGCCGCTGGGCCATTTCGCGCTGCACCTGGCGAATCTTGGCTTTGATCTTGGGGTCACCCTCGGTGTTCTTGTGCTCCTGCTTGACCTCCTCCTTACTCATCCGCAGGTCTTTATTGTGCTGCGCGCGCTGGAAGAAGAAGTCGATCAGCGAGATCGCGAGGATCAAGAGCATCGCAGCCAACGCCACATGCAAGATGGCATCGATCGCAACCTCCAAGTTCGCTCCAAGCTCGGACCCTCCAAGCCGCAACAACTTGATCAGCTGCATCTTTCCAACAACCACGATGCATATGGCAATCGCTGACAGTTTTGCAATCGCTGTCAGGAAGCGCATGACGGCGCGCATACTGAACAGCTTTTTCAGACCTTTGATCGGGCTGACCTTGCTCGCCTTGGGTGCAATCGCCTTGGCGGTAAATTGAAAGCCAATCTGGCCATAACCAACCATGAGGCCAACCGCCAAAACAGGCGCAATCCACATGGCCAGCGCCGGCAGCATCGATTGGACCGCGCGACGCAAGAGCCCCGAGGCATGCACGTAGTGCAGCTCTGCGGAACCGCGCGCGCCCAAGTTCTGCATGGTGTCAGCGATCAGACGCCCGGCGCTCTCCCACATGGCAGCGCCGGATAGGACGGCGGCACCTGCAGCCACCAGGAGCATCAACGCGGATGTCAACTCCTGGCTCTGGGCGACCTGCCCCTCAGAACGCGCTTCCTGGCGTTTCTTTGGGGTGGCTTCTTCTGTCTTTTCCGACTTGGGCGTGCTGTCTTCAGCCACCGGCGCCACCTCCGGCCAAGATGTCGAGCCCGGCTCCGAGCCCTTCGCGGAACGAGCGGAAGAAGGCCTCGAAAGTCGGCTCGATCAGCGGCGTGGTCGCCGCAAGGGCCACCAACGACACCCCAATTCGAAGCGAGAAGCCCATCTCAAGCACGTTCACCTGCGGAACGGTCCGAGCGATCAAGCCCAACCCCACCGAGACAAGCGCCAGGAGGATCATGATCGGCGCCGCAAAGGCGAGACCAGCCGACAGCATCTGGCCGAGCATCGTGAGCGCCACGCTGGCCAAGCCAGCGTCCAGGTGCATTTCACCTATGGGGGCGCGCTCGAAGGACTCCGCCAGGGAACGCAGCACTTCGTGATGTCCCCCCACCATGAACATGGCGAGCAGGAAAGTCTCCTCGTAAAAGCGGGCGAGCAGCGGCGAGGAGCCTCCGCTGTCCGGATCGACTTGAGCCGCCAAGCTGATCCCCATTTCAAGGCTTATGACCTCACCCGCAGCGCGAGCGGCGAGAATCGCCACCTGCAGCAAGAGCCCTAAGAACAAACCAATCGCGAGTTCGCGCATGGCCAGCATGACGTAGGCCGCCGCTGGGAGCGACGCCAGCTCGTCCGCTCGCCCAAGTCCCCCGGTGGCCAGGAACATCACAACCGAAAATGAAACCAGGACCGCGACCTTGAACCCGCTGAACCCAATTCGCGATCCGAGCAGTGGGGTCGAAATCACGAGTGCGCCGGTTCGAACGAGATACAGCCCAAACGCCTCTAGCCCGCCGGGCTGGAGGAGCGTCGGAATCGGAAGTCCGAGTTCGAGCTGCGCGAGCACTTCAGCTGACCCCGAAGGTCACGAGACGTTCCAACAGCTCGACCGTGTAGTCGTGCATGATCGAGAGTCCTGGGGCGAGCAAGATCAAGGACACGGCGAGGACGGCGAACATCTTCGGCACGAGGCTCAGGGTTTGCTCCTGGATCGAAGTCAGCGCCTGAAAGAGGCTGACCATCAATCCAATGCTGAGGCCGGCCATGAGCACAGGGCCTGCCAGCATCAGGACGGTTAGGAACATCTGGCGCGCCAGGTCGATCAGTTCGAGGTCAAGAGCAGTTTCCATGGGATTTTCTAGGCAGCGACAACGAACGAAGTCACGACGGACTGGCACACCAGGCTCCAACCGTCGACCAACACGAACAGAAGAATCTTGAAGGGCGTCGAGATCGTGACCGGTGGCAACATGAACATGCCCATCGAGAGCAGCACGCTGGAGACGACCAGGTCGATAACCAAGAAGGGCAAAAACAACAGGAAGCCCATCTGAAAGGCCGTTTTGAGTTCAGACAGCACGAACGCGGGCACGATCACCGTGAACGGACGATCCTCGAGGTCGACTTCACGCCCCGAACGAGCCGACAACTCCGAGAACAGGTTCAGCTCGCTTTCTCGCGTGTTGTCGATGAGAAACTGCGACAGCTCTCCCCAAGCCGTCGACATGGCCTCGGTGGCCGTAATTTCACCGGCCTCGTACGGCGCATAAGAGCTGGCGTGCATTCGCTGCACCACCGGGCCCATCACGAAGCTGGTCAAGAACAGCGCTAGCCCGATCACCACGGGGTTGGGCGGCAACTCATTGGTTGAGAGGCTTCGGCGCACAAACGACAGCACGATGACAATTCGCGTGAAGCTCGTGACCGAAACGAGAGCGGCCGGCAGCAGCGACAGCACCGTGAGCAACAGCGCAATCTCGAGCGCTGAGCTCAAACGCTCACCGTTTCCGGCGGGCTCTGCGGCCTGAGCCAAAGCCGGTTCCGCAAAGCCTGCGAGCAGTACAGCGCCCGCTATCAAGGGGGCGAGTACTTTCACCCAATCACTCCGCGCCCATCGAGCAGGTCGCTCACCCGGCGCGGTTCGGTCTTGCCCTGACTGGGACGTGGAGCGGGTTCGCGAGGCGCGGGCTGAAGGTCTCGTTCGGCCAGTTGATCAAGCAGTTCACGGGCCACCTTGCGGCGTGCTTCCGACTCACGGGGATCGCCCTCGGCGGCGCCCGCTCCAGCCGGCTGGGGAACCGGGGTGGCTCTCCGGGCCTTCGGCTGGGTCGCCGCAGGCCCCGGGGCCGCACCTCCCAGCAGCCCCGCGAAGTTCGGCGCCTGAGTCGCCTGCCCTCCGCGATCTGCATCCACGTACTCGGAGTCCAGCTCAGCAATCGAGCAAACCTCCTTGTCGCCGACTCCCACCAGGAAGGTCCGGTCGTAACAACGGACCACGACGGCCTTTTTCGAGCCACCCAGCGACGCAGCCTCCAGGATCTGAATCCCCTTTCGAGAACCCAAACTGAGACGCGAAGATCCGACCAGGCGACGAACCAAGAACGAAGCCAGGAACAGAGCCCCAAGCAGCGCGCCGGACACGACCAAGTAGCGAGTCATATCCGGCTCGGTGGCCGGGGCGAGGGCGAGGAAAGTCAGCATGGGGAAGCTCGCGGTGTCGCGTTTCGCGACACGTCTTCCCCCGGGACCCAAATGGCCCTGTTGGAAGATGCGACGATCCGCGCAAAGGCCTCGATCGACCGTCGCCTTCCACGACACCCATCCACAGCCGGGCCTGATCCCTCAACTGGGAACCCGCCCTCGCCCGGCGCCCGGCAAAAGCGCCGGGGCAGGCGCCCGTTCAGCCCGCCTTGCGCAGGAGCGACGCCGCGAGCACCTTGGCCTCCGCTTCCGATTCCTCGACCGCGTTCAAGACCCAGTCCGGGTCGAGCTCGAAGCGGCTTCGCGCCTGCTCCACCAGCACCTCCACCCCATGTTTACGCAGGGTCTCCCGGTAGTTCGACACGAGCCGCACAGCGGGCAGGCCCGAATCTTCGTAGGGGCGCAAATCACCCGTGGTCGTGTGGTGATCCCCGATGATTTGGACCAGCGAGTTCGGGAGTTCCCAAACGACCCCCAAATGAGCCCCGAGCTCTTCGTGAGTCCAGCCGAGCAGTTCTCGCTCGACTTCACTGAGGTTCACCTCCGGGGAGGCGTGCCAGGCCTCCAAGGCCTTCCCGTATTCCTCAGGACGTGCCGACGCCGCCAGCGGGACGGCCATGTCTTGCAGCAAGCCCGCGACGAAGCAACGCGGCCCCTCGGCCGGATGCAAGCGATCGGAAAGTGCGCGAGCCAGGCCGGCCCGGGCAAACGAGCTCGTCCAGAAGCGGCGTGCGTCAAAGCCGGGGGCAACCGGAAGCGGGAGCGCCTCGCGACACATCTGCCCAAGCACAAACAGCTCGAGCGCGGAGCGCCCCAGCAGCGACACGGCATGGTCCAAGGTGTCGATCTGGCGCGCTGCTCCGAACGAAGCACTATTCACCATGCGCAACACGCCTACAACGAGGGCTGGGTGGCTCTCTAGCTGCCGCACGATGTGCTGATTGGGCGTATCGGGATTGCGGATGTCGGCGAGCAAGCTCGCCACGCCAGCCTGGAACGTCGGCGGTTCCTGGCCTGCGAGAGCGTCACGCAAGGCAGCTCGGGAGTCTTCCTTAGATTTGCGAAACCAGTTCTTCATCGATCTTGAGTGTTTCAGGCCGCCCGCGTCGCCATCTTGCTCGCGCACAAGGAGATCAAGCCCCCAAGCATGATGTATCCGACCATGACCTGGGCCATGACGACCATCTGAGCCGTCTGGGTCACCGGCAGAACATCTCCATAGCCGAGCGTAGTGATCGTCACAACGCTGAAGTACAGCGGTGAGAGCGGGGTCGCGTTCTCCCCAAAGTCCACGCCTACGAATGCGTAGAGAATCGCAAACAGAACAGTCGCCACGCCCGTGCATACCGCCCAACGCAGGGCGGATCGCCCGCAATCACTGGTTGCTTTCCACAGTTGATAAACCACGGCGTTGAACTTGGAGCTGGTCCGGAAATCCTCCAGGTAATTCTGATCGAGGATGACGTTCCGGCACAGATAGGCGCCGCTGAAGTCCACGTCGCGCAGATCCACGCCGAGCCAATCAGCCTTCCGGAACCCGGAGATCCCGGGAAGTTTGGCGCCACGCAAGTCTGCGCCGGCAAACGTCGTTCCGAAGACTTGAACCGAGCTCAGCTCAGCCTCTCTCAAAGAGCAGCGCGTCAAATCCGCGCCCTTCAGATTGGCTTGACCCAATCGAGCGCGCTCCAAGCAGGCGCCGGTCAGGGAGGCTCCCTCTGCGTTCACGCCAACCCAGCTAGCCCCGGTCAGGTCAGCGAGTCCGAGTCTCGTGCGCACAAGCTTGGCCGCTCCAAAGGCGGTTCGCAGAGCGCGAGCGCCCTCCATATTCGCTTCGGTCAGGTCGGCATTCGAGAAGTCTGCATCGGTCAGGTCCGCTTCGAAGAGCGTGGCGCCCAGTAGCTTTGCGCCAATCAACCGTGTGCCGACAAGCTTGGAGCGCGATAATTCGGCACCTTCCAAATCCCATCCCGAAAGGTCGAGGCCCGAGAGGTCGACGCCAATCCAGCGAACACCGCGGCCGCTGGCGATCTCACCCCGTTCAATCCTCGCCCGGACATCGTCATGCTCTGGCCCAGACAAGCGGGGCCCCTTGGAGGGAGACTTCGCTGCGGCAGCTGGCTTTGCATCAGCCACCGGCCGAAGCTCTTGGTCAGGTGAAGGCTCGAAAGAGGACATGGGGCACAGCGCTCAGCACAGGTCAGCGAGCAGCGCTCACCCCCGGACGTCCAGGCTGCCCCCGGACCGGCTGGCGCCGCTAGAGCTGCGCGAAACCGACTCCTTGGCCACCCGGACCGCAGCGAGTTCCTGTTCGAGGCTGAGGCAAAGTTCGCCGACGCGCTGGACCAAGAGCCCGTTCAGCTGACGCGCTCGCTGGAGCGCTTCAGCAGAGAGCTCGGTGCTCCCTTGAACTTCGCGGAACGCCGCATCACAACGGTCCCAGGCCTCGAGCAGTGTCGAGTCCTGGGGCACTTCTTGACCGGAAAGCAGGCCGAGAAGCTCGGCGTGACTGGCGAGCAAACGCTCCATGGCTTCACCGCTCATGCCGCATCCCTCCGAGTCGTGGATTCAATGCCGCGCCAGCCCAGCAGAAGCTTGCTCAGGACGTCGATGCAGCCCGGGATCCGGTCCACCGAACGCTCCTGCATCGCCATCGAGATCTCGTCTTCGCAAAACAGGTAGAGGCGCTCGAGCTCAGCAGTCAGCTCGGGAGCTGCCCCGCTGTTCAGGCTGAACCGCAACTCGCAGACGATGCGATCCGCGCGCGACAGTTGGTTGATGAACTCGATGTTCTCTGAGTCTGGATCCAACCGGCGGGCGCGTTCCAGGAATCGAATCGCGCCCTCGTAGAGCAGAACAACAATCTTGAGCGGCGGAGCGTTCTCGAGCGTCGCCGTTCGATAGGCGGCCGCAGCTTTCGCGTGGGGGGCATTCATAGGGGAGTCTCCAATCGCAAAGCGATCAGGGGTTGGCCTGGAGGCCTCCGCCCTGCAGGCCGGTTAGCGCACTACCTTGGGCTTGAATCCCAGCCAGTACGCTCTCCAGGTTTGCGTACTGCTGGACGAGCTGGGCTTCGAATGCCTCCAACCGGAACTCAAGTGCTTCGATGCGCTCATTCGTTCGGTCAATGTCGTTCTGGATCGTCTCTCGTCGAGAATCGAGAAGCCCGCTTACCGACTCACCATTCGAGAGTGTCTGGCCGTCCAAGAGGATCTCCAGCCCCTGCACGATCTGCGAGAACAGGCCCGAATCGGCGGTAGTGTCCTGAAAGAACGCGGCCGTACCTTCTTCTGCGTCCCCGTTGTCGAAGCCATCGTTGTCGACAAACAGGTCCGAGAAGGCGTCGGGATCTTGCGCAAGCTGTTCGCGCACCTCGGATTCGTTCAGGACCAAGGTCCCGTCAGCCTGAAGGTCAATGCCGACCCCTCCCAAGCTGGTGAAGGTGGCGTTTTGACCCTGTCCGGACAAGCCGAAGAGGCTGTCGCGAAGGGAGTTTTGGACGCTGCGTAGCGCGCTGTCGCCGAACAAGGCTCCGCCGGCCCCGCCCTCTTCGGTGAACGTCCCCTGTTGATTGATAAACCCGATCGCTTGATTGAAGGCATCAACGAATTCGGTCAACTGCTCGATCACGCTATCGTCATCCACCGAGACCGTGAACTCGATCGGTCCGCCGGTCACGCTTTCAGCGGTGAAACTGAGCCCCGGGACGACATCATTGAACGAGTTGGTTTCGCGCTCAAGAGTGAGTCCGTTGAACTCAACGATCGCGTTGCTCGCTACGGTCAGCTGCTCATCGACGTTCAGCAAGCCGTCTTCCGAAACGACCTCCAAACCTTCGATCGCGAAGGACGCTCCGGTCCCTGAGCCTTCGATCACCAGTGCAAACCCCGGTGCGGCGTCGGTACCGGTTTGGATTACGGAGGCCTGGACGGCACCCCCCGTTTCCTCCTGAATCCGCTCAGCGATTTCGTTCAACGAGCCTTCGCCTGGGTCGAAGGCCAATTCAAAGGACTCGCCGGCGTAGGCGAAGTTGATCTGCAGCCCCGTATCCGCGGCGAGATCCTCGTTCGGGTCAGCAACCTCTGTGAAGGAGAAGCGATCGGAGCTCGCAAGCTGCTGGACGTCTAACGAATAGGTTCCAAGTGAGGACGAGCCCGAAACATCAAAAGAGGCAAAGCCCTCGACGTCCAGCGACACCGAGTTGGCTAGGAACCCAGTCGATTCGGACAACCCTTCGGCTGTGTCTCTGAGGGTCGACAAATAACCATCGAAGGTACCGAGCAGGCTGATCCTCTCTTGCTGCGTCTCCCTTTGGCTCTCGAGTAGCCCGATCGGAGCGCCTTGTGCCTGGACCAGAGCTTGAATGATCGACGCAGAATCGAGGCCGCTGGCGAGTCCGCCGATTTGAATGGGTCCAGTCATGAATAAATTTCTTCCTGCAAGGCTGTTCGCACCAGATCCCTAACGTGGGTGCGCGTCTGCGCGTGGTCCTTCGACTTGAGTTATCGGATGCCGGCCGACCTCGCTGAAGCTCGGATTTCGCAGACCTTCTAAGAAAAGGACCTGGCCCGTTGCCCTTTCGGGGCAACGGGCCAGGAGGAATCCACCGGCGGCCCGCGCGGGCCGCCTCGAGATCAGCCGAGGAGGCTCAGAGCGAGCTGCG
>CAZUCE010000052.1:0-26667 GCA_964619265.1 uncultured Planctomycetaceae bacterium
GGCGGGCGGCGGGGGAGGGCGCTGACATACCCGCAGAGTAGCCCAGGGCCCGCTCCGCGGAACGATGCTTGCTGCACCTGTGCAGTCTCCCTGCCAGGCTCAAGTCCGCCGTGATCGACGTACAAAACCTCACGCGCCGCTACGGCGCCCACGCCGCCATCGACGACCTGACTTCAAATTGGAGAAGGGCGAGGCGGTGGGCTTTCTGGGGCCCAACGGGGCGGGCACGACCATGCGCATGCTGACCGGCTTCCTGCCGGCAACGCGCTGCAGCATTCAGGTGGCTGGACTCGACGTCATGACGGCCTCCATGGAGGTGCGCAAGCGCATCGGCTACCTGCCCGAAAACGTGCCGCTCTATTAGATATTAGATGCCTGCGGGTATCGGAGGACCCTCGCGCCGCCCCCAAAGAACTCGAGGGAACGCCCTTGACTGTTGGGGCCTTCTCATAGATGCACCAACGCCGGCCTCGACCCCGTGAGGCTAGGCTGCAGTGGCGCTACTAGCGGGAGGCCGGCTGAGCTGCCCCAGGATGCCATTTGGCTAAGCACGCGGCAGACGGGACCCACAAGTGGATTGGCTCGAGAAGTCGAATCGCTAGAGTACGCTCTCTGGGCTCGCTGCTCTGTACGGGACATGCGGATTGCGCGTGTCGGCGTCGGACTCTTCGGCTGCCGGAAGATCGGCGGGCTGGAATCTTGCCTCCTAGATCAGATCGTAATGACTTCGAAACTCCGTCAGTGTGACTTGTGCTGGGTTGCGGTTCGAGATCGTTCGATGGGTGGGCCAGTCAACTGTGGTACGGGGTATCTGGTCAGGCTCGTGGACGAGTCGATCGCTGTCTTGACGACTTCGCACTCGTTTTCGAATGATCAAGGATCACACTTCATTTCTCCTTCTCTGAGGATTCAATTCGGTGAGAAGGAGGAAGCGGGTTTCTTCACGGAGTTCGCGCTCGTCGAACCCATCCGGGCCGCAAATTCAGAGTTGGACGCATGTTTGGTCAAGCTGGATGACTCACTCTTGAACGAGCTGAGTCTCGACCCGCAGCCGGCGGGTGCGTGGATTGGCGATCCTCTGTCGAAGCCAGCTTTGGGAGCATTGGAAGTCTTCGGTAGGGGCTGGCCGGGAACGACTTGCGACAGCAACTGGGACGAGCAGCCCGGTACGTTCAGCTCTGTTCCCTTGAATTGCACATTGAGCCAGCGGTCCGAGGCAGGTGAGACGCCCGACGTTGAGTGGTCAAGTCCGGTACAGAACGCGGGTGGGATTTCCGGAGCGCCGCTGTTCTTAAAGTTTGGCAGTGGCCGATGCGTCGGCATCGTGCGGAAGCAGAGAGATGGCTACCCAAGCCAGCTTCTCTACGTCCCGATCGAGGAAATCGTTCGAGATTCTGAGCTGGGACCCCTTCTTGGGTACAGCGAGGAAGGGCTCCTCGAAACTGCGGACGATGGAACTGATCGCGAGCAGCTAAACGAGGACTGCGCGGAACTTCTCCGGTGGTCGCCTGGCCTGCGGGCAGCTCTGGCAGAGAAGCTTGAGGTTGATCCCGCCGAGGAGCTTGAGTTGTCGCGTGTGGCTCTGGATCGGTGGAAAGCAGAGCCTGATGAACTCGTCGAGTGGCTTGGTGGCCTCGACCGGGAGCAGTTGGTCGCTTCCACACGCATGATCGGGCTCGTGCTACGGGCTTCTGACCTTGCACGGCGCCGCGTTACGGATCCCGAACTTCGGGCTGCTTCGGATGCACGGCACGTAGCAGCCGTCCGACCGTTGACGGCTTGCCTGCAAGTACTGCAGCCGCACAACATTGAGCCCCAGCTAGTCCTGCGGAGCCTGGCGATCTACGGCGGAAATCCAGGTTCGTTTGTGGTCGACTCGCGAGCATTGTTCCCTTTGAGTCACCGCGGCATCGACGCCGACTTGCAGCTAGCCCGTGCCGATGTTGAGCGCGCGGCGAACCTGCTGGAGCGCCGCGTGTACCAACTATGCGATGGTATCCTTGACCGGGTAGCACCCTTTGGACAAGACAGTGAGTACATGCAAGATGTTAACTCCGGAGTCGTGGATGCAGGGCCTGTCGAGCAGCACTACCGGGCCCAAGTGTATTCCAGCATCGGGCAGTTGGAGAGGAATGTCGGTCAGCGCTTGGGTGTTGCACCTGCTGGGGGCCGCCCGATGCTTATTCTGGTTTGCAAAGACAAAGACGAGCATCAGAGTATGCGTCGCCTAGCGGTTGCGTTTGGCAAGCGCAGCTACGGCGACAACCGCTACGCTGACAAGCTTCACATCGTCCTGATGTGTCCCTTTCTCTCGGAGGAGGAGGGGGAGCGAATCGACCAGGAGTTGAGATTGGACCAACAGATGCGGAGATTCCTTACCTCTGTCGAAACCCCCGATCCTATCGCCCCTGGTGGGAGCGCGTGATGAGCAAGTCCTCGGTAGAACGATCCCATCTGCCGCCTTGGTCCTTGAAGGAGGCCCTGCTTCGGCTCGAGGGGCGCACGCTTTCCGAATACCGATTCGACAAACAGTCGGAGGAGGCGGTGGACCTGGCTCTCGCCGCCCGGCGCCCCCTGCTCGTGTTGGGGGAGCCGGGGGTCGGCAAGAGTCGTCTGGCTCGTGCCTGCGCGGACGTGCTCAAGCGCAACTACCGGTCTTTCGTGCTCGACGTGCACACGGAATCGCGGGACCTCCTGTGGCGGATGGACCTGGTCAAACGATTGGGAAAGGCTCAGTTGCTGGCGAGCCTGCCGGTCGCGGGTGCTGCTCCCGGGAACGATGAGGCCGCCGGGGTCGAGAAGGCTCTGTCCGACCATTTGGACGAGCGGCTGTTCCTCGAGCCGGGGCCGCTCTGGTGGGCCTTCGATTGGGAGAAAGCCCAAGACCAGTTTGTTCGTGCCGGGAACGAGCCTGGCGAGGCGGCGAGCGAGAAAGGGGTCGTGGTTCTGTTGGACGAGATCGACAAGGCCGACAGCTCTGTGGCGAACGGGTTGCTCGGGGCGCTGGGCGACGGGCGGTTCGAGGTGCCGGCGGTTGGAGCCGTCGAGCGCAAGACGGAAGTGGAGGCGCCGCTGGTGGTCATCACCTCGAACGAGGAGCGGAGCCTACCGGCAGCGTTCCTGCGCCGTTGCATCGTCCATCGATTGGAATTGCCCACGGAGCAAGGCGAGCTGATCGAGCTCCTCCTAGAGCGCGGGCAGGCACATTTTCCGGACATGGAGAAGGGTGTCATCGAAGCTGCGGCCGAGCAGTTGGAAAGAGACCGGTCGGCCGTGCCGGTAGGCATGCCGGGGAGAGCTGGGCAAGCGGAATTCTTGGACCTGCTGCGTGGGCTCGATCGGCTTCACTCTCCCGCGGAGCGAAGGGGCCGAATCGAATCTCTGGCGCGCTATGTGTTTCAGAAGCCCCGGCAAACGAGGGAGTTTGGCGGCCGGTAGCCGCGACAAACGCGAACGGCCCCGCGGGGACGTATCGCGCGCAGATCTCTTGGAGATCGAGCGCCTGCTGGGAGCGTCGGCGGCTGAGCGCTACGTCCGTGCTCGCGGCGGCGACGTTCGGGAGCCGGAACCGGACTCACCGAGAGAACCGGTTGTGCCTCCTCCTCCGGTCGATCCCCCGGGCGACGAGGAGGTCGCGGTTACGCCTAAGACGCCTACCGTCTTGCATTGGCGTCCAACCCGGATCCAATTTCATTCGCCGCCGCCAAAGAAGGACCGTCGGCCGGCGCCTCACTTGAGAGACGAGGAGATGCGGGGCGACGGCGAACACCGGTCGCGCGTTGCTCCGGCCACTCCGCCCCTCGGGAGCTCCGCGCGCTTCCTTGGTCAACTTCGCGACGGGGTGTTCCGCCTGCGCCCGGGGCGCCGCATTGACGAGGCAGAGACGGTGAGGCGCTGGGCACGCGGGGACCGAATCGAACGATTCCCCGTCCGTGCACGACGCAACACCCACCTCGCGGTCCACGTCGTGATGGACGAGTCTCTGAGCCTGCGGCCCCTGCTCGAAGATCGTGATCGGCTTTTGACCGCCCTGCTCGCGGCTCAGGAGTTCGACGTCCGATCGGTCTTTCGTGTCGGCCGAGGCCTGACCCCGGCCGCGGCCGTGGAGAGGGGGATTGCCCCGCTGGTTCGGAGGGGCGAGGTGGTGCTCGCCGTATCGGATCTGGGCGTGTTCGCAGGCGCTTCCTCGCGCGCGAACTGGACATCCGCCGGACGGGCGGCGCGCGAGCTTGCCCTTGGGTGCTGTGCCTTCGTACCGCTGCGGCCGGACCGACTGCCGACGGACCTTCACCGCTACTGGAACTGTTTGCCCTTCGGCAGCGCACCACGGGAGGCGGAACACCCGCACGCGGAGACCGAACTTCTGCTAGCCCTGATCGTCGATCGGTTGCGGGTCGAGCCGGGGCTGTTGCGCGCGCTGCGTCAGCAGTTCTGCGGAGCAGCTGCGGGCGTTGAGCACGAGCTGGCGGTTTGGAATCATCCGAGCTGCCAGTCCGACGACGTCGGGACCCAGCTCCTCGGGGAAGTCCAGGAGGAAGCCAGGGCCCGATGGAAAGAGCTCGACGATGCGACCAAGGAAGCGGTCGAAGAGCTGTGCGAAGCTTGGGAAGCCCACCTGCCGCCCGAGCTCGGCCACGTGTCGCTGCTGTTCCGATCGGTGACCGACCCTGAGTTCTTCAAACGGGCAGGATCGAAGTTGTGCGACCGGCTCGAGGTCGCGCGTGACTTCGCATCTCGCAGCGCCGGAAGCCTCGCTCGAACCACGGGGGCCGACACCGGGAACCGGGCCCTATCCGCGTTCCTCGGTCGCCTGAACATCGAGAATGGAGTCTCGGTTGGGCGCAGCGCCGAACTGGCCACCGCGGCCTTCCTCCGCTCAGGACGTGGTTCTGGGGAACGGCCAGGTCCTGCCGTGGACGTCGATCGCCTGCGGGAGCTCCTAAGCCCCGATGAGACGCGTTCCCTGCGAATCGACCAGGATCGGACCGGCTGGCGCGTGACACCGGCTGACGCGTCCCGTGAAGAACACCAGGGTACTTCCCCGGTGGCTTACCTCGAGTCGGGGTGGCCGGAGGTCTTGGTCCGCACGAATCCCGATGAGTCGGGTCCGGGCCGGCCGCACTGGAGCGACGACTACGGGATCGACGAGTACGGGCCGTGGGCGACTTTCCGGATCGGCGAGCTCGAGGTGCGCCTCCGGTGGATCCCGCCCGGCGAGTTTCGCATGGGCTCGCCCGCGGACGAGCCGGGTCGCAGATCGCAGGAGTTCGATTTGGTTCCGGTCCGGATTTCCGAGGGGTTTTGGCTCGGCGAGACTCCATGCACCCAGGACCTGTGGGAAGAGGTCATGGGTTCCAACCCGAGTCGATTCCGGTCTCCGCGCCGGCCTGTGGAGGAAGTCAGTGCAGGTGACGTCGAGCAGTTTCTGGAGTTGCTCAACGGACGACAGAATGATGGAAGTTGCTTCCTCCCTACCGAGGCTCAGTGGGAGTACGCCTGTCGAGCGGGAACGGAAGGGGCGACGTACGCCGGATCGATGGAGATCCTCGGATTGAATCACGCACCTGCGCTGGACAGCATTGCCTGGTATGGAGGCAACAGCGGTGTCGGGTTCGATTTGCACGATGCTGGATTCGAAGTGAATTGGAGCGAGAGGCAACACGAGTTCTCGGTTGCCGGAACACGACTGGTCGGGCAGAAAGAGCCCAACCCCTGGGGACTCCAGGACATGTTGGGAAACGTGGACGAGTGGTGCTCGGCATGGCTTGCCGAAGACGGTGTTGATCGAGTCGATCCCAAGGGCCAGCCAAGGGGTGCCCAGGCTGTGGTCCGCGGCGGCTCCTGGTCCTCCTACGCCTGGAGTTGCCGGGCGGCCTGCCGCTACGCGATCCCCCGCGGGGACTGCTACGTCAGCCTGGGCTTCCGCCTCGCCCGAGGTCACAGCGCTCCTGCAGGCCAGTTCCAAGCAAGGTTCAGGCAGGCGGAGAGCGCGCGTCCGAAGGTGGGGCGCGAGCCGCGCGGGACGCAGGGTGAGTTGGCCCGCCGCACGGCGCGAGCGGACGGCGCGGCTGAGGAGCTAGGCTTCCTCGCACTGCCCGACGAAGAGGTCGTCGAGGTGGGCGAGCCCCGCCGGGTTTTCGTCCAGACCGATTCCGTGACAATCGAGGTCGAGCCCTTCGAGCGGCCAAGGTGGGCCCCCGACTGCGGGCGAGACCGACATGGGTTGTGGGTCGAATGCGCACTCGCAGGCGTCCCCATGCGGATGCGGTGGATTCCCCCGGGCCGGTTTCGGATGGGGTCGCCGGAGGTGGAGCCGGGGAGGTCCGATCGTGAGGGACCGGACCACGACGTGCTGATCACTCGCGGGTATTGGCTCGCGGAAACTCCGTGCACGCAGGAGTTGTGGGAGGCGGTGATGGGGAGCGACCGGAATACGAGTCGCTTTCAGGGTCCGGAGCGTCCGGTCGAGAACGTGAGCTACGACGACGTGCAGGAATTCCTACGTCTAACGCCGGGGCGGTTTTCCGGAGAGCCCTTCCGCCTTCCCTCGGAGGCCGAATGGGAATACGCCTGCCGTGCGGGATCCAGCCGGGCGACGTACTCTGGGCCGATGGAGATTCTGGATGACTACGACGCACCGGTCTTGGACGAGATCGCGTGGTACGGCGGCAACAGCGGTGAGGCGTTTGACCTCGATATGTCCGTACTTGAAAGGGAATCCACATTGCAGATTCTCCCGCACGGAGGCGCTGGATCCCGGAAAGTGGGAACGAAGTCTCCGAACGCATGGGGGCTGAGCGACATGCTCGGGAACGTCCATGAGTGGTGCGCCGACGACCTGCGTGGTTACACCAGCGAGTTGGTCCGAGATCCTCTTGGAGACCTGTCGAGTCATGGGGCTGTGGTCCGCGGCGGCTCCTGGAGCTCCCTCGCCAGGGGTTGCCGGGCGGCTTGCCGCGGCGCGGTCCTCCGCGGGGGCCGCAGCGACTCCCTGGGCTTCCGCCTCGCCCGAGGTCATAGCGCTCCAGCGAGTCCAGCCAGGGATAGAGGGCCGTCCGGTGAAGCGCGCGGGACGCGTGCTGAGCAGGGCGGCCCGGTGGAGGAAGAAGGGAGGGGCCTGTGAAGTTGCACTTCGCCCGGATCCCGATCGTCGGCGGAGAGGAGGCCGCCGAAGAGCTGAACGGATTCTTGTCCGCCCATCGAATCGTCGCGCTGGATCGCCAGCTCGTGCAGCAGGACGGAGTGTGGTCGTGGGCTGTCTGTCTGACCTATGAAGCCCCGCGCTCTGCGCCCGGGGCTCGACCGGTTGGCCAAATCGACTACCGGGACGTGCTCGAGCCCCAGGTGTTTGCCGTGTTTGTCGAGCTGCGCAAGCTTCGCAAGCGCTTGTCGGAAGAGCAGGGCGTTCCGGCCTACGCCCTGTTTATGAACGAACAAATCGCCGAGATCGCGCGCAGGCGACCAACGACACCGGAAGGGTTGCGTGAAATCGATGGAGTGGGTCCAGCGCGGGTGGAGAAATATGGCGAGTCGTTCCTGCAGTGTTTGAGGGAGCTACGATCCATCCCTCCGGGTTCAGGGCCGTCGGCGCGGGATGCGTAGGCTGCCCCTGCGAATCGAGGAGGTGGCGGCCTGGAATCAGCTCTTACGGGCGACGCGCTTGGCCGCACGTGGGAAACGCCATCGCGGGGAGGTCGCCCGATTCCTCGGCCGTCTCGACCGGGAGCTCGGCGAGATCCGAGAACGGCTGCTCGACGGGACGTATCGGTTCGGTCTATTGCGCTCGTTCTGGATCCAGGATCCCAAGCGGCGTAAGATCGAGGCTCCACCGTTTAGGGACCGGGTCGTCCATCACGCGCTGGTCAGGCATTTGGAGCCATGGCTCGAGCGGACGTGGATCGAAGACTCCTATGCCTGCCGACGGGGGAAGGGCTGTCACGCCGCCGTTCGGAGAGCGGCCGAGCTGGGTGGGAAGACGCCCTGGACCGCACAGTTCGACGTTCGGCGATTTTTCGCGTCGGTGGACCACGGGATCCTCTTGAACGACCTGAGCCGAAGGATCCGCGGTCCGAGGCTCATCGGCCTTGTCGAGCGATTGCTCTCTGCCTACGCGGGCGTCGAGGGGAACGGCC
Organism: uncultured Planctomycetaceae bacterium; assembly: GCA_964619265.1. Lineage (GTDB taxonomy): Bacteria > Planctomycetota > UBA1135 > UBA1135 > CAZUCE01. The sequence goes on from CAZUCE010000052.1 coordinate 8,133, forward strand.
TGCCGATCGGCGCTCTGACGAGCCAGCTCTTTGCGAACCACTACCTCGCCCCGCTCGACCGAATCCTCACCGAGTCCGCTGGGGCGCTTGGCTACGTCCGCTATATGGACGACCTGCTCGTCTTCTGCCGAAATCGAGAGCAGGCCGTCCGTGTCTGCGAGGCTGCCGACGCCTATGCAGCTCGGCGCCTGCACCTCGAACTGCATCCTCCCCGCCGCCAGCGGACGTCGAGCGGGTGGACGTTTCTCGGGTTCAGGATGAGGCGGCGCGGCCGGCGGGTGGAAACGACGCTCACCTTGCGTAGGCGCCGGCGCTATTCAGCCGCCCGCCGACGCTGGGAGCAGGCCTACCGCGCGGAGGAGGTCGGGGCGCTTGAGCTGCAGCGGGGGTACGACTGCGCGCTCGCGATCACCTCTCACGCGCGTTCTCGAGGGTTTCGCCTGGCCGAGTTGGCCCGTCGGTCGGCACCGGAGGCCTGATCGGTGTTATCGTTTCGGCCATGTGGCGGGTGTCCTACAAGGTGACCAGGCTGTGGTCCGCGGCGGCTCCTGGAACTCCAACGCCAGGAATTGCCGGGCGGCCTACCGCAACGCGATCCACCGCGAGAACCGCAACGACAACCTGGGCTTCCGCCTCGCCCGAGCGCAGGGACCGACGGAGTCGGTCCGTGACCCGGCGCCCGTCCCGTCCCCGGGTTTCCCGGGGCGAATCGCAGAGCGGCCGGTGTGCCCGTAGCCCGCGGCGGATGCCGCCTGTGAGCGCTCACCGGCCGCGCCTTTTCATCGGGAGTTTGTGATGGGATTAGTGCTTCAGCAGGCTCATCCGGTGGTCCACGGCGGGCCCGGGGAGGGCTGGGACGCGTGGGGCGAAGACGAGTTCGGCCCCTGGGCGGCGTTCACGGTCGCTGGCCTCGAGCACCGGATGCGCTGGATTCCTCCGGGTGAGTTTCGAATGGGATCTCCCGAGGGCGAAGCGGGACGATACGAAGATGAGGGGCCGCAGCACCGAGTCAGGCTGACGCTTGGGTATTGGTTGGCGCAGGAACCCTGCACCCAGGCTTTGTTCGAAGCGGTGGCCGGGCGGAATCCGAGTCGATTCATCCACGCGAATCGTCCGGTCGAGGGGGTGTCTTGGCAAGACGCGGCCGACTTCACCGATCTGCTCACTCTATCGCTTGGCGGAGAGGCGTTTCTTTTACCGACTGAGGCGGAGTGGGAATACGCCTGCCGGGCCGGGACGAAGACGGCGACGTACGGGGGGGATCTTGAGATCTTAGGAGAGCGTCACGCACCTATCTTGGATTCGCTCGCGTGGTATGGAGGGAATTCCGGCGTCGGGTTCGATTTGGAAGACGGCCATCCCTCGAAGGCATGGCCCGAGAAACAACTCCCACACGAGCGGGCTGGAACTCGGATCGTGGGGGCCAAGGACCCGAATCCCTGGGGGCTCAACGACATGCTGGGAAACGTGTGGGAGTGGTGTGCGGAACCGTTGTGTGACTGCACGGAATCGGCAGAGGTCGATCCGGCGAATACGCAGGCATCGGAGACGGCTGTGGTCCGCGGCGGTTCCTGGAGCTCCAGCGCCGGGGATTGCCGGGCGGCCTGCCGCGACGCGGTCCACCGCGAGGACCGCTACGGCGACTTGGGCTTCCGGCTCGCCCGAGGTCACGGCGCTCCAGCCAGCCAGGCCCGCGGAGCGGGCAACCAGCCGGCGGGCGGCCCCGGGTGAGAGCAGCCGGGACCGCTGCGAGCCCCCGGGGAAGCTCGCTGGCGGAGCGATCTCCGCACGGAGAATGGCGATGAGCGCCTGCGACCCGTGCGAACCGATCGAATGCGTGCTCGCGCTGCTGCTCGATCCGCCCGAGCGATCCGCCACCTGGATCAACCGGTCGGCCATCTCCCGCGAGCTGTCGATCGCCCCGACCCGCTGTGTCGTCGACGATGCGGTGGACGGCGGTTTGCGGTTCACCGAAGACGTTCCTATGACGATGACCCTGGATGTCGAAGATCTGGCTCAGGCCTTCGCGCGGTATGCCGGCGAAACGAGCCACGACAGTGCAGTTCGTTCGGCCGGTTCGTTCGTCTTGAGCGTCCGCGCGGAAGTCGAATGCAAGGGGCAGGTGCTTGTGGCCGAGTTCCTGCCGTTTTCCCTCAATGCTTCGGCGCCGGCGATGTTCAAGTTGCCCTCGGGACGCAGCGGACCGGAAAAGGCCCGGGCCCTGCAGCAGGCGGCGAACGACCCCGAGGGTCCGGCCGGGTTTCTCGGCGAATGGAAAACCGATCTGTTCCGGTCGAAGGGGGAAAGCGCGCGGAGCTGCTATGCGGTCCTGCGCGCGCCGGTCGGCACCTTCGACGACCTGTTCACCGGACACCGGGGCCACTCGGGCAACCGAATGCTGCTCGGGCTCGCGCCCCCCGATTGGAAAGCGCGTGCCGCGGACCTGCTCGAGTCCGAGTACTTTCGTCACCTGCGCCACTTGCTCGACGAAGGCATGCTGGGGCGGGCGGTTCGCAGCCGAGCCCTGGATGATCCCGACGAGAAAGCGGACAACCTGGTCGGCCTGGCTCAATGGGCCGCCGTGCGCAGGGCGATCGCCGGGCCCGAGGATTTTGACAAGGGTCCGGGTCCGGACGGAACGTGGAGGAACCAGCCGGTCGCTCACCTTGCGGGGCGCTACTTCGTTCGAATCCTGCGTGAGGTCGATCGGCGGGCGAAACGCAAGACATCGCGCGAACAGATCGGCCTGCCCGAGGGGCTCAGCGTCGAGCCTGAATCCAAGTTCGAGGACTCCGACGTGGACCTCGAGGAGCGCGTGAACGAAGGGCTCTCCCGTTGCGGAATGCCCGCGTTGGGCCCGTTGATCGATGGCCTTTCCGGCGAGGGCTCGGAGTTGTGGACTTGTTTGGCCGTGGTGGAGACGTGTCTGGAGGCATCGAGCGACTCCAATGAACTTCGGGACCACCTGTGCGGGCTGACAGAGGCTCTGCGGTCGCTCTTCCAGAGCTGCGACGATCCCGAGCTCCAGCGCCGTGTCCAGGCCTGTGTGCTCGCCCTGGAGTCGAACTAGTCCCAGTGGGGAAGGCGTGATACGACGTCCTGTAGCATCCGTTGCCACACGCGGGGCGCCTCCTCCCATCGACAGACGGTGCGCAAACTCTCGGAGAACTTCCGCGTCGTTTTCCCGTGGGCCCTCACCCAGCCGATGCCCCGCGCGATCTCGTTTCGCAGGGCTTGCCAAGCCGCCTCATCCTCGGGAGGCGTCGACGGCAAGGCCGGCAGGTCGGTCGCCGCGGTCGGTCGGGCACCCTCCCGTTGGGTGTGGAACAGGACAGTATCGGCGAAGCTCTGCGGCGGATCGAAGACGTCAGGCAGTGCAGTGTCGGGTAGCCAAGCCTGGATGCACGCAGCGAGGACCGTGCGCGCTTGGTCGAGTACGGACGGTGGACGGTGGAGGGCGTCGTCGGTGAACGAATCGGCCGGACCGGAGAGGGCCCACAGGTTGGCAGCGCGAACCCAGTCGCGGGCGCGAGTCACAAGGAGGCTCGCGACCGGCGAGGGTTCCGTATCCAGAGCGCGAAGGGCGGCTTCGAGCTCCAGACTTCGAGGGTGGTCATCGAGCGCCGCCAGGCAGTCGTCCAGTCGGTGGACCAGCGACGGAACGAGGCCGGGCCAGCCGTCGGTGAACTGGCGGGGGATCAGGAGTTCGAGATCCGCTAGCAGCGACCCGATGGTCTCCGAAAGTTCCCAGTTCGTTTGCGGTCCGCATCCCGGGTCCGGCGGGCGGGCGACGGGGAGTTTGAGGAGCTGGGACGGTTGGTCCTCGCAGGCGTAGGGGTCACGCTCAAGAGCTTCGAATACGCGGCGCTGGGCGAGTGGATCGCGCTCGAGCGCGCGCAGGGCCTCGAGGTCAGTCTGGGCGACGTGGCGTTGGATGCGGCGCGACTTGAACGAGGCCCGCACCGGGGGGCCGGCCCGGAAGGGAGACGGGCACAGGAGCAGCGTCCACTCCGTTGCGGGGGACTTATCCCCGTCGAGGGACCTGCGGCGCGCCTCCCACCAGTCTTCCGGGAGCGGCTCGTCGTCCGCGCGGCCGAGGCGGGGACGATCGTCGAGGAAGATGGATGCGCGTTGGGCGCTGTACACCGGCTCTCCATTCTCGAACCGGATGAGCGTGGCCTCGAGGTTGCCCGGTGATCGGCTGCCTAGGTCCCGCCAGGTGCTCGCGGAAGGCGTGGTTTCCGCGCGGAATGAGCGGAGGCTCTCTCCGTGGGCAGTGAATTGCGAGCGGCTGTAGACGAACATGGCGGACACCGGGACGGAGCGGCTAGGGATAACTTCCACGAAAAGCGAGAGCCCCGCCACCTTCGGACGGCGGGGCTCCCATCAGGTCAGAGGGACCTTGCCTATCAGACGGGCAAGATGCGCGGCGGAGCCCCGGGCGTCGTCCGCGAAGACCACAACTCGGGTCGCGTGTAGGCGCGCTGCAGCCAGCGGTCTTGGCCGTCGCCGAAACGTTCGAACGGGGTGCGGCCGTGCGGGCCCTTTCCGTTGGCCATCAGTAGGAGGTCTCCGCGATCCAGACGGACCCCCGAGACGACATCCGGGTGGTGGAGCGCGGCGAGCAGCCGCTCGTAGGCAAGGCGCGCTGCGGCGTCGATCGGCTCCACGCCGAAAGCGCGAACGCGCCCGTCGGGGAGGTCGTCCGGGCCCGTGACCAGCGCAACCGGATCGGTCCAAACCGAGCGGCCCAAACCCCGGGCAAACGAATCGGGCGCCTGGATGCGATAGCGCGGCTCGCGCAGTAACCGAATCGTCTCCGCGTCCAGGCGGCGAAGGGCCTGGCGAAGGTCCGAGAGGACCGTGAAGGCGCGACCAGTGCGGTCGGGGCGCAAACAGACTAGGGCCAGGTGGGAAGGGCGAAAGTCCGAGAACGCGTTCTCGACATGCAAACCGAAGTCCGTCGAGCTTCCGGCGTTGGACCGCTGGTCCTCGGCGCCGGGCTGTGGGGCGACCTGATGCACACCTTGCTCGCCCTGCTCTCCGCGCTGCGTCATCGGAACGCCGATCAGTTGAGCGATGGTGAGGAGGGAGCCCTCGCTGACGAACGTGCGCTTCGCGAAGGGGCGCCCATCTCGGTCCGGCGTCGGCGGCAGCTCGGGGTCCACGGGGAGTCCGCGGATCAAGAGTGCTCCAGGAGCCGTGGGGCGAGTGGCGAAGTCCTGCAGGTCGAGCAGTAGCCAGGACGGGAGCCGGGCCGCTGCTCGGCGGCAGTGGACCAAGAAGGTCTCCAAGTCGTCGTAGGGCGAAACCTCGAGGTCGAGGAACAATTGGGTCAGCGTCGCGGCGACGTCGGCGGAGACTTGGGGCACGGGTTGGCGCCAGGTCAGGGTGTCCGGTATCGGGTTCATGTTGGTTTCCGGTTCCGGTGGACGGCCCGGCGGGACGGCCGGGCCGCGTGGGCGAACGATCCCACGGTCGGGTCGCCCGAGGGGTGCGATGCACCGGGTGACCGCAGGCCTCTGCCAAGTCCCCCCCAGCGACCTCGGGTTAGCCCGTGCCCGCCACTCCCGAGCCGTCGCCGCGGCTGATTGAGGACGCTCGGACTCCGAAACGAGGGGGGACTCCTGTTCGGGGACGTCGGAAATCGGGCCCGCGGCACCCTCGCGCTGGAGACTCTCCAGGAGCCGTGCACCGTGGACCCCAAATCCACCTGACCGACCGGAGGCGTCCAGCGAGTCGTCAGGCCACCGTCCTAGGCCCAAGCCGTTTTGTCGGCTGGCACCAGCGAGGCTTGGACGGGGATCCCCGGGTGGAGCGAGCGTGCATGCTCTCGCTCGAAGGCGCGTTGGTGCGGTGAGTCAGTCGTTCGCTGTTGACGCCTCGCGCGTCGGCGGGGGCAGGAGATGCATCTGCCACGTGGGGTTGGCCCTCGATTCAGGCCAAGGTTCAAGAGGACCTTCTGCGGGAGCAGTGGGTTGGGGTGTACCCTAGATGATGGGGGGGGCAAGGGGACCTTCTGCCTGTCGAGAACTGTCCGCAGAGGATCGACTACCGGGCCGATCCCTGTTGAAGTCGAACCCCCTGGCCTCGGCCTCGTCTTGATGCGCACCCTGTTCGTCTATCTCCTGACCGCCGTGATCGTCGGGGTAGCGCTCTTCTTCGGCTACCCGGAGCTATTCATCGACGAGGAGGCGGCCGCATCGGCGGACAGAGTTCAGGGTGAGACCCCGGTGATCGCAGCCCGGGTTGGCAAGGCGCCCTTCGTCGAGACCCTGGACGCCCTCGGGACGGTGCTCGGAATACGGTGCCAGAGCAATTTCTCCACGCCAACGCCTGGAGTGAGTCGACATTGTACCCAAACAAGGTGTGGAAGAACTGCTCTGGCACCGTACCCCCGAGTCCACCCGAATCACTAGACCCAGTACCGCGTCAAGAACTGGTCCGAGTACGAGCGAGGTCTTGTTAGCAGGGGCGACGTCACCGTTTGGCTGTCGCCCGCGGCCGTCGCGGCATGGTCCCCAAGTCGTGGTGGGCGGCCTGGAGACCAGCGCAAGTTCTCGGACTTGGCTATCGAGACAGCGCTCACGGTGCGCTTGGTCTTTGGCCTCCCGCTGAGCCAAGCGGAGGGCTTCCTGCGCTCGCTCTTCGGACTGATGGGGATCGACCTCGCTGTGCCGGTTCACACGACGCTCTCCAGGCGAGTCAAGGTTCTAGAGCTGCAACTACGCGGCTCAGCCGGCGCCGGGCCGGTCCATTTGATCGTGGACAGCACCGGAATCTCGATCGTCGGTAGTACGGTGCCAGAGCAATTTCTCCACGCCAACGCCTAGAGTGAGTCGCATTGTACCCAAACAAGGTGTGGAAGAACTGCTCTGGCACCGTGCCCTGGAGAAAACCATCTAGTTTTCATCAGTGTCGTAGAAACCACGCTCGACTGTAAATTTCGCGCCACCATCCTCTTCGATTGTCACGAGAATGCGAGCATCGCCAACGCGCATCCACCAGAGCCGATCCTGCATCCTCTCTAGATGAAACCAGTCGTCTAGCACGAGCTCATCGAATATGCCGTTGTCCTCGATTGCAAGCTCGCCTTGTGATCGATGCGCCAATAGTCGCCATCGGGCACCCGGCTTTCGGTAGCAGTGATTGGATTCGTGAGACTCGTTCATTGGATTCATTGGAGTCGGTGCAAAATACAAGCTCTCATGCGTCTCTAGATAGGACACGGTGCCAGAGCAATTTTTCCACGCCAACGCCTAGAGTGAGTCGGCATTGCACCCAAACAAGGTGTGGAAGAACTGCTCTGGCGCCGCACCCTCTGCACTGACTAAGCGTAAGTCGCAGCTGCTTGAACGCTATCGGGCTATCAGGAGGATCCGTAGAGTCGGAAGACGTCAGCGGAACAAGGAGTCTGGCTGCCATCGCCAGGGGCGTGTCGAGAATCCGTTCTTCAGATGGAAGTCGATCGTTGGCGGGCGGTTTCGATCACGCGACGCGGCCACGCAGGTGGCCCAGGCCGCGATCGCTTGCAACGTCCTGAACCGGATGTTCGAGCAAGGCAGGCCGCGATCGGTGGCGATTTCCAGGTGAGCGTCTGGGGTAGGGGGGATTCCAGCCGGAGTGCGAGTTGTGCAACAACGCCGCTTTGCAGCTACTGCTCGCTCGCAGACTTCAACCTGCGAGAGAGATAGAGGTACTCGTCTTTGGTGTCGTATAGAGTCGGGTGGTCCGCGAAGGGGATCCAGACCACCTCCAGCATGCCATCCGGTACATCCCCGTTCAGAAAGACTGAATGTGCGGGCCAGTCGCTATCTCTTCCGGTCCAATCAGGCGGGTATGCCCCATCGGAGTCTTGGGGTGGCTCGGGAACGAGTTCCACAAGTCCCATTTTGCGACGATCTGCTGCAATCTCGTGAGCAGAACCCATAAACGACTCTAGTTTCGAAAGGAGCGCTTGCTGCAAGTCGTCTCGCGAGAGATCCTCCGGATACATCGAGTCTAAGACATCGTCTGGCATCGCGAATCGATCCATGGGCCCAATCGTGGCCCAGTCTTCAGCCACATATGCCTCCCACTCATTCGACTCACTGCTCTCCAAAGGCTCCTCGTCAAAGTCATTGGGGTCATTGGGCGAAATGTCCACCCTGGATTCGACATGGCTCGCATCACTTAGCTCGATTTCATCAGAGCCGGAGCTAGTACCCTCGAGGGCCGTGGGCAGCTCTACTTCATCGGCGCCGCCATCATCATCCCGATAGAGGATGATGGTGGCAACAACGGCTATCGCAGCGAAGGCTGCGATGACGGTGAGTTGTTTAGCTCTAGCACCCATTTCCGCACTGGAACGCGACCGCTCCGACGGCTCCGCCACCAGGACACGGGAAGCGCCGCTCATGTCCTGTTCCGCACTCGAGTAGCCCCGAGTCGCAGTCATTGTACTGAGCAGTGGTGTTGTCATCGACTATGATGGTGATCGTAACGCAATAGCTCCAGGAGCAGCTCCCGCACGCCCCTCCGTCCGAGATGGCTGTGGTCATCTGAGTTATGACTGCATCTTCGCAGTCGTCGGAATTGTCAAATTCGGTGGCTTCGCCTGTGCACTGATCGACAACAAAAGCCGGCGTGGCGGCTGGGGCAAGTATCAGGGAGGCTAGTAGCGCTGCTAGTACACTCTTCATCGCGGTAACTCGTAGAATACGGAATACGGTGCCAGAGCAATTTCTCCACGCCAACGCCTGGAGTGAGTCGAGATTGTACCCAAACAAGGTGTGGAAGAACTGCTCTGGCACCGTACCTCCGGTCCTGTTGACGGTGACCCCGGTGGCGAGGGAGTCCTCCTGCACGGGATGGTGCCCGGCACCTCCCAGCGGATGCGTCTCTTCTTGACGGAGTCGGTGGAAGCCGACCCGCCGACAGGCACAGGATCGAAGCCTGGGTCGACCTAGAGGCGACGGCCCCCAGGGCGCGTCGGGCTCTATTGAGTTCTCGAATCCAGGTCTGATTCAGCTACCTGCGACGCGTTCCTACGGCTCGTGCGGCTCGTGTGCCCGCGGCTGTATCGAGGCGAAGTTCTGCTAGTCTCTCTGTATGAGGGCTCTTCTGTTTTCGGTTCTTGGGCTAGCCGCGATCTTATGCCTTGTCTTCCAAGCGCGCACAGGCAGCGAAGCAGTGCACGCTCTAGATGCGGATGACGTGCTGTCCCATGTGGCTGCGGCTGAGGGTTCGATCGATCCCATTCACGCTCTCGTGAAGCCTCGCTACCCGGAGGCTCCGGCGACTAGGACGAGCGTGACGACTCCTGAGCCAATGGCCGAGGTTCAAGAAGATGCAGGGGTCGCGTCCTTCACGTTGCGGGTCGTGGCTCCAGGCGGGAGTCCGATAGCTGGGATCGCCGTAATCTCGAACGGCATGCATGGACTTGAATTGCTCGATTCAAAGCCCCTCGAAACAGGCAGCGATGGGAGGGTCAGGGTTCAAGCTCAGGTCGAGGACATCGGGGGAAGGACTGACCAGACCAAAACTCAATCTCAAGTTGCCTTCTGGGCGCAGCCTGGACCAGAGCTCGACTTCGTACGGCCAACCCGTGTAATCGTCGCCGCCAACGAGGAAGCGGTGCTGGTGCTGGAGCTTGCGTCCTCGTTAGAGGTCGAGCTGGGCTCATTCGACGATGGGCGAAAGATAGTTGCCATCCCCCCTAGTTATTCCCTCGGCGGAGTACGCAACCAGGTTCCCGGGAGCGGTCATCCAAATGTGCAGCTGCAATTGCTTCACTCGGACGGCACGACCGTATCTGGAGATCTTGCGCGGGCTACCGGTGTCAACTCTGTCCGCTGGGATGGGCTCCCTGGTGGCACTTATGATCTCGTCGCCAGACTGCCAGTGCCCCGCCCGACAAGCCCCTTGGCCACCTTGAAGGAGCTCTCTGTCCCTCCGGGTGGGTTCTGTCAGGACCCGCGTCTCATCGGCTGGAATCCATACGACGGGCATGAGCTGATGCACTTGACTGTGCTGGACCAAAATGGCCATCCGCCGGAGTACCTGAAGGTCAGCTTTCGAATGGGGGAGAGTAGCAGGGGCTATCAAAGTCTCTACGACGGACTTCCGGTCGTCCTGCCAGTGATGCCCGCAAGTCACGGCTCTGGACCCAGTGACGCGGTGAAAGTGGCGGTCAGCGCTCCAGGCTCAGTTGTGCTTGTCGTTCCGATTACCCCAGGCGTCAAGACCGTTCGCCTCACAGCTGCGATGCAGGTGACGCTCCGGTTCAAAGACGCGCCCGAGGGCTTGCCGGATGGAATGAAGCTTTGGGTTCGATCTGCCAGCGGACCCGCCAAGAGGGCGAGTCTTGAAGCGACAGGTGAATTGGAGACTCCCAATGGAACCTTCGAATTCGACGCGACCGCACCCGGCCACTTCATCGGCCGCGCCTACTCCCCCGACCAGAAGAGCTACAACACAGGCAACAAGAGCCTCGTCGAGCCCTTTGAGTTTGATGTGGTGCTGCCAGATCCACCGGGCGGTCAGCAGCTCATTGACATCCAACTCGAGCTTCCATCGGTGAAGTAGAGATACGGAGATACGGTGCCAGCGGAGATACGGTGCCAGAGCAATTTTTCCACCCCAACGCCTAGAGTGAGTCGGCATTGCACCCAAACAAGGTGTGGAAGAACTGCTCTGGCACCGTACCCGCTCTGGCGCCGCACCCTCTGCACTGACCAAGCGTAAGTCGCAGTTGCTTGAACGCTATCGGGCTATCAGGAGGATCGGTAGAGTCGGAAGACGTCAGCGGAAGAAGGAGTCTGGCTGCCATCACCAGGGGCGTGTCGAGAATCCGTTCTTCAGATGGAAGTCGATCGTTGGCGGGCGGTTTCGATCACGCGACGCGGCCACGCAGGTGACCCAGGCCGCGATCGCTTGCAACGTCCTGAACCGGATGTTCGAGCTGGGTCGGCCTCGATCAGTCGCGATTCCGAAAGGAAAGCCTGGGTTGAGGTGGATTCCAGGCCTATGCCGCGCCGTGCAACAACGCCGTCCTCCGGAGAGACGGCGCTTTTCAGTACATGTTGTTCTGAATGTCCCTGTCGATCCGGCCTTCCATCTCATCCAGCTCTTCCTTCGTGTAGCGCAGGTGCGACGACATCATGTCTCCCAGGCTGGGGGCCATCTTGCTGTCGATCTGGGTTGCCGCGTCCCAAAGCCCCGATCGGCGAATGGCCTTGGAGCAATGGCCGTAGGCTTCCTCAATCTCGACCAGCAAACCCACGGGCGGCACGCGATCGTTGATCGCGCAGCGCGCCAGCCAATCGGGGTCGCGCGTCACAAGTCCACGGCCGTTGACACGCAACGTATCGAACACGCCGGGGATCATGAACAGGACCGAGATGGATGGGCTTGTCAGGATGTTCCGAAAGGTGTCAAACCGTCGGTTGCCCGGTCGGTCGGGGATCAGCAGCAGCTTGGGGCTGATGATCTCGGCAAAGCCCGCCGGGTCTCCGCGTGGAGTGATGTCCGAGTGCCCATCGGCATCTTGCGAGGACACAAGGCAAAAGGGGGACAGGCGTACGAAGTCCTGCATCGGCTCGCTCAAGAACGGCGCCGACTTGTCGTACACGGCCGAACTCGAATCCCCGTAACGCTCCCGAAACTCAGGGATATTCGTGACGAGATATTCAGGTCTGATTTGATCCGTCATGAGCGTCTACGCAGCGTTCCTGCTGCGAATGCGTAGTAGTCGGGGGCGGGGCACGCCGTCCAAAGTAGGCCATGCCGTCGAGAGTCACTTATGGACTGGCGTGGCGCCTCAGTCAATGTACACGGCGTGGGCAATGTAAGAAACTTGAGAGGGTCCGAATGCAGGGTTGCCATCGGTCACTCTGATGGTCTCGCCGGGTTCGAGGGCCATGCCGAGCCGCCCCGTGTCACCACCCGAGAAGTTTGCGCCGATCGAGTACAGCGGATTGCCTGTGGAGTCCTGCTTGTGGAAGATGTACTCCACTCCAGGGCCGAAGGCCATTCCGGTCAATTGCAGTAGGACGCGGCGCCTGGTCATGTCCCCGATCATCACGGTTCCACGGATCGAGCTGTAGTCACCCCAAGGCTCCTTGATCGGGAAGCTAATGAGGTCTGGAACTGCAATTTCGGGTCATTCGTAACCGGCTTGACGGACCTAGGATTCATCCGCGACCTGCAAGGCGGCCAAGGCACGAAGAGCGAAGGTCGGTGTGCCACCATCGCGAAAGGCCACTGCACCGACCAGGCGGAGGCCGCCGTTGCCGGAACGTGATAGGGCGATCAGGAGAATTCGCAAGGTCGGACGGCGCCGGTGGAAGAATGAGTCCGGCTACCATCGTTAAGGGCGTGTTGAGAACACCATCTTCCGGTACAAGTCGATCGTTGGTGGGCGACTGCGTGCACGTTATGCGGAAGCGCAGGCGGCGGAGGCGTTGCTCGCTTGGAACGTTCTGAATCGGATGTACGAGCTGAGCCGGCCGCGGTCGGTCGCGATTCCCAGGCGAGCGCCCGGGGTAGGGGGGATTCCTGCAGGAGTGAGAGTTGTGCAACAACGCCCTGCTGACCGAGTACGCCGACTACGACAACGCGGAGAGATGCCATCAGGCTCTCGATGGTCATCCTCCAAGACCGGGGCTCAGGCTGGTCTCGGGGAACGGCTAGCGTCGGTGAACCAGTGCTCTTCGGGCTTCACCACGCCTACCGGAGGGCGGCCTAGAAGGGCGCTACGTAGTTTTCGCGACCCACAGGTTCAAGGGGACATTCTGCGGGAGCAGTAGGCTAGGGTATGCCCTAGATGGTAGGGGGTTCAGGGGGACCTTCTGCCTGTCGAGAACTGTCCCCTGAGGATCGACTACCGGGCCGATCCCTGTTGAAATCGAACCCCCTGGCCTCGGCCTCGTCTTGATGCGCACCCTGTTCGTCTATCTCCTGACCGCCGTGATCGTCGGGGTAGCGCTCTTCTTCGGCTACCCGGAGCTATTCATCGACGAGGAGGCGGCCGCATCGGCGGACAGAGTTCAGGGTGAGACCCCGGTGATCGCAGCCCGGGTTGGCAAGGCGCCCTTCGTCGAGACCCTGGACGCCCTCGGGACGGTGCTCGCGAACGAGTCCCTCGAGTTGACGGCGAACCGTTCCGATCACGTCGCTGAAGTGCACTTCGAAGACGGGCAATTGGTCGAGGAAGGAGACCTACTGATCCAGCTCCGCGTCGAAGCGGAACAGGCCCAACTGGAAGAGGCCAAGGCTCGCCTACGGCAAAGCCGCGTGAATGCCGAGCGAATCAACGACCTCTTCGAGCGCGGAATCAGTGCGGAATCCGACCGCGACGCCGCGGAAGCCGAGTTGCAGGCGCTCGAGTCCCGGGTGCAGAGCCTGACCGCGACGATCTCTGACCATCAGGTCCGTGCCCCCTTTGCGGGGGTGCTCGGTTTGCGTGGCGTGAGCCTCGGAGCCTTCGTCAACAACCAGACCGTCCTGACCACACTCGATGACCTGTCGTCGGTGAAGATCGATTTCACCATCCCCGGGATTCGCCTCAGTGAAGTCGCGGTGGGCCAAGCGGTCGTAGCCCGGGCCGATGCGATCCCGGGCGTCGAGTTCTTCGGAGAGATCACGGCGATCGACACCCGGCTTGACGCGAATTCGCGCTCGGCTTTGATCCGCGCGAAAGTCCCCAACAAGGAGCTGCTCCTTCGCCCGGGCATGCTGGCGCGGGTCGAGGTCCAGCGCGGCGAACAGCCGACCCTACAAGTACCCGAAGAGGCCGTCGTGCCCATCGGCGACCAGCGATTCGTCTGGCTCGTGGACGAGAACCAAACCGTGAATCGAATCGAAGTCCTGGGCGGACGGCGGAAGGTGGGAGCCGTGGAGATCCTGGGGGGCCTCGAAGAGGGCCAACTCGTGGTGATCCAAGGCCTCGCGCGTTTGGTCGACGGAGGCACGGTCCTCGTTGTCCGCGAGGAAGGCGTCGACACATGATCCTCTCCGACATCGCGGTCAAGCGGCCCGTCCTCGCGGTCGTCCTCAATTTGGTGATCGTCGTGCTCGGTATCGGGGCTGCTGCGGACCTCGGAATCCGCGAGCTTCCAGATACGGACCCGCCGACCGTCAGCATCAACACCAATTACCCCGGCGCTGCGGCATCGATTGTCGAGACCCGCGTCACCCAGGTCCTCGAAGATGCGATCAGCGGGATCGAAGGGGTCAAGTCCGTCTCCTCCGCCACCCGCGATGGGCGATCCAGCATCACGATCGAATTCAACCTCGATCGAGACATCGACAACGCCACGAACGACGTGCGCGACGCCGTCGCGCGCGTGGTCGATCGCCTCCCGGAGGAGGCCGACCCACCGGAGATCGTCAAGGCCAACTCCGAGGGTGAGTCGGTCTATTGGATGGGCCTCGCGAGTGAGATCCGCGACACGACCGAGCTGACCGACTACGCCGAGCGCTACCTCGTCGATCAGTTCTCCTCCCTGACCGGGGTGGCTCAGGTTCGTGTGGCCGGGGGCGCCCGCTACTCGATGCGGATCTGGCTGGACCGCACGTCCATGGCCGCCCAGGGGATCACGGCCGGTGACATCGAAGCCGCGCTCCGCTCGCAAAACGTCGAGCTGCCCGCCGGGCGGGTCGAGTCCACGGAGCGCGAATTCACGGTTCGGATTGCCCGGCGTTTCAAGGACGCCGAGGACTTCGAGAACCTGGTGCTCGCCGAGGCGGCTGACGGCCACCTGGTGCGTTTGCGAGAAGTCGCCCGGGTCGAAGTGGGCCCCGAGAGCGATCGGTTCCTGTTCCGCCGCAACGGCGTGAATCAGGTCGGGATCGGAGTCGTTCGCCAAGCCAAGTCGAACACGTTGGAGGTGTGTCGTTTGGCCCGCGAGCGTCGCGAAGAGGTGCGAGCGACCCTGCCTCCGGACATGGAGCTCTATCAGAGCACCGACGACTCGATCTACATCGAGGCCGCGATCTCCGAAGTCCGGTCGACGCTACTCGTGACCGCCGGGGTCGTCGCCCTGGTGATCTTCCTGTTCCTCGGGAGCGGCTTCGCCACCCTGGTCCCGATCGCCACGGTTCCGGTGTCCCTGATCGGGACGTTCTTCATCCTGAGCCTGCTCGGCTTCACGATCAACGTCCTGACCCTCCTAGCCCTGGTCCTCGCGATCGGCCTGGTGGTCGACGACGCGATCGTGGTCCTGGAAAACGTCACCCGCCGGATACGCGAAGGCGAAGCGCCGATCCGCGCCGCCTACCTCGGTGCCCGGCAGGTCGGCTTTGCCGTCGTCGCGACGACCGTTGTCCTGGTCGCCGTCTTCGTTCCGATCGGATTCATCGAGGGCAACACCGGCCGCCTCTTCCGGGAATTCGCCTTGGCGCTGGCCGGAGCCGTCTGCCTCTCGACCTTTGTTGCCCTGACCCTGTCGCCGGTGATGATCGTCTTCCTGTTGCGCGACAGCAAGCCGAGCCTGCTCGCGCGGGGCGTTGACGCGGCGTTCCGGCCCCTGCAGCGGTTCTACGACTATCTGCTGGGAGGCCTGCAAGCCCAGCCCCTCGCGGCGTTGTTGATCGTTGGCGCGCTCGGAGCCTCGATCGCTGGGCTGATCGGCTCGCTATCGGAAGAGTACGCACCCGACGAAGATCGCGGAAACCTGCGCGTTTCGATCCGCGGGCCAGAGGGGGCTTCGTTCGAGCAAGCGACCCAGATGGCGGATCGCTTCGAGACCGAGATGATGAGCTACATCAACAACGGTGAAGCCCAGCGAATCCTGCTGCGAGTGCCGGGCGGGTTCGGCTCACCGGGGGCGGCGAACACCGGGTGGGGGACCGTGTTGCTGAAAACGTGGGATCAACGGGAGCGAACCACCACCGAGGTCCAGCGCGAGCTCAACGCCAAGTTCTCGGGAATCCCCGGCTTCAGGGCCACGGCCAGCGCCCGCAGTTCGTTGAATCGCGGCGGCGGCAGCGAGGTTTCGTTCGTGTTGACCGGGCCAACCTTCGAGGACCTGGTGCGCTGGCGCAACGTCGTCCTAGACAAGGCCCGCGAGAACCCCGGACTCACCGCGGTGGACTCCGATTACCGCGAGACCAAGCCGCAGATCCAAGTCGTCATCGACGACACACGCGCCGGGGATCTGGGTGTGTCCTCCCGTGAGATCGGCGCGACCCTCGAGACCATGATGGGCGAGCGAAGGGTCACCACCTGGGTCGAGCGTGGCGAAGAATACGACGTCATCGTCGAGGCCGAGGACAACGACAAGCGCAGCCCGGCGGACCTGGAACAGATCTACGTACGCTCCTCCACCAGCGAAGACCTCGTGCCCCTGGCCAACCTGGTCAAGATCGACGAGTTCGCCGACAGCGCCACCCTGAATCGCTACGACCGCAATCGCGCCATCACGATCTCGGCCCAGCTCGCCGGCGATTATTCGCTTGGCGAAGCCCTGCAATTCCTGCGCGACGTCGTGCGCGACGAGCTCAAGAACGAGCCGGGAATCGCCTACAAGGGCCAAAGCCGCGATTTCGTGGACACCTCGGACGCGATCGCCTGGGCCTTCCTAGCCTCGTTGCTGCTCGTGTACCTGGCCCTTGCGGCCCAATTCGAGAGCTTCCTGCAACCGTTGGTCATCCTGACGACCGTGCCGCTCGCCCTGTTCGGTGGCTTGGTCGGCCTCCACCTAACCGACGGCACCTTGAACGTCTTCAGCAAGATCGCGCTCGTGATCTTGATCGGCCTCGCGACCAAGAACGGCATCCTCGTGGTCGAGTTTGCCAACCAACTCCGAGATCAAGGCCGCAGCGTCCGCGACGCAGCCCGCGAAGCCGCCGTCCTCAGGCTCCGCCCGATCCTGATGACGGGCCTCTCCACCGCCCTCGGCTCCCTGCCCCTGGTCCTCGCAACCGGCGCCGGCGCAGAGAGCCGCCGAGCCATTGGAATCGTGGTCCTATCCGGCGTCACGATCGCCACCTTCACGACCCTCCTCGTCGTGCCCACCGCCTACGGCCTCCTAGCCCGTTTCAGCGGAACGCCCCTATCCCGCGCCCGCGAACTAAAGTCCAGCCTAGGCGACGGAGCCGATCGACTCGGGGAGCCTTGGGAGGCAGGTAACCAGCCGTCGCAAGCAGGCTCCCACGCCCCAGGCTCAGCCCTCGAGCCTGACCTCAGGCAACCTGCAGGCGCCTGAGAAGCCTGGCGCGGATCAAGGAAAGATGAATGAGTGGGGGGGCTGAGGATCAAACTTCCAGACCGGACTTGCGTGAACCGGTACCCGACAAACTGATAAGCGGTTGCGGTTGACAGTAGTGACCTCTTGCGCAGTCCTGTGGCGTGTAGTCGGCAAGCCAAGGAGATGCCCGGCTCGGAATCTCCAGGGCTGACAACCAATTCCAATCAAAAAGAGGCGTTGGTGCATGACTTCCGGCGTCGACCCCGCTACCAGGGCCTTACAGGGCACATGCCGGACGGTCCCGTCTGTTTCAGGCGAGACTGACCGGATGAGATCTCGCATCCACCCGAACCACAAGACCAAGTACCGCGTCCAGAACTGGCCCGAGTACGAGCGCGGACTCGTCCAGCGGGGTGACATCACCATTTGGCTGTCCCCGGCCGCGATCGCGGCGTGGTCCCCTGTGAAGAGTGGGCTACCTGGCGCCCAGCGCAAAGTCTCCAATCTTGCGATCGAAACAGCACTCACCTGCGCTTGGTATTTGGCCTTCCGCTACGGCAAGCGGAGGGCTTCCTGCGCTCGCTCTTCGTGCTGATGGGAGTCGATCTCGCAGTGCCGGATCACACGACGCTCTCACGTCGGGGCAAAGGGCTCGGAGTTAGGCTTCGCAGCTCAGCTAGCACTGGGCCGATCCAATTGATCGTGGACAGCACAGGTCTCTCGATCGTCGGAGAAGGGGAGTGGGCTGCAGTCAAGCACGGGGGGAAAGGCCGGCGAGGCTGGAAGAAACTCCATCTGGGGGTTGATGGTGCCGGCGTGATCGTTGCGCAGTCGCTGACTAACGGGAGTGCGGACGACGCTGGAGAGGGAATCAAACTCCTCCAATCTGTAGGCTGCAAGGTCCGTGGCTTCACAGCCGACGGAGCCTACGATTCATCCGCGATTTACAAGGCGGCCAAAGCTCGAGGAACGAAGGTTGTCGTGCCACCATCACGGAAGGCCACTGCACCGACCAAGCGGAGGCCGCCGTTGCCGGAACGTGATCGGGCCATCAGGAGGATTTGCAAGATCGGAAGGCGGAGGTGGAAGAAGGAGTCCGGCTACCATCGTCAAGGGCGTGTTGAGAACACCTTCTTTCGACTGAAGTCGATCGTTGGTGGGCGGCTGCGCGCTCGTCATGCGGGCGCCCAGGCGACCGAGGCTGTGATCGCTTGCAATGTCCTGAATCGGATGTTCGAGCTAGGCCGGCCGCGATCGATGGCGATTCCCAGGTGAGCGCCCGGGGTAGGGGGAAATTCCAACCGGAGCGCGAGTTGTGCAACAACGCCGTTTTGAGGAGGGACAGCCTCCGAAAGTCGCTGAAC
>CAZUCE010000053.1:0-7537 GCA_964619265.1 uncultured Planctomycetaceae bacterium
ACCCCACTCGGCCGATCGCACGAGACCCATCTGGCGAGCCCGCTCAGCGAACCCTCCCCGGGTGCCCTGCTCCAGGGGGATCCTCGCGCAATCCGGGGCCACTCGGGCGCATGGATGGGCGGGGCTGCCCGCCCGGGCTGCTAGTCGTTTGACTTCGGCACACGGGTCTGGTGCCCTTCTTCAGCCTTCCGGACCCCCAGTCCTCCAAGTCCGTATCTCCTTCCTCTCGTTCGCCCCTCGTTCTTCCATGAAGCCCTTCGCCCGCCTGTCCGGAGCCTCGACCCTGCTGGCCGTACTTGCCGCCCTCCTGGTCCTCCCGAGCTGCACCGCCGTATCGCGCGGCCTCGGCAAAATGACCGCGAACAAGTTTGCCAGCCCCCGAAGCGGGTCCCTGTGGGTCGTCGCCCCGCCCATGCTCTCGCCGCCGGCACCCGACCAAAAGACGGTCTACATCGCCTACCAGAACATCAGCGACGCCGAGATCGAGCTCGCCCAGCTCCTCCGGGACGCTGCCGTTCAGCAGGGCTGGACAGTCGTCAGCGACCCCACGACCGCCCAATTCCGGCTGCTGGCCCGTACCCGCTTCTTTGGCGAGGTCGCGCCTGAGACCGGTGGAGCGGATGTCGCCCGCACGATGGGCCTCATCAGCGGCGCGGCCGTCGGCCTCGGAACCGGCATCGCGGTCGACAACGCGTCCGACAGCACCGCCGGGGGCATCGCCGCCGGAGCCGCCGCAGGTGGCTTGGTCGGCGTCGGCATCAGCAATGCCTCGACACCCCGCGAGTGGGCCCTGGTCGTCGACTTCGTTCTAGAGGAATACAACGAGAGCGAAGTCGAGTTCCAGTTGTCCACCGACAACAGGACGAGCGGCACTTCGGGTGCCGCCGTCGGCAATTCGCGCATGGGGGAAGGCAGTGCGAACACTACCGGAAACTCCAGCTCGGCCACGGTCAGCAAGTCGAGCAACTACTACCCGCACGGCGTGCGCCTATCGGTCTGGGCCAACCAGATGAACATGCGCGAAAACGAAGCTATGCCGCTGATTGTCGAAAAGGCGGAAAACGTCGTGACGCGACTGCTTCCCTGACACACTTTCGATCCCAAGGAAAAGCCGCGGGGCCGCGAACCGAACGTCCGTTCGGTTCGCGGCCCCGCGGCTTTTCTTGAGTAGGCGGTTTGCGTTCCCGAGGGGCTTCCCCTCAGGAGTCAGAGATCGAGACATCGTCGAGCTCAAGCATCAACTCCTGCCTGCCCAGCCGCACTTTCACACGCCCTTTGTCCCGGTCGATACGCAGAACCGGGCAACGTTTCGAAAACCGCGGAACGTAGACCAAGTCCCCCTTGCGCAGCTCGTCCAGAAAACTCTGGCGGCGATCCGTCAAGGAAGCCGAGCGCAGTGCGGTGCGCAGTTTCGCTAGCGTTTCGCCGAGCGGCTTGCGGTGTTCGGCCGGCACCTGTTCCAGCAGCTTGGTCGCTCGCTCGGCTTCGATCCGCGCCTCGGAAAGGCGAGCTTCGAGCTCGGCCTGGGCGTCGCGCTCCAGGTTGGTCCGGCGCGCTTCGAGGTGCGCGGCCTCGCGCTGCAGCTCGTCCACGCGACGCTCGGCCTCCAGCGCTCGCTCCCCCGCCTCGGTGCGCGACTTTTCGGCCTCGACGCGCGCCCCTCGAATATCCTCCATGAGTGCGGCAGACTCCTCGCGTGGACGTGACACGCGCCGCTCCGCATCGGCCAAAATCGAAGGATCGAAGCCCAGTCGACGCGCGATGACCAGCGCCCGCGACTCGCCCGGCGTCCCGACCACCAGCCGATACATGGGCCGCAGGGTTTCGACATCAAACTCGACGCTGGCGTTCTCCACATTCGCGTGGCGGAAGGCAAACTCCTTCAATCGCCCGATGTGCGTGCTGGCCAAGGTCGGAACCGTCCGCTGGCGCAGCCACTCCAGCAACGCAGCGCCCAGCGCGGCTCCATCCGCCGGATCCGTTCCGCCGCCCAATTCATCCAAGAGAAACAGTGTCTGATTCGAAGCCCGCGGCAGCCCCCCCGCGATTCGGGCTAGGTGTGCCGAGAAGGTCGAGAGGTTCTGCGCAACCTCCTGGTCGTCGCCGATGTCTGCGACGATGCCACGCCACAGGGGCACCTGAGATCCAGGCTCGCAGGGAAAGGGCAGGCCGAGCCGCGTCAACAGCACCGCGAGGCCCGCGGTCTTGAGCGCCAGCGTCTTTCCTCCGGTATTCGGGCCGGTCAGCACCAAGATGCAAAAGGGATCACCGAGCCGCACGTCGATCGGCGTACAGCTCTCGATCTGCCCGCCTCGCTCCTGGGCGATCAGCATCGGGTGCCGGGCGCCGCGCAACACGAGCGTATCGGCGAGCTCCGGAACCCGCCCGCCAAACGACTCGCAGAAGCGCTTGCCCACCACGGCCAACTCAACGGCGATCAGCCGATCCGCGGTTCGCTCGATGCGCTCCGACTGGGCCAAGACCTCGCGAGTCCACTCGGTCAAGAGCCGCTGAACCTCGCGCGCCTCGTCGGCTCGCATCGCCGCGAGCGCATTGCCGTCTTCAATCAGCTCGGCCGGCTCGACAAACACGGTCTCCCCCGACGCTGAGCGATCGTGAATCATCCCGCGGAGGCGGCCGGACTGCTTGGCCTTGACCAGCAGCACCGGACGACCATCGCGCAGCGCCACGCGCCCGCCGCCGTCGGCCAGAGCCCCTTTCAACTCGGGACGATTGGCGATGGCCTTGGCCTTCTTCTCGACGCGTTGGATCAAGACTCGCACCTGCTCGCGCAGCTTGGCCAGCCGGCCGGACGCTTCGTCTCGAATCCCTCCGCGCCCGTCGAGCCCGCGCTCCAAGCTGTCGCGCAGCGGCTTGAGCTCCGGCAAGCCCGCAAGCTGCGCCGCGCAGGCCGGATAGGCCTCCCGCCGCTCGGCAAACCAAACCGAGGTCCGCACGATGGCCCGCAGAAAGTCGAGCAGCGAGGCCAGATCGGTCTCGGACAGAGCCATCCGATTGGCGCGCGCGGCCTCGATGCGCGGGCAGGGATCAGCCAAATCGCCCAGGGGCGGCTCACCGGTGGTCGCCGCACCGGCAACCAGCTCAGCGACGCGCGCGTGAGCCTCGCGAGCCGCCTTGTCCTCGAGCGGCTCGAGTTCGCGCAAACCGCGCCGCCCAAGGCTGGTGCTGACCAACCGTTCGAACTGCTCACGCACCGAATCCCAGTCGAGCCGCGTCGCCGCGAATCCATCGAGATCTCCGAGGGGAACACGCTCCAGCGAGGGACCGCTGAGCCCTTTGGCCTTGCGCTTGGACTTCTTTGATTTCGAGCTCATTCGGCTTTGCGCCTCAACGCAAACAGCTCGACCGAAGTGGGCTCTCCGATCGGGCGCGCCACCGGAATCTCCGCGATTGGAGTCGCACTCCACACGCCACCTTCCAGGAGCCGCACTTGATAGTCCTCCAGAAACTCGCGCCCGCGGCGCCCCTTCCAATCGATCGGTCGCGTTCCGAGCACCAGGTCGAAACCCGCAGCCCAACTCTCGATCTGCGCCGTGTCCCAGCCCGGATCGACAGACTCGAAAGTCACCACCATGTCCGGCTGGCCGTCTTCGCGAACGAGCGGCGCGTCGCGTTCAAGGCGCAGAGCGAGCGCGTCCAGGTCGGCACCGGCGCCGCGCTCGAAGAGCCCTAAATGCAGAGCGCCTGGCGAGAGCTCGGAGGTGATGCCAAGCCAGCCGACGCGTTCGGTAGCCGCGAGTTCGCCTGCGATGGCCTCCAAAAAGGCGTCGCTAGCCGCGCGTTCCAATCCAGCGGTCGGCAAGCGTCGCGCGGGCAACAAGGCGAGGCGTTCTGTGTGCAGCTGCCCCACGTACGCCGCGTTGTCCTCGTTCGCGAGCCCTAGATAGCGCGCGAACCCATTGGAAGTTGGGCTGGCAAAGAACACCGCGGCCAAGAGCAAACCGATCCCAAGGGCCGGCTTGAACCAGAAGTTCGCGCGGCTTGGACCAAAGACCCTGGCCAGCCCCACACCGGCCAGCGGGAGCGCGGCGGCGAAGGCCGGCAAGAGGAAGCGGTCCAAATGGAAATTGTGGAGCCACACGGGCAGCCCGCTCACCAGAAACACGATCCACAGGGTGCGAACTCCCGGGCGCCTCAAGAAGCGCAGCGAGAGCAACAGCCCGATGCCCACGACGAGCGCCATCAAGGGCCCCGCGAACAGGAAGGTCGCAGCATCCCATATACGGCGGTCGTAGGGCGTCGCGGCCAACTGTTGATTCCCCGAAAGGAAGGCCGTGAACGCCTCGAAATGCTGGGCGCCGAGGGCACGGTCCCCGGGCCAGGGCAGCACAAACCACCACAGGGCTCCGAGCACGGGCGGAATCGCGAGCAGGGCGGCGCGCTTTGCGAAGGCGGCTGCGCGACCGGCGCGCAGCTCGAGCGCGCCGCTCAGCAAAAGGTCCACGAACAGCCCCGCGCCCAGGGCTAGCGCGTAGTTGAACTTGGTGAAGAACGCGAGGGTCGCGAGCGAGCCGGCCAGAAGCTCGCGCGACGGGCGCCCGTCGCGTCCGAGCCAGGCCAGCAGCGTGAAGATCGAAACCGTCAGAGTCGGCCCCTCCAGAAAGAAGGTGCCCGAGTACGCGAGCCACAGGGGCGACAGCATTCCAAGCAGCAGCGCAGCCGGTGGAACGGCTTCGCGCCAGACGCCCTCCGGATCCCAGCTACGCACGAGCCGCCTGCCCAGTAAGAACAAGCCGCCGAGCCCAAGGGCCTGGAGCAGGCGACCGAATCTCCGCCCCCACACCTCCTGCACGCCGGTGATCGAATAACCCGCGGCGACCAGGGCGGGGTAGGCCGGTGGATACTGCTGGCAATCGAGCGCTACACGCGCTGCCGCGCCGAAATCTCCGCGCCCGGCCGCGAGCTGCATCCGCGCGGCCGGCAGCTCCGCATGCATCGCCTCGTCCCAGCCTCGGCTGCGCTCCATGGACACCCCGCCCACGTAGAAGTGGGCCCAGGCGGCGACCAGCAAGACCGCGGCAACGAGCACGCGGTGGCGGGTCGGGACTGC
This sequence comes from uncultured Planctomycetaceae bacterium, assembly GCA_964619265.1. Taxonomy (GTDB): domain Bacteria; phylum Planctomycetota; class UBA1135; order UBA1135; genus CAZUCE01. Next base: position 5,072 of record CAZUCE010000053.1, read on the forward strand.
CTCCCTCACGGTCGCTTGGGGACCCCCGTCAACCTCTTCGGAATCCCCGTCAGCGCGAGCGCATAGGAGACGTGACAGGCGAAGTGGCCCGTGTCGCCCCAGGTGCTAGGTAACTGTTCAAAGCCTTCGCTTTCGTACAAGCTGCGAGCCGCGGACATGTGCTCCATGGTCTCCAGGTACAGGTGCTCGTACTCGAGCTCGCGCGCTGCCGCGATCCCCGCGTGGAGCAACGAGCGGCCAACACCCCGCCGGCGAACCACGGGCAACAGGTACATCTTGCGCAGCTCCGCGACACCTTCCTCGCCTCCGTTCAAGGGAGCCACCCCCACTCCGCCCACCACGCGATCGCCCAGGCAGGCCACGAAGTACCGGGAACGGGGCTGCGAGTAGGCCGCACTCATCCCGGACACTTCGGGGTCGTGGAGCGCGGTCCCCGGTCCATCCGCCCCAAACTCAGGCATGACGGTTCGGATGACCGAGGCGACCGCGGCGTCGTCGCGGTCCTCTATGGGACGAATCGTCATGAATTCCTGCACGATCGAACCAGCCTAACAGCCCGGAGCGAAAGCCCCGCCGCCTGCTGCACACCCGAATTCCACCTTGGGCAGCGGGGCATCTCCATGGAACTGCGCAGGCCTGGAGTCGCCCAAGCGGCCCGCCGGGACGAAGTCGCCTCCGAGTGCCCGGCGAAAGCGGATGAATCGGGGCCGAACACCCGGAGACGAGAAAAGGCGTTCGGCCCACCTTCCCCCCCGCTGTTCCAAACAGCTGGGGGTGAGTGCGAGGGAGGAAAGACGTTTCAGACTCGAAACGTCGTGGATCCGGTCCGGGGCGCGAGAGCTTGGCAAACCGTTGGCTCGCCGCGAATCCGCACCGGGTGACCGGTTTTTGTGAGTTCTGTTCGCAAACCGCGTGCCGCGCGAACCCCCGGAGCGGCATTCCGCGGGGACCACCTTCCTCTCACGGGGTGGCTGATGTGGCCGCGTACCAGGCGCTGGACGTGCCTGTCGATCAGCGAGGAGTGGACATCCCGGCCCCTGCGGCGGCGGGCCACCAGGCCCCGCGGCCCAAGGCGACTTCCCTCCGGGGAGAGCCAGGGAACAGCGGCTCGCCGAAGGTCGAGTCCTAAGGGGCATTCTGGCCCTTGGACCACAGGCAAGCCCACAGCTCGCCCAGGGAAGCGGTCAATCCGTATCCTGGCGGGCCCTTCTTCCTCCCTTCGAGCCCCGATTGACTGATGACCTCCCGCGACGACGCCCACATCGAGACCCGCGCCATCCACGCCGCGCAGGAGCCGGATCCGACCAACGGCGCCCTGATGACGCCGGTCTACTTCAACTCGACCTACGAGCAGACCGCCCCGGGCGAACCGCGGCTCGGCTACGAATACTCACGGACCACCAACCCAACGCGAACGGTCCTGGAGGGCGCTCTGGCGAGTCTGGAGAGCGCAAACTGGGGTCTGTGCTTCGCCAGCGGCCTGGCCGGGATCGCGATGCTGATTCAACGCCTCGGCAGCGGCGCGCGCGTCATCGCCGGCAACGACTTGTACGGCGGAACGCACCGGGTGTTCACACAGTGCTGGGCTCCTTTTGGCGTTGAGTTCGAATTCGTCGACTCGAGCGATCTGGCGCAAGTCGAAGCCGCTCTCAAGCGCGCGCCGGCGGCGTACCTGTACCTCGAAACTCCGACCAACCCGTTGCTCAAGCTGTGCGACATCGAAGCTTGCGCCAAGCTCGCGCACGCGCACGGCGCCAAGTGCATCGTCGACAACACCTTCGCAACGCCCTATCTCCAGCGGCCGCTCGAGTTGGGCGCCGACATCGTAGTGCACTCGCTGACCAAGTACCTCGGCGGACACTCCGACGTGGTCGGCGGCGCGCTGCTGGGCAACGATGAGCAACTGCGCGAGGAGATCGCCTTCCACCAAAATGCGGTCGGCGCTCAGTTTGGCCCAATGGATGCATTCCTCATCCTACGAGGCCTCAAGACCCTGCACGTGCGCATGGATCGGCACGCGACCAACGCGGTGGCCGTCGCCAAACACCTGGAGGCATCGCCGCTCGTCGAACGCGTGATCTACCCGGGCCTGCCCAGCCATCCGCAGTTTGAACTGGCCTCGCGCCAGATGAAGAACGGCGGCGGCATGGTGTCGTTCGAACTGGCCGGCGGTGTTCCGGCCGGAGTCGCGTTCTGCAAAGCGACCGAGGTCTTCACCCTGGCCGAGTCCTTGGGCGGCGTCGAGTCGCTGATCGAGGTGCCGCCGATCATGACGCACGCGGCCATCCCGACCGAGGTGCGCCGTGAGGCCGGTCTGGCCGATGGCCTGGTCCGCCTGTCCGTGGGCATCGAGCACGAAGCCGACTTGCTTGCCGACATCGACCGCGGGCTCGCCGCGGCAGCCCAAGCTGCCAAGCAGCACGCCAACTCCTAACCCAAAGTCCCGCTCCACCGGTACTACGGTGC
>CAZUCE010000053.1:7637-25503 GCA_964619265.1 uncultured Planctomycetaceae bacterium
CGGTGCTTTTTGCTCTGGCACCGTAGTACCGGTGGCTCGGTCCGCCGGGGGGCGGACCGAGCTGCCGGTTTCGGGTCGTTACAGGCCCGCTTGGAGGGCGCTCGATTCTTCGAGGAGCTCTTCGGGGGTCAGCTCTCGGTTCCAAATCCGGAGGTCGTAGAGCCTTCCGTCCAGCGGGTCGCCGCCGCCGACTTCATTGCCGACCAGGAACTCGCGCTCCGGCCAGCCTTCGAAGTCTCCGTCGACTTCGAATCGATCGACTTCCTCTCCGTTCAGGTAGACCTTGAGGAATCCGTCGCCGACCTGGTCGTAGGTGAACGCGAGCACCACGGGATCTTCGGCGTCCCAGCTAGCATCGACCGACTCGTTCACGACTCCTTGGTTGGTAGCCAACCGAACACGGGCGGTTCCGTTGCCATTGTTCATGGTGCCGATTAGCGAGAAGTTGCGGTCTTGCAAGCTGTCACTCGAAGAGAACGTCACGATGCGTGCGAAGTTCTCTTGCAGGTCACTTTGGCGGAAAAAGGCCTGAACGGTCATCGCATTGGATTCCTGCAGCTTCTCAAGCAGATAGCTCGTGTCTGTCCCGGACGGACGGATCAGGCTGCTGTCTCCTCCGGACTGCTGCTCAAAATCAAGACCGGTCGTGGTCCCTTCGAGCACCCAGTCGATTTCGCCATCGGCCTCGTTGAAGACGAGTTCAAATTCGCCACCGCCGTCATAAACGGAATTTCCGCCGAGGCTGGAGAACCCGTAGGCCAGCACTGGAAGCATCTGGAAATTCGGACAGTTGGGAAGGTCCACGTTGTTGTCCCCGTCGGAGTAAAGAGGCAGCTCTTTTTCACCGTTCGGCTCAACCAATCGATGCAAACCGAGCCATCCGGAAGTTCCGAAGTCTTCGTCGTTCAAGTTGGCTCCGTTACCGACCTGCTGCGCGGTCCCGCGGCGATCGATCCGAACAACCGCGCCTTCGTAGGCCTCACAGCCAAACATGACGCCTTCCGTTTCGGTGTAGTAGTAGAACAACCCCGGATCGACCGGGCCTCCGTTCTCCTGCAACAGCCCATCGGGAAGGCCGCTCAGCGTCGGGCTTCCAGCGGGCGGATATCCAAATTGGCCGGGGAAGAAAACCTCGTCGAAACGAATCAGGACGTCAAAGCAGCAAGTCGCGTCGTCGACATTCGCAATTCGACCCTCTAGCTGAGCCGTCCCGTCGGTGAACTCCCGCCAGCGGCCGGGTCCATCGACGAAATCCCACTGGCGTGATCCGGGGTAGTCCCGGATGTAGAAGGCGTGGTTGTCGGGGCTTCCTTCGGTCACGCACTTGTCGACGTTCGTCGCCGGGCACTCCGACTGACCGGCGACAAAATTCAGGTTGTCGCCTCCGACCAGAACGACTTGCCCGTCCTCGGGCTGCGCTTCGATCGAGCTCGTGAAGCTGCCGCAAACCCCGAAATCGGCGGTACGCCCATCAGCTCCGCGACCGAGTTGAAGCGCTCCATTGAGATCCAATCGAACAGCCGCGCCGAATGCGTCGCCGAACCCGGCTAGGCTGCCTTCACCCGTCGTGTAGTAGTGCCAGGTCTGGGGATCGATCGTGCCGCCGTTCCCAAAGAAAGCGCTCGGAAGGAGCTTGAGATCCGGAGCTCCTGAAGGAGGAAAGGCAGCGTCCAGGCAATCCAGACGCCCTGCGAGTTCCATTTGAAGGCCGAGCCGGCGACCCGGGTTTCCAACGTTTTCTAGGAATCCAGTCAGAGTCGCCGTTCCGTCCGCGCGCTCTTCGATGCTACTCGCGCCGGTAAAGCGGAATTGGCCGCCAAGCCCCGGCGCATCGAAGACAAAGCCATCCGGCTGGATGGAAAGCGAAGGGTCGGTCGTGTTGTCGGCCAAGCAGCGCTCACATTCGCCGTTCGCCCAGATGAGCGAAATAACTTCCGAGGCGCAGGCCGGCAACGGATTCCCGAGCGGGAAGAGCAAGACTTGCATGAAAACCGGACCGTTCGCCAACTCCAAGTTGTCGCACGAACTAGTGAAGTCGATCTCCATCTCCCCGCTGGCCGGCATGCTCGGAAGGTCGACCGCGGAAATCGATCCAGCCGAATCGAAGCCGAGCGTCGCGATTCCGTCGATGACAAATTCGCCTTTCACGGTGCCGAACACCAAGCAAGCACCAGCCCCAGGGGGGCCAGAAATCGTGATCGTCGTTTCCTGCCCAAGCTCAAAGATGGACTGATTGAGAGAGACCTCCACATCGAGGCTCTCCGCGGCTTGCAGGACGGGTGGGAACAGGGAAAAGAACAACGCTCCGAGCCCTAGGCTCGGAGCAATGCGGAACAGGCTTGACATGGGGGAAAAGCTAGGGGGGGGGTGGGCATGAGCGGCTGCGAAGACAGCCAGAGAATCGGTCTACAACCTAACCAAGAAAACTCGACAGCGCTCGTCGCGGGCCAACTTCCATGCTGGCACAACCTGGACCCTGGCCAAGCGCCGGGGAGTTGAGAGCCCGCGCCCCCCCCTTAAACATGCCTTTTCGAAGCGCTCCCCGCGGGTTCGCGGAATGCTCGATGCCGCGAATGAGCGCTCGCTCCCGGGCCAAAGAGGCCCGGCCGAGCGCCTCTATACATGAATGCCTAGAAGGGTCTGTCTTCCTCTTGCGGAAGCGCCAAAGCCTAAAAGGGACTGTCCTTCTTGCGCTGAGGCGCGGCGGGCTTGGTTGCCTTGGGTTCGGGAGGCGGCGCGTAAGGCTTTGATTTCGCGATGCGATCGGCCAGCTTTCGCCCCCCCTTGAATTTTACCTGCAACCGGCTCGGTACGTCGACCCGCTCAAGGGTCGAGGGGTTCTGCGCGCGCCGGGGCGCACGCTCGACGATCTCGAACACACCGAAGTCTCGGAATTCGATGCGGTGCCCCTTCTCGAGCTCATCGGCCATTTCAGACAAGAACCGATCGATCACATCTTGCACCGACTTCTTCTGCAGACCGGTCTGATCGGCGATGCGCTGGACGAGGTGCTGGCGGGTGACGGTGGGCGGTCGCATCGGAAGAACGGGGAGGGCGGGAGCCTGACAAGGAGGAGTTTCCAAGGGACTCCGGGTACCTGTCAACCGCGGGCTGAATCTACTGGGGTCTGGGGTTTGCGCTCGAGCAAGAAAGTCGCGGGCCCGTCGCCGGTGATCTCGCAGCGCATGGGCGCGCCGAACCGCCCGGTTCCGACCGTCACGCCGGCTCCACGGGCTAGTTCGATGAAGCGTTCGTAGAGCGGCTCGGCCAACACCGGGTCGGCAGCCTGGTCGAAGGACGGACGGCGTCCGCGGCGACCGTCTGCGGCGAGCGTGAACTGGCTGACGACCAAGAGCCCAAGCCTCTCCTCGAGCAGCGAACGATTCATGCGGCCGTCCTCATCCTCGAACACGCGGTAGTGAAGAATATCTTCGACCAGGCGCTGGGTCTCACGCTCGGTGTCGCCCTTCAGAACGCCAAGCAGAACGAACAGTCCCGAACCGATCTCACCGGTTGTATCGAACAGACCGGCCTCGTTCTGGGCAATCACCCGGGCGTGCGACACGCGTTGAAGAACGGCGCGCATCAGATTCCCGGAACCTCTTCCCCGAGCGCCCGTTCCAGGCGCGCTAGCTCAACTTGGGCAGCGAGCAGCTGCAGAGCCGCTTCGCCGCCCTCTCCGCCGGAACTGGCGGCACCTGCGGATTCCGCTGCCCGGCGCCACGCGTCGCGCGCGCCGGGGCGATCCCCGAAGCGCACTTCGAGCAGCTTCGCCTCCTGGATGTGAGCCCGAAACTCCGAAGGGTCCAGCTCGGCGGCCTCGCGCGCCGATGCCAGCGCCTGGTCGAAGGAGCCGACTCCGTCCGCGGCTACCACCAGGTCTAGAAGCCGCCGGACAGCTAGGGCTGGAGACCGCGGTTCAAAAGCCATCAAGCGTCCGTAGGCGCTGTCATAGCGCTCCTCGGCCAGCTCCAGCTCGACCAAATCGAGGATGGCCTGATCGCGAATGTCCCCGGAAACACGAGGATCGCCGCCGGTCTCGCGCAGCCATTGAACGTGGGCCCGGATCGCCCGCGGCCGGTCGCCTTCAAGCGCGATCAAGGCCGCCTCCAGCGCACGTACGCGAGGATGTCCGGCATCCAGTTCGAGCGCCACGTTCAGCGCGGCGCGCGCATCGGCCAAACGATTCAGCCGAACCAGGACGTGCGCCCGGCCAAAGTGGGCCCAGATCTCGCGCGGATCCAGCCCGAGCGCTTCGTCGAGCAGGCGCAAAGCGGCCAATTCGTCGTCCTCGATACGGGCCGCGAGCACCAGCTCTTGAACGGTGCCGCCCTCTTCAGCTCGCAAGGCATACCAGCGCCGCAGAAGAGTCCGCGGGGAACCCTCGGAGGACCGTGCGGCTGATACCAGATCGCGAGTGAGCGACTCGATCGTTCCGCCGGACTCGAGGAGCTCCAACTCGAGGTCCTGGCGCAAAGAGCCGATGGTGAGGTTTTGGGGCGCCACACGCCCGAGTTCGACCAGCCGTTCGAGCGCGCGCTCACGGCGCCCCGCCTCTAGATCGTCACGAACGACGGTCAGGGCTTCGAGTTGGCCGGGCTGGAAGAGATCCGAGACCCCCGGCTCACCGCCCCATTCAAGAACCGAAGGTCCAGCGCAGGCGCCCAATACTAGCGCGCCGCCGAGCGCTAGCCGAACCAGCACCCGCGTCGCCGCCCCACCTAGGGTCATCGCCCCTGCCCGGCCTCGGGCGTCGATAGCGACTCGCCCGAAGGCAGTTGAGCTTCGCGGGTAGCGGCTTCGGCCCACGGATCGCCTGAGAATTCCAGCAGTTCGCCGTCCATGCTGTCGACCCCCGAGTAGGCCCGCACGGTCGCGCCACCTTTGGCGCGCAGCGCGACGGGTCGTCGGTCCACAGCAAACAGCACGCGTAACTCGACGAATGCGGCCAACTCCCAGTTGTCCAGCTGGGCCGAAATCTCAACGATCGGATGCACATCCTTGCGCTTGTAGATGTGCAGCAGCCCCTCCGGGGTGACCTCGGTCGAATAATCGACCAGCTCGGGGAATTGGCGCCCTGCGAAGTGATCAATCAGCCCTGGCGGCCCTTCGATCTCGATGATGTCAGCGATGACCCCGGTCGGTTCCATGAACGCCTCGGTCCACGGCTCAGCCGCCGCCGCTTCCCGAATCTTCACCTGATCCGGCTTCTGCTTCTGGCCGGTCGTGCAACCGATCGAAAGCAACACGAGCACCAGGGCGCCGAACGGAGCCAGGACGCCCACCAGGGCATGGTCGGAGAGAGGAGATCGGAGCATGGCGCGTGCGAGAAGTTGTGGGTCGAGGGACCGCCCAGGATATCACCGGCCGGTTCGCCCGAGAGCGGTCGGCTCCGCATCCAGATTTGGGGCGAGGACCATCTGGGCATCCAGAGCTGGGCCAGGTATCCGAGACTCGGGCCGGGCATCCAAGACTCCCGGCATCCAGAACTTGGAGAGCACCCCGCTCGCCGGCCAGCGAGGCGAAGACTCAGCGCAGACCGCAGGCGGCGAGGGCTCGGTCTCGAACCGATCGAGCTCGCTGGCGGGCCTTTTCAGCGCCTGCAGCGAGGATCCGGTCGACTTCCGCGGGATCGGAGAGAAGCTCCTCACGGCGTGCGCGGGGCTCGGCGAAGCGCTCTTCGATGGCTTCGATCAGGCGCACCTTGAGATGGCCGTACCCCGGAGCGCCTTCGCCCCCTTGGCGCAGGCGATTGCCCCAATCGTCCCACTCGGCGGGCTCCAGAAAGAGCCTGAGCAAGTCCATGACGAGCAGCTCGGCCGGGTCCTTGGGTTCCTGGGGCTCGCGACTGTCGGTCACGAGCTTGCCCACGCGCTTCTTGAGCGGCTTGCCGCTCTCGAAGATCCACACGTCGTTGCCATAGCTCTTGCTCATCTTCTCGCCGTCGAGACCCGGCACCCTCTGCATGGCTTCGCTGGCGGCAAGCCGCGCCTCGGGACGCACGAAAACCTCGCCATAGTGGGCATTGAAGGAGGCCGCCATGTCCTGGGTCATCTCCAAGTGCTGAACTTGGTCCTTGCCGACCGGAACGTGGGTCGAGTCGTAGGCCAGGATGTCGGCGGCCATCAGCACCGGGTACGTGAACAGCCCGAGGTTGGGTTTGATGCCGTGGGCGACCTTGTCTTTGTAGCTATGGGCGCGCTCGAGGAGCCCCATGCCGGTCACTGTCGAGAGAAGCCAGGCGATCTCGGTCACCTCGGGAACATCGCTCTGGCGGAACAGGCAGGCCCGATCCGGATTCAGGCCTAGGGCCAAGTAGGTCACGGCGACCTCGCGAACCAGCTCGCGGAGCTGGGCCGGATCGCGGGAGGTCGTGAGGGCGTGGTAGTCAGCGATGAAGTAGAAATGCTCACCGGCCGCCTTGGACAGCTCGATGTGCTGGGCAATGGCGCCGAAGTAGTTGCCTAGGTGCTGGCGGCCAGAGGCCTGGATTCCGCTGAGATAGACCGTCATGCCGCGTGGGAAGAAGTCATGTGGTAGCTAGGGCCGGGAGGGCCGGGAGCATAGCCTTTCAGACTGGACAGCTCGCCTCACTCGCTGGTTCCCTCCGTGAGTCGCGGGCGCGCTGCCCCCCCCTTCCATCCATGAATTCCCTGAGCCGGTTCCTGACAACCCTCGCGACAGCAGCTCTGCTGCTCGCGCTGGGAGGCTGTGCGGCTCCCGGAAGCGACCTGCACGTCGCGCCGCTGTTCACTCGCCTGGCCACGGCCGACGAAGGCACCGAGACCGAAGCCTTCGGAGGGATGCTGTTTTCGCGCCGCGAGCATCGCCCGATCGTCGGTGGTGGAGGCGAGCTCTCGGCGCGCGCGCTTCGTCCGTTTTACGGCTGGCGGCGGGTGGGTGAAGATCGCGAGCGCGTAGATTTTTTGGTGCCGCTCGGTTTTTGGAAGCGCAGCGGCAGCAGCGTCAACTCACTCCTCGCTCCTTTGTACTACTACCGTTCGGCCCCGGCCGGCTGGCGCGACGGGGAACCAGGCACGCTCGACACCGATGGAATCCAGGGCGAGCGCGAATTCGACCTGTTCGTGGTGCCTGGCATCTTCTGGTCTAAGAATCGGCGCGGTGCAGACAAGCTCGGTTGGTTCCCGTTTCTCGGTCGCCTCAAAGACTTCGCGACCTACGACCAGATGGACTTCTTCCTGTTCCCGCTGTACTCGAAGGTCCGCCGTGGAACCGACACGCTGCACAACTTTCTTTGGCCGTTCTTCGGACTCAAGACCGGCGATAGCGACCGAGTCCACTGGCGCGTTTGGCCCCTGGTTGGGCGGAAAGCCGAGCCGAACCGGTTCGAGCGAGGTTTCGCACTCTGGCCACTGTTCGTTTGGAATCGCGAACGCCTCGGTCTACCCAAAGAAGAACAAAAACGGACCTTCCACTCTTGGCCGCTGATCGGTTTGCATCGGGATCGCACCTACCGTTCGATCACGAGCTTCTGGCCCTTCTTTGGCTTCGCCTGGGATCCGCGCGCTAAGGAAACCGGCGGCGAGCCGTTCCGAGCACTCGACTTTCCTTGGCCCTTCGTTCGCGTCCAGTCTGGCGGCGCCCAACCCGCGGCCGACGCCCGCTTGCGATTCTGGCCGCTTTACTCTTACGTCGAAGGCGACGGACTCAAGTGGTGGACCACGGCCTGGCCGCTGGTGCACCGCAGACTCGAAGTCGCGGAGGCCTACGAGCGAGCCAGCTTCTATGTGCTGCCCTTCTATCAGCACTGGGACCTGCGCCGGAATCAGCCGGAGGAGAAGTACCCAGAAGTTGAGCGCTGGCGTCGACTGTGGCCGCTGTACCGCTACGAACGACTCGGCGAAGCGCGCCGACTGGCGTTCCCTTCGCTCAGCCCGCTCACGCGCTCCAGCGTGTTCGATTTCTACTACGGGTGGATGTGGGAGCTGTTCTCCATCGAGCGCGAGGGGTCCCGCTCCAAGCACCGATCTTGGCTTGGGCTCTACCGGCGCGAGGCCGACGCCTACGAGCAGCGCACCTCGATCGCCGGCCTGTGGTCCAGCCGCCACTTCGAGGGCCCCACCGGCGAGGTGCGCGAGACCTCCCTGTTGTTCGGCCTGATCCGTTGGCGCAGCGGAGACCCCGAAGCTGGCCCCGGCCTGATGCGACCGGCGTTTCCTGGTCCCGGCTGGCCCTCCCAGTGGTCCCGGCCCCTCGGATCCCAACGCCCCTCGCCCTCCCCCTTCGCGACCGGCGTCCCGCGCTAGACCCGCCGGACGTAGGTTCAAAGCCAGGGGCGAAATCCCCATCTGGCGCCGGGTCCGTGAATCCGCTTCCCCCCACCCTTCCGAGCCCAGAGACTGCACCCCCATGCTCTCGACGATTCTCGAGACCAGCCGGGAGATCGGCTACCAAATCGAGCTCCTGGCGCGTGCGGCACGCTACCTGCCGCGCGCCCTCCGGCGCCGCCGCCAAATCAGCGACCAGCTGTTCGGCGCGGCCGTCGCGGTGCTTCATGTGGTGCTGCTGGTCGGGCTGTTCTCCGGGATGATCCTGGCCCTGCAAACCGGCATCGAGCTGATGCGCTTCGGACAGCAGGACCAAATCGGCTACATCGTTGCGCTGTCGATCGCGCGCGAAATGGGCCCGTTCATCACCGGTATCGTCCTGGCGGCTACCGTTGGTAGCGCGCTAGCCGCGGAACTCGGCACGATGTCTGTTTCCGACGAGTTGGCGGCGCTCGAGATCCTCTCGATCGACCGTGACGACTTCCTGGTCATGCCGCGCATCCTCAGCCTGGCCCTGGCTGGCCCGCTGCTCACGATCGTCTGTGACGCGGTTGGCATCGTCGGCGGAGGCCTCGTGGCCCAGGCCCAACTCAGCGTCGAACCACGGCTTTACTACGACTCGGCGTTCGACGCCCTGCAAACCTCTGAGAGGTTCTTCAGCCTGCCTAAGGACGTATACGTGGGGCTGTTCAAGTCGTTCGCCTTTGGAACGATCATCGCCACGATCTCGTGCGCAGTCGGCGTGAAGACCCGCGGCGGTGCGATCGGCGTCGGCCAAAGCACGCGGCGCGCGGTACGCGACTCGATCATTGCGATCATCATCGCAAACTACTTTCTGACGTGGATCTTCTACCAGGCGTGAATTCGCAACCCTCGAACGAGCCGCACGCACCGTCGGCCACCGACCTCGACACAGGATCTGGCTCGGATTCAAGCGCACTGGTGTGCATCGAGAACCTCACCAAGTCGTTTGGAACAAAGGTCGTTTTGAACGAGCTCGACCTTGAGATTTCGCGCGGCGAGGCCTCTGTCTTGATGGGTCCCTCGGGAACCGGAAAGTCGGTGCTGTTGCGACACATCGTTGGGTTGATGAAACCGACCTCGGGTCGCGTGATCGTGGACGGCAACGACATGAACCAGATCAGCAATCGCGAACTGGCCGACCTGCGCCGCCGTATGGGCTACCTGTTCCAGGACGGCGCCCTGATCGGGTGGCTGAGCGTCGGCGAGAACATCGCGCTGCCCCTGCGCGAAAACACCAAGACCCCCGAAGACGAAATCCGCGACCGAGTTCAAGAGAAGCTCGAATTGGTCAGCCTGCCGGACACCTACAACCGCATGCCCGCCGAACTTTCCGGGGGCATGCGCAAGCGCGTGGGCCTGGCTCGCGCCCTGATTACCGACCCCGACATCATTTTGTACGACGAGCCGAACGCCGGCCTCGACCCGGAGATCTCCGGGTCGATCAACAGGCTGATCCGCGAGATCCAAGATCGCTTGTCCGTCACCTCGATCGTCATCACCCACCTGGTGAGCTGCGTCCGCACGGTCGCCGACCGGGTCATCCTCCTCGAAGCCGGCAAGGTCGTTCACGACGCGCCGCCCGAGGAATTCCTGGCCACCGATCATCCCCGCGTGCGCCGTTTCCTCGGCGAGTACGAAGACTAGCGCCCTGCGCTCCGAAGCGCGTCTCGCGCTCCCATCCCATGCGTCATTTGTTGCTCGGCCTGTTCCTGTTGGTTTCGCTTAGCCTGCTTGGCTACTACACCCTGTTCATGAGCGGCTCGGACTTTTTCGGCAAGACGAAAGCGATGACGCTCGTCACGCGCGAGGCCGACGGCCTGCGCGCCGGGGATTCGGTGCAGCTAGCTGGCATGCGCGTCGGCCGCGTCGAGAAGCTGAGTCTCGATCCGCGTGCACCGATCGACCAGCGCATCAGCGTGCGGCTGATTCTCGAGGAAGACGTCCAGTTGTTCGAGGACTACACCATTCGCATCGCCGATGCGACGGTGCTCGGTGGCCACGTGGTCCGTATCGAGCCTGGCAACCCCGAGACGGGCGACGCCATTTGGAGCGCGGAAGAGCCCCTGCCCGCTGCGGTTCAGCCGGATGTCTTTGAGACGCTCTCTTCGATTGGCGAGTCCTTCAGCGCCGATTCCCTGAACGGAGCGCTCGAGGGGGTCTCCCAGCTGATCCGCGATCTCAACGAAGGCGGAGCAACCGAAAACCTCAACACGACTCTCGAGAACTTCGCGGTCGCCTCGGAAGACTTGGCGCAGGTCACCGACGGTCTCTCAGCGGGGCGAGGCACGATCGGCGCCCTGCTTAGCGACAACTCGTTCTTCGACACCTGGCGCTCGGCCGGAACGAACCTGGACGAGACCTTGACGACCGTGCGCTCCGGCGAAGGCGTCCTGTCTGCGCTGCTCACCGATACCGAACTTCGCAGCCGAGTATCCGGCGTCGTCAATCGCGCGGACGAAGCACTCACCGGCCTCTCCGACCTGACTGCTCCGCCTGCCGAAGGAGAGACATCGATCGCGAACGTGTTGCTGCGCGACCCCGAAGCCGGTGAGCAGGTCAAACGGATCGTCGCCAACCTCGATCGCCTCTCGACCCAGTTTGGCGAAGGCGAAGGGACCTTGGGCAAGCTGCTCTCCGACGACGACATCTACGAGCTGGCCCGCGGAATTTTCGAGGACCTGAAGTCCACGTCGGCGATGCTGGCCTCGGGCAAAGGCACCCTAGGCAAGCTCATCCAGGACGAGAGCGTCTACCTATCCCTCGACAAGGCCCTGCGCACTCTGACACGCAGCCTCGAGGACTACCGCGAAGCCGCGCCGGTCTCCGTGTTTACGCAATCCCTGTTTGCGGTGCTCTAACGGCACGCCCCAGAGCTTCCCGAGCCGGCTCCCCCCCCGAATGCGGCAGAGCTCGAGTCCATCGGCGCGGCTTGCCAAGCGCCCCTAGTGATCCGCCTCCGGGGCGGCTCTTGCGGCGCGAGCGGCTAGCGGCCGCAGGCCCTGCGGCCCCCCCAACGCAGGCGAGAGACCGTTCGCCTTTGCCCGAGGCGCAAGCGGCTGTTCCCACACAGGACCGGCTCGCTGCCCGAGCCGTTGGCTCGGGACGATCCGGCCGAACGGTCAGGTCGCGATCGGCTCGGTGACCCTTGCCTTTGGGGCCACCACCGACGTCAACGACGTCGCCACCGTCCGGCCTGCCGCGCCACCGTCCGATGGACTGGCCGGGGTGTCCCTGCTGCTGGCAGCGGTCCAGCCTGCCATCCGGCGGCCCCTTCGCCGGTGCTGCCCGGCTCCCGATTGGGCTTGAGCCGGTGATCGGAGGCTGACCCGAGCGACTCTGATCTCGTGTGGAAATCGGCCGAGGGCCCCGATCACCGGCGAACCCGAGTGCCATGGGGTTTGTTCGATTCGAGCCAGGCCACGCCGGCTCCCAATTTCTAGGATCCAGCTGCACACCCAAGCAGGCCGCCCGCACGGCCCTAGGGGGTCCCCAGGGCGCTTTGAGGGAGGGCGAGCCCGAGGATGCATGGGGTTTCCCCGGACCGGAGCCACCGCCGCTGGGATAAATTCAAGGGATCCCGGCAACCTTTTCCCGAGGCCGTCACGCTGCTCTTTGGCGACGGACCTTAGTTCTCGATTCGCCGCTTTTTTCTCCCACCTGCTTGACTCAATGCGAAATCCCCTTGCGTCCCCCGGAAGCCCGCCCTGCCAGGTCCTCAGGCTCCCGGCCCCTTCTATCGCAGCCTTGCTCCTTGCAACCGCCCCCCTGGCTCTTGCCCAGACTCAATCAACGGGTGTTGCTAATGCTGGCGTCCATCAAGTCGTGGCCACCGAGGGCTACGACCTGGACTGGCCGAGCAGCCTAGGCTCGGGAGCTTTCACGGCCGGATGCGTCGTCAAGACGCTCGACGGTGCGCACCCCGACGCTTTCATCGTCCGCGGCGGCACCCTGGTTCAACTGGCTGAAGCCGGTCAGTTCGACAGCTTTCAATCCATCGCCACTCAAGTGGCTGACGTGACCCGTGTTCCCGGCGCCGGTCAAATGGGAGGCACCGACGGAGTCGCCTTTGTCGGCCTGAGCGGCATCTATTTTGGATCGGTGTCTCCCTCCGACGCTCTCCTGGACCTCGTGCCCATCGCCCCTGGCAACCTGGCCGGCGTCCAAGTCCGTTCCGCGGACGTCGACGGGGACGGCAAAAGTGAGATCGTCGTCCTGCGGTCGGACGCTAGCACCTTCGAGTTCTATGGAGAAGCTGCGGGAAGCTGGAGCTTGGTGGGATCGCTTTCGCTCCCCGGCCTCACGATTGGCGACTTCGACCTAGCGCGCATCGACGGGAAGCCTGGGCACGATCTGGTGCTCGGCGTCTCAGACGGTTCCGAAGCTTACGGCCTGGCCTGGCCCGGACCGGTTGCCACGAAGCTCCTCTCGCGGAATGCCCCTGGATTCACCGAGAACCACGTCGAAACTCTCGAAAACCACATGGGACCAGGCCAGGACGGTTTCGTTTGGGCCACCCGAATTCCCGCGCTGGGTCGTTGGGCCGTCCTAGCGGCCTCGGCCGCGGGCCAGCAGCAAGCGATGATTCTTCAAACCGGGGATGAGATCGTTGGGATGGCCGCCGGCCATCTGAACTCCCAGATGGACAGCGACGAGGACCTGGTGCTCTCGTTGGAAGACGCGAGCCGTGTCTACGGGTTCCTCAACCTGAGCAACCAGCTCTCGCAATCCGCCTTCTCCCTGGATGCGAATTCCTTCAGCACCGATACCGGAGTGGCCGGATTCAACGGAGAAGCTCCCCCCATTGTGGGAGACCTGGACGGTTCCGGGCTTGCCGATCTATTGATCGGAAACGCGGCCCTGGAGTCGGTGGTCATCCACTACGACATCGACACCGTTAGCTACGATCCGGCCAATTCGATTGCCAGCGGTGGCATATCTTGGGAAATGGTTGCGGAACAGATCCAGGTCAACTGGCAGTTGTCCGGAACGCACCCCAATAACAACTTTCCGGACTTTGCCGTGCTCTCCGCCGAGGTGGAGGCGACCCAGGGGCTGGGAAATGTCAACGCAGCGCTCTGGGGCAAGCCAAGCGGAACCAACTTTTTCCTCGCGGATGCGATCGCCTCGTGCGTGCCGGTTCAGGCCGAACTGCTGACCGGCGCAAACTACCTGATCCACGAACCGATCGACACTTCAAGCCTCGGGTTCCAGCTCAATGGCGTCCAAAACCTGTACGTCCTCGAACTCCAGCCGCCGGCTGCAACAAACGGCGTTCTTCCTCAGCCCCTTCGGATGGGACTGGGAGTGCGGCTTGACTCTGCCGGACACCCCGGACAGTCCGGAATCCTCGGCAGCTCGAGCCTGAGGGTTAGCCAGGGCCTCGGCATCGACGACCTTGGCCAGGTCAAATACACCAGCTCGGGTATCAACGGAGCAGACATCATCGTCGAAATCGTGCCGGTTCGACGGTTGAAGACGCCCCCCGGGATCCCGCCGCGCAAGCCGGCCACCGACTGCCCCGACGTTCCAGCCGACCCCGATTGAGCGAAGTTCCCCGGCGGAGAGCGCTCCGCCAGGAAGCCAGCCGATTCATCGCCCCGTTTGGTTGCGAGAGACCGGCGGACCAGGCCTGAATTGAGTCCAAGGGACTCCGTGCACGCTGAGGAGCGTGGCCCAATAGGCCGCGCTCCCCGGCTCATTTTTGGAGAGCTCTCGCTTTGCGCTTGCCAGGGCACTCCCGCAGTCAGCGCCGTCGGCCATGGCTTTGAGCCATGCATGGTGAAGCAACAGGGCCCGGCGTGCCTCCAGGTCCCGCGAGCTGGCCAAGACGGACTCGGAACCGGCTGCCAGGAGCGCCGAAGGAAGCCGGGCATGTCCGCCATCACCGGTTCGCGCAAAGCCCAAGGCCCCGCCGCAGGCCAAAAGTGCGCAAATCCGCGGCGCCTTCAATCGTCTCAGGTCCTCCCACCAGGCGAACTCAAGCGGGTCGTCCTCCGAACCGGCGAGAGCCAATCCAGCCGGGACGAACCGGGAAGGATCGGAGACCCCGTGAGCCAAGACACTCCAAAGATCCGCGGCTGTGTTCTCGAACCTGTCGAGCCGGGCGGAAGCGCCTTCGAGGAACAGGCTGTCGATGGCCGTCGACTCTGTACGGAGGGCCCGCTCGACCCCCGGCGTGAATGGGATGCTCTCGAGCCGGCCCGACGGTCCCTTGCCGCTCAGGTTCGTAGCACAGAGAATCACCTGCAGGATCTTTGCACCGGAGGACTCGTCCGAAGGTGACTCCACCCGAGCGCTCGTCCAGTAGGACAGAACCAGCGAAGAGGTGTAGGCAAACGACTTTTGGAGTCCGAGAGGACTCCGGGGTCCCTTGCGATCCGGATTGTCCGCCGGTGTCAAGGAACATGGCAAGGCCTCCAAATCTAGATCGTAAAGCCAGTCTTTCCCCCCCACGATCAGGTGAGACCAGGACGAGATCTTCTCGCATAGCTCGGCAGGCAGGAACACGTTCGAGAGTTGGTCAGCCAACTCTTCCGACCTCTCCGGTTGGGTCGCCTCGTCGTTCTCGGAGCCGAGGGCTTCTCCCAGTTCAACGATCGAGTCGAGATACGGCCAAAGCGCGGGCAACCGGTACCAGCGAGGCCCTTGCGCGTCGATCGCGCAGACCAGAGTCTCGGTCGCACCGGTGACCCACTCAAGAGCCCCTGCGTCGTGCTCAGCCAACCAGGCGGAAAGCTCGTCCACCGGTACGGGGCTGAGGCCCGCCTCGCGCTCGGCAGTTCCCAAGCAACGCGCCTCGCAGAGCCGATCGAACGCCGCGCGCGGCCCGTGGGTCCGCAAATTCAAATCCAAACTCCGCACCAGCATCTCGCGCCGAGACACCCCAGCGAAGTACCCGATGCCTCCGGGAATCAGGGGGGACGCCTCCCCCATTTTCTGCAAGGGCTGCCAAAAATCGATCTGACTGGCAGATCCCACGGTGAGCTCCGACTTAGCTTGGGTCGCCAGTGAATACTCCGCTTCGGCGAATCCAAGCAGGACGGTTACGACCGGGTCTTCGGACTCGAGTTCCGCCTTGGCTTCCCGGGTCAGCTCGAGCCATACCTCAGCCTGGTCTTCACGCCCTACGTCCAATGCGGCCCGGCAAGCTCGCCAGAGGATCCGCACGCGTTCCGCCGGGGTGCGGTTCTTGGCTCGCACGTAGTGGAGGATCTTCTGTACCAGCTGCTTTGCCCGCTCAGCGTCCCCGCTTGGGCCATGCAACTTCCGGTAATCCTCTTCGACCGCCGCTAGAATGGCCTGACCCTCCAGTTGAGCGCGTTCCGTGGAGCCGCTGGGGACGTTGCTAGCTAGCAGTTCATCTGGTCCTTGAACCTCGCCAAATCGACCGGCCAGAAGATGCAGTTGATTCGAGGTGAGGACATAGCCTGCATCGAGCGGGTCAGCACCGATCGCCCGCCTCGCGCGCAGCAGCTCGCGGGAAGCCAGCTCGAGGCGCCCGAGGTCGAGCTCAACGCGGGCTGAGCACTGATGGACAATCGCGCGCTGGGAGCTGTAATCCTCCGGATCCAATTCGAGGGCTTCGAAGCGCTCAATCGCACGAAACAGCTCCCGCCGAAGTTCAAAGGCCCTCCCCAGATCTCCACTGCGGCGTACGAATTCGACCAGCCGCTCCCTGACTGCGATCTCGTAGAAAAGCTCCGCCCCCTCGTACTCCGGTCCGCCGCTTGGAACGGCCAAGGCGGCTTCGAACTCGGGAATAAACCTCAAGCTAGGCGAATCCGCAGCCAGTCCATGGGCATCGGAGAGCGCGTACGTACGAGCCCAAGGATCGCTCTGCTCGTCCCCCTGAACCGACTGGGTCTGGGACGCTGCCGACCCGGCCAGCCCGCTGGCCCGCGCGCCTAGTGCGAGGAGGACAAGGAGCCCGGAGGCAACAACAGGCCGCCGGTTTTCCAGGGCCCGGAGACTCCTTCGATCCGTTGGTTCACGCGGATCCAAAGGGCTTTTTCGGTGGTCGGCCATGCTCGCGAGGACAGATCCAACTCGTTGTGGAACAGGTCGTTCACGCGGTAGAGCCCCGGCCCCTGGTCGAGGGCTTCGGGATCGATCGTGGGGTCCACTTCGTAGACGACCAGATCGAACCAGCCTAGCTCCGGATCCTGGTCCCAGCGAAGGATAGAGCCCTCCGGCCCGGACTCGAGCCTGACCTCAAAATCCGACTCGGCCAAGATTCGGCCGCGGAGGGCCTCCAGGTCCAAGGGATCCTGCGCCCTCCGATCCTGCCCGAGCAGGAACCAGGCCACGAGGACCGCCGCTGCCAGGGCCAGAACGGATCCGAGACGCCGGCTCAGGGCAAACGGGGAAGGTAGGGGACTCGCGCCGAGCAGTTCCGGCGGGGGGCTCAAGTCGAGATTGAGTCCCGACCCCTCCGGATCCTCGGACGCAACAGCGAGCAGGCGACGCTCCTCGCCAGCTACCCGGTCAAAGAAACCGCCGAGCCGCTGTACCTGCGCCCACTTCTCGGCCAGGACGGGATCCGAATCGAGCTGGCGGGCAACCTCCGGATCCTCCGGATCGAGCTCACCCGACAAGAGGCGATCCCAAAGGTCAGGTTGGCCCGATCCTCCCCCCGGAGGCGACTCGGATTCTCGGTTGGCGCTCATGAATAGTCTTCCTCGTAGCTGGCAAGTTTGAGCCGCAGGCGGTCCATACCGCGGTAATAGCGGGCTTTGATGGTGTTCTCCGAAGCATGGAGACGCTCACCGATCTCTCGGAAGGTCTCGTGCTCGAAGTGCTTGGCGTGAACGACGGCCCGTTCCAACCCGGAGAGGCTGTCGAGCGCCTCGTGAACGAACTCAAATTCCTCGAGCGAGGGGGGATCCACGGTGCCCGCGGCTTCGATCAGCTGGCGGTCGGAGATCTCCGCGGTCCGTCGCAGCGAGCTGTACCGAACGCGATTCATGAGCTCGAGTACGGCGATGCGAAAAACCCAGGTCTCGAGGCTCGAGCGACCCTCGAATCGGTCGAGCTTGCGCCAGACCACGGTCAGGACCTCCTGTCCGACCTCCTCCAACTCGGCGTAGCTCAGGGGCGAGCCCAAAGCCTTGTTTTTCGCCACCAGGATCCGCTCTACGCAGCGCATCCGCTGCATGAAGCGCATGACGGCGCCAGGCCGGCGTTCGAGGACTTCGGAGACGAGCTTCATGTCGGGGTGCGGCGAGAGCTCGTAGCTCCCACACCCGTCGGCGTGCTCGTTGGTCTCCATGGTTGCGTCGTTCCCCAAAAAAAGAGGCCCAGGGCCGGAGGCTAGCAGACCCCCCCACCCCCAAAGGCTCCCCAGGGAGGGGACTGGCCTCCCATGCCCGCAGGCGGGTCACTTACGAGGGCCCGGGTCGAGAATTCCAAGCCAGCCCTGGGCAGGGGGAGAGAGCGGGACCTCGCTCGGGACACGCCCCTAGCTCCGCTCGCCCGCCGAACCCCGCCAGCCCCAGACCCGTTAGCAGGCCCTCGAGCCGGCCCAGGTCAGCGCGCTCGAACCGGTCCCTCCCCAT
>CAZUCE010000054.1:0-23767 GCA_964619265.1 uncultured Planctomycetaceae bacterium
GTCCTGCTACCCCCGGCCCTCGAATCCCCCCGCCCTCCAGCTCCATGCGTATCGAATTCACTCTCGCAGCCCTAGCCCTCTTTTCAGGCCTCGCGCAGGCCCAGGTGAGCCTGGGAGCGACCCCAGACGCTCTCTCCATCGTGGAAGGCGGGACCCAGAGTTTTGACCTCCAGGCCGGTCCGGCCAACGGGGGAGCGACCTACCTGTTGCTCGGCAGCGCTTCTGGCACGGCGCCGGGCGTCTTGCTCGGCGGGGTGACGATTCCGCTCAACCCGGATGCCTACCTCGACTTTTCCCTGACCCAGGCGAATGGACCGGTGTTCGGGAACACCATCGGCCTGCTGGACGCAGCCGGCTCCGCGCAAGCTAGCTTCACCCTGCCGTCCGGCGTGAATCCGCAGCTCGCCGGACTCGAGTTGAACCACGCCTTCGTGGTGTTCGACGGTGGCGTCTTGATCGACGCGAGCAACGCGGCATCGCTCGACCTGGTCGACGAGATCTTTGAGGTGACCTTGCCCAGCGATGGTTCAACCGTGATTTCTCCCAGCCTCGATATCGCAGGCGTCGTCGGCGACGGGCTATCGGGGACGCCGGGCCTTTCGGTGACGGTGAACGGGACTCCGGCGCAGATCACCAGCGGATCCGGCGGTGCGAGCGACACCTTCCTCCTGGCCAACTTCGAATTGGGCAGCGGAACAACCACGTTGCTGGTGGAAGTCACCAACACAGCGGGAGCCACGGAATCGGAGAGTTTGACCGTGACTCTCCAGACGCTCGCTACCCGCAACGTTGTCTCGAACGAAAGCCACGCCTTCGCCTCGCGAGGGGGAGCCGGTTTTGTGATCGTCGATCTGGAGACGCGTGTGGCCGAGCCGTTCCCAGCTCCGACGGGCAGCGCGAGCGTCGACGATCTGAGCCTCGATGGTGACCTGCTGTTCGTCCTTGACGCGGTGGGAGCGGGACGGCTGACGGTGCTCGACGTATCTGACCTTGCGAGCCCTGTCGTCCTGGACGGTCCGCGTCCGGTCCAGGTCGGGCCCTTTACGGGCGTGTCGGCCCGGTCCGGACGTGTGGTGGTCTCGGGTGGTACGTCCTTGCTCCAGGTCTTTTCCTACAACGCGGCCGGCGTCTTGGGGAGCGCCATGAGCACGGTCGATTTGGGCGTCGGTCAACCGGATGTGCTGGTCTCGAGCGACGGCGAACGTGCCTACGTTTCAACGGACTTCGGCTTCCCTTTTCCGATGGGGCAGTCCTTTGGAATTACGACCCTTGGGTTGTTGGATCCGCCGACCCAGCCGCAGACCTTGGCCCGAACGGGTCTGGCCGGCGCCGGCTTTACAGCCGGCGGCGTCGGACCGGCTAATTTCGCGATCGAGTCGGCCGAGCTGAGCCCGACTCAGATCGTGACGGCCCACGGCGGCGGCCTGTCGCTCCTGAATGCTGCGAACGGAGCCTTGCTCGGAACCTCCGGGCTCGGATTCGCGGCCGTGAACGTCGATGCGATCGGCGACACCGCTTTTGTGGTGGGCGGTATTCGCTTGCGCGCCGTCGACTTCTCTTCGGGGGTACCTGCGCTGGGAGCGACCCAGATTTTCCCCGGCGGTGGCTCGTTTACGGGCATAGCCGCGAGCCCCGAGTTCCTGTCGATCGCGGCGGGAAACGGAGGCCTGCGCATCTTGCGTCGCTAGAAGGACCGGCGGAAGGCTTGGGAGGCGGTGCTCCAGCCTTTTGGATAGCATGCACAGGTTGAGGAATCCTTGACCTGACCCACCGCCGAATGGTTGCTCGCTCTTCCTTGAACAAATCAAATGGGGCTGCGCTCGTCGCCGCCCTTTTGGCTGCTGTTCTGGGAGTCCGGTGGCTGAGTGCTCCGGTCGAAGAGGCTCAAGAACCGGCCGCCGCGCGGGAGGCGGCGGGCGGCACGCAAAAGCATCAAGCTCCGGCCGAGCTCGGAGAACCCGTGGGGGACTCGTCAGGCGCGGGCCGTGTGGTCGCGCCCTTTGAGTTGGCGGAGGAGAGCGCCAGCGAAAACCATGGAGTCCAGGCAGAGTCGTCCGTGGCTGCCGAGCCAGAGGCCACGACTAGCGAGGGGGTGACGCTGCGCGCCAGGGTGCTTTCCGGCGGAGAACCTGTTCGCGACCGGAAGCTCGAGTTGAAGTTGTTTTGCCTAGGCCATCGGCCGGGGGAGGCCACGACGGGAACTACCCAGCAGGTGGAAGGCCGGCGGTGGGTGTTCACCTCGGCTGTGTCCACATCCGAGGGCGAGGGGCGCATTCAGTGGGGGATCGATCCGGTCGCGAGGCCTGATTTCCTTCACGCGATTCGGGTGACCGAACTTAGCCAGGGCGCGATGGGTTGGTCCGAGGAGGATCATGTTCCCCTCCCGGGCTCTTCGATCGATCTCGGAACGATCGAAATCGGCGAGCTTCGAGAGCGCTATCCGATTCCGCTGATCACGGGCGTGGTTCGCAATGAACTCGATCAACCGGTACCGGAGGCTTTGGGCTGGGCCACTCCCGAATTCAACGATGAGGTGGTTGAGAACGAAAATCGGCGCCAACACCCGAGAGACGCCTGGGACGCTCAAGTTACCATCGCAGCAGACGGTTCGTTTGCCGTGTATGGAGATCGGAACGTACTAGGCGTATTCCTTACGATCGACGCTCCGAAATATCACGGTTTCAACGAGTGGATCGAACCTCCTGAATTCGGCTACGTCGCGCGCCTGTCCAAGAAGATCATCTGGCGCGGTCAATTGATCGTTCCAGAGGAGGGCCCCAAGATCGAATCGTATGGGGTTTGGCTCATGGAGGGAGGATCGGGGACGGGTGTGCTGGTTCATCCAGATGGCCATTTCGAGGCCATCGGAAGGTCGTCGAGTGCCGAACTCAGCGTGACGTTTCCAAACATCGGCGCCGTACTACACCGGGAAGCCACCGACGTGACGAGAATCGACCTCTCGGCGGACTCGACGGAGCTGACGGTCCACGAGATCGATTTGCGCGGGCGTATCCGGATCCTCGACATGGAATTCGTCACCGCGGCAGGTACGGCAACTTCCGACACACGAGTGCAAATCGGATTTCCAGAGGGAGCGGCTATGTGGCCAAGACATCAGTTCGATTTGGACGAGCAGGGGCATCTCCAACTGGTCGTCCCTTTGGATCTCGAGTGGCTCGAACTGAGACCCAAAAACGGCGATCGCATGCGACATCCGCTCGGTTCCCTGCCGTACACGATCCTCTGGCCCCAATAGGCGGCGGGCGAAGTCTGGACGCAGGCCGTTATCTAGCGGGGCTTGTGACGTTTGCTTTTGGAGCCCGAAGCCGGAAGGCTGCCCAGGCGAATGGAAAGGCGACCGCAGAAGTGAACAAAAGCGCGGAGCCAAAATCCTGCGACGGGACAGCGGCCAAGCCGCTTAAGACAAACGGACCCGCAGCCGAGCCGGCCACGGCCAGCGTTCCCGAGGCCCCGCGAATGGCTCCGTGATGCGCTCGACCGAAAAATCGCGCCAGGGTGGGAGCATAAACCGCCGTCCCGAGACCACTTCCCGCGCCCAAAAGAGCCATGCCAAGATGGGCGGCCCAGGGTTCAGAAGTCAGCCCGGCGGCTAGCCCGCCACTGCCTACCAGCAACATGCCGCACCCCAGCACCGGTCCGGCCGCGTACCGATCGACGAGCGCACCGCCGGCAAGGGTGAGCGCCGCGCCGGAGACCGCGTACGGAACGAAGGTCGCCGCCGCTGCCACTTCGTCCATGCCGCGCGGCCGAAGAATGGCCTGGAGGTGAAAGTGAACCGCGGTGATGAACGCCGCGTTGAACGTCGCGCATCCCACTAGGGTCCAAAAAGCCGGAGTGCGCCGGGCTTCGGCGAGGGAGTGACCCTTTGGAGCCCGAAGCCTCGCGCCGGGGGCTTTCTCCTGGGCGCCCTCGTCCGGCGCCGGTGTCGGATCGGGATCGAGCAGCCCATAGGCCGCGAAGACAGCCAAAGCGCCGGCGCAAACGGGCAGGATCCACGCGGCCTGACGCCAGCCTCCTTGGGCGATGGTGGCCACCGCGATCAGGGGAGCGGTCGCCACGGCGAGCGACAGAGTTGCGCCCCGGAGTCCCTCCACCGATCCGAGCCGTGCGTCGAAGCGTAGGGCGAGAGCGTGGCTGGAAGCGAGCGACAAGATGCCCTGGCCCGTGAAGCGCAGGAGGAAGAACGCGCCGGTCAGGGTGACGATCCCCCGCACGTTTGAAAACAGGACCCCGGCCAGAGCCAGTCCAAGGCCCGCGAGCGCGATCATTCGCCGGGGTCCGATCCGGTCGGCGGCTTTGCCGGCATGCGTGAGGCACGCGGCGCTCAACAAAGTTCCCACGAGATACGAACCGGATAGCTGCTGTGCGCTCAAGTCGAGCCCGGCCTTGGCGGAATCGGGCGAAGCCCCGAGAGCATCGGTGAATCCGGACAAGACGAACGTTTGGCCCGGGGAGGTGGCGTACACCGCGAGCAATGCTCCCAGTACGGCGGCGCGGCTCGGGCTCGATCGCGATGGCTTCATGCCTGCTGAGAATACGGACGGCCGAGGGGGATCGACACTCCAGCCGTTTCAGAATCCAAAGCGGGCCGAGCCTTCTCCCTTGAGCCATTTGGACTGGAGGAGACTGCTGAACGGAGCCGTCGTTCCTTCTGTGGTAGGGGCCGCTGCCCAGATCGTGCGAAACTCGAGCTCGCCTCGGGGTGGACGGCTGGATTCGCTTGGAACGGAGCGCCTACTCCGGGTCCGGTTCACTCAAAGCGAGCTTCCAAGGTGACTCGAGTGCCGTGTTGGCGTGGATCCCGCGCGATCGATCGGGCAAGACACGGATTTTCCAGCGCAGGGGTCCGTAGCCGTCACGGGTGGGGAGCAACTGGCTTGGAAGGAGGTACGAACCAGATTCCGCGGTGCCGGCGATCAGCCCGCGGTGCTCGAGGGTTCCGGCCACGAAGTGCGCTTCGGGCAGCTCCAAATGCAAGCTGACCGGTTGGCCATCCAGCC
Source organism: uncultured Planctomycetaceae bacterium (assembly GCA_964619265.1). Lineage (GTDB taxonomy): Bacteria > Planctomycetota > UBA1135 > UBA1135 > CAZUCE01. The sequence continues at coordinate 5,022 of CAZUCE010000054.1, forward strand.
CTTGGCTGGTCCACGTGACGCTGGCTCCGGGTTGCTCTAATCGAGCGGGCAAATTCGCGCGACTGGAGCGTAGGCCCGCGGTCAAGGAGGAAGCGTAGGGCCCGACCTGGTCGGGGTCGAACGACCATTGGGGCCGCGCGTAGAGGTGAGCGGCGCCGAGGCCAATGGAGGCGGCGATCAAAGGGAGCGCGAGGCGCGAGAGCTTGGGCAGGCGGGTTCGTACTCCTTCGAAGCCGAGCGCGACAAAGATCGCGAGCGCGGGAAGAGCCGGCAGCAGGTAGCGACCTTGGGCCTGGCGAAAGACCAGATTGAAGCGCACGTAAATGGCGACGCAGCCGAGGGTGGCGAGGGCCAGTAGGATCAGGTTTTTGCTGTCCAACTGACCGCGGCGGCGGGCGGGCAGGAAGGCGCCAATCAGGGCGAGGGCGAGCAGGGTGAGGAACGTCGCGGGGATCCAAATGGGGATCGGCGCGCCGGCCGCGTGCAGGTCGTTGGCTCCCAGGCGCATCATCAAAGTGCGAACCGTTTGCCCGGGGAAGACGTCCCTGAAGTAGGTGCCGAGATAGCCCTCGGGGATCCGGCTCGCTTCAAACGCGGCGGCGTGCGCGGCGGAGCCGAGCGGTTCCCCGTACAGCTCCAAGTTGCGTGCGACGAACGGGCCCAGGGAAGCTGCCGCGAGGGCCATGGCGATCGCCGCTTGGCCGAGGCTGATTCGACGCAGAAGCAGCGCACCGAGGACGACGCCGGGGAGGAACAGCGCGGTGAGTTTGGTCGCTAGGGCGGCTGCCAGGAAGACCCCGAGGGTCAGGCCGCGGAACAGTCCCGGCCGTGGGGGCGAAGTCATGACCACCAAAGCCGCGAGGATCCAGGTGACCGCGAGGTTGCCGTTGTCGAGGACGCCGTGGCTGTAGGTCCAAGTTGGCACGGCGGCCAGCAGGAGGACCGCGCTGTTGGCGGCGGCGGGAATTCCCGGTGCAGCGCGCCGCGCCAGAACATAGGTGAGGATCAGGCTCAGGGCGCCGAACAGGACCGAACTCGAGCGCAGCAGGTGGAAGCGCCGGACCTCGGCGGAGCGGATCGTGGATTCGTCGTGCCCATGCGCCCAGCGCAAAGTGAAGGGATACCCGGCTGGATCGGTCGCACGCTCGCGGGAGATCGGAGTGGGCCGCAAACCATCGGCGGCCAGTAGCCGGACCATTCCGCCAAGCGCTGCGTAGTACAGCGGAGGATGGTGCGCGAGCGCGGATTCGGACCAAACGGGTCGATTCAGCGCGCCGCTGGTGCCGGGGATGACGGCTCGGGGCGCGCCGTCGGCCATGCGCTGAATCAGATCCGTGTGGGCGAACTCGTCGGGTGCCTCGAAGACCGGTGTGATCCGCGACCAGGTCAGGCTGACGATCAGCTGGATGATCAGGCCGGTCACAAGGCCGGCATGCTTCACGCGCGTTCCTCCGGCCGTGCCAAGCCGATGAGCGATACGCCGAAGGGCAGGTCGCGGTCCGGCAGGATGCGGCGTTCGATGGCGAAGGAGCGATAGAGCACCTCATCGAGCCCGAAGGGGAGCTGGACGGCGAGATCCGAGCCGCCCTCTTTGGTTTTGGAAAGAAACGGGCGCATGGCGAGGCGCACGGCAGCGATCGGCGGGAACAGCAGCGTGTTGAAATACGACATTCGTTCCAGCACGAAGCCGGCGGAGAGCAGGTGCGATGCGAGGTCGGACCGGCGATACCTGCGGCGGTGCTCGGCGAGCACGTCCTGGCGGCCCCACATCCAAGGATGGGCGGGAACGCTGAAGAACAGGGCCCCGCCGGGCGCGAGCACGCGGCGGATTTCGACCAGCGCGGCCAGGTCATCGTCCAAGTGCTCGAGGACGTCGAGCGCACAGACCAGATCGCAGGAATCGCTTTGAAACGGAAGGCGCTCGGCATTGCCCTGCACCGGTGAGCCGTGGGGCCCAAGCTCGGACAAGCGCTCGAGAGAAAACCGGGAGAGATCCAGGTTGATCAGCGACCCGAGGGGCTCGAGCACTTCCAAGTTGACGCCCGAGCCAGGGCCGAGATCGAGCACGCGCGGGTCTTGAGGAAGCTGCACCCGTTCGTTCAGGAATTCTCGGAAGATCGCGCGCCGCGCGCGGAACCACCAGTGATCGCGCTCCTGGTGCTCTTCGTGAACGACGGCTTTCACGGGGTGCGCGGCGGGGCTTGGGCTGGCGCGAGGGAACTGGTAGGTGCGGTGTCGGGCGCCTGGGGTCCGAATCGGATGCGCCACCACATCTTGGCAACGGTCAGCAGCGTCCGCGGAATATGACTGGCACGAACCGTGGTCCTACCGGCCATGCGAGGGTAGTGACGCACGCCGACTTCGTGGATCTTGGCTTTGAGCCGCGCGGTGCGCGCGACCATTTCGGTGTCGACGAAAAAATCCGTGGAGTCGATGCGCATGCGCGCGAACAGGTCACGGCGCAGGAGCTTGAACGCGCAGTCCACGTCGCGTAGGCGGACTCCGAACAGGACACGGACCAGTCGGTTGTAGGTCCACGACAGAACGCAGCGCAGGACCGAATCGTAGCGGTAGACCCGAAACCCAAAGACGGCATCCGCGCCGGTGCGCTCGATCTCGTCCACGAAGGTGCCCACTTCGCGGATGTCGAACTGGCTGTCGGCGTCGGTGTAAAACAGGAGCTCGCCACCGGCCCTGCGAAAGCCGCTGACGATCGCAGCGCCGTAGCCGCGGTTCACCGGGTGGTGGAGAGCGACCATTTCGGGGTGTGCCTGTGCGAGCGCGTCGATCAGCTCGGGCGTGGAATCCTTGGAGCCATCGTCGACCAGAATCAACTCGAAGTTCTCGAAGCGCTCGACCAGGAAGGCGTGGGCGTCGCGAGCCGACTTTTCGATGCACTCCTGCTCGTCATAGGCCGGTAAGACCACGCTGATCCGCGGCACGGTTGCGCCGGGACCCTTGGCCGGGTCGGGCGCTTCGCGCCCAGTTTCTCGCTGGTTGGATTCCACGTTTAGGCTGGGAGGGGCGCCCGAAGTCTACCTCTCGCGGTGGTCCGGGGACGGGTTCCGGCCTCGAGTCGCTACGCTCTAGGGAACCGTGGAGCTGCGCCTTTGAACTCGACCCCCTCACCGCCCAAGCTGGGCGCTGCCACAGCGACCTTGCTGGTCATGGGCAGCATCATCGGCGTGGGGATTTTCTTCACGCCGGCCAAGGTCGCCGCTCGGGCGACCTCGTCGGGCGAAGTCCTTTTGGTTTGGGGCCTCGGCGCCCTGGCGGCGGCCTGCGGGGCGTCGACCTTCGCCGAGCTGGGTCTCAACCGCCCCCGGGCCGGCGGCTGGTTTGTGTACCTACTCGATGCCTTCGGGCCGCGGGTCGCGTTTCTGTTCGCTTGGACCATCCTGGGCGTCGTCGCCACAGCCTCGATCGCCGTGACCGCAGACTTCACGGCCACCTCGCTGACCGAAGTCTGGGCCGGTGTGGGGAACGAGGGCAGCGCGAGCCACTTGGCCGTGGCTGCCTCGATCCCGATCGCGTTGACTGCACTGGCGGCGGGGGGTGTGAAGCTCGGAGCGCTGGTCCAGAACGGATGCATGACGACCAAGCTGCTCGCCCTGGTGGCGCTGGCCGCGGCGGGCTTCGCAGTTGCGCTTCCTGGAACCGCGGTTGTTGCGCCGGAAGTTGTCCAAGAGGTCCGGTCGTTCCACCTATCCGCCGCGCTGCTCCCCGTCCTGTTTACCTATGGCGGGTGGCAAAACCTCTGTTACGTCGCGAGCGAAGTCCGCGATCCGGCGCGAACGCTACCGCGGGCAATTTTGCTCGGCGTTTTGGGAGTAGCGGTCGTCTACATGATCGTCAACAGCTCGATCCTGGTGGCGTTGGGTGTCTCCGGGCTTGCGGACAATCCCGGGTTCGCGAGCCAGGTCTTTGGAGCCCGTTGGGGGGAGGATCGTGAGTGGATGCTGGCTCTGTCGATGGCCATCTCGGCATTTGGGGTTTGCCTAGCGGTGATTTTATTGACGCCGTGGATCGCGGTGGCGATGAGCGAGCGGAGGATTTTTCCCGCTTGGGTCGGAGCGCGAAGCGCTCGCACCGGTGCGCCGGTGACGGCACTCCTCCTGCAGCTCGTTTTGTGTCTCGCGTACCTGTTTGCGAGCCGGACGCCGGCTTGGCTCGGGCGGGACTTGGGACTCAAGCCCTCAGGCTTGGTGGATTCCGTCGCGTTTGCCGAGTGGTTTTTCCACGGTCTTGTGGCGGTTGCTTTGATTCGGTTCCGGCGAGCCCCGGAGTGGAAGAAGCTGCCATTCGCGTGGCTGGCGCCTTACGTCTATGTCGGCCTGTCGGTGTGGATCGTGTCGAGCAATCTGATCGACGCGGAAGTCGCGGAGATTCGGCTGGGCCTCGCGGTCCTAGGCCTGGGGCTTTTGGCTTCGTTTTGGGTCCTGCGTCCCCGGCCCCAGCGTTGATTTAAGCGCCAGAGCCAGGTGCGCCGCTCTGGCACCGAATCAACGCTGGGGCCGGCGGCGTAGGCGCGCGTCCAGATGCTCGAGCACGTCCAGCTCGCGTCCCAAATTTTCCGCACTCGCTTGCCAAGCTGTGTCGCGGGCCTCGGGATCGAAGGCCCTGGCCAGCGCCGCAAACCACGCGCCCGCTCGGTGCCAAAAATTCGTCGCGAACCAGCCGGCGGCGCCCAAGACAAGCGCCGCTGATCCCAAGCCCAGCCACCCGCCGCGGGCGTAGCCGAGCGCCGCGAGAAGCAAGGTCCACAGCGGGAACAGAAGGAAGGCGGACAACAGCTGCACGGTCACCAACTTGTCTGGGGTTGGACGCCCGAGCAGGCCAATCGCGCGGGAGGCGGCGGCGGGGGGGAAGTAGACCGCTGCGCTAGCCGCCAGGCCGGTCAGTCCTCCGAATGCGACGGGCAGCCCGGGCTGGCGCTTCCCGGCCAAGGCCTCCGGTAGCTGGTGGGCTGCGCGCAGGCGCCGGGACAAATCGTGGACGCTGGTCTCTAGCTTCTCAGCCCTGCGCGGCCGGTGTTCCCGAAGCCAAGCCAGGCCGCGAGCCAGTTCGCTCCAGCGTTCCGCGCTTGAAACGCCCGGCTTGGGCCGGACCTGACCCGCGAGCTCGACCAGGGCTCGGTCACTCCAGCCGCTGAGCTCAACGCTGGCCGCACCGATGGCGGCGTGGATGTCGCCGGTCAAGCGATCGACGGTGGCTCGCGCGTCCTGCTCATAGGCGGCCAAGTACTGGCTCGGATCGATCGGTTCGCCCAGCACGGCCGTCAGGCGCGAGCGGTAGCGATCGCGGGCTGAGTAAACGAAACCGATCGGCTGCACGAGCAGCGGAAGCCCAGCGCCACCGGCTTCGATCGCGCCGAGAGCCATGCGAGCCGCTCCGGTTTTCATCTCGGCGAGCTGAGGTTCGGAATGACTGGAGCCTTCTGGGAAGATGGCGATCACTTCGCGGCGCGCGAGGGCTGTGTGGACGGCCGCGAATGCCTCCGTGTTGCGCGACATGTCGACCTGATCCTTCTTGCGGTAGACCGGGACGGCGCCGGAGCGCGTGATGACCGCGCCGAGAATCGGCGCGGTCATCAACTTGTACTTGACCAGGAAGCGCAGCGGGCGCTGCACCACGCCCATCAACAGGCCCGCGTCGGCCAGACCATTGCGATGGCTGACGACGCACAGGACGCCTTCGTCCCTCGGGAAGGGCCTGCCGCAAACCTCAAGCCGGTAGTAGCTGCGGGTCAAGCTGGATGCCCAAAGAGCGATGGCGGCGTAAGTCCGGTCCGCGCGCGGAGCGAGGGCGGTCGATGTGGATTCGGAGCTCATGGGTTGCCGAGCCTCTTCAAGAGGTCGCCGAGAATGCCGCGCGTCAGCCCCCACACGAAGTGACGACCAAAGTGCCAGGCCGGGTAGCGGTGGCGCTGTTTGCCGACCGCGATCGGGATTTCGCTATCGAGTTCCCCCCGAGCCGCTGCGGCGAGCGGGAACCAAAAGGCATCGGTGGCCTCGGGGCCCAGATCTAGAACCGGTTCTTGTTCCTGGGCATAGACGAACGGCGTGACCTGTAGGTCGAGCAGTTTGCCGCGGGCCCCGGCTTGCCTTGTGTCGAGGGTTCCGAGCCAGGCCGAGCAGGCGCCCAAATCGAACCCGAGCTCTTCGCAGGTCTCCCGCCGCGCCGTGGCTTCAAGGTCCGCGTCGGCAGGTTCAAATCCCCCACCTGGCAGGCAGATTTGGCCGCTCCATTTGTCTTCGGCTCGCTGGGCGCGCTCCATCAGCAGCACCTCGGGTCCGGAGCGACCCTTGCGCAGCAGAGCCGCCACGCTGGCCTGGCGGGACGCCGAGCGAATCGCTGGGTCTTTGGGGAGCGAGGCTAGGCGCGCCCGAAAATCGCTGGGGAGAGCTTCCACGCGGCGAAGCGTAGCAGGCCGGCGGTCCCAAAGCCGCGCCGCGACCGGGCTCCGATGCCCTCTGGGTGCTGGCTTCGATCCCGGGGCCGCCGCTCGGTTTTGTTGGGGCTTCGGACCGGCCGCGTCCGACGATAGGCTCGAAAACAGGTAGTCCGCGCTACTTCTCCTTCTCGCCGCTCTTCTTCCGCATTGCCCCATGACCGAGTCGCCCTGGTTCGCCCACTACGATAGCGGCGTTCCCCAGTCCATCGACTACGCCCGCGTGACGGCTCCCGACATGCTGCGGGCCACGGCGAAGGAGTTCGGCGATCGACCCGCGCTCAACTTTCTGAACTGCACGCTGACCTACACCGAGCTCGAGGAGCAGGTGGCGAGATTTGCCGGCGCGCTGGCCGAATTGGGAGTCCAGAAGGGGACTCGGGTGGCCATTCAACTACCGAACATGCCCCAGGCGGTGGTCGCCTTTTTTGCCGCGCTCTCCCTGGGAGGCGAGGTGGTGATGACCAACCCGCTGTACACCCTGCGGGAAATCGAACACCAATGGCGCGATGCGGGGGCCGAAGTGGCGATCGTTGCGGACTTTCTGTGGGATCAGACCCTTCGGGCGAACCGGTCCAAGCTGGCCCCGCGCGAGTACATTATCGCCTCGATCCCTGAGTACCTGCGCTTTCCGCTCAACTTGCTCGCGCCGCTCAAGCTGAAGAAGCAGGATCCGCCGCGCTTTGCCAAGGTCGCACCCGAGCAAGGCGTGCACTTCTTCAAGGCGTTGGTCGCCAAGGCCAAGCCCTGGCGCGGCGATGTGCCCGCCGGATTCGAAGACCTGGCCGTTCTCCAATACACCGGGGGAACTACCGGTCCTTCGAAGGGCGCGATGCTGACCCACGGGAATCTCTCGTGCAACGTTCAGCAAATCGACTCGTGGTTCACTGGCTGCGAGCGCGGACGGGAAGTGCTGCTCACGGCGCTGCCGTTGTTCCATGTGTTTGGTCTGTCGGTTTGCATGAACTGGGGCATCTTCTGTGGCTCCAAGCTGGTGCTGGTCCCGAATCCTCGCGACACCAAGGCGCTGGTCAAAGCGGTGGTGAGCAACCGCGTCACGCTGTTCCCGGCGGTTCCTGCGCTGTTCAACAGCCTGAACAACTTCCCCAAGATCGAGTCCGTCGATGTTTCGTGCGTGAAGGCCTGCTTTTCCGGGTCCGCACCGATCCCGATCGATGTTCTGGAGCGCTTCGAACGCTTGACCGGTTCGGTCATCGTCGAGGGCTTTGGCATGAGCGAAACGGCTCCGGTGGCGTTGGTCAACCCGCTCGGCGGGGGACGCCGGCTCGGCTCGGTGGGCATCCCGGTCCCCGACACGCAAATGAAAGTCGTCGACCCCGAGGACGACACGAAAGAAATGCCCCAGGGTGAGGCCGGCGAGCTGCTCATCCGCGGACCTCAGGTGATGCAGGGCTACTGGCAGCAGCCCGGCGCTACAGCCGAAGCCCTGAATGGCGGGTGGATGCACACCGGCGACCTGGCGACCTCGGATGCAGATGGCTTTGTTTCGATCGTCGGGCGCAAGAAGGACATGATCAACGTCAATGGGATGAAGGTCTACCCGGACGAGGTGGACGAGGTCCTGATGAGCCATGAGGGCATTCTCGAGGCCGCGACCATCGGCATTCCGAACGACAAGGTCGGAGAGACCGTGAAGTCGTTTGTTGTGATGCAGCCGGGCGCCACGATTTCCGCCGAGGATGTGCTAGCCCACTGCCGCGAGAACCTGACCAACTACAAGGTCCCGCGTTTCGTGGAATTTTTGGACGAGCTGCCAAAGAGCAGCGTGCTCAAGATCCTGCGCCGCGAATTGCGCGACCGGGAGCTCCAAGGCGGGAACTCCGCGGCTGGCTGATCGACCGAACGCGGTTGCGCTTGGTCTTTGCTGATGGGCTCGCCCCTGCGCTGAGCGAGCGCCCCTCGGCCCAAGAGCCGCGTGCGAATTGGAGAAGGGCCCTCTGATGCTCCAGGGCAAACAGGAAGCAGCGAGCCAAGCCGCCACCTGAAACGCAGCAGTCTCAAACGCAGCGGGCCCGCTCTCGGCCAGGTGGCCAAGGGCGGGCCCGCTGCTTGGGTGGCGGCGCGAGCTAGAGGCTAACTCGCCAGGCTGACGCCGTCCTGGCCCTTCGGCTCTTGGCTGCCGGCGTTGGAGGGATCGGCAGAGGAGTTCATGTAATCGGCTAGGTTGAACGAGTCGACCTGAATAGCTGCGTCGCGGGCGCGTTCGGCTTCGACGAGCAGTTCGGCCTCGGCGGCGCTAACGATGCCCTGGGACTTGGCCTCGGCCACGAGCTTGGCGGGCGACTGCTTGGGCAGTTTGCCGGCCTTGATCGCGCTCTTGATCTTGGCAAAGACGTCGTCGGCTTGGGTGCACAGCTCAAAGGCGTGCTCCAGGCGACCAAGGGCCGTATCGGGCTCGGTGGGGAGGTACATGCCGTAGGTGATGGCGTCGCGTAGTTCACCGGGCTGTTGGAGCGCGCGGGCGACCTGGTGGCCGACCTTGTCGCTCGGGCCGCAGGACAACGAGTTGAGCCGCGACCAGACGAGGACCGGGATCCGGAAGAACCAACCGACGAACGGCAGGTTGAGGTTCGCGTACAGACCGTCAAAACCCTCCTGGATTTTCTGCAGCGAGAGCTGCATCGAGTAGTGCAGGAACGGTTCGTCTTCCTCGCGTGCGCCTTCGGCTTCGAAGCGCCGCAGGACACAGTTTCCGAGGTACATCCAAGAGAAGATGTCGGAGAAGCGACCGGTGATTGTCTCGCGACGCTTGAGGTCGCCGCCCAGGCCGGCCATGGCGAGGTCCGCCAGGAAGGCGAACGACGACGAAGACCAGCCGAGCTTCTTGTAGTACGCCTTGGCCGGACCCTCGACGGGCGAGGGGGCGAACAGGCCGCGGGTCAAGCTGTGCACAACGGTACGACAACCGTTTTCCACCACGTGGCGAATGTGGGAGAAGAAAGCGCGGTCGAACCCGACCAAGTCGTTCTCCTCCATCGCGCGGATCTCTTGGTAGGCGTAGGGGTGGCAGCGAATCGCCCCCTGACCGAAGATCATCAGCGTTCGGGTGAGGATGTTGGCGCCCTCGACCGTGATGCTGATCGGCGTGCTCTTGTAGGCGTTCGCGATCAAGTTGTGGGGACCCTCGGAGATGGCGGCGCCACCTAGGATGTCCATGGTGTCGTTGATGCTCTGGCGCGAAAGCTCCGTAAAGTTGTACTTCGCGATCGCGGTCACGACCGCCGGCTTGGCGCCCGCGTCCAGGCCGCCGTTGGTGTAGCGGCGGGCGGCGTCGAGCAAGTAGGCGTTGGCGCCGATTCGAGCCAGCGGCTCTTCGATACCTTCGAACTTGCCGATCGGCAGGCCGAATTGCTTGCGCACGGCCGAGTAGGCGCCCGCGACGCGCGCGGTCATCTTCGCCGCGGCGGTCGAGGAGGCCGGGAGGCTGATTCCACGTCCGGCGGACAGGCACTCCATGAGCATCAGCCAGCCGCGGCCCGAGCCTTCGGCACCGCCGATGATGGCGTCGACCGGGACGATGACATCCTCGCCTGAGGTCGGGCAGTTGTAGAACGGAATGCCCAGCGGATCGTGGCGCTTGCCGAGCACGACACCCTGGGTGTCGGTCGGGATCAGGGCGCAAGTGATGCCCAGATCGCGCCCCTTGCCGAGCAGGTTGTCCGGGTCGGTGAGCTTGAAGGCGAGCCCCAGCAACGTCGAGACCGCAGCCAAGGTGATGTAGCGCTTGTTCCAGGACAGGCGCAGGTAGAGCTCGCCGTCGTCCGCGCGGAACACCTCGCCGCGCGAAGTCATCGCGCCCGCGTCGGAGCCAGCGCCGGGTTCGGTCAGTGCAAAGCACGGGATCTCTCGGCCGTCCGCGAGACGCGGTAGGTAGTGATCCTTTTGAGCCTGGGTTCCGTAGTGGCCGAGTAGTTCGGCCGGGCCCAGAGAGTTCGGAACCATGACCGTGATTCCGAGCGGACCTGAGCACGACGAGAGCTTCGCGACGATCGCCGAGTTGGCCGAGGCTGAGAAGCCGTGGCCGCCAAATTCCTTGCCGATGATCAGTCCGAAGAATCCGTTCTTCTTGAGGAAGTTCCAGACCTCGACCGGCAGGTCGCGGTTTTGGTGGACTTCCCAATCGTTGGTCATCCGGCAGACCTCTTCCACGGGACCATCAAGGAAGGCCTGCTCTTCGTCGGTGAGTCCGGGGTAGGGCTCGTTCGCAAGCCGCTCCCAATCGGGTGCACCGCTGAACAGTTCGGCATCCGCCCAGACCGTGCCGGCTTCGAGGGCTTCGCGCTCGGTATCGGAGATCGCCGGCAGGAACTTCATGACTCGCATGCCGGTCATGACCGGGCGTGTCAGGAGGTTGCGCCGCAGGGGCTCGAGGTTGACCACCAGAGCTGTCGCCGCTGCGATCAGGAACAGCCACAGCGGGGCGCCAGCCAGAAAGAGGACGGCGAATCCAAGGACAGTCCAAGCCAAGAGGTGGGCCGAGAAGAACCCGAGGGCGAGGACGGCGCCGGCAATGGCGAGGAGCCACAGGATCGGGTGATCCCAAAGCAGGGCATCTTCGAGGAGCTGGGTCAGCATGGTGCAGGCTCGGTGGAGCTACGGAAGGCGGGGACTCGGAGGCGTGGGGTAAAGAGGCTGGACAGCTTCGGAACTTTCGGACCCCGGATGGCCAGCGTGTGAGCGGGAAATCCCTTGGGGGCCCTGAAGAGGGAAGCCATGCCGGCAGGAAGCCCTAGCGTCGCCGGCCTCCTAGCGGTTCGTGGAGAGTTCAGATCGGAATTCAAGGGCCCCTTCGCCTTGGGCTTTGCCCGTGGGCGTCTCGGGGATGGGTTCGGGCCGCGGGGGCAACTCGAGGTTCAGCAGTTCGGGTGCCCGAGCCGCCAAGTGCTTGCGCTTGGACTTCTCGAGCGGATCCTCGCCGAGGAACAGGTCAAAGATCGCCCAGCCGAGAGCCGGCGCCACCAGGTCGGCCTGATCCTCACCGAGCACGCGGCTCGAGATGCGGCCGTCAGCGTGCCAGGTCAACACCAGCTCCGAGCCCTTCACCAACTTGTCGACATCGAAGTAGGTTTGGAAGGTCTCAAAGGCCTCGGTGCTCTCTGGCCAGTCTTTTCCGGCTTCCTTTGCGGCGGCCTCGGCTGTGGCGATGCGCGGGGGAAGGTCGGAGCGAAAAGCCTTGGCCACGTCCTCCCCGTCGACCTTGCGGACGAAAACCATCCGCAGGCTTTTGGTGAATTCGCCGTTCAAGGTAGTTGCGAAGAAACCGTCCGACTTGCCGAGGTTCTTGGCGTCCTGCCAGCGATAGGTTTCGCGCAAGGCGTCCTGGGCGCCGTAGGGATCGACGTAGAGCCCGTAGGCGTAAACATTGACGCCGAAGATGGTCTTCTCGCGCACCGTGGTGCCGAGCAGGTGCAGCGCCCCGTGGGGAGCGGCATCCGCCGGAGCTCCCGGTGTGGGGAGGGTGACTGGAAACTCGACCTTGGTGACCTTTTCCTTCACGGTCGTGGGAGTTTCCCGCAGCTCTTGCAGCGGGCCAGCGCCAGCAAGCAGGAAGGCGAACGGAAAGGCGAACAGGGCGAACTCGCGCATGGTTGGCACCGATGGATGGGGACCGGCTGAAAGCGCCCGCGGCGCGCTGGAGGAGGGTCGCGGGTCCAAGGACCTAGCTAGGCAGCATAGGAGCCAGAGCCGCTGGATTTAGGTCGTGATCCGGCGCAGATGGACTTGGACCTCAATCTGGGCGCAGGGGAGGCCCTCCAAATCCACAGCGCTGACCTCGAAGGTGCGTTCGAAGCGCCCGGCTGCGGCCAATTCCGAAGCGGCGTCCTCCAGGTCGGAGAGGCTCAATTCGAACCGCGCTCGCAGCCGAGTCTTGGCGGGCCGGACAAATCGCACGGCCAGTCGCTTGGTCCAAGCGACCGCCGGCTCGCCTCGGCGTGCGAGGGCCTGGTCGAACAAGATGGCGTGGATCGGATCGGCGGCGGCGCTGATCGAGCCGCCGAAGGTCGTGCCATTCAGATTCTTGTTGAGCAGGCTGCGTTCGATGGTCAGTTCAAGGGACCGCCAGTCCTCAGCGATCGAGCGAACTACGACTCGATTGATCAAGAACGGCGGATAGAAGTTCAGCATCCAGCGCGCGCGACGCGTGGACCAGATTCGCGGCTTTCTTCCAGGCGCCGGCGCGCGACGGGAGGCGCTCACCGGGCCGCGAAGCCGAGCGCGTCCTCAGGCCAGTCGCAGTCGGCGATCGCACGGAGCATTTGGTCTGGCCGCTCCACGAGTTTCCACAGAGCGCGATGCTCGTCGCCCATGAAACCCTCTTCGATGGATCGCTCCAGCATGCGCACGAGCTCGTCGAAGTAGTTCAGCGTATTGACCAAGACGACCGGTGTGCGCACCACGCCGAGGCGCTTGAGGGTCAGAACCTCGAACAGTTCCTCAAAAGTGCCGCAACCGCCGGGCAGGGTTACGACGGCGTCCGCTTCGGAAAGCATGCGGTGTTTGCGCTCGCGCATGTCCCCGACGAGTTCGAGTCGGGTGAGTTTTTCGTGCGCCCACTCCAGCTCTTTCATGAAGTGCGGAATGACCCCGTGCACTCGGCCGCCGGCAGCGAGCGCGCCGTCAGCGACCGCGCCCATGGAGCCGCGGGCTCCACCGCCGTAAACCAGGTCGTGTCCGCCTTCGGCCAGCAGCCGACCCACCTCGCGCGCAGCTTCGTGGTAGCGGGAATCGATCGAATTGCTGGAGGCGCAGTAGACGCAGATCTTCATCGCGGCGGATTGTCTCCCGCCGCCTGTCGCCGATCCAGTTCCTCCCAAAGAGGATCGAGCAACTTGTCCTGACCGAGCATGCGCCAGCTGCCTCGCAGGCCTTGGAAGTACTCCATCGCGCCCGGGTCCCAGAGGCGGTCTTCCTGGCTGATCACGTGGGTGCCGCGAGCCAGCCCGCCGAGCGCGTACTTGCCGATCGCCAGACCGCCGACAGCGGTGTGTCCGACGGCGAGTCCTCCCATGGCCTGGTATCCCACCGCTCCGCCCCCCTGCGCGAACCCGCCGGCGGCCAGGCCGCCAAAGGAAATCAACCCCGCAGCCACGCCGGCCAAGGTGAGGCCACCGAGACCCGCTCCCGCCAGGCAAACCACGCCGGTACCGAGGCCTCCCAAAGCCAGTCCGCCGACCGCGATCGGCCCGATGGCAATCCAGCCCTTGGCCACTTTGGGGGCGCCAGGCTGACGGGATCCGGCCACCACGTGCACCAGGGGCCACCCCAGGAACGTCTTGCTGGAGCGGTACTCGAAAGCGCGGCCGGCCGCGATCGCGCGTCTGGCGACCTTCCATTCGGCGAGCACACCGGCAGTCTCGCTCCCCGCCCGAGTCGGGCGTCCGGCGGCCAAGTCCACGAGGTCCTCGCGGAGCTCGGTCGCACTCGCGTAGCGCAGCTCGGGTTCGTGCTGCATCGCCTTTCGGCAGACCGCCTCCGCGTCGGCCGACAGCGACTTCTCAATCTGCCGCAAGGGCGGCGGCGACTGGGTGCGGATCGCTTCCAACACTTCGAGGAACGCCTGTCCGTCGTAGGGCCGCCGCCGGCTGAGCAACTCATAAAAAGTGACGCCCAACGAGTACACGTCGGTGCGTTCGTCGACCGAAGCCGAGACCAGGTGCGCCTGTTCGGGCGACATGTAGTGGGGCGTGCCGACGGTTGCGCCGCTCAGGGACAGGGCCGCGTCTCCGTCGGCGCGCGCGAGGCCGAAGTCGGCCAGCACCGGCCGGCCGCCCGCGTGGATCAAGAGGTTCGAAGGCTTGATGTCGCGGTGGATCAAACCGGCTGCATGGGCGGCTTCGAGTCCGGCGCAGGCCTCTGCAAACAGGTGCGCCATCAGGGCCTCGAAGGTGCGATGCGCACGGGCCAACTCGGGCGCACCGAGGGCGCTCGCCAGCTCTTCTGCGCTCGGCGCGCGATCTGCGGAGAGCGCCTGGCGCACCGATTCGAGACTCGGCCCGGGCACATACTCCATCGCCAGATAGTCGAGTCCGTCCTGCTCGCCGACCTCGAACACCGGCACCACATTGGGATGCGCCAGGCGCGCCATGGCCTGACCCTCCCGGCGGAAGCGATCCCGGTGCCCTGCTTCCAGGGCCAGTCCGGGTCGCAGAACCTTCAGCGCGACCGCGCGGTTCAGTTCTTCATCCTGGGCCAGAAACACAAGCGCCATTCCGCCACGGCCGATTTCGCGCTGGACGGTGTAGCGTCCGAGCTTCGCGCCAGGGCGCACGAGCTGAAGCGATCCGGGAGCCTCCCGGGTGGCCAACATCGTTTTGAGGCAGCGCTCGAGCCCGGGGCGGGCTTCGGCGGGCGCCCGGTTCAGAAAACCCTCCACGGCGGGCGTCTGTCCGTCGGCGAGCTGGTCGGAGAATTCGCCGACCAGGGCGTCCAGGAGATCTTCGACTTCGGGTTGGCTGGAGGAGTCTTGGGGCTGCATGGACTAGGGAGCGTAGGCCTGCGCAGGATTCGTCGCGGCTGTCCGAATTTTAGGCCCCGGAATCCTCGCGAGCCGCTTCCCAGGCTCCTAGGGCTCGCCGAAACAGCGAATGCACCGCGCTCTCCCCGCGGCCCATGCGCCGGGCAGTTTCGCGGGCCGAGAGCCCCTCGAACTCGCGCAGGCGCAGGACCCGCCGGTGTTCGGGGGTCAGCGAGCGGAAGGCGCTGACCCAGTCCCGTTCGGTTTCGCGGATCTGGGCCAGGGTGCGCGGGCCGGCGGCCCCGTCGACCCTCGTCGGCCAGCGGCTGGCGGCCGGGGCGGTTGAGCTGTCGCGCTTGGCGGCCCGGCGCGCGCGGACCAGATCGATCAACACGTGTTCGCATACGGTGCGGGCCAGCCGCAGCAGGTCTCGATCGCCTTGGGCAAATTCTGGAACCTGGCCCGCGATCAAGCGCAGGTAGACCTCCTGCACCACATCCGAGGGTTCCGTCGTGCGCTCCAGGACTCGGCCCATCCGACTGGCGGCGAACAGCAAGAGGCGCGGTTCGATCGCGCGCAGTCGCTCGTCGAGGTCGGGCGCGCTCACGGTTGTTCGATTCGATCCCCGGGGGAGTTGGCTGCGCCCGGCGCTTTCCCGTCCACGTAGCCGAGCGCTTCGAGGATGCTGCGGTCGCGCGCGTCGAGCTGGCTCGCCCCGTCGCCCCGGCGCAGGCTGACTCCCAGCGCACGCAGGCTGGCGTCGAGCTGATCGAGCCGCTCCAGGCCGGACTCGCCGTCCAAGGGCTGGCGTTCGCCCGGGTCGCTTGCGAGATCGAAGCGCGTGCGACTTGGATACTCAACAGGCCAATCCGAAGGCGTTTCGAGGACCGATAGCCACTTCTCGTCGCCGAGTCGCATGGCTCGCGAGCGAACCACCGATTGCACCGCGGCCATCACGGCGTGCCCCTCGGGAGCGGGCTCGAACAAGTTGCGCCCTTGGGTATGGGGGAGCGGGTCGAGTTCGAGCTCGGCTAGCAGCGTGGTGGCGATGTCGGCGAGTCCCATCGGTTCGGCGACGCGCCTGGCCTCGCGACCGGGGACGTACAGAAGTGCGGGAACGTGCAGGAGCTCTTCGAACAGTTGATGTCCGTGCCCGACCAGTCCGCGTTCGCCGAGCTCTTTGCCGTGATCGGAAACCACGGCGACGAGGGTCTTTTCGCTCTGGCCCTGGCGGTCGAGGGCTTCGAGCAGCCCGCCGAGCAGTTCGTCGGCCTGGCGGATGCCCCCGTCGTACTGATCGGTGAGCCAGGCTTGGGCTTTGGCCGGCGGCGCGTCCGGGCGAGCCAGGTAGGAGCGGAATTCGTCGTTCTCCTCGAAGGCGTTGTCGGAGGCGCCGATGGCCTCCAGGTACTTGTCCGCCGGCTCGAATTCGTGGGCCGCGTAGGTGTGAACGAAGCAGAACCAAGGCTCGCCCTTCGCGCTTTGAATCCAGTCTTCGATCGCGCCGAGATCGTTGCGCGCGAACAGGTCCGGATGCAGCCCGGGGACGGCGGAAAACCGCTCCCGGTACGCGTCGCCCGACGAGCCGAAGATCGGATCCAGCACGCCGTAGCGCTCGAATCCGCGTGCGAACCCGAAGGCGGGCAAGAGCATGGCGCCGCCGGTGAAGGCCGCGGTTCGATAGCCGTTTTCAGCGAGTCGTTCGGCCAGAAACGTGCTGGCCGCGGGATCGGCCACTTGGCTTGGACGTTCGACCCCGTGAACCTGCGGAACCTGCCCGGTAAACAGCGACGCGTGGGACGGCAGCGTGTAGGGGCTGGTGGCCCAGGCGGCCTCGAAAACCGTCGAACGCTTGCCCAGCGCGACCAGGTTCGGGTCGGTCTCACGCCCGTAGCCGTACAGCGAGAGGTGATCGGCCCGAACCGTGTCCAAGGAGACGAGCAACAAATTGGGCTGCGCCGGCGGTCGCGGATCGGCTGGGACCAGGCGCAGGCCAGCGAACACGATCCCCTCCCGTGGATCACTGGGATCGACGTCCTCGCGGGCCGGAACGCTCAGGCGAATGCGGAGCTTTCCTTCAAAATGGCGCGTTGGGCCGTTCACTGGACCGAAGCTGCGCGTCACGGAGGGGAAGCCGAACTCAAGGCGTTCCCAAAGATCCACCGAAGGACTGGGGGTCTCAGGAGTTTTTCGAAGCGGCCCCGATTGGTCGAACCTCGAGTCGCTATCGAGGACGAACCCGATGTTGTATCGGAGCGATTGTGAGGATCGGGTCCGAGTTTCGTTGCCTGAGCGCGCCACAAAAACCTGGGCCGCCCGCATCCCAGGCGGAATGGTACGCACGAATTCGACGCTGCCTCCTTCGGGAATCACGATCCCGCGCCGGGAGATGAACTCGACGTCGAACCGAGCATGGGTAGCTGCGCTCCAGGACTCCTCGAAGGTCCCTAGCCCGTCCAAGTGAGCCGCGCGTCGAAGGTCGTCGCAGGGGGACGCGGCTTCCACGCGAAGCTCGCTGAATACCGCACTCGGTTTGAGGCTCGCTTGCTGCGCTTTCTCGGCGTCGAAATTCAGTTCGAGCAAGAGCCCGAGGTGGGTCGCCTCGGGGGACGTGCGCAAACCGATTTCAAACTGCGCCTGTGCGCCGGACGCGTTTTCTGACCTCGGGAGGAGCCCCTGTTGCGCGAGGAGGGCCGCTGGAATTTCCGACAGCTTGGCGGGCGGCGCGGAACCGGCCACCTCGGCGAGCACGACTCGCGCGAAGGAATCCTCTTGGTTCCCGGAGAAGTCGTCGGTGGTCAGGCTCCCCGAGACGGTGATCGGGGCGCCCCGTAGGTTCTCAGGCAACTCGAGCCAGCGCAGCCAGGAACCCTGGTGGGTCGTCATGCGCAGCGTGTCGTTCTCGAAGGTCGAGCCGGCGATCAGGCCTGCGAGCAGCTCGGGGTCTTGGGGATCCTGCAGGGCGACCGCCGGAATCCAAGCGCCGGGTTCGAGCGGCCGATCGCCCAGGAGACCGCTCGCCGACGTGGTTGGTTTCCAGCCCGGCTCGAAGTCATAGAGAAGCACTTCCGCAGGATCGAACAGCGAAAGGGAACTCAGGCTGGGAGCTTTACCGGAACGCCCGCAAGCCGCCGGAACCGTGGAGATCAGGGCCAGCGCCAGGATCCAGCCGGCTTTGGGCTCACGGGCGCCGGAAGACCGCAATCGACGAATTGGTGTGGCTGATATGCGGGTCATAGAGATCCTCGAGGGCTTCGAGGCCGTTGGCCTCCAGGATCTCGACCAGGTCGGTCGAGCGGAAGTCGGCGCGCCAGCCTTCGCGGGGATCTTCGCACTGGGCGCGATCGATCGTGGCGTAGTGAACGATCCCCTTGGCGCCCGGGCGCAGCACGCGGGCGAACTCGGCGAAGTAGCTGGCGACTTCAGGCTTTTCGATGTGAACAAACACGTCGAAGCTCCACAGCAAATCGATCGAGGCGTCTCCCAGGAACGGCAGGGTGGCGCCGTCGTTTTGGTGGAGCTTCAGGCCGGGGAGCTCGCCGAAGCGTTCGGCGCACAGGTCGAGGGCCGTGCGGGTCAGGTCGACCAGGTGCAGTTCGGACGGCTTCGAAGCGATCAACTCGGTGGTCCAGCGCCCGCCGCCCGGGCCGATCTCCAAAATCCGTTGGCCGGATTCCAGGTGGGGGCGCAGAGCCTGGTCCAGAATCGCTTGGCGCCAAACCTCGTCCGGAGTCCAGCTTTCTCCCAGGTCCGACCAGTCGTATTCCTTCCCCCAAAAGCGGCTGTTTTCTTCGCGGGTGGGGGTCATAGGGGCGCAGG
>CAZUCE010000055.1:0-22538 GCA_964619265.1 uncultured Planctomycetaceae bacterium
CCACCGCAAGCCCTGGTCGGTCCTGATTTGTGACCACCGCGCCGGAGGCCTCGCCGAGCGCGCGTCTGAAATCGCCCTGCGCTCCGCGGACTTCTGGGTCTCCCGCTCCCTGCGTCACAGCCTCGAACTGATCGCCGAACATCGGCCGGACGCCTTGCTGGTCGATCCCCTGGCCGGGGCCTCCCACACCGAGCTGATCGCCCTGGGCCGGGCCGGGCGGAGAGAAGGCGGCGTCCCGCTGCTGATCGTCTCCGAGGCCCGCAGCGCCCCCAAGAGCCAGCTCGTGGCCCTCGCCGAAGCCCGGGCCGAAGGCTTCGACTCCGTTGAGCGCGGAGCACCGCTGGAAGAGCTGCGGCTGCGCCTGGAACGCTTGGTCGACGACCGCCGGCTCCGGATCGAGCTCCATGAGCTCCGCTACCGGGCGTCCCACGACGACCACACCGGCTGCCTGCGCCCGGCCGCGTTCCAAGAGCGCCTCTCCGAACACTTCTCCGCTGCCGGTCGCCATCGCCTCCACCTGGCTTTGGTTCTGCTCGACCTCGACAAGTTCGGTCAAGTCAACAAGGTTCACGATCACACCGTCGGGGACGACGTGATCAGGCGGGTCGGCGCCGCGGTTCGCTCGACCCTGCGAACCGAGGACTTGGCCGGTCGACTCGGCGGCGACGAGTTTGCCGTTGTGCTGCCTTACACGCGCCCGAAAGACGCGATCGGCGTCGTCGACCGCTTGCGGGACCGCATCCACCGCCTTTCCGGACCGGTGCCGGGCCGCAACTTCGAGCTGGACGTTTCCGGCAGCCTCGGCTTCGAAACCTACGACGGCGCCGACCTCCCCTCGGTGGGGAAACTCCGCGAGCACGCCGAACGTGCCCTGCGTCAAGCCAAGGTCGCGGGCGGCAACCGGTCGTATTACTACCGCGACCTCGGCTGATCGACACCACGGTGCGCCGGTTGAGCGGCACGCCAACCGCGTTCGATCAACGCCCGCAAACGCTCGACACCCGGGGCCTCTAAATCCGACCGCAGTTCCAGCTCGCCCGGCTCGAGCTTGTAGCGCTCCTCGCCCCCATCCGGCCAACGGACGAACCGCTCGGTCGCGGTTCGGACGGTTTTCCCGAGCACCCTGCGGTTGGCCTCACCCGAGCGCGCCACGAGCGAAAAGGCCCCCGTCTTCCAGGGACGGTCCGGCTCCTCGAGCAGCGGGACGAAGCTGGTCGCCTGCACGTGTGAAGGGGTTTTGAGGCCCGCTAATTCAGCCAAGGACGGGTAGAGGTCAATCAACTCGACCAGCCTTTCGCAGACCCCCCCAGCGGGCGCGCCCGGGACGCGCACGATCAGTGGAACCCGCGTGGCCTGGTCGTAGAGGGTGTCCTTTCCGAAGTGTCCCTGCTCGCCCGCGTGCCAACCGTGGTCGCCGCACAGAACGACCACCGTGTCGCCTGTGTGCCCGGTTCGCTCCAGCTCGTCCAAGAGTTCACCGATCAAGCCGTCCACGTAAAGCACGCAAGCGCGATAGCCAATCTGGAGCCGGAGTTGCTCTTCCTCCGAAAGCCGGCCATCGAAGGCCAGGTCCGCATAGGCCAGGGGTTCGGCGACGGGCGGGAAGGCATAGCCGTGTGCCCCCGCTGGCGCAGGCGTATCGCGGAGCCAGCGATTCGGGTTGTCTGCCTCAAAAGCCTCGGCCGCCCGCCAGGCTTGCTCGGGAGCGACGTACGGCAAGTGAGGCTTCAAGAAACCAACCGTCAAGAAGAACGGCTCCGCCCCAAAGCCACGCAGCTCTTCGGCGGCGCGCCGGGCGATCTGCTGATCGGGCAGAAGCTCGCCCTGCGGGGATCGATCGGTTGCGACCACGAACGCCGGATCGAACCGCGAATTCGCGGAGCGCTTTTCCTGGCGGACCTGTTCGATCTGTTCGCGCAGCGCCGGCGTCCCGATGTGCGCTTGCCAAGCGTCCGGTCGCCAGGGCGCTTCGCTCCAAGCGAGCGGATCATCGAGCTGCCCGCGCCCGTGGTGAACCTTGCCGAGCGCCAGGGTGCGGTAGCCCGCTTGCCGAAAAAGCTGGGGCAGCGCGACCAGATCCGGGTGCCGGTCCCGGTAGTCGTCGCTGAGCCCGAACACTCGGCTTGCTTCGGGACGCAAGCCGGAGAGAACGCTAGCCCGCGAAGGCGCGCACAGGGCTTGTTGGGCAAACGCCTGGCGAAACGTCACGCCCGAGGCGGCCAGCCGATCGATGGCTGGCGCGGGCAGGTCGGTGGCTTCAAAGGCCGCGCCGGCAGGCCGCAGATCATCCACCCAGATCCACAGAACGTTCAGCGGCCTCCCCGCGGAACCGGTGGAGCCTTCAGGGGCCTGTGAGCAGCCGGCAAGGCCCGTAAGGAAACCGAGCGCAACCCAACCGGCGAGGTTCCGTAAAGCGCGAATCACCGGGGAGCGCCGGAGACCTCGCTCGCTCCATGGCGCACCAGGCGCACGTCTAGCCAGTCGCCCAAATCGCCGGTGTTCCAGTCGCGCTCCATGTGAGCCACCAAGGCCAGGCGCCGGGCGTTTGAAACATCAAGCGGCGGCAACGCGAGCGGCCCCGCCGAGACATTCAGGACCGGACTGGTCCAGGCTTCCTCGCCATCCAGCTCAACCGCGAAGCGCACCGAGCCTTCGAGCCCGAGCGCTCCTGCTGCCTGGTCGATCCCGACGGTGCCGCGCAGTTGATCAAAGGGACTCTCGGCCGGCAACGCCCATTCGAGGCGGCTAGGAGTCAACACGCCGAGTCCCCGGGCAAAGCGCCTGCCGCCGCACTCAAGCGGCCTCCCAAAGACCGCGCGATCCACCTGATGACGGAAAACCATCCCCACCTCATCGCCGAACGCGGAACCTTCCTCGACGCGAACCGGTTCGAGCTCTGAAAGGTAGGCAAGCCGGTCGTCCCGGGCCGAAATCAGAGCTACGTCGGCGACCTGGAACAGGACCCGAGTTTCCCCGGTCAGTTCAAGGCCAAGTCCACCCGCATCCAAGCGCAGCAAGGCCCCCGAAAGACGCGAACCATCGACCAAATCGACGACCACCGGAGGCCCCGAAGCGCTGATTTCCAGGGGGTCGATCCCGCCCAGGGGCTCCACAAACAAGGCGGCCAGCTCGCCCCACGGAACCAACGAACTACCGACCAGGCTTTCGAACCGAACGCCCTCCAGATCGAAGCCGTCGAGGGTTCCATCGACCCGATCCAGCTCGCGGCCCACGCGCCGGTACAGGCGGTCGCCTTCAGCCGGTCGCTCCACGCGAATCCCGGGGTCCTCCGGGATCCGGCCCGGAAACATCACCGAATCGATCGCATCGATCGAAACGGGAATCGGCGTTCCGCCGGGACCTTCGACCAGCAACTGTTCGGCTCGCCCGCCGGCGACCGCGCCGGTGAGCCGATCCCCTCCCAGCAGTTCGACAACCAGTCGGCCGGCGTCCTCGCCCGGAGCGACCGCCGGTTGGGTGACCGGCCCGAGAACAAGGATGCGCAGGCTCTCGAGCCTGGACTCGCCAGCTTGTCGCGGGTCCAACTCGAAATCCTCCAGCTGAACGGTGGTCCGCTCGCCGGACGGGGCCTCGAGCTCGAGCGTGGTGCCAATCCCTGGACCCGCCGCGAGGGCCCCTTGGCCGGGAGCGAGGGCGGTCGGCGATGGCGCGGCTCCGAGCAGGAGCACCAGAGCGAGGGCGGCTTCAAAGGGCGTCATAGGCCGCGAGGGTACGACGCCGAAGCTCGGTTGCCGAGGCTTCGGCCGCCGCGGAGCCCCCTGTGCGTCCCCGCGGTGAGGCGCCGGGTGCCGGCCTGGCTGCCAAGCTGACAGCCCGCCGGAAGCGGCCCCCAAGCCTCTGCCACTCTGACAGCGGCCCGCCCCAACCAGCGCTGCGATTCCGGGCGAAGCCGCTTCTGAGGGCTTCTGAGCGCCCTCTCGGACCCTCGGCACCGAAGTTGCTAACGGCTTCCCCTGCGGACTGCCGGGCCGTTCCCGCTGGCCCGCCTTCGCTCTCCAGATCACCCTCGCGCGGCCCCGCTCCAAAGCGGGTGAGCTCGAGGTCGAGACTCCCCCTCCGGGTCGCGCCGTCTCCCGGCCGCCCCCACCCAACCGACTAGGCCCAAGCCAGGACGAACTCCCTCCCACCCATGGCCAAACAACTGCTGTTCGAATCCGATGCGCGCGAGGCGATTCGCCAAGGCGTCGAGAAGCTGGCCAAGGCGGTCACCAGCACCCTCGGTCCGCGGGGTCGCAATGCGATCCTCGACAAGGGCTGGGGCGCGCCGACGATTACCAAAGACGGCGTCACGGTCGCCGAAGAGATCGAACTCAAAAACCCCTACGAGCAGATGGGCGCCCAGCTCGTCCGCGAGGTTGCGAGCAAGACTTCGGACATCGCCGGCGACGGCACCACCACCGCGACCCTGCTCACCGAGGCGATCTTCACGCGCGGCCTGCGAGCCGTAACCGCCGGCGCTGCGCCGGTTCGCCTCCAGGCCGCCCTGCGCGATGGCGCTGCCGCCGTTTCCAAGGCCCTCGACAAGGCGTCCCGCCCGGTCCAAGACTCGAGCGACATCCATCAGGTCGCCACGATCTCAGCCAACAACGACCCGCGCATCGGCAAGCTCATTTCGGGCGCGATGGACAAGGTCGGCAAGGACGGTGTCATCACCATTGAGGAAGGCAAGTCGCTCGACACCGACATCTCGATCGTCGAGGGAATGCAGTTCGACCGTGGCTTCCTGTCGGCGCACTTTGTCACCGATCCGGACAGCATGGAGTGCGTCTACGAGAAGCCGCTCATCCTCATCCACGAGAACAAAATCTCGAGCGTTCAGTCGCTCCTGCCGCTGCTGGAGAAGGTCAAAGAGGCCAAGAAGCAGCTCGTCATCATCGCCGAGGACGTGGATTCCGAAGCCCTCGCAACCCTGGTTGTGAACAAGCTGCGCGGCATCGTCGACGTGGTTGCGATCAAGGCGCCTGGCTACGGCGACCGTCGCAAAGCCATGCTGATCGACATCGCGACCCTGACCGGCGCGACCGCCATGATGAAGGACCTCGGCCTGGAGCTCGAGGCGATCACGTTGCGTGACCTGGGCACCGCCCGGCGCGTCACGATCACCTCCGAGGACACCACCATCGTCGGCGGCGCCGGCAACAAGGACGACCTCTCCGCGCGCATCGACCAGATCCGCCACGAAATCGGCAAGACGACCTCGGACTACGACCGCGAGAAGCTCCAGGAGCGTCTCGCCAAGCTGACCGGTGGGATCGCCCAGATCAACGTGGGGGGCGCAACCGAAACCGAAGTGAAAGAGCGCAAGGCGCTCATCGAAGATGCGCTGCACGCAACCCGCGCTGCGGTCGAGCAGGGCATTCTTCCCGGCGGGGGCGCGGCGCTGCTGCGCGCTCGCTCGGTGCTGTCCAAGCTGAAGACCGACGAAGAGGACTACAACATGGGCCTCGATATCCTCATGGACGCGCTCCAGCGTCCGATCCAGCGCATCGCCGAAAACGCCGGGCACGACGGTCACGTCGTGGCTCACCACGTGCTTCGCGAGAAGAGCGCCACCTTCGGCTTCGATGCCCTGGAAGGCACGTACGGTGATCTGATCGAGGCCGGCATCGTCGACCCCGCGAAAGTCACCAAAGCTGCTCTGAACAACGCGGTCAGCGTGGCCGGGCTCCTACTGACCACCGACGCCATGATCGCGTCCAAAGCCGAGCCCGCTGGCTCCGCCGCCCCGGGTATGGACGGGATGGATGGCATGGACGGTATGGGCGGCATGGGAGGAATGGGTGGCATGGGCGGAATGGGTGGCATGGGAGGAATGGACTTCTAGTCCGCCCCCGACCCAACCAGCCCTCCTCCCCACCTCACTTCACTCAACTTCACTCGCGCGAATCCCGCGCAGCACCCCTCTCCGCACATGGCCAAGCAAATCCTGTTCGACGACAACGCGCGTCAAAAGATGCGCACCGGCATCGAGAAGCTCGCCAAGACCGTCCGCGTCACGATGGGCCCCGCCGGGCGCAACGTCATCCTCCAAAAGTCCTTCGGCTCGCCTTCGGTGACCAAGGACGGTGTGTCGGTCGCCAAGGAAATCGACCTCTCGGATCCTTTCGAGAATATGGGCGCCAAGCTCGTCCTTGAGGTTTCCAAAAAGACCAATGACGTCGCGGGCGACGGCACCACAACCGCCACCGTGCTCGCCTCGGCGATCTTCGACGAGGGCCTCAAGTACCTCGCCGCCGGCGTGAATCCCCAGGCACTCCGCACCGGTATCGAAAAGGCCGTGGACGTTGCCGTTACCTCGATCGAAAGCAGCGCGCGCAAGATCAAGACCCGCGCCGAGAAGGCCGCCATCGCGACGATCTCGGCCAACAACGACTCCGAGATCGGCAACCTGCTCGCCGATGCCTTCGAGAAGGTCGGTGACGAGGGCGTCATCACCGTCGAGGAGAACACCGGTCTGGAGACCCAACTTGAGCTGGTCGAAGGCATGGAATTCGACAAGGGCTACGTGTCCCCGTACTTCGCGACCAACGCTTCCAAGCTGGTCGCCGAACTGGAAAACCCGTACATCCTGATCCACGAGAAGAAGATCACGAACGCTCGTGACCTGATCCCCGTGCTCGAGAAGACCGCCCAAACCGGCGCTCCTTTGCTGATCATCGCCGAAGACATCGAAGGCGAGGCCCTGGCCACCCTGGTCATCAACAAGCTGCGCGGCATCCTGAACGTGTGCGCGGTGAAAGCCCCTGGATTCGGCGAGCGTCGCAAGGCCTACCTGGGCGACATTGCGGCCCTGACAGGCGGTGAGGCGATCACCGAAGAGCTTGGCCTCTCGCTCGAGAAGATCGAATCCGGTCAGCTCGGGCGTGCCAAGCGCGTCCGTATCTCCAAGGACTCCACGACCATCGTCGAGGGCTCTGGCAAGAAGAAGGACATCCAGGCTCGCTGCAACCAGATCCGCAACCAGATCGAAAAGACCACCTCGGACTACGACCGCGAGAAGCTCGAAGAGCGGCTCGCCAAGCTGTCCGGCGGGGTCGCCTTGCTGAAAGTGGGCGGCGACACCGAAGCCGAGATGAAGGCCAAGCGCGACCTGGTCGAAGACGCCCTCAACGCGACGCGCGCCGCCATCCAAGAGGGCATCGTGCCCGGCGGCGGCGTAGCCTTGCTGCACGCGGCCGACGCGGTGGCTGGCACCAAGCAAAAGGGTGACGCCCGCTTCGGCGGCGAGATCATCGCCAAGGCCCTCGAACGCCCCTTGCGTCAGATCGCCGAAAATGCCGGCGAGAACGGAGCGGTGGTGGCCGCGGAAGTCCGCGAGAAGGGCAAAACCTACGGTTTCAACACTCTTGAGCGGAAGTACGTCGACATGGTCAAGACCGGCATCATCGATCCGGCCAAGGTCGTGCGCTCCGCCCTCCAAAACGCCGCATCGATCGCCGGCCTGTTGCTGACCACCGACTCGATGGTCACGGACGTCAAAGAGGATCAGGATTCCGTCGAAGGCTCGATGAGCTGACTCCAGTTTCCCCGGGGCGCCCGGAACTGCCGCAGGCAGTCCCGGGCGCCCTGTTTATGTCCACCACCTCCCCACGCCCTCCGCAAGACTCTCCCATGGCCGGCAAGCGCGACTACTACGAAGTGCTCGGAGTTGAGCGCACCGCCTCTCCCGAGGAGATCAAGAAGGCCTATCGCAAGTTAGCGCTCCAATTCCATCCGGATCGCAACCAAGGCGATACCGGCGCGGAAGCCAAGTTCAAGGAAGCCGCGGAGGCCTACGACGTCCTGGGCGACGAGACCAAGCGCGGTCAGTACGACCAGTTTGGGCACCGCGCCTTCGAGGGCGGAATGGGTGGCGCTGGAACGCGGTTCACGAACCTAGAGGACATCTTCGAGGCGTTCGGAGATGTTTTCGGCGGCGGCGGCGGTGGTGGCGGCCTGTTTGGCAATCTGTTTGGAGGCGGCGGCCGACGCAGCCGCGGCGGGCCTCAGCCGGGCCGCGACCTCAAAGTCGTTCTCGATCTGAGCCTCGAAGAGATCGACGGCGGCGTCGAGCGAACCATCTCGCTCACCCGCCACGAGCGCTGCAGCAGTTGCACCGGAACCGGCGGCAAGGACGGCGAGAAGCCGGTCGCGTGCTCCACCTGCGGCGGACGCGGGCAGGT
The DNA here is from genome assembly GCA_964619265.1 of uncultured Planctomycetaceae bacterium. Classification (GTDB taxonomy): domain Bacteria; phylum Planctomycetota; class UBA1135; order UBA1135; genus CAZUCE01. The sequence continues at coordinate 8,184 of CAZUCE010000055.1, forward strand.
CGCACGCAACCAAGGCTTCTTCCAGGTCATGACGGCTTGTCCAGCTTGCGCCGGTCGCGGAGCTCGCGTCGAACACCCGTGCAATAGCTGTGAAGGCTCAGGACGCACGCCCAAGAAATCCGACGTGACCCTCAAGATCCCCGCTGGGGTTGAAGAAGGCATGCGCATCCGCATGCCGGACCAAGGCGACGAGGGTGACCCGGGCGCACCGCGCGGCGACCTATATGTGGTGGTTCGGGAAATCGAACACGCCGTCTTCCAGCGCTCCGGTCCGGACCTGATGACCGAAGTTCCCTTCACCTTCGCGCAGCTCACGCTCGGCGCCAAGGTCGACATCCCGACCCTGCGCGGCTCGGGAACGCTCACGATTCCGGCCGGCACCCAGGTCGGCAAGGTGTTCCGGCTTCGCAGCCAGGGCTTGCCCCAGGTTCACCCCGACGGCTCCACCGGCCGACGCGGAGATCAATTGGTACGCGCCTTCCTGGAGGTCCCTAAGAAGTTGAGCGACCACCAAAAACAGCTACTCCAAGAGTTCGACGAAATCGAAGCGGCGAAGCCCGGCGCCAAGAGCCTGCTCGAGAAGATCACCGGCTACTTCCAGTCCTGACCCGGCAACCTGGACCCACCGATGAAGCGAAAGAAGAAGAACCAAGACGAAGAGAACGGAGCGACCACCGCCGAAGGCGACGGTGGATCCGAGGACATGCGCGCCGAACTCGACAAGGTGGCCGCTGAGAGCGCCGAGTACCTGGCCAATTGGCAGCGCGCAAAAGCCGACTACGCGAACCTGCGGCGACGGGCCACCGACGACCTGGAGAACGGTGTCCGGCGGAAACTTGAGCCCCTTTTGAACGACCTTCTGCTGGTTCTGGATCACCTGGACATGGCGCTGGCTTCTCCAGCGGACAGCGAGGACGCGAAGAACATGCGCTTCGGTGTCGAGCTGGTGCGCAAGCAAGTGGTCACCCTCCTGGACAACGCCGAAGTCGAACCGATCGACGAATCAGGACCGTTCGACCCCTCGCTTCACCAGGCGATCTCGAAGATCGAGGAAGAAGATCGCGAGCGTGAGGAAATCCAGACCACGGTTCGTCGCGGCTACCTGTTCCAGGGGCGCCCCCTACGCTTCGCTCAGGTCGTCGTCGCGACACCGCCGGCACCGGTCGAGCCTGTGGAGGAGGCCGCTGCGGAAGCCGATCCCGAGGCAGCCGTTCCGGAGGAGACTTCCGAGGAATCCGCGCCCGAGACAGAAGAAGCCAGCTGATGCCTACCTACGACTACCTCTGCGAGAGCTGCGGGACCAAGCTGGAGATCTTCCAGTCGATGACCGAATCGCCCAAGCGCAAGTGTCCGGAATGCGGCAAGAACAAGCTGAAGCGGCAGATCGGAACGGGCGCGGCCATCCTGTTCAAAGGCTCGGGCTTCTACGAGACCGACTACCGGTCCGACTCCTACAAAAAAGGCGCGCAAGCCGACTCCAAACCCGACTCCAAACCCGATTCGAGCGGCGCCGGATCTGGTTCTGAGTCCAAGAGCGAAGACTGAAAGCGCGCTCGCCCCCAGGGTTTCGGTGCGCGGGCTCAAACAGCGGGGGCAGCCTCTTCCCCTTTGGCCTCGGGGGTGGTGGATACAGCCGGTGGGGTGTCCGCCCGCAACTCACCAAGCTCCAGCCCCTTGGATCGCGAATCCAAGGGCAGATTGGAGGCAGCCTGGCTCAAGGGTTCCTGCGCGGTGTGCCGAGGTACAAAACATCCCCTGGCTCGGCCGGCCTGGCTGGCAGAGGGTGTGCTAGTTATGGACCCATGAACGAGGAGCGCCCCGACCTCGCCGAAACCCAGCTCCCCCCCCACTGCGAGCCGCGGCACGCGGATGGAGGTCCGGCCAAGCACGAGCTAGAGCTGCGTAATTTCGTCGCGCTAACCCGCGATTTAGGCGAACAGCGCCTGGTTTTCGAATCGCGGCCCTACTACCTCGAGTACTCCACCAACTCAGCTTGCAACCTGCGCTGCATCATGTGCAGTCAAGTGGAGAATCCGCCGGTCGTCTCAACGCCGCTCCCCGCCCAGGAGCCGTTGCTGGAAGAGCTGTTTCGCTACGCAACCCTGTGGACGCCGTCGGCGACCAGCGAGCCCCTGCTCAACAACTTCTCGCGCCTGTGGCCGTTGATCGAGAAGTACCGCATCCAACTCGACATCATCACCAACGCGATGCTGCTCGACGAGGAGATCCTCGAGAAGATGCTGCCCCAGTTGCATCGACTGACGCTCTCGATCGACTCCCACGAGAAGGCCGTATTCGAGAAGCTCCGGGCTCCGGCGGTATTTGAAACCGTGGTTGAGAACTCCCGTCGCGCGATTGTTCGCTGTCGCGAGGTCGGCATCCCGGTGGTGTTCCACATGGTGCTCGCAATCGATGGCCTCGAGTCTCTGGAGGAGTATGTGGACTTCGTCGCCGAACTGGGCGGCACGCACATCACGGTCCTCGAGCTGCTCGAGAACAGCCACGAATTCGCCGAGCTCGATCCGTTTTCCAAAGTCGGCGAGGCCCACGTGGCCGCGCGCCTGGACGCCATGCGCGAGCGGGCCCGCCAGCGCGGTGTCAGCTTGGTCTATGAAGTGCACGCGCCGCTCGGAGGCCAGTGGAATCATGGCAGTTCCGACGTCCGCGTCTCATCGGGCGGCGTGATGGAGCTCATGCATTCAGAGCTCGCGGTACAAAATGCGGGGTTCTGCCCCATGGTCGGCAACTACCTGAAGGTCGAGCCGGACGGACGCACCTACCCCTGCTGCCGCGCCCCGCAAGAGCTGGAGCTCGGCAACGTGCTCGAAGCAGGCGTCGAGGCGGTCTGGAACGGAAAGCCGATGCAGGAGCTCCGCCGGCGCATGTACGCCAAGGACTACCCGGAGCCCTGCCAAGGCTGCGTCGTGCTCGAGGCGCCCAAGTGGACGGACCGCGATCGCCGGGCCACCCCCGAATCGCGCGGACCCCGCGACGGCAACGCCTAGCCGAACAGTTCGTCGACCAGATCCGCGACCGCGTCGGAGTTGCAAGAACCGATGATTCGATCGGCCGCGGCGTGGGCACGGTCCATGGACTCGGCCATGGCAACCCCCAAACCAGCACGCTGCAGCATGGGGACATCGTTGGAGCCGTCCCCGATGGCGACGACCCCGGCCGGATCGATAGCCAGCTCCTCCGAGAGCCAGCGGAGCGCCTCGGCTTTTCCGCGGCAGGGCGGTTGCACGTCGACCGCCTGCAGCGGGCTGCTTCGGTGCTGGGCCAACACCCGCAAGGGAAAGTCGGTCAGGTAGCAGGGTTGGTCGAGCGCGGCTTCCACGTGCGTACAGAATTCGGCCGAGCCGCCGTGGCGGTCCGAGTAGAAACCAATGCGGATCAGAACTTCGCGTGGTAGCTCTTCCAGGGGCTGGATCGAGAGGTTTTCGAGCCCGCCGAGCCCCGCTTGCTCGACGGCGTTGCGCGGCCGGCTAGCGAACTTCGCGCCGCGCTGCATGGCCACGGTCAGCAGCTCGTCCCGGGCGGCCAACTCGAGCGCCCGCGCGACGATCCGATTCGAAAGCACCCGCTCTTCGAGCAGCGTCCCGGTGGCGGCGTTCCACAAACCAGCGCCGTTGTAGACCGAAACCGGCAACTTCAATCCGAGCTCCTCAGCGATCTCCACGCAGCCCGATTCGGACCGGCCGGTCGCAACCATCACCGGCACATCGCGCTCGATCAGCCCGCGGATCGCATCCGCCACCCGCGGGCGAATCGCCCCATCGTCGGCGACCAGAGTCCCGTCCAAATCGCAGACCAGAGCCGTGGGCTTTTCCATGGATCCGAGTGGAGCGCTCGGGCGATTCGAAATCAATGCTCGAAGCGTGGCCGAAGAGTCTCGGTTTGCCCGGGGAAGATCTCGACCGAGTGGTTTTGACTCTCCCCCGATCCCAGCCGCTGAATTCGAAGCTCCCAGGTTCCCGGGGCCAACGCCAGCAATTCGAGGCGACCTTCGGAACCCACGTACGCCCGGCGCTCCTGCTCGCTCACGCCGCTGGGCGCCGTCGCGATCACGAAGCAAGCCACGACCGGTTGACCGCTGGCATCCTCGGGCTCGATCCACAGGGTGCCGCCCTCCAGCAAGACCAACTCAAGCCCCTCGTACGACTCGTCCGGGGCGAGCTCCAGCGTTTCGCTGCGAGCCAGGGTGAGGTTCGGCAGGCGCTGGGGTGGCCGCGCTTGGACATGAAACTCGACGCCCGCGGGCAGCCCTTCCAATTCAAATCTGCCCTGCTCGTCCGCAAGCGCCCGCTTGCCGCCGACGACCAGCACCTGGGACCCAGAGCCTTCCAGTTCGAAGCGATCCGGAGTTCGCCTGTCTGGTACGAGCACTCTCACCAGGGCTCCCCCCACGGGCCTTCCGCGGCCGTCGCGCACGCGGCCGGTGAGCCGGGCATTCGGAATGCGGATCTCCACCGGCGTGTAAGCCGAGACGACCCGCAGGAACTCCCGATAAGGCGCCGCCAAGTCGCTGTGACGCACCGTGAGTTCGACCTCGGCCCCGGGTACTGGAACGGTCATCTCAAACCGGCCACCCGCGTCGGTGGTCGCCTCAAACCGCGCACCGAACAAGCGCGCAGGATCCTCCGGGTCCAAAACCCGAAGCTCAATCGACGCTGAGGCCAAGGGCTCGGGCCCGAGAAACACCGATCCGGACAAGATCGAACTCGGAGGCAACTGCACTTGGATCCGCTTCGTCTCCGAACCATTCAGATCCACATAGACGGGGGGGCTTTCAGACTCCTTTGCGGGCCAATCCTCCCGCGAGGCCGTCACCCGATAGCGACCCGCGGGAAGGTAGCTGACCACGTGCACCCCGCCGGGACCTTCGTTCCCCACCAAGGGTTCCATCTCGAGGGGATCCTCTCCGTACAAAACCACGCGGGCCCCCGGGGAAGGCGATCCGCCGGATTCGAGGACCGCCACTTCGAGAATCGACCCGCGCGTCATCTGGATCGGCACGTCGAGGTCCTCGTCGCCCGCGTGCCGGAGTTCGCGAATCTGCGCCGGCGCAAAGCCACCCCTTCGCACGAACAGATCGAACGAGCGGCCAGCCTGCACAGGGAAGTTGACCGTTCCATCCCGGTTCGTCGCTCGAGCTGGCGGCTCGACGGAATCGCCGTAGCGAAGTCGAACTTCCGCGCTGGGCAAAGCCACACCGGTGACCGCGTCGGTGACCCTGACCGAAACCCGGGGCGCGGGCTCGAAGATCACTTGCCCGAGGTCCAATTCTCCGATCGGACGCTGGCTCGGCAAACGAACGCGATGTTCCAAGTAGTCGGGGTGCACAAACATCGCTTCGGGCCCCTGACCTCCGAAGTCGTCGGGATAGGCCTCCCCCAGGCCGAATTCGAAGCGGCCCGCTGCCGCGGTCTCCGCCTCCCTGTGAGGGCTCAATTCGACCAGCACGGAGCCCATTTGGAGATAGGCGCTCAACTCATCCAGGGTCGCTCCATCCCCTGCGGAGACCGCATGAAGGCTGACCCGAGTCAGCCCGGTGTAAACCAGCTCGATCGGGCCGTCCGCTGAGGTGGCGTCGACGGTGTCCGAGCTGGGCGCGCCAAAGGGCTGATCCAGATCGGCCGCACGAGCTGTCTCCTCATTGCGCGGGCCCTGAAGCTCCCCCTGGAACAGCCCGCAGCGATAGACGGCTCCAGCTTGGAGCCCGGCGAGTTCGAAGCGACCCCCTTGGTCGACATCCACCGACCGAGGTTCGGCGTCGCGGCCAACCGGAATCGCGCGAACATGGAAGGAAGCTGAGGCCGGAAGTTCCACCACCCGGCCCGCGAGAGACGCTCCCTCCTCCAGTTCGATGCGCCATTCGGTTTGCCCCCGAACCTGCACCGAGGTATCCACCGTCGCGGTGGCAAACCTCGGATGAAACACGTGAACGCGCAGCGGACCCAAAGCTTGGCCTTCCAGTTTGAACCGGCCGCCGGAACCTGTACGCGCCAGCGGCACGGCTTGAACCACCAGCTCGCCAAGCGCAAAACCCGAGGGCTGGACCAGCGGTTCACCGGGCAGCAAAAGCGCGCCTTCCACCCCCAGCCCGCGGGCGTCCACCACGATTCCGCTGACGTCCGCGCCCGGCCGCAGAACGATGTCCCCAAGCGCCCCGTCGCCAGGCTGGAGTCCCAGGACCCGGCGATCGCTCACGAATCCGGGCGCGCCCACATGAATCCAAGGGAGGCGCTGGAGCAACGCAAGCGGCACGTGCAACTCGAAGCGACCTTGATCGTCGGCCGTGGACTCGAGGAGAGTCCCGGCCACCGGCTCAGAGGTTCGCAACCAAGCACCGGCGATGGCGCCCCCCTCCGTGTCCACGACCCGCCCGGTGACTCGAATGCCCCCCGAGTCGTCCGCGGTCGCTGGGGGCGCGGAGCCGAGCGTCCCAGCCTCGATTCGGGTTTCCGCGCGAACCTCCGGACCGGACTCTGCGAGCAACTCCACCGCGGTGCCGCCCTCCGAAGCTGTGCCCAACGCGCCGCCTGGAACGGCCGCAAGGGCCCCTGGATCCAGCTCGGAGCCTCCCTTGGGCGGTGAGTCTCCAACCAGATTCCAGATCAAGGCGGCCAGCAGCGCGCCGGCAACGAGCAGGACAGGAGTTCGCATGGGGTTTCGGTGTCGGGTGCCATCCTGCCAGAATGCAGGCATGACGCGCGCCCTCCTCTTCGCCTCGATCCTCGCCTTGCTGGCGGGGTGCCGGACCTACTCGAACCTGGCCGACCCGATCGTCCTGGTGCAGACTCCCCAGGGCACCGAACTCGGAGTCTCCACCACCCACGGGGTGGCCTTCCTTGGCCGCACGGCCAAGGCCGGTCGCGCCGAGTTGGTGGTCTGGTTCGGGGACGGCCCCTCCATCGAGCCAGGCCTGATCGAGCCGATCGGAGGCGACCTCTACACCATCGACGTTCCCCTCAAACTCCCTACCGTCGCGCTGTCGTTCCGCGACCCCTCAGACGGCGAGCCGGTCGAGATCCGTGGACGCGGCCCGAGCGGCCCCTGGAAGGTGGATGGACGCATCGTCAAGCTTGAGGGTGTCGAGGGGATCCTGCTCGAAGTCCAAGCGCCGTTCGACGAAGCTTCGGATCAAACCGGCGCCGGGATCTTCGTCCTCGGAGACGACGGACACTCGCGCCTGCTTGGGCTGCTCTCCGGACGCCTGGCGTTGATCGGCGAAGGTCCCGATCGGGTCGTCCTGACCGCCGTCGGCCCAACCGACCTGTGGCGTCTGGTGGCCTACCGACGCGACCTCCGCGAACAGGAACCGGCGGTGAGGCGACCGGATCTGCTCTAGAGCCTTTTCTAGTACTTCAGGAGCGCCAGAAGCGCGGGATGACCAGCACGACCAGGGCGTAGAACTCAAGGCGCCCAAGGAGCATCAGAAGACCGAGCAGCGCCTTGGCTAGGGTCGGCAGGCCGCCGAAGTTCTGTACCGGGCCGACCACCTCGAGTCCTGGGCCGATGTTGTTGAGCGCTGCGAGGGCGGCGGTGGAGGCTCCCACCAAAGACATTCCCATGCCGGTCAGCGCCACGGCACTGACCAGGAAGACCAGGAACCACAGGCCGAAGTAGGCCATCAGGGACTCGACCAACCCGTCGTTGACCGACTGGCCGTTGATGCGAACCCCATAGATGGCCCGCGGCCGCGAGAAGCGCTGGACCCCCACGAAGGCCGCCTTGGCCACGATCAGGAAGCGAACGACCTTGAGTCCGCCGCCCGTCGAACCTGCGCAGGCGCCCACGAAGGCCAGGAACATGAGCATCATTCGGCACACGTCCGGCCAGCGGTCGAAGTCAGCCGTCGCAAAACCGGTGCTGGTCTGCACCGCAGCCACCGTGAACATCGCGTCGCGCAAGCACAGGGTCAGGCTTGAGTAGTCGGGAAGTCCGGCGGACTCAGGGGTGAGCGGCTCGCCATTCGAGCCTCCCCAAAACCAAAGGAAGAAGGCCACGGCCAAGGTTCCCGCGACCACAAGCGCGGCGTAGGCACGCAGCTCGCTCGACTTGTAGGCCGCCCTCAGCGCGTTGCGGCCGTTGCCGCGCAGGAAGTTGTCGTAGAAACCGAAGTTGACGCCAGCCACCAACATAAACACCACCAGGACCGCCTCGACGCCCCAGGAGGTGTAGTAGGCGATGCTCTCCGAATGGGTCGAGAAACCGCCGGTGGAGATCGTGCTGAAGGCGTGGTTGGTGGCCTCGAATAGGTCGAGTCCGCACAGCATCAGGAGCCCGGTTTCGATCAACGTGAGCGCGAGGTAGGTCCGTGTCAGACCGTAGGCCGCGTCGCGAACCCGGTGGGCGCTGGCCTCGCGGGCGATGCCCGGCACCTCGGATCGAAACAGACTGCGCCCCCCCAGCGGGAACAACAGCACGAAAACCAGCACGATCCCGATGCCGCCCAGCCAATGGGTGAACGAACGCCAAAGGGCGATCGAGCGCGGCAGCGCATCGATCGACTCGCCGGACAGGATGGTCGCGCCGGTTGTCGTGAAGCCCGAAACCGACTCAAAAAGAGCGTCGATGGGCGCTGGGATGACGCCGGCGGTCAGATACGGCAGCGCGCCGAAGATCGGTACGACGATCCAGCTCACCCCCACCGCCGCCAGGCCTTCGCGGCGGAAGAAATCCGGACGTCCCTCGGCGTTCTGGGTGGCCGAACGATTGCGGAACCCGGCCAAAGCACCAAAGGTCGCTGTGGCGGCTGCGCACGCCAAAAAAGCGCGCAACTCGGCGAGCTCGCCGTAGTAGCCGGCCACGGCGACCGGAACCAGCTGGAAGACCGCGAGCAGGATCAGCACCCGCCCGAGCAGCCACAGAACGGCGCGCAGGTTCACGGGGCGGGGGTCGTCTCCTCGGCGTCGAAGAGGCTGTCGAGCGCTTCGACGTCCTCGGGCTTCGAAAACAGGATCAGGCGATCCCCCTCGTGCACGACGGTGTCCCCGTGGGGAATGATCGCTTCTTCTCCGTGGACCACGGCGCCGATCACGACACCTTTGGGCAGGCCCAGGTTCTTGACCTTGCGGTCGCTCCGCCCACGCCCGAAGCGTGCCACCAGCTCGAGCACCTCGGCGCGCCCTTCGGCCACCACCGCGACCGAAGCCACCGAGCTCGAACGCACAAACCGCAGAATGCGCTTGGCGCACAGGAGCCGCGGCGAGATGGCCTTGTCGATGTGCAGGCTGTCGAACACCTTGCGATAGGAAGCCTTGTCGAGAATCGCCACCGTGCGCTCGACGCCCAGCGTTCCCGCCAAATGGCAGGCAATGATGTTGTCTTCGTCGTCGGCGCTGGTCGCGATAAAGCTGTTGGCCTCGTCGATGCGCTCTTCGCTGAGCAAGTCGATGTCGGTTGCGTCCCCCACCAAGACCATCACGTTGGATCCGAACTGAGCAGCAATTTCCTTGGCGCGCATGGCGTCGCGCTCGAGGATGCGTACCGAGACGCCGGGCAATTCAGAGAGCTTGTCCGCCAGCCGGACGCCGATGCGGCCTCCGCCCATGATCACGACGCTACGTCGCCCCAACTTGGCAGCGCCGGAAAGCGCTTCAAATTGATCCAGATCGCCGCGCCGCCCAATCAAGTAGACCTGGTCGCCGACCTCGAGCCGATCCGAACCGTGGGCCACGAAGAATTGTTCGCCGCGGCTGATCGCCGCCACCAACATGCCGGCGGGCAGACTGAGGTTCGCGAGCGTGTCCGAAGTCAATTCGCTCTTCGCACGAATTCGCAGGCGCCGCAGCTGGACCCGGCCGTCGGCGAACGACTCGACTTCGAGCGCGTGTTGCTCGCGTACCGTCGCGAGGATTTCCTCGGCGGCCAACTCGTCGGTCGAAAGCACGACGTCGTAGCCGAAGGTGCGCTTGTAGAAAAAGTGGTAGTTGGACAGTCGCTGCACGTCCCGCAACCGCAAGATCACCCGCGCCGCCCCCAGGCTCTTGGCCAGGCTGCAGGCGATCAGGTTGACGTGATCGTTGTCCGTGACGGCGACAAACAGGTCGGCCTCGGAGACCCCCGCGTCGCCCAGGGTTTCGGCCCGAGTCCCGTCCCCGTCGATCACAGCCGCATCGAGCGACTCGCGGACTCGCTTGGTCTTTTCCGGATCCGAATCGACGATGCTGACCCGATGGCCTTGCCGCGACAGGATGTCGCCCAGGTACAAGCCCACTTCCCCCGCTCCCACAATGACCGTTTGCATGACAGGGCAGAGGCTAGCCTGGTTGGCCGGCGCCGATCCACTGGCGCTTGCCGAGGTCCCCCAGCGGGCGCCTTTGAGCGGTCCCGATCCCAGAGCCGGCTCGAGCGCCCGTTCGGATGCTCCCGCTCCCCCGCCCATGCTGCTGCTGATTGATCATCGCGATTCGTTCACCTTCAACCTGGCCCAGGCGTTTGCCGGGCTCGGGGCCGAGGTGCGGGTGGCTTCGGCGGAAAACCTGTCCGCGGAAGAGGTGTTCGAGCTCGAACCGGCCTCGATCGTCCTGGGACCGGGACCGGGTCCCCCGGATCGCGCCGAATTGGCCCATCGGGTCGCCTTGGAAGCCCGGGTCCCGATTCTTGGGGTCTGCCTGGGGCATCAAGTCCTGGCCCAGGCCTTCGGCGCTCGGATCCTCCGGGGCCCGCGGCCGATCCACGGTCACGCCGCCCGGTTGACCCACACCGGAAGCGGCCTGTTCGAGGGCCTACCAGCCCCCCTGGAAGTCGGCCGCTATCACTCACTCGTGGTCGAGCCGGGGAGCTTTCCGGAGGAGCAGCTGGAAGTCACCGCCCGCGACCTCGAGGGCGGCATTCAGGCCCTGCGCCACCGGGACCGGCCGCTGTTTGGCGTCCAGTTTCACCCTGAGTCGATCCTCAGTCCCGGCGGCACGCAGATCCTGGAGAACTTCTTGAAGCTCGCTCGCCGCGCTCACCCGCCGCAGGACTGACGCCTGCGCCCAAGGGCGCCGTCCACTCTGGCCACGGCCCCGACTCAGGACGCCGGGGTTCGCTGGAGGGCTGACCGAACAGTCCGTGAACGATGCTGTTGTAGACCGGCTTGCCGAAGCGGCGCCAGCCGGCCGAAAGCAACGAGCGCTTCGCTCGCCCGGCGCGGTCGCGTTCGGTTTTCGGAGCCCCGCGACGTTCGTAGCGTCGGCGATGCTTGTCGATGTGGCGCAGATCCTCCGCTCGCCGCACGCGAGACGATCGCGAGTTGGGGCGGGTGTGGACGCTCGCGAGTTGGAAGTCGATCAACCCGGGGCGCCCGTCGGGGAGGACCAGGATGTTGGGCTCTTTGTGCAGGTCGTTGTGGCAAACCCCGGCCGCGTGGAGTTCACGCACCAAATCCCCTAGGAGTTCGAAGTAGTCGCGCGGCAAGCGCGGGGCTCGCCACAGGGGCTCGCCGTCCAAGAATTCCCGCGCTCCGGGCAGGTCCGGTACGGACACCGGCCGCGGGATCCGTCCCGCAAGACCTGGAAACTCCACCAAGTGATCGATGGCTCGCTGCTCTCGTCGTGCGAGCAGGCGAGCGACCCAGCGCGATCCAGGGGTCCGGCTACCACAGGGCACGCGGACGGCCAAAGGACCAGATTCGGTCTCGACCCGCTCCATGCGTCCGAAGCCGTCCTGCTTCAGGACGACCCGCGGCGCCGCGGCCGCGCCAGAGTTCAAGTGCTTCCCGTTCACGCCCCGATTGTGGTCCGCGGGGTGCAGCGGGCGCAAAGGCGGTCCATACTGCCGCGCCGTGAAGAACACCTCCCCGACCTCCATCGCCGATCCCAAAGAGCCTCGGAGCCAACCCGGACTGGCCCTCCAAACCCGGGGCCTAGCGCGCAACTTCGGCGAGCTCCGGGCGTTGCTGCCCTTGGATCTCGATCTCGAACTAGGTGGCGTGGTCGGGTTGGTCGGACCCAACGGGAGCGGCAAGAGCACGTTTCTGCGGCTGCTGGTCGGCTTGATCCGGCCCAGCTCCGGAACCGCAGAAGTGGCCGGTACCCCCCTGCGAGGCGACGGCATCGAGGTGCGCAAGCGCTGCACCTTCGCGCCTGGGGAACTGGCGACCTACCGTGAGCTCACCGGGATCGAGCATCTGCGCTTTGGCCTGCGCGGCCGGCCCCGCGCCGCCTTTCGTCGGGCGGTCCAGATTTGCGAACACCTGGAGCTTCCGATCGAACGACCGGTCCGCGGTTACAGCCACGGTATGAAGCGCCAGCTGCTGTTCGCAACCGCCCTGGCCCCCGACGTCCCCCTGCGCATCCTCGACGAGCCCACCGAGGGTCTTGACCCTACCAAGCGCAAGCAGATCCTCGACCTGCTCGACGAAGACCGAGCGCCGCACCGCACCATTTTGCTGTCGTCCCATCACTTGGGCGAAGTCGACCGAGCCTGCGATCGACTCTTGTTCTTAGAACGCGGAGCGCTGGTCGCGGACGAGTCGGCTGCCGAGCTGCGCGCGCGCAGCAGGCGGATGCTGCGCATCGGCTACGCGAGCCCCGAGCAATCCGTCGCCGCTGAGAAGTTCGCGATCGCCCACGGCGCCGAAGTGCTCCATAGGCGCGACGACTCGCTCAGTGTCTTGATCTCGAGTGCAGACCCGCGGGAGTTTCTCCGCGAGCTGTCCGGGGATCCATCCCTCGCGCCCCCAACCCGGCTGGATTTCGGCGCGCCGTCGCTCGAAGAGCTCTACCGGGACGTTTTTGGCGTGGAGGGAGTCTGATGCCGAAGCTGATTCGAGCGACCCTCTGGCGAACTCTCGGCCTATCGCTGGTCTTGGGAATCGCGCTGTTTGCTGCGCTGCTTTACTTTCCGACTTTCGCTAAGAACATCGGCAAATATTCCTCCCTGGTTCCGATCCCAGCCCTCAAGGACCTGGTCGGCCAACTGGAGGAAGGCGGCCTGTGGGCGTACATCGCCGGGCAGCACTACTTCAAAGGTTGCAACACCGTTGGCGTGGCGGCGGCGGCTTTGTTTGCCTGCGGCGCGGTCGCCGGCGAATCCCAGCGCGGAACCCTCGAAATTTGGCTTGCTCGCCCGGTGACGCGGACCCGCCTGCTGCTCGAGCGCTTTTTCGCTGGGGCCTTTTCCGTGGTTGTGCCTGTGTTTGTCAGCAGCCTGTGCGTCCCCGCCATGCTGATGGTCAAAGACATCCCGATCGACTTTGATACGCGGTTGCTTCTGCTTGCCTCGGCGCACCAGAGTCTGTTCTTGCTGGCGGTCTACTCCGTGACCTTCTTCGCCTCGACGGTCGGAACTCAACCCACCCGAATCGCCTTCTTCGTACTGGTCATCGGCATGCTCGAGTTCAGTTCGTACATGATCGAGACGTTGACCGATGTTTCGGTGTTTCGATTGACCGATGTGGATCGCTACATGGAACTGGAACGCTCCATGCAGCTCGACTTGCGCATCGCCCTGCCGCTGCTCGGCGTGACCGCCTTGTTTGCAGGTCTGTCGGTTTGGCGCTTCCGGCTTAGGCTTCCTGCTTGAGGGCCTCACACCGCGCGGCGAACCGCCGCGCGCAGGGCATACCAACCGGCCCGTCCGCGCTGGTAGCGCGGCGCCTCCTTGGCTAGCTCCAAGACCTCCTTGTAGGCTTCGCGAGCTAAGGCGCGTTCGCCGGCTTGGGCATGGATGCGCCCGCGGCTGTAGGCTGACTCAAAGTTGGCGCCGTGGTTTCGTTCGAAGCGTTCCAGCGCTTCCAGGCCGGCGCGCCAGTCCGACAGGCGAGCGCAGACCTGGGCGAGGTCCAACTGGGCCCGGCCGTAGCCCAACTCCTCTTCCATCTGCACGGCCTGCTCGAGAGCCTCGCGGGCCTCTTCGTTCTGCCCGACCCGGAGGAGGGCCTGGCCGTGGCGCCAAGCCAGCTCGGCATTCGAAGGAGCAGCAGCCCGGGACTCGGCCAAGGGCCGGAGGGCCTTTCGGGGGCGCCCGGCGGTGAGCAAAGCCACCCCGAGCTTGGCGCGCTGGGCGGGTGTGTCCACCCGGGCCAGGTCCGCGATTTGGCTTCGGGCTCGGCGCCGAACGCGGGAAGCCTCTCCGGTCCGTTCCAGGAGGATGCCGGCCAGACTGGCCGCAGCCAGCAACGCGAGAACCGGCAAGCCACGCCACAGCCCCCCGATGACCGGGACGAAGCGACCGGCCACGAACAGGACGGCGGTCAACAGAACGAAGCTCAACAGTCGCATCGGGCAATTCGGATCCTACGCTCGCGGGCTCCCCACCCAAGTCAAAGGACGATCCGTGCGGTCCTCCCGTTCCCCGAACCTGCATCCGAGGTTTGTTCGGCCCCCCCTATGGGGCAAGCTCCACGCTGCGCCCGCCTCCCCC
>CAZUCE010000056.1:0-22172 GCA_964619265.1 uncultured Planctomycetaceae bacterium
GGGTAGGGCTGTCAGGGCCCGGGGGGGAGAGCGGGTTGACCTAGTGAATGGGCAGGGCCCAGCGAACTGGGAAGGCTCGGCCGATTTCGCCGGGAGCGGCCGCCACGGGCAGGGCAGCAGATTCTCCGGCGGTGCTCCGGCATGGGTTCGTGATCCTCCCGGGTCGGCAGGCATCTATGCTCTGCTGCGGCCTTCGCTCCGGCCGGTTCCACTTGTTGTCGCCTAGTTCGAATCCCTCCGGCTCCCCGGAAAGTCCTCTAGGCAGCGAGCCTGCTTCCGAGTCGAGAAGGTCTCAAGAAGGGAGCCCGGTTGTCAAGGAACACGCCGACCGCGTGGTGGATCGCCACAGCGGATTGCTTTTGCGGACGCTGCTCGTTTCGGCGTTGACCTTGGTGAGTCGGCTGCTCGGATTTGTCCGCGAGATTCTCTCGGCTGTTCTATTCGGCGCGAACTCAGCGGTCTTTGATGCCTTCCTGACCGCCTGGCGGGTTCCGAATCTGTTTCGCCGGTTCTTCGGGGAGGGGGCGCTTTCGACCTCTCTGCAGACGGTGCTCACCCAGGTGGACCACGAGCAGGGCGATGAAGCAGGGCGCTTGGTGTTCGGCCGCACCCTACGCGTGACAACGTGGATCCTGGCCGCAGTCTGCGCGGGAAGCATGCTGGCGCTGTTTCTTCTCGCGCCGACCCTACATACGGGCTGGTTGGGCGAGTTGGAAGGGGCCGGTGCAGCGCTCGAGCTGGCGATCCGCATGTTGCCGTTCGTTCTGTTGATTTGCCTGGCGGCGTTGTTTGCGGGCGCGCTGGCGGTGCGCGGACATTTCTTCAGTTCGAACCTCGCGCCCGTCGCTCTCAACGTGGTTTGGATCGGTTCGCTGCTGGCGTTGCTGGGGGGGGCAGCCGGTTCGGAGCCGCTGACTCAGGTCCGCTGGCTGGCCGGGGCCGTGTTGCTCGCGGGCGCGACCCAGCTCCTGGTTCAATTGCCCGCGGCGTTTCGATTCGGACTGCTGCGTTCCCGCCGGTCGAGTCCACCTGCTTCGGGCTCGGATCCTGGAGTGGGCGGGTGGACGGTCTTCGCCCGTAGCGCGCCGCTGGCGTTTGGCGCGGCGGTCTATCAGATCAACGTGTTGGTGGATGGCCTGATGGCCGAGTCGTTGCTGCCGGTGGGCGGGCCAACCGCGCACTACTACGCGAACAGAATCCAACAGTTCCCGCTCGCGTTGATCGCCACCGCGACTTCGAGCGCGGTGTTTCCGGCTCTGAATGCGCTGGGCGCGGTGGGGCGCTTGGGCGAGTTGCGAGCGCTGCACGACCGAGCGCAGCTGGCTGTGGCGTTCCTCGCCTTCCCGGCGAGCTTCTGCCTGCTGTTCCTCGCCCCAGAAATCTCGGCCGGCATTTTGGAGCACGGCAAGTTCGAAGCCGACGGAGCCGCCCGGGTCGCGTCGGCGCTCGGTCTTTTGGGCCTGGCTTTGCTGCCGGCCGGCGCTGCTGGGTTGGCCAGCCGGGTGTACTACTCGCTGGGCGATCTGCGAACCCCAGTTCGCCTTTCGTGCGCGATGCTGATCGTGAACCTGGCGCTCAACGCCGTCTTTCTGCTCGGGCTCGACTTCGACGTGGAAGGCCTAGCCGCCGCGACGGCGCTGACCTCTTGGCTGCACCTTTTGCTGCTGCTGCCGGGGATGCGCCGGCTGGGGTTGCCGCGGGCGCACAAGCGCGACGTGCGGCATGGATTCGAGTTGCTGGTGACCGGAGCGCTGGCCGGGCTCGCGGCGCGAGCGGCCGGTAGCGGGATCGCCCGGGTGGCCGGTGAGTCCGCCGGTCCAGGAGGTGGCACGGCGATCGACTGGGCCGTGATTCTGGGCGGTGGGATCACGGCGGCGTTGGTGACGCTGGGCATTGCGCGCTGGCAGCGCTTTCCCGAACTCGACGTCGTCGTCGCCAAGCTCGCGCGACGGCGCTCGCGCTGAGGCGGTCCGGCGCGCGGCGCCGGGTGGTCATTCAGCGCGAAGCTTGCATTGGCTACCTCGCGACCTGTATCTATCGCGTACCTGATATGGGACGCAGCAAGAAGTTGTTCTGGCCTTCGCCCGTCGGGTTGGGCATGCGCGAGTTCGCTCGTGCACTTCGATGCTCGATCGCGGGCCACGCCGTGATCGGGCTCCGCGATGTGCCGAGTAGGAAGACGCATCGATGAGCGAAGAGTCGATTCCCGAGGCCGCCCCCGATCCGCAGCGCAGCTCCGGTGCGGACTTTGAGGGCCACAGCGAAGGTCAAGGTGCGCTGCGCTGGATCGAGCCGGGCGAAGGCGCGCGTTGGGAGAGCGAGAGTTCGTTCTCCCATACCGCACCGCCGGTCGACCTGCCCGATCCGGAACTGACCGAGAACGCGCGAACCGTCTTGCGCCGGCGCTACCTGCTTCGCGACGAGACAGGGGCGGTGGTCGAGTCGCCGCGACAACTGTTCTGGCGCGTCGCCCGGCACGTGGCGGGGGCCGAGCTTTCGTTCCGCGGCGGGACGGAGGAGGTCGCCGGTCGCTGGGCCGAGCGCTTCTACCGCCTGATGGCCAGTCGCCGGTTCCTTCCCAACAGCCCGACGCTGCACAACGCCGGCACGGCGAACCCGATGTGCTCGGCGTGCTTCGTGTTGCCTATCGAAGATTCGATCGACGGCATCTACTCCACGCTGCACGCGGCGGCGCTGGTCCATAAATCAGGGGGCGGCACGGGCTTTGATTTCTCGAGCTTGCGTCCCACGGGCGACCGCATCGGTCACACCGGCGGAACCACCGATGGGCCCGTTGCGTTCCTGAAGGCCTACTCCCAGGCGACCTCTGCGATTCGGCAGGGGGCGTTCCGGCGTGGCGCGAACATGGGGATCTTGCGCTGCGATCACCCGGACATCCTCGATTTCGTGTCGGTCAAGCAGGACCTGGGCGAGCTGGAGAACTTCAACCTGTCGGTCGCGGTCACCGACGAGTTCTTGGACCGGCTCTCCTCGAATCCGGACTTGCCCCACGAGGTTGTCCACCCGCGGACCGGCGAGCGCACGATCCTGCGGCGCAGCGACGAGTCGATGTGGACGGTCGGCGAACTTTGGCGCGAGTGGAGCGACCTGGCCCACCGCACCGGCGAGCCGGGGCTGTTTTTCGTCGACCGGGTCAACGCGGACGATCCGGTCCCCAAGCTCGGTCCGATCCGCGCGACCAACCCCTGCGGTGAACAGCCCTTGCACGCGTTCGACTCGTGCAACTTGGGTTCGATCAACATCGCTGCGTTTGTGCGCGAACGAGGGGATGGAACCGGGGCCGACGTCGACTTCGACTGGGAGGGGTTCTCCGAAACGGCGGCCGAAGCCACGCGCTTCCTCGACAACGTGATCGAAGCCGGGGAATTGCCGTTGCCCGAATTGGAGCAGGCCGCGCGTCGCACTCGCCGCATCGGATTGGGGGTGATGGGGTTCGCCGACGCCTTGTTCCGACTGCACTTGCCCTACGACACCGAAGAAGCTTGTGCGTTCGGCGAACAGGTCATGCGCGTGCTCTCGACCAGCGCGTTCGAGACCAGTCGTGCGCTCGGCGAGCAGCGTGGCAATTTCGACGCCTGGGAAGACAGTCGCTACGGGCGCGAAGGCACGCCGATGCGCAATGCGTTCCGTACGACGGTGGCCCCGACCGGCACGATTTCGATCCTCGCCGGCTGCTCGGGCGGGATCGAACCGGCGTTTAGCTTGGCCTACCTGCGCCAGGTCATGGCCGACGAGAACGATATGCCGACAGTGCTGCGCGAGGTCGACGCAACCTTCGAGCGCGTGGCGCGCCGGGGCGGGTACTGGTCGGAGGATTTGGTGGAGAGCTTGCTGGAGGAGGGTTCGCTGCGGAATCTCCAGGTGGTCCCCGAGCTGACGCGCGAGGTGTTCGTGACCGCACGCGATGTAGCGCCCAAGTGGCATCTCGCGATGCAGGCGGCTTTCCAGAGTCACTGCGACTCGTCGATCTCCAAGACGATCAACTTCCCCGCGGACGCCACTCCGGACGACGTGGCCGAACTTTTCGATTTGGCCGTCCAGCACGACATTCGCGGGCTGACCTGCTACCGGGACGGCTCGCGCGATCATCAGCCCATGGCCTTGTCGGGGAGTCAGCGCGGCGGGGTGGACACGGCTCCAGAGCCTGCCCCGCTCGCCCGGCCCGAACCCGGCCCGCCGCGACCGGCGGAGTTGCCGGAGTTCCTCTCCTCGCTCTCGCTCCGGCAGTCCACGTCCTCAGGGATGTTGTCGGTTCGAATCTCGGTCGACCCACGCACGGAGACCGAGCTGGAAGTCAGCGCAGCGCTCGAGGCGCCCGGAGCCGGCGATCCGAGTCTCGTGCCGGCTTGTCGGATGCTGTCCCTTTGGCTGCGTTCGTCCGGCGAGTTGCAGCTTGCGCTGGACGAGCTTTCGCCGGAAGGCCTGCCGGCGAGCCCGGCGGTTCGGGGATTGGTCCTCGCGCTCGAACGGTACCTGGGTGCAAAGCGCACGCACGGCTTCGAAGCCTTGCTGCTCGGCCGGGTTGCGCCGGAGTCCTGGCGAGCGGCTGAGGGCGGGGAAGCTCGGGCGGAACCCGCAGCGAGCCGGCCCAGCTTTCCAAGGTTGCTGCGCGGCAGCGGAGGAGCCAAGCGGGTGGTTTGCCCCGAGTGCGGAGGAAAATTGACCTTCCAGGAAGGGTGCGTGACGTGCCCGACCTGTGGGTTCGGGCAGTGCTGACCCTGACTAGCGCTGGCCGCCCTCGCCAGCAGGCGTCTCGCCTGAATCTTCGCGAGGAACATCTAACCCGAGCAGCGCGGCTTCGGGGAAGGCTTGCTTGGGCAGCTTCAGGAAGCGCAGCTTGGACCCATCGGCGCGGATCAACTCGAGGTTGCGTTCGCTGACAACGAGCTCGTATTCCCGCGTGGTGAAAAGCCTCTCGAACGCCAATTGGCCCCCCGCGAAGTTCGAATGACCGAGGACCGAGGCTGTCTGCAGCCGGTTGGCTTCTGACAATCGCCAGTGGTGCACACCGGCCTGGAAGCGCCGCGGGTCGTCGAACGAGCCGGCGTCCGGGTCTGTGGTGTGCAAGACGATCGTGAGGAGATCCTCGGTGATCCCCAGGTAGCCCGCCACGTTGACGTCGGACAGGTCGTTGGTCACATGCTCAAACTCAGACAGGGTCCACGAACCGATCAGCCCGGCGCGCAGTTCGTCGAGGGCGCGCTGTTGCTGCTGGCGCCAGCCGAGCGGGAGGGCCCCCTCGGAGCCGCCTGGCTCTTGGGTGAGCTGGGCCGGGGCGAGCGATAGGGCCAGGCCGGCCAACAGGCCGAGGGCTCCGGAGGCGACGCCGGGAAGGGCAGAGGTGGTCATGGGACGATAATCGGGGAGACCGAGTGGATCGCGACGCGTTTCGAGCGGTTACACGCCAAGATAGGGACGGCTTCTGGGGTCGCGACTGTCGCGGCCGGCGGAATTCGCCGTAGGAAGCCCCGCTGCCCGTCCGGCCGGCTCGTACCCGGCCCCCAGATTCGGAACAACGTACCGGTGCAGATCCCCCCCGGCGGGGCTCTGCGCCCCCCCTGGACCTCTGACCCGCGTCGCCGTGTTCGAACGATCGATCTTGCGCTCCTCCTACCGCCCGCTATTCCGGGCCTTGGCCGTACTCCTCCAAGTGGCCGGCCTGTCCTTCGTGGTTGCCCAGCCGGCCGCCGCGCAGTCCCCCTTTGGTGGGGGCGGCGCGAAGGCCGAGGCCAGCGCCGCGGCGCGCGAGGAAGGCGGCGAGGTTCAGGTGGCGATCGAGATCGACATCCAGCCCCATTGGCACCTCTATCACTTCCACAAGGGCAACCCCGACGGGGTCGGCCTGGAGATGAAGGTCCGCTTCAAGTCAGAGGGCATCCAGTTCGGCGAGGTCCGCGCGCCCGAGCCAGAGGTGCTCGAACAGCCGGGCGTGGGGCCGGGGGGGTCCGATGTCTGGATCTATGGACACGAGGGGACGATCGTTCTGCATTCGATCGGCAAGCTCGAAGGTGGGACCAGTTTTTCAGCCGAAGCCATCGAGATTTCGATCTCCGGCCTGACCTGTGAAGACGGCGGGGAGTGCATTCCGTTCCGCGAGACCATCACCGCGCAGCCGGTGAGCGCTTCAAACGAAGCGCTCTTCGCTGCATTCCCCTCCGACCTGAGTCTCGAGTTCGAGGGCCCGGCGCCGCTGGCTGCCGATCAGCAGGTTTCCGGTTCCGCAGCCGGATCAACCGCTGCCGCCAGCCACTCCGCAGGCCCGCACCCGCGTGACCTGGACGTGGACTACGGCGCCTGGACGCCGCCTCCGTTCGAGATCCAAGAGTCGGAGTCTAAGAGCATTTGGATGTACCTGCTGCTGGCCTTCGTGGCCGGCGCGATCTTGAACGTCATGCCGTGCGTGTTGCCGGTCATCTCGATCAAGGTGCTGTCGTTCGTCAATCAGGCGGGGGAGAGCAAAGCGCGGGTGTTCCAGCTCGGCTTGGCCTTCGCCGCAGGCATTGTGGTCGTGTTTTGGGGGCTAGCGATCTTTGCGATTACGGCCGGCGCCGGCTGGGGCCAACAGTTCCAGAGCACCACGTTCTTGATCGTCATGATCGGGCTCGTCTTCGCCTTTGCGATGTCCATGTTCGGCGTCTTCGAGATCGGCGTACCGAGCCAGGTCGGCCAGATGGCCAGCGGCAACCGCGAGGGACTCGGGGATGCCTTCTTCAAGGGCATGTTGGCCACCGCGCTCGCGACCCCGTGCAGCGGCCCGTTCCTCGGCAGCACGCTGGTTTGGGCCCTGGCGCAATCGAACATGACGATTTTCGCCATCTTCACGGCACTTGGCCTCGGTATGGCGCTGCCCTACGTGTTCTTGACGGCGAACCCGAAGCTCCTGAAGAAACTGCCCAAGCCAGGCGCCTGGATGGAGACGTTCAAGCAAGCCATGGGCTTTGTGCTGGTCGCGACCGTGCTGTTCTTGATGCGCAGTTTGGACACGGACTACCTGATGTTCACTCTGCTGTTCCTCGTGTTCGTCGCCCTGGGTTGCTGGTGGTACGGGCGCTTCGCAACCTGGGACAAGCCCGCTGGAGTCCGTTTGCGTCACCTGGCGGCTGGCCTGGCGATGGCCGGCGCGGGGGCCTGGCTGTCCTTCGGCGTTGCTCCGAATACTGGCTCCAAGGGCTCCGTCGACTGGGTGCACTTCACCCCCGACGGGTTTGAACAGGCGCTGGCTTCCGGTCGCAACGTGTTCGTCGACTTCACGGCGGACTGGTGCGTGAACTGCAAGACGAACAAGACCTTCGTCTACGAGTCCGATGTGGTCGCCGCGTTGTTCCGGGAGAAAAACGTGCTGGTGCTCGAGGCCGACGAAACCGATGGCTCTGAGTACACGTCCATGCTGGAGGGGCTGCGATCCAAGCTGGGTTCGAAGTCCATCCCGTTCATGGCGATTTTCTCCGCCGACGACCCCTACAAGCCGGTGGTAGCCCACTCGATCGTCGGCCGAGGTCAAATGGTCGAAATGCTTGAAGCCCTGCCGGATACAGGGGCGCCGAAGGAAACCGAAGAGGTCTCCAGCGCGGCGGAATGAGCCTGGCGCGCGGCCAGGGTGGGGGCGACAGGTCTTCGTCCCTGCCTGCGCAGCTGCCGGCGGCGAGGTTTAGCTGCCGGCGGCGCCTGTGGAGGTGCACTCAGAACGGCTGCTCTGGGGCGACATGAGCGTCCGCTCGAATCCGCGGGGCTACCTGCGGTCGAGGCGGATGTCGCCGTGTTCGGCGGTCAGCTCCAGGCGGTGGGGTGCGGCGGTGTCGTGACGTCGTTCCGTTAGGTCGCCTTCGACTTCGCCGAACTCGGCGCTGGCGGAGATCGCCAGGCCGGTTGGATCGGACAGTCCTAGGTCGAGGTCGCCGAACCGGGTTTGCAGCAGGCCGTGGATTCGGGTCGCATCGACTTGGAGATCACCGTGCTGGACGCTTGCGCGTGCGTAACCGGATTCCATTTCGATTTGCACGTTGCCGTGCTGGCCTTCGAGTTCGAGATCTCCCGCCACGAGAGAGAGGGTCCAGTCTCCGTGGGCTCCACGGGCTCGCGTTTCGTGCAAACGCTCGAGCCGAACGTCCCCGTGTTCGATTTCGAGGTCGGACGCTCCAAGGACATCTGCGGCGATGAGCGCGCCGTGCCGGCAGCGAACGGTGAGTTCCCCGCCAACCTCGGTTAGCTCTATGTCGCCGTGGGCCATGTGGATCGAGCTGGAACCGATCTGCTGCGCGTGGAGGTCCCCGTGTCCGTGACGGCCCTCGTAACCGTTTGGCAAGTGATCGAGGAAACAGTCTCCGTGGGCGGTCTCGAGCTCGACCTTTCCCGTCAAGCCACCGACGCGCGAAACCGAGTGTTGATTGCCAAGCCTGAGATTCGAGTCGGCCGCCACGCGGACGGTCAAGTGGGATTTCACTCCGCGCAACCACCGCCCGGGACTCTCCGGGATTTCCAGCACGAGCTCGAGCGTTCCGTTGCGTTCGGTGACCAACAGCTCGATCCGCTCAGCGAATTCCTGCGCGAGCAGCCGGTCGTCGCTCCAGGTCTGAACCGTCCAGGCCCAGCCGGTGTTCTCGCCTGGACCGGCGGCGGCCACGTCGACTTCGCCGAACACATGATCGATCGAAAGGGTGTGGACGGAAGGGGCGACCACGCCGGATTCGGTGCGCTCGGCAGCTTCGCCTCCGAAGTCGAAGAAATAGCCGTTCGAGATCTGAAATTCGCTCGAGGAGGAGCAGCCGGACAGCAGCAGCGGCGAGAGGCACAGGGCGAGACGGATCATGGTGGGATCGCAAGAAAAAGGGCGGACCGGGAGGCTGGGGCGCCCGGAGCGGGGCTTGGGGGCTAGGAAAGGCCTCCGGGGGGCCGGTTCGGCCCGGGGAGCCAGACCGGATTCACCGCGTGAGCCGGAGAGCCTTACTTTGGTGATTCGGATTTTCTTCCGTGTCCTTCCGTGTTGCACCGCAGATCGCTCGCTTTGTTCTCCCTGCTCGGGGCTCCCGCTTGGGCTGCCCTGGCGGCTGCTTCGGTGGGGGATCCAGGCCCCGGGCCCGGCGCTGCGAAATCCGGGGACTTGGGCTGCACGGCGACCTGGCAGGGCAGCCTGGTTCCTGGAGGGTTTCCGAATCAGGCGATCACCAGCTTGGCGGAGTTCGATGACGGGACCGGGCCGGCGCTTTATGCGGGCGGCTGGTTCACGGAAGTCGGTGGCCAGCCGATGTCCCGGGTCGCGCGCTGGGACGGATTCCAGTGGTCGCCCCTCGGATCCGGTCTGAACTCCATCACCGTTTCTGCGCTCGTGGTGTTCGACGACGGAACCGGACCCGCGCTCTACGCAGGCGGCAGCTTCACTTCCGCTGGAGGAGTTCCAGCAGCCAACATCGCGCGCTGGGATGGCACCCAGTGGTCGGCGCTGGGCGCCGGCACAAACCTAATCGTCTCTTCGCTCGCGGTCTTCGACGATGGAACCGGACCCGCGCTGTTCGTCGCCGGCGGATTTACCCTGGCGGGCGGACTTCCGGCCGCGCGCATCGCTCGCTGGGATGGAACTTCCTGGTCCGCACTCGGCACGGGGCTCGATAGCTACCCGCGCGCGCTCGCCGTCCACGACGACGGCGCGGGAGCCGCGCTGTTCGTGGCCGGTGACTTCTTCGCGGCGGGCGGCGTGCCCGCCTCGCGCATCGCGCGTTGGGACGGACATGCTTGGAGTGCTGTCGGCGCCGGAGTCGACGACCGCGCGTTCGCGATCACGGAATTTGACGAGGGACTCGGCGCCGGACCCGAACTGGTCGTCGGTGGCCTGTTTCTGGAAGCCGGGGGTCAGCCCGCGGCCCGAATCGCCCGTTGGGATGGTTCGGACTGGTCGGCGCTCGGCGACGGTTTGGACGATTGGGTCACCAGCCTCGCCGTCCACGACGACGGCTCGGGCGAGGCGCTTTACGCCGGTGGATGGTTCACCAGTTCGGGCGGCCTTGCCACGAGTCGCGTGGCGCGCTGGGACGGGGCGGCCTTTGGCCCGCTCGGCCCGGGAGTCTCCGAGAATGTGAACGCGCTGGTCAGCCTCGACCACGGACCCGCCCAGGGGTTGTGGGTCGGCGGACGATTCGACTCCTCACCCTCTGGCGGAGCTTACCTAGCCCACTGGAGCTGTCCGCCCACACCGTTCCCGAGCGAAGTTTGGGGCTGCGTCGCAAAGTCCGCGGCGCTCTCGACCGTGACGCCGCAGCTAGAGATTGAGACGACCTTCGAGCTTGCCCTCGCGAACCCTGCGGTGGATCTGGGCCTTGGATTCTTGTTGCTCGGCGATCTGGGCGTTGACCCATTCGGTTGTGGCACGAACTTGCCAGGCCTAGGCGAGCTGTTGCTCGCTCCGTTCCCGACTCCCGTGTTGATCTCGACGGTCGCGATGCTCGAGGGCGCGGGAACTTTTGCTCTCGACGTTCCCAATCATTCCAGCTTGATCGGGCAAGAACTCGGGCTCCAAGCCGCAACCTTGCACCTTGAGCCCGAAGGCGCGGTCTTCGGCGCTTCCGGCGCGGTTGTGGCTACCGTCGCGCCCTGACCCAAAGGGCCCGGCCGCCTCAGGCAAATCCGAGCAGCCGGCCGCCCTGGTAGACCGCGAAGCTAGCCAGCCAGGCGAGTGCGGTCATGTAAGCAAACAGGAACAGGGGCCAGCGCCAGCCGCCGGTTTCGCGTTGCACGGCGGCAAGGGTGCTCATGCACTGGCAGGCGAGCGCAAAGAACACCATCAAGGACAGACAAACGAGCGGAGTGAACACCGGGGTTCCGTCGGGGCGCGACTCGCTCGCAAGACGTTCCCGCAGGCGAACGGAATGTTCGTCCTCGTCGTCTTCAAGTCCATAGACGACCGCCATCGTCGAGACGAACACCTCCCGGGCAGCGAAGGCTCCGATCAGCCCGATGCCGATCTTCCAGTCGAACCCCAGCGGTTCGACCGCGGGCTCGAAGGCCTGTCCGAGGCGCCCGGCGTAGCTCTCGTGGATCTGGCTTTGGGGCAGCGCGCTTTCAGCGTGCTCGGCCTGGGTGGCCAGGTGCCCGGGCGCCTGGTCCTGATTCTGGCGGGGGAAGCTGAGCAGGAACCACAGGGCCACCGTGCAGACCAAGATCACGCCGCCCGCACCTCGCACGAACAACATCGACCGCTCAAAAACGAGCGAGGCCAGGCTGCGGACGCTGGGCAGCCGGTAGGGCGGCAGCTCGAGCAGCAGCGGCACCTTGGGGCCGCGCAGAAGCGTTCGGCCAAGGACCGCGGCGCAGGCCAGCGCGGTCAGGGTGGAGAAGACGTACATCCCGGCCATCAGCCCGCCGCGGGACCAGCGGGAACCTGTACCGACCGGAACCATGGCGGCGATCAGCAGCGTGTAGACCGGGAGGCGCGCCGAGCAGCTCATCAGCGGAACGACCATCATGGTCAGCAGCCGGTCGCGATGGCGTTCCATGGTGCGCGTTGCCATGACGGCCGGAATGGCGCAGGCAAAGCCCGACAGCATAGGAACAAACGCGCGGCCGTTGAGGCCAACCGCGCGCATGACACGGTCCATCAGGTGCGCGACGCGAGCCATGTAACCGGACTCCTCCATCAGTCCGACCAGCAAGAACAGGAGTGCGATCTGCGGAAGGAAGACGAGCACACCGCCGACGCCGGCCAACAGGCCGTCGACCAAGAAGCTCTGCACCAAGCCATCGGGGACGATCGCCGCCACCTGCTCGCCGAGCCAGCCGAACAGTCCTTCGACCGCGCCGATGGCCGGGTCGGCCCAGGAGAACAGCGATTCGAAGACGATGGTCATCGCCAGCAGAAACAGCGGGAAGCCGATCCACGGGCTGAGCAAGACAGCGTCGAGCCGTTTGGTCCAGGTTCGGGCTTGTGCGTTCGGTGCGCGCAGGAAGTGCGGCATCCGCTCTTCGATCCAGCCGTAGCGCGCTGCGATGACGGCCTCGTCGACCTCGCGCGGTTCGCGCCCGAGGTTGGAGGCAACCTGGGAAACGACGGCGCGCAGCTCGGGGGGCACGCTGACCAGCTCATCCTCGTCGTCCACGGACAGCAGCGCCCAAAGGGCCAGGGCCCGGCGGCGGCGGTCCGTCGCTTCGCCGAGCTCCGGCGGGAAGCCCTCCATCCAGGCCGCCGGGAGCTGGGCGCCCAGTTGATCGAGCTGCGCAAGCAACGCGGGGTCCTCCGGAGTGGCACGCCAACCGGGCCGGCCGCTCTGGGGGTTGGCGAGCAGCGCGTCGAGCTCGCTCCGCAATTCGTCGAATCCGGTTCCGCGCAGGGCCGAGACTAGGACCACGGGAACACCAAGGTCTTGGGAGAGCCTCTTCGTGTCGACCTCGCGGCCGTCCTTTTCGAGGGCGTCGGCCATGTTGACCGCGACCAGGACGGGCAGGTCGAGCTCGATCACCTGCAGTGCCAGGTAGAGATTGCGCTCGAGCTGCATCCCATCGAGCACGACCAGGATGGCGTCCGGCGGCGCCTGTCCGGCGTCGAGCCCGGCGAGCACGCGCATCGCGATCTCTTCGTCGTTCGAGCGAGCGCACAGGGAGTACGTCCCCGGAACATCGACCAAGCGAACGCCGGTGTTCTCTAGTTGAAGCTCGGCCTCCCGCCGCTCGACGGTGACTCCTGCGTAGTTACCGACCTTGCCGCGCCCGCCGGTCAGGCGATTGAACAGCGCGGTCTTGCCGGTGTTCGGATTCCCCGCCAGCGCGACAAAGGCCCGCTGGGTGGCTCCGCGCGAATCGACCGGGTCGGCGGTTAGCTCGGGAGGACCCACAGCTCGCGCGCCTCGCTTTCACGGACGCTGAGGCGGGAGTGCCGGGCTTCTAGGTCGATCAGACCACTGAGGCCGCCGCGGCGCAGGATGGAAACCTCGGTCCCTGGAAGCAGGCCCATTTCCATGAGTCTCCGGCAGAACGTGCGCTGGCCGTCGAGGCGAACGATGCGCCCGCTCAACCCGGGTCGGAGTTCGGAGAGGCGGATCATGGGAGGAGCGTTGGACCGGCA
The DNA here is from genome assembly GCA_964619265.1 of uncultured Planctomycetaceae bacterium. Taxonomy (GTDB): domain Bacteria; phylum Planctomycetota; class UBA1135; order UBA1135; genus CAZUCE01. The sequence goes on from CAZUCE010000056.1 coordinate 13,067, forward strand.
AACCGGTTTTTCGCGACCGCCTTCCTCGGCCGGAAAGGAGTCGCAGTTGAGATTCAATCTCAGTGCTGGAATTTACCACGCATCGGCTCACAGCACAACGCGACCCAACAGGTGGTTTCGGGATTCGGGGCCTTGGGGCCACAATCCGCTCATGAGCGAGGCGAAACGAGCTGCCGGGATCCTGGCGGCACAGCAGGTCGAATCTGGACAGGCCCTCGGGCTTGGGACCGGTTCGACGGTGGATCCGTTCTTGGTCGAGCTGGCGCGTCGGGTCCGGGAGGAGGGGCTCCGCGTGCGGGGCGTCCCGACCTCCCGGCAGACCGAGCTGCGGGCGCGGGAGCTGGGGCTTGAGGTCCTCAGCCTCGCAGAGCTTCCACGGCTCGACCTGTGTGTCGACGGCGCCGACGAGATCGATCCGGAGCTGCGCATGATCAAAGGCGGCGGCGGCGCGCTGCTGCGCGAGAAGGTCGTCGCGACCGCTTCGGAACGCATGCTGATCGTGGTCGACGAATCCAAGTGCGTAGAGCGACTGGGGACGACCTTCGCGTTGCCGATCGAAGTCGTGCCATTCGCGTTGCCGCTCGCACGCCGCGAGCTCGAGACCTTCGGAGCTGAACTCGTCCTGCGCCACAAGGACGGAAGCGAATACCGAACCGACAACGGCAACGCGATTCTCGACGCGCGCTTCCCAGAGGGCATCGCCGATGCCGAACGGGTCGAGCGTGAAATGGGAGCGATTCCTGGCGTGGTGTGCGTGGGGTTGTTTCTTGGCCTGGCCCAGGGCCGCGTCGTGGGGCGCGCGAACGGCACCGCGGACCTCGCTTGGCCAAAGGACTGTTCTTGAAGCGACCCGCTGGGGATTCCAAGGCGAGCCAACCCAGTGCCGGGCGGCGCTCGGGCGCTTAGCCAGAGCGTACTGCCCGTTGTGAGAGAGTCTTCACCGGATGCGGGGCCGGCGAAGCAGAGTCGAGGCACACCGGATTCGCCGGCTCCCCATGGGCTGCAGCCCGTGGACCCTGAGCGCGCACCGGGCTGAACGCATCCCGGCGCGGGCTGGCTTGGCCGGCGCGCCGTGCCTGGACCTCGCAATCCGGCGCGGCGCCAGGGAATCTATGAGAGCGGGCCGCGACTCCGGTGAGGAGTCGCGGCCCGCTTGAAGCTACCGGCGTGAGCCGGAGGCGTTTGCTTAGAGGCTCTCGATGTAGGCGAGAATCGCTTCGATGTCGTCATCGATGTTCGGTGACTGGAGAGTCAGCTGAACCTTCGCGACGAGCGGAACGAAGTCCTCATGTCCGCGGATGTCGTGGAACTCGTTGTAGAACTTGAACGAGGTCGGGTAGTTCGCGCTTCCGTAGACCGGGTCGCTCGCCAGCTGCGTCTGCGGATCGAGGACGTTCCGGAGGGAAATCATCGAGTTGTCGTGCATGTACGGGCCGGTCGAGAAGACGCCGAGCTTGGTCGGCACCGAGAACTGACGCGCGTCGCGGCTGAAGCTCTGTAGCGGCGAGTTCGGGTCATCCGGATCCTCGGGGCACAGGTAGCTGTTCGGGTCGTCCCGGATGAACGGGTCTTCCGCGTCCGGGTTCATGACCGCGTACGACTCGATGTCGCTGAAGCCGTCAAAGTTCCGGTCCGGGTCGGGGAACCCGTCGCCGTCCTCGTCCAGGTTGGCTCCCGAGTTGATGTTCCGCAGGGCGAGAGCGTTGATGTTCTCTTTCAGCGGGTTGCAGCCTTGCTCGAGGGTAAATCCGAAGTCGAGGGTCTCGGAGATGGTCGGACTGAGGAAGTCGGTGGTGAACCCGCGAAGGTCACCCGTGTTTTCGTCCATGTCGGTGTGACACGTGTCGCATCCAGCTTCGCGGGGGAAGCCAGCGTCGTTCATGTTCAGACCGGTCAGGTTCGTGCCGAAGAACAGGTCGCGGCCGAGGGCTGCTTGCGGCGTCAGGGTCCCGGTGACCTCGTCGATGTTCGGGTTCAGCGGAACCGGAAGCATCGGGTGGAAGTCGTTGAGGGCCTGCTGCTCGACATCGGTGAAGATGCCGTGGCCGCCGTTCTCGCCGCCGAACATCGGTCCGGTCTCGGCAACGTTGATGCGAGCGCCCTTCCAAAGAAGAAGGCCCGTGGCGATCTGACCGCCGTACATCGGCATCGTCGTGCGGGGACCCGCCGGGCGCTGCCAGATGTTGCCGTCTTCACCGCCCTCGTAGTGGCAGGAGCCACAGGAGTTGTTGAACGCTCCGGTGGTCTGGGCGCGCGAGGCGTCCTCGAAGATCTCCTGGCCCAACCGCTCGGAAGGGGTCATGAGGTCCGGGCCGATCAGCGTGGGGATCTGCGGGTGCTCTTGGGTGATGACGCCGGTCGTCCAATCCACGCGAAGCACGGAAAGGCTGGTCGACGTCTCGTTCATCACGAAGATGCGCGCGTCGTCGTTCGTGGTGGAGGGGTCATCGACGACGTTCCAGCCGAGGGGCTGGTCGCCCATCGGGGTGTTGAGGTCGAAGGGCGCGCGTTCGACGAAGTCGTGACGCGGCGGGAAGGTTCCCATCAACTCGTAGTCGCCGTTGTCGACGCTGTAGATGAAGATGTCCTCCGATCCGCGGTTGAGCATCAGCACGCGATCGCCGGCCGGATTGAACAGCGCCTTGGAAGGGAGTCCGCCGCGGCGACCCATCTTGTCGATGCCGTAGTCGACGGTGCCGAAGACGGCGCGCAGGCCGTTCGAAAGCGCCGCGTCTCCGCCGGGCTCGAGCTTGGCCGCTTGCAGCGGAAGCGTTTGACCAGCGAGTCCCGGGTTGTTCGGAATCCGGATGTTGGCGGTCAACTCGCCGGCGCCGCTCGGCGTCATGCCGAAGATGAAATCGGGGAGCACCAGCAGCGTTCCAAACGGAGCGAGCGGGACCTCGACTTCAGGGAACGCGCTGAACCAGATGAAGCCGAAGTCACCGCTTTGGGCTCCGGTCAGGCGCAGTTCCATGGCACCGCCGACCAGCGGGGCACCCTCGCCACCGAGGGTAGCGATGCCGCCGGAGAGCAAGCGACCCTGGGGGCCGAAGGAAACGAACTCAGCCGGGTCGGCCGGGTCGAACAGCTCGTGCTCGAGACGCTTGGAGGCGTCGCCGGGCTCGGCGTAGCTCAGGGCGTCGGTGTCAATCACCGTCAGCGCCGGGTAGACGCGGTTGGCGAAGTCACCGGCGAGGCCGGGTCCGAAGTCGTGGTTGACGTCGTGGTTCAGGTTGTGAAGCGACGACGGGATCAAAGCGGTGATGCCGTCCGGAGACAGGGCGATGTCACCCGAGAAGCGCGGGGTTCCCTGACTCTCGATCGTCTGCACCGGAGTCGGGTGCAGGATCGGGTGGAAGTTCTCGGTGTAGGTGTCCTGGTTGATCGAGTGCGTCAGGGCGACAGCGGTCGGAAGGCCGGAGCCGTCGAGGGTGACGTCGAGCACCGAGATCCACGGCGAACGCAGGTGAGTCATGAAGACTCGCGTGCTGTCCGGGGTGATGGCGAAGCCACGCGGCGTCTCGTAGTCCGCGATGCCGTCGAAGTCCTGGTCCAGATCGGCGACCGTCAGGCCGGCCGGGATGTGGTTCAGGTTCCAGTTGTAGGTGAACTTGACCAGCTCGGCGAGAGTGCTCGCATCGAAGAACCGGACGTCACCGGAGCGCTGACTGGTCAGGACGAAGTACTTCCCGTTCGGGCTGAGCGCGAGGCCGTAGGGCTCGACACCGACGCCGGTCAGCGTCTGGTCCACCGTGCGGCTGGCCACGTCGACGACCGTCACGGAGCCACGGATTTCCGTGCCCGTGAACGGGGTGAGGGTGTTGGTCTCAATCGGCACGTTGCCACGCTGGTTGGCGATCAGTGCCTTGGTGCCATCCGCGTTGAACGCGATACTCCGGGGGAAGACGCCGGTGGTGATTTCGGAGAGCACCGTTCCGGTGGTCACGTCGATCACCGAGACCGAGTTGTTCTCGCGGTTGAGCGCCCAGACCTCGTCCGTATCGTTCGGGTTCGCTTGGACGGCTTTGACCTGGGCCTGCGCCGCTGCCGGAGCCGCGGTAAGGACCGCTGCGCCTAGGCAGGCGATGGCCAGCCGGGTCGTTTGGTTTCGAGAAGTCATGAATGAGGGAGTCAAGGAGTCGAGGAGTCGGGTCGTTCGGTGCACGCGGAACTGTCGATTCTGTGTGCTGCGTCCCATCGGGTCGCGCTGACTAGGGCGCGACCCAGCACGAAGATACCAGTCAGGCGCCGATCTCGGGGGAAGTCACAGGCCCCCTGGGATTGGCCGTATTTTGGTTGGATCGCGGTCGCAATTCGGACAAGAGAGTCAGCCTCGCAAACCGGGCGAAGCCAGCCAAAAGCTACCGCGCTGCCCTGAGAGAGGTCGTTTCTCCATGAGTTAGGCGCGCGGGGACTCAAGGAGGTTCCGCGCCCTTTTTTCCCATCCGGTCGGGAAACGCGCAGAAGTTCGGGAAAGGACTTCCTTCGCCCAGCCGGAAGGGGACGCCTGACCCCGCTCTAGGGCCTCCAGGGGGCGTTCACCCGCTTGGCACGTGGACTGCTCTAGGGTTCCTCGTGGAGAGCCTGGATTCCCATCCCGGACTCGAGTCGAGGGGGTGGCGCGCCGCGAGCGGCCCGTCATCCCCCCGATCTTTCGGGTCCTCTCAGACCTCCGACTCGGGACTTCCCGGAGTCGGCGGCTCGGATTCTGCGTCGACGCGATTCGAGGATCAGGTCCAGGGCCGCCGAGAGGCCACCTCGGGGTCCCAGCGGGCTGAGCGGGGGGAGGACGCTGCCAGCCAGCGGGCCTCCGAGCGCGAAGCGGCAAGCAGAGCGCCGGCGCGCCGACCGGGCGCTCGCCAGGAGGGTCAACAGGGCCAGCCTGTGGAGCCCTCGGAAGACGCTCTTGAGGAGGCTCCGATCGAGGGGCCCGGCACGCAGCTCCCTGAATTGTCCGGCGGAGCGAGAGAGGGGCATAAGAACTCCGGAAGTCTAGAAGTTGCCACCCTTTCGGCGGCGACCTCAGCGGCCGGTGGATCCCCTGAGGAAGCAGCAACCAGCGCCGCGGCGTCCCAGGCATTGGGAAGTGAAGGGGGTCTAACCGGCGATCAAGTGGGATCCAAGGCCTCGTCTGGACCAGCGATCGAGCCGAACTCCGCCCTGTCGAGCTCCGGTCGATTGGACCCGGCGGCCGCTCGTCCGGCCGAGGGGGTTGCCCAGCCGAAGCCCACCGAACTTCCCCGCCCGACCCCCGCGCGCGCCGAAGCTGTCCTGGCCCAGGTCCGCACGGTTCTCCGCCCGGGCATGCGTCGCGCCGACGTCGAGCTGTTCCCCCGCGACCTCGGACGAGTCCAGGTTCGGCTCGAAGTCAACCGCGGCGAAGTGTCAGCCGTCCTGCGCGTCGAATCGGCCGAGGCCATGGCCGCGCTTCAACAGGGCAGCGCCGACTTGCGCGGTGCTTTCGAGCGCGCGTCCCTAACGCTTTCCGACCTGCGCTTTGAGTTCTCGGACCCCGGCACGCGCGGCGGCCAGGACCACGCGTCCGGCGAGCAGCGCGGCCGCGCGCGCTCGAAGCCCGATCACGCACGCGCCACCCAGATCACGACCCGTTCCGTTTCTGTTCCTCCGGGCCGCGCTTCCAGCGCGAACTCGGGCATCGACACCCTTGCCTGACGAGGATCCAAACCCCTGTCTCCCATGGACATCTCTGCACTTCAGTCCGCCGAATTCGCCCCCGGCTTCTCGGATTCCTCTTCGGGAAGCGAGATCGATCGCGACGCCTTCATGCAGCTGCTGGTGGCTCAACTCACCAACCAGGATCCGCTCGAGCCGGTCAAGAACGAGGAGTTCACGGCCCAACTCGCGCAGTTCTCCTCGCTGGAGCAGCTGGAGGGCATCAACTCAACGCTCGAGACCCTGACGATCCTGCAACAGGGCAACGCGTTGCTCAGCCAGGTCGCCGAGAGCTCGGCGCTGATCGGTCAGCAGGTTAGCTGGTCGGATCCTGAGCTTGGCCTCGAAGGCACCGGCGAAGTCGAATCGGTCGAGTTGATCGAGGGCATCACCTTCCTATCGATCGGGGACCAAAAGGTCCCGCTGGCCTTCGTGACCGAGGTCCAAGGAATCGAGTCCGGGGATTCGCTCGACACCGATTCCGAGGAGGACTCGAGTGATTCCTCGACCGACGCCACGGATTCCGCGACCGACGACACCTCGGGCGACGACGCCTGAACCGAGCGAGACGCTCATTTCTTTTTTCGGGGCACAGCCTCTTTCGTTTCCTCCCCCCTCAGCACCACCACCATGTCTCGAGCCCTTCTCGCCGCCGTCAGTGGCCTTCGCGCCAACCAAAGGTGGATCGATGTCATCGGCGCGAACCTCGCGAACAGCAACACGAGTGGCTTCAAGGCCTCGCGCGCGTTGTTCTCCAGCCTGCTGAGCCAGACCTTCTCGCCGGGTACTCCGCCGACGGGGTCGCTCGGCGGCACCAACCCGAATCAGATCGGGCTGGGTGCTCAGGTCTCGCGCGTTGACCGGCTGCACACCCAAGGTTCGATCTCGTTCACCGGACGGCCGCTGGACCTAGCCCTGTCGGGGGCCGGTTACTTCGTGGTCTCCGACGGAGCTCAGCAGTTGTTCACCCGCAACGGTTCGTTCGGGCTCGATGCGAGCTCGAGCTTGGTCGACCTGCGCAGCGGCTTTCAGGTGCTAAACAACGTCGGTCAGCCGATCACCCTCGACACGGGCGCCACCCTGCCACCCCAGGCGACGTCTGAGGTGACCTTCTCGGGCAACTTGCCCGCGGAAGTCACCGGCCCCCTCGCCGAGATCCTCGAGAGCGGCGCGTCGATCGAACAGGGCACCTCGGCGTCGCTGGAAGGAACGGGCATCGGGCCGTTCGCCGCGGCCGACGGCGAGACGTTCACGATGGAAATTTCGCTCGACGGAAAGACCGCCCAGGAGATTTCCGTGACCAGCGTCGGCGGAGCGATTACCGCGGAAGAAATCGCCGAGGAGATCAACCTGGAGCTAGGGGAACAAGTGGCGAGCGTCGCTCCCGGCGGGGGCCTGCTCTTGAACAGCAACAAGTCGGGCTTGGCTTCGACGCTCCTCGTGATCTCCGGATCGGGTGACAACGACCTCGCTTCCCTCGCGGGTCTTTCCACTTCGATCGTGCAGGGCACCCAGGATCCAGCTTCGACGGACACCGACCTCAACTCCCTGGTTGCGAACCAGACCGACTACGAGGTGGGCGACGTGATCCGCGCGAGCGGAACCGACGCGGAAGGCAACCCGATCGAAGCCAGCTTCACCTACGGGGTCGACGGCACCACGGTCGGCGACTTGGTCGGTTTCCTGGATGGTCTGTTCCCCGATGCGACCGCCAGCTTCGACGCCGACGCCGGCACCTTGCAGCTCACCGCCGACGACCCGGGCGAAGCGCAGCTTTCGCTCGTCCTGTCCGACGCGTCTGGCCAAGAGGGCGAGACCCAGTGGTCCACTGTGGCCTTCGGCGTTGAAACCGACGGCACCGGCCCCGATGAGGTCACCACCTCGATCCAAGTCTTCGACTCGGTCGGCGTCGGCCACCTGGTCAGCTTCCAGCTCCAGCGCCAGGGCGACGGCTCTTGGAATGTCTCGGCCAGTCTTCCAGACGAAGACGGCACGATTCTCTCCACAGATCTGGCTCCCTTGCAGTTCGACACCGACGGCAACTTGCCGGGCTCCGTCACCCTGGATCTCCAGATCCAATTCGACGGCCAGCCGCCTTCCAACATCTCGATGAACCTCGGCGGAACCGACAGCTTCGCCGGGCTCACCGAGTTCGGCGGCGAGTCGACCCTGATCGCCGCGGATCAAGATGGCTTCGGCGTCGGCGAACTAGCCGGGGTCAGCGTCGACTCGGTCGGCAACGTGCTCGGTGCTTACACCAACGGTCAAACCCAAACCCTCGCTACCCTCGGCCTCGCGACCTTCGCGAACGAAGGCGGCTTGGTCGACGAAGGCAACTCGTTCTTCCGCGAGGGCCAAAACTCCGGTGATGCCCGCATCGGCACAAACGCCGGAGCCGGCCAAGTGGTGGGCGGAGCCCTCGAATCCTCCAACGTCGAAACGGCCGAGGAATTCGTGCGTTTGATCCAGGCCCAACGAGGCTTCCAGGCCAACGCCCGAATCATCTCCATCCAAGACCAACTACTCGAAGAAGCGGTCAACATCGTCTGATCCGCTCACGCTTAACCTGAAATCGCGGAGGGGCCTCCCAAAGAGGGGGCCCCTCCCGCTTTTTTGTAAAGCGCTTTTTTGTAAGGCAGAGCCAGCCGCTGTGGAAATCGAGCTCGCATCCGAAAAACGAGCCTGCCCGGAATCCCGTGAGGCTCCGCAGACCGAGGCGTTGGTGCATCGCTCGGAGTCCTAACCCTCTCCCAGGGCGCCTTCAGGGCGCATGCCGAGAGAGTTCGGCGCCTCCAGGTGAGACTGAGCAGATGAAGTCCCGCGTGCACCCGAATCGCAAGACCAAGTACCGCGTCCAGAACTGGCACGAGTACGAGCGCGGACTCGTCCAGCGGGGTGGCATCACCATTTGGCTGTCCCCGGCCGCAATCGCGGCGTGGTCCCCTGTGAAGAGTGGGCTCCCTGGCGCCCAGCGCAAGTTCTCCAACCTTGCGATCGAAACAGCACTCACCTTGCGCTAGGTATTTGGTCTCCCGCTACACCAAGCGGCAGGCTTCCTGCGCTCGCTCTACGTGCTGATGGGAGTCGATCTCGCAGTGCCGGATCACACGACGCTTTCCTGTCGGGGCAAAGGGCTCGAAGTTAGGCTTCGCAGCTCAGCTAGCACTGGGCCGATCCAATTGATCGTGGACAGCACAGGTCTCTCGATCGTCGGCGAAGGGGAGTGGGCTGCAGCCAAGCACGGCGGGAGAGGTCGGCGTGGCTGGAAGAAACTCCACCTGGGGGTTGATGGTGCCGGCGTGATCGTTGCGCAGGCTCTGACCGACGGGAGTGCGGACGACGCTGGTGAGGGAATCAAACTCCTCCAGTCCGTCGGTCGCAAGGTCCGTAGCTTCACAGCAGACGGAGCCTACGATTCATCCGCGATCTACAA
>CAZUCE010000057.1:0-19672 GCA_964619265.1 uncultured Planctomycetaceae bacterium
CCCCCTCTGCATGCCGATTCTTGCTGCCCTCGCCCTTCAGGTCGCGGAACAACCTCCCGCACGACCGGGCTATCAGTTGCTCCCCCAGTACGAGGATTGGTCCGTCCTCGACAACTTTGAAGAGTCCGACCGCGACGATTGGGCGGACCCGCTCAAGCGCATCGCGCTCGATGCAGACGGCGATTGGCGCCTTTCCATCGGCGGACGCGTGCGTTTTCGCGTCGAAGGTACGAACGGCTTTGGATTCGACGCGGCGGCCCCCGCCCGAACCGACGACATCTTCTATCTCGGGGTGGCCTTCCTGCACTTCGACCTCAACTACCGCGCCGACACGCGGCTGTTCCTTCAGGGCAAGAGCGCCGACGTCTGGGATCGCGAGCTTCCTGGCGGCTCCCGGCCGATCGACGAAGACCCGTTGGACCTCCAGCAGGCCTTTCTCCAGCACCGCTTCGATGCGGGCGCGGACGGCTCGCTCACGATTCGCCTTGGTCGCCAGATGCTGGCCTACGGCCACCAACGCCTGATCAGTCCGTTGCCCTGGGCCAACGTCTACCGGACCTGGGACGGCGCCCTAGCCAGCTGGAAAACCGACGAGTGGCGCACCGACTTGTTTGCCACCCAGTTCGTACCCATCGACCAAAACAACTTCAACGACACCGGCGACGACGAGCTGATCGGAGCCTACGCCACGCGCATGCGCGACCTCGGATCGAGAGACGAGGAGATCGACCTCTACGTACTCAGCCACCAGCGCGACGAGGCGGCCTTCAACGGAACCACCGGATCGGATCGGCGCCTCACCGTTGGGTTTCGCCACAACCGCCCAGCCACCCCGGAGACCCTCGACCACGACTTCGAGTTCGCCTATCAATTCGGCGAGCTGAGCACCGGCGACGTGTCCGCTTGGACCCTTGGAACCGAGCTGGGTTACCAGCTCGAAAGCGGGCCGATCACGCGCCTGCGCGGCGGGGTCGAAATCGGATCGGGCGACAGAAACCCGGGCGGAAACGTCCAGACCTTCGATCCGCCGTACACCCTGGGTCACGCTTACTTTGGCATCGTCGATGCGATCGGCCGCCAAAACTCAATCGACTTGTTCTTCGGGCCGCAGTTTGAGCTGGGTCGCGGCAACAAGGCGTTCATTACGGTGCACCAGTTCTGGAAAACCGAAATCGAAGACGCCATCTACAACGTGGCCGGCGTCGCCTACCCGGGCACGGCCGGAAACACGAGTCGCAACGTAGGCCAAGAGATCGACCTCGTCGTCCGCCGCAAGGTCAATCGCCATTGGAACCTCGAATGCGGCTACGGGCATTTTTTCACCGCGAGCGCGTTCGAAGACGCTGGCTTCGACATGGATCAGGACTTCATCTACGCGATGGCCACGCTTTCGTTCTAACGAGACGCGGCGAACTCTCTGCGGCGGCGCTGGTGATCAGCGGTGCTGATCGACCAAGATTTGATTTCCGTCCGGATCGACCAGAACGAAGCTCGCCGGACCTTCTTCGCCGGCGACTTCCTCGTCGATCGGCAACACCGGATCGATGCCGAGCTGGATCAACTTGGCCTGAATTTCCCGAATGTCGGTAAACGACTCGAGTTCCTTGGCGTCGGCATTCCAGCCGGGGTTGAAGGTCAAGATGTTCTCTTCGAACATCCCCTGGAACAGCCCGATGACCGTCGAGCCACTCTTCAGGATGATCCAGTCCTGGCCCTCGTATTCCCCCTGAGCGCGGAAGCCGAGCTGCTCGTAGAAGCGCTTGGAGGCAGCTAGGTCCTCCACCGCGAGGCTGACGGAGAACGCGCCGAGCGATAGCGGTTTGGGCTCCTCCGGCTTTGAGGGGGCATCGGGCGATCCGGCCTGCCAGGACAGGCAGGCCAACAGGGCGGCGAGGCTGAGGTGCTTCATGTCCACCATGGTCCGAAGGCCGCGCGGGTCGCGCTTGCCTGATCTTGCGAATCCAGTGAAAACTCGCGCCCAGCAAGGCTCAGCCGGTGTTCATCAAGCCTCGGGCAATGCCATGGACGGTGCTGAACAGCGCTCGCTCCAGCTCCGGATCGTCGCGATCCGCGGCTCGCCAGCGAGCCAGGAGGTCGATCTGCAAGGTGCTCATCGGATCGATGTAGGGATTGCGCAGCTCGATGGCGCGAGCCAGACGCGGATCACCCTGCAGCAACTGGTCGATTTCGGACACCTCGCACACGAGCGCTGCGGTTCGCTCGAACGACTCGCGGAAGTGTGGGAACAGCTCGTGGGCCAACTCGCCCGCCAGTTCTGAGTAGCGCTCGGCGACGCCCAGATCGGCCTTGGCGAGCACCATCTCCAAATCGCGGAGAAGCCCAGCAAAGGTCGGCGAGGAACCGCGCAGCCTTCGCAGCTCGGCGATGCCGTGGGTGTTCCGCGCCGCCTCGAGGGCGGTTCCCGATCCATACCAACCGGGAAGGACCAGCCGCGACTGGGTCCAGGAGAACACCCACGGAATCGCGCGCAGGTCCGTGACGCCACGCTGCTCGCGCCGGCGGGAGGGTCGCGACCCCAGAGCCATGCGCTCGATCGCGTCGATGGGCGTAGCCAGCCGGAAGTAATCGAAGAAGGCCGGGGTGTGCTGAACGAGCTGTTCGTAGGCCGACCTGGAGTTCGCCGCCAACTCGCCAAGCAGGGGCTCTTCACCATCGTCGTGCCCTTGGCCAAGGGCGTCCAAAGCCGTTCGCTCCAAGGTCGCGCCCACCAACAGCTCGAGGGTGCGTAGCGCAATCCCGCGGGATCCGTACTTCGCACGAATGATCTCGCCCTGCTCGGTGACCCGCAGCCGGCCACCGAGGGTTCCGCTTGCAGCTCCCAGAACCGCATCCCGGGGTTTGCCGCCACCACGGCTCGTCGATCCGCCGCGGCCGTGGAAGAACGCGAGCTCGACGCCGAATTCCCGGGCGATCGCCAGCAGACGGCTCTGGGCGCGCTGCAAGGCAACCCGCGAAGGGACGATGCCCGCCGTCTTGTTGCTATCGGAGTAGCCAAGCATGATCCACTGCAGATCGCCGCGGGACCGCAAGTGCTCCCGGTAGCTCGGCTCTTCGAAGAGCGAGCGGACGGTGCCTGGGGATGTCGCTAGATCGTCGGCCGTCTCGAACAGCGGCGCTACATCGAGCGGGACGCCGTCCGGTCCGGCTAGGCCTGCGCGCTGGGCCAGGTAGATCACCGCGAGGGCATCGTCGGGCCCCTGCGCCATGCTGATCACGAACAACCCAACGGCCCGCGAACCGTGGCGTGCGCGCACTTCCCCGATGGCCCGCATCACCTCGAGCGAGCGCTCGGTTTCTGCTGAGAACGTCGCGGTGGGACTCGCGTTCCTGGAGTCCTTGAGCGCGCCTAGCAAGACGCTGGTGCGGGCTTCCCGGTCAAGACTGGGGTAGTCCCCCCGGCCGATCAGTTCCGCGATGGCCTCCCGGTGGAGCAGAGCATCCTGCCTGACGTCGAGGGTCGCGAGATGGAATCCGAACGCGCGGAGGCGCAGCCGCAGGTCCCGGACTTCAGGAACTCCCGCGTGCCGGCCGCGGTTTTCGAGCAGGGAAGCTTCGACCAGGGAGAGGTCCCGGTCGAGGTCCTCGGGCTCAGCGAAGGGCGCGCAGCCGGCCGGGGCATCCTCGCCGCCCAGGGTGGCGCGCAGCTTGTCCGAGAGCAGCCACAGAAAGCGCCGGTAGGGCATGTCCGCGTAGCGCGCAGGCGTTTCGGCGACGGACTTCGGTTGAGCAGCCTCCAGCTCCGCGAGGCGGGCTTCGAACTCGCCGGAGAAACCCACGCGCGACGTCGATTGGCTCAGCGTCCGGAACAGGTTGCGCAGCTCGACGATCCAGCCGCCGATCGCCAGCTCCGCATGCCGCGCGAGGGTCGCGCGAATGGTCGATGCATCCACCGCGGGATTTCCGTCCATGTCGCCGCCCACCCACGAAGCGAAGCGCACCGGAAGCTCCTGGGCTAGCTCGCGCGCCTGGTCGCCAAACACCGCGGCCAGTTCGCTCTCGAAAGTCTTCGCGAGGTCCGGCAGCGCGGGCCAGACAATTTCGCTCAGGTAGAACAAAGTCTGCTCGCGTTCATCCGCCACCGTCGGACGCAGGGCAAGGTGCTCATCGGTCTGCCACGCGGCGTGCAGCTCATCGCGAACGCGATCCAAGGCGCGCACGTGCTCGCGGCCAGGCGCCTCCACATCCTCGCGCCGCGCCAGCAGGGCTTCAGCCATGCCGAGCTCTTTCATAAGGAACGTCCGGCGCAGAGCCTCCGTGGGGTGCGCGGTCAGCACCGGCTCCACCGAAAGCCGCGGCCACAATTCGCGCAGTTCAGCGAGACCAAGTCCAGCTGCCTTCAAGCGCTCGAGCACTTCCCGGAGCGAACCGCGCCGGGCCTCCCCCCGCGAGGCCTGCTCGCCCAAGCGACGCTGCCGATGTACCCGTTCCGCCAGGTTGACGACCCCGAACCACGAGGAGAACGCGCGCGCTACTTCCAAGGCAACCGCGGACTCAAGACCCTCCAAGCCCTCGCGCAGCTGGCGTACACCTTGCGCTTCCCCGCGGCGACCGGCTAGCGCTGCGCGTCGCGCAGCCTCGACGGTCTCGAACAGCTGAGGTTCGCCCAGCTCCCGCAAAGAACGTCCGAGGAGTGTTCCAAGCCGTCGCACGTCCTGACGCAGCGGACGGTCCCATGCGTCCCGGTCCGGTAGATCTTGCGTGCGCTCGCTGCGAGTCTGCTTCTGCTGATTCGACATACGGCCAACGCTAGCAAGACGCTCTGGACGCCGGGCCTATCCAGCGCTTTGGCTTCCCGGTTCGTACCGGGCGGGTCTACCCGCCCGCTCCGCTCGAATCGTCTCCGCGCCTCCCGGGGCTCACCCCCCCAAGCCGGCCCTGGCAACAGCCCCCGAGCCCTTGTTGAGGGGCCCGTTGCTAGGGGCGTTCGGGCCCGGCCATCCCGCGCCGGCGCAGTCGCTTGGCGGCAGCTGCTCGAGTTTCGAAGTACTGCACAAGGCGTTCCTGGCTCCCACGCAGCTCGGAAGGATGCTTGGCCTCGGGGTCGGGTGTGCGCTGAACGTAGCTGCCATCCGGTTGCATCTCCCACGCGTTGCGGCGATCCCCCCACTGGATGTCGAGGAAGTCACGCAGGATCTCGCGCGACCCGAGGTCTTCCACCGGCACCAGCGTCTCCACCCGGCTCTCCAGGTTGCGCTTCATGCAATCCGCCGAGCCCAGGTAGAACTCGTCGTCGCCGCCGGCTCCAAATTGGAACAGGCGGGCGTGCTCGAGAAAGCGCCCAACAATACTGATTACGCGAATGTTGTCCGAAAGGCCTGGGATTCCGGGCAGCAGGCAGCAGGTGTCGCGCAGGATCAACTCCACACGCACACCGTCCTGGGAGGCTTGATAAAGCGTTCGAATCAGGTCGACGTCCTGAAGGGCGTTTGACTTGATCCGCACGAAACCCGGCTCGCCTGCACGGGCGAACTCGGCTTCGCGGCGAATCTTCTCGAGCAGCGCCGGCTTGAGTCGCTTCGGCGCAGGCAGGAGTTTCTTGTAGGTCCGCCGCGGCGTGTAACCGGTGGTCAAGTAGTTGAACAGCTCGGTTAGGTCGGCGCCGACCGTCTCGTCGCAAGTGAACAAACTGAAGTCGCTGTAGAATCGCGCTGTTCCCGCGTGATAGTTGCCGGTCCCCAGGTGGGCGTAGCGCCGGATGCGGTCGGGGTCCTGGCGGATGATCAAAAGCGTCTTGCAGTGGGTCTTCAGCCCGAGCACGCCGTAGGTGACGTGGATGCCAGCCTCTTCCATCGAGTTGGCCCAGCGTATATTCGCCGCTTCGTCGAAGCGGGCCTTCAACTCGACCAACACGGCCACCTGCTTGCCATCGCGAGCCGCATCGATCAGATAGTCGACGACACGCGAACTTGAAGACGTGCGATACAGCGTCATCTTGATCGCTCGAACGCGCGGATCGCGGCGGGCCTCTTGCAAGAGACGCTCGACCGACCCGGTGAACGACTCATAGGGATGGCTCACCAGAATCGGTCCCTGCCGCAGAATCGCATCAAACAAGTTCGTCGCGCGGACGAAGTCGGGTGCCTCGACCGGGTGGTGCGGCGGAAAACGCAGGTCCGGGCGCCGGAGGCTCAGCAGCTCGCGTAGCTCCGAAAGACCCAGCAAGTCTTCACTCACGAACACGTCTTCGGGAGAGAGATCTAGTTCCGAGGTGAGTAGATCGCGCAGTTCCTTCGAAATGCCGCTCATCACTTCCAGCCGCACGACGGGTGCAAACTTCCGGTCGCGCAGCTCGCTTTCGATCAGCTCGAGCAAATCGTCGGCCTGTTCTTCGTCGCGCTCGGTGTTCGCGTTCCGCGTCACGCGGAAAAACACCACATCCACCGCCTCCATTCCTGGAAACAGAAGATCCAAGTTCGCGGCAATGACATACTCCACCGGAAGGAAGCCCTCCCGCTCCGGCAGTTCTAGGAACCGCGTCAACCCAGTGCCCACGGGGACCTTCACGCGCGCTGTGTGAAGCTCGTCGTCCCCGGGGTAACGCAACGTAACCAGCAGATTGAGCGAGAGATTCGAGATGAACGGGAACGGGTGCGCCGAGTCGGTGGCCTGGGGCGTGAGCAGCGGGAACACGCTGGTCAAGAAGTGCTCGCGAATCCACTCGCGTTCGGACTCGCTGATCTCGATCGGAGGCCCGACCTCAATGGACTGCTCGCGCAACTCACGATCGAGCACCAAATACGTCTTAGCGGCGCGCTCTTCCAAGTGGCGCACCCGCGTGTAGCAGTCGTCGAGCTGTTCCTTCGGTGTCCGTCCGTCCAGAGTCAAACTGTCGACGCCCGCGGCGAGCTGCTGCTTCAGCCCGCCCACGCGCTTCATGAAAAACTCGTCCAAGTTCGAATGGACGACCGACAGGTAGAAAACGCGCTCCAGCAGCGGGTTTCGCTCATCGTCAGCTTCCCGCAGAACCCGGTAATTGAAGTTGAGCCAGGTGAGCTCACGGTTGAGCATCACCTCCGGTGAAGACAGGTCAAAGGTCCCCCGGTTCCACAGCTCCTCAAACGTCACCCGCAGCTCGGCCGGCGGAGTTCGAACTTCGTGCGGATCCGCCGGATCCGGTTCGGAGCCGGCGCTGAAGCGCGTCTCCGCCCGTGTCTCCCACCATTCGCGGGCTTCCGGCTCCGAGGCCGTTCCATTTCTTCGCTTCTCTTCCATGCCTTCCCACGGCTCTCTTCGACCGGAGGGGCCGGATAGTCTAGTTCCGGCAGTCAAGGCCGTCGTCCACGCGGGACTGCCTCCGCCTGATCCCGCCGCCTCGCCAGCCCAGCCTGGCCCTTAAAAACCAGACTCTGCGATGCGCGCAGGCCGCCCGCTTCGCGCTCCTTCCGCACCTGGGTCTTTGCATATTCTTCACTTACCGGCCTAGAGGCGGCCAAGCGGACAGCAACAACGGGGCGGGCACGCCGCAAGCCATGGACCGGATCGGACTCTTCCAACTCGAAGCCGTGCAGATGGCCAGATCGGCTACCGGCCAAGAGCGCCTGGCAGGCGCACCGCCACCGGAGCTAAGGCAGCTGGAACTTGCGAAGAACCAGGGAACTCTCCAGGGTTCCTTCGGAGCTGAGCTTTAGCTCGCCGCTTGCGAGCTCGAGCCGAAGGGAGCTCGGGCCCGTGCTCGTGACAGTCGGAAAGCAATAGGTCTGGTCCGCGCCGCGGCTGGACTCGGCGCGGATGCCGGTCTCGAGCACCTCGGTCCAGCCCGCTGTGTATTGAGCTAAGCCGGTTTCGGTGAGTTCGATCGTGCACGGGGCGCGCGATTCGAGCAGATCCCAAGAACCCGCGACAAAACGGGCTTGGCAGTGAAAGTTGGCGGAGGAGACCCAGCTGCTGCCGGTGAGAAAACCCGATTCGAATCGCACGGTGCATAGCTTCGGGAACACCGCGTCGTCGTAACGGGGGGCGATCTGGACCAGGGTGAACTCACCGGCGTCGCGATCCGGTAGTTCGTTGTCGGGGCGTTCCTCGCGGCTGCCGGACTCGAGAATCGCCTCGCTCTCGTCGGAGACCAACAGGTAGGTCTGCGGTGGAAAAATCTCGCCCACCCCTTCTGGGGCCGCCTCATAGCGCTCGGAGAGCCGCTCGATGCGCAGGCTGCCGCGCTCGGTCGCTCGCGGTTCACCGAACATGGCGCGCGCTTCCAAGAGTGTCTTGATGTTGCCGATTTGCCCAGCGCCAAAGCTTGCGACCTCGGCTGCACCGTCTTGGGCGAGCTTTGCGACGTTCGCGGCCGAGCCGGTTGATTCATCGGCCAGGCGCGCCGCCCCCTCCGCGGAGCGAAGGGCACCCCCCGCAACGTCACCAGTGGACTTGGCGCCGAACTTGGCCCCTGCGATCCCGAGCGCGACGAGCCCGGCGGCCGCCTTAGCGACGAAGCTACCCGATGGAAGGGGAATGCCCCGCGAGGATCCACCGGCGCGGGCCGAAGACTTGGCGGAGCGCTTGCCGCTTCGAAGTCTCCACCCGGCAAACCCGCTGATCAGCAGCCCTGAGAGCAAAAAGACGAGACCCTCCAACCGGCTCGGCATTACCTCCCCGTGGTCCACCAGGGTCAGCTTGGAGGCCGCCCGAAGCTCGGGCCAAAGACCTTTGACCTTCTCCGGAACGCGAGATTCCAGCTGGCCTCTCGCACGGAAGCGACCCACCGAACGCGGAAGCGACGGCGGCCCATTCGGGCCCTGAAGGAACGTGGAGAGCGGAAGGTCTGCGCCCGAGGCCCTCACCAGCAACACACTCGCTCCGTCCGCAGGGAACTCGAATTTCCCGGTCTCGAGGACCTCCTCCGCCGTGGCTTCGTCCACGAGGGGAAACACGAGGTCCGCTCCGAGGCGGTGCCCCCCAGGTGAGAAGATCTGCAGCAGCTGCCCGTGGACCTCCACCGCATTTGGCTCTGGTTCTCCCTCGGACGCCAGTTCCTCCAGCGTCATCGGCACGACTTCGTTGGACCCTCCGAGCACCAGCACACTCCCCGTAAACACAAAAAGGCCGCCGAACAGCAGCAAGAACACGAGAAAGAAACGTCGCATGCGAAGGGAGTCTCGAAGGGGAACCTAGGGGACCTCATCCTACGCAGCCGCCGGAATCAGCTTCAGTCCGGTTGGTGCTTCTGTGGCAGCCGCCGAACAGCAATTCGAACCAGCTTGGGCACCGCCTCCGATCGCTCACTCCCAGCGCGGCTCGACTCCCCTGAGATGCTCCACAAAAATGGAAAGCCGTGCGCGTTCCTCGCCAGCTGCACGGCCCCCGGGCCGCGAGGAGCCGGTTCGCCCAACGACCAGGACGAGTCTGGCAAGCGGCCTCCGAACCCGCGTGCGGAACTCGCTCATGCGCCTGGGGCTTGATGAGCCCGGGGCCCAGGACTGCCCCCGGGCCGAAGAACCCGAGCCTCGCACCGGGCGAATTTTCACGTTTCCAAGGCAATCCTTCCCCTTGCAACCCTTCCTTCGCACGCTGAATCGATGCGCTCCTCTCTAGCCCTCACCTGCTTCCTCTCCCTGCTTCTCTCCTGCGGCTGCTCCAGCTCGCGCAACTTTCGCGCGGATGCGCCGCTTGAGGTCGTCGTCCTTGGCACCACCCACTCGAGGCATCTAAACAGCGAGACCTACGGCCTGGACGAGCTCGAATCGATGCTGCGCGCCGTTCAACCCGATGCGGTGCTGACCGAAATTCCGCCCGACCGGTTTGGGCAAGCCGCCGAAGAATTCGCCGCCACCGGCGCCATCGAGGAGTCGCGCGTTTCACGCTTTCCCGAGTACACCGAAGTGCTGTTTCCGCTCCAAGCCGAACTCGGCTTCGAGATTGTTCCTTGTGCGGGCTGGACCGAAGAAATGGCGCGGGAGCGCGGCCGCCTCTTGAGCGAATGGGAGACCTCGCGCCCGGAGGACACCGCGGCTGTCGAGGCGGGACAGCGCGGGATTGGCGAGCGGCTCGAAGCGCTCGGGTTCGGCGACGACCCCCGCGACATGCACGATCCGCGCTACGACGAAGCGGTACGCGCGGGTCTTGAGCCCTACCAGCGCCTGTTCGGCGATGACCTTGGCCCCGGAGGCTGGGACAACATCAACCAAGCGCACTGGGCGCTTTTGGAGGCAGCCCTGGACCGGCTCGCAGCTGACCCCGCGACAGAGCGGGTCGCGATCACCTACGGGGCCTGGCACAAGTACTGGTTCCTCGATCGCTTGGCCGAGCGCGACGACGTGCGCGTGCTCGATACGCGCGACTTCATCGGGACGGAGTAGCTCAGGCGCCGGGCCGTTAGCGACCGCCCGAGTCCAGCGTTGCCGGCCGCCTCTTCGCGAAGGGCTAGAGTCCGGCGCGCAACATCACGTACAGGCCCAGGACCAGCCCCGCGCCAACCCCCCAGGTCGCGAGTGGCGTGGCGGTCACCATGGGCAGCACCATCAAACCGATCCCGACACCGAGCTGCGGAATCCGCAGCTGCTTCTTGCCGTAGATGAAGTAGCCGAGCCCGACGGTGCTCACCACGAACGAGGCGATCATTCCTTCGGGCGACATGTCCATGGGAGGGCCATCGACCGCCCAGGTGCGCAGACTCCAGCTAGATTCTCAATAGCCGAGCTCGCGGTCCACCACGTTCAGGAGCGGCTCGCCCACCGAGAATCGGCGGAAGTTCTCGCGCAGCAGGTCCCAGTGACGCTCGGAGGTCAAAGCTGCCCGGCTCGCCACATGCGGGGTGATGACGACGTTCTCAAAATCCCACAGGGGATGGTCCGAGGGGAGCGGCTCGGGCTCGGTGACGTCGAGGCAAGCGCCGCCCAAGGCGCCCGACTCAAGCGCTTCCACCAGGGCGTCCGTTGCAACGATCTTGCCGCGCCCGATGTTGATCAGGATCGCGCCCGGTTTCATGAGCGCCAACTTCGAAGCCGAAAACAGCCCCTCGGTCTCGTCGGTGAGCGGCAGCGCGATCGCCACCACGTCCGCACGGGGTAGCAGTTCATCCAACGCGTCAGCCATGTGAAGTTCCTCCACGTACTCAGGGGCTTCCCGCGCGGTGCGCACCGTAGCCAGCACGCGCATGTCGAGCCCATGCCCCCGGCGTGCGATCTCGCTGCCAATCCCGCCCATACCCGCCACCAGCAGCGTTTTGCCACTCAGGGCGAACGTCTCGCCGCCGGCCCCGCGCGCCCAACGCCGTTCGAGCTGTTCGGCGCGATAGTGATGCAATCCGCGCGAGAGTTGGAACAGCATGGCGAAGACATGCTCGGCGATCGCAGGACCCGAAGTCCCCCGGCCGTTCGTCATGACCAACGACTCCGCGTTGCGCAACTCGTCCATGGCGAGGTAACGCTCCACCCCCGCGCTCCAAGCTTGCACCCAGCGCAAATTCGGAGCCGCCGCGAGGATCTCAGGCGTCAACAGGTGAGCATCGATGCCATGGGCTCCACCCGCCAGTTCAAGGGCCGCTGTCCCGTTGAGCCCCGAGATCACCCTTAGATTCGGAGCCAACCCTTGCAGCTCGGCGAGCTGCTCCTCGTTCAAACGACTCGCGAGGTAGATCAGCTCCTCGGGTAGATCCGCCGCACCGATCGCGGCCACCGAACCGCGCGTGCTTCCGAGCGAACCCGGCATCTCGGCTATTCCTCCCCTAGGCGCACAAGAACCTGCCAGAAGAAGCAAAACAGGAGCAAATAGCAACGAATTCTGGTGAGCCATTGGGTAGTTCTACACCAGCACACACTCGATTCCACGCATCCACATGGCAGATCCGATAGCTACTCCACAACTAACTGGTCCGAGCCTACAGAGCTCTTAACAAATCGATGGCTGAATCAACGCCTCCCTCGGCCTTGGAAGCCCCGTCTCTACAGCGCTACAGGTCATATCCAATGTGGCTCACAGGGTATGAACGGGGCCCACATGGCTAGCAGGCTCCTTCAAGGTGGAGTATTTGCGTCGTCAGACGTGGACGCCGCTCGCTACAAGAGGCCTTTGGCACAACTAGCTCGGCCAAGCCGGGCTCAGGGAGTCACATGCTTTCAGAATCCCACGGTCCGAACTGCTTCGACAACCGAGACCAAGCCCATACCTCCAAACGGCAACAGGAGGGCTCTCATCACCGGACTGGATCGATACGGAGCGAACGCGCCCTGCCCCAAGCTTGCCACACGAACGAGAAGGAGCTCCAGGTGAACAACCTCGTCCGAACCACATTTCTTGAGCTCCAGCAACCGCTTCTCGATCCGGCTCTTGGCAGTGTCTCTTGCCTCCTCCGCTGCTTTCCTAACCGAAACGGCGGCCCAAATCGCAGAGGAAAACAAGATAGCGCCGGTGAGAATCAGCGGCGCATTCCAAATCCATGCGTCGAACAGTCTGTTGCGCCCAATGATAAGCAACGTCAACAAGACAAAAGGCAGCACGATGAGGCGGAGGATCCCTTTGCTTCGCTCCGCTATGAGTCTAAGATCAATGTAATCATCGACTCGTTCCCGACCCAGAGAGTCTTCCGTTTCAAACCACTCTCGTACGGAATTTGTCCATTCTGTCGAATTTTGTGCGAGAAGTCGTACAAAGCGGTGAAAAAGGCGCGTGGTATCGATGACCGCGCATGTCAGGAAAATGGTCAGCGTAATCGCAAGCCAAAAAGTCAGCGACTCCAGAAACCCGGCGACCCAGCCGCGGCTCGGTGCATACCTCCAGGGCTCGAGCTCGTGGAGCACCAAGCCCAGCAAGAAGAAGCAGACAACCATCGGAATTACTCGCAGCAGCCTGGCGCGAACTGCAGCCCGATGCATGTACTCGTCCCACAGGGATCCTGGCTGAATCGGCCTCGATGCTGCCTGATCCAAGTCACCCCAGCCGCGAATGCTCACAGCTCTACGCTCCGCAAGGTACCGAGTGGCCAGCTGTGGAATGCGACTCCTGGCCAAACGAGCCATACTCGCCGAGCTTCTGGGGCTAGGCGGCGAATCGTCACTCTGGTAATGGCCACCCGATGCAGCTGGAACTACTCCCTGCGCCCAAGCCGATTCCTCATTCTCACGATCAGAAAAGAACCGCTGCTCAACATTCACTCGATTGCCTTCCAGTGACCCGACGCTATGCAAAAGGAAGCGAATCGCCAATATGATGATCGCAAGTCGACACAGAATGGTCGGCCATACGCTGATCCCCTCGAAGAAAACGAATGGCTCGGGCGTGTCCGTTTGGTTCTCTAAGTAGACGGCGATCACCAACAGCACCGCGCCGAACCAGATCATACCGATCATCCATGGCCTCGCCTGCCATGACTTGAGGGTCGCCTCCAAGCTGAGTCTGCGTCGAATAATCCCCGTTGCATTCGCAGTGAGAATCATGAGCAATGCGAACGTGCCGACCAATGCGACCGTGCGCCCGGTAGGCCGATCCGGACGACGCGGAGGGTGGAGCCCCACGTCGTCCGGAAACCTGCCCTGAATGCTGATATCATAGGGACCACCTCGTCCGATTTCGAATAGTCGGGGTTGCCGAACTCGATCCATCTCCACTCGCAACTCCGAGGCTCCCACAGCCAACTGGGCGGCGACAAACGAAGCTGTTTGATAGCTGTCCCTGAAGGGCGCAATTTCCCTCTGAAAGCGCTCGTGCAGCTCGAGGCCAAAGCTGGAACCGACCAGCAAGTTTCGAGTCCAAGCGTAGACTCCTGGATTCGCCAGGCGAGCGTCGATGTCGGTAGTGAAGTACTGAACATTCGGCAGAGCCTCTCGCAGGGCCCGCATGATCAGAAGCTTGTCATACACATCACTTCCCAAAACGCCCACAGCTCGAAGCCGCTGCCCCTTCATCCGCAAGACCCGGTCATGTTCTTCTAGCTTCGCGACCAGCCGTCGTACGTAGTCGAACTGACTGGTCCCGAACGCGCGCTCCAATCCAGTTGTCTTGGCTTCTGCATCAACTTTCGCTCCGTTGCCCCCCACTTCAGAACTAATCGCGCGAAGCACCTGCTCCGGTTGGATTGGGTCCTCCAAAGAGGGGCGTCCGTCGAGACCGCGCATGTATTGATAGACGGTAATTCGGTCCGGATAGAAGTGACGACTGGGCGACTCCTCACTCAGATTCCGGGCTACCTCCAAGAACATACCGGGCAACTTGCGACCGAAGGGTGTGTCCCACTCAGTCACAAGCGCGACTTCGTCTGGAAATCCGGGACTTACTCCACGCCGCAAGAGCTCTTTTCCCAGCTCCCCTAGAACGACCTCGTCACCCAGCACGATATCTCGATAACGAGGGTTCCCTACTTGCCGCAACTCTCCAGGAATCGACTGCATATCACCAGCGGTCGCTCGAGAATTAAGAAACGTCGCGTGAGCGAGTACGTCCCCAGGATAAAAGTGCGCCTTCTCGCGATCACGGGCAAGGCGAACTCCAAAACCAGTCATTTGGCGAGCCCCTGCACGCACGTCATTCCGGCTTTTTCTGTAGCTCAGAAACTCCAGGGTCGATCCACTCGAGTCGATCTGCGTCCAGCGTTCAATAGCGCTTACGATTTCTGCCGATGAGAACTTCGCCCCTGAGGATCGAAAATGGTCTTCGACAGTGCTTGCGAGGCGTTCATCTAGCTGCCTTGACCGCCTCGACCCACCAACTTTCGCTTGATTTGGATACAAGTCTCGATCAGAGAGCGTTGACTGATCGCCATGAGATCGAAGCTCTCGCCGAATCCCACCGAGCAACTTAAGCCGGTCGAGTCCCTCTGGAATTCCCCCATCGAGCCGCTGTTCCAGAAAGAACTGCACGGCTAGTGCGTCGACAATAGACCGAGTATCCGCATCCTCTGACCCGCTCAGGGACTTTGCGGCAGCTTCGGAAACCTTGTATTCCCAGCGAGCGATTTCGAACAGGACCTGCTCACCGACGGAAACACTGGAGAGGCCCCTGCGCTCATCTGGATCGTACCCCAGATGATTGCGAACGGCTTCACGCCGCAATAAAGCAGAATTGAATAACTCCCTCAAGAACTGGCGCACAGACATGGGAGGATCCATGCCCAATGCGAACGTAGGATCTGACTCTACGAGAAACTCGGGCAAAGTCTCGAGCTTGCGATTCCTAGGATCAAGGCCAAGTTCATCCGATTGAATGAAGGAGCTAAGCGCCGAAGGAGCTCGACGACGTAGGACGTGCAGGGGCGGCGGGCAACCATCAAGAATCTCCTGCCGAACGGCGGCTTCGAAATCCTCGACCAGGTTTGCGGAAAAATCGGCCACAGCCTGACTCGAAGAGTCCTCAAAGATCATAGATCGAAGCAACCCCAGCTCTAGCTCGCTAAGCACACTCGTCCTCCAAACCCCAAATTTTGAACTATCCGTCATGGATGAAGAGTTGCGTAGCAAGGTCACAGCCGCTACTTCAGCGGATGTTGCGGGTGCGAAAGCCGCCGGAAGCTCGCCCAACAGAGCCTCGATTCGCTGCATAGTATCGACCCCCCTCTCCGGCCCCTCGAGTCCCTCCATCAGGTCCGTCGTGGAGACCAGCCGCGCTTCGGCAAGAAGCCATCGGCAATATGCTTCAAAAACACCCCTGGAGTGCTGATTCCAGTCTGGGGTATCTGATTCTGACTCGGTTGTTTCGGACACTTCGGATTTCAAATGATCTAACTTGCGATCCTGAAGCTCCTCCAGCGCGCTGCGCATCACTACGATTAAATCATCCTGGATTACGTCTAGGCGCGCTAGGAGATCAAGATAGGGGAGCTGCGAAGTAACGCCCTCGACAGAACGAGCAAGCACCTGAGCAATTTTTCTATCAGTCGATGTCCGCACACGATTAATCTCAATTGGAGCTCGCTCCTCCCAACCTTCCGACCAATTCTCGGGCAAACTCCTGAACAGCCTCTGCGAAAGACCGTTCACCAATTCAGCAATCGCCTCAGAGGAGGAAGTTGCGTGCCCGAACTGAGGATTGATCCCTCGCGATGCAACCCAAATCCCTAGCTGGACTCCCTCTAAGGCTCGAGCGAGAGACTCCTCGATCAGCCAGGGGGCAGGCAGTGGCTCCTCGCGTAGAACATGTGCCGACAAGTCGGACACCATTTTCGTGACAAGAGGCTCCAGGTCCGATTCGACGATCCAATATCCGTCAACGGCTTCGAGGACTCGCTCGGTGAGTTCTTCCTGTCCAGGTCCCAAGAGGTGGGAGACGAAAGTAGCCACGTCGTCTAATTCTAAGTCGTATGGGAGCCGCTTGGGATTGATCGCATTCAAGATCGAATGTCTCAGGGAGAGTTGCTTCTCACGTATCTGATCAAATGCCATTTGGCCGGCATCCCTTATCTTGCGCTGCCGGGACTTACTGAGCTCTTCCGGTTGGCGCCCTTCCTCCAAAAATTCGAAAACCTCCGTTTCCTCCTGAACCACGACAGCGAGTCGACCCAAGAAGGCATCCACGAATGGCTCGAGCTCCCTATTCGAAGGCCGCGGTGAGTTGGCGAATCCCCCCGCAGCGACCTGCTGGGGTGTCGGCTGTGATCCCATCACCTCCTCTCTAGCCACAAAATCGAAATTCATGGCTTTTAGAGTCTCTGAATCCGCAGGCCCCAGGACGGTTACGGACACCGGAACCCGGCCATTGCCGACGCCTCCAGCCGGAATCTCCCGGATACGGTCGGTGATCCAGGTGGGCAGTCGTTCCAAGACATCCCCGAGCATAAAGTCGAGGCCCTCCAGGATCTCGCCGCGAAAAAAGGGAGCATCGACCCATAAGACCAAGACATAGCCGGGGGGATCCCCGGCTTCTGCAACTGGATTGCTGCCCGCCTCAAACCACTCATAGGGGGTATAGAGGGGAGTCGAGGCAACGCTTCCAGATTCCTCTTCGTCGACGAAGAGTGTGCGGCGCACCCCCGCCTCGAACGGGTCCTCGATCGAGATCCAGTGTGTTCTCAGTACACCGAGCCCCGTGCCTGATTGAGGCTCGTAGCCCTGACAACTGAGCCCAGATAGCACAGCATGACGCTCGCGTCGTCGGACTTCGGACTCTTCAAGAGACACCCCTCCGTTCACGAGCACCGGCAGAATACACACGCTTGTGTTCGGCCCCTCGGGACGGCGTTGCCTCAAGAGTCTCTCCACCTCTCCGGCGAGAGCTTTCGCATTCGACCAGGAGCCAACCGACGCGCCTGCATGGACGGTGCTATCAGGCTGTATCTCAACCGGCCGGCTTGCAAGCAGCTCTCCCTGTGGCATCGCCGGATCCCAAGGTACAGCCGTCGACCGAACAACGGCACGGAACGGATCCTCCCAAAGATGAGCGAACGCGTCCACGGCACCGGGCGCACGGTTAAGTTGACCCGACCGTCGCGTCTCGGGTCGGGCACTCTCGTAGGGGCGGAACTGAAGCACCGCACCGCCCACGACCAGGCCAATCAAGAGCAGTAGAGGTAGCGCCGTTTTTGCCGGACTCTCTTCGTCGTTCATCGCTGCAACAAAAATAAATATAGAACTTGCCCTTTACGCACTCCTTACAGAGATGGACTCGCAAGGGCGCTTCGCAGATATCCGATCCAACAGCATCATGCGCAATACTCCGAAATCTGTCTAGCGATCCCACCGCGCCCTACTAGCCACTGGCTCCAACTAACCGATCTGATATCGAGTTTTGCACCCTGAGTCATGCCGGAAGCGGCTGGGGGATCACGCCCAATGAGGCCAGAAACCGTGATTTCTGGCTGGAGAGCAGAGAGCAGCTTTATACGAGCCCCATGGGACCATAAATCTCTGAATCGCAAGGACAGGCAGCCTCTGATGGCTACCTTATTTCTCAAGAGGACTCTGGATTGTCCGCGTTCAGCTAGAAGTTCAGTTCCAGCACACCGCACTCTCCGTGATTCTGCAGTTCGCGGGAGTCCGCCAATTCGGCTCGCCCCCAACCTCCGACTTGGAGCATGGGTCTGTTGTCGCTGTAGGAGACGGCCTCTAGCGTGAGGTTGGCCTGCCTCGTCAAGTAGTCACAGTAGCCGGCCGGAATCAACCCTTCAGGGAAGAGCACTGAGGTTTAAGACGAGACTCCATCGGCTTGCTTTTTCCCAGCGGGTCCGAAATCTAGAAACCCTTACTCCTCGTCGTCCGGCCACGGTCCGGTCAGTCACGATGCCGAAGACTCGTCTGCCTTGGGCGCGGAGGAGAGCTCTTTAGTATCTGGTAGCAAGTCCTCTCGCTTGATCCCGGTGCACGCCTCGTGGGTGAGCGAAGCTGCATTGAACGCGGCGGCCGATCGAGCCGCCTGCATATTCATTTTGCACCGAGGGAAGAGACTGACTCCTTACCATCCTGGTGGCCGAGTGGAGGCCCATCTGAAACCAGACTCAGAGAATAAAGACGACGAGAGTTAGCAGAAACCAAGGCCCTCACACCTACAGCTCTGCAAAATGGGCCGCCGCTAGTTTCGGTATTCCGCGTGGCAGCTGCGGCAATCGGAGCGCAGGGCTTGCAGGGACTCGAGCGCTGAAGCTCCAGCTGCTTCCGCGTCGGCGGGGTTTGCGGCCTGGCCGTAGGCGTCGAGGGAGAACAGCAGGCGGCGCGAGTTCTCGAGCGAGTTGTTCACGTGCTCTCGAAAGTCGTCCGGCGCGCTGGCGACCTCGGGCAGCGTTTGTAGCTGCTCGAACATCTCGACCATGCGAGCGGCTTCGTTGCGCGCGTTCGCGTCCGGGTGATTCGGGTTCGGGCGCCAGTCCCGTTTGGACATATCGGCCAGCGTGTCGAAGGAGCGCGGCAGGTCGATCATCGCAGCGCGCAGGCCGTCGACGCGGTGCTCGGGGGCGAAATCGAAGTCGTGTCCGGCGATTTCTTCGGGCGCCGGGAGGTCGCCGAGGGCGATGGCGCTGTAGAGGCCCTCGTACTTCTCAGAGGTGCCGGCGTACTGGCGCATCTCGGCGATGGCTTGCTCGCGCGGCGCGCCGTCCAGAAGGACGCGGCCAACGGCGGCGGCGGCCGGGCCGCGGTGCTGGCCGTGGAAGCAGTGAACGTAGAAAGGGCCTTCGAGCTCCTGGAAGGTCTTGGCGATCGAGAGCAGCTCGTCCGGTTCGAGGCCGCTGTAGCGGATCGGCACGTGGACGTACCGGAGCCCGTAGCGCTCGGCGGTCTGGTGCTCGGGAGCCTTGCCGTCGACCGAGAGCACGGTGCGGATGCCCAGGTCGGCCAGCTTTTCGAGGGCGCGCGGGCCCTCGGGCTCGCTGCCCGAGAGGATTTGGTCCGACAGCCAGTAGAGGTTGTGGAGGCCGGTGTGCTCGCCGGCTGGGGCGCCCGGAAGGGTGAACAGGCTGGCGGCCTCGTAGGCGCTGCCGGTCAGGGCCAGGGGCTCGGGGACCGGAGCCAGCTCGGAAGCGAGCGCTGCGCGCGCCGGCGCGCTGGAAGGGGCCAGAGCCAACCCGCCCGATTCGGGTCCGCTGGTCGCACAGGCGGCGAGCCCGAGAACCCAAAGGCCGAGGCCTAGGGTTCCGGCACCTTGGCGGGCGGAGGTCGATCGGGTCGGGAAGGTCATGGCGAAGCAGGATCTTGGCAGCCGCCTTGGAGGGCGCTGGATCGGTGATGGGCAGCCTACGGATGGCAAGCACCGTGCCAAGGGAGCCCAAACCGCCCTGGGGGGGATCTAGGGGCCCAAAAAC
>CAZUCE010000058.1:0-18796 GCA_964619265.1 uncultured Planctomycetaceae bacterium
GCCCACGACCCCGCCGCCCGAGACCCCGGCGCCCGCGGCGACGAATCGCCGGCGACTTCGGAAGAACCGTTCAGCTGGGGCGAATTGCTCGAGGATGCAGGCCCTGCGGCCTCCCCAGAACCCTCGGCGGATTCCCTGTTGGAGGGGCTCAATGAACCCCAGGTCAGCGCGGTTGAGCACGGCGCTGGGCCGCTGCTGATTCTAGCCGGTGCGGGCTCGGGCAAGACTCGCGTGATCACACGCCGGCTCGCCCACCTGGTCGCGACGGGGCGCGCGCGGCCCGACGAGTGTTTGGCCATCACGTTCACGAACAAGGCCGCCGGCGAGATGCGCGAGCGGGTTGCTAAACTCGGCGCCCAAGTCGGCGGCAACGGCCTGTGGATCAGCACGTTCCACGCACTTGGGGCTCGGTTGCTGCGCCGCGAAATCGAGATCCTGGGAACCCACACTCGAGATTTCACGATCTACGACACCACCGATCGCAATCAGCTCCTGCGCGAGCTGGTCCGGGACCTTGGCTACGACACGACCCGTTTCGCGCCCGGTTGGGTTGGTTCGCTGATCTCGAGCGCCAAGCATCGCCGGTTCGCCCGCAAAGACGAAGACGTCCTCTATGTGGAGGACCAGGGCGATCAGGTCGAAGAGCTGGTGGCCGATCTAGCGCGCGCGTACGAGAAACGACTCGAGCGCAACAACGCTCTCGACTTCGATGACTTGCTGCTCAAGACCCTGGAACTTTTCGAGCGCGAGCGCGGAGTGCGCGATCTGTACGCCAATCGCTTTCGATTCGTGCTGGTCGACGAGTACCAGGACACGAACCACGTTCAGTACTTGATTACGCGGCACCTGGCTTCGATCCATGGCAACCTCGCGGTCTGTGGTGACCCCGATCAGTCGATTTATGCCTGGCGAGGCGCGGACGTTCGCAACATCCTCGACTTTGAGCGCGACTTCGAGGGTGCCAAGGTGGTCAAGCTGGAGCAGAACTACCGCTCCACCAGCACGATCCTGGCGGCGGCGCAATCGCTGATCGTTCACAACTCAGACCGCAAGCCAAAAGAGCTGTGGAGCGCAGGCCCCGAGGGCGAGAAAATTGCCGTCGACAAGTATGGTGACGAGGACGAAGAATCGGGCGCGGTGTGTGTGCACGTGGCCAAGTGGATCGAGGCCGGAGGACGCTACGACGAGGTAGGCGTTTTGTACCGGGCCAACTTTCTCCAGCGTGCGCTCGAGCGCGCGCTGCGGCTCTCAGGAGTTCCGTACCGAATTTCTGGCGGCGTGGAGTTCTATCAGCGCAAGGAGATCCGCGATCTGCTGGCGTATCTGCAACTGCTTGCGAATCCCTCCGACGACATCGCCTTCCGGCGCGCGGTTGCCGCGCCGGCGAGGGGCGTCGGGGCGCGTTCCCTCGAGGTGCTGACGGAAGCTGCAGCCCGGGAGGGCCGCTCGTTGCTGGCCGCAGCTGCTGACCCAGCGATTCTCGCGGGAATCCGCGGCCGCGCGCGGAACTCGTTGGCTGGTTTTGCGACGCTCTTCGAGGAGCAGCGGGTCCTGCTGGGCGACCGAGTCGGCGAGTTGCTCGAACGGTTGGTCGAAGCCGTCGACTATGAGAGCTACCTGATGGGCCTCTCGGATGGCTCGGGCGAGGATCGCGTGGAGAACGTCCAAGAGTGGATCTCCAACGCCCACGCCTACGATCAGAGCGAAGAGTCCACCGGACTGCGCGGCTTCTTGGAGGAGGTCGCGCTGGTTTCGGAAACCGACGACAAAACCGGGGACGAGGACGAGCGCGGGCGGGTCACCTTGATGACGCTGCACTCGGCCAAGGGACTCGAATTTCCGCTGGTCTGTGTGGTCGGCGCCGAAGATGGCCTCTTACCCCACGCTCGCGCGCTGGAAGAGGGCGACGGAGGCGAGGCCGAGGAGCGACGCTTGCTGTATGTCGGAATGACGCGCGCCATGAAGAAGCTGGTGATCTCCCATACCGAGACGCGGCAACAGTTCGGCGAACGGACCTGGCGGCAACCCTCGCGCTTTCTGGACGAGATCGACCCGCAGACCATGGAACACGGCACCGGGGACCTCGACGAGGAATCCGCGTTGGGCACCTGGGACGCGGAACAGGCTCCGGAGCTTTCCGAGGGCGAGCGAGTTCGTCACGATCACTTCGGGAACGGCGTGATCGAGCGGCTTTCGGGCAATGGGGCCAACGCGCGCGCGACGGTGCGTTTTGCGAACGCGGGAACCAAAGTCTTGCTGCTGTCCTACGCCAAGCTGGAGCGGATTTAAGTGCCCGGCAAATTGGAGGGTCCGCTGCGTGAGCAGCTCGAAGCGTTGGTTGCACGGGCGCGCGATCTGGGGCAGCTAGGGGCGCTGCGTGAGGCCTTCATGACCGAGGTGCTCCCTGCCGGAAGGTCCGATGCGCCGGACGCGGAATTCAAAGGGCGTTTCGGGATGCTGGGGCGCAGTCCCGCCATGGAGCGCGTATTCGAGCTGATCGAGAAGCTGGCGCGGGCGGACGTTCCCGTACTGGTGAACGGCGAGACGGGAACCGGTAAAGAGCTCGTGGCTCAGGCGCTGCATGACGCCAGCCTGCGCAAGGACAAGCTGCTGGTGGCGGTCAACTGCGCGGCAATCCCCGCCGAGCTGCTCGAAAGCGAGCTGTTTGGGCACAAGCGTGGCGCCTTCACCGGCGCAGTGGCCGATCGGGACGGGCAGTTCGTGGAGGCCGACGGAGGCACCCTGTTTCTGGATGAAATCGGCGACATGCCGCTCGCGATGCAGGCCAAGCTGCTGCGCGTTCTGCAGGAGGGAGAGGTTCGCCGGGTAGGGGATGACCGGGTTCGGCGGGTCGATGTGCGGGTCGTCGCGGCCACCCACAAAGATCTGGCGGCCATGTGTCGGGCCGGGACCTTCCGCGAGGACCTGTACTTCCGGCTGAACGTCGTGGCCGTGCCGCTACCGCCCCTGCGCGAGCGGGGGGAGGACGTGGGCCTGCTGGTCGATGCGCTTGGAACTCGCTTGGCCGAGCAGATGGGGCGTTCCTTTGAACTCAGCGAGGCGGCCCGCGCTGCCCTGACTGCCCACAGTTGGCCGGGCAACGTTCGGGAGCTGGAGAACGAGCTCAACCGCGCGATCGCCATGACCTCCGGCTCGATCGACCTCGCGGACCTCTCTCCCGCCGTGACGGGGCTCGCAAAGCGCTAGGGGACGGGCTGCCAGCTCGCCTGAATTCCGAGGATCCGGCCGCCGCTCGCGAGGGCACCGATTCACACCCCGGACCTGGCGTGGGCCTGGGCGTTTTGGCGGGTAGACTCCGCGTCTGTCCCCGTCACTCCGTTTCCCCCTGGCCCACGCCCTCCATGTCCAAGCTGATCGTTGACGACGCCGGTAACCAGCGCGCTTTCCGTCTCGGAGAAGGCCGCCTCACGATCGGATCGGGGGAGAACGACAAGCTCCGGCTCCAGGCCGGCGGCGTCGAGCCCGGCCACCTGACGCTGGTCGTGCGCGGGCAATCGGTGTCGATCGACGCCACGGCGCCGGTCGAGCTAGCCGGGGAAGAGCTGGTAGGCGAACATCGTTGGCACGGCGGCCAGACTCTGGCCGTCGGCGACGCGCGTTTTTCGTTCGTCCTGGAAGGCGACGGCCCGAAGGCGCCAGCCGGAGCCAGGGCTCCGAAGCGCCCGGCTACTCGCGAAGTGGACGAAAGCAAAGCCCCGACCAGTCGGCGATCGACCGCTGGGTCGGCGGTGCGCAGCACCGGCGTACGTTCTTCGGGGGGCCGCAGTCGGGCCTCGCGCAGCGACGAAGGCGACGACGGGGCTCCCCGCCGTCGCGGCAGCGCTTCGAGCCGCGCTCGCCAGCAGCAGGGCGGTCTGCCGTCGTGGGCGATGCCTGTCGGTGTGATCGCTCTGCTTGGCGGCGTACTTGTTTGGTATTCGTTCAAGGGCGGAGGGGCGGCTCAGCCGGCGGCGCTGTTGAATCAGGCATCTAGCTTGATCGATGACGGTCAGAGCAAAACGGCGCGCAGCGTCTTCGCAAAGCTCGACCGGGACAAGCTAAGTACCGACCTGAAGGCCCGCTATGACGAGGTCGAGAAGAAGTTCGAAGCCCGGCTGCTGGGAAAAACAGCCGAGAAACGGATGCGGGATTCCATCGACTGGGCGACCCTGAACCTGACGCGATTCCACTCGAAGTACCTGGAGAACCCGCTGGTGCAGGCCGGACAGGTCCGCATGTGGTTCGAGAACCTGGCCCAGTTCCGCGAGGAGAATCCCGACACCGCATCGACCGTGTGGCAGGAAAATCCATCAGGCAAGAAGCTGCTGGGCGAGATCGCCGCGATTGAAGCGCAGTTCAAGGACCATCCGGGGCGTTCCGGTCCGGCGAATCTGGACGACGCCCGTTGGTGGATCGAATACTACACCTCGGGCGGCAAGGGCGGTGACGGCACGAAACTCTACGCGCCGGTGCTGGCCAAGCTGGACGAAGTGCAAGCGGTGTCCTCCGAGTTGGACGCCGAGTCGGTGGAGACCTTGCGGTCCCAAGTTCTCGCCGACCGCACGCTCTATGTGGAGCAGAAACTGGCCCGTTCGAAGGAGTTGTTTGAACGCTACTTGGTGGAAGACTCTCTCCCCGTGCTGCAACAATCTGCGGCTGAGTTGGTGAACTTGATTCACTACAACCGGGAGGCTGGCATTCGCAATACCGCGGCGAACGCGTTGATCAAGTTCCCGATGGACAAGCTGCAGAAGCAACTTTTGCCGTCTTATGAAAAGCACGATCCGAGCAAGTACGCCTCACTGATGGAAGTCCCTCAGATCGCGGGACTGACCAAGCTGATCGGCGGTCAGACCCCTTGATCGGATTCAGCGGGGAGCTCCAGCGCCGCGGCGCTGTCCTCCCCGCGCAGCCTGAGGACGAGCGGGCGTAGGGCGGGCGGCTCGCTTGGGTTCAAACGGGCCCGCTCCACGGCGGCCGCGGCGTCGAGCCAGAGGCGACAAATTTCGGCGGAGGATCCTCGGTGGATCACCAGGCGGCGCGGGACCTCGGCTTTTGAGTCGAGCCAGGTCAGCCGAGCCCGCGCTTCGGCGTCGGTGGAGGGAGCGGCGACCCAGGCCTCCCCAAACGGCCTCACGCGGACCGAAGGGCGGAGCCAGCGGGCGCTCAGTTGGTCGACCAGTCGCTCTCGTAGGGCGAGCGCCCTGGCACCCAACTCG
This sequence comes from uncultured Planctomycetaceae bacterium, assembly GCA_964619265.1. Taxonomy (GTDB): domain Bacteria; phylum Planctomycetota; class UBA1135; order UBA1135; genus CAZUCE01. Next base: position 5,220 of record CAZUCE010000058.1, read on the forward strand.
CGCCAGGTCTCGCGCCCCAGCTCGCGCCCGGTGGCCTGGCCATAGGCTCGCATGAAGCGCACCACGGCGCGCCGACCGGTGCGGCCCAGAAGTTCAGCCCCAAGCCGCTCCAGGTCGGGCTCGCTGGGGCCGCGGCGGACCTGTCGCAGGTCAAGCAGGGCGGTCGTGTCCGCTGGCTCGACAACCGCCAAGTTTCCAGGATGGAGGTCGGTGTGCCGCAGCCCGCTTGCGTGCAGCTTGCCCAGGGCTCGGCCGAGGGAGGTGGCGAGGCGCTCGCTCCGGCCGGAATCCAGTCCGCGTTCCAAGCTGCGCTCCAGGTCGCAGCCAGGGAGCTGTTCGAATCGCGCTATCCGGTGAAGCCGGCCGCCGGAGTCACGCCGGCTAGTTCGGCCCAAAGGGACCGGGGCCGGAACCCCGAGTTCCAGCAGGCGTCCAGCCGCTGCGAGCTCGATCCGCACCCGGCGGGAGTCGAACAGTCGCCTCCAGACCGAGCGGGCCCGGAAGCTCTTCAGGAATTCTCCTTCTTCGCACCAGCAGGCGCGGTCGGGGGTGCGCCGAAGAACCGGTCCCGCGGAGGGGCCTCTCGGCAGCTCTCCGGGGTCGCGGAGGTCGAGCGAGAAAGAATCCATCGGATCGAGGCCAGGGAAGAGTTGGGACCGGTGGTCCTGAAGCGCCATTCTAGGCGCGCGGCGTGACGGCTCCGCCCGAGGACTCGGGTGATCTCGACCGGTTCGGCGCGCTAGGTACCCACCGTGACGCTCTTCTTCTATCTCCTCCGCCAGCTCGCACAGGCCACGCTCTTCGCCTCGGTTGGCCTGGCCTTCGTTGTGTTTCCGGGCGTCGCGGTCTCGGCGGTGCACAAGTTGGGCGGTGTCTCCCTGGGCGCGGTGATGCAGTACATCCCGATGGTCGGCGCGGAGCTCGCGCCGTACCTTCTGTCCCTGGGCTTCTTGCTCGGCACGGTCAGTACCTTCGGGCGCCTGGGATCGGACCGGGAGTGGATCGCGATCCAAATGTCCGGCCAGCACCCGTGGGTGAGCCTGCTGCCAGGTCTGTTGCTGGCCGCGTTGCTGGGTGGGGGGACGTACTGGCTGTCCTCGGATCTTTCTCCCCGCTGGAAATACGAGAGTGCGAGCTTCCGGACCAATGCGCTCTTGGAGTCGTTCCGCAACGCGGCACCGGGCCGCACCGAGCTAGATTTCGGGAAGTTCTATCTGGGAGCTGAAGCACGGGACCGGGATACCGGAGCGTTCCTGGAAGCCCAGGTCAGGATTCCCCTGGGGGACGGCACGACCAAGTCGGTGGTTGCCGACAGCGTGCTGCTGACGTTTACGGAAAAGCACCTCATCGTTCAATTCGAGGACATGCGGGCGATGAACGAGGACGGCAAGCTCGACAACGAAAATCCAACGTTGTCCGTTCCGCTCGACATCCTGGTCGAGCGCCGTGAGCGGGACCGTTCCCGCGCCGCCTATCGATCCAGCCCGGAGATGGCCGAAGGCCTCGCGGAGGGCGAAGTCGCCGAGCACCTGGTGGACAGCTACCACTTCGAGATTCACCGGCGCTACGCGCTCGGGGTCATGTTCGGCATCTTCCTGGTCGTTGGCGCCTTCACTGGGCTGTGGTTGCGCAACGGGCAGCTCACCGGACTCGGCATCGCTGCTTTGTACGCGTTCGTCTACTACGTCCTGTCCATGCGCCTCGGGCGCGAGCTGGCAGAGGACGGGGTCTTTTCGCCTGTGCTAGCTGCCTGGACCACAAACCTGATCGGCGGGGCGTTGACGGCGTTCTGCCTGTGGAGGCTTCGGCGATGAGTCAACGGGCTCCAGAGCTCCCGATTCAGGAGGAGACTCCCCGCCGGCTTGCGCTGTTCGGGCGGCTCGACCGCTACGTGCTGCGCACCTTCCTCGGGGCGTTGGTCGTCTCGGCCATCGTCGTCGTGGGGCTCTACTTGGTCGTCGATCTGGCTTCGAATTTGGACGACTACTTGGATCCGCCCGAGGGAATTGCGGCTTCCGAGCAGCTTGCCCTCGTCGGGCGCTACTACGCCATCGAGGCTCTTTTCTTGCTGTTCCAGGTCGCGCCTTTCATCACGCTCTCGGGGGGGATGTACACGGTGCACAAGCTGCACAAAAACCGTGAGCTGATCGCTGCGATGGGGCTGGGCTGGAGCGTTCGGCGCGTGCAGCTCCCCATATTTCTGGCCGCCCTGACTCTAGCGATCGGAATGGTCGCGGGTCGCGAGTTCGCGATGGGGGAGTACGGGTTTCTGCGCGGTCGTCTGCTGCACTTGATCGAGGAGGGCGGCACCGAGGTGAGCTTCGAGAAGCTCCGCTTCAAGGACACGACCGGAGAGCTGATTGAACTCGCCCAGTACCTGCCTGGGCCGGACCCCAGCGGAGATGGCGCGATGTTTATCGGGCTCGACGCAGTTCGGAACCGGGACGGGCGGTTCTTCCATTACGTCATCGAGCGCGGCGTCCACGTGGGCTCGCCTGGCGCGGGAGGCTACTGGGACCTGGAGGGAGGGTCTCTCGAAGCCGTCGATGAAGGCGGCAAGGACCTGATTTCCATCGACAGCCTGGACGGCGAGCTGGACTTCACGCCGGACGACATCTGGAGCACGTTCAAGGGCCGCAACGATGCGATGGACCTGTCCTACGCCGAAGCCCAAAGCCTGGCTCGCCGGGATCCGGACAACGTTCAGTACGCGACCCTGCTCTACTACCTGATCAGCTTTCCGCTGGCGAACATCGTGCTGCTCCTGTGCGGTTTGCCCCTGATGATGCAATTCGAGCGCGGACGGGCCGGGCGGGGCCTGGTGACCGGATTTTTGCTCTGCATCTTCTATTTCGCGGCCGACTTCTTCAGCCTCAACCTGGGGATGCAGGGGCACGTCTCGCCGCTGCTTGCGGCCTTCCTGCCGCCCCTGTTCTTCGGGAGCCTTGGGGTCGTCCTGTTCGCCTCGGCCCGCAGCTGAGCCGAGACCCCAGGCGGGCTGGTTGGACGCCCGAGGGTTGGGCGGTCTCCTGCGCGGCCTCGGGCTGCTAGGCTGCCCCGGAATCCAGGCCGCTCCTCGGAAGATGCCGGCGCCCTCGGGCGTCTGACGTCGAACGACCGCCTCTATGACTCCCATGATCCGCTCCCTTGACTCGCTCTGTGCGCTCGCCCTCGTCGCCGCTTCCACCAGCTGCTCGCTGTTCTCCCCGTTTTCCAAGGGATCGAGCGATACGGTGGACGCTTTGATCCGCTCTACGCGGTATCAGGAAGCCCTCGACCTGGCTGCGGATCGAGCCGAGCGCTCGCCGGGCGATTCGGACGCCCAGGGGGACCTGATCCGGGCCGAGGCGGCCTGGCTGGTGGACCAGGGCCGCGATCTGGTGTTCGCCGGGGACCACCCGGCCGCTCTAGCCGCTTTCCAGGCCGCGGCCGAGCGCCTGCCGGAGAATCCCGCGATTCAGAATTGGGTGCGCAAGGCGGAAGGCGAACTGGCTGCGGACCATCGGACCTTGGCGTTCGACGCCGAGGGAGCAGGAGAGTTCAAGCTGGCCGCCGAGCACTATTCCAAGGCCTTGTTCTACACGCCGGCTGACTCGATCTCGATGGCTGGACTCGAGCGGGTCCAGGTCGTAGCGGAGTATCGCGCCGAGAAAGCTACCGAGTATTACCGGGACGGAATTCGCACCTTGCGGCGTCTCCAGGTTCCCGAAGCGCTGCACAATTTCCAGGCGCATCAGAAGTACGCACCCGAGGAGGTGGCCGGTCTCCATCGCATGATCGAAGTCGAAGGGCTTATGAGCGAAGAACGCCGGCGCATCGGAGAGGAACTGGAGTCCATGGGACTGTTCCGAGGAGCCCTGCTCGAGTACCGCCTTGCCGAGCAATACGGCAGTGAAGACGAGCAGCTGATGGGCGACATCGAACGGATGGAGCGGGAAGCCGAGGTGCAGGATCTGATGTCCGAAGCCGAGCGGGCGGGCCTAGCTGGCGATTTCGATGGGGCCTTAGAGATCCTCGGTCGAGCCGGCGAACAGACGGAGCTTCAACTTGCCGAAGTCGAAGGTGCGCGCAACCAGATCCTGTCCGACAACATCGATCGGCTCTACAGCCACGCATTGGAACTGGAAGAGGACTTCCGCTACCGCGAGGCGATCGAGGTGTACACCGATCTGCTAGACCAGTCCGGCGGCTATTACCTGGATGCGATTTCCCGGCGGGACACCCTGGGCGATCACGTGGCCGACGCGGTCCGGCTGTATGCCGCTGCGCGCGAGACGACCGACGTGGACGAGCGGATTCGGTACTTGCGCCAGATTCAGTTGATTTGGCCGACCTACGAGGATGTGGCTGAAGTGCTAGCGCGGCTCGAATAGCCGTCTGCCCGATCGAAGACCGCGCTCGCGGGCAACTCCTCAAGGCACGCCTGCGGCCGCTCGAATCTGCAGGTCCGTCGCAGGCAAGGCCGGCAGGCGAGATCCGTGGGCGCAAGCAAGGCACGATGGGGAGAGCGGTTCGAGGGCGGCGGCCAAGGGCCGGTTCGAGCGGGATCCTGGGGGCCGGCCAACAGCGTGCACGGCAAGCCGCAGGCGGCAGCCAAGTGGATCGGTCCCGAATCGGGGCCGACGAATCGTGCGCCCAGCCCGGCGGCGGCCGTAAGGTCGGCGGCTAGCTCGCGGAGCGGCTGCGGCGCGTCGGCGAAGACCCTTCCAGAGTCTTCGGGCAAGCGGCTTGCGAGTTGGCGAGCCACGTCTCGTTCGGCGGGTCCGGCCAGCACCAGCACGCGCTCCCCACGCTGACGGACGGCCTCGAGAAACTCAAAGGACCGCTGGGCGGACCAGCTTCGGATATCGCCGGCCCGGCCCAAGTGGAACACCCAGTCGAGGCCCCGCGGGAAGCTCGCGGCCAGGCGCTCCCGGGACTCGGCCCTCTCCAAGGCGCTCAAGTCGAGATCGCCGCGCGTCAAGGGGAGCGGCCGTCCGACCAGTTCCGCGCCCACCAGGTTGGCCAGGTGTTGGAGCCGGTCGCGGGCGTGAGCCCCTGCGGTGCGAGCCGGGCGCACGGCGCGCAGCAGCCGGCAAGCCGCCGGTTCGCGGCATTCCTCGAGGTGGGGAGCGAACCGCCGGGGAGCCTTCGAGGCGAGGACGGTGAGATGCGACTTCGCGTTGCCCTGGGCATCGATGGCGACTTCGGGCGCGAAGCGACGTAGCCGGGCTGCGAACTCGCGGAATCGCACGGGGGCCCTCCAGCCACTGGCGCGTTCGAAGATCAGGCGCTCATCGAGCCCGGGGAGCTGTTCGAGCAGGCCTGCGAACTCGCGTTCGATCGCCCAAGCGATGCGCGCTCCGGGGAGTGCCTCACGGAGGGCGTGAAACAAGGGCAAGGCGCCGATGGCGTCGCCCAGGTGCGAAAGCCGAACGATCAGGACCCGAGAGGGCTGGCCGTGAAGGGGCGGGTTCGAGCCCCGCTCGGGCCCCTGGGACGAGCCGAAGCGAGGGTCGCTGGAGGGATCGGAGGAGCTCGGACCGGGCCGCATGGTGCTCGCAGCGTAAGATCACAGTCTCCGAATGTTCCGCAGCCTTTCCACCAAGCTCCTGGTTGCCGTCCTGGCGGCGGTGATCCTGCCGTTCGGGGGCTTCGCGTTCTTCCTCGAAAGTCAGATCGCAGGGCGAATGGTCCGCGACTACGTGCGGGAGAGCCTTGGAGGTCTAGCGGGCAACCTAGCGCAGGAACTCGATTCGCAGCTGCTCGAGCGGCAAGAGGACATGGAGCTGCTGGCGTTCGATCCCATGGCGGCCTGGGCGCTGGAGGAGGCTCTGGCCGAGCCAGGTTCGTTCGGGAGCGCGGAGCGGCTGGCGATCTCCTTGGGCGGCGACACGAACGCTACGCGCAACTTCCAGTCCGCGGTGGCGCGTACCCTCGACCGCACGGTTCGCTTGAAGCAGGCGTTTGATCTGCTTGTGTTGGTTACGCCGGGTGGAGAGCTGTGCGCGATGAACGGATTGGATCCGGAGGGGGCTCCGCTGCCGGACGAGTTGGTCGAGCGACTGTTCGAATCGAATTTTGCGCAGACCGCCTGGCACCGGACTGCGCTATCCGGGTCGATCGCATTGGTGGATCACCATCCGTCGGCTTTGCTGTATCCAAACGGGCCGCCGGAGCAGCGGGAAGCGGTTCACTACCACGTCGGGATCGCCGCGCCGGTGCCGGCCTATCCGGCGTCTCATCCGGGTCAAATCGAGGTTGTCGGCGTGGTCTACGGTTTGGTTTCGTGGGCTGTTTTCCAAGATCGCACGGAGACTCCTCTGATCAAGGACGCTTTCCGCGGTTTGGTGTCTTCGGGCGAAGTACCATCGCCTTACGCCTGGGTGTGGGATACCGACGGCGACACGATTCTCGCTCACAACAACCCGAACCTTTACTACTCAAAGGTCTCCGGCCCCAAGATCGGTCTCCCCGAGATGGTGGCGGACGTGCAAGGCAAGCGCTCAGGGATGTATCGCGGCTACCGCTTTGAAGGGCTTACGAAAACCGCTGCATTTCATCGGACCCAACCGGTCGAGGAATACGGATTCGATTGGGTGGTCGGCGTTGGGATCAATGATTCCGACATCGTCGCGGCCAGTCGCGACCAGCGGCGACTTCTGGCGCGCGGCACTTGGATCGTTCTTTTGACGGTGCTTCTGTGGGTGCTTGTCATCGCGCGGCGAACCACGCGCCCGATCGAGGTGCTCGAAGAGCACACCGAACGAGTGGCGGAGGGGAATCTCGAGGCTCGGGTCGAAATCGATCGAGAAGACGAGTTGGGCCGCCTCGGCATTGCCATGAATCGCATGACCGCTGAGCTGGCCAGCCAGCGAGACCAGCTGGTCAAGGCCGAAAAGGACGCGGCCTGGCGCGAGATGGCCCGGCAGGTGGCCCACGACCTGAAGAATCCGCTGACTCCGATTCTGTTGAGCCTCGATCTATTCGAGCGTGCGCGGAATGAAAAGTCGCCGCGCGAAGAGGAGATCCTCCAGCACACGATCCAAGTGGTTCGGCGCCAGGTCGAGAGCCTGCGCGAGGTGGCGACCGACTTCCACGAATTTACCGGAGGAACCAAGCCCCGACCGGAGCGGTTCGATCTGCGCGAACGGCTCGAGCGCGTGTTTGATCTGCACAAGGCCTGGGCGATCGAACAAAGCGTGCAGATGTCTGTGCAGGGCCCGGAGAGTTTTGTTCATGTGGATCCGGGCAAGCTGGAGCGAGTTCTGACCAACCTGGTCGTGAACGCGTTTCACGCGATGCCGTCGGGTGGGAGGCTAGAAGCCCGGCTCGAGCAGACCGGTGGGCGGACACGTCTCACTTTGTCCGACACGGGGGAGGGGCTGACCGAGACCACACGGCGGCGGTTGTTTCAGCCTTATTTCACGACCAAGTCCCACGGGACGGGGCTTGGGTTGGCGATCGCAGCTCGCATCCTGGACGATATGGGCGGTTCGATTGAACTGCGTTCGGAAGGGCCGGGATCGGGTGCGATGGCCGTGTTGGAGCTGCCCACCGCAGGTGACGTCAGCGATTCGGCTGAATCCGAACCGGAGCTCGAATGAGCGCCCCGGAGGTGTTTCTGACCGGAGGAAGCGGGTTCCTCGGGCGTGCGGTCCTGAGCGAATTGCTCGACCATGGGTTGGTTCCCACCGCATTGGTTCGGGACGGTTTCCCGGGCGGGCCTCTGCCGGGTTCCGTGCGAACTTGCGCCGGGGAACTCGAGCGCCCCGAGTCGTTCGCGGGGGAGCTGCTCGAGCTGGCCAGGCGCGATCCTGGAGCCACGGTGGTACACGGTGCTTCGCTGATTTCCTACCGCACCGACCAGCGCGCGGCCGCGCGCCGCGTCAACGTAGACGCAACAGCCGACTTGATCCACGCCCTGTCGCGCGCGGGTCTGCGCCGGCTGCTGTTGATTGGGTCGGTGGTCTCGGTGGGGGTGGCAGAGAATGAGAGGAGTTCGATCGACGAATCGGCTGAATGGAACTTGGGGCATGTTCGCAGTGCCTATGTGCATTCGAAGCGGCAACAGGAAGAGCGAGCGATCGAACTGTGCAATCGTCACGGGATTGAGTTGGTCACGGTTTTACCTGGTGCAATCTTCGGGCGGAGCTCGCGTGCCTCCAACACAGCGCGCTTCCTCGATTCGGTACGTCAGCGCGGCGCGCCGCCCCTGGTGCCTCCCGGCTCCTTGGGGGTGGTCGGTTTGCAGGACACCGCGCGCGGTGTCCGGCTGGCTCTTGAGCGCGGGAGCGCAGGGCAGCGCTACCTACTCGTGGAGTCCAATGCGACGCTCCTCGAGCTTTACACCCGCTTTGCTTCGGCTTTCGGGAAGCGCCCCCCGCGGGCCGCCCTGCCGCACGCCCTGTGGAGAGCCACGGTGGGAGGCGCCCGGGGCTTGGACGTCCTGCGACGGCTCGACTTGTTGGCTCCCGAGGCGCTCGAGCTCCTGGGGCTCCACTTTCGCTTCGATGCGGGCCTGGCAAGGCGCGAGTTGGGCTGGAGTCCACAGCCTTTTGAGACTTGCCTCGCCGAATGGCTGGCATCCGATTCGATCTCGATATGAACCACCTGAAACATCCGATCGACAGCAAGCGTTCTTGGGGGCGGATCGTTCTCGGCTCGGTCGCCGTTCTTGCGGTCGCCTTGATCAGCTGGTTGCTCTGGCTTGGAACGGGGCCTCCCGGAGTGACGGCTGCGAAGAAACGGACCAGGCTGACCGGCTCGGAGCTTGACGGCGCTTGGATCGAAGGTCGTGGTCGTCCGCGGCTCGAGGGAATCGCCGCGCTGCCGGAGGGGAATCGTTCGACCGGAGCAGGACGGCTCGGCGTTCGGTTGGCAGGCGATGGACGGCTCGCCGGCCGGGTGGTCGATGTGGCGACGAGCCTTCCCGTAAACGACCCCTTGATCGTCGAGCTCTTGTCCTGCCCCCCGGCGCTCACGTCGTTTGTAGACGACGCTTTGCGGATCGGAAAAGTCAGCGAAGAACTTCAAGCGCAGTCCCAACCGATCGCGGTCGTTCGCACCCAAACCGGCGAGTTTGAGTTCGAGGGAGTCCGCAAGGGACACTACGACCTGGTAGCTCGCGGGACGAACTGGGCCCCCTGCGGATCGGTCCGGGCCCGCGTTTCGAGCACCGGGGACGGCGGACCTGTTGTGGTGCGCGTCCAAGCGGGCGGAGCGTTGGAGGGAAGGGTGTTGACCCCCGCGGGCGAATCGGTCCCCGGCGCCCGGGTGGCGCTGTCCACCGGCCTGCCCGTCTTCTTCGAAGCGGCGCGGCGGGGTGATCTGGTTCGCGACGAGACTCGCGCCGACTCGGCGGGTCGCTTTCGATTCGAGAGCTTGCCGGCCTGTCAGGCCTACGTGTTGATGGCCACCGGGGAGGGGATTCTGCCCAGCCCGGAGCTCGAAATTCCAGTCACCGCCGGACGAACCACGCAACGGGACATCACGCTTCGAATCGGCGGGCGTGTGGAAGGGCGCGTCTTGCTCGATTTGGAATCGGGCGAAGAACCGGTGCCGCTCGCCGGTGCTCTAGTCGGCGCGATCCCAAGAAGCCTCCGCGATCCGTTCGTCGCCGACGCCATCTTGGAGCGCTGCGGGACGCAGACCGACGCGGGCGGGCGCTATGTCCTGGAGGGGGTCGTGCCCGGGGAAGTCGACGTACTTGCGATCGCCGGCGGCGCAACGGGGGGCACGACCGGTCCGGTCCTGCTCGGGCCAGGAGGCCTGGCGAAGGCCCCCGACTTGGTGCTCCAAGAATCGCCGATGATCGAGGGGCGGGTGGTCGACAGCGAGGGGCAGCCCATCTCCGGCGTCGAGGTGCGCTGGGATCCTTCCGAATGGTGGAAGCTAGAGGGTTCGCTCACGCTTGCCCCGCTGTTCTATCAGGCTCTTCCGGGGTTTCGATTCCCGGTCACGGACTCAACCGGACGTTTTCTTGCAGGGCCCTTTCCGGGCAAGGCGCCCTTTGGCTTGTATTTCATTTCGACGGGGTACGTGCTGAGGGTTGTTCAGGTCGATCCGGCGCAAGCGGATTCGCCGTTGGAGATCGAACTGACCCGCGGCGGGGCGATCGAGGGCTTGGTCATGGATCTCTCAAGCGCGGAGCCGGTGACCAGCTTTACGGTCGAGTCGGTTGCAACCGGTTACGACGACCCGACGGCACCGAATGGCTGGAACCCTTTCTCGGGAGGCACACTCTTCGAGGATCCCAAGGGACGGTTCCTGCTTGAGCTTCTGGAGCCGGGCGAGGTTGAACTCGAAATTCACGCGCCGGGTTTCGTTTCGACGAAGCTCAAGGCAAATGTAGTCGATGGCGAGACCACGCGCGGCAAGATCGTCTTGCTCAAACGTGGGGCACTGGTTTCGGGCAGCGTCTTGGACGAATCCGGCGCTCCTGTGGCGGGTGCCCATGTCTTTGCCGAGGACGAGCAGGGTGCGAGTCGCTTCGGCCGTCGCCCCTCCAATCGCGGCTTACCGGTTCAGGGGAACGAACAGGTGAACCGCTTTTTGACCTACGGCCCAACCGAGGTTTTCGCCGGGCTTGGCTTGCTGGGAGACTCGGCCGTGACAACCGACGAGCAAGGCCGATTCGAGCTGGCCGGGATTCGCCCCGGGCAGGTCTTTGTGCGAGCCAACCACCGGAATCACGCATTGGGCTCCTCCGGACCGTTGGTGCTCGCGGAGGGGGAGCAGATCACCGATTTGGAGCTGGTTCTCGAGGCGGGCGCGACCCTGACCGGATGGGTGGAAGACCTGGACGGACTACCGGTCTCCGGCGCGATTGTGGGGGCGTTCGGACCTCCCACCCGGTCACGCGCGCGGCTCTACCAGGCAACGACCGACGCGGAAGGCCGCTACCGCATCGAGCACATGCAACCCGGGGCGTTGTTCGTCGGCGTCACGCGCGGAGATCTCGCGGGCAGCATCGAGGGCCTGTTCGGTCGACTCAGCTTTGATTTGGTGACGATTCCCGAGCGCGGTGAGGTGGAGCTGAATTTGATAGATCTCACGGGGGGCGGAGTTCGCGTGTTCGGGCGAATTTCCGAACGGGGCGAACCGGTGGAGGCGGGCTCGCTCATCGCCAGTCGCACCGACGCGGACATCGTGCTCGGGATCGACCTGAAGATGACTGCGGTACGCCCCGGCGGAGAGTTCGAGTTTGAGAGCTTGGCCCCCGGGGACTACGTATTTTCTTTGCAATCGGACGACGGTCCGGTGCGCTGCGAGGCGACGATTCCAGACGTCAGCGAGGTTCGGATTGAATTGGAGCTACCCACGTCGTCGATCAGGGGGCGTTTGGTGGATGAAGCCACCGGGGAAGCTGTGGCCGGGGCGCATGTGGTGTTGGAGCGCGAGGATTCCGACTCGGGCGAAGGACTGCTGGGGACGTTCCTTCGCGGCGACCAATTTTCCGAGTACGATCGCTCTTCGAAGAACGGAGTGTTCTCCTTCGAGCGCGTGCCGCCCGGGTTCTACCTGCTGCAGGTCCTGACGGATGAACAAGCCGAAGCGGTCTACGCGCCAATCGAACCTCTGCGGATCGAGGTGGGCGAACACGAACGAATTCGCGAGGTTCTCGTGCGGTTGCATCCGGGGTTGACTCTGACAGGAACCGTGAGCTCCTTCGATGGCGGTCCCCTAGTGAATCCATGGGTCGAAGCTCTGTCTTTGGAATCAGGCAGCCGCTTCCATCACCAGGGGCTCGTCCAGAACGACGGGAGCTTCGCTGTGCCAGGACTTCTGCCGGGCCCCTACGAAGTGACTGCCAGGTCCGATCAGAGCGGCGTGACACAGGTTGTCGAGGTCGGGCCGAACACGGCTCCAATTTCCCTCGTGCTTGAGTCGCGCTTGGTCGTCACGATCCGCGTGGTCGACCCCGGTGGACGGCCGGCCGCCGGCGCGGTCGTTCGGCTCGTCCCGGTCAACTCGCTCGGAGAGCCGCGGGTCCAGCACGATTTGCCCCTCTATGAGGCCCTGTCGGGGCAGAACCTGGCGGACCAGAAGGGCGTCCTGCGGGTCGAGGATGTTCTTCCAGGTCGCTACCGGATTTTGGCCTCGGCCCGCGGCGCGCGCGGAGAACTCACCAGCGTCGATCTGAACGCCGATTCCGCGACCCGCGATCTGATCTTGCGCCTGAACCCTTGAATCCGGGCTCTAAACTCTCCGTCTCACCTTCCGGCCTCTTGGCCGTACCCGCCCGTATGTCGACTCTTCCGATGCTCTCTAGCCTCTTGGCGCTCTCCTTAGGCGGCCTTTCCCTGGCTCCAGTCTCCGGTCAGGCCCCCGATTCCGGCGAGGCCTCGGTTTCCGCTGCGGTTCAAGAACACCTCCCCCAGACCGGCGACCAGCCGCAAGGGGACCAAGATCAGGCCCCCGTGGCCGAACCGGGTTCCGTGCGCCGATCGGTTTTTGGGGATGTGCTTCATCTTGGAGACGAACCTCCCGAGGCTCGGAGCCTTGCGGTGATCCAGCTCCTGTACAGCGGTTGCACGGGGGCTCCGAGGGACATGAACCGCGACTTGGACACAACCTTGGTCCTTGCGAATGACCTGCGCGAGCAATTGGCTGCGGGAGCATCTTTCCGGGAATTGGCCCGTCGCCACTCTGCTTCGAACACCGCACCTACCGGAGGTGTGTTGGGCTCCTTTCCGCGCGGATTCCTGGCGCCCGAATTCGAGGAGTTTCTCTTTTCAGCCGATACGAATCAGATCTCCGAGCCGGTCGTCGGACCGACTGGCGTGCACGTTCTAAAACGCGTTGAGCGGTTCGCTGGTGCGCGTGTGCTTGCGGTGCGTGACGGCGGCCCCGAAGGACGCGAGCGGCTGGTAGAGATCGCGGGCCGGATCAAGGCGGGCGAGGATTTCGGGGTGTTGGCAAAGGAGTTTTCGGAAGATCCGTTGACGGCGGACCGCGGTGGTGCGTTGGCGGTGTTTGAACGCGGCCGCGGCGACATGCTGCTGAAGGCGGCTGCGTTTCAAGCGAAGGTGGGGGAACTCGTCGGTCCGATCGAAACCCCGCGTGGCCTATACCTAGTCCAGCGGGTGGATCCCGATGCGATTCCTCCCGAGCTTCACGAGAATCCATGGATCGATCTGCGCGGCATCCTGCTCACCTACGACTCGGTGACGCCGCCGGTGCAGGCCTATCCGCGTTCCTTCGGGGAGTCCGAGGCTCTTGCCCAGGAACTGATCGAGCGGATTCGCAGCGGTGAAGACATGGCCGAGCTGGCCAGGCAGTTTGACAACGATCACGGGGGTCAGGCCCGGGCTGGCCGCATCGGCTGGATTCACAGGCACCAGCCGGGGCTGGCTTCCTACTGGCAGGCGCTGTGGCGCAATCCGCCCGGGCAGATCGAAGGGCCGGTCGGTCTGCCGATCGGTCATTTGATCTATCGCCGCGAACGCTGAACCGAATCGCAGGACTCGTCGCCCACGAACAGCCCCCGATCGTTTCGATGTCTCAAGGTCCCGGGCGAGATTCCTGAATCGGGAAGGCGACGAGCGAGAGGGCGAGGATATGGCCCGGGGCCCGGGGGAAGGGCGACTGGGGGC
>CAZUCE010000059.1:0-16922 GCA_964619265.1 uncultured Planctomycetaceae bacterium
GACAAAGAGAGCTCGAGGGGGGCCGAGGGAGAATCGGGGCCGGCTGCTATTCTCTATGGGTTCGAGCGAGGCGCTGCGTCGCTTCCGCCCCTCGCACACATGGTTCGACCGCATCCTCGCGGCCACCTCTCCTGATCGATCTCTATGACTCGACTCCTGACCGCCGGCCTGCTCGTTTCTCTCGTTCCCCAGATCGCGCTCGCCCAGGGCGAGGACAAGGATCTGGTGACCCCGGGTCCCCGCCCGGCGGACGAGTTCCACCCGGCCGTGGCGGCCGGTGCGGCCTTGCCCGACGCCGCCTATGGGGGTCGCGCCATCCTCCACCTGCCCTCGATGCCCGATAGCATCAACCGGGCGGTCGAGAACTCGGCGGTGACCCGCGAAATGCACCACGCACTGCACGAGTCGCTGGTCCACCAAGACTGGGAGAGCTGGGAATACGTGCCCCGCCTGGCGGCCTCTTGGGACACCGAGGACATCGTTGTCCTGTCTCCGGCTGCCGCGGAGAACCTGGCCGCCTACCCCCGCGGGGACGAGTCCGTGGATCTGACCACAATGGTCGAGGTCGCCCTGCCGCGGACCGAGCTGGAGGCCGCCAGGGCCGCCGCCGAGGCCGCCGGCAGCGATCCGGCCGGTGTGCCGGCTAAGCGCCTGGTGCCGATCGTCTACGGAAAGGTCACCGGCTCCCCGGAAACGGGGGTCTCCGTCCAGTCGCTCTCGCCGGGCAATCCGCTGGGCGCGATCGGTGCGATCGACCTTTCTTCCGAGGACGTCCAGCAGATCGAGCTCGGAACCGCGTTCACGTTCCACCTTCGCGACGACATCGTGTGGCACCCCGGCGGGGGAGTCTCCGGCCACAAGTTCGATGCCCAGGACGTCTACTTCTCCTGGAGCATTTACAAGAACCCCGAGGTGGACTGCGACGATGTCCGCTTCCAGTTCATCAAGGTCACCGAAGCCGAGGTCGTCGACCCGCTGACGATCCGGATGTTCTACGAGCAGCAGTACTTCTCGGCGCTCCCGACGATCGGGGTCGACATGATGATGTTGCCGTCGCACCTTTACGACCTGTCGGACCCGGACAACCCGGCGTACGACGCGAAGCAAGCGCCCGGCGCGGATCGCTTCGATCCGGATGATTTCGCCCTGCGCCAGGCCGAGGTGGTCAACAAGTCGATCCACAACAGGGAGGACTTCGTAGGACTCGGCCCGTACCGCGTGACGCAGTTCAACCAGCAGTACATCGAGGGCGAGCGGTTCGCGGACTACTTCGCACCGGAGGAAGGCGGCTACTTCGACACGATCCGGTTCCGCCTGATCGACGACGACGACCTGGCTTGGCAGGCTCTGATCAACAGCGAGCTCGACTTCTTCTACCGGGTAAAGCCGTCCTACTACTTCGGGCCGCAAACCGAGACGGAGCTGTTCCAGGAGAACTTCTACAAGGGCTACTACTACCCCGGTGGCTACGGGTTCACCGTCTGGAACCGCTTCCAGCCCCAGCTGGCCGAGCGCGAAGTGCGCACAGCACTTGCGATGGCGTTCGATGGCGCCGAGTACCTGAAGACCAACTACAAGGGGCTGGCACGCCCGGTGACGGGTCCCTTCCCGTACAGCTCGGCCGCCTACGACCACTCGATTCTGCCGTTGGCTTACGACCCGGAAGAGGCCGAGCTGATGCTCGAGGACGCCGGCTGGTACGACCGCAACGGCGACGGAACAGCCGACAAGGACGGGGTCGAATTGGTCATCGATTTCCTGATGCCCTCGGGCAACGATGCCAGCAAGACGCTCGGCGAGAAGATGCAGTCAAGCTTCGCGGAGATCGGCGTCAAGGTGAACATCGTCGGCCTGGAGTGGGCGACTTTCATCGAGGATCTCAAGAACCGCAACTTCGACGGCGCCAACCTGGCTTGGGTCCCGGCCCTTGAGAGTGATCCTGAGCAGGTCTGGCACTCGCGCTGGGGCGGCATCGACAAGAAGAGCTCGAACTACGCCGGATTCCAAAACTCCGAGGTCGACCGTCTCATCGAACTAGGTCAGCGCGAGCTGGACTTCGAGAAGCGCCAGGAACACTGGCGGGCGATCCACCGCTTGGTCTACGACGACATGCCGATGCTGTTCGGCTACAACGTCCCGCGGAAGTTCGCGATGAACCAGAACATCCGCGGCTTCAAGTCCTACGCCATGCGTCCGTATTACAACGTGCGTGACTGGTACTACGCGGCAGGCACCCCGGGAACCCGCAGCACGCCGGCGAAGCAGACGACCGAGGCCGGGGCGGCTCGCTGAGCCCTCTGCCCTAGACCTCCTCAACTCCCTAACTGCCCAAAGACCGAGCACTTTGTTCGCCTACATTCTGCGGCGCTTGCTGCTGATGGTGCCGACCACCCTCGCGGTTGCGCTGGTGGTCTTTGCGATCTTCCAAGCTTCCGGAGATCCGGCCCTCGTCATGATCGGCGCGGGCGGGGGCGGAGAAATGGGGGATGAAGGAGATACCGAAGCACGTATCGCCAAGTTCAAGCGAAAGCACGGCCTCGACCGCGCCCTCGCCGTTCAATTCCTGGACTACATCGGTCCGTTCAATTTCTCGCGGGACGGGCATCGTTGGTTCACTTCGCCGTATACCGAGCGAATCACGACGGAGATTGAGTTGCCGAGCGGCGGAACCGCCGTGGAGGGGGAACCGGTCAAGATCGACTATCCAGTCGATACGCCCGAGGGCGTCCGCGAGCAGGTCGAGCCGTTGGTCGACGTCCTCCTGGATCCGGAAGCCGGGGACGAGGCCTGGGCGTCGGCCCGGGCCGAGCTGGGGGACATCGGGAACTTCGCTCTTCCAGAGCTCTTCACGGCCCTTTATGGCCTGCGGAATCGAACCTCCGATGAAGCGACCCTAGGCCGCATCTCGGGGACGCTGGAGGAGGCGACCGGAAGGTCACCATCCGCTGACGCTGTTCGCGGCGCCAACTCGCTGCTGCGCGGCTGGTTCGGTTGGTACTACACGGAGGGCGGCGGTGACCGAGTCCGAAACACGGGCGAAAGGCCCTGGGGCGGTTTGCTCACGTTCAACCTCGGTAGCGAGATGCAATCCAAGAAGTCGGTCGCATCCGAGCTGGGGCAGCGGCTGAAGGTCACCGTGCCGCTATCGCTCATTTCGGTGCTGCTCAGCTACCTGATCGCGCTGCCGCTCGGGATTTTCTCCGCGCGCAGGCAGGGGTCGGTAGCCGATGGGATCTCGACGGTCGGGCTTTTCATCCTGTATTCGTTGCCGACCTTTTGGGTCGGCCTGATGCTCATCATCATCTTCGGCGCCGAGCACCTTTCGTTGCTGCCGGTGATTGGACTGAAAGACGTCGAGCATGAGACCTTTAGTTCCTGGGGCAAGTTCGTAGATCTAGCGAAGCACTCGATCCTGCCGATTGCGACGTTGACCTACGGTTCATTCTCCTATCTCTCGCGGCAGATGCGGGGTGGGCTCTTGGACGTGATTCGGATGGACTACATTCGCACGGCGCGCGCGAAGGGGCTATCCGACAACAAGGTCATCTACAAGCACGCCCTGCGGAACTCGTTGATTCCCGTGATCACGCTGTTTGCTTCGATCTTGCCGATCCTGATTGGTGGGTCGATCATCGTCGAGAAGGTCTTCGACGTGCCCGGCATGGGCAAGTACGCCTTCGAGGGCCTGCTGCGCCGTGACTTCTACATCATCATGGCCACGACCATCTTCGTGGCGATCATGACCCAGATCGGCATTCTGATTTCAGACATCGTTTATTCCCTGGTCGACCCGCGCATCAAATATGACTGAGCAAGTGGGCGGACCCGAGCAGGCTGGCGGCCTCGCGCTCGAAGGACCCGATGGAGCGATGAACGCCGAGGCCCTGGCCGAAGCGAATGTCGACCACGGCTACAGCAAGGACTACTGGGACATCGTGTTCGAGCAGCTTGGGCGGCGAAAGCTGTTCAAGCTCGGACTGGGGATCTTGGCCATTCTTTATTCGGTGGCGATTTTCGCTCCAGTGCTCGCCAACGACCGGCCGTTCAAGCTGGTCGCGGCGGACTACAAGGGCTATTCCGACGCCCTGCGCAGGCCGCGCCTCGCCGCGCGGTCGGTGGGCGAGCAGGCGGTAAAACTTGGCGGGGAGTTGACCGCCGAAGAACGTGAAGTGGCGCTGCTTGCCGTGGACGCGGAGGCCGAGGGTCTGGATCTGGCGCTCGAGTCGATCCGGACCTCCCTTCCGAGTTCGGCGCACGGGCCCTTCGACGAATTCGAAGCCGCCTTCGATGCGGCCGTGACGGCCGTGAAGGCCGGCGGCGCGGATGCGGCCGAGCTGGCCAAGCAGGCTCAGGACCTGGGGACCGCGATTCGCAAGGAGCAGAAGGCCAGGCCGCCGGACGCGGAAGAGGATGCAGCGGGACTGGTCCTGCAGCCCCAGGTCAGCTACCCGCTGTTCGAGAGCGTTCCGCCCCGGGACATCTTCCTGATGATCCTGACGGTTCTGGTGGTCACCTGGCCAGTTTGGAACCGCTTGCTGAACACCGTGGTGCTGTCGCGCAACCGGGACCGAATCCGGACCTGGCGCAAGATCAAGGTCGGTGGAGTCCTTGGGGCTTCGTTCCTCGGGGCGTTCCTGTGGTCCAGCTTCGACGTCGGCGAGCGTTTGCTCTTCGAAGAGGGGCCCTACAAGCGTGGGCTAACTTCCGGTGACATCTCGGTTGTCGGGACGCCTAAGTTTCCACTGTTGTCCTACGGCTATGCGGAGCAGCACTCAGAAGAGAGTTTCCGCGCGCCAACTTGGACGAAGAGCGCCCAGATGGACGAGCGCGGCGTCTACGTCAACCTCGACATCAGCGAGGAAGCGGCGGAGCGGGCCGTACCGGTGGAAATTCGCTATTCGGAACCCGAGCGCAACGCCCCAAATCGCCACCTGGCTGGAACCGACGAATCGGGTCGTGACTTTCTGGTTCGGATGATCTGGGGCGCGCGGGTCTCGCTCTCGGTGGGCGTGCTCTCGGCCTTTCTACTGACTCTGATCGGTGTGACGATCGGTTCGTTCGCCGGGTACTTCGGCGGGTGGGTCGACATCCTGATCATGCGAATGATCGAGATCATCCAGTCCATCCCGGCCTTCTTTCTGATCCTGGCAACGCTGGCGTTCCTGCCGTCGGACACCCTGGACCCGATCTATGCGGTGGTGCTCATCATCGCGTTGATTCGCTGGACCGGGGTAGCCCGTCTGGTGCGCGGTGAGTTCCTCAAGCTGCGCGAGTCGGAATTCGTGGTCGCCGCTGAGGCGCTCGGCTTCTCCTCGCGGCGAACGATCTTCCGTCACGTACTGCCCAACGCGCTCAGTCCGGTGCTGGTCAGCGCCGCGTTCGCGGTGGCGGCCGGCATCCTGACCGAGTCGGCGGTTTCCTACCTGGGCTTCGGCGTTCGTGCGCCGGGCGCCTCCTGGGGCAGCCTGGTCAACGAGTCGAAGGACCCGACTCACTGGTGGGTGCAAGTGTTCCCCGGCGTGCTGATCTTCATCACCGTGACCTGCTACAACCTCGTCGGGGACGCTGTCCGCGACGCGCTCGACCCGAAGATGAAGGTGTAACGCGGACCATGAGCGATTCAAATCAAACGCCGGCGAACGCCGCAGACTCAGAGGCCCTGCTCGAGCTGCGGGATCTCCAGACCTACTTCTACGCGGAGGAGGGAACGGCTCGCGCCGTGGACGGCGTGAACTACGCCATTCGGCGCGGCGACACCCTCGGTGTCGTGGGGGAATCCGGGTCGGGCAAGAGTGTGACCGCATTGTCGATCATGCGGCTCGTCCCGAGCCCTCCCGGCCGCATCGAGGGCGGGCAGATTCTTTTCGAAGGCGAGGACCTGACGAAAGCTACCGACGAACGCATGCGCGAATTGCGCGGGTTCGACATCTCGATGATCTTCCAGGAGCCGATGACGGCTCTGAATCCGGTATTCCGGGTCGGCGAGCAGATCGCCGAGACGGTGCGTTTGCACGAAGGGAAGAGTTACGACGAAGCGCGCGAGCGCGCGATCGAGATGCTGAATAAGGTCGGCATCCCGTCTCCTGAGAAGCGCGTCGACAACTACCCCCACGAGATGTCCGGGGGCATGCGCCAGCGGGTGATGATCGCTATGGCCATGGCGTGCAGCCCGAAACTGCTGATCGCGGACGAGCCGACCACCGCGCTCGACGTGACAATTCAAGCCCAGATCCTCGACTTGATCGCTGATCTGCAAAAGCGCGAGGATATGAGCGTGCTGCTGATCACCCACGACCTTGGAGTCGTGGCCGAGAACGCCCACCAAGTGGCCGTCATGTACGCCGGCCAAGTGGTCGAGTACGGCAGCGCTGAGGATCTATTCGCCAAGCCGCGTCACCCGTACACGATTGGGTTGCTGCGTTCGCTTCCCGACTTGGCTGGTCCTGGTCAGCGCCTGGCGACCATTCCGGGCATCGTGCCCAGCGCCTTCGCGTTCCCCTCGGGCTGCCGGTTCCGAACTCGCTGCTCGCTGGCCACGTCCCGGTGTTCCGAGGCCCAGCCCAGCCTGTCGCCCGTGGAGGGCAGTCGCGAGAGGCACACCGTCGCCTGCCACCACCTTGAGGAGGCCGAGAAGCTGTGAGCCAAAGTTCCGCAACTGCATCCGCCCGCAAGGGCTCCGCGCCGGCCTCGAGTCCTCTGATCGAGGTCCAGGGCCTCAAGAAGTGGTTCCCGATCAAAAAGGGCGTCTTCTCCCGTCATGTGGGGGATGTCAAGGCCGTGGACGGCCTCGACTTTTCCATCGCGCGCAACGAGACGCTCAGTCTGGTGGGGGAGTCCGGTTGCGGCAAGACGACCGCGGGCCGCACGCTCCTGCGTTTGCTCGACCCGACTGCGGGCTCGGCCGTCTATCACGACGAGGAAGGCCCGGTCGAACTGTTCGACCTGACCAAGCGCGAGATGCGCCAGTACCGCAAGGAACTCCAGATCATCTTCCAGGATCCTTACGCTTCTCTCAACCCGCGCATCACAGTCGCAGGGACGATTGGCGAATCGCTCGGTGTCCACGGCATGGGCCGCGGCAAGGAGCGCGAGGAAAAGGTCATATCCCTGCTCCAGCGCGTCGGCTTGCGCCCTGATGTCCGCAACCGCTACCCACACGAGTTTTCCGGCGGCCAACGCCAGCGCATCGGCATCGCCCGCGCGCTGGCCCTCGATCCGAAGTTCATCGTCTGCGACGAAGCGGTCAGCGCCCTCGACGTCTCGATCCAGGCTCAGGTCATCAACCTGCTCAAGGATTTGCAGGGCGAGTTTGGCTTCAGTTATCTGTTCATCGCCCACGACCTGTCGGTCGTGAAGTACATCTCCGATCGCATCGCAGTCATGTACCTCGGCCGCATCATCGAACTGGCCGAGACCTCCGAACTGTTCGAGAACGCTTCGCACCCCTACACCAAGGCCCTGCTGTCGGCGGTCCCACACCCCGTCCCCGGCCGCAAGCGCGAACGCATCGTTCTGGAGGGCGACGTTCCGTCGCCCATCAACCCGCCTTCCGGCTGCCACTTCCGCACCCGCTGCCCCGTCGCCGTGGCACGCTGCGCCGAGGAGTACCCCGAGCCCATCGAAGTCTCCCCGGGCCACACAGCAGCCTGCCACCTGCTAGACCGGTAATACGGTGCCAGAGCAAAATGCACCGCTGAGGCACCGGCAGCTTCGCTGCCGAGCCGCGGCTTTGCCGCGGCTGCCTCAGCGGTGCATTTTGCTCTGGCACCGTATTACCGGTCTAGCAGGTGCTTCCCGAGCCGGGTGACGAGTTCGCGGTAGGTTGGCTCGTCTCGGATCCAGGCTTGGTGCAGGTGATAGGTTCGCGAGACTGCCGTGGTCGACCCTCCGACGCGGCCAGCCATGCTGCGAAACGACATTCCGGCCAAGTCCCGGAGAAGGCCAACGCGAACGACGGGCCAAGCGTCGCGCAGTCGAGTTCCTGATTTCAATCTCAAGGCGCCCTCTAGGCGACCCCTCCAGTCGAGCGCTCGTTCGATTTGCTCAGGTCCGGTTAGCGGTGCTCCAGGTTTGGTTCCGTCTCCAAGGCGAGCCTTCTTCAAAAACCAGTCGCGAACCTGTTTGGGTGCCGCTCCGATGAGATCTTCTTCTTCGGCCGACCCTCGATTGGGCCAGGCGTCGATCTGAAGTCGATCGGCTTCGGGCAGTGCCTTTCGGCAGTATTGTTCGTAGAGCGCTCCGCTGAAGCTGCTCGCTTTGAGCTTCTCTTGGACAGTTCGCTCGACCCAAGATCTGGTCAGCCAGATCGGGCCTCGGGTTTCTCGAAAGGCTCTGGCGCTGCCATGTTCGTACTTCCAGGGAGCCGTGACGATGCGAGCCCGAACTGGATTCTGATCGATGTACCGCACCAGTTTTTCCCGGTAGTGTTCGGTACGCACGGGCTTGGACAAGAACCGACCGCGCATCAGCGGGCCGTCTCGTCCGACCCGCCTATTGAAGGACCGAACGTACTCATTTTGTATCCGCTGCATCGCCTGCGAGAGGTCACCTAACGGCGAAGCGACAAGCAGGTGGAAGTGAGTGAGGAGCAAGCAATACGCGTGGACCTCGAGCTCGCCCCGGCGGACGGCTCGAGCCAAGCACGCCAGGAAGTACCGCATATCGGTACGGCTCTCAAAGAGCGGGCGCTTGGCCAAGCCGCGATTCATCACGTGATGCCAAAGTCCGGGTTCGTCCTTCCGTTTTCTGCGAGCCATGAGTCATCCTCCGCAAGTAGGGACGCTCGGGAGCCCGGACGGTGTCAGCCGATTCCGCCTAGACCGGTAATACGGTGCCAGAGCAAAACGCACCGGTGAGATCGGTGATACGGTGCCAGAGCAAAATGCACCGCCGAGGCAGCCGCGGCAAAGCCGCGGCTCGGCAGCGAAGCTGCCGGTGCCTCAGCGGTGCATTTTGCTCTGGCACCGTATCACCGATCTCACCGGTGCGTTTTGCTCTGGCACCGTATTACCGGTCTAGGCGCCGTAGTGATTGCTCAGGATTTGGGCGAGCTCGGCGAAGCTTTCGACTGTGTGAGTCGGCTGGGCTTCGTTTGGGCCGAGCGTGTGTTTGGTGGCTCGTTTCGCCCAGACCGTGATCATTCCCAGACCGGAAGGCGGGGCGATGTCCATGGCGGGGTTGTCCCCCACGTACATCACTCGCTCGGGGGCAAGGCCTAGGTCAGCTAGGGCGGTTTGATAGAGCTTGGGGTTTGGCTTAGCGATCCCGATCTGATCGGAGATGAAGACTGCGTTCTTGTCCAGGTGGGGGAGCAGACCCAAACGCACAATCTTCTCAGCCTGCTTGGAGGTCCATCCGTGGGTGATGATTCCTCGCAGAACGCCTGCGCCTCCGAGTTGCTCGAGCAAAGGGACGACGTCCGGGAACGGCTCGAGGCCTTCGAACTTGGTGTCGTGGTATCCGACGACTCCTGCGGCGACCACCAGCGCAGCGTTGATCGATTCCAGCGCAGCGGGACGCAGCCGCGTGAGCAAGTTATCGAAGTGGTTGTCGTAGTTGGAGGAGAACTCAGCGATCACCTCGTCGAGCTCCGCGCGGACGACCGCTTCGGAGAGGCCGAGCCCGGCGCCGATCATGGCGCGGACGGCGTTGTTGCGGGCGCGGCGCGCAAACTCCGTCGTGGAGAATAGCGTGTCGTCGATGTCGAACAGGACGGCGTCGAGGGCGGGCATGGCGAACGGCTTTCGGTCGAGGGAGAGGGTAAGGAAACGGGCCCGACCTCCGTGGTGGAAGTCGGGCCCGTCTGGCTCAGTTCGGTCGGGCTACGCTTTATTCGAAGCGCGCAACCGCGTCTCGGACGTCGGTGATCCAGGCCTTCATGAGGATCATCAAGCTTTCCTTCTCGTCGCTGTAGCCCTCTTCCTTGAAGAAGAAGCCGAGCAGCGGGATGTTGGCAAGCCACGGCACTTCCGCGCGACGCTCAACGTTCGAGATGCGCGACAGGCCACCGATCAGGATCGTGCCACCGTCGGGGATCGATGCGGTCGTCTTCAAGCTCTGGACCTCGATCTCGGGGAGGACAAACTCAACCGGCGAACCGATCGCGTTGGCCAGGTTCGTGGCGAAAGGCCGCAGGGCGACAACCCTGGCGACCGTCGGCTGCACCTCGAGAGTCAGGGATTGGCGGTCGTGGTGGACGGTCGGAGTGACCTGCAGCGAGACGCCTTCGGTGAGCACGTTGATCACCGGGTCAGCGATCGTGATACCCGTTGCGACTTCAACATCGAAGTCTTGGACGTAGGCTTGCTGGTTGATGACCGACACGGCCGCTTGCTGCGAGTTGTAGACCGACAGCGTCTGGGTGTTCACGACCTCGATTTGACTGGTCTTCTCGACGGCGCGCACGATGAAGTTCAGCTGGGCGTCGTCGAGAATCTGCCATTGGGCGGTGAAGCCACCGACAGTCGATAGGGCCGAGCCCAGCACGTCGCCGAAGATGTTGGAGGTGCTTGCTTTGAAGTCGCCGTCTTCACCGTCGTCGAAGAAGAAACCAGCGGAGGGCGGGCCGGCTGCGTTGCCGTTCGCGACTCCCGTGCCGCCGTTGTCAAAGCCGAGACTTGCGTTGTCCTCGCCTCCTGAGGTCACGTCGTCCAGGTCGGTGAACGGAGCGCCGGGGTTGTCGATACCCCGCCATTCGACGCCGATCTCCTGGAGGTAGTTGTCCTCCACCGTCAAAAAGCGCGTGTCGATGGTGACCATCATCGAGTTGAAGCGGCGCAGGTCCTCAAGGAACGACTGCACTTCCTGCTGCACCTCGGGGCTGTGGCGCACAATCATCGTGGTGTCGTTGAAGACACCGAGCGAAACGCCGTCCTCTTCCCAGGTCTGGGGACGAACGTTGTTGCGCACCAGCTCTTCCAAGGTGTCGGACTCGAGCTGAGTCGAGGCCTCGTCGAGGCCGCCGAACGGGCCGCCTCCATCGTCGTCCTCAAGGTCCTCGAACAGGCGCAGCTGATCGATGCGCGGCGCCTGGAAGTTCGGCAGAACGAGCGTTAGGTCGGTGATGTCGTGGTTGCGAAGGATCAGCTGACCCTGGGCGTTCTCGCGGGTGGTGACGAACACGGCGCCGTGCTCGATATTCCACACGACTTCGGGGCCAGCCAGGTCGGTGACCACATTGAGGACCTGCTCAACCGACTGCGCGTTCGTCAGGCGGAGATCGAAAATGGCGCCCTCGGAGAGCGCGGCTTCGTCGGCGGCGGCGTGGACCACGATGTCGAGGCCGGTGACCGCGCGGATCTGATCCATCACGACTCGCAGGCTCTCTTCTTCCTCAACCACCAGCCCGGGCACCTGGCGCTCGGCCAACTGGCGAGTCAGCTCGAGGTCGAGCGGATCCACGTTGCTACCTCCGAGGATGGCGGTGCGCGGTTCGCGAAGTTTGGAGATTCTTCGCCAGTAGTCCTCGTCCAGGCTGATGATGTCCGTGTTCGGGATCTGCTGGGCTTGAAGATCTTGCTGCCACTGCTGGTAGCGAACCCGCTTGCGGCGGATGAAGTCCTCATCGTCGCGTTCGAGACCTGCCTTGAACGAAGCGTCGCGAAGATCCATCGCGTCTTCGTTGCGCGGATCGACGCGGAGGGCTCGGTCGGCGAAGGTGCGCGCGGTGTCGTAGGCCTCGGCTTCGAACGCGGCGATGCCGGAACGCATCAGGTCGATTACCTGGGCCTGGGACTGCGAGGCGGCGAGAAGCTCTTCTTCGCGCAGCATTTCGGTGGTGACTCGTTCTTCTTCCAGGCGCTGGTCGGCGAGAGCCACTTCGCGCTCGGATCGGGCGCGCGAGAGCAATTCGTCGGCCCGGGTATCGATGCCTTGCCAGTCGAGGCCCAGTTCGGACCAATCCACGAAGTCGCGGGCCAAAGATGCTTCGGCGATCGCTCGGTCGTAGTCACCCCTGGCCAAAGCGAGCTCAGCAGCCTCGACGTTCTCAAGGGCGTTGGCCCGCAGCGACTCGCTGCGGATCTGCGTAGCCCTCTCAAGGTCTTTCTGAAGCTCGAAGTACTCGCCGGAGTCTTTGCCCAGCAGGGCTTGGACTTGGCCCAAAGCCTCGCGCACATCCGGGTTTTGGGGATCGACCCCATCGGCCAAGACGAGCTGGGCTTCCGCCTTCTCGTATTCCCCGAGGTCGACGAGCTCCTGGGCCTTGTCCAGGTAGAACCGCACGAGCACCTGCTTCTGCTGGTTTTCGATCAACCAGTTCTCGGCTTCTTGTTGGAGGAAGTCCGAGTCCTGGGCGTAGCGCGCAGGATCGTAGGGCTCGGCGTTGGCGATCAGCGCCAGCGCTGCTTTGGCTCGCGCCGAACCTGGCGCGAAGCCCGCCGGTGTGACGCGCGCGGCCAATTCACCGCTGCTGCCGACTCCACCGGGCTGTTCACCGCCCATCAGGGCGTCGAAGGCTGCTTGGGCCTCCGTGCTTTCGGCCGTTTCGGCCGGAGCCGTTTTCGGAGTGGAGGAGCAGGCGGTGCTGGCTGCAAGCAGCGAGCACGCGATGACGACATTCCTCATGTTCTGCGGGGGTGGCAGACGCGGATCGGAACCCAGGCAGAGTCGCCGAAGCGGCTCGGGGCCAGGGAGTGGGGGGAACGGGAGAGGGAGCGCGGCCCTTTGGGAGGAAGGTCTTCCTCCCCAGAGCCGGCGGGGACGATAGCACGCCGCAGGTAGGCGGAGCTAGGTTCGGCGGGCCCGGATCGGGCCGGAATTTGGGGGTGCTCGAAGGCTCCCCGGCCCGCCGCTTCCGGCTCACCTACCCCGCGGGGTCGCGGGGGTTTCCGGCTCGTCTTCACAGGATTCAGCTCGCGGCACAGGATTCAGGGTGAGGTCCAAGCGCAGCGGGGCCCCTAAAGCGCTTCCAAAGGCCCTGGAGGAGCTCCGCAGACGCCCCTGGCGTGCGCGAGGGAGTCTGCCTCGAAGTCGGTGTCGTCGCCTTCGGTGGTCCGAATGAGCCGGCTTCGCAATCCCCGGGGGTCGCGAGGGTTTGGCGACTAGCGCCCGCCGGCTGCCGAGGATTGGATCGATTCGAACCCTGGATCGAGCAGCGCGTCGAGGAGCTCGGGCGAGCTCGGCATCGATCGCTCCGGTCCGGGTTTCGATTGGAGTCTTCTGGTTCGCGGAGATGGCCCGGAATTCGGTTGGGCGGTCCTTTGCCTGCTCGACCGTTCAAGAGCCCTGGCGCTGGGCTCTTCCTTCTGGGCGTAGCGGCTGGGGCCGGGGACCGGCACGGCTGAAGGTGGATCGGCTGGCCTAGGGCTCGTAGGACCCCGAGAACGAGACCTCTTCGAATTTGGCCTGCAGCACCGCGTCCAGGACCCTGGCGACCTCGGAGTAGGCGACGCCTTGGCGGGGGTCGATCTCGACCGGGTCTTCGGGGGTCAGTTGCTTCAGCTCGATCAGGCGTTCACGAACCTCGTCGACCGTGGAGTACGCGCGACTTTGCACGTGCATCGTGATCTGGCGATCGCCCGAGTAGGTGAAGCGCCTGTCGCTGGCCGGGTCGAACTCGCGCATGCCGGTCGGGTCGAGTTTGGTGCCCGGGTTCACGACGACCAGCTTGACCTTGATCGTCTCCTTCGGCTTGGCCTCGCTGGGGCGAGACCCGACATCCTTCGGCAAGTACGCCGAGAGCTTGCCTTCAAGGGTCTTGAACTTGATCGTGCACATGAAGAAGATCAGGAGCAGGAACGTGACGTCGATCATCGGCGTCATTTCCATCTCTTGCTTCTCATTGGAGATCTCATCGAGGACGGTCATGGCGGGTTACCCAAGTAGTGGTTGAACGGAAGGGGAAGGAAAAATCTCGAAGTAAAGCGAACCGGCCGCTGGCTCGCGCGCTGCCAAACTGTTCCTAGGCACGTTCCGGTTGGGTGGCGGTCAATTGGACCTTCCAGACCTCGATGCCCAGCTTTCCGCACAGGAGCATGATTTCTTGGATCATCCTGAACGGCGTGCTCTTGTCGGCGCGGATCACAATCGGATCGTCCGGGAGGTCGAGCTTGAGTGTCTCATCCCATTCCATGTGCATGAAACGGGCCTTCTGGGACAGGTACTCCTCGAGCGCGGTGTAGTCCTCGCCCTCGGGACCGAACTTGTTCCCGCACTCAATTCTCACAGTCCCGTCCTGGCGAATGTAGAGGATCGGCTGCCGATCCTCCGAATCCGGTTTTTCCTCGGTCGCCCTTCGGGCCTCCGCGCGTTCGGCCGGAGCCGTTTTCGGGGTGGAGGAGCAGGCCGTAGCGGCTGCAAGCAGCGAGCACGCGATGACGAGCTTCTTCATGTTCTGGGGGGGTGGCAGACACTGGAGTGATTCGACATGCGAGCCGTTCGTTCCAAGGGCCCAGGTTCTAGGGGCCTAGCGCAACCGGGAGCAGCGCCCATGGGAAACGCCGAGGCCGGAAGTACCCACGTTCGCCTAGCGTGTTTCAAAATTTGCCCTTGAGCGGGCCCAGAGCCACAGCCCAGAACCACAGCCCTGAAGCACTGAAAAACGCAACCGGGCCCGTCCCCCCCAAGCTCAACGCTGGAGGGGACGGGCCCGGCTGGAGGGGGGAGGAGGACTTACTTCTCGTAGGATCCCGAGAAGGAGACCTCTTCGAATTCGGCTTGCAGCACCGCGTCTAGGACCTTGGCGACTTCGGAGTAAACGACGCCCTTGCGGGGATCGATCTCGACCGGGTCGTCGGGGGTCAGTTGCCTCAGCTCGATCAGGCGATCACGAACCTCGTCGACCGTGGAGTACGCGCGACTCTGCACGTGCATCGTGATCTGCCGATCGTCCGAGTAGGAGAAGCGCTTGTCGCTGGCCGGGTCGTACTCGCGCGCGCCGCTCGGGTCGAGCTTCGTGCCCGGATTCACGACGACGAGTTTGACCTTGATCGTCTCCTTCGGCTCGGCCTCGGTGGTGTTCGAGCCCACGTCCTTCGGCAGGTACGCCGATAGCTTGCCTTCGAGGGTTTTGAACTTGATCGTGCACATGAAGAAGATCAGGAGCAGGAACGTGACGTCGATCATCGGCGTCATTTCCATCTCTTGCTTCTCGTTGGCGATCTCGTCGAGGACGGACATGGTGGGTTACCCAGGTGGCGGTTGAAGCGATGGGGGAAAGAAGTGGGCGATCTCGAATCGACCGGAGCCGGCCGCGGATTCGATCGCGGCCGAAGCTTGCCTAGGCCTCTTCCGGCTGGGCGGCGGCCAACTGGACCTTCCAGATCTGGATGCCCTGCTTTCCGCACAGAAGCATGATTTTTTGGATCATCCTGAACGGCGTGTTCTCGTCGGCGCGGATCAGAATCGGATCGTCCGGAAGTTCGAGCTTGAGTGTCTCATCCCATTCCTTGTGCATGAAACTGGCCTTCTGGGACAGATATTCCTCGAGCGCGGAGTAGTCCTCGCCCTCGGGGTCGTATTTCACTTCGCGCTGGACGATGACGGTCCCGTCCTGGCGAATGTTGAGGATCGGCCGCCGGTCATCGGGATTCGGCTTGTCCTCGGTCGCCATCACGGCGATCGGCAACTTGAGATCCTCGAGTTCCTTTTGCGACAGGTCGGTGATGATCATGAAGAAGATGATCAGCAAGAACACGACGTCGATCATCGGCGTCATGTCCATCTCCATGTCGGTTCCGGCGTCGTGTTTGTTGATGTTCATGAGCCCGTCAGGAGGAGGGTGATTGCGCGAGGGCCATACCGGTGAATGGGCCCGTAGTTACAGGATAAGCCTCGGAATCGGCTCAGCGGAATACGAAGCGGGGCCAGCAGGCAAAAGCAGGCTCCAGAGCTGAAAAAGCCTGTTCGAGGGGCCGCGAGGCAGAGCCCAAGGAGCGGAGCCCCGGGCCCGAAGGACCCTTCTGGGTTGTGCCTCTGCTTTGGGCCCCGCCTATGGGGTCCCTATTGCTGAGCCCCCCCGTTTTTGGGGGGGCAGCCGAGAGAGAACCAAGACCGCGGGCAAGGCGGTTGTTCCCGTTGCCAGCGCCGGAGAAGCCGGCTCTAGCGGTGGGCTGCTTCGCCCGGGCGGAACCGTTCGAAGAGGTCTTCGACGATGGCGCCCACTTCGATGACCGAGCGCACCAGGTTGTTGCGCAGGTAGGCGAAGGCCGCCGTGGTCGGGATGGCGACGATCAGACCAAACATGGTCGTCAAAAGCGCCTGGGAGATACCGTTCGCCAGCTCGGCGGGGGAGGCCTGACCACCCGAGGTCGCGATCGTGTTGAAAGCCGTGACCATACCGGACACCGTTCCAAGCAGACCGATCATGGGCGCGACGTTCGAGATGAGCGCCAACCAGCCGATTTTTTGGTGAAGGCGGATCGACTCTTCGTCGCCCATCTCCTCAATCGACTTTTCGATCACGTCAAAGTCGTGGCCGATCTTGGCGATACCGGCTCCGCAGATGCGGGTGAAGAAGGTCTGCTCGTCCTCACAGAGGCGCATGGCCTCCTGGTACTCGCCTTCGTCGAACAGAGCCTGGATCTCGTCGATCAGGTCCGGGGGGGCAAGCTTGTCGCGCTTGAGCGAAACGTAGGCCTCGATGACAAGCGTCAGCGAAAGGACCGACATCGCGATCAGCAGCCAGCCGAAAGGACCGGAGAGGACGATGAGTTGTCCGATTCCCGGCGAATCGGCCGGAGCGGCGGCTTCTTCTTGAAGCGCGAGAGCCACGTCTCCGAGCGACACAAAGGCCACGGCGAGGACAACCAGGGGAGCGGAGCTTTTCACGAGCGCCGTCAGGCGCGCGATGCGATCGGTGCGGGACATCATTCGCTTCTTGTTTCTCCTTGGCGCCGCCGGGAACCCTTCCGCAGGGGCGGAGGGAAGGCGGCCAGGTAGGGGGATCTCCGGGACCCGGCAGGGGACGGGCAACGGCGGGGGAT
>CAZUCE010000060.1:0-16720 GCA_964619265.1 uncultured Planctomycetaceae bacterium
CTCCCGCGCCGCCCGTTCGGCCCCCCCCTCATGCTCGCCGCTGCCTGCTCGTTCGCCGCCGGGTGCCGCAGCGAGCCGGACCAGCCCGTCTCCGAGGAGGCCGCGCCGGTCTCCGAAGACCCGGCGGAAAAAGCCCCGGCCGGCCGCTCCACAGCCCCGCCGAACGCCACGCCGGTCCTCCCCGATCGCGCGGCCGAACGAGGCCTGACCTATGTCAATCGCAGCGGGCGGCCCGGCAAACCGACCATTTTGGAAGCCAACGGAGCGGGCGTCGCGCTGCTCGATCTGGAATCCGATGGAGACCTGGACGCCGCCTTCGGCCAAGGTCTCGGGAGTCTGGCCGAGCTCTTGGACGGGCCCGGCGCCGACCTCGAGCTGTTCGCAAACGACGGCGCAGGGAGTTTCGAGGCGCTGCCCGGCCCCGGCCTTTCCGGTTGGTGGACCGGCTTGGTCGCCGGCGACTTGGACGGCGACGGGCGAGACGACCTGATCGCGGGCGGTTACGGCGACCTGCGCGCTCTGCTCCAGGACGAAAAGGGCCAGCTCGGCCCCCACGCCAACGACGGTCTGCAACCGAACGCCAGCCTGACGCCCGGCGAGCCCCGCGAAGCGGGCGTCGCACCGGACTGGACCACCAGCTGCGCCCTGCTCGACCTGGATCACGACGGCGTGCTCGACCTTTACACGGGACGCTACCTGGACCTCGACCCGGTCGACCCTCCGCTCGACCGACTCGGAGACGGCGCGCTCAGCGTCCCCTGCCGATGGAAAGGTCATGCCGTGTACTGCGGACCGCGCGGCATGCAAGCGCAACCCGACCGCGTTTTCCGCGGCGCCGGCGACGGGACCTTCCTCGACGAAAGCACGGAGCGCCTGCCCGATCATCAGCCCGGATTCACCCTCGGGGTCGTTGCGTTCGACGCGGACCTGGACGGCGACCAAGACCTTTATGTCGCCAATGATTCGGTTCCGAACCAGCTCTTGATCAACGAGGCCGGCGTTCTGCGCGACGTCGGTCTCTCGGCCGGCGTTGCCCTGAACCAGGACGGGATGGCCGAGGCTGGCATGGGCATCGCAGTCGGCGACGTGGACCGAGACGGTCGCGTGGATCTCGCGGTGACCAATTTCTCGGACGAGCCGACCCAGTTGTTCCTCGGCGCCTCGGTCGGTTTCAAGACCGCTTCCTATCGCCTAGGCCTGGCTTCGGCAACGCGGCGCTTATTGTCCTGGGGTGTGCACCTCGTCGACTTCGACGGCGACGGACACCTCGAGCTGTTCACCGCCAACGGCCACGTTTATCCCCAGGCCGACGAACCGGACACGGGCACCCACTACGGCCAGCCAGCGACTCTGTGGCGCCTCGGCCCCTACGCCAAGGTACGCGCGGTTGAACCGGGCGGCGAGGCATCGGTGCTCGCCCCCGCGCTCGGCTCGCGCGGCTCGGCGATCGGCGACTTGGACGGCGATGGCGACCCCGATCTCATCCTGTCGCGCATCGACGGTCCGGTGGCGCTCGGCGTCAACGAAGCACCCGCCGGAAACCGACTCCAGGTTCGCGCGCTGGGTCCGCAGCAGGCGGATGCGAGCCTCGCCCGGCAGACTCCGCCTGGCGGAGAGGGCACGTTGCTCGTTTGCGTTCCCGCCTTCGACGCGAGCACGCCGGCCTCCAGTCAGTACGCGTTGCTCGGCGAAGTCCGCCGCGGCGAAGGCTTCCAGTCTTCCTCGTCCCCTTGGGTCCACTTCGGTCTCGGCCAGCAAACGCAAGTTGAGCGCCTGGACGTGCGCTGGCCTTCGGGCCGCGTCGAGTCGTTCGAGAACCTAGCCGCGGGCCGGCGGATCACGATCCGCGAAGGCGAAGGCATCGTGAGCGCGGAACCGTTCACATCGTCAGCCGGCGGAGCCGTGCCCAAGCAAGCCAAGGAGCAACCGTGACTCACCTTTCGACCTGGCTCGCCTGGAGCTCTCTGCTTTGGGCCCCTTTCGCTGGGGAATCGTTCGCGGGGGCGACTTCCCCCAAGCCTCTGCGCACGGCGCAGCCCCCCCGTGCTTCGTGGGCCCAGGAACCGGCTAGCCCCGAAGCGCCGGCTGCGGTGGTCTTGGCCGAGCTCTACGAACTTGGCCTGCAAGCTGAGTTGATCGCGCGCTTCGCGTCCGAGGCGAAACCCGGCGGCCAACTGGCCGGGGATCCAGCCTCCCTGGCTCTCCTCGTCCGGGTGCTGTTCGACGCCGGCCGCGACGAGCAAGCGCGCGCGCTCCTCGCCAACCCACCCCTGGATCTCCCTACCGGAGGTCGAGCCGAGAACACGCTGCTGATTCTCGAGCAGGCGCGCCTGGCTCTAACCGAAGACGATCTCGACCTCGCGCGCGGTCTGCTCCAGGCGCCGCGGGGTTCCGAACTTCCCGTCCTCTACCCGGAGCAGCCCGACGCGTGGCTGCTGCTCGCCAAAGTCTTCGCGCGCGCCGATCGCCTCGATGCCGCGGCGACCTTGGCGGAACGCTTCCTGCAGATGGCGCCGCTGCACCCCGAAGCCGGCTCCGCTTGGCACCTCAGAGCGCTCGACGCCTTGGCCCGCGGCGAAGGGCCGGCCGCGGAGGGATTTTTGGAGCGCATGCGCTTCTTGAACGACTGGCACCAAACCGTGCGCGCTCGCCGGTTGCAAATTCGTGAATCCCCGGACGATCCGCTGCCCATCTACGGGCTCGGGCTGGCGTTCATGCGTGTCGAGAGCTGGAACACCGCCGCGGCTAGCTTCGATCGATTGCTCGCGCGCTTCCCGGACTACTGCCCCGGCTGGTTCCAGCTCGGCGAAGCCCACCGGCTCGCCGGCCGCAACGACCTGGCGCTCGGCGCCTACAGCCGCGGAGCCGATTGCGACCCCGAAGACCTGCGACCGCTCGCCAACCGCGGCTTGCTCTTGCTCTCAAGCGGCCAAGCCGAGCGGGCCCGGCGGGATCTCGAAGTGGTCGCCGCCAAAGCGCCCGACGACGATCCCGACTTCGCTCCGGTTTACCTGGCCTTGGCGCGGGAGCTGCTATCGGATGGAGACGAGCTGCGCGCCCGGGACTTGCACGCCCGCTACCGTGCGCTGGGCGGCAGCGAAGATCTCTAGGTATTCAAACCCTGGCTCCTTCCCGTTCGCTTCCGAAGCGCAGGGTCCTGCGAAACAGAGCTTGCAGTCGAAACGCCGAGCCAAATCCGGCTAAAGCCGGCTCAGGAGTTCTTCGGTCTCCTCAACCCACTCGCCGCTGGGCGACTCCGTGAGGTAAGCCTCGCAGGCCGAACGCGCTCGACTCGCGTCTCCGAATTGGTGCCAAGCGCGAGCGATGTTCAGGTGCACCCCAATCTTCTGACCTTCCCGGGGGGCCAGATCCGAAACGGCCTGCCACTCGCGCGCGGCCCGGTCGTAACTGCCGAGCGCAAAGTAGGTTTCGCCTAGCCGGTGGTGCGCTTCCGGAGAAGTTGGATCAAAACCGATCGCGGAGATCAGCAGCTCCTCGGCCAACTCGAGCTCGCGAACGCGCAAGTGAGCCATTTCCTCGCGCACACCGGCTTCGGCTCCCGCGTCGGTTCGCAGTCGATCGGCGAGATCGAAAGCCTCAGCCGCCCGTTGGGTCAACGTGTCGGCCTCCTGGCGCAGCACCGTTTGGCCGAATCCTAGATCGTCCATCGCAACGCCCAATTCGCGCATGCGTACGTAACACGCGACCTGCTCGCCTCGATCGCCAGCCAACATGGCCTCGGTCGCGGTGAGTCGAGTGGCTTCGAGCAGCGGCTCGCGAACGGCAAACCCCTCGGCCAGCAGTTCTTCGTACAGGGCGCGCGCCTCCTCGAAACGGTGCTGGGAGAGCCGTACCTCGGCGAGGGCTTCGCGCGCGTCCGGATCGCCAGGCACCAGCTCGAGCGAGCGCTGAACATCTGCTTCCGCTGCGTCGTCCTCGGCGCGCCCCAGGTGTTCGCGGGCCACCATGAGATAGCCCCTGGACAGGGGCACCTCACAGAACGGCAACTCGGGGTCACCCCGGCGAGCTTCTTCGAGCAACTGAAGCCCCAGCGCGGCCTGCCCCGGCGTCGAAACCGCAAGAACTCCAAGAGCGCGAACCAGCTCGGGGCCGCGACCACACAGCTCGAGGCCGCGGTCGATCTCGCGCTGGGAAGCGGCCGCCTGGCCGAGGGCGGCGTAGATCTCGGCGCCGGTTGCGAAGCTGCGTGGATCGCCGGGAAATTCTTCGCGAACCGCCTCGACCTGCCGGCGAGCTTCGACCAAATCCCCTTCGAGCCAGGCGATACGGGCCAACAGGCAGCCGGCCTCGGCTCCCAGGGAATCTCCCAGGCCCTGGACCAAGGAAGCGGCCGCCGCCGGCCGACCGGTCTCGATCGCCGAGCGCGCCAATACCGCTCGCGGATCGGTACTGCGCGACGAGGCCGCGGGCCCCTCGAAGCCGCTCGGCGCCTCCGAAGGCTCCGAGCCGCAGCCGAGGGTCGCGGCCGGCAGCAAGCCTGCGAGCAAAACAAGCACGGGGAGCCGATCGAGTCGGCGGCGCGTTCGAAGCATGGTGCCGCGTCCGAAGCGGAAAAAATGGCCGGGGCAACGGTGGAAGCCGTTTCACCCCATGAGGACAAGTGGGTCGGTCGCCAAGATAATCACCGCATCCCGAAGACACGCGGAGGAAAGCCTTTCCGCGCGGCCCCTCTCCGGATGGAATTCGAAGTCCGGCGGTCTCTAAGAAGGACCTTGCAGGTATCCCCGGAGCCCAAGCTGCCTCCTGGACTCCCTGGAGCTAATTTTTCCCTCCTGACGACCTCACGACTGTCCCTGTCGCCCAAAGTTCATGACCCCCTCCCTTCCGACTCCGTTGGCGCTGGCGGCAGCCTTGGCGGCTGCCGCCCTGGTTTCTGGGCAATTTGGCAGCAAGCCGGCTTTCGCACCGGCTGAGACGATCGCGCTCGATCACGACAACGCCGCCCACGTGGGTTGCCCCGGCTGCGAGCCTTCGGCTCCCATCGACCTTCGCCTGAACCCCGGCAAGGTCCGCGGAGGGCGCGCAGCCGTCGAGTTCGAGGTGGAGCCTCTGCTGGACGTCCAGAGCATCGAGGTCGAAGCTGTGGGACGCGGCGGCGCCAGGGTGCTGAGCCTGACCTCCCCGGCCAGTTCTGGGGCGGCCGCTGGCGAGACCCGTCCGGGCTCCGCGCTGATCGATTTGAGCGGAGCCGGACGACTCGAGATCATCGCTACGGCGCGCATCGCGGACCCCGAAGGCCCGGACGGCACCTCGCTGATTCGCGTGGAACGCCAAGTCGACTTCGGCGCCGCCGAGGACTGGGTCCTCACCGAGGCGACCCCCGGGCAACTGGGCAACGAAAACGTCCTGGAAGTGCCCACGACCCACCGCCCCGGCGCCTCGATCCCCGGAGGTGACCGGTGAGTTCCGATCCGAAGGCTCTGGCCCTCGTCCTGCTGGGCGCCAGCGCCATCGCCAGCCCCGCGCTAGCCGACTTGACCGTCACGGGCCGAGCCTTGTACGTGGACCGCGAGTTCACGTTCAACGGCGGGTTCACCAACAACGAGCCCGAGCTGCCGGTGCGGTTCGCCCGCGTGGTCGTCGCCAACGACGACACCGGCGCGATTTTAGCCAATAGCAACACCGACGAGAACGGCGACTTCACGATCCCCGTGTCCGGCTCGGGCACCTTGAACTTGCGTGTCACCGTCCAGGCTCGCACGACTGAGTTTGGATCAAGCGTGCGGGTGACCAACGACTCGGGCGCCCTTTACACCATGAGCGCGCCGACCTTCGTGGACTGGGACCTGGATACCGACCTCGATGCCGGCACGATCGTCTCCGAGAAGTTGACCGCGGCCGGCCGCGTCGGGAATCCGTTCAACATCCTCGACCAGATCGTCGACAGCATGCAGTGGATTCAGTCGGTCGGGGGCGCGGACTTGAATCAAGCCGTCCGCGCCACTTGGCCGGGCGGCAGCGGATCGTTCGCGGCCGGTCCGAATTTCGTCATGTCCGATGACGATGGCTACGACGACCTGGTCCAACTGCATGAGTTTGGGCATGTGGTGCACAACATCTACTCGGACTCCGACAGCCCTGGGGAGAGTCATACCTTTGGTCAGTCCGACCAGGATCCGCGCCTGTCCTTCGGCGAGGGCTTTGCCACCGCCTTCGCTGGCGCGGTGCGCAATTTCACGGGAGTGAACGACCCCGGGTTCTATCTCGATTGCTCCGGAACAGGCTCCACCGGGGCGGGCACGATCCAGCTCCGCATGCGCATGGAAAACGGGTCGCCGTTCACCAACACAACCCTCGGCGAGGCCGATGAAGGTGCTGTTTTCTGCGCCCTTTGGGACCTGGTCGATACCGAGGGGACCAACGACAATTCGGCAGGCACCGACGACGACCCGGTCGATGGTTCCTTCCAGTTCCTCGGCGGCTTGAACGGCGACGAGCTGCTCTGGCGCTCCCTCGACGGACCGGTTCAAACCGCTTCCAATCTGACCCAACGCGACATGTGGAACGGCCTGTTCTCGCCCGGCGACCCGGGCTTTGGGAACGAGCTGACCGCGATCTTCGAGAACTGGGGCCAGAGGTTCCTGCTCGACAACGACGAGCCCAACAATTCGTTCGGAGCAGCGGCCCCTGCTGCCCCGTTCGGCAGCTGGAGCGAAACCCGGACCCTGTACTCTCCGGCGACCGGCACATTCGCCCCCGGCGAAGGCGATAGCGACTTCTACTCCGTCGATCTCGTGGCAGGCATGCCCTATGCATTTGAAACCCGCTACCCGGGCGGCTTGAACGACGCGGGCACGTTTGCTGACCCGGCCCTGCGCCTGTGGCGGCCAGACGGCACGCTGTTCGCCGCCGACGACGACTCGGGCGCCGGTCGCAACGCGCTGATCGACGACGCGATCGTCGATCAGTCCGGTACCTGGCGAATCGAGGTCTTCACCGACCATCCGTACCGCCGCACCGGCAGCTATCAACTGCGTGCTGGTGAAGGCCCGCTGGATTGCAACGACAACGGCGTAGAAGACGCCATCGACATCCAAAACGGCACGGCCAACGACTTCAACAACGACGGAATTCCCGACGAGTGCCAACCGCTGTTCGCCGACGGCCCGTTCGCAACTCTGCTCAACCTGGTCCCCCAGGTCCTGACCTTGAACGCTGGTTCCGCCCAGGCCGGCAAGTTCTATCTCATCGTCGGATCGGTCACCGGGACCACGCCAGGCACACCGTTCGCGGGACTGATGTTGCCGATCGTCGTCGATGACTACACGTCCTACGTGCTGGCCAATCCGAACGGTCCGCCGCTGTCGGGCAGCTTCGGGGTACTGGATGGACAGGGTCAGGCCACAGCCGAATTCAAGGCACCCCCCGGTGTTTCGCTGGCGCTGCTGGGCACCCAGTTCCATCACGCCTACGTCGTGTTCGACGCGGCCTTCCAGTTCGACCTGGCCAGCAACTCGATTCCGGTGACCCTCGCTTTCTAGCCCGGGCCGAGGGACGGCCCTGTTCGCAAGGGGGTTCACGACCCGCGCCGTTCGGCCGCAGCGGCCCGCTCCGATTTCGACCGGGGCGGGCAGCGCTCGTCTGCCGCGAGCTCGCGGCGTACGATCGCACCCCCTAGATCAGGCCGATGGAAGACCGCCAAGAACCCACCGGGGAGGAATCCGCCGGGCCGCTGACCGCGGAACAGGCCCGCGGAGAGCTCCGCGCGCTGCTCGGGGCGCTGCGTCTGGAAGCACGCCGCCGTGCGGATTTGGGGCAGTTCAGCGCTCCGCGCCCGCGCAAGACCGCGCCCAAGGCGCCAGCTCCCCTGGCAGCGGAG
Organism: uncultured Planctomycetaceae bacterium; assembly: GCA_964619265.1. GTDB lineage: Bacteria > Planctomycetota > UBA1135 > UBA1135 > CAZUCE01. The sequence continues at coordinate 7,841 of CAZUCE010000060.1, forward strand.
TCCGGCGCCCCCGGGCGCTCCCCCGGGCCGGTATCCCCCGCGAATCCGGACCCGGCGGACCGGGCTCCCAAGACGACGCCGCCCGCCACCGCGAAACAGGCACAGGGCGCGCAAACGCTTGAAGAGCTCGCTGCCAGCGTGGGGAATTGCACGGCCTGCGGCCTCTGCGAATCCCGCCAACAGACGGTCTTTTCAGACGGCCATCCCGCGGCCCGGGTGATGTTCGTCGGCGAGGCCCCGGGGGCCGACGAGGATCGAACCGGTGTGCCGTTCGTCGGCCGGGCGGGTCAGCTGCTGACCGATATCGTGACCAAGGGCATGGGGCTCGCGCGGGAGGACGTCTATATAGCCAACATCCTCAAGTGCCGGCCGCCGGAGAATCGGGATCCTTCGCCGGAAGAAAAACGCCTCTGCACGCCGTTCCTCGAACGCCAAATCGAGCTGGTGGATCCGGAAGTTGTGATCCCGCTTGGGCGCCACGCGGCCACCCATCTGCTCGGCCTGGATAGCTCCATGGGCCGCCTGCGGGGCCAGGTGCACGAGCGCCGCGGCCGGCGGATCGTGGCGACCTACCACCCCGCCTACCTGCTGCGGACCCCGTCGGCCAAGAAGGACACCTGGGCCGACATTCAGCTCGCGATGCGCGAACTGGGGCTGAAGCGGCCCGAAAAATCTGGCGACTCCTGAGCGCTCATTCGGAGCCTCCCTTCTCTCCTTGGACTTGAGAAGCGGACCCGCCAGACCCCCATCCCGGGGGGCGCGGCCTACGCCCGGGACCCCTGGATGGGGGCCCTCGAAGAGTCCTTCGAGCCGAAAACGGCCGCTTGGATTGCCACTAGGTAGGTAGGTCACCCGAACCTGGGCGGATAGCGGACCAACGAGTCGTTCGAGCTTCAGGTCTCGCCGCCAGCTCCCAGGATCCAGCCTTGAACCCTCCGCCGAGTGCGGGCGGGCTGCAGCTCGAGCCCCCAGGGAGCGCTTCCCGTCGTTGACCCTCCCGCTCGGGGACGGCTATTCTCCAATCCGCCGAACCCTGGCAGACCCGAGCCCCGGGTCGCGCCCGGCGTCGAGACCCGCGGTCTTGTCGCTGAGTTCGTCCACCATCCAGCGCTAGAGACCGTGGGTCCGAGCCTTCTCGGAGCCCTGAACTTCCCCCCTCTCAGGGGCCCCCTCTCAGGGCTCCTTCGGAGCACCTGCTTCCGAGATCCCGGGGAGCTCGATCCGAGCTCCCCATCCCCAAAGCTCTCGCCCGCGGACTTCCTACTCCAGGCACTTTTCCCCCCGATGCGCGCACGCACCCTTCTCGTCCCGTCGCTATTCGCCTTCCCTCTGGTCGCGTGCCACGCGATTCATACGGATCCCGCGGGAACTCTCCCGACCGCGCAGGCGAACCCGACCGAAGCTTCTCTCGCCGCTCCAGCAGTCGTCCCCGGGACGAACTGGGTGGCCGCGAAGGCTCCCGCCGCTCCGGTGGCCGCCGCCGGCCTTGCAAACGCAAATGAAACCGTGGCCGAGCGTTTCTACCAGGACGATTTCCTGCAGGACGAAGCCGGCAAGCAGGAGCTGCTCCGCGATCGCGCGCGCAAATTGGCCGCCAAGTACGTCGAAGATGCTCGCCGCGACCTCGATCGCGCCGACATCGAAGCCGCCCTGGCGAACTACGCCACGGCGCTCAACGTCGATCCCGGCAACGAGGAGGCTCGCACGGGCTTCCTGCAGGCCAAAGCCCTGGCCGGCGACGAAGACACCTCCGCGAGGCAGTTGCTGCGCGATCAGGTTTCGTTCGAGCTAGTCCGTCAGGTGGAGGCTCGCATCCAAGCCGCTGAATTGGTCGCCCAGGGGGACGACGCTCGCCGCCTGGGCGACTTCGAGGGCGCCATCCAGAGCTACCGCCGCGCCGAGATTGTCCTGCTCACCCATCCGCTGATCGAGGACGACGACCTCGACCGCCAGGTCATCGAGCGCAAGATCGAAGGCGCCCGCAGCCAGTCCTCGGAAGCCGAAAGCGCCGCCGCCCTGGAGGCCCGCAACCTCGCCGAAGAAGATCGGCTGCGCACCGAGCAGAAGGCCGCCGATTACAGGTTCAATCTCCTGCGCGAGATTTACGACCAGGCGAACCGCGCCTTCAACAAGGAGGACTACAAGCAGGCCAAAGACCTTGCCGAGCAGATCCTGGTCCACGATCCCGGCAACGAAGCGGCGATCCAGATGCGCGATATCGCCACCGACGCGCATTTCTACAAGCAGGACGAGACCCTGCGCCGGGAGCACCGCGAAGCTTGGCTGGAAACCATGGCTGAGCTCGAGCATGAGGCTCTGCCCCAGACCGAGCCGCTAATTTTCGACGACATCAAACGTTGGCAAGAGGTCATCGAGCGCAAGCCGTACGAATTCGGGGGCTCCGCCAGCGAACTCGACAACGAACGCCAGCGCTTGATCGCGAGCCTTAGTGCGACTCAAACTCCCGCGCGCTTTGGCAACGACGGCGACGGCACCGAGCTGTCGGTCGTCCGCGATTACCTACAAACGGTCACCGGCGTGAACTTCTTGATCAGCCCGGACGCGGCCGACCTGGACGCCTACGTCGATCTGGACATCAGCAATCGTTCGGTGGCGAGCATCCTCGACCTGATCGACATGACCAACGAGGAGCTGACCTGGAAGGTCGAGGATGGCACGGTCAAGTTCATCACCCCCGACGAATCCATCGGGGACCTGCGACTGCAAATTTATGAGGTGCGCGACCTGGTCCGCCCGCCGCGCGACTTCCAGGCGCCCGAACTCAACGTGCTCCCCTCGGAAGGTCTCGAATACCCCGAAGAGGATCCGCGCGAGCCGGAGGCCACCGTCCTCACCGGTGACGACCTTGCAACCCTAATCGCCGACAACATCGCGCCGGAATCTTGGGACGACGCGTCGATCACCCCCACGGATACGGGCACCTTGGTCGTCTACCAGTCCAACGAGGTGCATGAGGAGATCTCCCAGCTGCTCGAAGAACTGCGCGAGGCGGCGGGCCTGATGGTCCAAATCCAAACCCGCTTCCTGAACGTCGCCGACAACTTCCTGGAAGACATCGGCGTCGACTTCCGCGGGTTGGGTTCGCCCGGCCTCGGCGACAACAACTTCTTCAACGATTTCGGCGCCCCTGGCGGCCTGAACGACTCGATTGGCCAATCCACCGACGTCGGCGCGTTCTTCGACGACGGCGACAACGGCGACATCCAGGGCCGGGTCGAGAATTTGTTCGACGTCGACCTCGGCGGCGAGCTCGACAACGCGGGTGGTCTCTCCTTCCAGTGGACCTACCTGGACGACCTGCAGGTCCAGACGGTGCTGCGCGCCGTCTCCAAGTCCGAACGGGTGGAACTGGTCACTGCGCCGAACATTCTTGTGTTCAACACGGCCCGGTCGAACCTCCAGGTTTTGAACCAGATGGCCTACGTCCAGGACTACAACGTCGAAATTGCGACCGCCGCTGCCATCGCCGATCCGATCGTCCAAGTTGTCCAGGACGGCGTGGTACTCGACGTGCGTCCGGTGATCTCTGCCGACCGTCGCTTCATCACCCTGGACCTGCGCCCGACGGTCGCCACGCTCACCCGGCCGATCGCCGAAGTGGCCACCTCGCTTGCGACGTCGGGAACGGTGACCATCCAGCTCCCCGAGCTCGAACTGCAGCGCATGCGCACCGTCGTTTCGGTCCCTGATGGCGGCACGGTCCTGCTCGGCGGCCTGAAGCTCTACGAAGAGCAGAATCTGCGCTCCGGCGTTCCGATCCTGAACAAGATCCCGATCCTGTCGTTCTTCTTCGACCGCAAAGGAACGTACGTGTCCAAGCAGAAGACTCTGATCCTGCTGCGTGCCGCGATCGTCATCGACGACGAGTTCGCCCCGACCCCGGCTCAGATGGGCCTCATCAACGGAGCCTCCGGCTTCTAGCAGCCCGCAGCGTGGCGCTTGCCACGGGCTGATGGGTGCCCGGCACAGCCGGGCGACCCGCCACCTAAGAACAAGGGCCCGGCGCCAGATGGCGCCGGGCCCTTGTTCGTTCTCGACCGATGGCCCCAGCCAGCCGCCGGCCTCGCCGGTTGGGTCCAGGTCCGGGCACCCTGAAGCAACCGAACCGGAACGGTTCCCGGACGTTGATCCCGCTCGTCCAGGGGGTTCCAAGGGACCACCGGCGGCTCTGCAACCGGCCCTCCAGGGCTGTTCAGGCCCATCTGGACCTTCCACTCGTTTTCCCGGCCGAGAAGAGGCGTTACCCTCTCGCCCCGCTTCTCGAAACCGGCCGCGTGCCCCCGGGTACCTGGATTTCCGGGGACTCCAATCTCCGCGCACTCCAACAGCAGGAACCGGAATCCCTCCGGTCCGCGCTGGCCTGTCGCTCCGGCGCATCCGACGCCTCTCAACGCTCCTTCCGCATCGCCATGACCGTGCTTCCCTCCGGCCTGACCCTGCTTCTGACCGCCTTGTTCTGCGCCCCCACGGCGCCCCTTGGCTGGCTCCCGCCGTCCCTGGTTGAGCCCGCGCTGGCTCTGACGCCTTGGGTCCAGCCGGCCTTGGACGAAGACCGTGTTGTGGATGAGGAGATTCGGCTGGCCGTGGGATTGGCCAAGGAGTTCCAGTTCGTCGATATGGCTTTGGAAGTCTTGAAGGGCCTGCAAGGCGCCGACCTCGACAACGAGCAGGCCCGGCGAGTGGACCGTGCGAAATGCGATGTGTTCGGGGAGGCCGCGTTGAACGAGCGCGACGAGATGGTGCGGGAGGAGCGCTTCGTCCAAGCCCTCGATCAGTACAAGAAGTTCATCGAAGACCGGGAAGACGAACAGGGAGAACTTGCGAAACAGGACTTTGTGAACCTCGCCTCGAACTACGGCGAGTTCATGGTCGAGCGCCTCGACGAAGCGAGCGGAGAAGAGGCCTTGCGGATCCGGGGCGAGCTTGAAGATCGGCTGAACCGGGTGAGCTTCTTCGCGACTGAGACCATCGTCGACCTCAAGCAGCTGTTCAATCAGTTGGGTCCGAAGGAAAAGGACGAACTATTCAGGCTGATGCTTTCCCAGGGCAACCTGCTGGTCATCCTGGCCAACGTGTCCGAAGGCGGCAGCAGCTACCTGGACAATGCATCGGAACTCATGGAGGAACTCGCGTTCATGGCCGGCGGCGACACGGGGGCAGGGCTTACCGCCTACCACTTGATCGGTCGCGTCGAAGCTGCGCGGGGCAACGTCGGCGACTCGATCGACTACTACGAGTACGTCGTCACCACTTTGATCCCCGAGTCGGACGAAGAGTGGGAATCGCGCAAGGAAGACCTGGGTGAAACCAACACCGCCGCGGTCTGGAACTTTTACGAACGGGAGGTGTCCTGGTACGTCGACGGCCTGATGGCTGCGGGGCGCCCCGAGAAGGCGGTTGAAGCCGGCTTGCGCTTCTACAACATCTTCCTCCGCGACGGCTACGACCTAGCCCCCTTCGGGCACCTTTCCATGCTGTCCGCAGCCCGCGCCCTGCTCGATACGGGCGGATTCGTCGGGGGCTCGGTCGCGGCCGGTGACTTGCGCTGGTTCGCGTCGACCGAAGACCTGGAGGCCGCCGGTGTTGGCAAGCGCAACCGGACCACCGCAGCGGAATTGGCGCTCGAAATGGCCAACCGGGTGAACACCGCGAATCGCTTCAACTCTCTGCAGGTCCGCGCCCAACGCTTGATCCGCGAAGTGGTCGACTCAGGACTCGAAGTAACTCCGGATGTCCTCTTTGAAGCCGCGCTCGGCTCTTACTACGGCGAGGACTTCGACGCCGCCGCCGACGGATTGCGGACGGTGATCGCGAATCTCGAGACCGAAGCCGATCGCAAACTGTTCATGCCCAAGGTTCAAAAGAGCCTGGGCGACGCGCTGCGCCGTTCCGGTCGCGAGCTCGAGGCCGCTCTGGCCTATCGCGAAGGCGTGGCCGAGTGGCGCGGGGACGAAGAGTACGACGCGCAGAACGCGCAGGGTTTCTACTCGATGATGGTGCGCCTGCGCGGCGACTTGAAGGACGTGCCCGAAATCGAAACCCTGTTCCGCGAAGCCGAAGTCTTCCAATCGAGCATTGGACCGGGCGGAGGCTCGATCGAATGGACCCGCGCGTTGCGCGAGTACGACGCCTCGGAGTGGGAAGCTTGCCGGGAACTCTGCCTGGGGATCGAAGCCAAGACCGACTACCACGAAAAATCCATGGTGCGTGCGGCCGTGTGCCTCTACCGCCTCGGCGATTTGGATCTCGCCGAAAACGAGCTGACCCAGTACCTCGAAGTCTTCGTCGAAGACCCGCGCAACCGGATCGCCCAGACCGAGCCCCAGCTCCTCAAGCTGCGCAACGAGGCGCGCGCCGAGGCCGTCTACTACCTCGGCCAGATCGATCGCGAGCGCGAAGACTGGGAAGGGCTGCTCGAGCGCTACGCAACCTTCCCCGAGGATTTCCGGGGACAGAATTCGCTGATCTCGACCAGCCTTCTGTACCGCCTCGAGGCCTCCGTCGAAACCGGCCAGGACGACCTGGCTGACCGCCTGCTCGACCGTATGGTCGACGAATTCCCCAAAGAGTCGGTCACCGGCTCGGCCGCGACCAAGCTGTACAACTCCTATGTCCAACGCTTCGAGGCAGCGACACCGGGGACCGAAGAGGCCCGCGTGATCAAAGGCAAGATGGCCGAGACGCTGTCGCTCTCCAACCAGCTCAAGGACGACCCGTCCCTGAACGCGCTCAGTATGGAATCGAGTTTCTGGGTCGACGCCGAGTTGTGGGAGCGTGCCGACGACATCCTGACCGAAATTCGCGAGACCTTTGGAGAGGATGCTGACGAGAAGACCCAAAGCACCCTGAAGCGCACGATCCTGCCGCGTCATGGACAGGTTCAACTCGAACTGAAGCGCATTGCCGAGGCCTACGACACTCTGGCTCCTTTGGTTCCGGCCCACGATGACAAGGAGGCCGGCCTGCGTCCGTCGGTCAAGACGATCCAGACCTACTGCCGCTCCGTGACCGGGTGGCTGGAAGGCTCCGGGGATTCCCCCACCCGCGTTCCGGGTGTTGGTGGAGCCGAACCGCTTGAGAACGCGAGCAAGTGGCTTGAGAAAATCGCCAAGGGCCAGGAGGAGTACTCCTGCGAATGGTTCGAAACGACCTATCTGCGGATCTTCGCGCTGTACCAGCTGGGCCAGGTCGATTCCAGCAAGTCCACTTGGGCGGGCATTCCGATGAAGACCCTCAAGGTCGAATTCGGTCCGACCTACAGCGCAATCTCCGAGAAGTGCGGTGGCGACGACACGCTGAAGGGCCGGTTCCGCTGGCTCGCCAGCAAGATCTGATCCGACCTTCGCCCCCTCCGCTCCACTCTCCCTTCACCGGCCCTCCAGCTCCCGGCCCCCCATGCTGCTCTTCCACCGCCGCCCACTCCTCGGACTCGTCGCTACCTTAGGCCTCGCTGGGTCCGCCCTCGCGATGGCTGACCGACCCGACCAGGTCCTCGCCCTCCAACGTGGCACTCCTACGCCGTTCTCCGGTGAACTGGTCTCGGCCGAATTGGACGAGGTCGTGCTCAATGTCGACGGCAAGGAGCGCAAGTTCCCAGCCGACCGCGTGCTGCGCGTTACCCTCGGTACCGTTCCGGAAAGCTGGACCGAGGCGGCCAAGCTCGCCACCAACGGCGATCACGGCAACGCGGCCGCTCTGTATGGCCAGGTCGCCGGAGACGCGGAGCAGCGCGACGTGCTGCGGGCCTACGCCCGCCTGGCGGAAGCGAAAGAATTGTTGAGCGGCGGCGCCCAAGATCCCTCGAACTTCGGCCTCGCCGCCGATGCCGCCGAACGCCTGGCCGCTGACTTCCCGACCCACCGGGAGGTTCCGGTAGCGCGAATCCTCGCCGGGCGAGCCCAGCTGCTGTTCGGCGAGCCCGCCAAGGCCGCCGAGCTGCTGACCGCCGTGGTCGATGAGGCCACCGCCGGGGACTGGCCGGTGGGCTTCCCGCGCGTGGCGGTGTTCGAAGGCGGACTGATCGGCGCTCAAGCCATGCTCGAGGCCGGGGACGCCTCCGCGGCCGGCGAACTTTTCACCAAGTTAGAGCGCGAGATCGGCCAGCAGATCGCCGGGCTCCCCGAGGGCTCGGAAGCCGAAGCCAAGGCGCTCCAGTTGCTTTCCGACCAGGCCAGCCTGGGCGAGGGCTGGAAGCTCCTAGGCCAGGACAAGCACACCCCGGCACGTAGCTTTTTCCAGAGCCGACTGGATGGTGCGGAACCCAGCAGCACCGCCCTGCGGGCCGCGGCCCGGCTGGGTCTCGCGGAGTCCCTGGAAGCTTCCGGAGAGTTCCGCCAGGCCCAGATCACCTACGCCCAGGTCACGGCTACGGCCAGCACCCAGGACGAGATCATCGCCCGGGCCATGGTCGGGCGAGCCCGCGTCACCCTGGAGCTCGACGATCCGGACGCCGAAGATCTGGCGCGGTCCCTGGCCGAGACCGTTTTGGCTCGCTACGGCACGACTTCGGCCCTGGGCGGCGCGCGCCGCATTCTGTCGAACTGAATTGGGCGCGGGGCATCCACCCGGGCAGCCCCGCTCAAGCGACCCTCCGATCTCCGGCCGGACGTACCGGCGAGGAAGCCAGCCGTGGCGGGCTCCGGAGCCCAAAAAAGGCGCAAGGAAACCCGGTTCATCGGCGGTCACCAGCAGGCTCTTGGGGGGTAGGACAGCCCGGTGAGCAAACCCGAGCCCTCGCTCCGGGGCCGCCGTGGGTTATCGTCTTCCCCCTTCGCCCGGGAAAACCAACTCCTGCGCACCAGCTCTAGGTCGGCCGTTCCGTGGCCGCCCTCTTCACTCCCCCCATCCCCCGCCGTTGCC
>CAZUCE010000061.1:0-13676 GCA_964619265.1 uncultured Planctomycetaceae bacterium
GCTAGATCGGTAATACGGTGCCAGGACCACGTGCACCGCTGAGGCACCGGCGGCTCCGCCGCCGGGCCGCGGCAAAGCCGCGGCTGCCTCAGCGGTGCACGTGGTCCTGGCACCGTATTACCGATCTAGCCCCGGTCGGTGCCCGCTGCCGCCGATTTAGCCCGGGTCGGTGCCCGCGATTGGGGACTTGGGCTACCGGTGGTTACTGCAAGCCGGCGGCGTTGCGCTCCAAGAGCTCGAGCTCCAAGGCCTTTTCGGCGCGCTTGGTTCGCTCCGCCTCGACCACGTCCGGATCGGCGTTGTCGACGAAGGCCTTGTTGCCAAGCTTGCCGTCCATGGCGCTGAGCACCTTGCGTGCCTTGGCGACTCGCCCCGCTAGGGTTTCGCTCAGGGCGGCGAGGTCGATGTCCTCGCCCAGCTCAAGGAACACCTCGACCGATCCAGCCACCGCGGCGGCCGTGCCCTTGGGGCGCTTGAGCTCGACCCCGGCGGTCAGGCTTGAAAGACTCGCAAGCGCCTTCAAGCTCTCCGCTGATTCTTCGATCGCAGCCGCCGTTTCCGCATCGCGCGCGGACACCACAGCGCCCAGCGGCTTGCGATCCGCAATCATCGCCAGCGCACGGAGGTTTCGCGTGCCGCGGACCACGTCCTGCAGCAAGGCCATGCGCTTCTCGGACTGATCGTCACGAACCAGGCCAGCCCCATCCGGCCAGGTCGTGAGCACCAAACGCGCCGGCGCCGCTTGACCCAGCGCCTCGTGCAGATGCCCCCACAGGGTCTCCGTCAGGAACGGAATGAACGGGTGCAGCAGCGCCAAGGAATCTCTCAGGGCACGGGCGAGCACCCCGCGAGCTGCTGCGGCCGTTGCACCGCCCGCCTCGAGCCGGCTTTTGGCCAGCTCGAGATACCAGTCGCACAGGTCGTTCCACACGAACCGATACAAGGTCGTCGTCGCATCGTGGAAGTGGTACTCCTCCAGTCCATGGGTCACTTCATCTCGGGTTCGCAGGAGCTGCGAGAGGATCCAGCGATCGGCCAGCTCAAGCGGCTGCCCGTCGCCGACTTCTCCCGACTGCAGATGCCCGAGGATGAAACGCGCCGCGTTCCAAATCTTGTTCGTGAACCTGCGCCCCTCCTCAAAGCGATTCTCGGCGAGCCGCACATCCTGACCCTCGCGGGTCAACATCATCAGCGAGTAGCGCATCGCATCCGCGCCGTATTGATCGATGATGTCGATCGGGTCGATGCCGTTGCCGGCGCTCTTGCTCATCCGCTTGCCCTTGCTGTCGAGCACCGTCGCGTGGATGTTGCACACGCTAAAGGCGCAGCGCTGCTCTTCGGGCAGATGGTCCATGAACTCGTAACCGGCCATGATCATCCGCGCCACCCACAGGTACACGATGTCGCGAGCCGTCGAAAGGAACTGGGTCGGGTAGAACCGCGCAAGGTCGGCTGTCTTCTCCGGCCACCCCAAGGTCGCGATCGGCCACAGCCACGAGGAAGCCCAGGTGTCGAGCACGTCGGCGTCCTGACGCACGATTTTCTTGCCGGTCTCGGGGTGCGGGTCGCCAATGGCGAGATCCTCCACCGAGCCGGCCGGCACGCCGTCTTCGTCGTACCAGATCGGGATCTGATGTCCCCACCACAGCTGACGGCTGATGCACCAATCGTGCACGCCCTCCAGCCAATCGAGGTAGACCTTCTGCCAGCGCTCCGGCCGAAACTGCAACGTGCCTTCCTTGGCCGCGCGAATCGCCGGCTGGGCCAACTCCTCCATTTTCACGAACCACTGCTCGGACACGAGCGGCTCGATCACGGACTTGGAGCGATCGGACAGCGCCACGTTGTGCTGAATCGTCTCGACCTTATCGAGCAATCCCAACGCTTCGAGCTCCGCCACCACACGCGTCCGAGCCTGCTCGCGCGACAAACCCGCGAAGGGTCCGGCTTCGGCGTTCAGCTTGCCGTCCTTCTCAAGGATGTTGAGAATCGGCAGGTTGTGACGGGCGCCGCGTTCGTAGTCGGCCGGGTCGTGACCGGGCGTGACTTTGACGGCCCCCGTTCCGTAAGCCGGATCGACACTGTCATCGGCCACCACCGGAATCTTGCGATCGAGGAACGGCAGCAACACGTGCTGGCCGACCAGGTCCGCGTAGCGCTCGTCTTCGGGATGCACCGCCACGCCGGTGTCCCCGAGCATCGTTTCAGGCCGCGTGGTCGCCACGACGAGGAAGCGCCCCGCTTGGCCCTCGACCGGATACTTCAGATGCCACAACTTGCCCTTGCGAGTCGCGTACTCAATTTCGTCGTCGGAGATCGCCGTCTCGAGCACACAGTCCCAATTCACCAAGCGTGCCCCGCGGTAGACCAGGCCCTTGCGCCACAGCCGCAGGAACGACTCGCGCACCGCGCGCGAGAGTCCCGGATCCATGGTGAACGCCGTTCGCGACCAATCGCAGGAAGCTCCCAACCGGCGGAACTGCTCGAGGATTTGCGCGCCGTGGTCCTCCTTCCACTCCCAGATTTTCTTCACGAACGCTTCGCGACCCAGATCGTTGCGCGTCTGGCCGGTTTCCGCGAACAGCTTCTTCTCAACCACGGCTTGGGTTGCGATGCCCGCATGGTCCGTGCCCGGCACCCACAAGGTGTCGTAGCCCTGCATGCGCCGGAAGCGCACCGAGATGTCCTGGACCGTGCCGTTCAGGGCGTGCCCCATGTGCAGCACACCGGTGACGTTCGGCGGCGGCAGCATGACCACGTAGGGCTTGGCGCCCTCGGGACGCTCGGCCGGAGGCGTGAAGCAATTCTCCTCGAGCCACAGGGCGTAGGTGCGCTGTTCGTGCTCTTGGGGTTCGTAGCGGGGCGGAAGCTCGACTTTCATGACGGGTCACTAGATCCGCGCCACCCGGGGCGGTCAAGCGGGGCCCAGCCGGCCGTCCCCACTGGCCGGGTCAGCTCACCGGATAGCGCTGGACAACCGCACGTTCGATCATCTCCTCGAGCGACTCGGAATGTTCGCCCAACTCGGCCCGCAGGCGCCGGCCCGCCAGGCTGGTGTCCGGGGGCCGTGACTCCGCCATCCCGCGGATCGACCGGGGCCCGGTCTGCGGTCCCGAAGCGAATTCAGCCCCCCGGCGGATCGCAGCTGCGAACAACCGGGTCCCGAATTCCGCGCGGGTCAGACGCTCGGGACCGGGCAAATGCAGCAGCCCGCTGAGGCCGGGTCGATCGCAGAGCGCCCACAGCGCGAGGGCAGCCAGGCTGGCCTCCAGGGGCTGCCGCCACTCGTCGTCGAACAGGAAGACCTGCTTGCCCCGCTCCAGCGCTGTAAACAGGCTGTCCGACGCTCCGGCGAGGCCGGTAGCCGAAGGCCCGAACAGCAGCGGCAAGCGAACCACGAGCGATTCCGGTGTGGCCTTGAGCACGGAGCGCTCCCCGGCCGCCTTGGTGGCCCCATAGACCCCGAGCGGGGTCGGGTCGTGGTCTTCGAGAAAGCCCCCCGGGGGCGCCGGTGCCGCCCCGAAGACCAGGTCGGTCGAAGCGTGGACCATCCGAATTCCGGCCCGGTGGCAAGCGGCGGCAATTTCGCCGGGCAGAACGGCATTCGCCAAGCGGGCAGCCTCCGGATCCCGCTCGCACTCCGCGCCGCTTGCGATCGCGGCCAACTGGAGCACCGCTCGCGGGCGCTCCTGCTCCAGCAAGCGATCCAGGCGTCCGGGCAGGCCCGAAAAATCGTCGGTCGCAAACACGATCCAACGGAAGTCTCCTTGCGCGCGCGGTCGCCCCGGCCGGACGATCGAGCGGGTTACCGAGCGCAGCTCCCCCGCGGGCGCGACGGCCCGCACGTGCCATCCGAGGAACCCGGTAGATCCGAAAACCAGCACGGGACCCCGGCCAACGACCTCCGACCTAGACTCCTGATCTGCCATGGGAACAGGAAACTACCCGAACAAGGGCAATCCGCTAAGCCAGCCAACGCCTGCCGCGGAATCGCACCGAGCCGACCCGGCTAGCTCCGAGGCCCTGAGCCCGGTGAGCACGCTCGGCTTCTCGCGCGCGTTGGTCGTCGCAAATCCGATCGCGGGCCGTGGCAAAGGAGCCAAAGCCGCCGGCGAGTTGATCGGCGGCCTGCGATCCCACGGGGTCGTCGCCGACCTGTTCGAGACCGGCGCGCGCACCGACGCCTGGCGAGCGGTTCGCACCATGGACCCCAGCGTCGACCTGGTCATCTCGGTCGGCGGGGACGGGACCTTGTCCGAGGTCCTCGGCGGACTCGTGGATCGCGACATTGCCGTCGCCCAGTACCCGCTCGGCACCGCCAACGTGCTGGCCCACGAGCTCGGCCTGCCACGCGACGTGGACGGCCTGCTGGAGGTCATCGCGCGCGGCCGCACCACCGCGCTCGATGGGCTCGACGTAAACGGCCGGCTCAGTTTTCTATGCACCGGCATCGGGTTCGACGGTCTAGTCGTGAGCGAAGTCGAGAAGCACCGGAAAGGCAAGATCACCAAGCTGAACTACGTAACCGCGTCCCTCCGCGCGCTCCGGCGCTATAAGCCACCCGAGCTCAAGCTCGAGATCGACGGAACGAAGGTCAAAGGGACCTATGGCTTCGTGCTGATCAGCAACGTTCGTGAATATGGAGCGTTCTTCCACCTCTCCTCGGACGGGCGCCGGGACGACGGCATCGTCGAGGTCTACGCGCTCAAGAACGCCACGCTCGGAGCGTTGCTGAAGATGGCTTTCACGGCAGCGTTCCGAGAGCTTCCCGGTGGCCGCACGGACTTTTTTCAGGGCCAGCACGTACGCGTCACCGGTGCCGGAGAGACCCCCTATCAAGTCGACGGCGACCGTGGCGGCGCGGGCGACGTGGAAGTCCGCTTTAGCGGCGCCCGGTTCCGCATCCTGATTCCCTAAAGGGCTGGACCTGCGCAGAGCCCATTCCGCTCGGACTGGGGGCGAACGTCGCTTAGGATGCGCCCCATGAGCGAGCTCCCGACCTTCGAAGTCCAAGGACGCCCCCTGGGCGGCGGCCGCCCCTTCCTGATCGCTGGCCCATGCGTGCTCGAGTCCCGCGAGCTGACGCTGCGGATCGCCGAACGATTGTCCGAGATGACCCGCGACCTCGAAGTCGACCTGATCTTCAAGGCGAGCTTCGACAAGGCCAATCGCACCTCGCTCTCAACCGGCCGCGGTCCGGGGATCGAAGGCGGGCTCGGCTGGCTCGGCGAAGTCCGGCGCGACCTTGGGCTCCCGACGCTGACCGATGTGCACTTGCCGGAGCAGTGCGCGCCGGCCGCCGAGTGCGTGGACGTGCTCCAGATTCCGGCTTTCCTCTGCCGCCAGACCGATCTACTCGTGGCGGCGAGCCAAACGGGCTGCGCGGTCAACGTCAAGAAAGGGCAGTTCCTCGCCCCCTGGGACATGCAGCACGTCACCGACAAGCTGCGCGGCGCGGGCTGCGAGCAGATCGCCGTCACCGAGCGCGGCTCAACCTTCGGCTACGGCCGGCTGGTGGTCGACATGACGGGCCTGCGCGACTTGTCCGCAACGGGCGCCCCGCTCATCATCGACGCCACCCACGCCGTGCAGCGTCCCGGAGAAGGCGGGCGCACCGGCGGCGATCGCACCCTGGCTCCTTTGGTGGCCCGCTCGGCCTTCGCAACGGGCCTGGTCGACGGGCTGTTCTGCGAAGTTCATCCCGATCCGGACAGCTCGCCTTCAGACGGCCCCAACATGATCCAGCTCGAGGACTTCCCTGAAGTCCTGCGCGGGTGCCTGGCGATCCACCGCGCCGCCGGGGCTGGTTGCCGCGCCGCTGGGGCCTAGTTTCCGCGCCGCTGGAGCTGTGGACGGATCCAAGCGGTCTAGCCGTCCAAGGCGCAAAGGAGAGCGCGCCGACAGATCGACACCGCGTGCCGCCTGGGCCGGGGAAGTCCGCCCAGGCTCTCGACGGCCGACTCCAGGTCGAACTCCCGCGCGGCTTCCCGGTCCAGCCCCTCGATCCGGTCCGTCAAATAGGCCGCCACAGCAAGAACTGCGGCGCAGCCCGTCGCCTGGTAGCGCGCCACCAAGGGCCCTGGACCCCGGCGTATGTGAATCAACACCACGTCCCCACAGGCCTGGTTCTCTCCCCGGCCGGACGCAAAATCCTGCCCCTCGGGAACGGCACCAGCGAGCCGGGCCGATCCCAGGTGTTCGCGCAGAGGCTCGGGCAGCGAATCGGCATCGTTCATGGCCTCCTCTAGTGGAACAGATTTCCGAATCTGAAGGGACCCACGGGTTAACGGGCCGCCTCGAACCTTCAAGGAGGGTCTTCTCCGAATTCCAGGCGTCTCCAAACACCTGCCCAACAGAGGTTTGACTCACAAGCCGGGGAGGAATGAGGCTCCCCGTTTGCCTTTCTTCGATTCGGAGGTATGTTTCCGCGCCTCCAACGAGGAGCGGGCGCCGAAGTCGGCCCCGCAAGGTGTCTGAGGGGCTGAGAAGTGAATTGGGATTCGGGAGAAACCCGAGGTGCTGCCAGAAGGCAAATCAGGAATCGGCGAACACGAAAACACGAAAGAACAGCAGCTCCGCGCCACCCATCCAGCGCGGTTTTGCAAACGACAAGACGGTCGGCGGAGGACGGGGACCCAAAGCTGACCGTGATCCCGCTCGAACTCCACACGGGGAATAGGAGCAGGCCGCGATGGGGAGCGAGGCGCCTTCGGGTGCTTTGCAGCGGCCGAGCGCGCTTTGCGGCGCGGTCGAGTGGGATGCGAGGGTTCGGACTCCGCGTTCGGGCCCTCGCCCTTTTCAGGGCCGCTTAGCAGGCTGCGAAGTTCACTTCGCACCGGCGAGCGGCCCGCTTTCGTTTCGGAGCGATTTGTCCCGAACTCGATCAGGCGAACGTCGCGAACCGTTCGCTCAGCCGCTCGATCATCCGGGCGTGGATCTTCGAAACACGTGACTCGGACAGGGCAAGATCCTCGCCGATTTCACGAAGGGGTTTGTCCTGCCAGTAGCGCAGATACAGCACGCGAAATTCTTGCTCGGTGAGGCTCTCGGCGATCATCGCCAGCAGCTCTTCATCGCCGATCCGTTCATCGGGAGTGATCCCTCGATCGTCCTCCACCGCATCCAGGGCGCGGGGCCACTTGGGCTGAGCCGAGGGCGGACCGACGGTCGAGCCGAGCCCCGGGAGTCCAACTCCAAACAGGTTCTGATACTCATCGGCCTCGACGCCGAGAGCCTGGGCGATCTCATCGTCGTGGGGTTCCCGGGCCAGGTCTCGACGGAGTTTTTCGACCACGCGCTTGCGCCGCTCAAAGCGCCTGCGAAACGGGCGCGGCAGCCAGTCCTGGGTCCGAAGTTCATCCAGCAAAGCGCCGCGGATACGAACTTCGGCGAATGCCTCGAACCGAATTCCGCGCTCTGGCTCGAAGCTGGCAATCGCCGAGATCAGGCCCAAATTACCCGCGTTTTCCAAGTCGGTTCGTTCGACGCTCTTGGGGAGCCGCGACGCGAGCCGTCCAGCGATCTCCTTCACCAAATCCTGATACGCGCAGACCAAACCGTTGCGTGCTGCTTCGCTGTCCTCGAGCACGTATTCCCTCCAAAGTACCCGTACCGATTCAGGCAGCTGCTCAATCCCCCGCGCGCGAACCTCGCGAAGCTCGGCTTCCGAAGCAGATGTCTCCGCGCGCGGTTGCGCGATGGGCCCCCGCACGTTCGCAAGCAGCGCCCGGAGCCGGCCGCGGCGACTCCCCTCGAGCAGCGCCGGCAACGTGACCGCGATGCTCGACGGTTGCTGGGTCGACGTTCGTCGGCCGGCTTGGTCGAGCTTTGGCCCGCGACGGTCAGCCGACTCGCCTGACGAGGAAATCGCTGCGCGATCGGTCGTCACAGTCGGCCTTCCGGGCGTGGGTCGGGGAAGCGGATCATGCGTGTCCGTAGAAGAAGTTGTGGCAGGTAGGCCGAGTACACGGCGCGAATGCGTCGCGCAGCGGACTCTTCCTTTCGTCACACGTTGACGTTAGGCGTACCCCCGATGCAAGCGTCAAATCCCAAGCTCGGGAAGCACCGCGCCAGCTAGCAACCCTCTCGAGCGTGTTCGCGCGCGCGCGAACGCGCATCCGCGCGCGTTGCATTCGATCTTGCGGACCGAGCGGTCTACAGGGATCCAGGGCACAAAATCCGCCGTCTTTGGCATGCGACGCAGCTTCTTCCCCCCTGCACGAACAAACTCACACCCAAACAGAGCCCGCGTCCGTCAGCGTTCACCATCCTGCGGGTCATGCTCTAGCTCGCCATCTTCCAGCTCGTGTGTCCCCCCCTCGGCCCGGTAGCCGAGGGCGAGCAGGACTTGACGTTCCGCCTCTCGCATGCGCTCGCGCGCGGCGGGCTCCAGATCGTCATACCCGACCAGGTGCAGCGTTCCATGCACCGCGTAAAGGGCCATTTCACGCCCGAGAGCTAGCCCGCGCCTGCGCGCGACCGCCCGCGCCCGGTCCAGGCTGAGGACGACCTCCCCCGCCGGGCCGTCCAAATCATCGGACAGGTCGAAGCTCATCACGTCGGTTTCGCTGGGATCGCCCAAGTAGCGCTCGTGCAGCTCAGCCAGGGCCGCGTCCGACACCACCGCGATGCTGAGCTCGAAACGATCCGCGCCTGCGTGGGCTAGCGCAGCCCGCGCGGCCCGCTCCAGCCCGCCTGCGTCGAGCCCGGGTTCGCCCGGCTCTACCCGAACGCCGTCGAACACAACGCTCACCCGGATCATCCCGAGCTGCGTTCTGCGGATTCACCGTCCGCCCCGGCTCCTTCGCGACCGGAACCATCTCGGGAGGGCCCTTCGTAGGCGCGAACGATCTGCTCCACCAACGGGTGACGCACGATGTCCTTTCCCGAAAACTCGACCACCGAAACACCCGCGAAGCCGCGCAGCCTGCGCACCGCATCGGAAAGGCCACTGGTCTTGCCCGACTCCAGATCGGTTTGACTCGGATCGCCCGTGACGACCATCTTGGATCCCTCACCCAGTCGCGTCAGGAACATCTTCATCTGTGAGACCGTCGTGTTCTGGGCCTCGTCGAGCAAAACGAACGCCGACGCCAGGGTGCGCCCGCGCATGTAGGCGAGCGGCGCCACTTCCAGGACGCCGGTTTCCTCCAGTCGCTGCACCTCCTCGAAGCTGAGCAGGTCGTACAACGCGTCATAGACCGGACGCATGTAGGGGTCGAGCTTGGCTTGCAGGTCGCCGGGCAAGAAGCCGAGCCGCTCGCCGGCTTCGACCACCGGGCGGGTGACGATCAGGCGCCGCGCCTGGCCCGAGCGCAGGGCGTGGACCGCGGCGGCCGCGGCGAGATAGGTCTTACCGGTTCCGGCGGCTCCCAGCCCAAAGGCCAGGTGACTCTGCTCCATCGCCTCAAGATAGCGACGCTGGTTCTGGGATCGCGGTTGGACGGCGCGCGGGCGCAAGCCGCGGGCAAGCTGGGAACCGGCCGCGGACACCGGGTTCCGGCGCCAGGGAGCGGAACTGCTCGGCTCGTCCTCACGCCCTCCACCGGACGCCCGTGAACCCACTCGCGAGCCGCGGCCCTCGCGGGACGCCTGACCGCCGGGCTGCAGGCTGCCTTCCAGCAAGATCTCCTCGATCTCCCGCGGCTGAAGCTCACGCCCTTTGCGGTGCTTGCCGAGCAAATGCTCGATCCGCGTTCGCGCTACTTCGACATCCTTCTCTTTTCCGCGAATCTGAAGGTTGCCGCTGCGCGTGAACAGCTCGATGTCGAGGCTTTGACGCAGCAGCTTGGCGTGACGATCGTAGGGCCCAAGGACCAAGATCGCCTCATCGTGAGAGCGCAGCGGGAGAGTGGCTTCGGCGTCGGTCAAGTGAAGCGGTTGCTAGGGAGTGAATAGTCCAGCCCGAGTCCGGCCAAGATGGCCAGGTCGGGATTGCAGATCAGGTTAGCCAAACAGGAGCGGCGCAAGAATCAGGAGGGTCGGCACGGTCAACAGCAAGCTGTCGACCACGTCAAGCGCGCCTCCACTCGGCCCGAACAGGGTGCCGGAGTCCTTGATTGCCGCGCGCCGCTTGAACCAGCTTTCCAACAAGTCGCCGGCCTGGGCCGTCAGGTTGAGCGCCGCGCCCAGGGCGAGCGCGGGCAGCACCGCTAGCTCAAGCAACCCCACCACGGTTAGAAACCAGGCCATGAACAGGGAGCCGGCCAAGGAGGCTGTACAGCCCTCGGTCGTCTTGCCGGGCGAAAGCTTGGGAAAGGGATGGCTCCGGCCAAAAGCGTTGCCGCCGTAGTAGCCGGTCACGTCGCCAAATTTGCTGAGTACGACCAGCGACACCAGCCCGGGCGCACCGAGCGAGTCCCAAACCAGCACCAGCGAAACCAGCGGCGGCACGGACCAAACGGCGGCTCCGAAAACCAGTCCGCGCCACGGGCGCCGCGAAAACAGCATGGCCGCGGCCAACGCGCTCATTTGCACCAGCCCAAACAGCGCCAGGGCGCGCCAGGATTCATCGGCCGCGGGCCCGCCAAAGAACGCCAGCTCGTTGTGCCGAACGGCCGCCAGCACCACGGTCGCGAGAACCACGGCGCCGAGTAAGGGAACTCGGGCAAGCGACCCCGATTCGGCTTCGGGGTCGACACTCAGAATGCGATCAACGAGGCGAGCCGCCTCGCCCGCGGAAAACCAGGCCAAGAGCGCACCGATGCCGAGCACCAGCGAGCTGGACCGGGTTGCGTGGGCGATCCACAAAAGCACCGCGACCGCTGCGGCCAAGCCGAGACCGACGCCGGTCCGCTCGAGGATCTTGCTCGCGCGGGACCTCGGCTGTTCGGACTCGCTCGAGTCCATCATCGGGAGGTTGCTCTCCATCGCGCGAGCTGACTCAATCCCGAAAGACTCAACCTCGGGCTCCACCGTCGAGCACGAGTCCGCCGAACTTGCGGACACGCCCCGAGTAGTCGGCGAAAGCCTGTAGCAGCAGCTCGCGATTGAACTCGGGCCAACAGACGTCGGCCACGTGAATTTCCGAGTAGGAGGCCTGCCAGAGCAAGAAGTTTGAGAGGCGCAGCTCACCTGCTGTCCGGATCACCAGGTCCGGATCGGGCGTCGCCGGATCGTAGAGATAGCGGCGTAGCGTCTCTTCGTCGATCGCCTCCGGATCCAGCACGCCCGCGCGGGCATCCGCTGTTGCGGCGCGCAGAGCGTCGGCCAGTTCGGTGCGCGCACCGTAAGACAGTGCCAAGCGCAGCAGCATCGTGTCGTTGTTCGCGGTGAGGCGCTCGGTCTCGTCGAGGGTCTCGCGCACCGGGTCGGGAAGATCATCCAGCCGGCCGAGCCCCCGCAAGCGGATGCCGTTGCGATCCAGCGTCGGACGCTCGTCGATCAGGTACTGACGCAGAAGCCTCATCAGGTAGCGGACCTCGCGTTCGGGCCGCTTCCAGTTCTCCACCGAAAACGCATACAGCGTCAAGCTCTCCACACCGAGCTCGGCGCAGGCGGTCGTGATCTCTCTCACGGTGCGTGCCCCCCGCCGATGCCCGAACACTCGCCGCAAACCCTGGCGGCTGGCCCAGCGGCCATTGCCGTCCATGATGATGGCCACGTGCCGCGGCACCACTTGACCGTTCGAGAGGGCGGCACCCTCGATGGCGCTGGGGTCTGAGGGGTGCGGATCCGGCAAAGAAGGCTGGGCGGAGGGGCCGGAGCGGGAGGACATCGGGCTGGTCACGTAGGGAGGGCGGCTAGCGCCAAGCGGGCAGGATACGCCCTTCGGCCGCTTCACGCGAAGGACGAGCGGGCAGGTCGAGGCCACAGATCGAGACCGCAGGTCGAGGCCGGGCCCGGGGCCTCCCGCGCCCAATCCAGTTCCGAGGGTCCGAACGCAGATCGCCCGGCAGCCCGCTGGCCCGGCCCGCTGGACACCGGCGGCGCGAGAAAGCAGCTAGGTGGGGGCAACCGAGCCCGGCTAGCGGGCCATTCGGTCGATGACCTGCTCGCGGCCGGGGCCCACCGAGAGCATCACGAGCGGCACGCCTAGCCGCTTCTCGAGCCATTCCACGTAGGCCCGAGCCGCAGCGGGCAGCTCTTCGAACGTGCGAGCGCCGGTGATGTCTTCGTTCCAGCCCTCGAGCTCGGTGACTTCGACTTCGACACCGTCCAGGGAGGCCATTTCGGCCGGAAAGCGCTCGACCCGTCGACCATCGATCCGGTACGCGACCCCGACGCCGATGCGCCCGAAGCCCGACAAGACGTCGAGATTGGTGAGCACCAGGCCATCTGCTCCGTTCCACTCAAGGGCGTACCCGAGAGCGACCGCGTCCAGCCAGCCGCAGCGCCGGGGTCGACCGGTGGTCGCCCCGTACTCGTGGCCCAGCTCGCGGATCCGCTCGCCGACCTCTCCGTGCTGTTCGGTCGGGAAGGGTCCCTCGCCAACTCGCGTGCAGTAGGCCTTGGCGATTCCCCAAGCCCGGTCCAGGTGGCGAGCGGGAAACCCGACGCCAGCGGGGATGCCGTTCACGGCCGTCGAAGACGAAGTCACGAACGGATAAGTCCCGTGGTCCAGGTCCAGCATCGCACCCTGGGCAGCCTCGAACAGAACGCGCTCGCCGTTTGCGTAGGCATCGCGGACCTCGGCGCCGGTGTCGCACACGAACGGCGCCAGCTCATCGCGCAGCGCGCTGTAGCGATCGAGTTGCGCTTTTACATCGAGGGGAGCTTCCCCACCGAGCGCGGCCCGGATTTCGTTCTTCTCCACCAGCGCCGGCGTCAATCGCGACTCGAAGCGGGCCGCGTCCAACAGATCGCCCATGCGCAAGCCTGAGCGGGAGGCCTTGTCCGCATAAGCCGGACCGATGCCGCGACCGGTGGTTCCGATTTTGGCCTCCCCGCGCAGCTTCTCCGCCAACAGGTCGAAGCCCTTGTGATGGTCCAAGATCAGGTGCGCGCGCGCCGAGACCCTCAGGTTGGCCGGCTCGATCGAAACGCCGCGCTCGCGTAGCTCGCGGATCTCGTCCAGGAGCTGAAAAGGATCCACCGCGACTCCCCCGGCGATGACGTTGCGCTTGCCCTCGTGCAGAACTCCCGAGGGGATCAGGTGCAGCACGTACTTTTCACCGCCCGCGACGACCGTATGGCCCGCGTTGGCGCCGCCTTGGTAGCGAACGACCACATCGAAATCGGGAGCGAGCCCGTCGATAATCTTCCCCTTGCCTTCATCGCCCCATTGGGCACCGAATAGACAGAGCGAAGGCATGGGTTTGGCGTGGCGGGGGCTGCGGCGAAGCGGAACCGGAAGAGCATAGGCGCGCGGAGCCCGGTCACCTCCAGCGGATCGCAGTTCGTTTGCTCCGAAATTGTCCCGGCCCCCAAGGCCGGCCTGCCCGGGAGCTCACCCGCGCAACCACCTCGCGGATCAACGCGAGTCAGGCGAGCCCGTGACCGCCGCCGCCCGGGGTGTCCAAGCGAAGCTCGGCCCCCGCCGGAAGCGAACGGCTCTCGGAGGGCTCCAGCGGACTCCAAGCCGAGTCGCTTGAAGTCCGCGAGCGGGCCCCGCCTGGCTGACCAGCCAGCCCGCCGGCGAGCCCCCACGGCCCCCGCCTGGTTCGCCCGGACAGCCAGGCAACCCGCGTACCGCGCTCAAAGCGCAGATGCTTGAATTGGCCCTCGCCCCCGTGGCG
>CAZUCE010000062.1:0-12129 GCA_964619265.1 uncultured Planctomycetaceae bacterium
CCTCGGGGGAGGTCATCGGGAGCTGAGTTCGATATGGGGGGGGCTGGAGCCGGGCAGGGCCAGGGTCAGGCAACAGGCAGCAGGCGAAGCGCCTGCCTCCGCGGCTTCCAGGTGAAGAGTACGCGCCACGAACGGCCGGTCGTCGAATTCGAGGTGGGCGATCGTGGATCGACGCCGATTCTCCGGGGTGGAAGGGGCCAGGCCGGTGCCTTGCGCAGCCCGATCCGGGATCGCCTGGGGGGCTGGACGGAAGCGAACTTGGGAGAGCTCGCCGAGTCCTACCCCGTTCGCCTTCAAGACGGCTTCGGTTTGCGTCCAGGCGGCCCGCCTGTCCGGGGGCGATGCGAGAGCTGGCGCCGGGAAGCCGAGCCGTGCGAGCCGATCGGCGATGTGCTGGGAGGGCTCCCGGTCGCTGGCCTCCAGGTCGAGGCCGAAGGGCCCGCCTGCAAAAAGCGCCGCGGCTACAAGCCCTCGGGAATGGCTGACGGCCCAATGCATGAGTGTGCCGCCGGGCGCGTGCTCCGCTGAAGCCCGAACCGGGCGCGGCGCTCCGCTTTTCAGTTTGGGCCAGGTGCCCACCGGAGCTCCCGAGTCCAGGGCGAGTTCGTCCAGCAGACTGCGCGCCGCCTGCCGCATCGCGAGGGCTCCGGCGCCGGAACGCCAGCCGCCGGGCTCCGGCTTGGCGCGCGAGAGCCGGACCCGAAGGATCGACGTTTCGGCGCCGCTTTGGCTGGCGAGCGGGCCGTTCACGGTCCGGTGCGGGTAACTTTCTCGACGATCTCGCGATCGAAGTAACCGACTTCCATGCCCGCATCGACGACCAGGCCCTGCCCGTTGATGCCCGAGGAGCACGGCGAGAGCAAAAAGCGCGTGACCTCTGCAACTTCGCCTGTCTCGAGGCCCCGCTTGCGCGGAATGGCAGCTTCGGCGAACAGGTAGCTCTCGACGTAGCCTGGGATCCCGGCCGACGAAGACGTCTTCAGTAGGCCAGCGCGAACCGCATTGACGCGCACTTGACTGGTGGCGGAGAAGCTCTTCGCTAGGAAAGCCACGGTTGAATCGAGTGCAGCTTTGACCGGCGCCATGTAGCCGTAGTTCTCAGCAGCCATGCGCGTCGTGGAGATGGAAATCGTCACGATCGACGCGTCGTTTGCGAAGGTCGGCGCCAGTTCGCGCGACAGGGCAATCAGGGAGTAGCACGAGATGTCAACGGCCTGCAGGAAGTCCTGTTTGGCCGTCGCGAGGAACGATAGGTCGCCGCTTGAGTAATTCGCGAATGCGATCGAGTGAACCAGGCCATGCAGCGGGACCTTGCGCGCCCTGAGTTGCTCGCCGAGCGCGGCCACTTCCTGTTCGCGTTCCACGTCGCAGATGAAGATCTCGCCGTCACCGGGAAGCTTGGGGGCGAGTTGGTCGCGCCGGGCTTCGGAGCGCACCACCCAGTCGACCGTAGCACCGGCTTCGACCAGCGTGCGGCCCACGTGGAAGCCGACGCTCTTTTTGTTTGCAATTCCGGCCACGCAAAACCGGCGTCCCGCGAGGCGCAGGACGTCGGCGTTTGAAGGCGCGCCTGAGACCTCGCTCACGAGCCGGTGCCTCGGGCCATCGCTTGGGCGGCCGACAGAACGAAGGACACGTCGGCGATGCGTTTCCCGCTGCGCAGGATGCGGCCTTTCAAGTACCAGGCCGGTCCGAGTCGCTCGGTGAGGCTGACCTCGGTCTCCAGCAGGTCTCCTGGCGAGACCATCTGGCGAAAACGCGCACCCTCGAGCTTGGTGACGACCGGAACGCCGTCCTGCTCGGCGAAACCCTCAAGCCGCGCGGAGACGTAGACGGCTCCGGCCTGCAACGCGTGCTCGCAAAGCAGCACACCCGGCGTGACCGGCTGGTCGGGATAGTGCCCCTGGAACCAAAAGCCATCCTCGGGGACGCGCCAGGTGACCCGGATCGAACTCTCGTTCAGTTCTTCGACCGTGTCCAGGAACAGGAACGGGTCCCGGTGAGGGATTGCGGCCTCGATCGCGGCGCGGTCGGCGGGTGCGGTGAGGGGAGTGCTCATGCGGTGTGCTCAGCGAGGCTGAAGAGGAAGGCGTCGACCCGATTGGCGACGATCGCGCCGTAGTTGGCGGCTCCTAGCCAGCCGGACATGATGATCCCGACCGAACCTGCGTGCCACAGGCCGCGCACGTGGTCGCATAGCTCGCCCGATACCGCGAGGCCTTCGAACTTGGTGCCGAACGAAGTTCCCGCGGGGTGCTCGGTGTAGAACGCGAAGGTTTTGGGCGTGGCGACTTCGACATGCTCGATCTTGTCGGCGACGCCCGGGACAAAGCCCTCCAAGCACTTCAGCGTATCGCTAGCGAGCTTGTCTTTCTCGATCGCGTAGCGTTCGTCCGAAAGCCCGGCCCAGTCCTCGAAGCGCGCGTTGGTCGACGAGACGATCGCATAACGCGGCTCCGCGTCGGGGCGCGTCTTTGGGTAATAAAATGAGAAGGTCCGACTCTTGCCCTGGAAGTCGCACAGGGCTTCTGAGGTGAACGTCTCCTCGGTGGAAGTGAACAGCAGGTCGGTGACGAACGGGATCTCCGTGCCCTTTTTCAGGCCGTAGTAAACCTGGCAGCTCGAAGTGTTGAGCCGCACGGCTTTCGCCCGCTCAAGGAACTCGTCGTCGAAATGTTCGGTTCCGACCAGGTTTGTGATGGTCGAGCGCACGTTGGCGTTCGATACCACGGCCTGGGCCTCGATGAATCGCCCGCAGGCTTCGATGCCCTTCACACGCACCTCGCCCATCGGGCTGTGCTCGACGACGATGCGGTCGACCTGGGTTGAGTGAAACAGGTCCACGCCGTTTCGCTTGAGCTCGGCCTTCATGGCCTTGATCAGGTTGTCCGTGCCGCCAGCGAAGGTGTACACGCCCTTGCTCATGAAATTTGAGAAGACGATCCCGTAGGTGATCGCGGGGTCGTCCAGAGTCGATCCGTTGGCGTAGGAGATCGGCTCCATGAGAAGCCGGTGGACGTCGTTGCGACCCGGGAAGAAGCGCTCGAACAACTCGCCGGTCGTCTCCTGGCTCGGATCGAAGAAGTCCATCCGGCGAAGCTCATCGTAGAACGCCTCGACGGTCTTGCGGGCGATGCCAAACACCGTTACCAGCTTGTCTGTGAAGTCTTCGCGGGTGAACTCGGTGTCGAACTGGAATTGGGGGTTGTCGAAGCGCACGCCGTCGAGCTGTTCGATCGAACCCTCGATCTCGCGCGTCCAGTACTTGCGGCAGGTCTTCTTCATGCCCACCGGGAAACCGTGCAGCGAGATGTCGAAGGTGTGCCCTCCGCGCCGCTTGAACCAGGTGGCGAGGCCGCCGAGGTTGTAGTGCTGTTCGACCAAGCAAACGGATCGGCCCGCGCGCGCCAGGACATTCGCGGCGGTGAGTCCAGCCAAACCGGATCCGATCACGATCAGGTCGTAGGCGGACTTAGCGCCTTCGAGCGGGTCGCGGGTGAGAGGCTTCTTCCCGTCGGTAGAGCCTTTGTAGTACTTCGGCATGGGGGAGTGCTCCCAAGCAGGGAGCCGGAAAGAGCTAAAGCGTAGGGGCTAGAGCGTGGTGATTCGCCATGGCGATGCCGGACACGCAGGCGCCGACAATGCCGAGGAAGCCCTGGTCGGTCCCGCACAGGAACAGCCCATCGACCGGTGTGCGACCGGAACGATGCTTGCGGGGTGAGCCGTAGATGGCTCCGTTTTCCTTGGCGGTGTAGTGGTGCAGGGTCTTCGGCGTGAAGCCTTCCCTGAAAATCTCGTGGGGCCGCACGTCCTCGCAGAAGGCCGTGGTAGCCGCCAAGGAAGCCTCGGACCAGGTGCGCTTTTTCTCGGCGTAGACGTCCTCCGACTGGCCGCGCCAGTCATCCGGATTCGCAAGCACGGTGACGCGCAGGCAGCCTTCGCGGTCTGCCGGCATGTTTTGGAAGTTGGTCGGCATCGAGACGACGCCCGAGGACAGGTCGCAGGGCTCGCCGGGCCGGCGGTAGACGAACGGAACCTGCGTTGAGAAGAACAGCACACCGGCGCCCATCGGTGGACCGCCGGGACGTTCCAGGGTGTGGGGCCAGCGATCGAGCACGCTGATGGTCTCGACGAACGACAGCTGGCCGATCTCCGGTTCGGGCAGGTCGAGGCCCAGCAGCCGGCGAGTTTCCATCCAGCCGGCCGAGCTGATCACGCGTTCGGCGCGGAGCACGGTTCCGTCGTTCAAGCGCACGCCGCGGGCCCGCCCGCCCTCCACCAAAATCTCCTCGACCTCGCTCTTGAGGCGCAGCTGCCCGCCGGCCTTCTCAAGCCGATCCTTGAACAGCTTGAGCAGCGGCCGAACGCCTTCGGCAGGCATCGAAAGCCCCTCGAGGAAGATCGAGCGGAACAAGATCACGAACTGATCCCAGTCCACGTCGTCCTCGCGAGCGCTGCCGTAGTAACAGCAGGGCACCAGCAGAAGGTCGGTGAGCAGCGGCTCCCCAAAGCGGCGATCCAGCTCGGCTCGTGCGCTGCGTTCGGGGTCTGTGTCTTCCCCGAGCGGAGCCTCGGCGAGTTCGTTCACGAAAGCCCGGAACGTGTCGGTGAGCTTCGGGAACAGCCGAGCCACCTCGTCGATCAGGCAGGTGATGTCGTTCGTAAACCGAGCCCTCAAATCACCGAGCACGATCTCCGAGTAGTTGTGTTCGCGCAGAGCGAGCTCGTCGTGGGAGATGCGCAGCTGCCGCAAGACGCGCCCCAGGGGAGTCCCTCGGGTGCCCTTGGGCACGAAATTCGTGAGCGCGTGCAGGCCCGTGTCGAACAGCCGTCCGCCACGCTTGTAGAACGAGTTGAGGCCGCCCCACAGGTAGTGACGTTCGAGCACGCAAACGCGTTGTTCGAACATGGCTAACCGAACGCCAGCGGCGAGGCCGGAGAAGCCGGCGCCGATCACCAGCGTGTCGTAGGTCTCGGCGGAACTCATCAAAGGAGGTTGGGCGCGGACGGGCGGAGTACCGCCGGGAGCTTAGGCCGTCGCGCAGTGGAGTTCCTTGTCCGCCAGGTGCGGTTCGAGGTAGTTCACGCAGCCGTCCATGCTGGCGAGCTCCTTGTAATCCTCTTCGGGAACCTGGACGCCATAGAGCTTGCGTAGCTCCATCACGATGTCGAGGAAGTCCATCGAATCGAGTTCGATCTGGTCGCGCAAACGCTCCGTGTGATCGAGGGTTGTCAGATCCTCGTCGGGGGCGATGTTGGTGATGATGTCCTTGATGGCGAGGACGATTTCGTCGCGGGTCATGGAACGAAGGGGGATAGTGGGGGTGGGGATAGGAGTGAGAGTTAGACCTTCTCGACGAGCACCGCCGAGTTGATTCCGAGCATGCCGAAGGACATGTTGAGGATGCGCCGCACCTTGTCGTGACGCACCGGTTCGCCGAGCACCAGGCCGCGCACGTCGCAGGCCGGATCAAGGTTCTCGACGTTGATCGTGGGGTGGATGTACCCGTCGGTGAAACTGCCGAGGTTGCCGGCCAATTCGAGCGCCCCAGCCGCGCCCATGGCGTGCCCGATGAAGCTCTTGGTGTTGTTGACTCGAACGCCGTCCGAATCGCCGAAGACCGACTGGACCGCGGCGCACTCGACCACGTCGCCCGAAGGCGTCGAGGTGGCATGGGTGCTGACCAAATCCACTTCGCCCGGCTCGAGGCCGGCGCTGGCGATGGCTCCTCGCATGCAGGCGTTCTGACCGGCTTGGTCGGGGAGCACCGGATCGGTGGCGTCGGAATTCACGAAGTGACCGCGCAGGCGAGCGAGGATGCGGGCGCCGCGGGCACGGGCGTCGGACTCGCGCTCGAGCACGTAGACCGCTCCGCCCTCGGCGACGACGATGCCGTTGCGGTCCCGATCGAAGGGCCGCGACGCGCGCTCGGGGTCCGCGTGCTTGGCGAGCGCACCTTGGGCCTGGAAGCTTGCGAAGATGCCGAAGGTGTGAATCGACTCGGAGACACCGCCACCCAGAGCCACATCACAGATGCCCAGTTGCAGCATCTGCGCGGCCTGAATGATCCCCAGGTTGCCCGCTGCGCAGGCGCCGCCGAGGCAGTAGGCGGGACCGGTGATTCCCAGATTCAGCGTGACTTCGCCGGCGGGGTTGTTGGCCACCGTCCGCGGGTTGTGGTGGTGCGACCAATACGCGACGTCGTAGTCGTACTTGGAGATGTTGTAGACCTCCTGCTCGGTTTCGACGTTGCCGTGCTCGGTGGTACCCAAGTAGATACCGATGCGCGAGCGATCGAGATTTCCGATTTCAAGCCCGGCGTGTGCCAAGGCTTCGTGGGCGCAATACACCGCGATCGACCCGGCGCGCGTGCCGCGGCGCAATTCCTTGCGCTTTTGGTGGCGCAGGGCCTCGAAGTCACAGATCCCAGCGAGGGTGTCGCCCACGTAGCGGATGTTGTAGGGCTTCACGCCGGATCGGCCTGCGAGCAGGTTCGCGCGGTATTCGTCGAGCGAGTTGCCGTTCGGACTGGTTAGCCCGACGCCGGTCAATACGATCGGTTCGAGGCCCGCGGGCGGCGTGTAAGTCGGGGCGGAGATCATGAGCTCGCAGGGGACTCGCTCGCCGGGCGCTCGGCTGGGGACAGGTTCGCGTCCGGAATCCGCGTGGGATCGGAGGACTCGGCGGGGGAGAGTTCGGCACCGTTCGGTCCGGCGAGCGCAGCTCCCTCGAAGAACGCACGCGAGGTCTGGTTGCCAAGGCCTACGCGGAACGCGGCTCCAATCGCTCGACTGAGGATGCTCT
Source organism: uncultured Planctomycetaceae bacterium (assembly GCA_964619265.1). Lineage (GTDB taxonomy): Bacteria > Planctomycetota > UBA1135 > UBA1135 > CAZUCE01. The sequence continues at coordinate 6,806 of CAZUCE010000062.1, forward strand.
GGCTATCACCGAGGGCATTGGCCACCGCGCCGACCAGGAGCTTCATGAGCGCGTCGGCGATTTCGCAGGCCGAGATGATGGAGCGCAGGGTCAGAACGCGTGGGTCTCGCTCGCCATGGCGCTCAGAGATGAACGCAAGCGCGCGTTCGGCGGTGGTGTGGAAGTGCTGGAAGGCCACCTGCTCGCGTCGGCGCAGAATCGTCGCGGCGATCTGGAGCGCATTGCCGACCGGGCCGTGCAGGTGGCAGCGACGGGTGGGGTCAAAACGGCTTTGGGTTGCGCCCCATTCGTCGAGCTCGCCGAGCGTGGTCGAAACGGCGCCCTGGCTGATGCCGAGCTGTTCGGTGATCTCCTTGGCGGAGAGGGGGCCGGCGGAGAGAACAAGCAGGCCCCAGACGCGCCCGTGCATGCGCTTGAATCCGAAGGTCTTGAAGAACTGCTCGAACACCGGGAGTTCAGCGAGCAGCTCCGGGTCGATCGGGATCAGTGCGGTGCTTTGCCCTGGGCACGGCTCTTCGTTGGAGAGGATTCCTTGGGTCAGGTCTCCTTTGCAGGGCTGCTCGCGCTCGAGTTCTCGTCCGTCGCCTGCGGGCTCCCGGACCGGAAGGGCAGCAGCCGTGGACTCGGGCGAGCCTGGCTTGAGCGAGGGGTCGGAGGGAGTTTCCATGGTGGAGAGAGCCGCGCCGGCGGGGCGATGGGGTGTCCGTGGGGCGGCTGTCCAGGGGCGATATCTGAGATTTCAGATATCACAGGCTGGAAGGTGTAACCGTCGGCCCCCGCCGTGGCAAGAGTCCTCCAGGGCTGTTTCACGCCTTGGGCTCTGATTTCGAGGCCGGACTCCGAATCGGCCCGCTTCTTCTCCCGGCCTCGGGACTTCCCCTGGCAGCCCGCGGCAAGACCTGGCACCCCCCCCCGAAACTACGAGCGCCCGAAACGGCGAGCGGGCCCAGGCGAGCCCACCCGCCGCGGCAGGGGGGGCGTCGCCTGAGCCCGCTCGGCTCTTCCGCCGCTAGAGCTTGGTGATGTCGCCGTTGGATTCTTCGATCAGGGAGAAACCCTTGTCGAAGCGGACGACTTTCAAGTCCGTGATCAGGCCCAGGGCACCTCCGAAATCGCGGGTCAGGCCGTTTGCGTCCCCGTAGACGTAGTCCGGAGCCTCCACCAATTCGTAGCGCTGCCCCGTGCTGGGGTCGAGCACGGCCAGGTTGCGGTAGCCGGTGTTCGGGTTCTCGATGACCCAGCCGAATCTCGGGATCTGGAACGCCCCCTCGAAGATCGTCTGGGGCGCGTGATTGATGGTCATCGTGAGCCCACTTGGGTAGCTGACGCGCAAAACGGGGTTGCGGAAGTCGTAGTTGCCCTGCTTGAGCATGGAGCTGAGGCTGAGCCACGGGGAGCCGACCGCCGGCTGGCGATAGCTCACCGTGCCTTGTCCGGCGTCCTTCCACTCCGTGCTCAGCGAGATCATCGTGTAGTACTCCTTGATCTGCTGGGCCCAAGTGAGGAAGTCGCCCGTGTTTTCGGCCTTCGAAGTGCTGATGAGGTAACCGTTGTGCATGTAAGCGATCTGCGTGGCGCGCAGTTCGTACATGCCGATGTCGGCCAGGGGAAGGCTCTCATTCGGGTTCATTTCGAAGAAGCGCTCGTACTCGCCGAGACCGAACAGGCCGGCCATCTTCGGGCGAACGTGGCGGATTTCGTAGTCGGGCAAGACCAGCTCGGATTGGTTGCCGGCGCCGGGCTCGTTCGGGGCGGCTTGCGCCGTCAGCGTTCTCCACAAGCCGTCGATGTAGCCCGCGTAGAAGCTGTCGAAGCGGCGCGCGTATCCGGAGAAGCCGCCTTCACCGATCACCGGTCCGTCGACGATCAGGCTCGCCTGCTGGAACAGGTTCTTGTAGGACTGGATGGCCTCGCGAATCGACTTGTCGTTGGAGGATTCGTGGTCGTAATCGATGTTGCCCGTGGTGTTGCCCGTGGGGCCCGCATCGAGGTCTCCAGTCACGATCAAATCCGGCGCGCCAATCGACGCTACGTCGAATGCGTGCGCGTTGATGCTGTAGTTCTGGAGGAGCACCGCAGCTTCACGCCGGAAGTGTTCCAGCGAGCGTAAGGGCGAAAGCAAGCGCGTGAAGTAGCTGCCAGAACCGGGCGTACCCGGGATGGTCAGCGACTCGAAGCCTTGGAGGAATTCCCCGTCTTGACCGACGACGCCGTCCCCGAAGTTTTCGAACACCACCGGCCCCTCTTTGTAGTTGGGGTTGTCGTCGAAGATCGGAGCCTGGTCCAGGCTGTAGAAGTCCGAGTACAGCGCCAGGCGCCAGCCCGCGTCTATGGCCGTTTGTGTCATGGAGACGAAGTCGGCCTCCGTGCCACCGGCGGGGTTGGCCGGAGCGTGGGTCGTGGCCCGCTTGTTGAGGCCGAAGTGCATCCAGTGGAACTTCCAGGCGAGGACCTTGTCGAAGCCCCAGCTGACCATCCGGTTGATGTTGCCGCGATCGCGGACGTAGGCGTTGTTTTGGGGCAGGGTGGTCAAGGCCACGGCCACCAGCTCTTCGGAGGCGTCGGCGTTCGCGGAGCGGGGCGCCGAGGTTTCCACGAAGCAGTCCTCGACGTCACCTGAGATCGTCACAAAGCCCTTCTCGTCCACCGCCGGCGATAGGCCATCGGTGCCCGGCTGGTAAAAGGTCGTCTCGGTGTACGACGCTTGGGTGCTGGTTCCCGTCAGGCTTGCCGGTGAGTGACTCTGGGCCGGCGAGTTGAACAGGTCGATGAACGTAGACACGAAGCGCGTGCTTCCGATCATCAGAATGCCGATCTGATCCATGTACGGAATCCGTACCTGATCCACCGTCGTGTTGGGACCCCACAGGATGTTGCCCAGGCTAAAGCCGAAGTAGGTGTCTCCAAGCTTGGGGGAGCTGTCCAAGTCCCTGCCCCGAACCTCGAGCGAACGGCCACGCAGGGTAATTTCGAAGGCCCGGTTGTTGACGACGTTGGCGGTGAAGTTGGCGTTGGGGAATTCGTCGCGATACTCAAGCGTGACCGTGTTTCCCGAGACGAAGTGATTGGTCAGCGTGTGGGTGCCGATGTTCTTGTACTGCGACGGCAGAATCACCTGGGATCCGGAACCTCGCACGTACCAAAAGCCGCCGTTGCGGACCGGTTGCATTCCGGAGAACAGCTCGTCGATTCGGAGGACGCCCTGCTGGTTGTCCAAAAGGTCCAGGGCGATGACGTAATCGACGGGATCAACGCCGTCGTTGAAGGACAGCCGGTAGGCGTTGTTGACCGCGTCGAAGGCAACGGACTCGGTGCCGACCGCGTGAACGCCGAGCGGGCGCATCTCGTCGTCGATGGGCGGCAGGGAGGTGAGGAACCGAATCTGGATCAAGTCGCTCGTCTCGGCCAGCACGTCGGCCGGCAGCAGCGTCAGAACCGCCACCTGGGCTGGCAACGTCACGTCGAGGCCCACCGCCGAGGTGAAGTTGACGTTCAGTTCGAACTGGTTGTTGATCGGGATGACCTGCAGGGTCGCGGGATCCAGCCACAGGTTGGCCGTCGGCTGGAACGGAATCGGAAAGGGCAGGGCGGCTGCCGAGTACACGAACAGCGGGATGCCCACGCCGGGGTTCGCGACGCTCTGCTCGTGGGTCAGCCCCGGTAGCGAAAAGTCGAGCCGGATTGGATCCCCTTGATAGACCTCGTAGTAGTCCGCGTCGGGGCCGAACTTTGCGAAGCCGGGAATGGCCTCGAGCGATTGAGCCACGGCCGAATTTACGGCCGAGGCAAGTCCGAGCAGGAGTGCCGGAAGAAAACCGTGGCGAGCAATCTTGAGCAACATCGGGAGAAGCGGGGTGGGGTGGCGGAGGGCCAGAGGTGAACTCAACCGGACCGAATCGGGATCGGAGCGGGGGTGGCTGGGAGTCCAGGCGGGAGAACTGCCTGACTCTATTCTGGAGGCTACTGGGAAAGGCAGACGCATAGGTCAGCGATCCAGTTCCCCCTACCCTTGCTGATCCGGGGTCGAAACCGCCTCCCACCCTCTTTCTGGCAGCCACGGGTGGACCGCCCGGTATCGGCGCGGAGTCGCCTGCACGGGCCCTGGAGTGCCCCTATTCTAGCAGCGCAAACCCAGCATGGCGCAGTGCAGGCCGCTTCCGATCCCTAGGATCGCCACCCGGCTCCCCGGCGGGATCGAGCCCGATTCCAGGGCCAGGGAAAGGCTGATCGGTGCCGAAACCGTGCCTACGTTGCCGAGAGTTTCGACCGTTGGGAAATCGAGCGAGGGGTCCAGTTCCAGGGCGCCCAGGAGAGCCCGTCGGTGGGCTCCGCCGACCTGGTGAGTGACAAACCGGTCTACTTCTTCGCGTCGCCAATCGAGCTGGCCCAGGAAGTCCGGAAAAGTCCGTGCCGCGAGGGAGCAACCAGCTTCGAGCAGCGCCTCAGCGTCGGTCTCCATGAGCGGCCCGCCGAGTTCGCCGACCTGATCCCCCTGACAAAGCTCCACGTGGCGAGTGTCGGCGCGCTGGGCGCCTCCCAGGAACACCGGCGCATCCGGGGCCAAATCTGAAGCGGTCAGGACCGCCGCGACGGACCCCGACCCGATCGTGAGCGAGGCCAGGGCGAGCTTGAGTTCCTTGCGGGTGACCTGATCGGCGCGCTGGAGCAGGCTCGCGATCGTTGCTTCGACCAGGGGCCCGCCGTCTTCCCCAGAAACCACCAGCCCAGCCCGGATTTCGCCCAATTCGATGGCCCGAGCGACTTCGATCATGCCGTTGAGAAAGCCAAGGCAGGCGTTCGACAGGTCGAATGCCGCGCAGGTCTCGGGCAGCCCCAGATTGCTGTGGACCACCGAGGCGGTCGCCGGCTCGAGGAAATCCCGGCAGACCGAGCTGTGGATGACGGCTCCCAGTTGTTCGGGCGAGATTCCGGAGCGCAGGAGGGCGAGCCGTCCCGCGCCGGTGGCCAGGGTGCTGGGGCGGGTTCCGGGCTCGGCGAAGCGGCGCTCGGCGATCCCGGTCATCAATTCAAGCCGACCAACCCGTAGCCCGAGCCGGCCATAGATCGGCGCGAGCCGCTCTTCGAGCTCTTCGGAGGGGACCCGCCGGGGGGGCAGGTCGTGGGCCAGGGAGGCCAGTCGGACACGTTGGAAGCGCATGGCGGAGCCCCGCATCCTACGCCTGCGCGGCTGCGGCACCAGACGCGGGTCATACTCCTCGTAGAGCCCAGGTGGCCGCTCCCATGACTCTCCCCGTGCCCGACCCCACGATTCTCCACGTGGACATGGATGCGTTCTATGCGTCGGTCGAGTTGCGGGACCGGCC
>CAZUCE010000063.1:0-10597 GCA_964619265.1 uncultured Planctomycetaceae bacterium
CCCCTGACCCCCCCCGCAGCTCGGCCCCATTCCGGACTGGGCGACGCGGGAGCGGCGGCCCATCAGGCTGGCCCTCCGGACGGAAGAGCCGTCGCGGCCACCCAGCCCCTGACCGATCCGAGCCCCCTCGGAAACCGAGAAGCGCTCACCGAGGGCAGCCTGCGCCCCAAACGCTTCGAGGACTTTGTCGGACAGACCCGGGTGATCGAGAACCTGAAGGTCGCCCTGGAGGCCGCGCGCGTCCGCGAGGAACCGCCCGATCATGTGCTGCTCTCCGGCCCCCCCGGCCTCGGCAAGACCACCTTGGCTCGGATCCTCAGCACCGAGCTCGGCACTCATCTGCACACCACCAGCGGCCCGGCCCTCGATCGCCCGCGCGACCTGGTCGGCATCCTGTCCAACCTCCAGCGCGGCGACGTCCTATTCGTCGACGAGATCCACCGCGTTCCGATCTCGGTCGAGGAATACCTGTACAGCGCCATGGAGGATCTCTCCATCGACTTGACCGTCAACGATGGTCCGGCCGCGCGCATCGTTCAGCTACGGCTCGAACCCTTCACCCTGGTTGGGGCCACGACCCGTGAAGGCCTGCTGAGCGCTCCATTCCGCGCTCGCTTCGGGCTGCTTGAGCGGTTCGAGCCCTACCCGCCGGAGGACCTCGAGACGATCGTCTTGCGTTCCGCCGGCGTGCTTGGGATGCAGTTGGAGCCGGCCGCAGCCGCCGAAATCGCACGCCGTTCGCGGGGCACGCCACGGGTCGCCAACCGCTTGCTCGCCCGCGTTCGCGACCTAGCGCAGGTAGAGCGAGTCGAGCTCGTCCCCGCGGCCTTGGTTTGCGCCTGCATGGATCGACTCGGCGTCGATGCCGAGGGTCTCGAGGAAATCGACCGACAGTTGCTGCGCTACTTGGCCCGCGATCCGGTGACGCCGGTCGGACTGAAGACGCTCGCGGCCGCCCTTGGCGAGAGCGAAGACACCATCGAAGAAGTGCTGGAGCCGCATCTCCTGCGCGAAGGTCTGCTCCATAAGACCGCACGCGGCCGGCAGATCACTCCGGCCGGCTGCCAGGCCGTCGGCCGTTCGGGATCCGCAAGCGCAGGAGGCGAGTTGTTCTCTTGAAGCCTCCCCACGATCCCCTCGCCGAGTCCGGCTCCCCGCCGAGATTTCCCCGCCGCAGCGTGCCGGAGAATCTAGCCGACCCACGCAACTTTGAATCTGCTGGCAGCGAGCGCTCCCAGACCGGCGGCGTCGCCGGTTACTACGCGGAGCTCGACCGGTCCAAAGGGACTGCGCGCTCCGGTCGGTCGAAAACCTGGTTCGCGCGCTCCCTGGTCCTGTTGATCGGGTTGATTTGCGGAGCCTGCCTCTCTGCTCGGCTCCCCGGAGAACTCCTCGTCTCGGCGGCTCGCCTTCCCGGCCCAGCGCCCGGCCATGTTGCGGTTCGTTTGGCGGAAGCCGAAGGCCGATTCGACCTCAACCTCGAGGGGCAAATCGCAAGTTCGGCCGAGATCGGATCCCCAGCCGTCGTCAAGCTGATCCGCGAAGGTAGCGACGTCGTCGCCATCCTTGCCGACGGCAGCGAGCAGCGCGAGGCGTGGTTCCGAATCGAACCAACCCATTCCGGCGGAGAAGTTCGGTTTGAAGACCGGCGTTTCCGTGGACCGATCCTCGTCGAACCCCGCTCCAGCGGCGGACTGCGAGCCACCCATTACGCCGAACTCGAAGATTACGTGCGTGACGTGGTCGCCGCGGAACTCCCCTTGTGGAACGCCAACTCGGCGGAGCTCGGCGCACAGGCCATCGCGGCGCGCACCTACGCGCGCGCGACCCTCGGCACTCGCGGTCTCGATAGCAGTTCGCCCTTTCTGTGGGACGACCAGCGCGACCAAGTGTTTCGCGGACGTTTCCAGCCAACGCCGTCGGAGCGCAACCGCGGCCTAGAACGCCTGCTCGACCGCGCGGTCGACGAAACCCGTGGGCAAGTCCTTGCGCAGTCCGGTCAGGTCGCCACCGCGAGCTTCCACGCCAGCTGTGGAGGACGAACCTCCCTGCGAAGCGAAGTGTTCGGCGGCACCGATGGTGCGAGCGCTCTGACACGCTGCGATCCCTGCGCCGGTCTGCCGGCTGGCCACCAAGTCCCCTCTCCCAACTGGAACTGGACAGCGAGCTCCGCCCAACTGTCGGCGCTCGCAGAAGCATTCGGCTTGGGCGATCGACTCGAGAGCCTGCGGCCTGCTTCCATCGACCACGGTGGTCGTTGGCTGACCGTCGAATTGCGCGGCAACGGCGGGACGACGACGCGAAGGTTCCAGGAATTCCGGCGCGTACTGGGCTTCCAGCAACTCCCCAGTGGTGTGATCACGCGTACCTGGCCGGCCCTCGGCGCGAAGATCGAGAGCGGGTTCTACTTCGAAGGCCGCGGTCGCGGCCATGGGGTTGGGCTCTGCCAGCACGGCGCACACGGCTACGGCGAACGGGGCTGGAGTTCTCGCGAAATCCTCGAGCACTACTACCGCGGCGCCGAGATCGCCGTCCGGTGAGCGGCCCCACAGGATTGACCGGTTCCAGCGACCTGGCGACGCCCCCGCCGATCGAAGAGGAACGCGCCTTCTCGTACTCCGTTGAAGCGCGCGACCCCGGCAGCTCGGCGCGCCTGGGCACCTTCGCGACCCCCCATGGCTCGTTGCCAACGCCCGCGTTCATGCCGGTTGGGACTCGCGCGACCGTCAAGGGCCTGCTGCCCGAGCAGGTTCGACAGGTCGGCACGCGCATGCTGTTGGCGAACACCTACCATCTCGCGCTGCGACCGGGAGAGCAGATTGTCCGCGAGCTCGGCGGCTTGCATCGCTTCATGGGCTGGGATGGCCCGATCCTGACCGACTCGGGCGGCTACCAGATCTTTAGCCTCGCTCACCTAACCCAATTGTCCGAGCGCGGCGCGCGCGTCCGGTCGGTCGTCGACGGATCGATCGTCGACCTCACGCCCGAACGGGCCATCGACATCCAGCGCGCGCTCGGAGCCGACGTCATCATGGCGCTCGACCACTGCGCCTCCTCCCCGACGGATCGCGACGCGGTCGAACACGCCAAGGCTCGCACGGACCGCTGGCTAGCGCGCTGCGTGCAGCAGTTTCGCGGGGGTCGTACCGACCGCACCCCCCAGGCCCTGTTCGGAATCGTACAGGGCGGAGCCTTCGAGGATCTGCGCCGGGAAAGTGCCCTGGCCACCGCCGAACATGACCTGCCCGGCTATGCGATCGGCGGGGTGAGCGTCGGCGAACAGGAGAGCGCCATGCACGTGGCGGTCGAATCCGCGGTCAAGCACCTGCCCGAGGATCGGCCGCGCTACCTGATGGGCGTCGGATCCCCGCGCGATTTCCTGTGGGCCATCGAGCGCGGCGTCGATCTATTCGACTGCGTGACCCCCACACGGCACGGACGCAATCACCAGGCTTACACGCGCGAAGGCCGGCTCAACCTGCGCAACCAGCGCTTTGCGAAGGACCCGCGCCCCGTCGAAGAAGACTGCGACTGTCCTGCCTGCGTGCAATTCTCGCGGAGCTACCTTCGACACCTATGCAAGTCGGGCGAGATGCTCGCCGGAGCCTTGCTGAGTCTCCACAACCTGCGATTCTTCCACCGCCTGATGGAAGAAGTTCGCGAAGCGATTCCCGCCGGCAACCTGGCCGCGGTTCGCGAGCGCTACCAAGGCGCCGCCGATTCGCTCTAGTTCTCTCGGCTGGATCTACTTGACCCGCGAGACCGCGAGCACCTCGATGCGCGCCACCTCGGCGCGAATCAGCGGCGACTCGAGTGCCTCTTCGGACTCGGCCGGTTCAGCTGCAATGCCCAATTCGCAGCCCACGAACATCTCCAGGTCGTAGCGCCCGCTCTCGCAGATCAACTCGGCGACCGGCTCATTGCCGCGCCAAAGCCGGAACACGCGTGCGCCGGAGGCTTCCTGGATGCGCTCGAGCCGGCCGCGCAGGTCGAACCGGCCAAACTGCGGGTCCTTCTCGCGAACGCGCTCCCATTGATCCTGTTGTCGGCGGACCAGTTCCTGCCAGCGCAGTTGCTTTTCCTCTTCGAGGCGCTTTTTGGTCTCAAACAGAACGGCGTGTCCGGAGACGTACTCCTTCTCACGCGCCACTTCCTGGCGGGTGAGCGGATCGGGATCGAGCTCGAGGATCATGTCGAGCCGGGTTTGCAGCTGATCAAAATCAGGCAGGTCCTTCTGAACTTCGAGAGCGATCTCTTCGCGCACGGTCTTGAGCGCTGCGAGGGCGGCAGGCAGCGGGCGGCCGGAAGACGCCCCGCCGGCCTCAAGGCCGGCGCTGGCTTCCTGAACCTGTGCGGAGTCTCCAACGCGCGGAGCCCGGGTCCCTTCCGCCACGGCGCGCTCGGCTCGTGCCCACAGGAGTTGGCCGTTCTCCTCCCGGTTGAGCGCGCGCGTGCGCTCCGCTTGGATGTACGCGCCAGCGCCCGGCGGACTCCAGATGCGAGCCCACACCTCTTCGTCCAGGGCCTTGCCCGGTTCGGACAGCTCGATCAGAGCGACGCGGTCCCCGGCCATCAGGCGCTCAGGAATGTTGTAGTTGTTGACGCTGTTCTCGTCGGTCGTGGGTGCCGGACGCATGTTGATCCGGTTGCGCGTCACCTCCAGCACGCCTTCGCGATCGGTCTCGCGCAGAAATCGACCGTAGACCCAAACGGGGAATCCGCCGGGCACATCGACTTCCAGCCAGCCGCCATCGACTTCGCGGTGAACCGCGACGATCGTTCCGGCGGGAATTTCGGTGATCCCCACGCCCTGCACATCGGGCAGGTTGAGCATCCGCGCGCCCTCGGATCGAACCATGGCAAAACGCAGGACTTCGCGCCCGCCGTGGGCGTCGTTCTCGGCGGTCTGAGCGGGAGCCTCGGTGGGGACTCCCTCCTGGAGAGTTGCTGGAGCCGCCTGAAGCGATCCAATCGCCACCAGGGCCAGCCCCGCGGCCAGCCCCATGGCAGGTAGCCCGGGGATGCCCTGGCGGAAGACCGTCGGAGAGTGGAACGAAGGGAGTTGGACGCGCATCTTGGAGACCGGGGGCTGGAACAAGCTGATCCCTTACTCTATCTGCCTCAAGAGCCTCCCTTCGAGCCCCAGTCGGTTCCTTCCGGTCTCCGGAGGGTCCGCTGGGCCATCCAAGCCCTCCAGGGCCGATGCCGATTCGGCTCGGCTTCCCCTGGATGGCCCCCGGGGGAGCTCCCCCGGCAGGCCTCCGGTCGAGCGCTGCTCGCCGATCCAGCCACACCCGTTTTTCGCTCTTCAGACTCCCTCGGCCCGCCCGGGCCCAACCGAGGCCTCGCCCCGATTCGCTCCATGCGCAACTTTCTGCACTCCAAAATCCACCGGGCCCGGGTCACCGAGGCCAACGTGGACTACGTCGGCTCGGTCACGATCGACGAAGCCCTGCTCAAGGCCGCTGATATCAAGGAATTCGAGCAGGTCCAAATCGTTGACGTCACCAACGGCAACCGCCTGGTGACCTACGCCATCAAAGGCGAGCGCGACTCGGGCGTGATCGGCATCAACGGCGCCGCGGCCCACCTGGTCCAGGAAGGCGACTTCGTCATCCTGATGACTTACACCCTGGCCGAAGAACCCGTCGAGCCAACCTGTGTGCTGGTGGACGAACAGAACCGCTTCGTGCGCTACTTGCGCGAAACCGAGCGCGCTGTTCCGAGCTTCTGACAGGGCCCCCGGTTCTTAGGACCCGGTGTGGGTCCTTTAGGAACCGGGAGGATCCGCGCGGGCCGCGAGCGCGAGCCCCAAAAACAAGGGGGACGAGCCGCGCACTTTCCGGGCGGCCTCCGATGCGGTCGAGAGGGTTGTCCCCACATCGTCGACGAGCCACACCCCGCGGCCCCGGAGGCGCTTGGGCCACGGACGCCGAACTCGGAAGGCCCCGCGCACATTGCTCCGCCGCTCGCGGGCGAAGGGCGACCCTTGAGGAGGTGCCACGCTGGGACGACGAAGCGCCAGCCCCAACTCTCCGAAACCTGCGTCGACGATGGCCTGGGCCAACAAGACGGCTTGATCAAATCCTCGGTCGAAGCGCCGAGCACCGTGCAGCGGAATGGGAACGATCCACGGTTCGGGGTTGTGGCTTTTGGGGTGATCCGGATCGCCCGGATGATTGGGACCTTCGGGGCGGCCGGGGGCTGACGTTCCGTGCTCCGCAGGCCTCGCCACGAGTCGCGCGGCCAAGGCGCGTCCGAGGGGCCTAGCCAGGGCAGGGCGCGGCGCGTGCTTGAATCGCAACAACAGCTCGCGCAAAGCCGGATCGCGGTAGCTCCCGAGGCAAACCGTGGCGTCTACCGCGGGCGCTTCCCCCCGGCGGCAGGGAGCACAAGTCGCGTGGGCAGCCCCTAGGTTGGCGATGGCTTCGGGCAAAGTTCGCGCGCACCGCCCGCAGCGCCGGTCGAGGCCGGGCGTGCGGAGCGGGGCGTCAAGCGGGCGACAGGCTTCACAGGCCGGTTGGTTCGGTTCACAACGCCGGCCACACAGTTCGCAGGTCGGCGGAAACAAGAGGTCGAGCCAAGGATCGAGAACCTTCACGGCTCCTTGGACGTTCCATTCGCTCGGAAGTTACCGATCCGCGCCCATCTTCAAGCGAGGCTCGAGGCTCAGGCGCAGCTCCGCGTGCCTTGGTCTTTAGCCCTTGTCGTTGGGCCCTGGTCGTTGGGCCCTGGTCGTTGGGCCCGTCTTCACGGGCCTGAAATTTCCCGGCCTAAAGGCCTTCGAACTCGTCTGCGCCTGCAAAGGCCCCGACGGCCGGCTCGGAAGCCGCTGGCCTTGGCCGCACCTCGTTGATCGTCCAACGCTCGGGCAGGTGCACCTGCTCGCGCACGCGCGCCGCGTAGGACTGCACCGTGTCCTCGGGGCGCAGGGGAACGCCGAACAGCTCGCCAACTTCGCGCACCAGCTTGGAGTCGTTTTCGAGCCGCAGATCGCCATCGAGAATCAAACGGCGCAATTCGCGCTGGAACAGTCGACGCGAGAGCCACCAACCGCCGATCTCGAGCGCCACCACCAGGCCCAGGATCGCGCCGAACCACTCAAGGGGGAACCCGGCCTGCGTCTGTGGAGCGGGGCCACCGGCCACGCGCGCGGTCAGCTGGGCTGAAAATCCGCCGATCAGGAGCAAGAACCCGATCGTGACCTGCACCCGGTGGAACAGGTAGCCGCGGATCGACTGCAAGGACCGGGCGCGCCCCCCCACGTATTCCTCGACCAGCTCGCGCGAGGGCCGGAACAGAATCGAGTTAGCGAGCAAGAAGCAGCCGGCGATCGCCAGCAGCAGCCCGACGACGGTCCAGTCCACGCCGGCTTCCAGCGAGGCGGTGCCGAGGTCCAGCCCAGGGGACGAAAGCGGATCGCCGCCAGTGGCGAATTGGGCGGAATCGGGACTCGTCTGGGTCATCTGTGGGCCGAAGGGCTCGCGGGTTGGCGCAAAAGGTAGCGAGCGCGGCTCGGCTGTGTCGATCCGGGAGCCCGAATCGGAGCTCCCGCTGGGCGCCTCCCCTGCCCGAAGCTGCCACTCCTCGGGGCGCCAGAGTCCCGAATCCAGGAAGACAAGCCCCTGACACAACCCCGGGGACCTCCCGAAGCTGGGGGGGCCCGCTCCCCCCACCCCGGCCCAGGGAGCCTCGACCTGGCCCCAAAACGTCGAACCAGTCACCGGGACTGAGCGATTTCGCGCGAGGGATAGGAAGTCGGAAATCTGGCGAGAAGGCGATGAGTTTCGACCCAGTCGGTGTTTCCTTTCCGCCCGTCCGCCCTAGGGGGCGCGACCGATCACGGCCCACGAAGCCGCGATCCTCCGGAGAGTCCTTCGGTGCGCCTCCTTTCGAGGCGCTCCCGCTCGAGATCCCTCTTCGAACGAGACCCTCCGGATCCCTTTTTCGATGAAGCCGCTCCCTCGGCCAACAAGATGATCCTCGATCGCCTCCACCTCCGAACAAGGCCGCAAGGCAAGTCCGCCTACACCGGCAGACGCCACCTCCTTCCAGCGAGTCTCCTCGCCTTCGCCCTCGCCCTTCAAGCTCCGCTTGGACAAGCGGCTCTTGCTCCGGCCAAGGCTGGCTTTGCCCCAAGCAACGTGTCCGCCGACCCGCCGGTGGTGGCGCGCCTCGAAACCAGCGCGCCCCATGCGGTGGTCTTCGTCCTGCGCGGCACGATCCCGGTTCCCGAAGGTACCTACGTTCCCGAGACCTTCAGTGCCGGCGACCTGGCAGCCGCATACCCGTTGGTCGTGCGCGATTCCGACGGCACGTTCGTGCTCCCGCAGCTTGAGGTCGTCAGCCGCTACCCGAACAACGCAAACGGCGCTGCGGTTCTCGAAGTCCTGGCCACCGTCCGGCGACCGGCGAACGTTCCGCCCGGCGGCTCGGTCAGCTACGACGTTGTGTTGAGCGAGGGCCTCGATCTGGCTTCGATCGCACCCTTCGAGGCGTTCAGCGATCCGCTTGAGTCTCTTTCGGTATCGGACAGCGTTCTGCAGTTCCTCACCCACCCGATCGGCCCGTACGTTCGCGCGCGCGACGTACATGGCAATTGGTACTCGGCGTCCCTCCTAAATGGCGGCTCGCTGCAGCTCGGCGTGCCGGGCGCTACCGACTGGACGCGCCGGGGCCACGAAGCCGCCAGCTTGCGGAACTATGCGACGATGGCGCCGACTCTGACTGCACCGGCCTCTGGGCAACCGCTCGACCACCTGTTCGGCGTTCACAGCTACCTCGGCGCGTTCAACCGTGCTGGTTACCTGTCCCTGGACCTGCGGTTGGTCAATGGGTTTAGCAATGCAAACGGCTCCACCACCGCCGATGATCCGATCGGCACGGTGTACTTCCGCGACCTTGAGGTCGTGCTGCCGAGCGGCTACGGGCTGGTCCCCACGGTCCAGGACCAGGCCCTTGGGAACCCCTATGACGCCGGCCTCGGACTGACCGCTTGGCCGCTCGCCGAGAATCCGGCCGATGGGAAGTGCCACGCCATCGGCCAGGGCTTCCAGCTCCACCGCCGCTTCGCCATCACCGGGGCGAGCGCGCTCTCCAGCGCGATCGACTTCACCAAGCGATTCGGCCAGGGCTTTTGCCAGCCGGGGTTCTCCACTGGCGGTGCGTCCCTGTGGTCCTGGTGGAATCCGGCAACTAGCAACTACTTCCCCCAGCGCCACCGCCTGCCGACCTTTGACCATCTAGGCAAGCAGACTGTCCTTGCCGAGATCGAGAGTGAGTTCCAGTACCTCACTTCGAAGCTCGCCTTAGGCGAGGCCGGCGCTCCGCCGCTGACCAGCTCCGCGCTGGGCTGGGCGCACCCCTATGGTCAGGCCTATGGCGGCGTCACCGGCGGCATTGGCATCTACCTCTATGAGGGTGTTCCGACCGCCTGGGCGGCTGCACGCAATGGCTATCGTCATCTCGAGACGTTGCACCGCATGCAGATGGACCGAACGCGCAACCTCGTCGTCGACGCGGATGGCACGTTCGCGATGCTCGATGAGTGGTTGTTGGATGGCCAAGCCGGCCCGTTTTTCCCGGGCAACTTTTACATGGTGGCCCTACCTGGCCACGATCCATTCGGCTGGCAAACCGCACCAACGCACCAGGAGACGTTCGCCCAAGACAACGGACTCGTCCCCGATTACGCAAGCCAGCTGCTCATTTACGATTCCTACGACATGCAGCACCTGATCCGCGCAACCCGTGCGGCAAAGGCCCTGGCTTGGCTCGGCAACGACGCTTTGGCGAAAGACGACCTGCTCGGCCAAGCCGCGCTGGTGGAGATTTCCTACAACATGGCGTACAACAACTCCTACGGTCAGACCGTGCCGACCGGGATGCGCGCCGATCGGGAATTCGCCGATCAGCACCCCGGGATCGGCATGGAATTTTCGCGTGCCGAGGGTTGGGGAATCGATCTGATGTCCGCCGTCTTCGCCCTGGGCGATCCGGCCTACCGCGCAGATCACCGGGCGTGGTTCGACGACCTGGTGGACCTAGTCCAACTCGGCCAGGCCCAGTGCTCAGGCTTCCTGACCGCCGAGCAGAGTTCGAAGATCCTCGGAGGCAAATACCGCGCGCGCCAGGCCTACAGCCACGCCATCGTCGAAAACGGGCTCTACGGCGCCCTCAAGTCGGCCTACGAAGGCACCGGATCCACCCGTGAGTCGATCCTCGAAGACGTACTCCGCCGGGCGTTCTATGGCTTTGTGGACGCCAAGTATTGGGATCCGGTCCGCCAGGCGCCCTACCAACAGGCCGCTGTGGCTCCCCTGGATTTGAGCGCACCTCTGTTCTGTTCGTCCATTCCAATCGACGGCGTAACGAGCGACGACTGGGACTCCTACCAGTGCTGGAGCTCGTTCGCCTACGGTTTTGAAATGACCTTCGACCCGGTGTTCCTGATTTACGCCAGCTGGCTGATCGGAGACATCGACCTAGGGGCCGCGCTCCAAGCCGGCGGAACCAACAACGTCCAAAACCGCGCCGCGCTACTCGCCCTCAGCCAAACCCTCGGCCTGTAACCCCCGGTAGATCGGTAATACGGTGC
>CAZUCE010000064.1:0-10203 GCA_964619265.1 uncultured Planctomycetaceae bacterium
AAGCGGGAGCGGGCAAGGGGGCCTGGGCAGCTGATGGCAGCCGCAGGTGAGCTGCCCCGGTAGGATTCGAGCGCTGCAAAGCTACCTCAGATGAATCCCGTCCTGATCCTCAAGACCGGTGCGCTCGGCGATGTCTTGCGCACGACCTCCATTTTGCCCGGCCTGGCGGCTCGTTATCCAGGCCTCTCGATCACCTGGGTGACCGCCCCAGGGGCCACGGATTTGGTGCAGCATCATCCGCTGGTCACCGAGACTCTGGCCCTGGACCCCAAAGACGCCCGCGCCGCGGAGCGCATGGGGGAGCAGCTCGCGCCGCGAGGTTTCGAGCGGGTGCTTTCGCTCGACGACGAAGATCCCCTGTGCCGATTGGCGAGCCGAGTGGCTGACCCTGAGGAACGCCCCGGCGTGCTTTCCGGCGCATTTTCCCGGCCGGACGGCTCCAGGGCCTACACCCCCGATGTGGGGCCTTGGTTCGACATGGGGCTGCTGTCGGTCCATGGGAAAGCGGAAGCCGACCGAAGGAAGGTGGCCAACACCGCGAGCCATGCGGCGATCTACGCCCGGATGTTCGGAATCGAGATGGGCGAGCCCGAGCTTCCGCTCGATGCGACCGTGGTCGACCGAGCGCAGGAGCGCCTCCGCTCGCTCCGCGGAAAGCGGCTGATCGGGCTGAACACCGGTTCGGGAGGCCGCTGGGAATCGAAGAAGCTGCCGGTCGACCGGACCGTCCGGTTGGCTCGCGAGCTGGATCGAGCTCAACCGGACCGGCTGGGCTTCGTCCTGCTCGGCGGCCCGGAAGAAGCAGCGCGCAACGCGCAACTCACCCGCGAGCTCGGCGGACAGGTTCCCCTGGTGGATACCGGGACCTCCAATGGCCTGCTCGAATTCGCCGGCCTGGTCGGCGAGCTAGACCTGCTGATCACCAGCGACAGCCTCGCGCTCCACGTGGCCGTGGCTCGCAAGCGTCCGGTTCTGTGCTTTTTTGCGCCCACTTCCGCAGCGGAAATCGAGCTGTATGGCCGCGGAGAAAAGGTGCTCAGCACGGCTCCCGACTACTGCAGCTACGCCAAGGACGCCGACACGTCGAGTTTGACCGTGGAGCGGCTGCTGGCCCCCGCTCTGCGCTGTTTGGACTCCGCCTGACCGCCATCGGCCGCCGGAGGGTTTGAGATCGGCGCTTGGGGCGGGCCGGGAGATTTTCCGTGAGCCCCGGATCGACCCATGCCGCGGTGTGTCCAGGATTTCGATGTGGACCGCTCGCTGGGGCTTGAGGGTCCTCTGGGGCCCGCTGAGGGGGGGTCCGGGAAGTTCGTTCGCGATGGAACCGGCGCCATTTCACCGTCCCGTCACGACTCGGCCACAGATTTTTGGGCCCAGCGACGGATCGCGATTGTTTGCCGAGATGTGTGCGGAGAAGCCTGCACTGCCCCAGAGCCCGCGATCGTGCTAGTTTTCAGCGGTGCTGTCCCACTCTTGAGGCCGGCGGATCCGTCGTTCAGACGGGTTCTCGGAGCGCTTCCGCGCTCCGGTCGGAACCTGGTTCCAGTTTCCGCCGTCTATTTCTCTCGAGGGCATTCCTGCGATTCCGTCCGGAATTCTTGGGATGGCTCTGACTTCTGGCGCTGTCGCGTCGGACTCCCAACCCGGCGCCCAGTGCTTTCGCTGGCCACGCGTAACTCACCCAACTCAACGACTCCTCACGTCATGACCCGATTGAACTACAGGACCGCCGCCTCCCTGGCCGGTCTCAGCCTTCTGGGGCTCTCCGGCACCGCCGGCGCTCAGCAGGTTTTCCAACAGGACAACTCCGGTAACCCCGGAGGCGGCGCCAACAACCAGCACACCGAGAACATCGACTTCGGTGACGTCGACCTCGATGGCGACTGGGACGCGGTCTTCGCCGATGGTGGCGACTTTGGAAACCAGCAGAACCGGATCTGGATGAACCGCGGTGGCGCCCAGGGCGGCCCGATCGGTGACTTCCTCGATCAGACCAGCACCCGCTTCCCCCAGCAGGCCGACGACAGCCGCGACATCGAGTTCGCGGACATCGACAACGACGGCGACATCGACATCTACGTGTCGAACACCTCGCAGATCGTCAACCAGGGCAACAAGTGGTGGGTCAACAACGGTGGAACCCAGGGCGGATCCCTTGGCTTCTTCGCCGACGAGACCAACACCCGCTGGGTCGGCCTGGGAGGCCCGAACTCCTCGATCGCCTCGGCCGGCATTTTGCCGAACGGCTCGTTCATCGACTGGTCCTGTGACTGTGACTTCGGTGACCTGGACAACGACGGTGACCTCGACCTGGTCCACTCGACCTACGGCGGTGGCTTCAACGGTGGTGTTCCCACCCGTCTGTTCCTGAACGACGGCGACGGACGCTTCGAAGAGCTGAACCCCCAGGGCACCACGCTTGGCGGCATCTCCATCGCTGTCGGCAACACCGCCATCTGGGCGGAAGGCACCTACCAGCCGAACACGAACAACAACACCGGTCAGCAGGCTGACATCGCGACCAACACGCTCGATATCGACATCGGCGACATGGACGGCGACTTCGACCTCGACATCCTCCACGGTGATCGCGACTCCAACCCGCGGATCTTCTACAACCGGCTCGAGGAGTCGGGAACGCTGATCTTCCGCGACGTCACGACCGCTGTCCTGCCCAACAACTACGTCGTCAACGGCGGAAACTACGAGCAGGAAATGGGCGACATGGACGGGGACGGTGACCTCGACATCTACGGCCTCAACTGGGCCGGCAACGCCGGTTCGGACCGCACCTTCCGCAACAACGGAAGCGGCAACTTCACGAACCTTCAGACGAACCTCCCCGGCTCCTTCGCGGACGACAACGAGGGAGACTTCATGGACTACGACAACGACGGAGACCTCGATCTCTTCGTTGCCAACTTCACCGGCTCGGACAAGCTCTACGACAACCCCGGCAACGGAGTTCTGACGAGCGTGATCGGCGAAGGCACCAACGGTGGACAGCCCTCGCTGGACGTGGACGCTGCCGACATCGACGGTGATGGTGACTACGACGTGATCGTTGGCGAAGACAACAACGCCGCGAACAAGACGTTCTTCAACATCACGAACATTCCGGACACCCACGCGCCCTACATCCCGAACGTCGAGGATCCGGGCAACCAGTCCGCTTCGACCACGACGGTCCCGGTTCGCGCGCAGGTCTACGACAACGCGCCGTACTACATCACCTGGTACAACCCGACGCAGCTCAACGTGAGTGTCGATGGTTGTGAACTCCCCAGCATCCCGGCTCTGTCCTCCCAAGGTCAGATCTTCCGCGCTGAGCTTCCGGGCAACCTGGTCGGCAACGTTGAATTCGAGTGGCAGTCCGAGGACGAGTACGGCAACACCGGCACCTCGGCCACGACGAGCTACACCGGTTCGACCTCGCTTGGCTTCACTTCGAAGTTCGGCCTCTCCAGCAACAGCGTTATCACCGGCGTCGCGCCGAGCCTTGACGTCCTGAGTGTGCCGTTCGGCGGCACCGACCTGTTCCTCGCCGCTCGCGGCGCGAACGACGTGCCCTACCTGATGGCTCTGTTCACCGATCAGATCCCCGGTGGTCTTACGATCCCGGGCCTGGCGATCGCGAACATCACGGGTACTCAGATCCTGTTCCTGTCAGGAAACACCGGACCGGACGGCTGCGACGTCCTCCGCCTGCCGCTGAACACCACCATCGCCTCGGGCTTCACGTTCTTCGGTCAGACCTTCACGCTCGATGGCGCCACCAACGGCGACCTGACGGCCAGCTCGCAAGGCACCTCGATCACCACCCAGTGATCGAAGTTTCCGCCTGGGGAACCCTGGCCTAGCGCCTGGGGTTCCTAAGCTCTCGCGGCCCCTGCAGCTCATCCGCTGCAGGGGCCGCTTCGATTTTGTGGGGCCGGGCTTCGGTCTAGCCGGTGGTTGCTCGCGCGCACTCGGCCTAAGGCGAGGGTCCCAGCTCGGCCGGTTAGACTCAAAGCACCTTGAACGCACTCCGCTATCTTCCGTTCGCTGCACGCGGACTTCGTCACAGCGGACCGCCGCTGCACCTGACCCTCTTTGTGACCGGGGCCTGCAACCTACGCTGCAGGCACTGCTTCCACTGGCAAGAGGTCGCAAAGGGAGTTCCTGGGCCGAGCGTCGAACAAGTTCGCGCCCTGGCCCACTCCAGCGCGGAACTCGGGCCCCTTCTGTGGGTCAGCTTCGGCGGGGGCGAGCCGTTTTTGCGCAAGGATTTGCCCGAGCTTGCGCGAGCGTTCGGGGAAGCGGGTCTGCGTCATCTGGCGATTCCAACCAACGGTCTGGTCGGCCGCATGGAGGAGTCGGTCGAGCAGATGGCCACCGAGAATCCGGATACGTTCCTGTCGGTCTCCGTGTCGTTTGACGGCAACCCCAAAACCCACGACGACATTCGCCAAATCGAAGGCGGGCACGAAAAGTCGTGCGCTGCGGTTTTGCGGCTGAAGGAGATGAAGCGGCGGCTCCCGAATCTTGGGGTGGGCCTGCTGGTCACCGTCACCTCGGAGAACCAAGACCATTTGGCCGATCACCTGGAGACCCTGGTGGATCGCCTGCAGCCTGACAACGTAACGATCAACCTGGCACGCGGCACGGCGCTCGATGAGACCTTGCTGGAAGTGGATCTCAATCACTACCGGGCGGTGGTCGACCGCAAGCGCAAGCTGCGGCTCGAAGGCCGGTTGCCGTACTTCGACTTTCCGCTGGCTGGCCTAGCGGTGGCCCGCGATGAACTCATGTACGACCACGTGGAGCGCGTGGCGGCCGGTGATCACTCGCGGCATCTGCCGTGCACGGCCGGCAAGTTGTCCGCTGTCGTCTTCGAGGACGGCTCGGTGCACCCTTGCGAAATCCTGGGCAAGTCGATGGGCAATCTGAACGATCACGATTGGAACCTTGCGGCCCTATGGAAGCGTCAGCAGGCCGAAGACCTTCGCACGGAAATCAAGCAGACCAAGTGCGCCTGCACTTGGGAGTGTGCGCAGGCGGACAACGTTCTGTTCAACGCACGCTCGTGGCCGAAGCTGATGCGCGCCACGCTCTCCAAGTGAATTTCGATCGCCGTGGGTGAGGCCGAAGCGTGCGCCATCGGCGTGGTGATTCCAGCCCATGACGAAGCAAACGTCATCGAACGCCGCCTTCGTAACCTGGCCGCAGAGGATTGGCCGAAGATCGAGGACGGAAGAAGCCATCAGGTGGTGGTGGTTTGCGACCACTCCAGCGATGGGACTTTTGGGGTAGCCGAGC
This sequence comes from uncultured Planctomycetaceae bacterium, assembly GCA_964619265.1. Classification (GTDB taxonomy): domain Bacteria; phylum Planctomycetota; class UBA1135; order UBA1135; genus CAZUCE01. The sequence continues at coordinate 5,299 of CAZUCE010000064.1, forward strand.
GAGCGATCGGACAGCTCGGGGCTTCCAGCGGTGTCCGCTTTGCTGCCGTGCGGAACCAGCGAGCCGCTGGGAAAGCGCATGCGATCGCCACCGGCTTGTCCGAGCTGGAATCCGTCGATTGGGTGCTGCTCACGGATGCCGACGTCATCCAGCGGCGCGGGTCGCTCGACGCTCTGGCCCGCGCGTTCGCGGCCGAACCCAGGCTGATCCTGGCCTGTGGAGCCCAAGAATTCGTCCGCGACTTGGAATCAAGCGGACAACCCCGGGCAGCAGGCGGCGGCGAACCGGTCCCGTGCCCGGGGCTCTACGACCGGGTCACCGCTTGGGTACGTGCGTTTGAATCGCGGCGCGGCCTTCTGTTCAGCGTGCACGGACAGCTTTTGGCCTGGCGGATCGGGTTGGGCCTGGTTCCACGGCCCGGGATCGCAGCCGACGATCTGGATTTGATGTTCCAAGCGCGCGCGGCAGGCGGCCGCGTCGAGCTGATTCGGGAGGCTCGGTTTCTCGAGCCCAAGCTCCCGGCCGGGGAGGGCAAGCAAGATCAGGAGCTGAGGCGTGCGCGGGCCTACTTTCAGGTCCTGGGTGCCACGCAAGGGTCCCCGGCGAGAAACCGCGGGCGCTTCGCTCGCGTTCAGTTGCTGGCCTATCGCTGGCTGCCCTACCTGGCGCCGGAGTTGCTCGTCCTAGGCACGCTGGTCCCCTGCGGCTGGGTGTTTTGGATGCTGCAAAAACGAATGCCTTGGGCGTTCGCGGCGGGCCTCGCTGTGGCTCTTCTCAGCCTGTTGCTCACCAGGGGGCCCGGGCGTCAGCTCGTTCATCTGGCCGCTGTGATCCGTCGCGCGCGCGCCGAACGGAGCTTGCCTTCCGGGGATCGTTGGGGGACCGTGCGCACCTGATGGAGACGTCCACGCACCGCGGCCCGTTGGCCGCCATGCTGCTTTCGGTGTTCGCGCTTGCCTTCGGCCTTCGGTGGGTCGCGGTGACTCAGTTCGAGGAGTCCCATCCGCTAGCCGACACGCCGGTGATCGATGAGGCCTCCTACGAGAATTGGGCCCTCGAGATCGCCCGTGGAGACTGGCTGGGGGAGGAGGTCTTCTTCCAGGAGCCGCTGTATCCCTACGCCCTGGGGGTGGCCTATGCCTGCTTGGGGACGGACCCGCCAGCCCGCGGCGCGGTACGCCGGGGGCAGGTCGCCCTGGGAGCCCTCACGGCTGCTCTGGTGGCGCTGCTTGGATTCCGACTCGCCGGGCGCGGGCGACGCGGACTCTTGGCAGGGGGGCTTGCAGGGGGGCTGCTGGCGGTCCACGGGCCGGCGGTCCTGATGGCTTGCTTGCTTTTGAAGCCCAACCTGTTCCTGCCCATCCTCGCCGTGCTGTTGCTGGGCCTGGCCCGGGGGCCGGGAGCCCGTGTCGAACGAAGCAGGTGGCTTGGGGTCGGTGTCGCGGCGGGCCTGGGCGCGCTGCTGCGCGGCAACCTGCTGGTCATGCTGCCGTGGATCGCGCTTTGGCCGGTCGCTTTGCGGCTGCTGGCCGAGCGCAGCGGATGGGCGAAGGGCGCCGGGGAATCGGCCGCGGTGGTTTGCGGCATCGCGTTCTGTCTCCTGCCGGTTTTCGTGCGCAACTACGCGGTTGGCGGTGAGTTCGCGCTCTCCACCAGTGGCGCGGGTACGAACTTCTACGGCGGCAACAACGCGGAGAATCCCTATGGGCGCGCCACCGAGTTTTCGTTCATCCGCGGGATTCCAGAGCACGAAGCCGGCGACTGGCGGGCCGAAGCCGAACGGCGAATGGGACGCACGCTTTCGGGCACCGAGGTCAGTCGTTTTTGGATGGGGGAAGTCTGGAAATCGGTCGCTGCGAACCCGGGGCTGCACCTTCGGATCCTGTGGAACAAGCTGCGGCTGACACTTGGGACCTACGAGGTCCCCGACAATCACGGTTACGACTGGTCGCGGCGCTACGTTCCGCTGTTGGGCAAGCTGCCAGGATTCGCTTGGATCGGAGCGGCCGGACTCGCGGGTCTTTTGGCGTTCCTGATCCACCTGGGTGGCGGATCCTCCGGAGGAGAGCGGCCGATACCGATCGCGGCGCGGCGCAGCTTGGCGGTGTTCTTCGTTCTCTACCTGGGCACGATCGTGTTGACCGTGACCAGCATGCGCGCGCGGCTTCCGCTGGCCGTTCTGCTCGCGCCCGCCGCGAGCCTATGGACGATCCGCGTGGTGCGGGCGGCTGTTGGTGGCGGACGAGGACTCATCCCGCTGGTTGCTTTTTTGGGGGTCGGCGCCGCCGCAGTCCTGACTCCGGTTTACAGCCCGGCCGAGCTGGAACAGGACCTGGCCAAGCGCGACTTCAACCTGGCGGTCCATCTGGGATCCGAGCCCGGCGGCCAGGAGGCTGCGCTCGAAATCATCCGCCGACTCGACGAGCAACAGCCGAACAGCTCGAGGGTTCTCGTGTTCCGCGCGGAGCTCGAGGCTCGCGGAGCACTCGATGCGATCTACGACGAGGATCCCGTCAGGCAATTGGCTGCGCGGGAAACGGTGACTTCGGCCCTGCGAACGCTGCGCGATGTGGCCAAGCGCCCCGAACTTTCCCCGCGCGAGCGCTACCGCGCCAACGCGGTTGGCGGGTTCTTGCAGCTCGAGCTAGGCAACCTTGAGCCTGCGCGCAATCTATTGCGAACCGCGCTTGAATTTGATCCCGATGCAGCCGATCTGCTCGAGGCTCTGGCTCGCATTGAGCGCGCACTGAATCCGTCTGAAGTGGAATCTCCTGGGGGCGAATCGCCCGGCTCTTGAGCCGGGCCTGCCACGGCGCGCCCGAGTTTTAGCGTAGCCCCGGGGCCTCAACGGAACCCCGGGTCTTCAGCGGAACATCGGTCCTTGAACGGAGAATCCGACGTCGGCCAAGCGGTTCATGCGCCATCCTCCCGCCTCGAACAGCGAAACGCGTTCGTTCTTCAGCTCCTCGAGAATCCGTTCGCGAACAGATTCGAAGGGAACGTCACGGGTTCCGATGATCTCGAACAGAAAAACCTCGTCGCCTTCGACCAGCGGACCGACGAGTTGACCGAGCGAAGCGCCCAGGATCGGGCCGCTGAATTCCGGGTAGGTTCCGGTGACGTTGAAATCGGACGGGGGGATGCCTCCGGTCACCGCGCTGTCGTCGTCGGAGTAGCGCTTCGCGAGCGCACCGAAGTCCTCCCCCTCATCGACGCGTTCGGCGAGTTCTTCCAGCTCTGCGGAAATCGAGAGGACGACCGCGAGTCGCCGTTTCTCAAAGGCTCGACTGGTTTCTTCATCGGTGAGGGGCGGGTATTCGGCGGTACGCCGAATCAGCCGCACGCTGGTCTGCCGTCCCTCGGCTCCGTAGCGCGAGAGCCAGGTGGCCTTGGCGTCGGCTTCGGTGATCGGTTTCTTGGCCCTGACCAGCTTCTCGCTGAGCAGGTCCAGGCGTGCTCGCCTTCGAGCTTCCTGCGTCCAAAAGCCCTCGTCGAGATTGCGCGACTGCAGGAGCTCGAGCCATTCGATCTTGGAGCCCTTGAAGCCCGTCTCGAGCAGGAACTCGCGCTGTTCTGTGGCCCGGCGGGCGATTTCCTGGTCCGTGGCCACGATCCCAGCGCGGGAGGCATCCATTTCGATGACCTGCTCCAAGGCGAATTCGGGGGCCGCGATTTCCCCCAGAGTGCGCCGCAGCCAATCTTCGTAGCGCTCGAGGCTGACCGGCGATCCGCCGACGATCATGACGGGGGCGGTTCGACCACCCGCCGTTTCAAGTTCGGGGTCCGAGAGCGTAGCCAGGTATTCCGGCGCAGCCGCCTCGAACACCGCCGGCAGGACTTCGTCCAGATCGTCCGAGTTGGGCTTGCTTGCCACGATGGACGCGTAGATGTCCTCACGAACCTCTTCGAGTGGATGATTCGAAGCGGCTTGAAGCTGGAGGATCCAGACTCCTCCGCGACCGCGGAAGGGCATCGTCACTTGGCCCGGCGCAAGCTCCAGCAGCTCTTCGGTGACGCCCGGGGGCCATCCAATTCCGGTCCAAACCTCGGCGACCAGCGCGTCTGCCTCGCGGCTGGTTTCGTCGTCGCTCAACTTGCGGGCAAGCACGGGGAACGAGGCGCCCTTGGCCAGTTCGACCGCGACCTGACTGAGTTCCTCTTGGGCAGCCAGGACGTCGACTTCGGTGCTGGCCCGGATTTCTTCGCGAGATCGGCGGGACGGACTGGCCGAGGCTTCGATCCGGCGGAGGATGCCGAGCACTCGCATGCTCCTGCCACCGGGCCCGTAGGAACGCTCCCAGGTGCGGACGATCCGCTCTTCGTCGATGGTTCGTTTGCCACGCACCACAGCTTCCTCGACTTGCTCGTAGGAGATTTCTTCAAGCCGCTGGGTTCGGAAGCCCTGTTCGGACCGGCCCGCTGAGTCGAGCTCGGAGAGCCAGGTGTCCCGTTGTCCTCCGAAGGCGCCAGCCAGGCGCTCTTTGATCTCTTCGTTGAGCCGTCGCTCCGCTGCTTCGGGGTCGATTTCGATTCCGAGTTGAGCAGCCTCCTGGAGGAGAGCCAAGTAGAGGGCGTAGCGCGGAGCCGCGGCCCGTCCCCGGCGTCTGAGCAACCACTCGCCGTACTCCAGGCCGCCGTAACTCTGCTCGCCGACTTTCAGAACCACTTGGTCCGCAGCGCGGGGAGCCGGTTGAACGTGAACCACAGGAGCTGTGTCCTCTTGCGTGTTGGCCTCTTGGACAGTGGCGTCTTGGGCTGTGTCCTCTTGGGCTGCGGCGCTGGGCGCGAGTCCGGTCAGAGCGGCGCCGAACAGAGCTATTCCGAACGGCAAAGCGAGCGCAGGCGAACGCAGGGGAGAGTCGGAGAAGCGCTGCATGGGGAAGACCTGGGGGAACTGCGGGGGGG
>CAZUCE010000065.1:0-9758 GCA_964619265.1 uncultured Planctomycetaceae bacterium
AGGTGAGGGCGGGCGCGAGGGGAGGTGCGGGAACCTGCGGTCTGCTAGAGCAGGAGGGTTCCGAGGACGAGGCTGGCGAAGAAGGCGAAGGACAGGAGGTCCCGGGCGGGTTCGCCGGTGAAGCGGGTCATGGTGTTCGGGGAGTTGGTCGGAGGAGGGCTGGGCAGCTTTGCGGAGGACCGAGGCTTGTCAGGAGTCCCTCTGGGGGCCGGATGGTGGTGGGGGCAATGGAGCTGAGTTCCTGGTGGGTGAGTGCTGGTGGGTGGGTGCTGTTGGGACTCCGTTCGGGCGAACAGAAACCGAATATAGGGCGGATCCTCGAAAAGGCGAACAGATTCCGAACCTGATGAGACTTCGGGGCCGGTTCCGGGACGCGACCCGGCCGTGAGCTAGGAAGGCTGTCTTAGGGCGTAGGTCTCCTGGCCTCGGGCGGAGCGGGGCACCGGCTGCGGGGCGGGCCAGCCGAAGGAGGTTCCTTCCGGGCGGCCTTGACCTAGAATGCCCCCCCGGGAAGGCCCGGAAATCGAGCCCCGCCTTGTCTGCACCCTCGCCCGCGAAACTTCGGATCCCCGGCCGCCTTGCCGGGTTGGATCTGCGCCGGCTTCCGCTGCTGCGGTTTGATGTGTTGGTGATCGGAGGCGGAGCCGCGGGAGCCTCGGCCGCGCTGGCGGCGGCTCGCGAAGGAGCCGCGGTGGCCCTTGTGACCAAGTCCCGGCTGGAGCAGGGCAATACCCTGTGGGCCCAAGGCGGTGTCGCGGCGGTGCTCTCGCAAAGCGATTCGTTTGACGCCCATGTGGCGGACACGCTCGAGGTGGGTTGCGGGTTGTGCGAGCCTGAGGTGGTCGAGCACGTGGTGCGGCGTGGACCGGGGGCCATCGAGCGGCTGATCCGTCGCGGCGCTGAATTCGACCGCGAGTCGGACGGCGAAATTTCGCTCAGCCTCGAAGGCGGGCATTCCTTCGCGCGCGTGCTGCACGCAGGTGGCGACGCTACCGGTCGCGAGATTCAACGCGCGCTGATCGCAGCGTTGCATGCGGAAGAGGGAATCGAGTGCTTTGACCACACCTTTGTCGTCGACTTGATGCGCGAAGACGGAGCCGGCGTCTGCGGGGCAGTGGCCATCGCCGACGACGGGACCTGGGTGGGATTTACCGCCAGCCAAGTGATCCTCGCCACGGGCGGCTCCGGCCAGCTCTATCGCGAGACCACCAACCCGAACATTGCGACAGGCGACGGCTTGGCGCTCGGGCTTCGGGCGGGGGCGATTTTGCGCGACCTCGAGTTTTATCAGTTCCATCCGACCTGCCTGTACATCGCGGGAGCGGCCCGGGTCTTGATTAGCGAGATCGTTCGCGGGCACGGCGGGCGGTTGCGCGATCGCAACGGAGAACGGTTCATGCCGGACTACCATCCAGGCGCCGAGCTGGCTCCCCGTGACGTGGTGAGTCGTGCCGTTGCTGAACAGATGGCGCGCACCAAGGACACGAACGTCTACCTGGATCTTTCCGAGGTCGACGGCGATCCGCACCAGCTCTTTCCAGGCATCTCGCGAACCTGTCACCTGTTCGGAATCGACATCGCTCGGGATTTCGTTCCGGTTCGCCCTGGCGCGCACTATCAGATCGGCGGCCTTGAGGTCGATCTCGATGGCCGTACTTCGGTCGAGGGCCTATGGGCGGTCGGAGAGGTTTCAAGCACCGGTCTTCACGGCGCGAATCGGATGGGTTCGAATTCGCTGCTCGAGGGATTGGTCCTCGGCGAGGAAGCCGGCCGGAAGGCGGCCGGTTGCCTGCGCGAAGTTGCTCGCGGCAAGATCCTGTCCGGCGGAGACGAACTTCTGCTTGAGCGCGGCGAGATCACGGTCAACGCCGACGACGTGTTGTATTCGCTCAAGTCGATGATGTGGCGCCAGATGGGCGTGGTTCGTCGCGCGAGTGATTTGGTCGACGCCTTGCCGCGTCTCGATCTATGGATGCGAGCCGTCGTCGGGCTCTCCGCCCCCAACCGCAGCTCCTACGAGTTGATCAACATGCTGACCGTCGCACGGCTGGCCCTCGGTACGGCGGGGTTCCGCGAGGAGTCCCGCGGAGCTCACTTCCGTGCCGATTACCCAGACCGGGACGAGGACGAATGGGCGGTACACACGCGAATTCATCCGGAGCGCAACGGCGATTGGATCGAAGCGCTCCGGTTTGAGAAAGCCCCGCTGGGCTCCGCCGCGCTCGGCGCCCGGGGATGAAGTCGCTTGTCTTGAACCTGACTGGGTTCGCGCTGGTTCGATGAGTCGCGAAGCCACACCGACCAAGCGGCCGACCGAACGGGCCTTGCTCTGCGGGCTGATCCTCGAGGACCAAGCCGAGGAGTTCGCCGGCCCGCTCACCGAAGCAGCCGGACTGGTTGAGGCGGCCGGCAGCGAAGTGGTGGGAGATCGCTTCCTCCAGCGCCGGACCCGTCCCGTGCCGTCGACCTTGCTCGGCAGCGGAAAGGTCGAAGAGGTGAAAGCCGAAATCGATCGCATTGCGCCGGATGTGGTGGTGGTGGACAACGACTTGACTCCCGCTCAGGTACGCAACCTCGAGAAGATCTGGTGCAAGCGGGTCGTCGATCGATCCGAGTTGATCATGGACATCTTCGCGCGCCGGGCCCAGACCCGGCAGGCGCGGCTTCAGGTCGAGTTGGCTCAGACCCAATACCTCATGCCGCGCTTGCGCCGGATGTGGACGCACCTCGAGCGCATGGAAGGCGCGATCGGAACGCGCGGTCCGGGCGAGACGCAGCTGGAAACCGACCGGCGGCTGATCAAGAAGCGCATTACGGACCTACGGCGCGAGCTGCAGGTCATCGAGGAGCGCAAGCAACGCCAGGTCCGCAGCCGCGCGGAAGAATTCACCATCGGGCTCGTGGGCTACACCAACGCCGGCAAGTCGAGCCTCCTCAATCGCCTGACCGGCTCGACGGAGATGGCCGAGGACATGTTGTTTGCAACGCTGGATACGAGAACCAGGCGCTGGGCGCTGGGGGATAGCCGAACCGTGCTGCTCTCGGATACGGTCGGGTTCCTTGGCCGGCTCCCACACCACCTGGTGGCGTCCTTCCAAGCGACGCTCGAAGAGGCCCTTGAAGTCGATCTTCTTCTGCACGTGATCGACGCGGCCGATCCCGATGCGCCGGCCCATCTGGAGGCCGTCGATCAAGTCCTGCGCGGGGCCGCGCGCGGGCGCCGGGACGAGATCTTGGTCTGGAACAAGATCGACGCCTTGGGCGGCCAACTTCCACCCGATTTGCTGACCAGCCTGGAGGGTCGCGAGTCGGTCCGCTGTTCGGTTCACACCGGCGAAGGGCTCGACGAACTGACCGCCCTGGTGGCGCGCCGGCTCGATCGCCGTTCCGCATTGGTGGAAATCCGAATCCCATTCCACGAAGGAGCCAGCCTGGCCTCTGCCCGCCGCGTCGCGCGCATCCTCGAAGAGACCCACGACGCGACCGACGGGACGCTCCTGCGCGGTTGGGTGGGGGAGCGTGAGCTTGGCAACTTCGAGCGAACCTGCGGCCGGGATGTCACGGTCCGGGTGCTCGAGGCCGCCGAAGAACCGTTCGCTCCCCGCGACCGTTGAGTGGACTCGGGCGCGGGGATTCGCCCGGCCGGTCCCCGCAGGTCTCAGCGATCGCCGAGCAACTGGTCGACCGGCGGAAACCAAACGCGCTGTCCGGTCTCCAGTTGATCTGGGCTCTCCAAGCGGTTGTAGCGCGCGAGAGCCTCGAGCAACTCGCTCCCGTTGTCGGCTCCGTAGCGTTGCTCCGCCAAGCGCCAAAGCGTGATGCCCTCTTCGACCAGGACGGAGCTTACCGCCGCCGGCCCGAGGTCGCCGCTGCGACTGGGGTCCGCGTTCGGATCGCCGGAAGCGGGGCCCCAGTCTTCGGGAAGCTCAAAGGGCTCCGCCGGATCGGCCGGAGCTGGCGGCTGGACCTTGTCCGGCGCGGACTTGCCGATGGTCACTCGGAACCAGGCTTCCTCAGGTGTTCCGGGCGGTTCTTGCCAGGCGTCTTCCCCGGGCACACCCGCTGGCCGCCCACTGGCCGGGGCCTGATTCGCGACCACGGCCCACGCGCGCGTGAGCAGCTTGGGCTCCATCAGGCAAAGTCCGAGAATCAGGCCCGCGCCGAATAGCAGGGCGAGCGCGATCCCCGAGCGAAAGCCACCCGGAGAAGCAGCGAGGGTTCTGAGGCCGTCGTCATCGCCCATGTTTTCCAGCGGGGGCGAACCCGCTCAGGCGCTGGCCGTAGCGTTGCTGGGTTCGCTCTTCGGTTTGGGGGCGACGGCGTTCGCTCGCAGGCGGTCCATTTTCTCGCGGTGCCTACGCTCGAAGAACAGCAGCGCCGGGCAGGCGATGAAGATCGTCGAGTAGGTACCGGCGATCAGGCCGATCAGCATGGCGAACGCAAAGCCCTCGAGCGTGTTGCCGGTTCCCGCGTTGGCGACGAACAGGATCACGACGACCATCACGGTCGTGATCGAGGTCAGGACTGTCCGCGACATGGTCTGGTTGATCGAGATGTTCAGAATCTCGGACAGCGGCTTCTCCATGCGCGGCCGGTTCTCGCGAACCCGGTCGAAGATCACGATCGTGTCGTTGAGTGAGTAGCCGATGATCGTCAGGAAGGCCGCGATCATCGCTAGGCTCAATTCGAGCTGGAGCAACCCGAGGGTCTGCATCAGCGCGATCGCGCCCAGGGTGATCAGGACGTCGTGCGCGACGGCGACAACGGCTGCAAAGCCGTAGGCGTATTCGGCGAAGCGGGCTCGGATGTAGAGCACGATCGCGAACATGCTGACGATTAGGGCCAGGATGGCCTTGTCCTGAAGCTTGTCGACGACCTGTGCGGACACCGAAGTCGAGCTCGGGATCGGGTTGGCCAGGGCGAATTTGCGGCCGTTCGTGTCGGTGACACCCCGGAACGCGGTTTGGATTCCGGAGGCCAGTTGGCCGTCGGTCAATCCCACGGGGCGAGTGCCGGTGATGTCGTAGGCCCGCGATCGATTCGGGTCTTCGGTGACGGAGACCTCGGTCAGTCCTAGGCCTTCGATTGCGGCGGCAATTTCGGTCGCGGGGTGTGCTTCCTCGAAGTACAGCCGCGCGTTTTCGCCATCGCTGATTTCAATCGGGCCGGCCTGCAGCAGGTCGCCCAATTCGCGCCGCAACTGCTCCTTGAACACACCTCCGAGGTCGCCTTCCGCTTCGTCGGAACTGGCGGTCTTGAAGGTCAGCCGGAAGTCGGTGTAGTTGCCTCCGCCGGTGCCCGTCGCAAGGATTGGCGTGACGTCCGCGCCGGCGATGTCGCCGTCGAGAGCGCCCACGCGATCCCGCATGGTTTGGGCCGCCTGGCCCTCCTCCGTGCGCACGACCAGTTCGACGCCGCCGAGGAAGTCGATGCCCCATTTGTCGGTTCTGGGTAGGAGCGTGAACAGCCCGAGCCCGACCGCGATCGCCACCAGGGAACCGATGACGGCTGTGCGGCCTTTGCCGATCCAGTCGTAGTTCGCGTTCACAAGCCAGCGGCCCATGGTCAGTTCCTTCGCGCCTTTCGTAAGGCTGTACTGCACCAGGCTGCGGGTGATGACGAGCGCTGCGAACAGCGAGGTCAGGATGCCGATCGCCAGCGTGACAGCGAAGCCCTTCACCGGGCCGGTGCCGACGTTGTAAAGCACCAGTGCGGTGAGCAGCGTCGTCAGGTTGGCGTCGATGATCGTGACGAACGCCTTGTCGAAGCCGTTCTTCGCGGCTTGCTTGATGTTGCGGCCGTTGTCCATTTCTTCGCGCACACGGTCGAAGATCAGGATGTTGGCATCCACCGCCATGCCGACGGTAAGCACGATGCCGGCGATGCCGGGCAGCGTGAGGGTGGCATCCATCAGGGCCAGGCCAGCCATCAGCAGGAAGATGTTGGCGGCCAGGCTCAGCGCGGCGAACAGGCCGAGGCGCTTGTAGTAGGCAGCCATGAACACCATCACCAAGCCGATGCCGAGCAGCCCGGAGATCCAGCCGCGGCGAACGTAGCCGGCGCCCAGGGTCGGGCCGACCGCTTCTTCGTGTTCGAGCACGGGGCGCAGGCGCAGGGATCCGGCGCGCAGCGTCGCGACCTGCTCTTTGACCTCTTCTACGGTGAAGTCGCCCTGGATGATGCCGTTTTGGTCGATCCGGCTGTTCAAGTTTGGGGCAGAGACGATCTCTTCGTCGAGGACGATCGCCATCTGGTTGTCGACGAACGTCTCGGTGAACTTGCCGAAGGTCGAAGCCCATTCGGAACGAAGCTCGAAGCCAACAGCCGGCATACCTAGGCCGTCGCTCGTGGCAAAGGTCGCTGCGAGCCGGTCACCGGTGAAGGCCCAATCCTCCTCCGCGTAGGACGGATGCTCGCGGAAGCGCAGCAGCGGCATGGCCCTTTGGGCCAAGGAGCGCGGGGCCACCTGGACCTCGCGCTCCGCTTTCGTGAGCCTGTCCGGAATCCAGCGCAAGCTGGCGTGGGGACCGCCCTGTTCAGCGCTCAAGCTGTTGAAGCCGCGCAGGTTCACAGCGGTCGGGTTCGCCTCGAGCCAGGTGTTCAGCTTCTCTCGCTCAGCTGCGATGCTGGTGCCGACCTCGGAGAGGATGGTGGCCGAGTCAGCGCCGCCCTCGACGACGATCTCGAAGCTGAGCTTGGCCAGATTCTGGATTCGGTTCAGGATCGAGTTGGTGCTGAGCAACTCCACGGTGTCACCGGCCGCGTGGTCGGTGATCTCGGTGCCCTTCACCCCGCGCTCCGAGAGGGTGAACGCGGTCCCGCTGAAGAACGTGTAAGCGATCTGCTCCTCGCCGATCAGCAGGACACCGCCTTCGGGCGGGAAGCTGCCTTCCAGGCCGGAGACCGGGATCTTGGCGCCGACTCCGATCGCTCCGTCGACGACAGCGTCCAACGTGGCCGAACCGGCGTCGTCGCCCTCGGCATCGCTGATGCCGGGGATCTCGACGATCAGGCGGTCCTTGTTGGGTCCCTCCAGGCGGAGAACCGGCTCGAGCGTACCGTTCGGATCGATCCGCTCGCGGACGATGGCGAGCGTCTCAAAGTACAGCGAGTCCGGTGTCTCCTGCTCGGCCAGCGCATCCTCGTCCGGTTGAAGCCGGAAGACGTAGCGCGAGCCGCCCTGCAGATCGAGACCCAGCCGGAAGGCGGGGCGCTTGAGCAGCAGGACCAGCACCGCGATCGCGAGAACTCCCGCGATCAGGATCACCCGCGAACGCAGGTCATCGGGCTGTTGCTTGGTTTCGTGACGGGTTTGGGCGCGATCGGCCATGGAATCGGGGCGAGCCGGAGGGAGAGGCTGGAGTCGTGAGGTCTAAAGGAGAGGGGGGATCGAGGACTACTCCTCGCTCGCCTCGCCCTCGGGAGCCTCTTGGGCGGCAGCCATGTCGGAACGCGTCTTGGCGTCCTCGCTCTTGTTGCGGCGGGCCTTCTCACCCAGCAGCTCGCCAACGCGGGTCGCCTTGCCGACGCGCTCGCGCAGGTAGTACAGCTTGGCGCGGCGAACGTTGCCGCGACGGCTGACCACCACGTCCTTGACCCGCGGGCTGTGCAGCGGGAAGACCCGCTCGACGCCTTCGCCTTGAACAATCCGGCGCACCGTGATGCCCTTGCGGATGCCGCGGCCCGAGATCGAAATCACGGTGCCGATGAACAGCTGCACGCGCTCCTTGTCGCCTTCGCGAATGAGGTAGTGGACCTCGACGGTGTCACCGACGCGGACGGGGGGGAGGTGCTGCTTGCCGAGCTCGCGCTCGAGGGTTTCGATCAGGTTCATGGCGACTAAGGGGTCCGCGGTCACCGCGGGGTCGTCCAGAGGCTCTGTGCGGCGGCTGCTCGGGCCGGCGTCTAAAAGCGTGGATCGGGGAAAAGAGAGTCCGTTTCGGCAGAAAACCGTTACGGGAGCAGGTCCGGGCGCCGGGCGCGCGTGCGGACCTCGGATTGTCTTCGCCGCCAGCGCTCGACAGCCGCGTGATTTCCCGTGAGCAACTCAGGGGGAACCTCGCGACCGCGCCAAGTGCGCGGACGGGTGTAGTGGGGAGTGTCGAGCCCGCGACCTTCTTGGAACGATTCCTCGATCGCCGAGCGTTCGTGTCCCAGCACGCCGGGAACCAATCGCGCGGCCGCTTCGATGATCGTGAGAGCCGGCAGTTCGCCGCCGGCCAGCACGAAGTCACCGATCGAGACCTCGTCCCATTCGAGCTCCTCCCGCAGCCGTTCGTCGAAGCCTTCGTAGCGGCCGCACAGGAACAGAAGGCGTTCCTTGGCGGCGAACTCCTGGGCGCTCGGCTGATCGAAACGGCGGCCATCGGGGGTCAAGAGCACCCGATGGAAGCGACCGTGTCGCTCCTCCAACCATTCGACGCAGTCGAAGATCGGCTCGGGCCGCAAAACCATCCCAGGGCCTCCGCCGAAGGGCCGGTCGTCGACGGTTCGATGACGGTCACGGGCGAAGTCCCGGAAGTCGACCAGATCCACGCGCACGTGCCCCTTCGCCTGAGCGATCCCGAGAATGCTCGCATCCAGGTAAGGCTGGAGCGCTTCGGGGAATAAGGTGAGGAGGCAGACGTGCACGGGCGGTTTCCCCCCGGGCAACGGGGCGAACAGGCTAGTTCTGGGGGCCCACAGCGTCAACCGAACGGACCCTTCTGGGGGCTGGCCTGGCCGCAACTGGGGGCAGCAGGAAGGGGGCCATCCACCCGGCCTCCGGTGGCCTGCCCCTCCTGCTTCGCGCCGCTCTCGAGCCCGTCGAGTGGCGGCTGAGTCGTCGGCGGCCCTGCCTTGGGGCCCGGTTTGGGCTGCTGGCGGCGCTCCTGATGAGCCTGAGGGGGCAGCTCGGGCCCGCTGATGGCCTGGTTCCCATCCGAGCAGCCGGCTCCGGCCAGGGGTGCGAACACCGGCGCCGGCCGATTCCGAGGCCCCCGACTTCCGAGGCCCCCGACAGCCCCCAACGCCTTTGTGAGGGAGCGACCGCCCGACTTCGAGGCAGCGGAGTTTTTGAGGCCGTCGGTGGCCTGCCCCCGCGGCCTTTGAAGAACTGGCCTTCGGGCGAGGCACGCTAGGCTCTTTTGCATGTTCACCGGAATCGTCGAAGCCCGCGCCCGGGTCCTGTCCTTCGAGCGCCGCGGAGGGGGAGCGCGGCTCGTCATCGAGCCCCCCGCGCACGAATTCGAGGCCGCCGAAGGAGATTCGATCAGCGTCAGCGGTTGCTGCTTGACGCGGGTTGAGCCCTTGGGGAACGAGCTGCACTTCGACCTGTCGGCCGAGACGCTCGAGCGCACCTGGCTCGGGAATCTCGCGCCGGGCCGGTTCGTGAACCTGGAGCGCGCCCTGTGCATGGGCGACCGGCTCGGCGGGCACCTGGTGTCGGGGCACGTGGACGGGTTGGCCGAAATCGTCTCGGTTGAAGGGGACCGGAACGCGGGGTGGACGTTCGTATTCGAAGTTGCCGAGGGGCTTGATCGCTACCTGATCGAGAAGGGCTCGGTCACGCTCGACGGCATCAGCCTGACGGTGATCGAGCCCGAGGGCCGGCGCTTCTCCGTCGCGGTGATTCCGCAGACCTTCGATGAAACCACGCTCGGGCTGGCCGAGCCGGGCCAGCGCATCAACGTCGAGGTGGACCTGGTCGGGAAGTGGATTGAGAAGCTCGTCCCTAAGTGATGGAGGGCAAGGGCCTCGGGCGGGCCTTGGGCCCAGAC
>CAZUCE010000066.1:0-9267 GCA_964619265.1 uncultured Planctomycetaceae bacterium
GCTGGGGGTTCGGGGAGGGGAGCGTCGGAAGTCAGGAAAGTCCGGCAACGCGCTTGGTCAGGCGAGCCTTGTAACGAGCCGCCGCATTCGCGTGGATGATGTGCTTCTTGGCGGCCTTGTCGATGCGCTTTTGCGCCAGGGGCAGAAGGGCCTCGCCGTCCGTGCGGCTCTCGGCGCGCAGCACCTTCTTCATGCCGGTCCGCATGGCGGAGCGGATGAGCTTGTTGGAGTGACGTCGCTTCTCGGTTTGGAGGAGCCGCTTCTTTGCTTGTTTCGTGTTGGGCATGGGAGGTCTCGGTCTAGTTCAGAGCGCGATGGCTCACGGCGCAGGGGCGCGCCGCGTGATTTTTGGGGGACAAGAGAAGGGAAGAGTCAGGCGTTTGGGGGCCTGAGCTCTTCCATGCGGCGAGACACGTCGCGGTAGGTGATATCGATCTCGAACACCGCGGCGAAGTGCGCCCTGGCGCGGTCGCGGTCGTCTTCCGCCAGCGCCAGCTCGCCGAGAGTGTACAGGATCTCTTTGCGGCGCCCATCGGCCGGGGGAAGCGCGGCGAGGACTCGCTCGTACTCCTTCCCGGCCAGATCGGGGAATCGCTTGGCTTCGAACGCCCGGCCCTTGAGCAGGCCGGCCTCGAGGGCCTGCCTGGGATCGGCGCCGGACTGCTGGAGCTGGGCTAGGGCATCGTCCGGGCGTTCCGCGCGGAGGAGCCTCCGGGCAAGTTCCACCCGCAGGCCGAATTCTGTTGGGCGCAGGCCGATCCGGCGCTCGTGGTCGGAAATCTCGAACTCGCTGAGCTCGGCCTCGAGGCGGTCGGCCCGATCTTCGTCGCCGTCCTTGCTGGCCTTCACGATCCGGCGTTTGCGGGTCTTGGCCCCCAGATCGCCCAATCGACAAACCAGGTCGTAGTCGTTCTGGCGATAGGTGTAGGCCCGCTCCACGAGCTCAAGGGCGGCTTCTAGGTCGCCGAGCTTTTCCTGGACCCGCGCCAGCTCGAGCTGGACATCCACGTCGCTCGGGTCTTCGGCGAAGCGACCCTCGAGCCGCTTGCGCTCGGATTCGAGCTCCTCGGGAGTGTGCACCATCCGCTTGGCCCGCTCGCGCTGGGCCTGGTCCTCGGCGCCCACCATCCGCTCGCGAGAGTGAGCCGCGGTGTCGAGACCGGTTTGGCCGAGGGCCGTCTCGGCCGCCAGGTCCTTCCGGGCCCGCAAGGCCTCTTGATCGCGCGGATCGATGGCCAGGGCCCGCTCGTAGTACTCGATCGCGCGCGCCGGCTCCCCCCCAGCTCCCATCATCGCGCCGGCTCGCTTCAGCCCCTCGGGGTTCTTCGGATCGATCTCGGCCACGTATTCGTAAACCACCCGCGCCGACGCCAGGTGCCCAGCCGCCTCGAGGCTTTGGCCAAGCATCAGGTTCGCGGAAGGGTCGAGCGGCTGGTTCTTCAGGTAGTCCTCGAGCGCCTTGGCGGCGGCCTCGTGGCGGCCGGCCTTGATGAGTGCTTTCGCCTTGCCGAGCGGCACCGCCCCGCCGATCGCCCGCAGGAGCTTGCCCCCGCCCTTCGACTCAAAACGCTTGGCCAGCGCGCGCCGCAGCCCGGCCCGTGCGTCCGCCAGGTCCGCATCCAGGTCCAGCAGCTGGCGATACAGCTCGATCGCGAAGTCGTAGTTTCGACGACGCTCGGCCTCTTCGGCCTTGGCTAGATGTTTGGAGAAGTCCACGCGTGGGGTCGGGGCCGGAGGGACAGCATGGGGAAGTTGCGGCGTCCCGGCGCGAAAAATGGCCGGGCACGGTAGCCGCGCCTAGAGAAACGGTCAACGCGGGGGGCGGGTCCTCCGCTGCAGAGCAAGCCGAGCCGCTCGATGGCGCTTTGGCCCGGCCCCGGCTCCTGAAGCCCGCCCTCTCGGCCTACCCCCCCGCGAGGCCCGGTCCTACGATGCGGGGCCCGCTCGGCCACGCGCCCGCCGCCCTCGATCTCCGACCAGCGTTCTCCGCCATGTCCGCCTCCCCCGAAGCCGCCGTCCCTGAATACGACCTGACGCTGTTCCCGGCTCCGGTGCTGCGCAAGCGGGCGGAGCGCATCACCGAGTTTGGGGACGACCTGAAGAAACTGGTCGAAGCGATGTTCCACCGCATGCGCGAGAGCGGCGGCGTGGGCCTCGCGGCACCCCAGATCGGTCTCAAGAAAAGAGTCCTGGTCCTGAATCCGACCGGCGAAGACGCGGACGACCTGGTGCTGATCAACCCGACCATTCTGGAACGCACCGGCACCGTCACCACCTACGAAGAGGGCTGCCTCTCGTTTCCTGGCATCTACGCCGAGATCGAACGCCCCGAGCGTTGCCGCGTGCGCGCCTGTGGCCTGGACGGCGAAGAATTCGAAGCGGAGTACGAGGGCTTCACGAGCCGCATCGTCCAGCACGAATACGACCACTTGGAAGGCGTGCTCTTGGTCGACCGAATGTCGCCGGCCGACAAACTCAGAAACCGCTACGAGCTCGAAGACCTGGTGGCTCGCTACAAGCGCGCCGCCGCCAAGTAGACCCCGGCTCTCCCCGTGCGCATCACTTTCGAAGCCCGGCGCCTAGAGCCCGTGCCCGAAGGAGCGGTCGTCAGCATCGGTGTGTTCGACGGCGTTCACCACGGGCACCAACAAATTCTTGCGCGAAACCTCGAGCGCGCGCGCGAATTGTCGGCCGAGCCGACCGTGGTCACCTTTCGCCGGCACCCCAAACGAATTCTGCTCGGGCGCGCCCCCCAGAGCATCACGACCCTCGACCACCGCCTGGTTCTGTTCCGCCGCGCCGGCATCGGCCACGTGCTCGTGCTGCGCTTCGACGACGAGCTGCGCGCGATGGAAGCCGAGCGCTTTACCGACGACATTCTCTTGCGTGGCCTCGCAGCCCGGCACTTCGTCCTCGGCTTCGACAGCAAATTCGGCGCGGGCGCCCGCGGCGGCCCCGAACTGCTGCGCCAGCAGGGCCATCCCGTCGAACGGGTCGAGCAGGTCGTCGTCGGCCACCGCCCGGTTTCCTCGACCGCAATCCGCGAAGCGATCGGCCTCGGCGACCTGGAAGGCGCCGCCGCCATGCTAGGCCGCCCGGTCTCGATCCTCGGCCGCGTCGTCCACGGCGATCACCTCGGCCGCCAGCTCGGCGTCCCCACCGCGAACCTCGACCTGATGGGCGAACTCCACCCACCGCGCGGCGTCTACGCCGTCCGCGCGCGCCACGTCACCGACGAGCAAGACCGCGGCCGTGGCCCAGCCCACCCCGCCATGGCCAACATCGGCCTGCGCCCCACCGTCCGCTCGGCCGAACCCGAACTGCGCATCGAAGTCCACCTGCTCGACTACTCCGGCGACCTCTACGGCGAACGCCTCGAAGTCGAGTTCGTCCGCCAACTGCGCGAGGAACAGAGCTTCCCGGACCTCTCGGCCCTTCAGGACCAACTGAAACGAGACGCCCAGGCGGCCCGCGCCGCGCTCAAGAGGTAGCGCGCTGCTGGCCTCGTGCCTTCCCTGCCACGCCGGATCTCGCCCAGAAGTTCTGTCAGCGACCGACCTTCTCCTGCCGGACATCGAAGCCGGGTTCGCTCGTCGCCTCCACGAGGGGCGCCGCATCTTTGCTGCTCCCCAGGCCCCGCCGCTCGGGCACGACCCAGCCGGCGCTCGCGAGGCACTGCGCTAGCAGGCGACTCCACCCCACCTCGGGCGCGCCCGTCCTAGCCGTTCGATCCAGGCTCTGGACAGCCCAACAGTCGCCCACTACTCTCTCCGCGCGGCGAACGCCCCCACCCCGGGGCCATCTGCCAAGTCGCACCCGGTCGGATAGCTCAGTTGGTAGAGCACTTGACTGAAAATCAAGGGGTCCCCGGTTCAAGTCCGGGTCCGACCACCATCGGGTAAGGCATCACCGGCAGGGCATCACAGGGTAGGGCACCGGCAAGCAGAGGCGCGGGGGACGGAACCGGTTCGCCAGGGGAGGGGAGACGGCTCGGGTGGCTTTGGAAGCCCGGGTGGATCCGGAAATGGGGCCCGGAGCAGAACGCTTCGGCTGCATGATGCACTTGAAGTTGCTGCTCGCCGCGCCGCTGCTGGTCGGCTTCGCGCCCGCTCCCGATGTTCTGCTGCCTGGGCAGCGGCCCATCCAGCATCGGCTGGTGCTCGAATGGGATGCTCCCGAGCATGACGAGCGGTTCATTGCACATCCGACTGCGGGGTTCGGCGGTCAGATAGAGATCGAGCCGGGGGTGCCGTTCGGGTTCTCGAGCAAGTACGGGACGCGGATCTACGCCGTTCCGGATGGGGTGCCGTTCGTGAGCGCCGATCGGGACGGGCCCGATCCGAGCTGGGCGGTCGGCGAGATTCCCGTCGGTGAGGTGAGCAGCGTTGCGATCGGATCCACGCTTGTGTCGATCGAGACGCGGTTGCGGGTGGCCGGTGTGGCGGAAGGGCGCATCGAACTGACGGTGGTGGGAGAAGAACGGACGAGGAGGATTTGGCCGTACCTCGCGGTGGTGGCGCTCGGCCTCGTCGTGATCGGTGGGTTGAGGATCCGGCGCAAGCGCAAGGACCAGCAGGGATGATCGGGTTGCCGGGCGAAGTGGCGGCGGCGCTTGGGCTGACGCTGGGACTCGAACTGGCCGTGGCGTTGAGCGTCGCTCCGAGGGCCTCGCGGCTTCGGTTTGGGCTAGCCTGCGTGGGCGTCAATCTGATCAGCCACCCCCTGGCCTGCCTGGCTTTTGACGGGAGTGCGGCGAGCTGGCTCGGCGTGGAATCGGCGGTCGCAGGGGTCGAGCTCCTGGGCTATCGCTGGGCCGTGGGAGCCCCGATCCGCGCCTGTGCCCAGGTGGCAGCGGGGGCGAATCTTGCATCGGCAAGCCTTGGGCTGCTCTTGCCGTTCGGGTGAGCGCAGGCCCGCCGGGACCTGAGGATATCCCAACAGCAATCTGGGGATCGCCCTTAGCCTGGCTCTCCTGCACGGCCGAGTTGGCCGGGCCAGACCCCCCCGCCCATGACCTTTTTCAGCTCGGCTGCACTCGCAGCCTTTTCGCTTTCTGCGGCCCCCCAAACCGCCCTCGAAGTGGTCTCGATCTCCCCCCCGGCAAACGAGATCTTTGCGCTGACCGCCGCGCCGATCGTGGTCCAGCTCAACCAAGACGTCGCGGACTGGAGTGTCGATGCGAACAGCTTTCAGGTGCTGGGTCGGTGGAGCGGTGTGCACACGGGAACCCGCACGATCGCAGGCTCTACGCTGGTTTTCGAGCCCAGCCGACCGTTCTTTCCGGGCGAGCAGGTGACGGTTTCGCTCTCGCGGAACATCCAAACCTGGAGCGGTAGCCCTTTGACGGGCGGTTACGGCTGGCAGTACTGGACGCGCTCCACAAAGAGCAGCGGTTCGTTCCAACTCGCATCGATCTACGAGATCAAGCTGCCCGGGGAATTCCTCGTCCAAGCCTACGGCACCAGCGCTGTAGATCTGGACTCCGACGGTGACCCCGATTTCTCGATTCCCTGTGAGGTGTCCTCGGATGTACGCGTGTTCGAGAACCTCGGGTGCGGCCTCCTCTCGGGCCCTCAGGTGCACCAACTTCCGATCGGGTCGTTCCCGAGTTCGAACGACACCGCCGACTTCAATGGGGACCAGCGCGTCGACCTCGCGGTCGCCAACATCAACGGAGACTCCGCGAGCGTGCTGTTCGGCAGCGGGGCCGGCGGCTATCAGCCTTCGTTCGAGCATTCCGCCGGCGATATACCGCGGGCCATCGTGGCCATGGACGCCAATGCCGACGGGGCGACCGATTTGGTGATCGCCAACCTCGGCTCCTCAAACCTGAGCTACCTGCGCAACCAAAGCAACGGCGCGTTTGCCCCGGCGGTTTCCTTCGAAGGAGGCGGCGACGGCGAAGCCGCGCTTGCGTCGGTGGATGCCAACGGAGATGGGCGCTGGGATTTGTTTGTGGGTCATCGCAACTCGCAGACGGCGAGTTCGCAACTGGGCAACGGAAACGGCCAATTCACCTTTCGCGACAGCACCTTCATCGGCGGCCAGTCCTGGGCGCTGGCCGCCGGCGATTTGGATGGCGACGGAGACGTGGACCTAACCTCGGCCAACTCCTCCCAAAGCAATGTTGGGCTCGCGTTCAACGACGGGACCGGAGCGTGGTCCGGGACGCAAACGCTGATTGCGGGAGGCTTCACGATCGCGACCGACCTCGGCGACATCGACGGCGACGGCGATCTGGACCTGGTGCTCTCGAATTTCTCCACGGCGGACTGGACGGTCTATCGCAACGACGGAACGGGGCAGTTCAGTCCCGCCCCCTCGCTACCCGCGACCCAGGCCGGTTCGTGCATGACGATCGTCGATCACGACTTGGATGGAGACTTGGACCTGATCGGAATCGACGAGACCAGCGATCAGATCCTGGTGTTCGAGCAGGTCGACGTCACCCTCCCCGGCCTCCAGGCCGGCCAGTGCGGCGCCCAGCTGCGGGTGGACAACCTGGCTGGTTCGGCCGGGTTCGGAGGAATCTCCCCGCACCCCGCCACGCCAGGCCGAGACCTGTTCCTCAGTCTCAGCGGCCAACCGTTCGCCTCCTCGCTCCTGGCGATCGGGCTTCCCAATTCGCCTGGGATGCAGTTGCCCTTTGGTTTGCTCAACGTGTCGGCCCAGATCGTCCTTACCCTCCCCGCAAGTTCGTCGGGGGGAAACTCCCTGCTGCCGGTCGAGATTCCGTTTGGGCTCCCGCCTGGCCTCGAGCTGGCCGTCCAGGCTTTTCAAGCGGGTCGCCTGAGCAACGCTGAAGTGCTGCGCCTGCAGTAGGCCCGGGTAACCGGGAGACGGACCGGGCCGGATTCCTGCCACGTGGCGGCCTGTGCTGTCCCGGTAGGAAGCCGGAGCGCGGGCAAGCAACGTCGGAAGAGGGCTATGTTCTGGTCATGACCGAATCCGACGACGCGCAGCTCTCGGCTCTCGCCGGGCGGCTGTTCGACATGCGCGAAGAGAAGCGCTACCTGGAGAGTGAAATCGAGAAGGTCTCGGCCCAACTGGCCGAGGCCCTCGGGCCGGGCACCCGGCGAACCATAGGTCAGGTCGAGGTGCGCGTGGCCGAGGCGCGGCCCGGACTCAAGGTCGTGAAGGAGAGCGCCGTACCCGCGTCGTTCCTGACACCCAAGCCGGACCGCAAACGCTTGCTCGAGTACGTACGGACAACCGGATTGGTCCCTGAGGGCGTCGAGGTGACCGACGGCCGCCCAACCGTTTACACAAAAGAGCTGCCGGCGGAGAACAGCTAGGCAGGCCGGGCCCATGGAGAGCCTTCGAGCTCTCGCAGGCCGGGCGCCGAACGGGTAGCTTCCCGCAACCGCCCGGCCGCTCGGGGCTCCGCGGCGCCCCTCCCCATTCCCCTTTGCCGACCCCCGCCATGCTGCAGCCCAAAGTCATCACCAAGAGCGATCCGACCCGTCTCGTGATCGAGTGGACAGACGGGGAAACGACGGAACGCTCGGCTGCGGAGCTCCGCAACCTGTGCCCCTGCGCGTTCTGCGTCGACGAACACACCGGGATCCAGCGCTACGACACCGAGTCCACCGCCGCGGACCTCGAGACCCGCAACGTGCGCCTGGTCGGGCACTACGCCCTCGCGATCGGCTTCTCCGATGGACACGACCTGGGCATCTTCCCCTGGCAGCTGCTCTCGAACGGCCGCGAGTTCCGGCGCACCGCAAGGGGCCGCTAGTCCCTCCTGCGGGAAGCCAAGGCCCTGTGACGAGCCCCCGGAGAAGCTTCCCTGCGAACGGGCCGGCCGGTTTCTTAGAACAGGTGTGTCGGCCCGCGTGGCCGTCCACTCGGGTGCCTATAGCGCGTCTTTTGGCTCCCTCAACGATCCCCATCCCGCGGCAGGAACAGCGAAATCTTCGGAGCGCTACCGATGACAACTTTCCTACGTGGAGCCACCGCGCTCGTCGCGTTGGGCGGGCCCCTTTGGGCCTCGTCTGGCACGACAAGCGACTGGCTCGGGCTGGATGAAGAACTCAACAGCCTGGCATCCACTGTCACCCTGCAAGGCAACGAGCCGAACTTCGGCGGGTTGCTGAGAACGAACGTGCTGTGGTCAGACGACTTCAACGGCGGCACGCCGGGCGCCGAGGATCTCCTCGGCGCGGACATCACCGACGCCAAGCTCTGGGCACAGGGCGACGTCGGAGAAATTGGCTGGCGAGTCATGATGGACTTCGCCAACTTTGGAGAATCGGCCCCGGGCGCCGGGGACGAAGTGACCTACCTAGCGGATCTGTTTGCAGGATCCCCTGGGGCGGAGTACTCGGCCCAGCTCCAGGATGCCTACGCAACCTGGAACCTCAGTGAGTCGCTGACTCTGACCTTTGGTCGCTTCCGCGCACCGACAACCCGCTCCATGTGGGTCCCCTCCGAGCAGCTGCTGTTCCAGAACCGCTCTTTGCTCGGTGAATTTGGCTACCAGTTCAACGAGGGCGTCATGCTCTCGGGCAGCTACGAAAGCAACCTCTCCTGGTGGCTCTCGGCCCAGAATGGGATCGACGGTCTCGAGGACGATCTCAGTTTCAACGGACGGGTCGAGTATGCCCTTGGCATGCCCGCCCCGACCTTCGAAGGCGCCTTCCTCAGCACGAACGAGATCGAAGCCACCATCGGCGTGTTCTACGGCGACGAAGGTCAACTCGGCAGCGGTAGCTACCTTGGCGGCGATTTGACCGCGAACATGGGATCGCTCTCGTTCTATGGCGAGCTCACCGATTTCGACGACGATTGGGCTCCGGTCCTCGGCAGTCGATTCGGCTCGGTGTTCGACGCCGGTGGAGCCACCCCCTGGTCGGTGACACTCAGCCTGATGCTCCAGCCAGAAACCTGGGAAATCGCGGCTCGCTACGAGGAACTCGACGACTTGGGCGACACCCGCCTGTTGACCCTCGGAGCGAACTACTACCTGACCGGGCACAACGCCAAGGCTCAGTTCAATGTGATCGACATCTCTTCGGACGTAGATGCTCAAGAGGGCACGATCTTCGGGCTCGGCCTGGTGGTTGGCCTCGAGGGCTACGGCGTTTGAGGAGTGTTCTCTAAAGCGCTCTGAATCGACCGTCCCCGGCGCCGCCGGGGGACGGATCGCACTCCGGCCGGGTCCCGCGCGAGCGCGGGGCCCGGCCGTTCTCGTGGGCCCCAGGCCACGAGGACGGGAGTCAGAGGATCGCAACACGGTGTAGGCTCTTCCGAACCCTCCCGCCCGAC
>CAZUCE010000067.1:0-8882 GCA_964619265.1 uncultured Planctomycetaceae bacterium
GGGGACGCCAGGCGGGGGCGTTTGCCTGGAAGCTGCCGGGCCCCGGGAAGCTGGGGCGAGCTTCGGCGTCGGTGGCGGGACGGTTACCGTCTCCCTTCCATGACTTCTACTCTTCTCGTGACCGGCGGCGCCGGCTTCGTCGGCTCGCATTTGGTGGACGCCTGGATCGGGCGTGGCGGGCGGGCGGTGGTCCTGGACGATCTGTCCACCGGCCGGCGTGAGAATCTCTTTGGCGGGGGGCGGGCCAGCCGCGAAGCGCTTGAATTTGTGCCCGGCTCGGTGCTCGACGAACCTCTGGTGAGGAGGCTCTGCGGTCGTGTGGATCGGGTCGCGCACCTGGCCTCGGTGGTCGGGGTGGCTCGGGTGGTCGAACACCCAGGGCGCACTCAACGGGTGATCGAGGAGGGGTCCCGGAATGTCCTGAGCGCCTGCGCCGACCACGGCTTGCCGATCCTGATGGCCTCCTCCTCCGAGGTCTACGGAGCCAGCGATGCGGTTCCGCTCCGCGAGGACGGTCCGCTGCTCGCCGGCGCCACCGATCACGCGCGGTTCGTTTATGCCCGGTCCAAGTTGGCGGCGGAACAGTTCGCCCTGGAGGCGGATCGGCGGGGCGCTGCGGTGTGGATTGCGCGGCTGTTCAACACGACCGGTCCCCGCCAGGATCCGGCTTCTGGGATGGTGCTGCCCGCGCTCTGCGCGAGGGCCCTGGCCGGCGAGCCGCTGAAGATCTACGGCGACGGGCTCCAGACCAGGTCGTTTGCGCACGTGGAGGATGTGGCTCTCGCGCTGCTCGGATTGTTCGGGAGCCCGCGCGGCCGGGGGCTGGCCGTGAACGTGGGGGCCGCGCGCGAGATTTCGATGCTGGACCTGGCCCGACGGGTCCTGCGGCACGCGGGTAGCGACTCGCCTTTGATGCACGAGGAGCACGCCGTCCGATTTGGAGCGGGGTTCGTGGATCCACCGCGGCGGGTCCCGGATCTTTCGCGCCTGGCGGCTCTGTTCCCGCTGCATCGCCCCAGGGGGCTGGATGCCCTGATTTCGGACACGCTTCGGGCACTTTTGGAGGCCGGTCCTTCGGCAGGCAGCGATTTCCCGCCGAACAGGGCACCCGCTCCGCAGGAGGAGCGTCCAGAGTCCGTGCCGTCCTGAGCCTGGGGGTATCCTTGAATCCTCCCGGGCCATTTTCGGCATCCGGGCCACTCTCGACCCACGGGCCACCCCTCTGGCAGGGCCCGTGCCCCCCGCTTGTCCCGTCCAAGCCCCTGCGGACCCTCTCCGATCCACACATGTTCCTGTCTTCCACGACTCGCCTTCGCGCCGCCGCTCTCGGAACGCTCGCCATCTCGGCTGCCCTGGTCGCAGCTCCCGATGCGCAAGCCCAAACCTTCGACACTGTTCGGGTTGCGAACGGGCTGAACTTCCCGCTCTACGTCACGACGCCGCCGAACGAAGACCGTCTGTTCGTGCTCGAGCAGAACACGGGCCGCATCCGGATCTTTGACGACGGGACCGGGCTTCCCGCCCCGTTCCTCGATATCGGTTCCATTTCAAGCTCGGGCGGCGAGCGCGGTCTTCTGGGACTCGCGTTCCACCCGGACTACGAGGACAACGGCTACTTCTTCGTCAACTACACGGCCAACAACGGTTCGACCATCGTGGCGCGCTACACGCGCCTCAACGCGGACCAGGCGGACCCCTCCTCGGCGGTCATTCTGCTGAACCAGAGTCAGCCGTTCTCGAATCACAACGGCGGCTGCATGCAGTTTGGCCCCGATGGATTTCTGTACATCGGTCTCGGGGATGGTGGCAGCGCCAACGACCCGGGCTGTCGCAGTCAGGATCCGACGACGCTGCTCGGCAAGCTGCTGCGCATTGACGTCAACACGGTCGATTCGACCGGTTCCTACGGAATCCCCGCCTCGAACCCGTTCGCCGGTGTCGCGGGCTTTCAGCCCGAGATCTACCAGCTTGGTCTGCGCAACCCCTGGCGATTCAGCTTCGACCGGCAAAACGGCGATCTGTACCTAGGTGACGTTGGGCAGTTTTCCCGCGAAGAAGTCAACTATCACCCGTTCGGCACGGGCTCGGGCCTCAACCTCGGTTGGCGCCTGTTCGAAGGTTTCACGTGCATCGGCTTCGGCAACTGCTCGCCCACTCTTCCGGGCTGCAACTCGGTCGGGGTCTACACCGAGCCGGTTCTGCAGTACACCCACGCAGGCGGAAGCTGTTCGATCACCGGGGGTTACGTCTACCGGGGCTGCGCGATCCCGGCGGCCCAGGGTCGCTACTTCTACGCAGACTATTGCTCGGCCTTCATTCGCAGCACCGAAGTGGTCGGCGGGGTGGCTTCCACGCCCATCGTTCACACCAACGACCTGAATCCCGGCCCGGGGCAGAACATCCAGACGATCAATTCGTTCGGAGAGGATCGCCACGGCGAGCTTTACATCGTCGACCAAGTCGGTGGAGAGGTCTTCAAAATCGTTCCGCAAAGTGGCGTGGCGCCGGTCTCCTGCGAACCGCTGATCGCGAAGTTCGATACGCTCTCCGTGACCGACGGTGGCTGGCAGGAATTCCAGCTCGATGCGGGCTCAGACAACGGCGGCGACCTCTACCTGCTGACCGGTTCGGCCAGCGGCACGACCCCCGGTATCCCTGTGGACGGCCTGACCGTTCCGCTGAACCTCGACGCCTACCTGCTGGCGGTTTCGTCTTCCCCGAACTCGCCGCCCCTCGAGGACGGTCTCGGGGTCCTCGATGCGAACGGTCGTGGCGAAGCGGCCTTCACGATCCCCGCAGGAACCCTGAACCCGTCGCTGGCCGGTTCCACCCTGCATCACGCCTTTGTGGTGCTCAGCACCTCCGGCGTCGTCTCGTTCGCCTCGAACGCGGCGCCCGTGAATCTGGGCGCCTAAGAAGCTCTGCCTGAGGGCTTCCCGAGGACCGTTCCTCCCCGCAAGGCCGGGAGGAGCGGTCCTCGCAGCCTCAAGCCGGCCTTTGGCTGGACTGGTGGCAGAGCGCGACCCGAATTCGAGCCCGCGCTTTCTACAGGCCCGTGTTGGGTCGCTATCGGAGCGCAGGGCTAGGGGCATTTCAGGGCTTGGCGCTTTTGAGGTGCAGCCATAGCCTCTGGAGAGCTTTCCAGAGCAACTGGGAGCCTCCCCGCGAGCCCCCCCAAGCTGAGCTTGACTCCTGACTCGCGGTGCCCGCCGTTCCCCTTGTTCAGAGTCCGGGGTCCCTTTCCTTCCCCCGGAACGGCGCGCTTGCTCTAGGTTCTTTGTCCAAATGTCCGCGGACTCCCCCGTTCCGCGGTTCCTGCATCGACCCAATCCCGTCCTTCGGTCTCTCCCCCGGTGCGCTATCGCCTCTCGACTTTTCTTTCCTCATTCGCTGCTAGCGCTCTGCTGATTTCGAGTGCTGCTGCGCAGGGCGCGATCGCGCTCGAAACGCTGACGTTTGGACTCACCTCGCCGGTGGCAGCGGAAGCTCCGCTTGGCGATGACCGGATTTTCGTCGTCGAGCAGGCCGGTCGAGTCCGCCTCTTCAAGAATGGCTTTCTACAGGGCGCGTCGTTTCTCGAGCTGACCGGAAAGGTGGCCTTCGGTGGAGAGCGGGGGATGTTCGACATCGCGTTTCATCCGGAGTACTCGAAGAACGGGCAGTTCTTCGTCAGCTACTCGAATTTTTCCGGCGCCACTGTGGTGGAGCGTTTTCGCGTCTCGGGCTTCAATCCGGATCTGGCCGATGCGAGCACCGGACAAGTGATCCTCAGCGTCCCGCAGCCGGCGGCCAACCACAACGGCGGCGCGCTCGAATTTGGGCCGGACGGACACCTGTACATCGGTCTGGGAGATGGGGGCGGATCGGCCGATCCGAGTTGCAACGGTCAGAATCTTGGAACGCTGCTCGGCAAGATTCTTCGCATCGACGTCGACCCGATCGACTTCACCGGGACCTACGCAATCCCCCCGGACAACCCCTTCGCCTTCACGCCCGGCGCGCGCCCGGAGATCTTCGCGAGCGGTTTGCGCAATCCGTGGCGGTTTTCCTTCGACCGGGAAAACGGCAACTTGATGATCGGCGATGTGGGGGAGTTTCTGCGTGAGGAGGTCAGCGTTTCTCCGCTCGGCTCCAAAGGACTGAACTTCGGCTGGCCTGTCATGGAGGGCAACCTGTGCTTCGGAGGCTCGAGCTGTGCCTTCGGAACGCCAGGCTGTTTTCATCCGGCCTTTCGTGCGCCGATTCACGACTACGATCACAATCCGTATACCGGAGGGTGTTCGGTGATCGGCGGGTACGTGTACCGCGGCTCGCGGATTCCCGGCCTGCAGGGCTCTTACTTCTTCGGCGACTTTTGCAGCGGCAAGGTGTGGACGCTCCTCACCGACGGATTCAGCTCGTTTTCGCTGCTCGACCGCACGGCGGAGCTTGCCGGTCCGGGCGGTTCCGTTCCAACCGTGACCAGCTTTGGAGAGGATGGCCACGGGGAGATTCTCCTGGTGACCTTTGGCGGTGAGCTGCGCCGCGTCATTCCGGCGGGCGCGGTGGGGACGACCCCAAACGCCCAAGCGAAATTCGAGCGCGTTTCCATATCGAGTGGCGCCCAGCAACAGATCGCCGTGGAGTTTGGGCCGGGCCTGGCGTTCCAGCCCTATATCCTGCTGGGTAGCCTGTCGGGCACCAGTCCGGGCTTTTCGAGCAACGGAGTGTTCATTCCCCTCAACTGGGATGCTTACTTCACAGCCGCTCTCGGAGGCCAGACCTCTTCGATCACCGTCGGAGAGCTGGGCCTGCTGGATGGGAATGGAGAGACGCGCGCAGGGTTCGTGGCGCCTGGCGGGGCGCTGCCCTTCAGCCTCGTGGGGCAAACGCTCCACCAATCGGTCCTGGCCGTCAATTCGTTCAGCGGCCTATTGGCGGCCAGTTCGCCGGTCCGGTTGAGCTTCGTCTTCTGAAGGACCAAGAGACCTCTATCTAGGCGGCTCTGAAGCGCTACGCGCAGCTTCAGGGCCGATTTTTATCCGGTTGCGAGGGCCCGGTTGGAAGCGGAGAGGGTCCTTTCGCCGCGGGCTGCTAGGCTTCCCGCCGATGAAGCTCCACCAAGTCGAGCTGAGCGTCCCGACCGAAGGCCGTAGCTTCGTCGAGGTCACCGGCCTCCTGGAAGACGAAATCCGCAGGCTGGCGGCGGTTCAAGGCGTTGTCCACGCGCTGCTGCGTCACACTTCGGCTTCCCTGATCCTGAGCGAGAATGCCGACCCCGCGGTCCGCGCGGATTTGGAGCGCTACTTCTCCCGGCTGGTCGTCGATGGGGACCCTCTGTTTCGCCACGTTGCCGAAGGGCCGGACGACATGCCGGCTCATGTTCGTACCGTGTTGACCCAAAACCACGTGACACTGCCGATCCAAGCCGGACAGCTCCGCCTCGGAACCTGGCAGGGCCTGTTCCTGTGGGAGCACCGTGCTCACGGTTCGCTCCGCCGGTTGCATCTTTCCATTCTGTGTGACGACTGACGTTCCCCTTGGCTGCGTTTCGCTCAAGTTGACTTACCGTTTCCATACCTGTCGATTCCCGACGCCACCTCCCAACCGAGCTGCCCGATCTTGAACGCCTCTGCGAACACCTGGACGATTCTTGGAGCCGCCGGCCAGCTTGGCACGGCGCTGGTCGAGCGATTCTTGACCCAGGGCGCCGGGGCCGAGGATCGGTTCGTTTTCGTGGACCGCGACAGCGCCGGATTGGAGCGGCTGGTGGGAGCTTTGGGCTCGAATGCGGCACGCGTCAAGACGATCACGGCCGAGCTGGAAGGATGGGATGCTGCCGCGTCGTTTGCGGGGAGCTTCGCTGTCGTGGACGCCTCGGTGGCAACGGGCGAATTGCGCCGGGGCTTGGTGCGAACGACCTTGAAAGCTGGAGCCCATTGGGTCGATTTCTCCGAGGACCGCGGCGGGGCTCGCGACCTGGCGGAATGGGACGAACCGGCGAAGGAGGCCGGTCGGTTGGCGCTGTCGTCCGCTGGGCTGCACTGCGCGTTGACTGCGCCGTTTGTTCGCGAACTCGCCGAAGGGCTCATCCGGACCAACGAGGTCCTGATCGGTCTCTACCGGGACCCGGCGCAGACCGGCGTGAGCACGGTTGCGGCTTGGCTCGAACGGTTCGGCCAGCGACCGCGCCTGTTGATCGGCGGGGAATGGAGCGAGCGGGACCCCTTCGGGGATCGGCGCCGATTCCCGCATCCTGGGGATCAAGCCGATGTGTTCGCAGAGAACCTCGATGTTCCCGAGCATGAGTTGTTCACGGATCGTCCCTACCGGGCGACCAGCGTCCGTGTTTCGCTTTCGATGCCAAGTTTCTTGGAGCGACGCGCGCTTCACCGAGCTGGCGCCCGGGTTGCAATGGGCAAGGTGCCCGCGCTTCGGGCAGCCAGCAAGTTCACGCGGTTTTCGCGCCTGGTGGGTCGCGGCACAAGGCCCATGCGCGTCACTCTGATTGTTCGCGGCATCGATCCCGGCCGCCTACCGCGCGAACGACGTCTATCGTTCCAAACGCCGGCGGGCTCGCGCGAGCTCGACGCTGTACCGGCCAGCTTGTGCCTCGCGCGACTGGCGCGCGGCGAGGCTGGCGAACCCGGGGCCCGTCCGGCGCTCGAGGCCTTAGAAGCCGCCGAGCTCGAGACCGAATTGGGTTCAGCGGGCGTGTCCATCACGCGCGGAGATCTCGCCGGTTGGCGATCCCCGGGCGCCTGAATCCAACCGAGTCCTTCGACCCTTCGACTTCGATGAATCAGATTGTCCCCGACAGGTCTTTGCCCACTGGTCCGGCTTTGGTGGAAGCCCGGCTTGCAAGCCTAGAGCAAACCGTCCTTCGGCTCCGAGCCACGTTGCTTGGGTTCGGTGCCGTCATCCTGGTGGGAGTGGCTTCTGCCTTTGGAGGGCGTCTGGTGAGCCCTTCGGCCCAGGAGGAGCAGTCCGAGGTTCCGGTCGATTCAGCCCAAGAGGAAACGCCTGCCCCGCAGGAACCGGAGGGCGCAGAACCGCCTGAGGATGTCATGAAATCGGGCGAGCAGGCCGCGCCGAGTCGCCCCCCGGGTCCCGAGCAGATCGTGCTGCGCGACGCGGCCGGGCGCGAACGGGTTTGGCTTGGGGTCTTGGAAGACGGCGGCTGTGGGTTCGGTCTGTACGACGCGAGCGGTGTGGCTCGCTCGGAATTCTTCGTAGACGTAGATGGAGCGTCTCGGCTGCTGATCAGCGATCGCAAGGGAGCGGCCCGTGCCTTGTTTGGAGTCGGGGACGACGGCACTCCGCAGCTCCAGTTGGCGGGCCCCACTGGTCAGCCCCTCCTGGAGGCGGGGTTGTTTCCCGACGGCTCCACGCGTCTTCGCTTGCGGCAGGCCGGCAGCGCGCGTCGGTTTGAAATTCGTCTGTTGTCCGACGGACGACCGGGCCTTGAGATCTACGGCGAAGACGGGAAGGTACGGGCTGCTCTCGGACTCTCGGTTTTCGACGAGCCCGGGCTCAGGCTGCGCGATTCAAGCGGCCGGAGTTTGTTCGAGCGCTAGCGGGAGCTTCGCGGGGATCCGGCCGCCCGGCTCGGGCGCTTGCTCCGGTTGCTTGGAACCTCAGGCGAACGCTCCTTCGGCGCTGAGGACCGCTTGGGCCGCAGCCAGCGGGTTTCCAGGAACCCGGTGCCCGGCTTCGCTGAGCAAGGATTCCAGCGCAGAGAGAAGCTGCCAGATGCTGGCTGGAGAGGATCCTGCTCCCATCAGGCCGATTCGCCAGGCCTTGCCCGCCCAGGGGCCAAGGCCGCCCCCGATTTCGATGTGGAAGCGCTCCAAAAGAGCGCGGCGCAGGGGCGCGTCTTCCAAGTGGTTGGGGAGCCGAACCGGCGTTAAGGGCGGAAGCCTGTGGGCTCGCGCGACGGGGAGTTCGAGGCCCAGGGCCTCCAGGCCGGCCCACAGCGCGCTCGCGTTGCGAGCATGGCGATGGTGGCGAGCTTCGAGCCCTTCCTCCAGCACGAGGCGTAGAGCTTCGTGCAGACCATAGAGTTGGTTGATCGGTGCGGTGTGGTGGTAGGCCCGCTGCGCGCCCCAGTAGCCCTCGATCAACGATAGATCCAGGTACCAGCTTTGAACCGGCTGTTTGCGCCCGCGCAAGCGAGCCAGGGCTCGCTCTGAGAACCACACGGGCGCAAGCCCCGGGGGACAGGCCAAGCACTTTTGGGTACCCGAATAAAGCGCATCGAGCCCGGTAGCTTCCACGTCAAGGGGCACGCCACCCAGGCTGGTCACCGCATCGACGAGCAGCAAGCCCTCCATTTCGTGGGCCGCGTCCGCGAGTCCGTCCAGGGGCTGCAGAACGCCGGTCGATGTTTCCGCGTGCACGATTCCGATCAGCTTGGCTCCGCCGCCGGACCGTGCCAGGTCCGCGAGGGCCTGCGGATCGACCGGCTCGCCGAAGGCAGCCTCGAGAGTCTCGACCCGAGCTCCAGCGCGCCGGGCGACCTCGGCCATTCGTCCTCCAAACACGCCGGCGATCCCGATCACGACGCGATCCCCGGGCTCGACCAGGTTGACGATCGCGGCCTCCATGCCAGCCGAACCGGTCGCTGAGATCGGCGTGGCGAGACCGGAGCGGGCTCCGAGCACCTGGGACAGCATCCCGCGGATTTCGTCCATCAACCGCAGGAACTCGGGGTCCAAGTGTCCCACGGTTGGTTGGGACATCGCGCGCAGGACGCTATCGGGAACCGGAGAGGGACCAGGCCCCAGGAGTAGGCGGCGACTGGCCAACCAGGCCGGAGGGACGCTTTGGGAGGGCGCCGGGATGTCCTTGGGTGCGCTTTGGTTTGCCATCGGAGGGGCCTGTGCGTGGGGGGGCGCGGGGGG
>CAZUCE010000068.1:0-5216 GCA_964619265.1 uncultured Planctomycetaceae bacterium
GGTTAGCCCTCTTGGGGGGGCGCAAGCTGCCGCGGGCCGGGATGTTCTCCGCGCAGGACGGCGAGGGCCGCGGCCAGCGCGGGATCGCTGTCGGGCTCGGGGCGGGCGATCAGATTTTGACCCCGCTCGGCTTCAAACTTGCGCAGGGCCTCCATTTGTTCGATCGGAGGCGTGAAGCCGTTCAGGAACTCGCGGATGGCGGCCCGGCCGCTGTCGTCGACATCGACCAAGACGTCGGGCTCAAGGCCGCTGTTCCACGCGCCTTCCAGGCTGCGTTCGATTGCACGGCCCGAGGGCAGCAGGTACAGCGCGGTGGTTAGCTTGACGATGCCGAGTTCGCCAGGGAGCCGCGTAAGCGTTTGCACCGTGCCTTTTCCGAAGGTGGGCTCACCGATCAGCATCGCAGCACGATGATCTTGGAGCGCCCCGGCTAGCACCTCGCTGGAGCTCGCTGTGTCCCGGTCGACCAGGCAGACCATCGGGAGCCCGGAGAGCCAGCTTCCATCGAGCTCAGCGAGCACCGGCTTGCGTTCGTGCCGCGTGCGCGTCTCGACGATCGAGCCTTCGGTCAACACGCGGTCGGCGATGTGAGTTGCCGCGCCGAGCACGCCGCCGAGGTTGCCGCGCAGGTCGAGTACGAGGGCCGTAGGCGCTTCTTTCTCGAGCGACCTCCAGGTGGCGTCGAATTCCTCCGGCGTGCGGCGCGAGAACGACCCGATGGCGAGGTAGGCGATGCCGCCGCCTTGGAGTCCCCCCGTTCCCTCTAGAATTTGCGCGTGGCGGACGCTCGGGTCGAGGACCTCACCTGGCGTCAATTCGACTTCGCGCAGGGCTCCGTCCATCGACTCGAGCTCAAGCCGCACGGTCTCTCCCTCGGTGTTCGACAGCCGGCCGCGCAAGTCGGCCGCGGTCCAGCTTTCCGTCGGGATGCCGTCGACCTGAGCAAATCGATCGCCCAGTTTCAGGCCGGCGCGTTCTGCCGGGGAGCCGGGGAGCGCGAACAGCACCTGCCAGGGGGTGGGGCCCGGCATGAAGCTCACGCCGATGCCGCGGTAGACGCCGGCGGTCTCCCGTTCGAGGGCGCGAGACTCCTCGCGATCGTAGAAATCCGAGTACGGGTCGAGCCCCGTCAGCATTCCTTCGAGGGCTCCGTCGAGCAGCTGGCCGGGGGCGAGTTCTTGGATGAAAGTCTCCTCGACGAGGGCTCGAACCTGCCCGAAGCGGCGTTCGTCGAGGTCGGCCGGGGAGGAGCTCCAGTGTTCGCGGAGCTGCATCCCGAACAGGGCTCCCAGGACGCCGAGGGCGACGCCGAGGGCGAGCTGAACCCCAGGGGGGCTTTGAGGGTCTTTCATGGGAAGTGTCCACGGGAGTGGACGACCGAGGAGGCCCGATTGAGGCCCAAGGGGGCCGCTCGGGTGTGCTTCCCCTAGGCTGGCGGGCCTTCGAGGCCTCGACAAGGTGCCTGGAAGCCTATGGCTGCGAATCCGGACATGCCGATGGAGTTGGCACGGGCTTCGCATCCTACCCACCCGGGAAGGTCTGTCCGCTCCCGCTTGAATGTCTCTCCGCAGCCACAATCCGCACAACCCAGCGCACCGCCGGTGGATCCATCGCCCGGTGGCCACCTTCTGCGCGGCTGCGTGCGTGTGGCTCTGCTTGGGGGGGCTGGCCCGGGGGCAGGTCTCCAGGCCTGCTGCTGCCGGACCCTCTGCTACTGGACCCGCTGCTGCGCGGCTCGCTGAGAAAGCGCCCACCCCCTTGGTGGTTCGCGCTCCGATCGTCGAAGGCCGCTCAGCCCCCATGCGGCCTGGCGCGCCTCGGACGGCTGCGAACGCGGCCCCTCGAGCGGCGGTCGGCTTGGACCTGTGTGAGGCCCTGTTTGCCAAGCTCGATCGAAACGGCGACGGGCAAATTTTTCGGGTCGAGGCCGAGCTCGGCGGAATTCATCGACTCGACTTCCGGCGCGGCGATCGAGACGGGAATGGAAGGCTCGATCGATCCGAATTCACCTTGGCCCTCAGCCGGCTCCTGAGTTCGCGAGACCTGCCCATGACCTCGGACTTCGCCGCCGAAACCACTCGGCTAATCGCGCTGGAGAAGCTCCGCGCACCGAGCTCCTCCACCGCATCGCTCCAGGAGCAGGAGGCTGAGCGTCTCCGCAATCTGCGCGAGCGAACCGCACCGATCGGCCCGGCGTCGGGCCGCCTGCGGCCCGCCGTGCGACTTTTGGATGGGGACCGGGACCCGAAGCCCGCCGACGGAGCGCTGGCCGGTTCCGGAGGCCAGTAGCCCTCCCGGACGGCCCGCGGTCAGCCGGCTGGGTCGGTGATCTCAGCCTTCTTCGAATTCGATGACTTCGACCGGGCACGACTCGGTTGCTTCGCGGATCTTGGCTTCGAGATCGCTGTCTCCGGTCAGGAGCTTCTCGTGGCCCTTGACCGTCTTGGACACTTCGCCAGCTGGGACCTCGAAGACCTCGGGGCAGAGGTCCTCGCACAGGTTGCAGGCGATGCAGCCTTCAACGATCTGGACGCGTTTGATCATTTCGCAGGGGGGGGCGGAGCACCTGTCGATCGAGTCTGGCCGCCCTGGACCTTAAATCTAACGCGCACGGGAGCTTTTGGAAGCGGCGGACCGGCTTATGCTGCCTCCCGCATGCCCTCCCCCAAAAACTCTCCCTCGGCAGCCCCTCTGCCGGTCACGGCGCCGGGCCCTGCACAAATCGTTGCGACCGTCACCTGTCGGCGCGAGTTTTCAGCTGCCCATGTGCTGGCAGCTC
Organism: uncultured Planctomycetaceae bacterium; assembly: GCA_964619265.1. Lineage (GTDB taxonomy): Bacteria > Planctomycetota > UBA1135 > UBA1135 > CAZUCE01. The sequence goes on from CAZUCE010000068.1 coordinate 2,780, forward strand.
CCGGTTTGAGCGAGGAAGCCAACCGTGAGCTGTACGGACCGTGCGCCGACCTCCATGGCCACAACTACCGGCTCGAGGTTTCGATCCGCGGCCCGGTCGATCCGGCGACCGGCATGGTCGTCAACTTCCGCGAGGTCTTCGATGCGATCTCCCGCGAAGTCCTCGCGCCCTGCGACCACAAAAACCTGGACGGCGACGTCCCGTTCCTCGAAGGCGTCATCACCACCGCGGAAAATTTGGCCGCGAAGTTCTGGGAGGTGCTCGAGCCCCATGTCTTGGCCCTCCCCGGTTGCAGTTTGACCCGCATTCGCCTACACGAGACGTCGGACACCGTCGTGGACTACAACGGCCCCTCATGAGCCAGAGCACCCCCCCCGAAGACCCGCGCCGGGTCGACATCGAACGCACCGTCAAGCGCCTGATCGAGCAGATCGGCGAGGATCCGACTCGCGAAGGGCTAGAGCGCACGCCCCACCGCGTTGCGAAGTCCCTCGACGAACTGCTAGCCGGACAGCATCAGACCGTTGACGAAGTCGTTGGCCAGGGCATTTTCAACGAAGAAGCCTCCGAGATGGTTCTCGTCAAGGACATCGAGTTCTACTCGCTGTGCGAGCACCACATGCTGCCGTTCTTTGGCAAGGCCCACGTGGCCTACATCCCGAGCGGACGCGTGATCGGGCTCTCGAAGCTCCCGCGAATCGTGGATGTGTTTGCTCGGCGACTGCAAGTCCAGGAGCGCATGACGAACCAAATTGCGCAAGCGGTTCAGGAAGTTCTGCAGCCGAAAGGGGTCGGCGTCGTCACCGATGCCTCGCATCTGTGCATGATGATGCGCGGTGTGCAGAAGCAGAATTCCTCGACCCTGACCTCGTGTCTACTGGGCTCGTTCCGGTCGAACGCCAGCACACGCTCGGAGTTTCTGGGGCTCGTTCGGAATCTCTGACCGGCGGTCAGCTGTTGCGGTACTTGTCGTGAAGCCCTTGCCCCTTGAGAATCTGCGGAACGGCCTTCTCCGCCCGTGAATGGCGCGTTGACTCGCGCTTGGCGCTTGCCACATGCTCTGCATACTCCCGCTGCTTGGCGGGCGTGAGTTGTTCGAACGCAGCCTGGGCACCGGAGGTCGCCAGAAGAGCCTCTTGTAGCTCGGCAGGCACCTGGACCTTCCCCGTGCCTCGAACGGGTCCGGGCGGCGGCCCGGCCTGGATGGCATCGCGCACGTAGACCAAGACCTTGGCTTTGCTCACCTCGGGGCGTTTCGTGAACTTCCAGTGACGGAGTGCCTTGGTCACGCCTTCAGAGGCATTGACCAACACGCCGTCTGGATCGGGCATCGCCACGCCGTTGTAGAACCAAAGGGCGAAGTGCTTCTGAAAGCCTGCGAGCCCGATCAGGTTTTTACCGCCGTGCATGTAGCAGGGGATGCCCCACTTCACCGTTTCCTCGAGCTCGGTCTCTAGCAAGATCGAGCGAAGCAGCTCGAGCTCCGAACCGAAGTTCGCGGCGCTCTCGATGTACTCCTCGACGGTTTTGGCTCCTCGCATGGGAGCGAGGGTACCGGATGGACCGGGGCCGCAAGGAAGGGGCTGCGGCGTTCAGGCGAACTTGGCCTTGGCGCGGGGCTCAACGGAAATCGACTTCGTGGCGGTGCTCGCAACTGAACTCGACTTCGTGGCGGTGCTCGCAACTGAAATCGACTTCGTCGCGGTGTTCAACTGAAATCGACTTCGTCGCGGTGTTCAACTGAAATCGACTTCGTCGATCGGTTCCTCGCTGACCCACGCGTTGTAGACGGCTTCGGCGATTTCTTCGGGTTGCTTCATGGTCGAGCGATCCCATTCGCCGTCGACGTTGTCGAAGATCGTCGTGTCGGTGGCGGGAGGGTAGACGGTTGTGACACGCACACCGTCTTCGCGCAGATCTTCGCGCAGGGCGTCGGAGAAACCGCGCAGGCCGTACTTGCTGGCGCAGTACGCCGTGTTCCCGGCGAAGCCCTGTTTAGCCGCGGCCGAGGCGATGTTGATGATCTGGGGACGTTCGGACTCCGTCAGGTAGTCCAGGGACTCGAACGTGACCAGGTAGGGACCGGTCAAGTTGGTCTCGATGACGAAGTTCCAATCGGGTGGCTTGACCTTGTCGATCGGGGCGACCTGGAAGACGCCGGCGTTGTTGATCAGCAGGTCGATGCCGTTGTCCATGAACTGGACGGCTCGCCAGACGGCGGCTTCTACCGAGCCGTGGTCGGCTACGTTCATGTTGGCCGCCAGGCCCTTGCCGCCGGCTTGGTCGATTTCCTTGGCAACCGCGTCGAGCTGGTCGGAGGAGCGCGCTGCGACGGTGACCATGGCGCCCTCACGGGCGAAACGCAGGGCGATGGCGCGGCCGATGCCGCGGCCGCCGCCGGTGATGAGGACGCGGGGGGGAGAGGTCACGTAGGGAG
>CAZUCE010000069.1:0-2600 GCA_964619265.1 uncultured Planctomycetaceae bacterium
GCGGGAGGGAGGGCGATCTTAGCTGCGCGGGGATGGGAATCGGCGCGGTCGAGGAGTGGGGTGCCCCGCTCGTGCAAGCTCAGGATGCGAGCCTGTCTTGGCAGGGTCGCCGGTCCAGGTTGGCAGGAGCCTTGCCCGGGCTGCCCGAGGGAGCGGGCCTTCAGGGCAAGCGGTTGCGGCGAGCGAGGAAGTCCCAAGGCCGGACTCCCGCCCCCCGTTCCAGGGGCTACCCTCTGGCCTATGATCAGCGCTCTCCAATTCGCTTACGGATTGTCTTTCGCCATCCTGGGAGCCGGGATCGCGACCACGCTCGTTGGAAGGGCGCGGGAGCGAAGCCGCGCCGGGGCCCGGCTCGAGGCGCTGGAGGAAAGTCGCGGCTGGCGGCGGGTCGTCCTCGCGGTCCTGGTCGTCGCGGCCGTGCTGCGCGTGCTGACTCCGTCCGCTTGGATGCCGCTTCCGGTGGATCTGGCTCTGCTGGCGACCGCAGGGGGGCTCGTCTTGCTGCGGCCTGGCTTCCACGACGCCGTGGCCTGCGAACGTGGCGTGCGCAGTGGGTGGGATGTGATCGCCTTCGGAGACTTCGAAGAATGGCGCCTGGTCGGCGAGCACCTTCGCTATCGATGGCAGGGCGAGTGGCGCGCGGCTCCGCTTGCCCCCGAAAAGCAGGACCCGGTTCGCCGGGCGCTCGAGAGCGCGGCTCCGGATCGCGAGAGCCGCTTTCTGTGATGGCCACCTAGCTCGCTGCTAGCAGCCCCGCTCGATAAGTACCGTCGCCGGCTGCACGCCCGGAGTTTCTTGGGCCGGGTTGCAGGTTCTCCAAAGTCCTAAGGGGACGATGGGAGTTGCCAGTCGGTTTGGGTTTCGGGCAGATCACGATGCCGGCGGGGATCGTCCGCGAAGCGCAGTTGTTCGCGCGCGCGACCGGCTTCGATAGCGCGGCGCAGCTTGTCGGAATCGACCTGACATCCGCCGCTGTGCACCGCGGACAGGTAGCTCTCGTAGAAGCTCGCCTGTTCAAGCGTGTCCAACCACTCGGCTCCGTGGAGAAAGAAGCAGCCCAGATCGCGAGCTGCGTGGGCGAGCACGTTGGGTTTTTTGTGGGGTCCGCCGCGCCACGCGTCGAGCAATACGATGCGCAGGCCGCCTCCCGTGCCGCCCGCCCCGATCCCGCCGCTGTACAGCAAGTTGCGCGGGTAGAGATCGCCGTGCAGAAATCCCCGCGCGTGCAGGGCGCCGACGGTGGTGGCCAGTCTTGCTAGCACCGGCTCGCGAAGGGGATCGCGGCGCCCGTCTTCGAGCAAGGTGCGCAGGCCGCCGGCGCGTTCGACGCGCGCGGTGACCAGCAGCTGAGCGATCAGGCGAGATCCGCGCCGAGCGAAGGCCGACAGCAGAGGCTCGGCTGCTTCAAAGCCCTGGCGTCTCAGCCAGGCGAGATTGGTGAATTCCCGGCGGCGCGGCGGCTCCCGATGCAAGAAGCGCAGCGCGCGCCCGTGGCGCCGGCTGCCGGACTCTCCGAGCGGACCACCCTTGGAGTAGACCGAGAGGTTTCCGAGCTCGCGGAATTCGCCGGCGTCCCGTCCTGCGTCGTGATGCTCGGCGAGCAGCGCTTCGGCTTGCTCGAACATCCCGCGGTCTCCGAACAACTCGAGCTGCGCCCCTTGGAACGGCGGCAGGTGACCCGGGCGTGAGAGGGCCGTGTGGCTCGGAGTGGCGCCGATCCTCATCGAATTGCGATCGGCTCGGCCGCGACGAAGACCTGAGTCGAGAACCAGCCCCCGCGCGAGCAGCGTCCCAGGACCCGCCCACCAGCAAGCCGCAGGCGAGTTTCCAGGCGGGCGGACGAAATCAAAACGCGTCCCGCCCGGTCGGGGCTCGACCATCCGAGCTGGCGCCGCAGCCCGGGCCAGGAGCAAGCTTCCCAGAAGGAGAAAACCAGCAGGCCGCTACAAACGCGCAGCAACTCGGTCAGCAAAGCGACGCTTGCATCCTCATCGTTCACGTGGTGGAGCAATCGGCAGGCTACGACCAAATCGAAGCTGGCCGAGCGGAACGGGAGGCGCTCGATGCGACCTAGGACGACGTCCAGACCCTCGGGTCGCGCGCGAAGCATCTCCGCGGATGCGTCCAGACCGAGAACCCGAGAGGCTCCCAGCTCGAACAAGGGCCTGCTCAAGCGACCGGAGCCGCAGGGCGCATCGAGAATTCGCCGAGGTGGACGGGACGCGTGGGCGCGGATCAGCTTGCGGACCAACTTCCCGTCTGCGTCCCGATGCCCGGGCCGAAAGCGAGCGTCGCGGTAGTGCTCACCCGAACCCTTCGCCTGCCAGCGACCGGCAACTCGCTCCAGCTCCCCGGAGCTTGCGTGCCCTTCGGGCGGGTGAGGATCGGATCGGCCTTGCACCCCGGAGAGCTTGCCGTAGCGGATCGCTTGAGCGAAGCGCCGGGCGGTTCTTCGGAGGAGCCGGGAGCCGGCGTAGGATCCAGGCCAGCCAGAGCGCGGGGTGACTCTCACGCGGGCGATTGGCACCTCGTTCCCATGCGATCCAACGAATCCTCCTTCGACCCTCTGGCCCACGACCCCGCCGCCCACGACCCCGCCG